>NZ_JALNMG010000009.1:0-53877 GCF_023156515.1 Microbulbifer sp. CAU 1566 | reverse complement strand
ATACATCGAGATTTTCTACAACAGAGTACGTAGGCACTCTACACTGGGTTACAAAAGTCCAGCGGAGTACGAGCGCAAAATCACATAGTTATAGTGTCTACTTTTTGTGGGTAAGACCAGTTTCGGAGAGAGTTCAATGGATAATCTAATTGAAATTCAAGAAGAAATTGTTCGAGAGGCTATGCTAGTTGCAGTTCCTGGTTGGAGATCAATAGATATAAATTGTGAAGTCTTTGATTTTCATGGGGATACTATTACCAGCATTAATTTTTTCTGTAATTTCTTTATAAAGAAAAGGGTTCAAGTTACTAACTCTACAGATTTGAATTTTTGTTTGAGAAAACTAAGCGAAAAAATGTCAAAAAAACCAAATGAAAAATTTTCATGGGCAATAGCTGATTTGAAAATATTAAGGAATGGAAAATACACGTTTGAATTTTCGTATGATCCTCCTCCAAGAATTACTAAGATGTTGCAAGTCTGAGGTTAAGGAATTCAAAAAGTATAACAAAGCCGGATAATTTACTTGGAACCTACGCCGCTTTTAGGCACACCTCTATCTAATTGACTTTGAAGTGCTAAATGGCGCCGCTTCGCACCGCGTTCAACGCGCAAAAAATTGCTCGCTATTTATATGGAAGTTATAACCAATAGAGGCAGATCCAAGAATGAAAGCCTTTGAGTTACTGGCACAATACAATCAATGGATGAATGAGAGGATTTATACTTCTGCTGAAAGTCTCAGTACGTTTGAATTAGCTGAAGATAGAGGTGCGTTTTTTGGGTCGATTCTGGGCACGCTTAACCATATTCTCGTCGGCGACATTATTTGGTTAACGCGCTTTTCAGAGCATCCTAGTAATTTTTCATCGCTGGTCCATGTGAGAGAAATAAGTCAGCCTGAATCTCTCGCAGAAGTGCGTCATTGTGATTTATCTGCTCTGCGTAGTGAAAGAAAGATTATCGATGAAATGATCGTCAATTTTTCAAAAGAGATAACGCAATCAGATGCTGACTCCTCATTAATCTATCGTAATACGCAAGGTGATGTGTTTAGTAAAAATTTTGGTCACCTTGTTCAGCATATTTTTAATCACCAAACACATCACCGGGGGCAGGTTAGCACTCTCTTTAGCCAACTTGGGCATGATATAGGGGCTACCGACCTGCTAATGTGCATCCCGAGTGATTCCCGGTTTTAACAAACGCCCGGCGCTTTGGTCTGCGAGTCGAATCTGGGAGTTGGGCAAAGCTCTGGGGCTTGGGACGATATACGAGTAAAGACAGCCGAGAGGATTAGCTTCGCCCTTTGGGCTCGCTGGTCTCCGGCGCTTTGCGCCTCCGGCTCGAACCTGGGAGTTGGTCGACACCCTAGGGCTTGAGAGGTATTAAGAGTAAAGTCGCCCGAGAGGATTAGCTTCGCCCTTTGGGCTCGCTGGTCTCCGGCGCTTTGCGCCTCCGGCTCGAACCTGGGAATTGGTCGAAACCCTAGGGCTTGGGACGGTATAAAAGAAAAGGCCACCCGTTGGGTGGCCTTTTCTTTTATATGGCCCGCCCGAGAGGATTCGAACCTCTGACCTTTGCCTCCGGAGGGCAACGCTCTATCCAGCTGAGCTACGGGCGGTTGACACTGTTGGTCAAATTCGCGCCAAATCAATGGGTTACCGAACCCCGGCGCGGACGCGGATTATACAGAAGCACCCGGACCGGGCAAAGCACGGATTGGGGTTTTGTATGGGTCATTGCCACTGGTAGACAAACTTGAGCCACACATAGTCGCCTTCGGTGGTGTTCCGGGTGTCTGTCTGCGGTAGCCAGCTGAGCTCCACCAGGATGTTGTCTTTGCCCATGGGGAGCATATAGCCGACCACCGGGCCGATGCCGGAAGAGCGCATTTTGAACTCATCCACGAAGCGACCGGGGTTGCGGTCCGGGCTGAATTGCTGGCCCCAGAAGCCGTTGAGCCCCAGGGTGACGAACCCGGATCCGGCCTTGATCATCTGTTGCACGCTGGCGTCCAGATGGAAGGTGCGGCCGCTGCGGTAATCGGTGTCCGAGTTTTCGGCATTGAACATCACACCGCTAAACACCGAGGCGTTGAACCCGGCCTCTAGGTTGCTATACGCAATGCCAACTACGGGATCCACTGCCCAGTAATTGAGCCCCTCGTTGGCCAATCGGCCAACCTCGTAGTCGCCGGTGGGTGCATGAACCGCAAACATGAAGTTGTATTGCCAGCAGCCCTCCTGCCAGGCCATCAGCGCCGGGATCAGGGTGGTATCGCCCAGGCCCGAGACCGAGTCGCGCCGGCTGAAATTACCTAAATCGCTTTCGATGGTACCGGTGACGGTCACATCCACCCAGGAGGGAAAGGCGCCGACGGTATATTTGGCGCCGAGGACATCTTCCTCAAAGGTGTAAAGCAAGCCCGGGGCGAAGGCATCAATTTCCACATCGACACCGGCGACCACCAGCCCGGCGAGTGGCGTATCCGCGGAGGCACTGAAGTCTCCGCTGTAGTGCATGTACTGGGGCTTAACTACCCAACCGGTCTGCACCGGCGCGCGGTCGATCAGGGTGGCCATGGTGCCCGGGACGTAATAGCCGATACCACCCTCTGTGGCGTCGGCACGCGAGGGCAACAGCAGCAGTGCCATGGAAAAATACAGGGTGAGAGTGATCAACTGGCGCGCGCTTTGATCGTGAATCCTTTCGATCATGGGGGTACCTCTGCGGTCGCTGGCAAGTTTGTCCATTGGTACGAAACAGTCTAGCGTTCCCGCAGATAGCAGGTTCAATATCCCCAAATTCATCGGCGAATCGGGAAATTGGTCACTAGGTGTCGACAGCAATGGGCCTCGGGGGCCTTCGCAGGGGGCGGCGCTATGCTTATAATGCGCGGCTGGTAGAAGTATGTGGCATCTCCGCCGGAATACTACAGGCCATCAGACAAGGCCTTTAGGGGGAATGGATGAAAGTTGTATTGAATTTTGTAGCGGCGCTGGCCGTAGTGGCTGGCGCAGCGGTAGCCGTGGCTCAGTCTGTGGATGAGCAGATCGCTGAGCGTCTGGCCCCGGCCGGCAAAACCTGTATGAAAGGGGATGAGTGTGCGGCAGCGGCGCCTGCGGCAGCAGCTTCCTCCGGCGGTGCCCGCAGTGGTAGCGATGTGTACGGCGCGCATTGCGCGGCCTGTCACGGTACCGGCGCGGCTGGCGCGCCCAAGTTCGGCGATGCCGGTGCCTGGGGTCCTCGCGTTGCCAAGGGTATGGACACGCTCTACACCCACGCACTGAATGGCTTCAACGCCATGCCGGCGAAAGGTCTGTGTATGACCTGTTCAGACGATGAGGTGAAGGCCGCTGTTGACCATATGGTGGAAAACAGCAAGTAAGTGAGAGCTTACTGATGCATCGAAAAAGCCGCTCAATGAGCGGCTTTTTTGTGTCTGGCGATTGGGGTTTGGTGGATGTCAGTCAAACATACTCAACAGTGAGCCCAGCGTCTCCGCGCCCTTGGCCTGGTTCTGTTCCGGCGTCGCCTTGCCGAAGCCCTCGAACACGCAGTCTTCCTGGGGCAGTTCGTCGAGGAAGCGGCTCGGGGTGGTGTCCTGGTTCTCGCCGAACATCTTGCGCTTGCCGGCCAGGGTCATGGTCAGGGTGCGCTGGGCGCGGGTAATGCCCACGTAGGTCAGTCGCCGTTCTTCCTGGATATTGTCGTCTTCGATGCTATTGCGGTGGGGCAGCAGGTTTTCTTCCATGCCGATCATGAACACGTGGGGGTACTCGAGACCCTTGGACGCGTGCAGGGTCATCAGGCTGACCTTGTCGGTGGCTTCCTCTTCCTCCTGGCGGTCGAGCATGTCCCGCAGGATCAGTTTGGAGATGGCCTGCTCCAGGCGCACGTCCTGTTCCAGCTCGTCGTCGGTGCCTTCCATGGTTTTCATCAGGCTGTCCAGCAGCCAGTAGACGTTCTCCATGCGCTTTTCGGCGACCTTCTCGCTGCTCGCGTTCTGTGACAGCCAGCCGGCGTAGTCGATGTCGTCGAGCATTTCGCGCAGGGCGGTTTCCGGGTTGTTGTCGCGGCAGTTGCGCGCGACCCCTTCCAGCCATTGGGAGAAGCGGTCGAGGCGCTCGTAGCCCGCCTCGGTGATGTGTTCCTTGAAGCCGATTTCGGAACAGGCGCGCAGCATCGAAATCTCGCGGCCTTTGGCATAGTTGCCCAGGGCCTCGAGGCTGCTGGTGCCGATCTGGCGGCGCGGGGTGTTGATGATGCGCAGGAAGGCGTTGTCGTCGTCCGGGTTCACCAGCAGGCGCAGGTAGGCCATTACGTCCTTGATCTCGGCGCGCGCGAAGAAGCTGGTGCCGCCGGACATCTGGTAGGGAATCTGGTTTTCCTGCAGCTTCATCTCGATCAGACGCGCTTGGTGGTTGCCCCGGTAGAGCACCGCAAAGTCCATGAATTTGCAGCCGCGACGAGCCTTCTGCAGGAAGATTTCGTTGGCGACGCGCTCGGCTTCCTCATTCTCATTGGCCACCTTGAGCACGCGGATTTCGTCGCCGAGGCCTTTGTCGGACCACAGCGCCTTGTCGAACTCGTGCGGGTTGTGGGCGATCAGGTGGTTGGCCACCTTGAGGATGCGGCTGGTGGAGCGGTAGTTCTGCTCCAGCTTGATCAGGCGCAGGCTGGGGTAGTCCTGCTTCAGCTGGCTCATGTTTTCCGGGCGCGCGCCGCGCCAGGCGTAGATCGACTGGTCGTCATCGCCCACCACGGTGAGGCCGCCGCCGCTGCCCACCAGCATTTTCACCAGCAGATACTGGGAGCTGTTGGTGTCCTGGTACTCGTCCACCAGCAGGTAGCGGATCTTTTTACGCCAGCGCTGCAGCAGCTCGGGATCGGAATCGAACAGCTGCACCGGGATCATGATCAGGTCGTCAAAATCCACCGAGTTGTAGGCCTTGAGGGCGTCGCAATAGCGCCCGTAAGCCACCGCCATGGCCTGTTCCCCCGGGCTCTGGGCGGTTTCCAGCGCCTTGCGCGGGGGCAGCATGTCGTTCTTCCAGTTGGAAATCTGGTTTTGCACCCGGTCCAGCAGGTCGGTATCCAGGTCGCCGTCGCGCAGCATCAGTTCCTTGATCAGGCTGCGGGCGTCTTCCGAGTCAAAAATCGAGAAGCCGGGCTTGAAGCCGGCGGCGCGGTACTCCTTGCGCAGGATATTCAGGCCCAGGTTGTGGAAGGTGGACACGGTGAGGCCGTGGGAGGCCTTGGATTTTTTGCCATCGGGGCCGGTGATCAGCTTGCCGACCCGCTCCTTCATCTCCCGTGCGGCCTTGTTGGTAAAGGTCAGGGCGGCGATATTTCGCGCCTGATAGCCGCATTGTTCGATCAGATAGGCGATTTTTCGCGTAATTACACTGGTCTTGCCGGAACCGGCGCCGGCCAGAACCAGGCAGGGGCCGTCGATGTATTTGACGGCTTCTGCCTGGCGGGGATTGAGCTTGGTCATAGGGAAACGAACTCGGGGTACTGCTATCTGAATCAATCTGGATCGGAACTGCGGGCGATTCTACCAGCGCCGGGAGTGCTTGGCTGCGTCTGGCGGTGGCTTCCACTTGGATTTATATTGAACAGCAAGTCGATGAGAGTCAGATCAAAGAGAAGATAAGAATTACAAGGATCAACCCATATGAAGACCACACCGCTGACGCTGGTGGAGCAATCCCGGGGGGAGAGCGCTTTCGGGCGCCTGATGCACTTCTGGCGTAAAACCCTGGGGATGTCTCAGGAGGAATTGTCGGAGCGGCTGGGGGTGTCTACCCGACATATCAGCTTTCTGGAAACCGGGCGCTCCCAGCCCTCGCGGCTGGTGGCCGCAGCGCTGGCGGATTGTTTTGGCCTGAGCGGCCGCGACCGTGCCTATCTGCTGACAGCCGCCGGATTCTCCGCCGACCAGTCGGTATTCGATTCCCCGGAACTGGCGGTGTGGATGAACAAGTCGATGCAGAACGCCATGCGTCGCGCCGAACCGGAGCCGGCCTTTGCGCTGGACAACTTCGGGCGGGTGATTTCGGTCAATCGCGCTTGGCTGGCGTTTTTCCTGCCGCGGGTGGATCCGGCGCTGCTGGAAGATCCCAATATGTACGAACTGGTGATGAACCCCAACGGCCTGCGGCCCCGGCTGCACAATGGCACCGCGCTGTCCTGTGGCCTGGCGCTGTACCTGACCATGGAGACACTGCAGAGCAATGAACCCAGGGGCTGGGCCATGCTGGAGCGGCTGGAGCAGGCCGGTGCCCTGCCGGAGAACTGGCAGCAACTGGGGCGCCGCCTGATCCACACCAGCGATTACCCGCTGGCACTCAATACCGACGGCGGTATCGTCAATCTCACGGTCTACAACGACACCCTGTCTTCCACCTCGCAGCTGGTGCAGCCGCGGCTGTTGATCGGTCGCATTTATCGGGACGACGCGCAGCGGGTGGTAACGGATGAGGAAATCGCCGCCGTGCCCGATACGCATCCGTTGCTCTACCGTCCGCTGGTCGCCGGATAAGGTGGCCTCGGGATTACCTCCCAAATAATGGTTGCCCGGTCTGCCCCCGCCTAAGCTCAAAATTCGCGATGACTGCCCACAGCGGCTGCTCATATCGACATAAATATAATGAGAGCAAAGCGATGGATCAGACCAAACCGCAAGACGCCGCCCCTGCGGGCGGTGCAAACGCGGCGCCCGCCAGTGGCTGGCGCTGGGGCCCCTTTACCCTCCGTGTCCCCTTTCTGCACCTGAAGTTCGTGCCCTCCCAGTTTATTCAAGGCGTGGTGGTGGCCAGCGGCACCAGCCTGATCATGGCGCCAGTGATGATTGGCTACTTCGGCCTGTCGTTTGAAGAATCCCTGGCGCTATTGCTGCTGGTCAACACGGTACTCTGCGCGTCCTTTCTGCTGTTTGGCGAGCCCTTCGCCCCGGGGATGCTGACCCCGGCTTTTCCGCTGGTGCTGACGTTCATTGTCAGCGGCTACCCCGAGGGGGCGGTGCGCTTTCAGGTGATGACCGCGCTCTCCCTCAGCCTGGCGGCGATCGCACTGCTATTCAGCCTCTCCGGGCTGTCGCGGCGGTTGATGAGCGCGCTACCGGTGGCGCTGAAGGCGGGGATCATTTTCGGTGCGGCAATCTCCGCGCTGGATCGGGTGTTTGTGAAAGACATCAGCCTCTTCCAGAACCACCCGATCAGCGCCACGACCGCGTTGCTGGTGGCATTGCTGTTCACCTTTTCCGCCCCCATGCAGGCCCTGCGGGCGAAGCACAAATGGCTCGACAGCCTGTCCAGTCTCGGCCTGCTGCCGGGCTTTGTGGCCGCGGCGGTGGTGGGCGCACTGGTGGGGGAGATCCAGTTCGAGATGCGCTGGGGCCTGTTCCTACCGCCGGTGGCTGAGACCCTGGCCAAGGTATCGCCGCTCAGCATTGGCTGGCCGCCGCTGTCGATGTATCTGGAGGTGTTGCCGCTGGCGTTTGTGGCCTATGTGATTCTGTTCGGGGACTTTGTGACCGGCTCGGAAATGATTCGCAGCGCGCAACCGGCGCGGCAGGATGACCCGATAGATACCAATTTTGAACGCAGCCAGATCGCCGTGGCCCTGCGCAATGCGGTCTCTGCCGTGATCGCGCCGCTGTTTCCCTATCAGGGCATTCTGTGGACCGGGGTGCACGCGGTGATCATCCAGACCTGGCGTGGCGGCCGCCAGAAAATGGTCGACCTGCACAGTGGCATCGGTTCCTATTACGGCTTCGGTTTGCCGCTGATCTACCTGTGCTGGCCCTGGATCAGCCTGATCAAACCCATCATGGCCATTGCCCTGATGCTGACCCTCGCGCTCACCGCGTTTGCCTGCATCATGGTGGCCGCGCCGCTGGTGAAGAAGCCGCTGGAAATGGTTTGCGCCTTGGTGATTGGCTACATGCTGGCAATGTTTGATGTGTGGACGGCACTGGCGGCTGCGGTATTCCTGCTGATTTTCATTAACGGCAATCTGCCGAGTCGGCGGAAAACAGCCGATTCAGCGGAGCACTCGTCAGAGCATCGTCAAGAACAACCCTCACAGGTGGCCGCCGCGGGAGATTGATGGCGAGCTTTTACCTTCCGCGATTATTTGTCTATAAAGGCACCTCTGTGAGGTGCCTTTTTTATTGACGATCCTATGCTCCAACCCATCATTGGCTACCACCGCGACGAGGAAAACCACTGGGTGGCCCAGCTCGCCTGCGGCCACAACCAGCACGTGCGTCACGACCCGCCGTGGCAGAACCGGCTCTGGGTCACCACGCCCGAGGGGCGCGCAGCGAAGCTGGGGCTGAAGCTCGAGTGCAAAAAATGCGATCAGGGTGCCCCGTTTGACAATCGACCCGATGAACAATTGCGAGAAACCGACTAATGCCAAAAATCTGGGTCGACGCCGACGCCTGCCCCACGGTCATCAAGGAAATCCTGTGTCGCGCCGCCGAGCGCACCGAAACGGAAATGACCCTGGTCGCTAACCAGTACGTGCGGGTGCCGCCGTCAAAATTTATCCGCGCAGTCCAGGTCACCTCCGGCTTCGATGTCGCCGACAACGAAATCGTGCAGCGCTGTAGTGAGGGCGACCTGATTATTACCGCGGACATTCCCCTGGCATCGGAAGTGATCGACAAGGGTGCCACCGCCCTCAACCCCCGTGGCGAAAAATATTCCAAGGCCAATATTCGCGCGCGCCTGAACATGCGCGACTTTATGGAAACCCTGCGCTCCAGCGGGGTACATACCGGTGGGCCGCCGCCGTTGGGGCAGCAGGAGCGCAAGGCCTTTGCCGATCAACTGGATCGCTGGCTGATGCAGGCAAGACGCAACAAAACCTGAGAGAAAACCGGGCAGATTAATGGAAACTCATCGATTGCAGCTGGCGGCCTGTACGCAGGAGCACATCCCGGTATTGATGAAGTGGATTCAATCCGAAACCCAGTGCCGAGAGTGGGGCGGACCATTCTTTCGCTACCCCTTTGATACCCAGAGCTTCGCTGAAGACTGCAGTTGGCAGAAGCTGCCGAGTTTTGTATTGCAGGATGTGACTGGAAAGCTCTTGGCATTCGGCCAGTTCTACCGTCGCCTGGATCGCTGCCATCTGGGGCGATTAATTGTGGCACCGGAGGCGCGCGGCTGCGGAATCGGTAAATCCCTGATTCGGCTTCTGGCAAAGCGGGGGTGCAATGCGCTGGCGACAGACCAATGCTCCCTGTTTGTATTGAAAAACAATCGGCCGGCACAGGCGCTGTATGAAAAAATCGGCTTTCAACAGAGCGATTACCCGGAACCGTTTGAAGGCCTGCAAGAGTGTCACTATATGATTGCGCCGGCGCAGCACCTACTGGAAATGGAAATCTGATATGGGAATGAACTCCCGCTTGCGCAGGCTGTTTTTACTTCCTGCGCTGTTAGTAAGCAGCATGATACCTTCAATGGCAGCGGAGCCGCTGCCGCAATTGAAAGCCTACGAGGTGCCGCAAGCCTGGCGCACCCCGGTCACGCCCCTGCAGATTTCGGATCACACCTGGCAAATAGGCACTGAGGAACTGACCGCGCTGTTGGTCAAGACAAACGCGGGTGCCCTGCTGATTGATGGCGGCATGCCGCAAGCGGCAGAGCAACTGCTGGCGAACATGCAAAAGCTGGGCGTAAACCCGCAAGACCTCAAGTGGATTCTGCACAGCCACGGTCACGCGGATCACGCCGGGCCGCTGGCCGAGATCAAGCGGGTAACCGGCGCCAAGCTCGCGAGCAATGCTGAGTCCGCGCATCTGCTGGCCAATGGGGGTGCCGGGGATATCCACTTTGGCGATGCGCTGCTATTCCCCCCGGTCGCTGTCGATCGCTACCTGATGGATGGCGAAAGCCTGGTGCTGGGAGAGATGGAATTTCGGGTGCATTTTATTCCCGGTCACACACCCGGCAGTATGGCCTGGACCTGGCAAGACCGCCGCAATGGCAAACAGGTTGATGTGGCCTATGTCGACAGTCTGACCGCACCCGGCTATCAACTTCAGGACAATCCGCGCTACCCGAAACTGCTGCACGACTTCCATCAGACTTTTGCCAAGGTGCGCGATCTGCCCTGTGACCTGCTGCTGACACCGCACCCGGGAGCCAGCGGCTGGCAGTACGGGGAAGTGGCGAAGCAGGAGAAGCGAATGGACTGTGCCGACTACGCGGTACAGGCAGAGATCGCGCTGGAAAAGCAGCTGGAAAAACAACGGAAGCACTGAGCAATGGTCACCCCGATTCAGCCGAAAACCGAACGGCTGCTACTGCGTCAGTGGCGGGATTCGGATCGCGAGCCGTTTTCTGCAATGAATTCAGATCCGCGGGTAATGGAATTTTTCCCGGCCTTGTTGAGTCGTGCGGAAAGCGATGCGGGTATCGATCGCCAGATCGCGCATATCGAAAAATACGGTTGGGGATTCTGGGCGTTGGAGCGATTGGAAGATCAGCAGTTTATGGGATTTGTCGGTATTAAACATGTGACCGACGATATGCCATTCGCGCCGGCGGTGGAAATAGGCTGGCGCCTTGCTGCGCCGTATTGGGGAAAAGGTTACGCGACCGAAGCGGCAAATGCCGCATTGAGGGTTGGGTTTGAACAGCTCGGACTGGATGCAATTGTTTCCTTCACCGTGCCGGGAAATTTTCGTTCGCGCGCGGTGATGGAAAAATTGGGACTGCAACAGTGCGATAACTTTTCACGCCCGGGGCTGCCGCAGGGGCATCCGATGCAGGAACATGTGCTCTATCGTATACAGCGCAGAATGTAAAAAATAGCATTTTAAATGCTTACTGGTGAAGCAAGGTCGACCGCATGGTTATTTAATTACCGGCAATCAGGTCTTCAACCAGGTCGGCGATAGAGATCGCCAACATGGTGAAAGAGCCGGTCGCAAAACACCAGACACCGACGGTGGAATAGTTGGCAAATTGCGGCAGGAACAGGATGCTGCCAATAAGGAAAAATAGGCTTGCCACAATCATCAGCGACATGTTGATTCTGCGCTTGATCATTTCAGACCTCCTTTCAATAAATGTAATTTAACCCGGGCTCGCAAACAGTTGGGCTGCCCGATTAAAAGGGTTAAAAGTCCGGTTGAAAACCCAGGCTCAAAGACACCCGATTCCAGCTGTTGATTTCAAGGATGATGGCCGTGAGTTCCAGCAGGCCGGCTGCCTCAAACTCGGCTATCACTGCGCTATAGAGATCGTCAGCTACACTGCCCTTGGCGGCATGAGTCAGGGCTTCTGCCCACAGCAATGCGGTGCGCTCCCTGTCGCTAAAGCAGGCTGCTTCTCGCCACGCGGGCAACACGTCCAGGCGAGCCTGTCGCTCTCCATCCTCGCGCGCTTCTTCGGCGTGCATTCGCTGACAATAGCAACAGTGATTTATCTGTGAGATTCGCAACCTGACCAGGTGACCGAGTGAGCGCTCGATGTGTTCGCTCGGACGGTCGTTGCTAGCCAAAAGTGACAGGGCTTCCGGAATTTGCGGGCAAAGGCGATAGAGCTCGGAAGCGGATAGTCGGTTGGTCATCTGGCGTACTCCTCAGTTGTTGTACGCCGAAGTATGTTGAATGGGCTTCATTTGGGCTTGTAAATATCCGACAGCTTTCGCTGTCGATAGCGGCTGGGCGTTTCTCCCACAAACCGGGCAAACGACTTGCTGAAGTGCGCCTGATCGTAAAAGCCACAACTCAGTGCGACCTCAGTAACGGACTGCCTGGTTTGAGAGAGCTGGGCGCGTGCTTGTTTGATTCTTCGGTAGCCGAGTAACTCCGATGGCCGCATCCCAACTTCCTTGCGAAATTGCCGTTCTAGTGTTCGCGCGCTGGTACTGGCGGCTTCCGCCATTTGTTCTACGTTGGATGTGACTGAAAAGGTTGCAAGCACGGTGCGGACCCGATCCGTGCCGCTCGCGACGGCTCTTTCCTGTGTCAGTAGAAACTGTTCAAGAAGCTCAAGCGAATCGACGACATTTTCCGGATGCATTTTTACGAGTATCGGCAACAACAGCGCATAGTCCGTTGTTGAAAGCAGGTCGATGGCGGAGATGGCCTGGTCGTCCCATTCATGCGGTGAGAAACCAAAAAGCCGATAGAGTGCACCAGGCAGGAAACGTACGCTGACCGTGGCCGTGGTGGATGCGAAGGTCCAACGGCTGCGCTGGGTATTGAACACGAATCTTGCGCTCTGTACCGGGCAGTCGAGGTCAATCAGAAGACTGGTGCCGCCATCTGGATAAAGGGTTTCCGGGGACTCCAGCGAAGGCACCAGGAGTGTCCCCGTAGACCAGTAACACTCCACGCGGTGGGCGAGCGCCGGATCCGGGAGAAAACGGCGGAACCCCAGATGACAGAATTCTCTGATGTCCGACTGTTCTAGCAAGGTGTCCTCCACATATCGTTCGCTGTTCAGTGCGCATATTGTAAGGAGAAGCGGGCCGATTTACGGGCCTACTGGTTACGCCTCAACGTTTAAAAGCGAGTGAGAGGGTTGCATAGAACCGCACCCATGCACAGGACGTGTGCTGCGTTGGTTTACGCGGACGCAATCGCTCTTCGGTCCAGATTGCGATAGGCCAGTGCCTCGGCAATCTGTGCCGTGCCGATGTGTTCCTGCCCACTCAAATCCGCCAGTGTGCGCGCGACTTTCAATACCCGGTGATAACTGCGCGCGGAGAGCCCGAGCTTTTCGACCGAGGTGCGCAGCAGCGCCGCTTCCTGATTGCCCAGGCGGCAGAATTCGTCCAGCTCACTAGCTTGCAAGTCGCCGTTGATTTTTCCCTGTCGCTGCCACTGGATTTCCCGCGCGCGGATTACCCGTTCGCGCACCGTGTCGGAGCTTTCCCCCGGCGGTGAATCCTGCAGCTGGCTGGCGCTCATGCTGGCCACTTCCACCTGCATGTCGATGCGATCCAGCAGCGGACCGGAGAGCTTGTTGCGGTAGCGATCAATCTGGTCTGGAGTGCAGCGGCAGCGGGTTTCTCCCAGGTAGCCGCAGGGGCAGGGGTTCATGGCGGCGACCAGTTGAAAGTTAGCCGGGAAGGTGACCTGGGCACGGGCGCGGGAAATGCGCACCTCACCGTTTTCCAGTGGCTCGCGCAATATCTCCAGCGCCGAGCGCGGGAACTCCGGCATTTCGTCCAGAAATAGCACGCCGCGGTGGGCCAGGCTGATTTCCCCGGGACGCGGATTGCTGCCGCCGCCAACGAGTGCAGTGGGGGAGGCGGAGTGATGGGGTGCGCGGAAGGGCCGCTGGCGGATACGCGAGAGGCCGGCGCTGGAATAGAGTGCGGCCACTTCCACCAGTTCTTTCTCGGTCAGCGGCGGCAGTATGCCGGGCAGTCGGCTGGCGAGCATGGTTTTGCCGGTACCCGGTGGCCCGTAAAACAAAAGATTGTGGTTTCCGCCGGCGGCAACCTCAAGCGCGCGGCGGGCTTTCAGCTGCCCGCGCACGTCGGCCAGATCCGCGCACACCACCGTTTCCTGCTCGGTCGATTGCTGGGCATCCGGCAGGGGTTCGCGACCGTGCAGTTGCGCGCACACCTGCAGCAGTGAAGTGGCGGATTTCACTGGGGTGTCGATCAGCGCGGCCTCGGCGCTGGATTCAATAGCGGTAACCAGGGTGCGGCCGCTGTCGCGACAGGCGATGGCGGCGGGCAGGGCGCCGGGAATCGGGCGCAGGCTGCCGGACAGCGCCAGCTCACCGATAAACTCGTAGTGCCCCAGGGCATCTCCCGGCACCTGCCCGGAGGCGGCGAGGATGCCTAAGGCGATGGCGAGATCGTAGCGCCCGCCGGCCTTGGGCAGGTCGGCGGGAGCAAGATTCACGGTGATGCGCCGCTGGGGGAACTCGAAATGGCTGTTGACGATGGCGCTGCGCACCCGGTCGCGACTCTCGCGCACCGCGGCCTCTGGCAAACCAACAATATTGAATGCGGGCAATCCATTGGCGAGGTGGGTTTCCACGGTCACCAAGGGTGCCTGTATGCCCAGCTGGGCACGGGCGTAGGTAATGGATAGGCTCATTTTCTTCCCTGAAAAACGGTCTTTCCTGACGTTCTGTGTGATGTCGATTTGGGGCCGACTTGCCCTGTTGCGCGCGCGCTTACTGGGCGCCGAGGCGCTCCTCCAGATCCTTGATCTGCTGCTCCAGCTGCGCGAGCTTTTCCTCGGCGCGCGCCAGTTTGGCAGCCTGCAGATCAAATTCCCGCTGGCTGACCAGTGGCAGCTTGCCCATCGCGACTTCCAAAGCGTCGCGCAGGTCACTGCTGATTACTGCCCCCTGTTGTTGCAGCTCACTTAATAACTGTTGCAATTTATCCGCGGCCAAGCGCAATTCTCCACTAAAAAATTCGATTTCTGTAGCGGCAAATAGTACCGCAGCCGGTATTTGCCACCAAGGCGTAAAAGTCATGCTCCGTCTTGGTTCGCAGGCTCCATTCCCAATCATCCGGTGCCCGATTGCGGTGCGGGTTCCATTTTGGTGCGCACTATTTTTGCGCAGTGTTTGTGGGCGCCCGGTCAAAAAGGCCGTGAAAACCCCCGTATTTCGCGCTAACCCTTTGATTTTCCAATCTCTTTCAAAAGTTGGCACTAACTCTGCAAGTAGTGTGATGCGAATCGCCCTGGCAATGACGGCAGGGGATAGGTCTTCAGTGAAGTGCCTGGGCGAACGCGGCGAGTGCCGTGTCCCCGGCGAAGTCGGAGCCGCTTACAAAAATAAATGACGAGCATTTCACACAGAGATCTAGGAGAACCAAAAAGTGGGAATCAAATTGAATAATAAAATTGCCGCCGCTGTATCAGGAAGTTTACTGGCGATGGCGATCTCCAGCGCTGCTACTGCGGCAGATTCTGGTCCCAGCTTCAGTGCCAATGTAGGCGTCGTCAGCGACTACCGTTTCCGCGGTGTTTCCCAGACCGATAGCGGTCCTGCGATTCAGGGCGGTGTGGATCTGGATATGGGTAACGGCGTTTACCTGGGTACCTGGGCTTCCCAGGTTGACTTCAACTACGGCGCCGATGAAACCAAATTCGAGCAGGATTTCTACGGTGGCTATGCCGGTGAAACCGCCGGTGGTGTTGGCTACGACGTTGGCTACATCTACTACGCCTACCACGGCAGCGACCAGGATGAAGATTACCAGGAAGTGTACGGCAGCCTGAGCTTCGGCGATGCGTCTGTTGGCTTCGCATACTCTGACGACTACTGGTACCAGGCCGGTGAATTTTACTACCTGAATGCTGGTTACTCTTTCGCACTGCCGAACGATATCTCGCTCGACCTGAGCGCCGGCCTGAACCTGTTCGATGAAGAAATCTTCCTGAATGGATCGGATTCCTACATCGACTACTCAGTATCTGTCGGTAAAGAGTTCGGTGGCCTGGCCCTGAGCGCCTCCCTGGTGGGCACTGACGTCAGTGACGAAGAATGCTTCTTCACCGACTGGTGTGAGCCCACCGTACTCGCCGGCGCTTCTTACAGCTGGTAATAACCGGATAACTAACCGAGCCCGCTCCCAGAGTGGGCTTTATCGTAGGGGGAGACCATGAAACTGGTAACCGCAATCATCAAGCCTTTCAAGCTTGACGCAGTGCGCGACGCGCTGGCCGAAGCCGGTGTTAGTGGCATTACTGTTAGCGAAGTAAAAGGTTTTGGGCGGCAGAAAGGCCATACCGAGCTCTATCGTGGAGCGGAGTATGTAGTGGATTTTCTGCCCAAAACCATGTTGCAGATCGCCGTTGACGACAGCCAGGTAGACGCCGTGCTGGAAGCCATCGGTTCTGCGGCGCAGAGCGGCAAGATCGGCGACGGCAAGATCTTTGTTGCAAACCTTGAGCAGGCAATCCGCATTCGTACCGGTGAAACCGGCGCGGAAGCGATCTAAAAACAGAACAGATTGCTAAAACGATTCTTTGATCAATAAACAGAAAACTGCCGGGGCGACTCGGGAAAGTTTGGGTTAAACGGAGCGAAAAATGGAAAATCAAATTTTTCAGTTGCAGTACGCAATTGATACATTTTATTTCCTCGTGTGCGGTGCACTGGTCATGTGGATGGCAGCTGGCTTTGCCATGCTGGAAGCGGGCCTGGTGCGTTCCAAAAACACCACGGAAATTCTGACTAAAAACGTGGCGCTGTTTGCCATTGCCAGCATCATGTACCTGATCAGCGGTTACGCGATCATGTACGACGGTGGCTGGTTGCTGAACGGTATCGAGGCGTTTGACCTCGAAGGCGTTCTGGCGAGTTCCGCAGAGAACGGTTTCGATGGTGACTCCGTTTACTCCGGCGCTTCCGACTTCTTCTTCCAGGTGGTCTTCGTGGCAACTGCCATGTCCATCGTTTCCGGTGCTGTTGCCGAGCGCATGAAGCTGTGGAGCTTCCTGGTGTTCGCGGTAGTGATGACCGGCGTTATCTACCCGCTGGAAGGTTCCTGGACCTGGGGCGGTGCGGACGTATTCGGCATGTTCAACCTGGGCGACCTGGGCTTCTCCGACTTCGCCGGTTCCGGCATCGTGCACATGGCGGGTGCTGCCGCTGCTCTGGCGGGCGTACTGCTGCTGGGCGCGCGTAAAGGCAAATACGGCCCGAATGGCGAAATCTACGCCATCCCCGGTGCCAACCTGCCGCTGGCGACCCTGGGTACCTTCATCCTGTGGATGGGCTGGTTCGGCTTCAACGGCGGTTCCGTTCTGAAACTGGGCGATGCTGCCAATGCACACTCCGTCGCCATGGTGTTCCTGAACACCAACGCCGCTGCCGCTGGTGGTGCCGTTGCTGCGCTGATCACCGGTCGCATCCTGTTCGGCAAAGCTGACCTGACCATGCTGCTGAACGGCGCGCTGGCTGGCCTGGTGGCCATCACCGCTGAGCCCTCTACGCCGACTGCCCTGCAGGCAACCCTGTTTGGCGCCCTGGGTGGTGTACTGGTGGTCTTCTCCATCGTTGGCCTGGACAAACTGAAGATCGACGATCCCGTTGGCGCCATCTCCGTGCATGGTGTGGTTGGTCTGCTGGGCCTGCTGCTGGTACCGGTTACCAACGACGGTTCTTCCTTCAGCGGCCAGCTGATCGGCGCTGCCACCATCTTCGTATGGGTATTCGCCGCCTCCTTCGCAGTCTGGTTTGCCCTCAAGCTGATCACCGGTATTCGCGTCAGCGAAGAAGAAGAGCAGCAAGGTGTTGACTTGGTCGAGTGCGGAATGGAAGCTTATCCGGAATTTATGAGCAAATAAGGGCTCATAATATCGCCGCCGGGTTTTAGGACTTGTCCCTGGAACCGGCGGCAACAAGAATCTTCCGGCGCCGATTCAGTTCTGGGCCGGTGCCCGCAAGAAACATAATCAGGGGATAAGTCAATGAAATTGATTACGGCTGTCGTTAAGCCATTCAAACTGGACGACGTGCGCACCGCGCTGTCCGAAGTCGGCGTGCAGGGCATGACCGTGACCGAAGTCAAAGGCTTCGGTCGTCAGAAAGGTCACACCGAGCTGTACCGTGGCGCCGAATACGTGGTGGACTTTCTGCCCAAGGTGAAACTGGAACTGGCGGTGGACGACAGCATGGTCGATAGCGCCGTTGAAGCCATCACCAAGGCTGCCCAGACCGGTAAAATCGGTGACGGCAAAATCTTTATCACTGCGCTCGAAGAAGTCATCCGTATCCGCACCGGCGAAACCGGCAGCGAAGCGGTCTGATCAAAGAATCCGACACAGTGTTTTCAAAGCCCCGCTTGCGGGGCTTTTTTGTGCCCGTAAAAAATTTGTGCGGAGGTTTTTTGTTCGAATGGCATCGGAATGCTTTGGGCGACGTGATGGCGTTCAAAACCCTGGCGGGAAAAAAAGCATAACCAACAGCAATAAATTGGCCTAAAACCGGCTGAAAAAACTCTACCAAATACGGGAACCTTTTCTGGCAGGCTGCTTGGACACTGCCTATAAATATTTCGCCGCAGGAAAGTTTCTGCCCGGCGGAATTTATTTGCAGATTCTGTGTTGCCATTGCGGCAATGAAGGATCGCCCGAATAAATCGGCCGGGATTAAACGGCGTTTTCCGGGAGACGGTAGCGGCAGCAGGGGTATTCCCTCTGTAACAGGGGTATCAAGTTACAGGGTAAATCAACATGAAAGACGATCAGTCCAGCGCTCGAGCAAAAGACTCAGATGAGTTTAGCGAAGAGCGCACTATTACCTCCCGCCAGCGGGCCCGCAGTCAACTGAGTTCCGAGGTCGAGGCTTTCCTCGCCCAGGGTGGTGCCATCAACGAGATAGCACCGGAAGTCACTGCAGACCCACCACGCAAGCCGCAGCCGAAGTACGGTAGTCGGCCCATCTAGTGGACTGGACCAAGAGGTAAAACTGGATGTCGGCAGCCGCCGGCATGACGGCAATTGAAGCGTCCCCCGGTTCCGGCCGGGGTCCAGTTTCAAGCAATTTTGTTCAATTCCATTCCTGCCGACTCCTCCCGCCCCATCTGGCGCATTCCCCGCTCGCCGCTTTAGGCCATACCCGGTTACCGTATCAATCGTCGTCCGATGTCTGCGCGCGCGGGTGTGCCTGGTCGTAGACCCGGGACAGGTGCTGGAAATCCAGGTGGGTGTAGATCTGGGTGGTGCTGATGTCCGCGTGGCCCAGCAGCTCCTGCACTGCGCGCAGGTCGCTGCTGGATTCCAGCATATGGCTGGCGAAGGAGTGCCGCAGCATGTGCGGGTGCACCCGCTGGTCGGCGCCGCCGCTCCTGGCCCAGTGAGCCAGGCGCGCCTGAACCGCGCGATTGCTGAGGCGCTTGCCTTTGGCGGTGGTGAACACCGGGGCTACACCTTTGCTGTCTGCCTGCGCCGGGGGAGCCTGCAGGTGCCATGCGTGCAGCGCCTCACGGGCGTAGCGGCCTACGGGCAACAGGCGGGTTTTATCGCCTTTACCCGTGACCCGGACCTCGCCACTTTTCAGGTCCAGGTCTTGCCAGTTCAGGCCGGTCAACTCGGAAAGGCGCAGGCCACTGCTGTAGAAGAGTTCGAGGATGGCGCTGTCGCGCAGGCTCAGCAGTTCATTGGTATTTTCTGTCCCCGCTTCCCTGGGGCTTTCCACAAATTGCGCGGCGGCATCCACATCCAACAGTTTGGGCAGTTTCTTTTCCGCCTTGGGTGCGCGCAGGCCTTCCGCCACATTCGCCGGCAGCCAGCCCTCGCGCACGCAATAGCGCAGCAGGGTGCGCACTGCCGATAGCCAGCGCTGAAGACTTTTGGGGGAGAGGCCACCGCGGTGCAGTTGCGCCAGCCAGCTGCGCAGGCGCATTTGCTCCAGTTGGCGCAGGTCGTCGAGTTGCTCCTGGTCCGCCAACTGTTGCAGCTTTTCCAGATCGCGGCGATAGGCGCTCAAGGTATGGGCAGACAGGTTTTTGTGCTGCAGGTGCAGCAGAAAGGCGTCCGTTGCTGCGGTCAGCTGCACCGGGGATCAACTCCGCGCCAGCAGGTCCGGCAGCAGCCGCTCGAGGATTTCGCCGATATAGGACAGGAACAGGGTGTCCAGGCTGGAGCGGTAGTGATTGGGGTTGCTGGAACCCACTGCCAGAATACCCAGCTGGTTTGCCAGGGGCACGACTGCGGCGGAGGCGACGCGGTCTGCATCCTTGCCGAACAGGTAGGCGGTTTCGGTAGGGCGCAGGGTGCCGCAGACGGTGCGGCCGTTGCGCAGTATCGAGCCAATGGAGGTTTCCGCACTGCTGCGGGAGCTACTGCGCACATCGCCCAGATACTTGCCGGAACCTGGCAGGGGGCCGAACAGGGTGAGTGCGGTGACCTCGACCTTGAACTCCTGCTGGAAGCTGGTCAGCAGTGCCTTGCCGGCCTCGGCGACGGTGCGGGATTCCAGCAGTGCCAGTACCAGCCGGCGGCTGCTCAGGAACAGCTGGTCGTTGTCGCGGGCGTTTTGCAGCAGCTGGTCGAGGCGCTGGCGCATTTCGATATTGCGCTCGCGCAGCAGGTTGGTCTGGTGGGTCATCAGCGACACCGTCTTGCCGTTTTCCTTTGGCAGCTGGATGGTTTCCAGCAGCTCCATATTTTCGGCAAAGAAGGTGGGATTCTGGATCAGGTAGCGGGCCACCTGTCGCGCCAGCAGCTTTTTGTTGCGCTGGTTTTCACTGTCGGCGGCGACCTGTTTTTCCAGGTTGGCCTCGACGGTGCTGTCGATCAGGGTTGCGTCGCTGTGGTCGGTCATTGTCATTTCCACCGGCTGATCCCGTCGGCTGCTGCGGGCGATGCCCTGTGGTGGTATCGCTGAGCCCGGGAGTTTTTGTCAGAGCACTATCTGTCCGTGATATACCGCGGTTGCGGGTCCGGTCATGGTAACCGGCTCGCCGGGCCCCGGCCAGTGGATCGTCAGGGTGCCGCCGGGCAGGGTGATCTGCAGCTCTTCATCCACCAGGCCGCGCAGCCGTGCGGCCACCATGGCACCGCAGGCGCCGGTACCACAGGCGCGGGTTTCGCCGACGCCGCGCTCAAACACGCGCAGGCGGGCGGTCTTTCGGTCCTGGATCTGCAGAAAGCCCACATTCACTTTTTGCGGGAAGCGCGGGTGGCATTCGATGGCCGCTCCCAGGGAATCCACCGGGGCGGTATCCACATCTTCCACCAGCAGCACCGCGTGCGGGTTGCCCATGGACACAGCACCGATGGTGTAGGTCTCGCCGTCTACCTGCAAAGGGTAGGACTCGGCCTGAATATCGGCGTCGAACGGGACTTGTTGCGGCTCCAGTATCGGTGGGCCCATATCCACGCTCACCTGATCGCCGTCCTGGACTTTCAGCTCGAGAATGCCAGCGGCGGTTTCCACCAGGATGTTTTCCTTGCTGGTCAGGCGCCGCTCGCGCACGAAGCGGGCAAAACAGCGGGCGCCATTGCCGCAGTTTTCCACTTCGCTGCCATCGGAATTGTAAATGCGGTAGCGGAAATCCACGTCCGGATCCCGCGGCGCCTCTACCAGCAGCAGCTGGTCACAGCCGATACCGGTATGGCGGTCGGCGATCTGGCGCACTCGTTCGGGCGACAGTTTGACCCGCTGGGTGATGGCGTCGAGCATGACAAAGTCATTGCCGAGCCCGTGCATTTTGGTGAATTTCAGGCGCATTCCGTTTTTTCCACTCAATCCCTGGCCGGTACCGGGGATTCCCCGCGCACCAGATCCGCGAAGGTTTCGCGGGCCCGCACCAGATAGGTTTTGTCGCCGTCCACCAGCACCTCTGCGGCGCGGGTACGGGAGTTGTAGTTGGAACTCATGGTGAAACCGTAGGCGCCGGCAGACAGCATCGCCAGCAGTTGTCCTTGCTCCAGCGCCAGCGGGCGGTGCTTGCCGAGAAAGTCGCCGGTTTCACACACCGGGCCGACGATGTCCCAGCTCTCGGTTTCGCCATTGCTCGGGGTAACCGCAACGATATCCTGCCAGGCCTGGTACAGGGCCGGGCGCAGGTTGTCGTTCATGGCCGCGTCGACGATGGCAAAGTTGTGCTCTTCGGTGCGCTTGAGGAATTCCACCCGGGTCAGCAGGGCGCCGCCGTTGGCGGAAATCGAGCGGCCGGGTTCCAGCACCAGCGCCAGGTTGCGCCCGGCGAGCTTCTCTTTTACTGCGCCCAGGTAATCGCTCACTTCCGGCGGCTCTTCGCCGCGGTAGCGCACGCCCAGGCCGCCGCCCAGGTCCAGGTGCTTGAGCACAGTGCCGTCTTCGGCGAGCTGGTCGATCAGCAACAGCAGGCGATCCAGCGCATCCAGGAAAGGGGTGATTTCGGTCAACTGGGAGCCGATATGGCAGTCCACGCCCACGGCATTCAGGTTCGCCGAGGCCGCGACCTTGCGATACACCTCGGGGGCGCGCTCGATGGCAATACCGAATTTGTTTTCCTTGAGGCCGGTGGAAATATAGGGGTGGGTCTTGGCATCCACGTCCGGGTTTACCCGCAGGGAGACCGGCGCGATCACGCCCAGCTCCGCAGCCACCGCATCCAAGCGATCCAATTCCGCTTCCGATTCCACATTGAAGCAGTGAACCCCCAGCTGCAGCGCGCGGCGCATTTCATCGGCGGTTTTGCCGACGCCGGAGAACACCACCTTGGCCGGATCGCCGCCGGCCATCAGTACCCGCTCCAGCTCACCGGCGGACACAATGTCAAAACCCGCACCCAGCTGGGCCAGCACCGACAGTATCCCGAGGTTGCTGTTGGCCTTGACCGCATAACAGATGAGCCCGGGGTGCTCGCCAAGTGCGTCGGCATAGCTCTGGTACTGGCGCTCGAAGTGGGCGCGACTGTAGACGTAAGTGGGAGTGCCGAACTGCTCGGCGATCTGCTCGAGGTTTACGCCCTCGGCCCACAGGCTTCCCTGCTGGTAGTGGAATTCACTCATTTGGTTACTGCTTCTGCTTCCGTGTGTTGCTGAAGTTGCTGGTCGGTTTTCTGTTCGCTTTCGTCTTGCTCGCGCTGCTCCTGGCCGGCCTGGGTCGGATTCGTCGAGCCCTGCGGCTGCGCAACGGGGGCGCTGGTTGCGGGGCGCGCGGGGTCCTGGGGCAGGTAGAGCGGGCCCTTTTGTCCACAGGCGGTGACCAGCCCGGCAAAGGTGAGCAGAAGTGCCACGGAAATCAGTTGTGTGCGCATCGAAAATTCCTGCCGCAACGCGGGACGAGAAGACTGGAAAAGCCTGCTAGTATAGCGACCCCGGCCCTTGAGCAACACAGTAACAGAAGTAATCAGATTATGAGTCAGGCTGCCTATAACGCTGCGATTGAAGAAACCCTGATCGCCATCGAAGACGCACTGGATGAGTGTGAGGTGGATATGGATTACGAGCGCGCGGACGCGGTGCTGACGATTACCCTGGAAGACAACGGCACCCAGGTGATTCTGTCGCGCCAGAGCGCGGTGCAGGAGTTGTGGGTGGCGGCGCGCTCCGGGGGTTACCACCTGAGTTTCGACAATTCCGGTGATAAAGCGGGCTGGAAGTGCTCCACCACCGGCGAAGATCTGCCGACGCTACTGGATCGGGTACTGAGCGAGCAGCAGGGCAGTAACGTCAGTCTGGGGCTGTAAAGCCCCCTAGTTTTGATTCAGACGCTGCTGGTCGAACCGGGTCTTGGCGTAAGGCCCGATCACTTCAATATTTTCCACCCACAGGGCTCCGCGATAGTCCGCCGGCAGAAAATCCAGCTCTTCAGTTTTGTAGATGCCGTGAAAACCGCGTCCGCGCCCGGCGAAATCCAGCTCCATCACCATTGCGCCCGCATCGTCCATGCGCTGGATAAACCGGTCCGGCCAACCCCACAGTGCCCGGTGCCAGGTGTTTGGTACCACAACCGCGCCATTGCGGCAGGCTTGCGGCACATACCCGGACCACCCCAGAAACAGATAGCGGTAGCTGCAGTTTTTGACGCTCTCGCGGCTGAAGCTCCACACATCGGGGCGCAGCTCGCGCATTTTCGCCATCACTTTTTCGCTGCCGTAGACCAGTAGCGGTCCGTTTGTCGGCAACTGGCGCTGGCGCAGGTACCGGTGCAGTTGTACCGCCTCCTTGCGGCGGCCGCTTTTGATATTTACCAGAAATTTTTTGTCCGGGAATGTCCGGTACACCTCCTCCAGCGTCGGCATCAGGCCGACACCCTTGCCGCGGAAGGGAAACGTCTTGCCGCCGTCCGGGGTGTAGCCGTAGCCGATATCCAGGGTTTTGAGGTAGCTCATCGGGTGGTCGCGAGTGGTGCCTTTGCCTTCGGTGCGGCAGTCGAGGGTCCAGTCGTGGAATACGGCGAACTCGCCATCGGTGGTGGGGTGCACGTCAATCTCTACGATATCCGCTCCGGCGTCGAAGGCGGCGCTCATGGAGGCGATGGTGTTTTCCAGATATGCGTGTTCGGGCTGGAACACGCGGATGGCAGTACAGTCGTCACGGCCCAGGTCTTCGCGGTTGTAGGTCTGGTAGACGCCGCGGTGGGCAATCAGCGTCGGCTTGCCCGGGCGCTGTTCCGCGAGCCAGGAGGCGTTGGTTAGGTAGACGGCGATGAGGAGCGCGGTGATGCCGAGCAGCAGGTATTTGCGCATGGTTGGACTTTCCCTGTGATTGGTTCTTTTTATCGGGGGAAGTCTAGCGGGTCACAAAAGCTGGAAAGTGGCAGTGGTTGGGATGAATTCTGGCGAATAGTGGCAGCGGGCCTTGCGGCCCGCTGGTATGGCGTTAGCGCGATGCGATCAGTGCACGCGCGCGACCGCAAGCGGCGCGCACCTGGTTTGGCGCTGTGCCACCGATATGATCGCGGGCAGCGACAGAGCCTTCCAGGGTGAGCACGTCGAACACGTCATCGCCGATCACATCGGAAAACTTCTGCAACTCCGCCAGGCTCAGGTCGGCCAGGTCGCAATCCTTCTCGATCGCAAACGCCACGGACTGACCGACAATCTCGTGGGCATCGCGGAAGGCCACGCCCTTGCGCACCAGATAGTCCGCCAGGTCAGTGGCAGTGGAGAAGCCTTTGCCGGCCGCGGCGAGCATGTTCTCTTTCTTCGGCTTCAGCGCCGGTGCCATATCGGCAAAAGCGCGCAGGCAGTCGAGGGCAGTGTCGGCAGCGTCGAACAGCGGCTCTTTGTCTTCCTGGTTGTCCTTGTTGTAGGCCAGTGGCTGGCTCTTCATCAGGGTCAGCAGGGCGATCAGGTGACCGTTCACGCGGCCGGTCTTGCCGCGCACCAGTTCCGGCACGTCCGGGTTCTTCTTCTGCGGCATGATCGAGGAGCCGGTGCAGAAGCGATCCGGCAGATCGATAAAGTTGAACTGGCTGGAGGTCCAGAGCACCAGCTCTTCACTGGCGCGGGACAGGTGCGTCAGCAGCAGCGCAGCGAAAGCGCAGAATTCGATGGCGAAGTCGCGATCGCTGACAGAATCCAGCGAGTTCTCGGTGGGGGCATCGAAGCCCAGCAGCTCGGCGGTGCGCACGCGGTTGATCGGGTAGCTGGTACCGGCGAGGGCTGCCGCACCCAGCGGCGAGCGGTTGACGCGCTTGCGGCAGTCCATCAGGCGATCAAAGTCGCGGGTCAGCATTTCATTCCAGGCCAACAGGTGATGGCCGAAGGTGACCGGCTGTGCGCTCTGCAGGTGGGTGAAGCCGGGCATGATGGTGTCGGCTTCTTTTTCTGCCAGGTCCACCAGGCCGGTTTGCAGGCGGGTCAGCTCGCCGGCAATCAGGTCGATGCGGTTGCGCAGCCACAGGCGAATGTCGGTTGCGACCTGGTCGTTGCGCGAGCGGCCGGTGTGCAGTTTCTTGCCGGTGGCGCCGATGCGGTTGGTCAGGCGCGCCTCGATATTCATGTGCACGTCTTCGAGCTCTACCGACCAGGGGAATTCGCCGGCCTTGATCTCTTCGGCGATGTCTTTCAGGCCGCCCTCGATCTGCTTGAACTCGTCCGCGGTCAAAACCCCCACTTCCGACAGCATCTGCGCGTGGGCCAGGGAGCCCTGGATATCTTCCAGAGCCATGCGCTGGTCGAACATCACCGAGGCGGTAAAGCGCTCCACGAACGCATCGGTGGCTTCGCTGAAGCGGCCGCCCCACAGTTTTGCGGCGGGGTTCTGTGCATTGTTTGTGGCGGAGTTGTCGTTGCTCATGCTGCCTCTGGTGGAATCTGGGTTGGGATATGGAAGTCGATCCGGGATGGCGGTATCTTCTCTCTTCTAGAGCGGATCCAGAATAAAGATAAAGTGGTATGACATCTTCCCGGCCCGCGCAAGCGGCGGGCATTATAGCGCAGCAAATTCGCGAAATTGCCCCCGATGGCAAAGATTCTGCGCGCCTGCAGCCTGGTTTCCCGGGGGCTGATGCGCCGGCGGCGTTTCTGCCGGACCTGTGCAATGTGACCGGTGTTGCCGCCCTGGTCTTGATGGGCGAGCTGCTGGCGCTGGTGCTGGTGCTGACCTCCGATGGTCTCCATCCCCTCAACTGGCAGCGACTGGGGCTGGTATCCCTGACCATTCAATGGGCGATCCTGCCCTCTGCGGCCATTCTCTGCCGTTTGCGCCCGTATCTTGCGCGTTTGTCCCACCGTCAATCCCACAAAGTCGCGGCCGCGATAAGTTACGGCTGTGTGCTGGGGGTACTGGTGACGGTACTGGGAGTGCAGCACTGGTGGTTGGCGGATATGGCGGGCACCGCCATCGATTATTGGGCACTGCTGGCCAATCTGCTGGTCGGTGCCATCTGCGCCGGTGTGGTGCTGCGCTATGCCTATGTGCAGCAGCAACTGCACAACCAGCAGCAGGCCGAGCTGGGCGCGCGTATCGAGGCGTTGCAGTCGCGTATTCGCCCGCACTTTCTGTTCAACAGTATGAACAGCCTCGCCAGTCTGATTGCGATAGATGCAGAGCGCGCGGAAAAACTGGTGGAAGATCTCTGCGCTCTATTCCGCGCGTCACTGGCAGACTCAAAACTGGTGCCTGTGGAGCAGGAAATTGCGCTGGCCAGGCGTTATCTCGAAATTGAATCCCTGCGTTTGGGCGACCGCCTGCAACAACAGTGGCAAATCGAACCGCTGCCTGCGGGCGTCGAGTTGCCCTCGATGCTGCTGCAGCCGCTGCTGGAAAATGCCGTGCTGCACGGCGTTGCGCGCTTGCGTGCTGGCGGCACCATTCAAATTGCGCTTCGCACAAATGTCATTGGCAGAGAGCGTGGCGAACTGCTATTGTCGATTGAAAATCCTATTGCAGTATCTGAAGGGAAGGTTGGTAAAGAGAACGTTGAGACCGAAAACGTCACCGGCGTAAGTGCCGGCAACGGGATGGCGATGGACAATATTCGCCAGCGTCTCAGCGCGTATTACGGCAACGCTTTCCGCTTTCACGCGGAAGCCCGCGACGGTAGTTATCGCGTGGAGCTCTCCCTGCCGGTACGCCTGCCAACACCTTCGCCGACAGATAGAACCGGACAATTGCTGAAGCCAGCACAGGCACCAGAGCAGAAGCTACGAAAGACCGAGGAGGTCACCGGTGAGTGACTCCAGGCAGCAGCTCGGTGTGCTGATCGTCGATGACGAACCGCTGGCGCGGGCCAGACTGGCCCGACAGTTGCAGACTATTGATGGTTGCCAACTGCTGGGAGAAGCTGCCGATGGGGAAAGCGCATTACAACAGCTGGATCTACTCGACCCGGACCTGTTGTTATTGGATATCGAAATGCCCGGAGAAAACGGGCTCCAACTCGCCCAACACATTTCCGCCCGCCCGAACCCACCCGCCATCATATTCTGCACCGCCCACGACGAGTTTGCGCTCCCTGCCTTCGCGGTTGCTGCATCGGGTTACCTGCTCAAGCCCGTCAATGTGGAGCAACTGGCACAGGCGGTTGCCCAGGCGCGAAGACTGAGCAAACCGCAACTGAAAAACCAGCCACAGGCTGAAACCAAAACATCGGCTATCGCCGCCGGCCGCCGCCAGATCAGGGCGGTGAGCCGCCGCGGCGTGCAGTTGCTGGATGTGGAGGATATTCGCTGCCTGATCGCCGAAGACAAATACGTTATTGCCCACCACAGTGGCGGTGAAACACTGCTGGATGAATCGCTCAAGGAACTGGAAGCGGAATTCGGCGAGCGCTTTGTGCGGGTGCACCGCAGCGCGATTGTGGCGCGGGACTACATCACCGGCCTGCAGAAAGTGGACGATGGCTACCGGGTAACGCTCAGCGATTGTGCGCTGATGCCACCCGTCTCCCGACGCTTGCTGTCCGGTATCAAATCCCTGTTGTCGGAAATGGCCTGAGCCTGCCGCTAGCGCCTGCCGGCAATCCGGGTTTCCTGTACACGAATCTCTCGCCAGTGTAACGCCGGCGTCGTCAGTGGATTTTTATCCACAATCACCAGATCCGCGAATTTTCCCGCTTCCAGCGAACCTATGTCCTTTTCCATGCCCAGTTGCCAGGCAGCATTGATGGTCATGGCGCGCAGCGCCTGCAATGGCGTAATGGCTTCGTCGGCGCCGATCAGGGTGCCCGCGCGCGATTCGCGACGAATGGCGGTCTGCATCAGGCTGAAAGGCTCCGCCGGAAACATCGGGCTATCGGCGTGCAGTGTGGGGTGCATGCCGAGGTCGAATGCCGTTTTCAGCGGCAGTATTTTTTCGGCGCGCGCGGCTCCCAACAGCTCGTCTTGCAAGGCATCGCCGTAATAGTAGAGGTGATTGATATGGAAGCTGGGCGTAATGCCCAGCGCCGCAAACGCCGGTAGCAGTTCTTTACCCAGTAGCAATCCGTGTTCCAGACGATGGCGACGGGCGATAAAGGCCTGCCGATCCTCGACGGGTAAAGTTTCGATATGGTCACGCAGCATCTGCAGGTATTCCCGCGCGGCTCTATCCCCCTGCACATGACTGGCAATCTGCCAGCCGCGCCCGCTCAATTCTGAAATTTTTTGCTGTAATTCCTGCGGGGTTACCACCGGTTCGCCGTGGCTGCCGTGGGCAATTCCCAACTGTTGCGCCAGAGTACTGTCCTGGTATGGCTGCTCCACCACCATGCTGCCACTGTAGGGCGAGCCGTCGTACCAGAATTTTGCCCCGAGTACCCGGAAGGCGTCGCCGTCGGTTTGCGGTTGGCCATCGAGCTTGGCGAGGTTTTCCCCGCGGTAGTAAAAAAACTGGCGGATGCGCGGTTTCAGATGATCGCTGGCGGTCCACCTTGCCAGCCAGGCTGGGACATTGAATCCCAGTGAGGCGACGCTGGTATAGCCGGCCGCGCGCAGGTCATCGAGTTCCGCTTCATAGGCAGAAACGAGTTTCAGCGGGCTTTTGTGCGGTGCAATAAACGGCTCCAGCGCCTGCTTTTCTACCAACTGCCCATTGAGGCGTCCGCTGTCGTCGCGCCCATAGTAGGAGCCCTCACCGGGATCGGGGGATTGCTCGTCAATTTCCATTGCCGCCAGCGCCGCGGAATTGACCCAGGCGGTGTGCATGCTCTGGGCGAGAATAAACACTGGGTTTTCGGGGGCGAGTGTATCCAGCTGTTGCCGTGTCGGTGGCTGCAGCCCGGCGAGCAACACCGGATCCAGCCCCTTGGCGTAAACCCACTCGCCTTTAGGTGTCGCGTCTATGGATTGTTTCAGTGCCTGCCACGCAGCGTCTGCGGAGGCGTGGCGAAAGCCGCTCATGTCAATAAAGTTGCGGAATACGGCACTGATGGCCGGGTGCTCGTGGGCGGCAACAAATCCCGGCAGCAGGGTCTTGCCCTTGAGGTCGATGACTTCGGTGGTCGGGCCCGCCAGTGCCGCAAGATCCTGTCGTTTTCCAACCGCGACAATACGGCCATTTTTTGTGGCCAGGGCTTCTGCAATATCGTTTGCCGGGTTCAGGGTTATAACGGTGGTGTTGATAAAGATCTGGTCGGGATATTTATCGTCACAGCCGGCCAGTAGCGCTGCCAGGGCGATACCGCAAATGAAGGCAAGTTTCATAACTGGTTTCACGGCGACTTTCATGGCTGGTTTCACGGCTTTATAGCCCACCGGTGGTATCGATAAAGCTGCCGGTTGTGAAGGAGGCTTCGTCGCTGAGCAACCAGGCAATGGCCCCGGCCACCTCCTGCGGCTGGCCGCCACGGCCCAGCGGAATATTGGATTTGAGCCGATCGATGCGGGCGGGCTCGCCGCCGTCGCTGTGCATTTCTGTATCAATAAGTCCGGGGCGCACGCCATTTACACGGATGCCATCCTGCGCGACTTCTTTACTCAGCCCGATCGTGAGGGTGTCGACCGCGCCCTTGCTGGCGGCGTAGTCGATGTATTCATTGGGCGAGCCACTGCGGGCGGCACCGGATGAGACATTGACGATGGCACCGCCGTTGCCGCCGAATGTTGTCGACATGCGTTTGATCGCTTCGCGGCAGCAGAGCAGGGTGCCGGTGACATTGGTGTGCAGTACGCGGTTGATGCGCTCCGCGGTCATCTGCTCAACGCGGGATTGCTGCAGCAGCATGCCGGCATTGTTCACCAGTGCACTGATCGGGCCCAGTGCACTATCAACGGTGCCAAACAACCGCTCGACATCGGCTTCGCTGGAAATGTCGGCCTGTACCGCAATGGCGCGAATGTCGAACCTGGAGATTTCCTCCAGCAGCGCATCAGCAGCGGACTTTCGCGCGCGGTAACTGATGCACAGGTTGTAGCCGCGGGCGGCCAGTAATCGGGCAGTGGCGGCGCCGATGCCACGGCTGCCGCCGGTGATCAGTGCGATTTTTTCCTGGTCTTTCAATCGGGTACTTCCTGGATAAAAAAGGGCAGGGGCGTTACCGCACCTGCCCTGTAAATTTTCTGAGCCGGACGCTTAATAAATGCTCGGTGCACCACCGGAGTCGGTGTCGCTGGCGAGACTCAGTTCGTCGGCGGCACTGTTGAGGTACTCGGCGTCGGACTCGGACTTGAGCTTGATCATCAGGCGCAGGTCGTTGGCGGAGTCGGCATGGGCGAGGGCGTCTTCGTAGGTGATTTCGCCGCGGTCGTAGAGTTCGTACAGGGCCTGGTCGAAGGTCTGCATACCCTGCTCGACGGAGCGCTTCATCAGCTCCTTCATTTTGTGTACTTCGCCCTTGCGGATCAGGTCTGACATCAGCGGGGTGTTGATCATGATCTCGAGACAGGCGCGGCGGCCATCGCCGTCCGGGGTCGGTACCAGCTGCTGGGCGACCATGGCCTGCAGGTTAAGCGACAGGTCCATCCACAGTTGCTGGTGACGGTCAGCGGGGAAGAAGTGGATGATCCGGTCCAGCGCCTGGTTCGCGTTGTTGGCGTGCAGGGTACACAGGCACAGGTGGCCGGTTTCGGCGAAGGCGATGGCGTGGTCCATGGTTTCGCGAGAGCGGACCTCACCAATGAGGATGACGTCGGGGGCCTGTCGCAGAGTATTTTTCAGGGCGGTTTCGAAGGATTCGGTATCCAGGCCCACTTCGCGCTGGGTGACGATGCAGCCGCGGTGCTGGTGGATGAATTCGATGGGGTCTTCGATGGAGATGATGTGGCCCTTGGAGTGCTCATTGCGGTGGCCGATCATGGAGGCGAGCGAGGTGGATTTACCGGTACCGGTGGCGCCCACGAAGATGATCAGGCCGCGTTTGGTCATGGCCAGTTCTTTGAGCTGTTCTGGCAGTCCCAGTCCGTCGATGGTGGGGATTTTGGTTTCAATCCGACGCAGTACCATGCCGACGAGGTTGCGCTGGAAGAAGGCGGATACCCGGAAGCGGCCGACGTTGCGCACGGAGATGGCGAAGTTGAGTTCTTTGCTTTCGGCGAATTCTTTTTTCTGGCGGTCGTTCATGATGCTGACGACCATTTCCCGGGCTTTTTCCGGGGTCAGGGCGGAGGTGCTGACGGGGACAATTTTGCCGTGTAGTTTGATGGACGGCGGTACACCGGCGGTGATGAACAGGTCGGAGGCGCCTTTTTCGGTCACCAGTTGCAGGAGTCGTTCGATTTCCATTTTCTATTTACCGCCTTGTTTTTTATTGGGGGCCCCGGGAGCAATCTTAAGCTGGTCCGGTAGCGGCAAAGCACCGGGGATTCGTTTTCGAAACCGCTGTGAATACATCCCTGTACGCTGCGTCGGCGACGTCCATGTCGCCGACGCTTTCGAAAACGAATCCCCGGCACTTTGCCTTCAATTCAGATTTCTTTACTTCGTAAGCGCCGAATAGGACTTAGAAGTTTTCCGGCATTTTCGCTTTTTCGCGCGCAGTTTCGCGGCTGATGATGCGTTTCTCCACCAGTTCCTGCAGGCACTGGTCCATGGTCTGCATACCCACGTTGGCGCCGGTCTGGATGGCGGAGTACATCTGCGCGATTTTGTCTTCGCGGATGAGGTTCCGGATGGCCGGGGTGCCGCGCATGATTTCGTGGGCGGCGACACGGCCACCGCCATTGCGCTTGAGCAGGGTCTGGGAAATTACCGCCTGCAGGGATTCCGAGAGCATGGAGCGCACCATGGCTTTTTCCTGCGCCGGGAATACGTCGACAACCCGGTCGATGGTTTTGGCGGCGGAGGTGGTGTGCAGGGTGCCGAATACCAGGTGGCCGGTTTCCGCGGCGGTCAGTGCCAGGCGGATGGTTTCCAGGTCTCGCATCTCACCCACGAGGATGATGTCCGGGTCTTCACGCAGTGCGGAGCGCAGGGCTTCGGAGAAGCCGTGGGTGTCGCGGTGCACTTCCCGCTGGTTGACCAGGCACTTTTTGGATTCGTGTACGAATTCGATCGGGTCTTCGACGGTGAGGATATGCTCGTATTTGTTGTCGTTGATGTAGTCGATCATCGCGGCCAGCGAGGTGGATTTACCGGAGCCGGTGGGGCCGGTGACCAGTACCAGGCCGCGGGGAGTATCGGAGATCTGTTTGAACACCTGGCCCATTCCGAGATCTTCCATGGTCAGTACCTTGGAGGGAATGGTCCGGAATACGGCGCCGGCGCCGCGGTTGTGGTTGAAGGCGTTCACACGGAAGCGGGCGACACCGGGGACTTCGAAGGAGAAGTCGGTCTCGAGGAACTCTTCGTAGTCCTTGCGCTGCTTGTCGTTCATGATCTCGTAGATCAGGCCGTGCACCTGCTTGTGCTCCATGGGCGGCAGGTTGATACGGCGCACGTCGCCATCTACCCGGATCATGGGTGGCAGGCCCGCGGAGAGGTGCAAGTCGGAGGCGTTCTGCTTGGCACTGAAGGCGAGGAGTTCTGTAATGTCCATACTGCTACCCTTTATTCTTCTCTTACGAATGCTTGTCGATATGACGTGCGGGCTGTGAGCGCATAGAATGCCCGCCGAGCAAAATTTGGGTCCCAGTATATGCGCAAAGGGTCTATCCCCGAAAACCTCAATTCCGTTGCTGAGCGGATTGTCACAGCCTGCCGTAGTTGTGACCGGCAGGCCGATTCTGTCACCTTGCTGGCGGTGTCCAAAACCCGTCCGGCGGCGGACCTGCGGGCGGCTTATGCGGCCGGGCAGCGCCATTTTGGCGAGAATTACCTGCAGGAGGCGCTGGACAAGCAGGCGGAACTGACGGACTGCGACATCACCTGGCATTTCATCGGTCCGCTGCAATCCAACAAGACCCGCGATGTGGCGGCGCATTTCCACTGGATGCACACGGTGGAGCGGTTAAAAATTGCGCGCCGTCTGTCTGAGCAGCGGCCGGCGGATATGCCACCGCTGAATGTGTGCCTACAGGTCAATATCGACGGTGAAGACAGCAAGTCGGGGGTGACCCCGGAAAAACTGCCGGAACTGGCGGCCGCGGTGGCGGCGCTGCCCAATCTGCAGCTGCGCGGCTTGATGGCGATTCCCGCGCCCCGCGGGGCGGCGGACGACCAGCGTACACCGTTTATACAGCTGGCCGGTTTGCTGGAAGACCTCAAGGTACAGCTGCCGGATCAACCGCTGGATACGCTGTCGATGGGTATGTCCGGGGATATGGAGGCGGCGATTTTCAGCGGTGCCACCATTGTCCGGATCGGCACCGACATTTTTGGGCGGCGCGGCTGAGATTCAGCACAAGGTACTGATTGGCTGATCCCGGCCGCGCCCCAGGGGCGATATCCGGATTAGGTCACGGATTCAGTTCTGCGGATTGAATGGCATTGTCGGTGGGGGCTTTCCAGCTGGAGACAGGCTCCGCCAGCAGGTGCTCAGAGAAGAACAACGCGGTGGCCTGGGCGAAGATATCGCGGTTCTCTTTCTTGCGGTATCCGTGGCCTTCATTCAGCGCATTCATATACCAAACCGGTTGCTCGGTATCGCGCAGTGCCGCGACTATCTGCACCGCCTCACTGACGGGAACCCGCGGATCGTTCTCTCCCTGTGCAACAAAGATGGGTACGCGGATTTTTTCCACGTTGTTGCTGGGGCTTATCTTCTCCAGGAAGCTGCGCATTTCCGTGTCGCGCTCGTCCCCGTATTCCACCCGGCGCAGATCGCGGCGATAGTCGCGGGTGTTTTCCAGGAAGGTGACGAAGTTGGAGATGCCGACGATGTCCACCGCGGCGCGCAGTCGATCGCTGTAGTGCATGGCGCTTGCCAGCACCATGTAGCCACCGTAACTACCGCCGAACACCGCCACGCGATCGGCATCCAGGTCCGGTTGTGTCTCGATCCAGTCCAGCAAAGCGCCAATATCCCGCACCGAGTCTTCGCGCTTGAAGCCGTTATCCAGGGCTACATACGTCTTGCCATAGCCTGCTGAGCCGCGCACATTGGGGGCGATGACCGCGACGCCCAGCTTTTCCAGCCACAGCTGATAGGTGCTGCTGAAATAGGGGCGGTACTGGCCCTCGGGGCCGCCATGAATGGAGATCACCACCGGCACCTTTTCATTGCTCTTGCTCTTGCTCTTGCTCTTGCTCTTGCCCTTGGCATTGCGCGGGCGATAAACAAAGGCGGGAATCTGCCGCGGTTTACCGTCCACCTGATCGAAGGTGGGGTAGTGCACCAGCTGTGGCTCGACGAACTTGTCGGTATCCAGCCCGCCCACCTCGCTTGAGGTCCAGCGCACCAGGTCGCCGGCGCGCAGCGCGCTGCGGCGCAGGTCGAGCACAAAGGTGTCCGTGGGCGTTTTCGCGGTGTTGAGTGACAGCGCCAGGCGCTCGCCCTCGGCGTCGAATTCGAGGCCACCGATCACCCCGATGGGCAGCGAATCCACCTTGCGGTAACGCAGGCTGCGCGGGTCAAACAAATACAGCTGGCTGATACCGTCTTCGTTGACGCTGAATGCGCCGCGACGTTTGTCTGCGCTGAGGGCCAGGTTGGTAACATCCCAGGGGATGTCGGCGGTGACGACCTGATCTTCACCGCTGGCGAGATCGCGATAAAACAGCTGTGCAAACTCACCGTTGCGGTCGCTGACGTAAAAGACGCCCTTGCTGTCGGCGGCGAAGCCCATGGCATAGTTACGGGATTCGTTACGGGATTCGCTGTCGACGTCACCGGCGATGGACTGCAACTGGCCGCTCTGCAGGTCGAGCAGGTGTACCAGTGAACTGGTGGAAGAAATGTACTGCTGCACCAGCAGTTTGCGATTGTCCGCACTGAAGGCCGCAGGCCCCCACCAGCTACCGTCCGGTGATTCCAGCGCCAGAGTGCTGGTGTGGCCGCTGCCGGTGAAGTGGGTGATCCAGAGGTCGTTGGAGCGACCGTTGCGGCGGGTGCTCTGGTATGCCAGGAACTGGCCGTCTTCACTCCACACCAGTGCGCCGTTGCGGGACTCGCCGTCTGAAATCATACGGCTTTCGCCGCTGGCGGGGTCGAACAGGAATATCTGGGAGTCCTCACTGCCACCGGCATCCATGGTGAATGCCACATCGGAAAACGCCGGACGCGGGCTGACTTGCCCTACGGGTTCCTGGAAAAACGTCAGCTGGCGCCGCGCACCACCAGGTTGGTCCACCCGGTGCAACTGGTTTACCTCGCCAAAGCGGGTGGAAACGTAGAGTCCTTCCGCGCCTTCGACCCAGCCGACAAAACCGGCGGAGCGTACGCTCTGATAGCGGTTCAGGTCATCGGCGACGCGCGCCGGTATGGCCGGTATGTCTTCGAGAACCAGATTGCCGTTGTTGAGGGTGCGGCTCTCGACCGCGGCGAACGAGAGGCTTGTGGCGCCGGCGCTAATACCTATACCGAGTGCGAGCGCCAGCCAGTGGAGGGTGGTGCCTGGGGAACCTAGCTTCATGGGCTTTCCTTGTTATTCTTTGTGGCGCCCCCATGGTATGAGGCGGTGGCGGTACTGCCAAGCAATTGGCGGCCCGTGCCCGTGCATCGGGTTGATTGGCCGCCAAAAATTCGTCATATGCCCGCTGGAGTCTCTCATCCGGTGGAAAACTGGCGGATGAAACCCATGTTTCCCGATGAAATTTCCGAAAAGAGGTACTCGTGACAGCGTCCAAAATGGTCTTTATCGGCGGCGCCGGCAATATGGCCGGAGCAGTAATCGGCGGCATGGTCGCCAGTGGCTATCCGGCAGACAAGATTGTGGCCACCGGTCGCGATGCGCAAAAGCTCAAGGAGTTTTGTAATCGCACCGGCGTGCACGGCAGCACCGATAACCTTGCGGCCATCAAAGATGCCGATGTCATCGTGCTGTCGGTCAAGCCGCAGGTGATGAAAGAGCTGTGCGAGGCGATTGCCTCCGATGTGAGTGCTCGCAAACCTCTGGTCATCACCCTGGCAGCGGGTATTCCGCTGGCCGCCTACCAGCGTTGGCTGGGGGAGGGGGTGCCGGTTATTCGCGCTATGCCCAATACCCCGGCACTGGTCGGCACCGGAGTCACCGGACTCTACGCGGGCGCCGGCGTCACCGAGGAACACAAGTCTGTCGCGACCCAGATGGCCGATGCGGTGGGTATTGCACTGTGGGTGGAGCAGGAATCCGGAATCGATCAGGTCATCGCGGTCTCCGGCTCCGGCCCGGCCTACTACTTTCAATTTATGGAATCCATGATCGATGCGGCAGAAAAAGCCGGTATGGCGCGTGCGGATGCCGAGCGCCTCACCTTGCAAACCGCTCTGGGCGCGGCGAAACTTGCGGTGGCCGCGGATGTGGATGTGGCGCAATTGAAGCGCAATGTCATGTCCCCCAACGGTACCACCGAGAGGGCGGTCAAGCGCTTTCAGGAGGGCGGGCTGCCACAACTGGTTGAGCAGGCGATGACAGATTGTGCCGCGCGCGCGGCAGAAATGGCGAAAGAACTGGATAAGTAAAAGGACTTTTGATGGTCAACACCTTCAGTAATATCGGCGTATTCATTCTCGCCACAATCGGGGTACTGTTCCTGTTCGCGGTACTGCTGCGCTTTATGCTGCAGTTGGGGCGCGCCGATTTCTACAACCCCATCTCCCAGGGCATTGTCAAAGTCACCAGCCCGCTGTTGCGCCCGCTGCGCAAGATTGTTCCCGGTATGTTCGGTATCGATATGGCGTCCCTGGTGCTCGCGCTGCTGGTGGGTTGGGTGATGATCATGGGGGCCGGTTTTCTCGCCGGTGCCGGCATGCTGAACCCCTTGTCCGCGCTGCTGTGGTCTCTGCTGGGCTGCCTGATGACACTGATCGCCATCCTGTTTGTCGGCATGCTGATTTCTATCGTGGTCAGCTGGGTCGCACCCCAGAGCAGCCACCCCGCACTGATGCTGCTGCGCCAGCTGCTGGAGCCGCTGTACGCGCCGGTGCGCAAGATCATTCCACCCCTGGGGGTGATTGATATCAGTCCCATCTTTATCTTTATCCTGCTGACAGTGGCCGACAAGCTACTGCTTGGTTTTGCCCAGAGCGCACAAATGCCGCAGCTGGTGTACAACCTCTTCTGGCATATCCCGTTTTGAGTCTTGGCGGGGGTCGGATTAACCGGCCCCCGCGCTGACTTAGCTGTCAGTCGCTCCCGAATCTTCCTTCCCGACCCTACCCAGTTCGCGAAACCCCGTTCGCAGGCTTTAACTTGACGCCTGCATGCAGGAAAATGGCCCACAAATTCGTAAGTAGTAACAATAAGAACAGATAACATGGAAGATGCGACCTTGCGCAAGCACATTGCCGATTACGACCACTGGAAAAAGGCGCTGGATCGCCAGTTTGATACCTTCAGCCACTGGCTGGAGGAGCACTTTCCGAATTCTGCCGGCGCCCGCCAGGTAGTCCAGCAGGCTCGCCAGCTACTGGTCGAGGATCAGTTCACCGTCGCTTTGGTCGGCGAGTTTTCCCGCGGCAAGACCGAGCTGATCAACGCACTGCTGTCCCACACCTACGGCAAGCGCCTGCTGCCGTCGCGCCCCGGCCGCACCACCATGTGCCCCACGGAAATCTTCAGCGATGGTACCGAGCAGGCTTCGGTGCGTCTGCTGCCTATCGAGACCCTGGCCACCAACACCAGCCTGGAGAGCTTTCGCCGCATTCCGCAGAAATGGGTGAATTTCGATTTCGACCCTGACGACGCCGATGCCACCCGCGACGCCCTGATGAGAGTGGCCGCCACCAAGGCGGTAACCCCGGAAGAAGCCGCCCGCTACGGCTTTGATCGCCGCCACCTGGATGGCAATGGCAATCTGGTGCAGATCCCCGCCTGGCGTTACGCGTTGATATCCCTGCCGCACCCGCTGCTGGCCCAGGGGCTGCGCATCATTGACACCCCGGGGCTGAATGCGCTCGGCAATGAGCCGGAACTGACCCTGTCCACCCTGCCCAGTGCCCAAGCGGTGGCTTTCCTGCTGTCCGCCGACGCCGGTGTCAGTGGTACCGACCTGAATATGTGGGAAACCCACCTGGTCCCCCTGCGCGAACACCGCGGCACTGCGGTAATGGCGCTGCTGAACAAGATTGATGTGCTGTGGGACGACCCGGACGAGGATGCCGGCCAGATGCTGCGCAAGATGCGCGCGGAAGTCAGCAAGTTGCTGGATCTGCCGCAGGAAAACGTGGTGGGTGTATCCGCCAAGAAGGCCCTGTTGGCCCGCGCCCAACGCGATCCGCTGCTGTTGCAGCAGAGCTGCTTCGGCGATTTCGAGCAGCTGCTGGTGCAGCGCCTGCTGGATCACCGCAACAAGGTGGCCAACCACCGCTCCCTGCACCAGGCGCTGACGCTGATGGCTGATACCCGCGACCTGCTCAAGCGTCGCCTCAACAGCGGCCGTGCCACCCTGGAGCACCTGAAGCGCCACGGTTCCACCAGCCCCGACCAGCTGGAAGAGCTCAAACAGCTGCACCAGACCGCGAAGGGGCAACACAAATTCTGTCATCAGGAGCTGCTGACCCTGAAATCCAGCCAGCGCATGCTGTCGCGCCAGCGCGCGTCACTGCTGGCGCCGGTTTCCAGCCAGCAGCTGCAGCAGCTGATCGACGAGACCCGCCGCGCACTGATCGAGCGCTGGTCGCCGCTGGGCCTGGCCCGCGCCATCGACGGCTTTATGGGCGGCGTTGAGCACCAGTTGATGAATCTCGAGCGGGAAGTGGATCAGGCCAACCGCCTGGTGGATGCCATTTACGATCGTTCGACCCTGAGCAATATCATTTCTGCCGAGCAGCATTTTGATATCCACGCGTTCCGCGCGGCGCTGCGCGGCCTGCACCGCCAGGCGGCGCAGTTGCGTCGCTCGCCGCAGTTGCTGCTGGCGCGCCGTAACCGCCTGACCGAGCGCTTTGTGGCAACGCTGGCGAATGAGGTGGGGCGTATGTACAGCCAGATGATTTCTTCGGTGGATGGCTGGCTGGAACAGGTACTGGAACCGCTGAAACAGCATGTGCAGTACCAGAAGCATCTGCTGAATCGCCACCTGATCAAGCTGACGGAGCTGAAGCAGAAGACCCAGAGCAAGCGCACGGATTTGCGCGCACTGGAAGAAGAGCTGGTGCGCAACCACGGCGCGCTGACGGCACTGGAAGATCTGCTCAAGCAGACCCAGACCGCTCCCCAGCCAATTGCACCGGCACCGGTTGCCAGCAACGTCACGCCATTGAAGGCGGCTGCTATTTCCTGAGGTTAGTGCTTAACGTGTTTCGTGGCGGTGCGGCCAACGGGGATCCCCTTGCGGGACACGCCGTAAACCCATCCATGGGGGCTCGGCTGCGGCCGTCCAGGCCGCAGACGGTCCCGCAAGGCGATCCCCGCTGTCCACACCTTCGCATTTAATCACTCTGGGACTTTGGGGTTGCTTACGGTGTACTCCCGCCCCCAGCTTTCGTAAACTTGTCGCCCCTCCAACCAGACACGCACAAGCATTTTGACCACGGACGCGCAATCTTCCAATTCCGGCGCAGCGGCGGAATTTCCAGCCAACTCTGTTGGCCTCGTCGAGCCTAAAAGCCACACTTTCCCCGGGCCTTTCAAACTGGCCTGCGGCCGGGTGCTGGACGAATACACCCTGATGTATGAAACCTACGGCACTCTGAACGCAGACAAGAGCAACGGCGTTCTGATCTGCCATGCGCTTTCCGGGCATCATCACGCGGCCGGTTACCACACGGCCGAGGACAAGCGTCCGGGCTGGTGGGATCACTATATTGGCCCGGGCAAGCCGATCGATACGGACAAATTTTTCGTGGTGGCGCTGAACAACCTCGGTGGTTGTCACGGCTCTACCGGGCCTTCGTCCATCAACCCTGCGACCGGTAAACCCTGGGGCCCGGATTTCCCGCCGCTGCGGGCGCGGGACTGGGTGCACTCTCAGGCGCAGCTGGCAGACCTGCTTGGTATTCAGCAGTGGGCCGCGGTAGTGGGGGGTAGTCTTGGCGGTATGCAGGCGATGCGTTGGACCCTGGAATACCCCGAGCGGGTGCGCCACGCGGTGGTGATTGCGTCGGCGATGAAGTTGTCTGCGCAGAATATTGCTTTCAATGAAACCGCACGCCAGGCGATTACCTCGGACCCGGATTTTCGCGACGGCCGCTATCAGGAAGCGGAAACCCTGCCGCGCGACGGGCTGGCGGTAGCGCGCATGATCGGGCATATCACTTATCTGTCGGATGATGGTCTGGGCAAAAAATTTGGTCGCGAGCTGCGCTCGGGCACTTTCGAGCAGGGCGTGGAAGAGTTGGTGGAATTTCAGGTGCAGAGTTACCTGCGCTACCAGGGCGATTCCTTTTCCGGCAGCTTTGATCCCAATACCTACATTCTGATGACCCGCGCCCTGGATTATTTCGACCTGGCGCGGGAGTATGACGACGACGCGGTGAAGGCGTTTTCTCATGCGCGCAGTAAATTCCTGCTGGTGTCTTTCACTTCCGACTGGCGTTTTGCGCCGGAGCGCTCGCGGGAAATTGCCGATGCGCTGATGCATGCCAATGTGCCGGTGACTTACGCCGAGGTGGAGTCGCCCATGGGCCACGATGCATTCCTGTTGCCCAACGACCGCTACGAAAAAATCTTCGCGGCCTATATGAACAATGTGGCAGGTGAAGCGAAGGAGGGGGTGCAGCCATGATGCGTAAGGACCTCGATATCATCCACAACTGGATTCCCGCCCGTTCCCGGGTGCTGGATCTCGGCTGTGGTGATGGCGCACTGCTGGAGCGGTTGGCAAAAGAAAAAAAGGTTTCCGGCTACGGTCTGGAAATCGACCCCGATCAGATTCAGAAATGTGTCGAGCGCGGTGTCAGCGTGGTGGAACAGAACCTGGACAAGGGGCTGTCCAATTTCGGTGACCAGAGTTTCGATACGGTGGTAATGACCCAGGCACTGCAGACGTTGCGTTCCCCCCATCTGGTGGTGGAAGAAATGCTGCGGGTGGGGCGCGAGTGCATCATTACCTTCCCCAACTTCGGACAGTGGAAGGCCCGTTGGCACCTGGCATTTTCCGGGCGCATGCCGGTTTCCGACTTATTGCCATATGAATGGTACGACACGCCGAATATTCACTTTTGTACTTTCAGAGACTTTGAAGTCCTGTGCAAAGAGCACGGCTGGCAGATTCTGCACCGTCAGGTAGTCTCTGAGTCCACGGTTTCCGGGGTGCTGAAGGACCTTTTGCCGAATTTGTTCGGAGAAACGGCGATTTACCATCTGACTCGCTAATATTAAGGTTGAAAGTGGTTTAACGCGCCGTGTTTCGGTCTTAAGCCGAGAAGCTGGCCCCGAATATTTGGAACGAGTAGATAGCTGGAATGACTAGAAAGGAGGACGCCGTGAAACGTCTCTACGCAGTATTTATCTCCATGACCTTGCTGTTCTGGGCGGTCGCGGCTGCGGCGCAGACCGCCAAAACCATCGAGAGTCACGAAGATTTCGGTGATTACCGGGTGACTTACACGGTCTTCAACAGTGACTTTATTTCCCCGGATATTGCGCGCCAATACAATCTGGTGCGCGCGAAAGACCGCGCCTTCGTCAATATTTCTGTGGCCAAAAAAGGTGACCTCCAGGGCATGAGCGTGGGGGTGTCCGGCAATGCAACCAATCTGATTCAGCAATCCCGCGCGCTGAACTTCCAGGAAATCCGCGACCAGAACGCGGTCTATTACCTGGCGCCGCTGCGGTTTGAAGACGAAGAAAACCTCACCTTCAATATTGATCTGGTACTGCCTGACGGCAGCACACGCGAGCTGATGTTCAGACGCCAGCTGCACAAAAACTGAGAATAGTTTTGCATCGATGCACAGCGAGCGATTGGGCTCGCTGTTTTGCTTTCCGGATCTGTTTCCTCTCCCGAGTTTCCCCATGGATAAAATCGTTCTTGCCAGCGGCAATGCCGGCAAACTGAAAGAATTTTCCCAGCTGTTTGCCGGTTGGCAGATCGCCGTGATGCCACAGTCCGACTTTTTACAGGATGAGGCGGAAGAAACCGGGCTCAGTTTTATCGAAAATGCCCTGATCAAGGCGCGCCACGCGAGCAAAGCCAGCGGCCTGCCGGCGCTGGCCGACGATTCCGGTCTCGCGGTCGATGCCCTGGGTGGTGCCCCGGGGATTTATTCCGCCCGCTACGCCGGCAGCGGGGCCAGCGATGACGACAACAACCGCAAACTGCTAGAAGCCCTGGAGGGGCTGCCCACGGCCCAGCGGGGAGCCAGTTTCCACTGTGCGTTGGCCTTTGTGCGCAGCCCGGAAGATCCGGTGCCGCTGGTGTGCACCGCCCGCTGGCAGGGTGTGATTTTGACCCACCCACTGGGGGACCAGGGCTTTGGCTATGATCCGCTGTTTTTCGTGGAGTCGGAAAAGCTCACATCGGCGCAGTTGCCACGCGACGTTAAGAACCGCCTCAGTCACCGCGCCCAGGCCGTGAAAAAATTCGAGCAACTGTGGCACGCGGAAATGGTGTTACCGGAAGGGCAGCACTCCCCGGACTCCGGCAAGACACTGCTTTGAGTTGTCCCCTTTGAGTATTCGCTCCCCCCAATCGTCGCCTGAGCCGCTGCAACTGCCACCGCTCAGCCTGTATGTGCACATCCCCTGGTGTGTGCGCAAGTGCCCCTACTGTGACTTCAACTCCCATGTGGCCACGCATATCGCCGCCCATGCGGAGCCTTCCGGCGGCCAGCTGCCGGAGGCGGAGTATGTGGCCCAGCTGGAGCGCGACCTGCGCAGCCAGTTGCCCTGGGTGCAGGGGCGCAAACTGGGCTCCATCTTCTTCGGTGGCGGCACTCCCAGCCTGTTTTCGCCAGAGGCTATCGGCCAGATTCTGGCAATGGCGGAGTCCCTGGTGGGCTTTGAGCCCGGAATTGAAATCACCCTGGAGGCGAACCCCGGGACCTTTGAGCAGGCCAAATTTGCCGGCTACCGCAGTGCGGGGGTCAACCGGCTGTCCATCGGTGTTCAGAGCTTTGACCCGCTGCAGCTGCAAAACCTCGGCCGTATCCATACCGGCGCGGAAGCGGAGGTCGCGGCGACCCAGGCGCGGGCCGCGGGCTTTGACAATATCAATATCGACCTGATGCACGGCTTACCCGGGCAAGGGGAGGTCGATGCGCTGCGGGATCTGCAGCGCGCGGTGGCACTGGGGGTCGAGCATATCTCCTGGTACCAGCTCACCATCGAGCCCAATACCGCCTTCTACTCGGCCCCGCCGGTAACCCCCGGTTCCGAGGAAATCGCGGCGATACAGCGCGCGGGCCGGGCTTATTTAGCCGGCGAGGGCTATGCCCGCTACGAGGTGTCCGCCTACAGCCGTGCGGGTCTCGCGTCCCGCCACAACCTGAACTATTGGTCCTTTGCGGATTACATTGGAATTGGCGCTGGGGCGCACGGCAAATTCACCTTGCCCGACAGCGGCCGCATCATCCGAACCCAGCGCACCCGCACACCCCGGGACTATTTGGCGCTGGGGCTGGCACTGGGACAGGCGCCGGGCGTGGCTGTGGAGTCCGGGAGTGACGGCTTCCCGCTGCCGAAGGTCAAAGAGGTCCCGGAGGCAGAGCGCCCACTGGAGTTCCTGATGAACTGCCTGCGGCTGGAGTCCGGTGTGCCGGCCGCGACCTACCCGGCCTATACCGGGCTGTCACTGGACAGTTTGGCGGGTGAGTGGCAGCGCCTGCAGCAGATGGAACTGGTGGAGCCCCTGGAGGCAAAGATTGCCGCCACCCCGTTCGGTTATGACTATGTAGACGAAATACTCCAGCGGTTTTTGCCGGCGGATTGAGGCGGTGATTCCCGGCCGGCACCCCCGGCCTTGAAACCTGAATTCGGGGCCCCATTAAAAGGGGGGACCAACAGGCGAGAACCAATAGCCTTGCGGGGTCCACTGGCCGTACTTATCATGTCTGCCGGCAAAGCCCCCGGGGCCAATGACTGGCAGCCTCCCAGCGCCCATCTTGTTACCTAGATCCATGGGCCCGCTGCCAAAAACAAATGCCAAGAAACAGTAGAACCACAGGAAAGCACTATGAGCGCGAACATCGTCAACGTAACAGATGCAGAATTTGAAGCCGAAGTACTCAAGGCAGAAGGCCCGGTACTGGTCGACTTCTGGGCCCAGTGGTGCGGTCCCTGCAAGATGATCGCTCCGGTGCTGGAAGATCTGTCCGGTCACTACGGTGAAAAGCTGAAAATCGTCAAAGTGGACGTGGATGCCAACAAAGAAGCCGCTGCCAAATACAATGTGCGCGGTATCCCGACCCTGCTGCTGTTCAAGGGCGGCAATGTGGAAGGCACCAAAGTTGGCGCCCTGTCCCGTGCCCAGCTGACCGAGTTTATCGACAGCCAGATCTGATCCCGCGATCGGGGCGCCGCTGCCTGGCAGGGGCGCGCCGAGTCAAAGCCGGGGTGGGGCGGGTGAATAACTGTCACCGGTGGTGGCCGCGCTTGCCAAAAGGCGGTTACCAAATAGCCCTTGCAGGATGCCGAACTGCCGTTATACTGCCTAGTAATCAAATTAACTGTTCAGTCCAGACCTGAGCCAAGTCGCCAACCCGCTGCCGACGCAGCCTCTCCGGCGCAAACTCCTCAAGTTGAACTATCTCCCCCTGGCGCACATTTCCTATGCGTGGGCCAATGTGAGCGGTAAACCGTTTCGGGTGATCGATTCAAACCATTAAGAGTTGTGTACGGCAAGTAAATCCGTCGGCATTCCGTTACGGGCATATCAAGATCGAACTTTCAAATCCCCCCGCAGAAACTTCCGGTGCGTCCGCGCCAACTGACAGAAGAAACCTTAATAAAGCTATTGGTATGAATCTTTCTGAATTAAAAACCAAACCCATTGAAGAACTGATTGAAATCGCCAAGGGCATGGGGCTAGAAAACCTCGCCCGCTCGCGCAAACAGGACATTATTTTCAATATCCTCAAGCGCCACGCCAAAAGCGGCGAAGACATTTACGGCGAAGGCGTATTGGAAATTCTTCAGGATGGATTCGGTTTTCTTCGGTCCGCCGACTCTTCTTACCTCGCCGGCCCCGATGATATCTACGTTTCTCCCAGTCAGATCCGCCGCTTCAACCTCCGCACCGGCGACTCCATTTCCGGCAAGATCCGTCCCCCCAAAGAAGGTGAACGCTACTTCGCTCTGTTGAAAGTCAGCGATATCAATTTCGACAAGCCGGAAAACGCCCGCAACAAGATTCTGTTCGAAAACCTTACCCCGCTGTTCCCCAACAAACGCCTCACCCTTGAGTGCGGGAACGGTTCCTCTGAAGACCTCATCGGCCGCATCATCGACTTGGTTGCCCCTATCGGCAAAGGTCAGCGCGGGTTGGTTGTGGCGCCGCCCAAGGCCGGTAAAACCATCATGTTGCAGAACATGGCCCAGGCCATTACCCGCAACAACCCCGAGTGCCACCTGATCGTCCTGCTGATCGACGAGCGCCCGGAAGAAGTTACCGAAATGCAGCGTTCCGTGCGCGGCGAAGTGGTTGCCTCCACCTTCGACGAGCCGCCGGCCCGTCACGTACAGGTGGCCGAAATGGTGATCGAAAAAGCCAAGCGCCTGGTAGAGCACAAGAAGGACGTGGTGATCCTGCTGGACTCCATCACCCGTCTGGCCCGCGCCTACAACACCACCGTGCCCAGCTCCGGCAAGGTACTGACCGGTGGTGTGGATGCGCACGCTCTGGAGCGCCCGAAGCGCTTCTTTGGTGCAGCGCGTAATATCGAAGAGGGCGGCAGCCTTTCCATCATCGCCACCGCACTGGTCGACACCGGCTCGAAGATGGACGAAGTGATCTTCGAGGAGTTCAAAGGCACCGGTAACATGGAGCTGCAACTGGACCGCAAGATCGCCGAGAAGCGCGTCTACCCGGCCATCAATGTGCGCCGCTCCGGTACCCGCCGCGAAGAGCTGCTGATGCCGGAAGGTGAACTGCAGCGCGTGTGGATCCTGCGCAAGCTGCTGCACGATATGGAAGACCTCGCGGCCACTGAATTCCTGATCGACAAGCTCAAGGACTTCAAGACCAACGATGAATTCTTCCTTTCCATGAAACGGAAATAATTCCAATTCAGAATAAAAGGCTGACCATACGCGTCAGCCTTTTTTGCATTGCTTAGGTGAATTTTGCAATGCGACAAATGAGGCGGGAAATTACGCCGAATACAGTTGAAAAGGCCTGCCGTTAGGCATATAAAGGCCAACATTGTCGCGTTGAACAGTATTTCAGCGTGTAAAGAATTGGTCCCAGGTGGCTGGGAAGTCGCCTGACCCTGGACCAGTCTCAAGTGGATAACTCGGTGGAGCTGGTTACCATTTGTGAATTGCTCGACAGCCCACTGACTCTAGTGAGACTTTTTTGTGAATATCTATATCGGAAATCTGGCCTACGGCGTAACCTCTGACGAACTGCACGAAGCATTTGGTGCGTTCGGTGAAATCTCCCGGGCTACTGTAATCACTGACCGGGAAACTGGCCGTTCTAAAGGTTTTGGTTTCGTAGAAATGCCGAACGACGACGAAGCGCGTAAGGCTATCGAAGAAATGAATGATCAGCCGCTGTCTGGCCGTAACATCCGTGTTAACGAAGCCAAGCCGCGCGAAGACCGTCCGCGTCGTCCTCGCTTCTAAGACAGGCTGTACCGTCTAGAAGTCCGGCAGCCCGCAGCGCCGCTGCGGGTTGTTCAACTTCCTCCCCCACTACTTACCCGCTTGGTTTTACCCTGGCGCGGCAGTTCTTTTTTCTCGAATTTTCCATTTGTCCCTATTTGGACCTGACTGTTTTACACTGGCCGCTGAATTTTCTGGTCGACCGGTAAAACATGAAATACAAAGACCTGCGTGACTTCATCCGCCTGCTGGAAAAGCGCGGATTGCTCAAGCGCATCAAGCACCCCGTCAGCCCCGTCCTCGAAATGACAGAAATCGCCGATCGCGTACTGCGTGCCGGTGGCCCCGCACTGTTGTTTGAAAACCCCGTCGGCTACGACACCCCGGTACTCGCTAACCTGTTTGGCACCCCCGAGCGGGTGGCGCTGGGTATGGGCCGTGACAGTGTCAGTGAGCTGCGGGAAGTGGGTGAATTACTCGCCTTCCTCAAAGAGCCTCAGCCACCGGAAGGGCTAAGAGACGCCTGGGAGAAGCTCCCGGTGTTCAAGCAGGTCATGAACATGGGCCCGAAGGTGGTGAGCAAAGCCGACTGCCAGCAATTCGAGCTACAGGCGGACGAAGTAGATCTGACCAAGCTGCCAATACAGACCTGCTGGCCCGGCGATGCCGCACCGTTGGTGACATGGCCACTGGTGATCACCCGCGGGCCGGAAAAGAAGCGGCAGAACCTGGGTATCTACCGCATGCAGTTGATCGGTAAGAACCGTCTCATCATGCGCTGGCTTTCCCACCGTGGCGGTGCTCTGGACTTTCGCGAGTGGCAGCTGAAATTCCCCGGCGAACCCTTTCCGGTTGCCGTTGCCCTCGGCGCCGACCCCGCCACCATCCTTGGGGCGGTCACCCCGGTACCGGATACTCTCTCCGAATACGCCTTCGCCGGACTGTTGCGAGGTGCAAAAACCGAAGTGGCCGAAGCCAAGCTCAGCAACCTGCAGGTGCCCGCCAGTGCCGAATATGTGCTGGAGGGTTATATCTACCCCGATGATATGGCCGATGAAGGCCCCTACGGCGACCACACCGGTTACTACAACGAAGTGGACAGCTTCCCGGTATTCACGGTGGAGAAAATCACCCACCGCAAAGATCCCATCTACCACAGCACCTACACCGGCCGTCCGCCGGACGAACCCGCGGTGTTGGGCGAAGCTCTGAATGAAGTCTTCGTGCCCATCTTGCGCAAGCAGTTCCCGGAGATCGTCGACTTTTACCTGCCACCGGAAGGCTGTTCCTACCGCCTCGCCGTCGTCACCATGAAGAAGCAGTACCCGGGCCACGCAAAGCGCGTGATGATGGGCGTCTGGTCCTTCCTGCGGCAGTTTATGTACACCAAGTTTGTCATCGTCACCGATGACGACGTCAATGCGCGCGACTGGAAGGATGTGATCTGGGCTATGACCACCAGAATGGACCCGGCACGGGATACGGTGATGGTAGAAAACACACCCATCGACTACCTCGACTTCGCATCCCCGGTATCCGGCCTCGGATCCAAAATCGGTTTTGATGCCACCAATAAATGGGAAGGTGAAACCACCCGGGAGTGGGGGCGGCCGATAGTAAAAGACCCTGAAGTAACCAAAAAAGTGGATGAAATCTGGAGTGCGCTAGGTCTTTAAGTGGCTTACTAGCGACAATTAGCAACGCCAGGGAGGGCGTATGGAAATCATAAAAACAATCAGGCCCGGCCAGGACGGCAGCAAACGTTACCAGGAAAAATACGGTGATCAGCTTTGCGCGGTGCGATACCGGAGATCACCCTGTAAAAGTACCGTTTACACCACCGTGGAAATCATAGTGGCGCAACGGGAAGCCTACCAGCAGAAAGGCCGAGAACCGCGACCCGAGAAGGTCGGCCAAGACTGGGTTGCAATCAAAATCGCATACGAAGAACTCGAACTCCGTAATGAAATTCGTCGGATTGGCGGTCGCTGGAGCAGGATGGCAAAAGCCTGGGTAGCGAAGCGTCACCTGGTAAGCCGGCTGAATATAGATCATCGAATTGTCGAAGGCCTGGTTGATCAATGCCTAGATGTAGGCATATAGGCAGCCTGAGTTATATGGCTATATGTGTACATAATTGTTATATGTGTGCATGAGATGCCTAGATATAGGAATTATGTCTATATCTGGAGCTTTTGAATAAACTGTTATACGGAAAGGAATAGTGAAAGTAAGTTATCTTCTACCTTTAATAATATTCGTTGCAAACAACTGTTTTGCGAATGAATTGATTATTTCATACGCTCCATCGGCTAAAGTTAAAGCTGATACGGATGAATATGAAATCAACGAAAACCCATATTCAAATTTGACCTTCGATTCTGATGCTGCGAAAGGCATTCGCTGGGTGCCTTTCTCAAAACCATATTACATAGATTTCACTTTGCTGGATCCAAGCAAAGGAGCTCAGTTTGAGCGTACCCACGATTATAAATCGCTATCGGCAGGGGTTCGCTTTATCCAAGAGTACATTATTGATGAGGATCTAAATTTATATTTAGGTTGCTCGACTGGAATTGGGGCAGTCGAATTTGGCAATGAGCGAAATAATGTTAGGTCTATGGCAGAAGCATCTTTTAAAGGCGGGTTAATTTTCGGAGATACTTTTACATTGGGCCCTGAAGTAAAATTTCAATTTGTTGGTAGCCCCGGTGAAACCGTAGCCCGCGTCTTGTTATTCAATCTCAACGCAGGAATCAGGTTCTGACGTATAACAATGCGCTGCAGGCCGACGGCCAACTTTGTGCACTTTATGCGCGGTCGCTGCGCTCCCATTATCGCGCATAAAGCGCCCAAAATCGTCCGCGGCTGAGCGCGGCGTTAGCTGTGAGAAGTACCGCCATGCCTCAAGGAAGAGTTTAAGAGTGAAAAGTAATTTAGATCAGCAAGTACTATCAATACTAGAAAAAATTGAGCTTGAGATGAAAAACATCGGGTTCTGGAAGGATAACCCTCCAAAATTTCAAGCGAAAAATTACTTGGATTCACCGTCTTTTGAGCTATGGCTTCAGTGTGTCTTCATCCCGAATGCTCGCAATGCAGCTGCAACAGGAAAATATCCGAAAGGAAGTCAGGTAGGTCTAATGGCTATGCGTCAATACGATTACCATAGCTGCGTAGAAGAAGCGCTTAGCCTGGTTCAGTTACTTCGAAAATTTGATTCGCTAATAGAGGGTGCGAGCGCGTGAACCCAGCTAACAAAGTGCTGCAGCTGACGTCTTACTTTATGCACCTTTTGCGCGGTCGCTTCGCTCCTATTTTCGCGCAAAATGCGCATAAAGTAAGCCGCCGCTGAGCATGACGTTAACGTAGGGAATCACACAAAGTGAAAGTGGTTAACCTGCAAGAAAAAATGAAGGAATCCTGTGGTGGGTCTTGTCGGGCTCGGGAAGTCAGAAGCAAGTAGCTAAGTTTCCGGTAGCTGATTTCGCGCAGCCTGATAGTCAGCTGAAGGTATAGTTCGTGCCGCGTCAAGCACAGATTCTCGATTCAAGGCCATCTTTGTTGCTGGGGTTAAGAAAAGAATGAGATTTTCAAAATACGTTGAAGAACTCACTCTTTTTAAAGGCAGTGAAGTAGGCCAAATTTGGTTCTTGGTTTTGTGCGCTTCGGCAGGAGAAAACCGAGGTTCACGTTAACAAGGCACTGCAGGCGACGGCCAACTTTGTGCACTTTATGCGCGGTCGCTTCGCTCCCATTATCGCGCATAAAGCGCCCAAAATTGTCCGCGCCTGAGCGCGGCGTTAGGCACAATTTAAGGAGTTCAGATTTATATGGAAATGGATTGGATGAATCTCGGTGCTGGCTTTCTGACTGGTGTCGCATCTAGCCTGTTAGTTTCGAAATATTTTCAGTGGAAGAATCGGAATGAACTCAACAGGTCAAAATTTCATGGGTACAACACAGAAAAAACGCTACTTAGCGTGAAATACCCGTCATTCTTCATGGCGTCCTCGGCCAAACGAATCGGATTCTCTGAGACTCCTGCAAATAGCGATGTGCCTCGCTTATCCGAAATAATATTCTCTAGTTACCCCCTGGAACGGGGGCAACGTTGTGAAGCTTTACTTCGTGTTTCGGATGAACAGTGGAACTTCCCTATGAAAGACGGAATAGAAGCCTCTTTTCTCGGGAAACCAGTCTCGATAAATAATGAAGATTTCGGGTTCATGAAGCTTGCATTTGACGTTCCTGCGTATGCCAAGAAAGCGATTTACCACATTGAGTGTCAGCTGCGAGATGAGGCAGGCAACGTTAATTCCCAGAGTATACCTCTCGAAATTGCCTAACAAGCGGCAGCACTGCGACCGCTTTTACGCCGCTTCGCGGCTCCAAACCGGCGCGTGTGCCGGGCGTTATGCGTAAGAACGAGAAATGTCGTACTTAGCAAAAATTGAATTTCTGAAAGTAAGTGACCCAAATTGTAGGGTTAAGTACATGACCGGAATGAGGCCTTCTCTCAGTTATCAAGATAATGAGTTGTGGGAATGTCATATACGCTTGTTGTCATGTGATGAGGCTGAACCAAGAACATTCGTTGATGCTGAGGTGCACTTTTTAACTCCAGATGCTCATATGGGTAATATAGAGGATGGCCTAGAGTTCAATTTATATGCGGGCCCCTGGCACATCGCGCGAGGTAAATTCGTAGACCGGAGCTAGGCACGCATAACAAGGCCGGGCAATTTGCTCCGGGCCTGCGGCCCTCCGCGGGACAGCTTACCTTGTGCACATTTTGCGCAGGTAGCTGCGCTCCCATTTATGCGCAAAATGCGCACAAGGTAAGCTGCCCCTGCCGGCGGCGTTATGTTTGAATTGACCCGAGAAAATTAAGAATAAAACATGAGTAATTATGAAATCGCCTTGATAGGGGTGGCGGGAACTATTGTTGGGGCTCTGCTGGGTTCTATTCTGACTTATAGACTTTCAGTTAATCTTTCAGATAGATCACATCGCCTCCTAGCTAGTCGGAAATTGGTAAGCGTGTTTGCTAAAGAATTGGCAGATGTCTATCCTACTTCTGTAAATTGGCCAGAGAATATTGACGGCTACTTGAGGCAAAAATTTACTATTTTACAGGCAGCTGTTAGTGAATTTAGATTTAGCTTACCTGAAAGTGAATGGGCAGCTTTTGATAGAGAGTGGTTTAACTACTACTGCTCTACTGGAAGGTCAATTGATCGGCAATCACAATCGTACATTCACTACATGAACTTTACTATTCAGTCTAATGACACGGGTGGTGAATACGAGCAGGTTGGCCCGGATAATCTGCGATCGAACGTAGATAAGATCCTTAGCTTCGCAAAAACATAACAATGCGCTGCATCCGACAGCTTACTTTGCGCACCTTTTGCGCGGTCGCTGTCGCTCCCATTTTCGCGAAAAATGCGCCCAAAGTAAGCTGCGGCTGAGCGCGGCGTTATGGAGTGAGAGGTATGAAAAAAATAGTAGCCTTTATTCCATTACTATTTACGCTCAATTCCACGGCAAGCCAAGCAGATGACCCTTGCCCAGATGTAGCTCTGTCTATTCCTGTGTCAAAAGAAATACCTTCGGAATTGGAGCCGCCAAAATTTCCAACACATGGAGATCGCTTTCTGCCTGGATGTGTAATTGTATCTTTTGAGCTCGCTGAAATGAGTGATAGTCAAGGTGGAACACTTGTTCCTATAAACTTAAAGATAGAGGCGGAAAGTCACAAGAAGTGGAGTAGATCAGCCCTGAAGTCAGTAGCAAGTAGGAAATACTCAGCTGAAAATGTAGAGTATCGTGGGCGCCAGTGGTCCAAACTTACGTTTTACCTAGGTTCTCCATAACAAGGCCGGGCAATTTGCTACGGGCCTGCGGCCCTCCGCGGGACAGCTTACCTTGTGCACCTTTTGCGCAGGTCGCTGCGCTCCCATTTTCGCGCAAAATGTGCACAAGGTAAGCTGCCCCTGCCGGCGGCGTTAGGCAGTAAGTAATATATGAAAGATTTAGCTGAAATATTTAAAGATGGCCCGCATGAAAAAGGAAGTTTTCTCTCCCGAGTTTTTGGAATATTCAATGAAGAAATTGTAAGGATTTGGGCAAGGGATAGTCGTAGTCCGTACAACATTCATGAAAAACGGCCAACGCTTTATGATTTGGATAATAAACCGTATACGCTAGATTTCTTGTTCGAGAAAGATGGTAAGTTCTATGTTTCTGAGATGAAATGTGAGATCCAATACAATAATTATCGTTATTGGAGGCTGGAAAACCCAAAGCAGCTAGAGCATCACAAAAAGAATGCGTTTAAATTATTTTTGAAAATTGCTGAAGATCCAAAATCAGTTGCAGTGAAAGCGGGAGATGCCATTGCCCCCTCCGGGGCAATCCTGGTTTGGGGGGCTGCATATGACCACGGTATCAAATCGGTATCGGAGGAATTCGGGTTTTCAGATATCCTTACCGTCGAAAATTGCATTCGAGATTTAGTCCAGTGGTCTAATACAGAGTATATAGACCTACTGGAGGTATACGAGTCATGGTGTGGTGCTCTGTTTGGAGCCCTGAAGGGGCATCCTGCCTAACAAAGCAATGCAGCCGACGTCTTACTTTGTGCACTTTTTGCACGGTCGCTGCGCTCCCATTTTCGTGCAAAAGCACACAAAGTAAGCCGCGTCTGATTGCGGCGTTAGCTGTCCGAGTTACCCACAAAAAGTAGACACCCTGTATAGTTAGGTTTCGGCCTAACACGGAGGTGCATCATGAGTAAGAAGAAGGTTGCGGCATATACGGAGGAATTCCGCCGGGAGGCGGTTCGTCGTAGCGATCAGGAGGGCGTAACTGCCGCTGAGGTCGCGC
>NZ_JALNMG010000008.1:0-111543 GCF_023156515.1 Microbulbifer sp. CAU 1566 | reverse complement strand
AAAAGCGTTTAAAAACAACGTCTTTTTCAGTCTCGATCACCGTTCCGGTGACCCCGAGAAGGACGCGCATTATATGGCGCCAATCTCGTTTGGCAAGCTCTTTTTTGAGAGCTTTTTTCAGGCTTGGAAAGCAGCTTTAACAGCGACACTTCCAACCCCGAAGGATCTACCCGAGACCCCGGTCGAACACTCAGCAAGTGCGCTTGGCGACCTTGCTTGAGGGCGCGCATTATAGCGAGCTCTCCGACCTCGGCAAGCACTTTTTGAAATTCTTTTTCAGAGAAAAACTCTTTGAAAATCAATCGGTTATCTTACCTTCTCGCCGCGCTTTGGGTTGCCCCTGCAGCGGTGAGGGCGCGAACTATACGAGCCGGCCTGAGACCGCGCAAGTACTTTTATGACAAAACTGTAAAAAAGATTTTTCGCGCCCCTCCCTGTTCACATTTCAATCAGGAAGCCAGGTAAAACAGGTGATACTTCTTCTTGCCGAGGCGAACAATGAAGTACTTACCGTGCATGGCATTCGCTGCGGCAAATACACTCGCGGGATCACCGTTGCTCTCCATGCCAACACCCACGCCATTGACCAGCACAGCATTTCGACCAAGTGCATCTTTTACTGGCTTGCCGGAGGGCGCCATTCCCGCATCCACCAACAACTGAATCAGGCTTTGTTCGCCATATTCAACCGGAAGCGCGGAACTGGGCAGGCCATCCAAACGCAGCTGCTCCAGATCGCCTTCCGACAACTCCTCGATTCCACCAGAGAAAAGCGCCTGCGAGATGCGCTCGGCAGCCGCCAAACCTTCATCCCCGTGTACCAGGCGTGTCACCTCTTTGGCCAGAACACCCTGGGCCTCCGGGCGGCCCGCGCGCTCGGCGTCCGCCTTTTCGAGCTCATCGATGGCGTCCACACTCAGGAAGGTGAAATAACGCAGGAACTTGTACACATCTGCGTCGGCCGTATTCAGCCAGAACTGGTAGAAAGCGTAAGGCGACGTGCGCTGCGTATCCAGCCAGATGGTACCGCTCTCGGTTTTACCAAACTTGGTACCATCCGACTTAGTAACCAGCGGCAGGGTAAGGCCGAACACCTTGCCGCGATGTTGGCGACGGGCGAGATCCACACCACCGGTAATATTGCCCCACTGATCCGAGCCGCCAATCTGCAAGGTGCAGCTGTGGCGCTTATACAGTTCGGAGAAGTCCATGGACTGCAACAAGATGTATGCGAACTCAGTAAACGAGATACCCTCGCCTTCACGCTGAATCCGCTGCTTCACGGACTCCTTGTTCACCATATTGTTAATAGAGAAGTGCTTGCCCACATCCCGCAGGAAGTCCAGCACATTCAGGTCTTTGGTCCAATCCAGGTTATTGACGACCAGGGCGCCATTGTCCCCGGCATCGAAATCGACAAAGGCACTGACCTGGCGCTTGATTTTCTCCACCCAACCGGAGACGACCTCGGGCGTATTCAGGGAGCGCTCCTGGGCTTTGAAGGATGGGTCGCCAATCAGGCCGGTTGCGCCGCCAACCAGCGCAATGGGTTTATGTCCTGCCGCCTGAAACCTCTTGAGTGTCAGCAGCGGGACTAAACTCCCTATGTGAAGGGAATCCGCAGTAGGATCAAAGCCGCAATAAAGTGTACGACTCGCTTCTGCCAGGTGCTTTTCCAGTTCGCCGTCACCGGTGGCCTGATTGACCAGCCCGCGACGCGTGAGATCTTCCAGCAGTGTCGTATCCACTCCGGCCATGGTATCCCCTTGCGGTAAGTTCAGGTGTGCTCAAATGAGTCCGCCAGACAGAAGGGTCTGGCGGCGAAAAATTGGGCTGCAAATGTACCGAATCCTGCGGCAAATACAAGCATTGGCGGGACTTTGGGCTCTCCAGGACTATCGCGCACCGACTGTAGTAAATAGTTGCTTGTCAGAGGAACTGAATCATGGACAGACAGGTCAATTACCCCGTGAACCACGGCGGGAATTTTGTTATAAAGTCGCCCCGGTGTTCGTTTTTTAGGCACAGCCTGCAAAGCCTGGGCCGGAACCCGATAACAATGACTGTCAGCGCAACCCCTGTATAACACCATGCAAGATCATCGCAAAAACCCCCGCCTGCTAGGCGCCATGGGGAAGCATTTCCCCCGCACACACGCCCTCGCAGCCGGCGCCGCCAGCTTCGCGCTTGCTCTGACACTGTTTATTTCCCCGCCGGAAGTAGAGGCCAAGCGCACTGCGCTGCCGGTGTCGCTCAGCGCCCCGGAAGAAGCCCCAGTCATCGCCGAAGCCGTCGCCGAGCCGGAAGTTAACGCGCCAGCGAGTGTCATGGAGGGACTGCGAGTCGTACAGGAAACTGTGCGCAACGGTGACACCCTCTCTGACCTGTTCCAGCGTGCCGGCATCAGCAGTGCAGAAATGTACCAGCTGTTAGCCAGCGGCAAAGAAGCCAAGCAATTGGCGAAGCTGGTACCCGGTGAGGAGCTGACCTTCCAGATTAATGGCGAGGGCAGCCTGCAAACTCTGGAGCTGCATCGCGATCGCCTGAGCAAGGTGGAATTCAGCCGCGACAGCTCCGACGAATACAAGTATGCGCTGCACCAGCGCCAGCCCGACAGTTACACTGCCTTCCGCCAGGCCGAGATCCAAAGCTCACTGTTTGTCGATGGCAGCAAGGCAGGACTGAGCAACAACCTGATCATGGAAATGGCGGACATCTTTGGCTCCGATATCGACTTCGCCCTGGATATCCGCAAGGGCGACAGCTTCAGCGTGGTATTCAACGAAGAGTTCCTGGACGGGGAGAAAATCGGTAACGGCGCCATCCAGGCGGTGACCTTTACCAACCAAGGCAAAACCTTCAGTGCGGTGCGCTATACCGACAGCAACGGCGACACCAACTATTTCACCCCGGACGGCAAGAGTATGCGCAAGGCGTTTATCCGCACCCCGGTGGATATTGGCCGCATCAGCTCCCACTTCAACCCGCGCCGCCTGCACCCGATCTTCAAAACGCGCCGCCCCCACAACGGCACGGATTACGCCGCCCCGCGGGGCACCCCGGTGTACTCCGCCGGTGATGGCCGCGTGATCAAGGCCGGTTACAGCAAAGCCAACGGCAACTATGTGTTCGTACAGCACGGTGAGCGCTACATCACCCGCTACCTGCACCTGAACAAGCGCAGCGTTAAACGTGGACAGCGCGTCAAGCAGCGCCAGGTAATCGGAACCGTAGGATCCACCGGCTATGCCACAGGCCCCCACCTGCACTATGAATTCCTGGTGGATGGCCACCACCGCAACCCGGCGACCATTGTGCGCCAGTTGCCGAAGGCGAAAGCCATTCCCTCCGCGGAAATGGCCCGCTTCCAGGCCCAGACGCAACCGCTGATCGCCCAGCTGGAGCGCTTCGGACAACCAGCACTGGCCCAGAACCAGGACGAGAGTGACGAAACAAAGGATTCCGTAAACTGAATGACGGACCTTTACGTAGGCCTGATGTCCGGCACCAGCATCGACTGTATCGATGCGGTGCTGGTGGAGTTTTCGGATTCCGACGGCGCACTCCACTGCAAGACCGTGGCAGCACTGGGACACCCCATCAACTCGGAAATGCGCGAGTCAATCCTAGCACTTTGCGCCCCGGGCCCATCGGAGCTTGATCGCGCGGGGCAACTGGATCGCCTGCTGGGGCAAGAATTTGCCGATGCCACCCTGGCGGTTCTACGCGAGGCCGGCGTCCAGCCGACTGCGGTAACCGCCATAGGCAGCCACGGCCAAACGGTGCGGCACCGCCCCCCGGGCTCAGTTTCCACCCCTTTCTCTCTCCAGCTCGGAGACCCGAACACCATTGCTGCAGTGACCGGCATTACCACCGTCGCCGACTTCCGACGTCGGGATATGGCCCTGGGTGGCCAGGGTGCACCGCTGATGCCAGCGTTTCACAATGCCGTATTCCGCGCCGACCGGGACAGAGCTGTAGTCAATATCGGTGGCATGGCAAACATTACCGAGCTGTCGGCCGACGGCGGTGTGCGTGGCTACGATACAGGCCCGGGCAATGCCCTGCTGGATTACTGGGTCAAGCTGCACCGCGGCAAAGCTTACGATGCCGACGGTGGCTGGGCCGCCAGTGGCAGGCCGCATCCGGAGCTACTGAACCGCTTGATGGCCGATCCATTCTTCAGTGCGCCAGCACCGAAAAGTACTGGCCGAGAGGCATTCAATCCCAGCTGGTTGGAGCGCGCCTGCGCCGGGTTGGAACTGGCACCGGTCGATGTTCAGGCCACTCTGGCGGAAGTAACCGCAGCCTCCATTGCCGACGGGGTGCACGAATTTGCCCCCGGTGGCGAACTGCTGATTTGCGGTGGCGGTGCCCGCAACCAGGACCTGATGGAGAGACTGCGCCGACGATTGCCTACCTGGTCGGTCGCGGCAACGGATCAATACGGTATCGATGCGGATTGGGTGGAAGGCGCAGGATTCGCGTGGCTGGCACGACAGACGATAATGGGGCTTAGCGGAAACTGCCCCGCCGTAACCGGCGCGGAGAAGGAAACCATACTGGGTGGTATCTTCCCGGCTTAGGCACAGCCGGGATACGGCGAGAAGGGCGATTCAGGCGCGATACCCGGACAGGCACAATGGCTACTTCCGGGTATCCAGCCAGGGCGGGCTCAGATAGAGAAGGACGAACCGCAGCCGCAGGTCGATGAGGCATTGGGGTTCTGGATCACAAAACGGGAGCCGGAAAGTCCCTCTTCATAATCCACGCTGGCGCCGACCAGATAGGGATAACTCATGGCATCGACCAGCACCTGAATCCCGTCTTTCTCGACCACAGCGTCATCTTCGGCTACCAGCTCATCAAAGGTAAAACCGTACTGAAAACCAGAGCAGCCGCCACCGGTCACAAACACGCGCAGCTTCAGCTCAGGATTGCCTTCCTCTTCCAGCAACCCCTTCACCTTGGCAACAGCCTTTTCGGTCACCTGGACCGGATCGGGAGAAAAGGAAACAGCTTCAGACATAGATCACTCTCGAGACAGGTTCGCAACCCGCAAGCAGGTTGCCCACTTCCGGATTGGCCGTGGCGCGGGCGCATTATGGGTAAAACCCAGCAAACAGGTCAAGTATTGCCAAATTTGCCAGGTTTCACCAATTGCCCCCGATAAAAGGGCTTTACTCAGCCTCTACGGTCTCTTCAGAGTAGCCAAGCATACGGGGCTCGCCCGCAGTATCGACTTCTACGTTGGACACCAGTGAACCGTTGACCTGGGCACCCTTGACCATCTCGATCAGCTTGTAGTGCACATTGCCTTCCACAATCGCCTTGGAAGCCAGTTCCAGGTGGCCGCTGGCGTGAACGTCACCTTTCACATTGCCGTTCACCACGACATTCGGCACACGAATTTCGCCCTCGATCACACCGCCGTCAACGATTTGCAGACGGGCATCGCTGTCACTGTGCGCGCAAACATTGCCGTTCACCCGACCTTCAACCACCAGGTTGCCGCGAAAGTGCAGGTCGCCGGTCACTTCGGTATGACGGGCGATCAGGGTCGTATTGTTGCCACCAGTGTTAGCCATAGTTTTCTCTTTTTTCTTCAACATAATTCAACCAAAACCTCATGAATAGAGTGGAGCCTGGTAACTCCTGTGAAGCAATGCTGCGCTTCCTGTTGTCAAAAACCCAGTCAGAAACTCAGCTCTGCTGCACCAGCCAGCCATAACGCTGGTCAATACTGAACCCATTGCGTTTGCTGGATTTGAGCGACAATTCCACACCTTCCGGCACAAAACCTTCCGGCAACTGCAGCTCTCCCTCGATATTCTGGAAATACTTGAACCGCAGGGGGATGGATTCACTCTCCACCTGCTGCGACAGATCTGCCAGCGCATAGCGCCGCAGCTCGCCATCAACCTGGCCAACGATAGTGAACTGTACCGCGCCGGTTACCACCTGATGGCGGGCCGCGGACTGCTGCACCAATAATTTGTACTGGTAACGACGCTCGCCGGCCTCGGAAATACTGAAGCGGCCGATGGATACCCCATCGCTCCCTTCGGAGGGCGCCATAATGCCGCGATAGAAGGAAATCTCCTGGCGCAGCTCCGCGATCTGGTTTTCCTTGGCAACCAGCTCGCTGCGTACCGACTCACTGGCCTGCTCACCGATGGTCACCGATTGCTCGGCGGTCGCCGCCCTCACCCGCAATGCCTCTATTTCGGCCTTGAGGCGATCCACCTCGTCCAGGGATTTAGCGTAGGCGCGGGTCTTTTCATCCAGGTTTTTGCTCAACTGATACTGACCGGCAAAGTAGGCGCCGGCACTGGTCGATAGCACCAGCAGGGTCACCCCCAGCACAGAAAAAACGCCGTGGAAGGGCCTGTGGGCCACCACCTTCATGCGGTACTGTTTGCTGCCTTTTACTTTGCGCGCCATGGGATCAGGAAAAGCTCTTTATTCGGTGTCGTGTATTTTGTTTTTTAGTGCTGTGCCAGATTCTAAGGCAGCAGTGCCGGGCTCTCCAGCCCCTGGTTCTCATTTAGGCCAAACATGATGTTCATGTTCTGCACCGCTTGTGCGGATGCGCCTTTCGCCAGGTTATCGATGACCGAGAGAACCACAACGGTATCGCGCTCCTGGGGCCGCAAAACAGCGATTCGGCACACATTGGTGCCGCGCACACTGCGGGTCTGAGGATGGCTGCCCGTCGGCATCACATCGACAAAGGGCTCGGACTGATAACGCTGTTCAAATAACTGCTGTAGCGCCTCTTGGGTAGCCTTCGCATCACCAGCGGACTTCAGTTTCGCGTAGAGCGTCGCGTGGATACCGCGCACCATGGGCAGCAAGTGTGGGACAAAGGTCAGCCCCACCTCGGCGCCCGCAGCCAAGCCCAGCCCCTGTTCGATTTCCGGCAAATGGCGGTGACCGGACGCGGCGTAGGCACGGAAGCTGTCGTTGTTCTCGGCAAACAGCAGGTCCGTCTTGCCCTGACGGCCGGCGCCACTGGCGCCGCTGGCCGCATTGGCGATCAATCCTTTCGGCTCAACCAGGCCCGCCTCCAGCAGAGGAATAAAGCCCAATTGAATGGCCGTGGGGTAACAACCCGGGCAGGCGATCAGCTGCGCTTCGGCAATCTGCGCGCGGTTCACTTCCGGCAGAGCGTACACCGCCTGCGCCGCCAGTTCCGGGCAGGCGTGCTGCTGGCCGTACCACTGTTCCCAGGCGGGGATGTCCTTCAGGCGGAAATCCGCGGACAGGTCGATCACGCGCACGCCGCGGGCAATCAACTCCGGCACCTGAGCCTGGGCAACGCCGTGGGGCGTGGCAAAAAACACCACATCACACTGGGCCAGCTGATCCACATCCGGGGCACTGAATTTCAAGTCATAGTGACCGCGCAGGCTCGGGAAGAGTTCCGCCACTGGGGTGCCAGCTTCGGCGCGGGAGGTGATCGCAGCCACCTCTACCTGGGCATGGCCCGACAGCAGGCGCAGTAATTCCACGCCCGTGTACCCCGTTCCACCTACGATTGCCGCTTTGATGACGCTCACTGTGACTCCTCGCTGTCCTCTGTCCTTGCACTGCGGTTTGCGGACCATCGCCGGGATCTGTTGGCTGGCGTCGGCCCCTGTATACTGAGCCGTGCACTCTACCATAAGCTACCGAATTTAAAGGACTAACCGTGCGGTTTCGCCAGCAGCCAGACTCCCAATCATCCGCCTATGCACGCTTACGCCGCGGGGGATTGCTGGGGCTCCGCAGCGGTGTACTGAGCAGGGTGCAATTGCAGCTGTCTGCCCAGAACGCCCTGTCACTGCTGATACTGCTGGCGCTGGTCATCGGTATCTGCGCAGGTCTGGTGGTGATCGGCTTTCGGCAAATCAGTGAAGGCCCCGCCATTCTCTACCTGCCACAGCTCGAAGACTTCGAATCCCTACCGTCCCTCTGGCGTTTCCTGCTACCCGTCTGTGGCGCCCTGGTGCTCGGCCTGATTTTCCACTGGGTGGCCCCCTCGGGCCGCCCTACCGGTGTGGTACACGTGCTGGATCGCTTGCACAACCACCAGGGCCGAATGCCAATGAAAAACGCAGCATTGCAGTTTTTTGCCGGCTCCCTGGCACTCCTCAGCGGCCAGTCCATCGGCCGCGAAGGCCCGTCGGTGCACCTGGGTGCGGCCAGCGGCAGTTGGGTTGCGCAGCGTTTGCGGCTACCGAACAATTCGGCACGCACCATGCTGGCCTGCGGGGTCGCTGCGGCCATTGCCGCCTCCTTTAACACACCGTTGGCTGGCGTGATCTTCGCCATGGAAGTGGTGATGCTGGAGTACACGGTGAGTGGGTTCCTGCCGGTGATGATTGCCGCGGTCAGCGGCAGTGCGGCGACGCGCCTGGCGTTCGGCCACCAGGCCGCCTTCAGCGTGCCCGCCACCCAGCTGCAGTCCCTTGCAGAGCTTCCCATCCTGTTCTGTTGCGCACTGGTTATCGGCGCACTGGCATCAATATTTATTATCAGCCAGCGCCACCTGGTGCCGCTGCAACAGAAGCACTCGCCGCTGATTCGATTGCCCGCTGCCGGCATCGCCACCGGTATCCTCGCGCTGTGGGTCCCGGAAATCCTCGGCGCCGGCTACGACACGCTGGAACTAACGATGCTCGGACAGCTGGGTACCGTCGCTCTGATTGCGATCGCACTCGCCAAACTGACCGCCACCGCACTCGCTACCGGGCTGGGAATTCCCGGTGGCGTTATCGGACCCAGCCTCATTCTGGGCGCCTGTATTGGCGGGGCTGCGGGGCACCTGGCCAACCTGTGGCTGGGTGCCGCCACCGCCAGCCCCGGGCTCTATGCTATGGTGGGCATGGCGGCAATGATGGCGGCACTGCTGAATGCCCCCCTTGCGGCACTGCTCGCCATACTTGAGCTGACCTACAACCCCAACGTGCTGTTTCCGGGGATGATGACCATCGTCGTTGCCTGCCTGGTCAGCCGCCAGTTCTTTTCCACCGACGGTATTTATCAAGAGTCCCTGCGCGCCCTGGGGAAAAGCGGCACGCCCAGCTGGCGCGCGCAAATGCTTAACCGGGTGGGCGTTGCCAGCGTGATGGAAAAAGCCGTAGTGGTTACGCCACAACTCCTGGACAAAGCGCAGGCAGAAAGACTGATTGAGCAACAGCCGGCCTGGCTGCTGGTGGGTGGAGAAGGAACACCCCAGGCGCTGCGCACCGCGGACCTGGCGAACTTTTTACAGCGCCCGAAAACAGAAGAGTCCGACGAACCGACCCAGGAAGAAGCGCCGGAAGAAAAGATCGACCTGCTGCGCCTGCCCGGGGAACGCCTGCAGCTGGCCCCACTGAGCTGGCGCGCGACCCTGCTGGAAGCCCAGCAGCAATTGGACCTGCGAGGTGCTGACGCCCTCTATATCGGACGCGATTACGATCAGGGTAACCCCGGTGTACTGGACAGCGAAGTGGCGGGTATCATCCTGCCACAGCATATCGAACACTATTACCGGCAGTAGTTGTCCGTAGATAGTTGCCCGAAACGGATGTTCGACACTGGCCAAGTGCGCAACACACGCAATCAATACATAACCGGATAGGTATCCGGATAAGGAGCTTCAATGCTTTGGGTCAAAGCTTTCCACATTGTTTCCATGGTCTGCTGGTTTGCAGCGCTGTTCTATCTCCCCCGCCTGTTTGTCTACCACGTTGATGCCACCGACGCCCTGAGCAAAGACCGCTTCAATATCATGGAGCGCCGGCTGTACCGGGGCATTGCCACCCCATCAATGATTGCCACCATCGTATTTGGTATCTGGCTGATTCATATCAATTACTCCTACAACCCGGACTACTTCAAGACCTCGGGCTGGCTGCACGCCAAACTCACCCTGGTCGTGCTGTTGATCGGCTACCACCATATCTGCGGCAGCTATGTGAAAAAGTTTGCGGCTGGTACCAACACCAAAAGCGGACGCTATTTCCGTATCTTCAATGAGCTTCCGGTATTGGCACTGATCGCGATCGTGATTCTCGCGGTGGTGAAACCCTTCTGACCCAACATTTGTTGCCGCGACAATTCGCATTTTTGCGAAGTGGGGCGCCTTCAGCAACCGAGGGGGCAGCGTCGTCCCCTTGATCAGGGCTAGAATAAAACCACCGTTCAGGCAAAGTACCTACAGCTAGGGGAAAGTGCCCACAGCCGGGAAAAGAGCCCACAGCCAGGGAAGTGCACACAGCATCATGGATACGCGCCAGCCCATTGTTCTCACCGTTACCCACCACGACCCCAGTGGCAGCGCCGGCATTGCCGCCGATACCGAAACCGCCGCCAGCCTCGGCTGTCACTGCACCTCGGTGGTATCCGCCATCACGGTTGGCGACACCCGGGATCTGGCAGGGGTAGCGCCGGTAGACGAGAGCCTGCTGATTGAGCAGGCGCGCGCGGTGCTGGAAGATATGCCGGTTGCGGCGATTAAAATCGGCTATCTGGGTTCCGTGGAAAATGTGCACGCCCTGCACAGTGTGTTGCGCGACTACCCTGACATCCCCCTGATTATCGATCCCGACGCCACCCTGGCGGATAAAGAAAGCCTGCTGGCACCGCCGCTGTGGCGGGCCATGTGCGACCTGCTACTGCCCCTGGCCACACTGGTGGCCCCCAATCGACGGGAAGCCCGCGCCATGGCCGGGGAGGCCGATGTACACGATGCCCAGGCCCAGGAACTGCTGGAAAGCGGCTGTAGCTACCTGCTGCTCACCGGTGTCCCGGCCTGCGATCAGCAACTGGAAAACAGGCTCTACGACGTGCGCGGGCTGGTACGGGAATTCCGCTGGCAGCGCCTGCCACCGGCGGCCTATGGTGCCTGTGGCACACTGACCACCGCCATTGCGTGTCACATTGCCCACGGCCTGACCATGCTGGAGGCCGTCAACCGCAGCCAGCAGTTCACCTGGAGCGCCATTGCCGACAGCCGCCGCCTGGGCATGGGCCGCCCGGTGCCCAATCGCCTCTTCTGGACCAAGAAAGACTGAGCCGCAGGCACGACTGAACCATAAAAATTCTGCGCAATCCGCCACGCCGTTTGCGACCGCAGGCGGCGGTGAAGATAATAGCGCGCAGCAATCAACCCTTTCGCTTCCCTTCCCTTAATTTCAACCCAGTATCTGTACCCTATGAGCAAATCCGAATCCCTTTTTGCCGAAGCCCAGAAGGTCATCCCCGGTGGCGTCAATTCACCCGTGCGCGCTTTCCGCGCGGTGGGTGGAACCCCGATATTTATCGAGCGCGCCGCCGGCGCCTATCTGTATGACGCCGACGAAAAGCAATACATCGACTATGTGCAGTCCTGGGGCCCGATGGTGCTGGGTCACGCGCACCCGGATGTGATCGACGCGGTGGTAGAACAAGCCCAGTCCGGCCTCAGCTTCGGCGCGCCCACCGAGCTGGAAACCGAGCTGGCGGAAGAGCTGTGCCGCCTGTGGCCGAACATGGACCTGGTGCGCTTCGTCAACTCCGGCACCGAAGCCACCATGAGCGCCATCCGCCTGGCGCGTGGCCACACCGGCCGCGACAAGATCGTCAAATTTGAAGGCTGCTACCACGGCCACTCCGACTCCCTGCTGGTAAAAGCAGGCTCCGGTGCCCTGACCATGGGTGTGCCCTCTTCTCCCGGCGTGCCGGCGGCCCTGGCCGATCACACCATTACCCTGACCTACAACGATATCGAGGGTGTGAAAAAGTGCTTTGCGGAGATCGGCGACCAGATTGCCTGCATCATCGTTGAGCCGGTTGCGGGCAATATGAACTGCATCCCGCCGGTAGCGGGCTTCCTGGAAACATTGCGGGAAGTGTGTGATCAATCCGGTGCGGTACTGATCCTGGACGAGGTAATGACGGGCTTCCGCGTGAGCCTGACTGGCGCCCAGGGCTACTACGGTATCGACGCCGACATCACCACGCTCGGCAAAGTGATCGGTGGCGGTATGCCGGTGGGTGCCTTCGGCGGCAAGCGCGGGATCATGGAAAAGATCGCGCCACTGGGCCCGGTGTACCAGGCTGGCACCTTGTCGGGCAATCCCATGGCGATGGTCGCCGGCCTCGAAACCCTGCAACTGATCCAGGAGCCGGGCCTGTACGAGCAACTCACCGCCAATACTGACCGTCTGGTAGAAGGCATTCTGAGTGCGGCAAAAGAAGCAGGTATTCCGCTGACCGCCAACAAGGTGGGCAGCATGTTCGGCTTCTTCTTTACCGATGCGGAACAGGTGACCAACTACCAGCAGGTAATGGCCTGCGACACCGAGCGTTTCAACCGTTTCTTCCACGGCATGCTGGATGAGGGGGTCTACCTGGCGCCGGCCTCCTACGAAGCCGGCTTTATGTCCGCCGCCCACAGCGACGAGGACATCGACAACACCATCGCCGCCGCGCGCCGGGTGTTTGCCAGACTCTCCTGACGAGCTTTCCTGACGAGCTTTCCTGACAAGCCCTTCTGACAAACTCTTCTGACAACCCCCAGGGCAAACTCTACTGATTTGCCCTGGGGGGACTCGCCCCATAAAATGTATACATTTCTCTCAAGGTATACATTTTATGGAGCAGATCGCCCAGCGCTCCCTGTTAGCCGATACCACCCTGTCAGCGATCAGCGCCGGCTTTGCCGCGGTGCTGGTGGGTTTTGCCAGTTCCGTGGCAATCGTGTTGCAGGCTGCAGCCGCCGCTGGCGCCAGTGAGACACAGATGGTCTCCTGGATCGGCGCCCTCGGCCTGGGCATGGGACTCACCTGCATCGGTTTTTCCTGGTACTACCGGGCGCCGGTGGTGACGGCCTGGTCCACGCCCGGTGCGGCACTGCTGATAACCAGTTTGCACGGTGTTTCACTGGCCGAAGCGGTGGGGGCCTTTATGTTCTGTGCACTGCTGACCCTGATACTGGGAGTTTCCGGCGCCTTCGAGCGCATCATGCAGCGGGTACCCCTGCCTATTGCCAGCGCCATGCTGGCCGGCATCCTGATGCAGTTCGGATTATCGATTTTCACCTCATTGCAGGCAAAGCCGCTGCTGGTGGGCGCCATGTTCGCCACTTACCTGATCGGGCGTCGCTGGCTGCCACGCTTCGGCATCCTGCTGGTACTGGCGGTGGGATTTTCCGCCAGCTGGCTGCTGGGAGAAGTGCACACTGAACAACTGGCCTGGTCCCTCGGGCGACTGCAGTGGATCGCGCCGGAATTCAACCTTCAAGTACTGCTCGGTGTGGGCCTGCCGCTGTTCATCGTCACCATGACTTCACAGAACATACCCGGGGTCGCCACTCTGCGCGCCAGTAGTTATTCGCAGGTGTCGGTATCCCCGGTGATCGGCGGCACCGGGCTGATGTCTCTGCTGCTGGCCCCCTGCGGTGGCTTTGCCTTTAATCTCGCGGCCATCTCCGCGGCCATCTGTACCGGTCCCGAGGCACACCCGGATCCATCGCGCCGCTATACCGCAGGTATTGCGGCCGGTGTTTTCTATCTGCTGGCGGGATTGTTTGGCGCCAGCGTGGTGGCGCTGTTTGCCGCACTGCCCCAGGCCATGATCGCCGGTGTCGCCGGGCTCGCACTGATCGGTGTCATCGGTTCCAGTCTCGCCGGCGCCACTGCCGACCCGCACCACCGCGAAGCCGCGCTGGTCACCCTGCTGATTACTGCGTCCGGGGTCAGTTTCTTCGGTATCGGCTCTGCCTTCTGGGGTCTTTTGTGTGGCCTCGGTTGCCACCTGCTTCTGAGCAAGAATATGTCGCGGAGAGACTAAGAGACTAAGAGGCCAAATGGAGGCCAAATGGATCTTTACCAACAGTTAAAAGCGGACCTGCAACAGGGCCACTTCGCCCCCGGCACCGTACTGAAGCAGACGCTACTGGCCGAGCTCTATGGTGTGAGCAGGATTCCGGTAAGGGATGCGCTCGCCCGCCTCAAAAGTGAAGGCTGGCTCACCGCGCACGGCAAGCGCGGCCTGGCCGTGCCGCAGTTCGACCCGCAGGAAGCGGAAGATCTGTACCTGATGCGCATGCGCCTGGAACCATTGCTCCAAGAGCTGGCCGCGCCGAACCTGAACCGCGAAACCCTGGGCCGGGCGCGGGATATTCTGGATGCGATGGAGGCGTCACCAGCACTCGGGGCGGCAGAGATTGGCGCACTCAACTGGCAGTTCCACACCTGCCTCTACCGCGCGGCCGAGCGCCCTACCCTGTTTGCCGCAGTGGAGCAGCTGCACCGTCAGTGCGAGCGGTATATTGGCTACCAATCCCGCAGCCTCGACTATCAGGCCACCAGTCAGGGGGAACACTATCAGCTGCTGGATTTTCTGGAGCGGGGCGAGAGCGCAGCGGCGGTAGCCCTGCTTGAACAGCATATTGCCCGCGCCGGGCGCGCCCTGGTTGAACACCTGTCGCGCAGCTGACAAGCCCCCGTTCCCGCAGGAACCAGGAACAGGCGGTGATCAACGGATGCGCGCGTTTTGCTATGATTGCCGCCAGCTAGGGGCCGGCCAGGTGCCAGCCTGCAGATCCGCTGCCCCACCAACGACCTAACCTTGTTTCTATTTCCAGCCGGAGTGACCACCCATGAGTATCAGTCTTCAGCGCGGCGCCTATCCCAACACCCGCCTCCGCCGCCTGCGCGCCCAGGATTTTTCCCGCCGCCTGGTACGAGAGCATCAGCTCAGCTGCGACGATCTGATACTGCCGCTGTTCGTGATCGAGGGCCGCGGTGAAACCCAACGGGTTGCCTCCATGCCCGGCGTCGAGCGCCTGAGCGTCGACCTGCTGGCCCGAAAAGCCAAGGAACTGGTCGCCCTGGGGATTCCCGCCGTGGCCCTGTTCCCGGTAGTGGATGCCGCGCACAAATCCGACGATGCCCGCGCCGCCTATGATGCCGACGGCCTGGCCCAGCGCGCGGTGCGCGCACTAAAAGACGCGGCGCCGGAGCTGGGTGTCATTACCGATGTCGCCCTGGACCCCTTCACCAGCCACGGCCAGGACGGGCTGATGGACGACAATGGCTACATCGTCAATGACGACACCGTCGAGGTCCTGGTACAGCAGGCACTGTCCCACGCCGCTGCCGGTGCGGATATGGTGGCCCCCTCTGACATGATGGACGGACGCATCGGCGCCATCCGCACGGCGCTGGAGCGGGACGGACACGTGAACACCCTGATCATGTCCTACGCCGCCAAATACGCCTCGGCCTATTACGGGCCTTTCCGCGATGCCGTGGGCTCCGCCGGCAACCTGAAAGGCGGCAACAAGTTCAGCTACCAGATGGATCCGGCCAATGGCGACGAGGCGCTGCACGAATGTGCCCTGGACATCCAGGAAGGCGCCGACATGATCATGGTGAAGCCGGGCATGCCCTACCTGGATATTGTGCGGCGGGTAAAAGACGAACTGCGCGTACCAACCTTCGCCTATCAGGTCAGCGGAGAGTACGCGATGCACTGCGCGGCTTTTGAAAATGGCTGGCTGAACCGTGAGCAGGTGATTCTGGAATCCCTGATCGCATTCAAGCGCGCGGGCGCCGACGGTGTTTTGACGTACTTCGCGGAAGAGGCGGCAAAATTGATTCAGGCGGGCTGACCCCGCCCTCAATTACCGTCACACCAGACGCAGCACCAGGCGGCGGGACGTCAACCGCCCGAACCGCCAGGCGCTGCGGGCACCAGCTGCAGTGTCCCCAGCCGGGCACTGCCGGCAGCGGCCCGCACCACCAGGGTTTGCGGACCCGCTGCAAGGTGCACGACGGCAGAGTGGCGCGACGGCGATTGCTCTGCCAACGGCGCCGGGTCGCCATCGTTTAACCAGAACTCCAGCGCCAGCGGACTGCCGGTCTCATCCAGCAGAGCCTCCAATACATAGCTCCCCGCGTGCTGCACTTCCAGGGTGTAACGCAGCCACTCCCCCGAATCCAGCTCTACCAGATTGCTGCCGGATGCTCCGGCACCGATATCTACTCCATCATTGCGATAGCGGCGCCCGCGGTTCCACGGTGTGCGCTCGCCGCCGGTGCTGACGTGGTAATTGGCCGTGTCATGATCGAGGTAGGCGATGCCGGGGCGCCCAAGGTCGTAGTCCACCGCGGCGATGACACCCCCGGCCTCGCGGTCGACACTGTGGGGGCGATATGCCCGCGGGCTGCGATCTCCGGGCTGGCGCAACATGGCATCGACCACATCCCGGTGCACTTCGGCGTGCTCATAGCGAATATCCACCTCGGCCAGCTGCATCAGCGCCGCGTAAGCTGCTTCCGCGGTCGGCCGCGGACCTTCCCCTTTCCAGTAGTTCACCAGGTCTTGAAAGCCGGGATTGGGGTGTACTTCCAGTGGGTTATTGAAGCCGATTTTTTTCAGCGGCCAGAACGCCCAGCCTATCTCCTCGGACTCCACCAGCTCAATGGCGTCGGCAAACCAGGCATTGGAGTTCTCGCCGGACTCCCCGAGCCACAGGGGCACCCGGTATTGGTCCCGCAGCGCCAACATACTGGCGATGCTCTCCCGGTTATTGTCGTTCCAGTACTTGTGGAAACTCACCACCAGGTTGTCGTCCCAGGGCGGCATCACGCCGGCATAGTTATTCCCCCAGCAGTTGCCCTCGATGATGAGCATGTGCTCCCGGTCCACCTCGCGGATTGCCGCAGTGATCTCCATCATCAGTGTGCGCAACGGCTCGTTGCCCTTCTCTGCACAACCGTGCGGGTCATCGGTGCCGGCAAAGCCCCAGTTCGGCTCGTTAATCAGATCGTAAGCCGCAATGGCCGGCTCATTTTTATACCGTGCCGCCAGTTTGCGCCACAGGGCGACGGTCTTGGCGCGATTGGCGGGGCTGTCCCACAGGGAGGGGAGCTCCGGGTTGCGGTCGGAAATGGCGAAGTCGTTACCCTGGCCGCCAGGTGCGGCGTGCAAATCGAGGATCAGATAGAGATTATATTTTTTACACCAGGCGAGCAGCTGGTCGGTGAGCGCGAAACCGGTTTCCAGCCAGGTGTTCTGCCCGGGTACTGGCTCCTGTTCTACCGGCAGCGTGAACAGGTTGAAATGCATCGGCAGGCGCACGGAGTTATAGCCCCACGCCGCCATAGCCCGAATATCCTCTTCCCGCACCTGATTGGCTCGCCAGGCACGATAGAAATTCTCCGTTTTTTCCTCGCCGATCAAGGCCCGGATATGTTCACGGATCACATGCTGCTGGCCGAGGTTGCCCAGGCCCAGCATGTAGCCTTCCTGCAGCATCCAGCCCCCGAGCCCCATCCCCCGCAGCAGTAGCGGCTCGCCGTCGGCATCGACGATGGCGGTGCCCTCGGCGCGCACATAGCCGTCTGCCTGCACGTTACTGGCGAACAAAACCGCCAAAGCGATTGCGAATAAAGTGTGTATTGCCTGTTTCGGCATCTGGGCCCCCTTTGATCGACCTTATTGGTCAGGGCCCATTGACGCACACTCCCCCGGAGCACTTCGTCCCACTTGCGGGCAGAGCGCAAGCTGACACGGGGCAGCAAAACGGGACCACAAAAAAACCGGCACAAGCCGGTTAAGTTTTACGCACTCGCGATATCCAGTTCCTAGCCAGGGCTGCTTGCCTGTCTTCTCCAGCACTCGCTTGCCGGTTTCAGCGCGTGCTTCACACGATATTGCGCGCGACACACTTGGCGATCAACTGACCCGAGTTGCGGCACCCGGCCTTGCGCAGAATATTTTTGCGATGATTCTTCACCGTGTGCGTGGAGATACTCAGTCGATCGGCGATATCCCCGCTGGTCGCCCCCACCGCAATCAGCGCCAGGACTTCTTTTTCCCGACGGCTGAACAGAGCGGCCGGACTGGAGTCCGCAGCCTCACTGACCGAGGGCAGCTCCCCCGGTAAATCCCTGCTCACCTCTGATCCCTCAAGGGTACCACTGGTCTCATTGTCCCCCACCAGAAGCACCCGAAAACCTGCCCCCAACATCGTATCTCCCCCCATTAAATTCCCAATTACCCCCAGCCGCAGTGACCTTCCCCAGAACGGGACGCTTTAGAGCCAACTGCTGGCGGGAATTTAGCTAGGAAGAGGGGTTGCGGTCTTTGAAAGCTTTTGAATCCTTGTGAAACCCCCGATTTACGGGGGCTGCAGGGAACCGGGCAGCTCCTGGAGGAGATTAGGGAAGAGAGGTTTTCCCCTCGGGTTCGGCGCCCGATTGACGCTCAAGCAAAGGCAAAACCAGCTGGTAAAGTTCCTCGGAGGTCACTGCCACGCCGTTGCCACCCCGCTGACGCACCAGCTGTCGCTGGGATTCCGACGGCATGATGGTATACAGAAAGTACGGGGTTTGATTCTGCTTGCCTCGGATACGCTCCATCAGTTTGAAGCCGGCCAACGGCTCGTCCCCGCGCCCCATGTCGGAGATCACCGCGTCGTAGCGGTACATGGACAATAGCACCAGTGCGTCTTCCGTATTGGTCGCAATATAGACCGCAACTCCCTGAGATTCGAAATAGCTGCGCTCGGCAATATTGTTGTCCGGGTTGTCGTCCACCCACAGGAGGCGACCGCGCACGTTGGGCGCCTCACCGATCACCAGCGGCACGCCTTCGCTGGGAATCCTGCGCGCGGTAATCAGGTACACCGTCAGGGCGGTGATTAGCAACAATACCCCCAATCCAGCCAGAGTCCGCCAGTAGGAGAGACCGGGCCGCGCTGCTGCGGCACTGTCGGGGGCGGGAGCGGGTGCAGGGGCGGGAGGTTGCTCCGAGAGCTCTGGAGTAGCGGCCCCGCCCTCCATTTCGGGGAGCGGCTCCGGGGGCATGGCCACGTCGGGCCTGTCAGGTAGGGGTAATTCCTCCGCCGCGGGCTCTGCCAACGGCTGCATCCGCTCGGCCAGTTCCGGCGACAGCCGATAACCGCGGCCATGCAGTGTCTGGATCAGCGGCCCCTGATAGCCCTGCTCGCGAAACCACTTGCGGGTGTCGGACACCAGGCGACCCAGGGACCAGTGCGATACCACCGTATTTGGCCACAGCTGGTCGAGGAGAAACTGGCGCTCGCAACAGTCGGGATAGGCCCCGATTAGAAGGGAAAGTAGGTGTAACTGGCGGGCATCTGCGTCCAACGCAGCGCCGCCAGCAGTGAGGTGCCACTGCCCGGTATCGAGTATGAATTTATCAAAGCCGTACTGCATGGGTCACAGGTTTGTGAAATAAGAATCACTTTCGCCGTGAATTATGACCGATTCAGTACCAATGACGCCATAGTCTGTTGTTTACGGCCACTGGTCATCCTGCTGGGGCGGCCAGGGCTGCGCATCCTCAACCGGCGCTCCGCGGCGGCGATCATCCTCACGCTGAAGCTCTTGTTCTCGTTCAAGCTCCTCTCTCTGCAGGCGCTCCTCAAGAACCCGGCGCTCTTCCTGGGCGCGGCGCTCCTCCTCGAGGTAGCGCTGCTCCTGAATACGGCCGGACTCCTCCAGGCGTCGCAGGCGCTCCGCTTCCGTCTGTGGCACCGCCTCTTCCCGGATGCGGTCGTCGCGCTGCTGGGGAATCGACTGGGGCTGCTCCCGCTGCAACTGTTCGCGCAGCTCCTGCTCCCGCTGTCGCTGCAGTTGCTCGCGGCGTTGCTGCTCGGGGTCGATACCCCAGCCCGGGGTCATATCCTCCCGTGGCGCCACGTCTTTCTCTTCCTCGCGGTCAAACCAGTTGCGGAACCAGCCGCGACTCTGGCAGCGGGGGTCGGTTTCCAGCCGGCTTTCCACCGACACCGGAATCTCGCGCCCGCCCTGGCAATTGCGCGGATCCATATACTCGCCTTTCTCATTGACCGGCTTCCACTCCACACCGCGCGGTGCCTGGATTCGGCCGTGGCGGTGGGGCAGCTTGCGCATGATCTCGGTCCACACACTGAGGGCGCCGGTGGCACCGGTGAGACTGGTGCGCTCGTTGTCATCCCGGCCCAGCCATACCACCGCTGTCACTCCCGGGCTAAAACCGGCAAACCAGCTGTCGCGATAGTTGTTGGTAGTGCCGGTCTTACCGGCAAAGGGCACACTGTTGGGCAGGCGGCGATAGGCGCTCTTGCCGGTACCCTCGCGCATCACCTGTTCCATGCCGTAGCGCAGCAGGTAGATGGGCACCTCATCCACTCCGCGATTGGATTTGGGCCTAAAACGCTGCACCTGATTACCATCGGCGTCGGATACAGCCAGCAGGGTGCGCGGCTCCACGTGTTCCCCCCCATTGGCAAAAGTCTGGTACATGCCCGCCACTTCAAACGGGGTCATTTCCACCGCCCCCAGAAACAGAGACGGCAACCGCGGCAGGCTGGCCTGGACTCCCAGGCGACGAATGGTCTGGCGCACATTTTCTATGCCCAGTTCCAGACCCAGGCGCGCGGTGGCCTGATTGTAGGAACGCGACAGGGCGACATACAGCGGCACCTGGCCGTGACTGCGGTTATTGAAGTTGGCCGGCATCCACACCTGGCCATCCTGGGTCACCTCACGAATGGGCGCATCGTCGATCAGGGTGCCAAGGTTGTATTCATGGGTGCGCTCCAGCGCGGTGAGATACACCGCCGGCTTGATCAGAGAACCCACCTGGCGACGCGCCTCCAAAGCGCGGTTGAATCCCGGATAGTGGGGGCGGCGGTCCCCCACCATGGCCAGCACATTGCCGCTGACATTTTCCAGAATCACCGTGGCCCCCTGCAGGGAATCCGCTTTGATACCGCGATCCTTTTCCAGCTTGTCCGCGCCCTGGCTGATGGCGTCTTCCGCCAGCTGCTGCACCGAGGGAGACAGTGTGGTGTATACCCGCAGGCCCGCGGTGCGCAATTCCTCAACGGAGTAATAGGGGCGCAACTCTTCCAGAAGACGCTCGGTAAAGGCGGGATAGGGATTCTGTGCCGCCGCGCCGGCAGCCGCCACTTCCAGCGGTTTTTTGCGCAGGCGGTCGTACTGTTCCTGGGTGATCAGCTTCTGCTCCAGCATCACATCCAGCACCGTATTGCGCCGCTCCAGCGCCCGCTCCGGATTGCGCCAGGGGTTGTAGTAGGAAGCGCCCTTGGCCAACCCCACCAGTAGTGCAATCTGGTGCGGTTCCAGCTGGGCGAGAGGCTTCTGGAAATAGAATTCCGACGCCAGGCCGAAGCCGTAAATGGCACGACTGCCCTGCTGCCCCAGCCAGACTTCGTTGATGTATTCCTGCAGTATGTACGCCTTGTCGTAATGGACCTCCATCAGGATGGCCATCAGAGCTTCATTGAATTTGCGCCACAGGCTGGGCTTGTGGTCAAAGAAGATGTTCTTCACCAGCTGCTGGGTGATGGTGGATCCACCCTGTACCACGCCGCCGGCCTTGAAATTGGCCACCATGGCGCGGGCTATGCCCCGGGGTGACACCCCGAAGTGATGCACAAAGTCCTGGTCCTCCACCGCAATCAGGGTGGCCCCCAGCAACGGTGGTATCTCCTCTACGCGCACCGGCGTACGGTCGTCGCCACCGCCGAGCAGGGTGCCGATGGGTGCCGCGTCGAGACGGAACTCTTTGAGACTGCCGCCAGCCTCGTCGCGCAGCCCGGTCAGCTCGTCATTGCGCAGACGGAAGCGGACCTTGGCGGCAGCTTCGCGCTTGTCGGCGTGGATAAAGTCGCGCCGCCACACCAGGTATTCCATGCCGTCGCGCTGCCACTGCCCCGGTTCTTCCACCGCCGGGACTTTTTTGTAATTGAGCGCGGCAAACTCCGACTCCAGCTCGTCCGGGCGCATGACCATACCCGAGTGCAGGACCAGCGGGCGCGCGTAGACCCGCGCCGGCAGCTGGTACTGGCGGCTGTCGAGGCGCTCGCGCAGCTGCACGTCCAGCCACACCATATAGCCGGCGAGCAGCAGCACTCCCAGCAGAGCCAGCAGACTGAGGCGCTTGATCCAGCGGCGCAGCCTTCCGGAACTGCTTCTTCGGCCTTTTGTGTTACTACTTGTGTTATTCCGGCGCTTGGTTGATGCCATATCGCTTCAAATAAACTCTTTGTTCTAAAGGAAATCGGCCGGGTAGCACAGGCACACCCTCGCCTTTTTATAGCCAGCTTTTATAAGGTCAGCTTGGCACAAGTCAAACCCGGCGGGTCATTTCCCGCCGCCGCTGCAAACTTGCACTTGACCGTCTGGCCGCCATAATGCCCCGGCGCCCGCCCGATGCGGGCCCGAGTTTGTAAACTGCTTTTGCATACTCACCTGAATACAGACGCCCGAATACAGCGGCTAGCCGCAACGGCCCCCTCAAGAAACCCCACGGAAATCACTATGCACCAGTACGACCTCTACGGCATCGGCGCCGCTCTCCTCGATACCGAAATTGAAGTCACCGACAGTGACCTGCAAGACCTGGGCGTCGACAAGGGAGTTATGACACTGGTGGACGACAGCCGTCAGCAACAGCTGGTAGACGACCTCAAAAACCACCTTGTCACAGCGAGCCACGCCTGTGGCGGTTCCGGCGCCAATACCGTGATCGCTGCCAGCTACTTTGGCCTCGATACCTTTTATTCCTGTAAGGTCGCCGCCGATGATAATGGCGATTTCTATCGCGACAACCTCGCCGCCGCCGGCGTCGCCTATCCCGCAGTGCTGCAGAACGCCGATGCAGGTACCACCGGTAAATGCCTGGTACTGATTACCCCGGATGCCGAGCGCAGTATGAATACCTTTCTCGGTATCAGCGCGGAGCTTTCCACCGCAGAACTGGACAGCAGTGCCCTGAGCCAGTCCCGCTGGGCCTATATCGAAGGCTATCTGGTCTCCTCCCCCACCGGCCGCGCCGCAGCCATTGCCCTGCGCGAGCAGGCGGAAGCCAGCGGCGTAAAAACCGCCCTGAGCCTATCCGACCCCATGATGGTGCAACTGTTCCACGATGGCCTGAAAGAAATGCTCGGCAACGGGGTTGACCTGCTGTTCTGTAACCGCGATGAAGCCCTGCAGTTCTGCGGTACCCAGTCCCTGGAAGAGGCGGCTCAAACCCTGCGCAATTACTGCAATGCCTTCGCCATCACCCTGGGTGCGGACGGCGCGCTGCTGTGGGACGGCGAACAGGAAGTTCGCGTCGCGGCGCCGAGCATCAAGGCGATCGACACCAATGGCGCAGGCGATATGTTTGCCGGCGCCTTCCTGTACGGCATAAACCGCGACATGGGATTTGCGGAGGCGGGAGAGTTGGCCTGCAGGGCTGCGGCACAGGTAGTGAGCCAGTACGGTCCGAGATTGCGCGCGGAACAACATCAGGCGCTGCTGGCCCAGTCTGCCAAGGCATAACGACAAGGGCCCGCGAAAAAGCGGGCCCGTTTCACCAGAGCACTAAACTCGATTCACCGCCGCTAGCCGCTAATTTACTGCCGTCGTCGGCCGTGGCCCGCTGATTTCTGGCAGGCAGGAAGCGGCGGCGATACCAAACCCCTGGGCGTAATCCACCCCCATGATCCGCAGCTTTTCCAGCAGCTCTGGGGTTTCGGCAAATTCTGCAATGGTGCTGATACCCATGCGTTTGGCCAGGTGATCCACGGTGCTGACCATGGCACTGTCAATTTCGTCTTCCAGCATATTGCGCACGAAAGAACCATCGATCTTCAGGTAGTCCACCGGCAACTGGCGCAGATAGGCCAGTGACGAAGCGCCGCGGCCGAAATCGTCCAGGGCGAAACTGCAGCCCGCCGCGCGCAACTTGTGAATAAACACCAGCGCCCGATCCAGATTGTTGATGGCGCAGGTTTCGGTGATCTCGAACTGTACCCGCGACGGCGCTACCCCAGCCTCGGTCAGCTCCCGCAGCACAAAATCTGCAAACAATTCATCCCCGAGACTGATGCCGGAAATATTGATGGCGTAGTGGAAGCCGCCGGCGCCGCTGCTCTGCTCCAGCGCCATATAGCGGAAAATATTGCGGATTACCCAGCGGTCCACCTCATCGATCATGCCGTAACGCTCTGCTGCCGGCAGGAACAATCCGGGGGAGATCACATCGCCATCGCGCCCCTGCATGCGCACCAGTACCTCGTAGTGGTGCACCCGGTTTTTGTCCTGCAGGGCAACGACCGGCTGGCGGTAGAGCAGCAGGCGATCCTCGCGAATGGCCGCGTGAATCTCCGCCAGCCAGGTACTCTCGCGGCGCTTTTCCAGGGCCTTGCGGGAGTCACCAAAAAACTTCACCCGGTTGCGTCCCTGATCACGCGCTGCGCTGCAGGCATCATTGGCCGAGGCCAGCAGCTGGCTGGCGGGGGGCGCATGGGTATCCACGCTCACCGCGCCAATGGAGAGTGCCGGGCGGGTTTCGCTGTCGTCCCACTGGAATACATAACCACTGACCGCCTCGCGCAAGCGGGTAACAATGCGCTTGGCTTCCTCGAGGGTGCAGTCTTTCAACAGCAATGCAAACTCGTCACTGCCAACGCGGCCGAGCAGATCGCCGTTGCCCAGGCAACGGGTGAGAATCTTGGCCAGCGCAATCAGCAGGGCATCACCGGCGCTGTAACCCAGGGTGTCGTTGACCACTTTGAACTGGTATACGTCGAGGTACAGCAGGATATGGCGCTGCTTGGGGCCGGTATCCTGGTTCAGCAACTGCTGTAACGCGTACTCGAAGGTCTGCCGATTGGGGAGATGGGTCAGGGCGTCGTGGCTGCTTTGCCAGCTGAGGCGGGAGGAAATTCTGCGGGCTTCGGAGGTATGTCGCAGTATCAGCACATAACCTTCCAGGTTTACCCCGTCACGGAGGCTGTTGATCTGGACGCTGACCTCGACCAGCTCACCGGTGTCACGGCGAATATTGGCGCGTAATTCGCGCCGACTGGGTATATCCCCTTCGGCGCTGTCATCCCCCACCAGATTCAGGTCAAGCCGGCTGCCCTGATCATCCACCAGCGGCAGGCCATCGGCGAGCAACTGCCCCGGTAACAGCCCCATCAAATTGCCGCAGAGCTCTCCCGCCAGAGGATTGCTGTAACGAATGCGGCCACTGCAATCGGTGACCACGACCCCATCGGCAACTTCTCCCAGCGCCAGTTCCGCAGCCGCTGCACTGAGGTGCCCTACAGACGATGCGTCCGTATCAACCTCTTGCAACTGGCCGTGGTATTCGGCGTTTTTCGGCGTGAACTCAGTCAATGGCATTCCATCTCGGCCGGCTCGGGGAGCCGGCACTTCTCGGGCAGACTTCTGCAGACTGCCATAAGTGGGCGTAAGGCGCTCGCGTCAGGGAAAATAATACCGGCTTCTTTGGCGGCGCGGAAACCACCATTTGCGGTTCAAGGCTTAGCCCCCAACAACAATTGTGACCCGATTCACAGGTGCTGGTCTCATCTATACCTGAAGCGCCTCTCTGGATGACAGGTTAACCGGATCAGAGGTGCTGGCGCAGAAAGGATTTGAGTTTTTCATCTTCAAACGCCCGCTGCAAAGTCGCACTCAGCAACTGGTTGATGGTGACCTCCACTTCCTCGCGGCTCGGTTTGATCAAATTGCGATCCTTGCCGCTGGTGCTGTAGTTGCCATAGAAAGTTGCCCCTTTCACCATGACCTGCAACTGGATCGAGGCACCGGAATCAACTTTGGTCGTATACAGCTTATTGGGACTGTCGTAGCTGAGGTCCGTCAAGTTAGCGACCACCTGGACATCCCCCCCGGTTTCCACCCCGCGGAAGGACCAGGCTTCAAACCCCTGGTACAGCGCTGTCGCCATGGACTGTTCAATATCGTTCGCCAGGGTCACGTTCGAGGAATCCGCATAGATGCCGCCAAGGGAGCCAAGGCCACCTCCCGGCAGCTGGTTGGCACCGCGAACATAAATGCTGTAGCCGGAACCAATATTGTCTGGCGCCACCTGGACCTGGGGCTTTACCACCACCTGTACCGGGCTGTGGGCGCACGCGGCCAGGATAACGGCAAGGCCGGTCACCAATATTGCGGTTAATTTCTTCATGATCCCCCTCCTGCATTGTTTGGGAAATGGGCGCAGACGCATCTCGCCCAACGGTTATTGGTTATCAAGCATCTCGAATTTTCGAGCACTCCTAGAGTGCATTTTGGCGCGAACGTTCAACCCTCGTGGTGATGATGATGCGCGTGCCCCGCGGCATCCGGAGCCGCCCGCGTGCCTGCAGCGCTGTCGTTCAGGCCCAGCACCGGCAACGCCAGTTGGATATTGGAGCCATCGGCAAATACCAGTTTCACCGGCAGTATTTCTCCCGCCCGCAGGGCCACGCCCTCAACCATCAGATGGGTAGCCCCGGGGCGCATTTCAATAGTGCCACTACCCGGCAGGGTAATTTTTTCCAGTGCCCGCATCCGGCTTACCCCCGCGACGTCCAGCGTGTCGTGCATGGTCACGCGGCCCCGCGGATGCCCGGGCAACTCCACCCCGGTCAACTCCCGCGCTTTGCCCGAGAGATCCCGCAACGTCACATAGGCCGCCCCCATGGGCGCCCCCGGAGGCATCTCCCGGGCAAAGCCGGTGGCCTCGATTTCTGCAGCGGTAGCGGCCGCGAAGCCGCTCGCCAGCGCAAGCATCCACGCCAGTACCGACGCCAGCGCCACAGGCAACCCCGCAGCTCGGCGGTCATTACGAACCGTTTTCTCTCGCTTCATACATTCGCTCCCGCGGTGTCTTTACGACACCTGGCCCGGTGACAAGGTTATTGCATCTTTTGTAACAGTAATCGCGGAGGATTGCCGAGCTTTATATCACCCCGCACCCGGTAGCCGGGTACCGCCTGACGCAACTGGCCGTAAATCCAGCGGCCCTCGGCATCGGTGCGCGCCACAATCACCACCCGCAGCTGGTGTTGGCGGATGCGCTCGGCCGTGGCCGCCAGCATCTGTACCATGGATGCCGATTGTGCCGACAATTCCGCCGGGGGCAGCGCGACAGTCTGCGCAGCCGGGCCATCCAGTGTGACATCCTCCCTGGCGCGACGCTGCTCACGCTGCACCTGCGTGCGCACTTCTTTCGACAGCGGGTTCCCCGGCGCAATCTCATCCGCGGTATTCAGCAGGCTGTTGGCCTGCCCAAAAGCGCGCTGGCGCAGAGCATCGCGCGCTCGGCCAACCAGCTCCATCACCAGGGTCTGAACGCCCGCGGTCGCCTGAGTATTCCCCGGATCCAGCTGCAACACCTGCAGATAAAAGTCGTAGGCGCTCGCGCCTGCGGGCATGGTGATAAAGCCCTCGCGCTGGGCCACCTCGGCCCGCTGTAAAAAGTGCTGCACGGTACGACGCTTGATTTCCTCCGGGCTGGGACCCACCGGTTGCGGCGGGGGTGGGGGCGGTTGTGGCGACGCCGGTGGTGGCGTTGTTGATACACAGCCTGCAAACAGCGTGAGCAGCAAGGCGCCGGCAACCAGCTTGGCAGCGCGCGCTGCCTGCAAAAAATGTCCGGAGCCGCTATCGGCGTTCGAATTTGCAATGGAGTTCACGTTTCTGATATCCGTCCTGATCGCTGTCTGATACCTATCGCCCTTGTGCCGAGCACCTATCACCCTTGTGCCGAGCACCTATCAACGCAGTCCCGGGCAAGTGCCCTTCGACTGTTGTTTTTTTGTACCGCCACCACCGCTATACTGCCCGTTCACTGCAGGGGCGCCCCATCAAGGCCAAGCCGGCGGATCAATGCCGCCCCTTTTTGGAACGACCACGGAAAAGACCGCTGAAAAAACGGGAACAGCAGCCTGCAATTTCAGTCCAAGTGATCCCGACTATAAAGAATTTTGTTACCCATGACTGTGAAGACTTCTGGCCTGCGAGAAAAAAAATCACTGCCGTTCCGGACGATTCTGGCGGTACAGCTCGCCACGCTGTTTGCGCTGCTGCTGACCAGCTCAGCCCTGCTTGCGGCGGAAAGTGCGGCAGAAAAATCGCCTGTAGTCAGCGGCGGCTTCTCTGTTGCCAGCGCACAGTCTTCAGGCTTTGGCGCACTTGGCGGCGCCCAGGATGAATTCCTGCCGGTCGACCAGGCCTACCAACTGGATTTCCTGTTTACTGACAGCGGCGCCAGCGCGCTGTTCCAAATTGCGCCCGAGTACTACCTGTATCGCGACAAGCTGCGCCTCTACAAGGTGAATGGCGAGCAGAAAACCGAGCTGCCGCTGACACTGGAAAAAGGCGAGGTTATCTGGGACGACTACTTCGAAAAAGACACCGAGGTCTACCGCTGGCAGCTGGAAGTTCCACTGGAACTGGATAGCGACAAACCGCTGCAAATTCAGGTGCACTACCAGGGCTGTGCGGATGCCGGCCTCTGCTACCCGCCACAGGTGCGGAATTTCCAGATTGATCCGGCAGGCCAGACCGCGGCGCCCCTCGACGGTACCGGTCCGGGTGGGGCTAACAAGGTCCCGTTCAGCCAAGGCCCACTCAGCCAGGCCCTGGAACGCAACGCACCCAATGGGGCTAGCAGTAGTCTGCTGCTGGCCATCCTATTGGCGTTTGGCGGCGGCCTTCTGTTGAACCTGATGCCCTGTGTCTTCCCGGTTTTGTCGATCAAGGCGCTGGCGATCACCCACGGCGGTGACCGCCAGCATCTGCACGGCTGGGCCTATACCGCCGGCACCGTCAGTACTTTTGTCCTGATCGCCGCCATCATGCTGCTGTTGCGCGCGGCCGGCGAGGCGGTGGGCTGGGGCTTCCAGCTGCAGTCCCCCGCGGTGGTTGCCGTGCTGGTCTACCTGTTTTTTGCCATGGGCCTCAGCCTGTCCGGCGTCACTGAGCTTGGTGGACGCCTGATGGGTCTCGGCGCTGGCAGCCAGGGCAAAGGCCTGGGCAGCTCCTTCAGCACCGGCGCTCTGGCCACGGTGGTGGCCAGCCCCTGCACTGCGCCCTTAATGGGCTCAGCTTTGGGCTTTGCCGTCACCCAGTCTGCACCTGTCGCCCTGTCCGTGTTCGCCGCACTCGGCGCCGGTATGGCGGCCCCCTTCCTGCTACTGACGTACCTGCCGACGCTGGCCCAGCGCCTGCCGCGCCCCGGCCCCTGGATGGAAAACCTCAAACAGCTGCTGGCCTTCCCCATGTATCTCACCGCTGTTTGGCTGCTGTGGGTGCTCGGGCGCCAAACCGGCAGCGACGGGGTAGCACTGGTACTCGCCGGCGTCGTCGCCATCGCCTTTGCCCTATGGCTGTGGCCAGGCCCACAGGCCGCCAGCAACAAATCCTGGCTGCGCAGCGCCTTTGCCATCGCCGCCGTCGCCGGGGCGGCCTGGGTATTGCCGAATCTGGGTGCCAGCGGCACGCAAATGGCACAGACGCATAAGAGCGGCTACTGGCAACCCTATTCACCGGAAGCCTTGCAGGCCGCCCGCAACGAGGGCCGCCCGGTACTCATCAACATGACCGCCGCCTGGTGCATTACCTGCCTGGCCAATGAGAAAGTGGTGCTCTCCAGCGACGCCGTGGTCGACGCCGTCGGCAACCTTGGCTTTACCGCGCTGAAGGGTGACTGGACCAACCAGGACCCGCAAATTACAGAACTGCTGTCCCGTTACGGGCGCTCCAGTGTGCCGCTCTATCTGCTTTACCCCGCCGGTGGCGGCGAAGCCCAGATACTGCCGCAGATTCTCACGCGTGACGGTCTTCTCGCCGCCATGCGCAATGCCAGCGGCAGCGAAGCCGTGGCCGGGGACAACGGGTAACGCCAGTTACCCGCGCAGCCACCCGGGCAGGCCATCCAGGCCTGCATCCGCCCCAAGATCCCAACATAGCCTTTGTAGCCAATCCATCAGGCGAATAAGCCAGCGCCCATAAAACTTTGCAGCAATATGGGCGGGAAATTCGCCGAACTGCGCGCAACTTCTCGATTTCCCACATTGGGGCATGGACAGAGGGTCACTTTTGCGGCAAACTCGCGTCCAATTTCGGCAAATCAGCTGATTGACGCTGTTTTCCGGCAAGTTGAATGACTTTTCCCGGATTTTAGTCACATTTTCTTGCGCCCCTCCAATACGAAGAGTGAAGCATCGAGCGAGGCACCGAATGGCTAAACTGCTTTTGCTGCATGGGCCCAACCTGAACCTGCTGGGCACCCGCGAGCCGCAGATTTACGGCTCCACTACTCTGGAGCAGATTAACGAAGCCGCCCGCGCCCAGTGCGCCGAGGCCGGCTGCGAGTTTGACTGCCTACAAAGCAACAGCGAAGCAGGGCTGGTAGAACGCATTCACCAGGCCTTTGCCGACAAAGTGGACTTTATTGTCATCAATCCGGCAGCTTACACCCATACCAGTGTCGCCCTGCGCGACGCCCTGGCGGGGGTGGCAATTCCCTTTATTGAAGTCCACCTCTCCAATCCCCACGCCCGCGAAAGCTTCCGCCACCATTCCTATTTATCGGATCTGGCCCTGGGCGTTGTCTGCGGATTTGGAGCAGATAGCTACACTTTGGCGCTACAGGCGGCCCTGAAGCGGCTTTAAAAGCGACGTTGAATCGATTTCGAAAGAATTTCATTTATGGGGGCCGTCCACGCCAAGCGCCGGCACCCTGACCACAAAATCACAAGATCAAGAGTGACACTGTTATGGATATCCGCAAGATCAAAAAACTGATTGAACTGCTCGAAGAGTCCGACATCGGCGAGCTGGAAATCAAAGAGGGCGAAGAGTCCGTGCGCATCAGCCGCGGCGTCAGCGGCGCTGCCGCCATGCAGGCACAACAAATGGCCATGCCGATGATGGCACCTGCGGCACCGGCCGCCGCACCTGTCGCTCCGGCAGCCCCCGCCGCCGCAGAAAGCAGTGCAGAATCTGTACCGGCCCTGACCGGCCACCCGGTGAAATCACCGATGGTGGGCACCTTCTACGCTGCCGCCAGCCCGGGCGCCGATCCCTTTGTGAAAGTTGGCCAACAGGTGAAAGTGGGCGACGTCATCTGCATCGTCGAAGCCATGAAGATGATGAACCAGATCGAAGCCGACAAAGCGGGCACCATCGCATCCATCCTGGTGGAAGACGGACAACCGGTAGAGTTCGACCAGCCGCTCGTGACCATTTCCTGAGCGGGGGCACCATTACATGTTTGAAAAAATCCTGATCGCCAACCGCGGCGAAATCGCGTTGCGCATCTTGCGCGCCTGTAAAGAGATGGGCATCGGCACCGTTGCCGTCCACTCGCAGATCGACCGCGATCTCAAGCACGTGCGCCTGGCGGACGAGGCCGTTTGTATCGGCCCCAACCCTTCGCCCCAGAGCTACCTGAACATTCCCGCCATCATTTCGGCGATGGAAATCACCGACTCGGTAGCGGTACACCCAGGTTACGGTTTCCTGGCGGAAAACGCTGACTTCGCCGAGCAGGTACAGAAAAGCGGCTTCACCTTCATCGGCCCCGACGCCGATACCATTCGCCTGATGGGCGACAAGGTATCCGCCATCGCTGCGATGAAAAAAGCAGGCGTGCCGACAGTACCCGGTTCTGACGGCCCACTGCCCGCCGACGGCGAAAAGTGCCTGGAGATTGCCCGCCGAATCGGCCTGCCAGTGATCATCAAGGCCGCCGCCGGTGGTGGTGGTCGCGGCATGCGCGTGGTGCACAGTGAAGGCGCCCTGCTGAACGCCATCTCGGTGACCAAATCCGAAGCCGGTGCCGCCTTCGGCGACAGCACCGTATATATGGAAAAATTCCTGCAGAACCCGCGCCACGTGGAAATCCAGGTGATGTCCGACGGCCAGGGCAACGCCGTGCACTTCGGCGACCGCGACTGCTCCCTGCAGCGCCGTCACCAGAAGGTCCTGGAAGAGGCCCCAGCCCCGGGCATTCCGGACGACGTACGCAAAGGTGTGCAGGATGCCTGTGTTCAGGCCTGTATCGATATCGGCTACCGCGGTGCCGGCACTTTCGAATTCCTGTATGAAGACGAGCGTTTCTATTTCATTGAAATGAACACCCGTATTCAGGTGGAGCACCCGGTATCCGAAATGGTGACCGGCGTGGACCTGATCAAGGAACAGATCCGTGTGTGCGCGGGTGAGAAGCTGTCGTTCAAGCAGGAAGACATCAAGATCACCGGCCACGCCTTCGAGTGCCGTATCAACGCCGAGGACCCGAAGAACTTTTTCCCCAGCCCCGGCAAGGTAGAAAACTACCACGCGCCTGGCGGCCTCGGTGTGCGCGTGGACTCTCACCTCTACTCCGGCTACACCGTCCCGGCGAACTACGATTCGATGATTGCCAAGATCATCACTTACGCCGAAGACCGCGAAACCGCGCTGGCGCGGATGCGAGTGGCGCTGAGCGAAACCATCATCACCGGTATCAAGACCAATATTCCGCTACAGGAAGAACTGGTCCGCGATGCGGAATTCGCCAAAGGCGGGGTGAATATCCACTATCTCGAGAAGAAGCTGGGTCTCGAATAAGCCCTCGGCACTGTGCATCTCAGCCCGGAGGGATGCAGCTCTGCCCCACCACCGTGGCGGGGCAGCACCGGGTATCGGTTTTCAAAACCGCTGTGAATACATCCCTGTACGCTGCGTCGGCGACGTCCCTGTCGCCGACGCTTTTGAAAACCGATACCCGGCACTTCCCCTTTAGCCCGACCTTTCTTACCCTGTAAGCCAATTTCCGCACTACCCAAGTAGCACCGCAGTCCGAATCGAAGGTGGTGCCCCCGGTAAGGCTTTGCGGGACCGTCTGCGGCCAGGACGGCCGCAGTCGAGCCCCCATGGATGGGTTCACGGCGTGTCCCGCAAAGCCTTACCGGGGGCAGCACCGCCTCAGGGCTTCGGGAAAACTTAAACCACCGAACTTCGGATTATACTCAATGCCCTGGCTCCAACTCCGCGTAAACACCAATCGAGAACAGGCAGGCAAAATCGAAGATGCCCTGCTGTTCGCCGGTGCCGTCTCCGTCACCCTGCAAGACAATGCCGACCAGCCCATTCTAGAGCCGGGCCTCGGCGAAACGCCCCTGTGGGACGAGACCCTCGTCACCGGCCTCTTCGACGCCGAAGTCGACACCAATATCGCCGAAGCCAAAGCCGCCTCCCACCTCTGCGAACTGCTCCCCAACGCCCGCTGGGAACAGCTTGAAGACAAAGACTGGGAGCGGGAATGGATGAGCCACTACAAACCCATCCAGTGCGCCGACAACCTCTGGATCTGCCCCAGCTGGTGCGAACCGCCTGAACCCAACGCCGTCAACCTGCTGCTGGACCCCGGCCTCGCCTTCGGCACCGGCACCCACCCCACCACCTTTCTGTGCCTGCAGTGGCTCGCCAGCGAACCCGTCAGCGGCAAAACCGCCATCGACTACGGCTGCGGCTCCGGCATCCTCGGCATCGCCGCCCTGCTGCTCGGCGCTGAAAGTGCCCTCGGCACCGACATCGACCCCCAGGCCCTGATCGCCAGTTGCGACAATGCCAAGCGCAACGGCATAGACCCGGATCGCTTCCCGGTATACCTGCCGGAGAAGACACCGCCCGCCAGTGAAGCCAGCGCCGACCTGATGCTGGCCAATATCCTCGCCGGCCCCCTGGTAGAACTCGCACCGCAACTGATAGAACGCACCAGGGTCGGCGGCCGTATCTGCCTGTCCGGCATCCTCTCCAGCCAGGCAGACAAAGTGAAGGCGGCTTACAGCCAGTGGATCGATTTCGAAACGGACGGCACGAAGGAGGACTGGGTTCGACTCAGCGGAACGAGGGTGAGATAGAGCACCGAACTCAGATGCTAAGGCGCTGATACCGATACTCTTTCGCGGGACCGTACGCGGCCATGGATGGCCGCGTCCGAGCTTACAGGGATGTACTCGTAGCGTGCCCCGCGAAAGAGTATCGGTAGCAGCGACGCCCGGGATCGGACTTACAAGGCACCCGGACCAGCTACCAAGCGCCTCGGACTACGCGCAAAGCCCTCCGACTGATAAACTTCCCCGCCAAAGCAATAATCGTCGAAATCCATGTCGCAACTGGTCACCCGCTGCCCCCACTGCAGCACCTCTTTCCATGTCAGTGAAGATCAGCTTCGCGCCGCTCGCGGTGCCGTGCGCTGCGGTTCCTGCCTGCAAGTCTTTCGCGCCGATGAAAACATCGTATTCAACGAGGATGACCCGCAGCCAGCGAGCAAGAAAGCCATTGAAGAACTACTGGAAGACGACGACTTTCTGATCCACGACGATATCGAGCTGGAAGGTGACGACTCCGCCGAAGGCATTTCCGACGAAATCGCCCCCGCCCGCAAGGCCAGTGGCGACAAAGCGCTGGGAGCACCGGCCACGGAGAACCGCGCCCGCCAAAGCCCGCTGATCGATGACGCTTTTGGCGAGCAGCAGTGGCAGGAGCTGGATAACAAAGACGCCCAGCAAGACCTGGATCTGGGCATCGGCGAAGACCTGGAAGCTGCCAGCGAGGATCCCTGGGCAGAAGAGATCGCCCGGGAGGAATCCAGTGGCGTAGACAGCTGGGATCACCCCCCCCGCAACCCAGCGGACTTTAATGAGCCCACAGCAGCCCGCGACGAATTCAGCTTCACCGACGACCTGGGACTACCCCAGGCACCAGAAGATGACCCGTTTATCCTGCCGGACGATATCGACGCGCATGAGGACCTCGAGCGCTTTTCCGACGACGGCCCCCTGGCCAGGGCAAGTGCGACGCACCAGAAGCCGCGTAGCCAGCCGGACGATCACGACGACCATATCGACCCCCGGCAACGCGACCAGGCCCCACTGCTCCCCAGAGACCAGCTGATTTCCGCCATAGGTCCGGCGCCCATCGAAGTGAACTGGCAGCCCCGGCGACACAACCGGGTGCCAGCCTGGCTGTGGACACTCGGCAGCGTACTTTTAATGCTGACACTGGCAGCCCAGGTCGCCTACTTCCGTTTCGACACCCTGAGCAAGCGCGACCCGTGGCGCGGTATCTACGCGCAACTGTGTCCGCTGCTGGGGTGCAAACTGCCGGCACAGGTGGACATCCATGCCATCCATACCGCCAACCTGGTGGTGCGCAGCCACCCTTCCATTCCCGGCGCGCTGGCGGTGGAGGCGGTACTACTGAACCGGGCACCCTTTGACCAGCCTTTCCCGGCACTGCAGCTGCGCTTTACCGACCTGAAGAACGCCCCTGTCGCCAGCCGTCGTTTCCAGCCCCAGGAATACCTCAAGGGCGAGCTTTCCGGGCGCCAGCTGATGCCCAGTGGCAATCCGGTACATATCGCCCTCGATATTGTCGACCCGGGCGAGGACGCCGTGAACTATGAGCTGCGCATCGCAAAGCAGTGAGATGCCGAGAACCCTGCACGGCGTAATAATCTTCGTATTACTGCACAAACTTCGCCCTAAACGGCCAGCCATCGAACAATTTGCGCGCTTTTTCGCTTTTCCAGCGGCCGACCAGCCGCTATTATAGGCCGCTCTTTAGACACCCAATTTGCCCTCGCGGGGATCGAAAGTAAGATCCCTGGCAGGAATTAACCCGCGGGAGGGCGCAGTTGCCCACGGAATTGCCAAGCAGCTTCGCCATAGGCCCCTATAACATCGGTGCGCCAGTCATACTGGCGCCCATGGCCGGCGTTACTGATCGCCCCTTCCGCCAACTGTGCCGCGAACTCGGCGCAGGCTTGGTGGTGTCGGAAATGGTTACCTCTGACACCAGCCTGTGGGACAGCCGCAAATCGCGAATGCGCCTGGATCACAGCGGAGAAGCCGGCCCCATATCCGTACAGATTGCCGGTGGCGATCCACAGATGATGGCCGAAGCTGCGCAGGCAAATGTTGAGCGTGGCGCCCAGATCATAGATATCAACATGGGCTGCCCGGCAAAGAAGGTGTGCAAAAAAGCGGCGGGCTCTGCCCTGCTGCGCGATGAAAAACTGGTCGCCGACATTCTGGAATCGGTGGTGCAATCCGTCTCAGTACCGGTAACGCTGAAAATTCGTACTGGCTGGTGTCCGGATTCCCGCAACGGGGTGACGGTGGCCAAAATGGCCGAAGATCTCGGGATCACTGCCCTGGCGGTTCACGGACGCACCCGCGCCTGTGGCTACCATGGTCAGGCCGAATTCGATACCATTGCCGAGATTGTGTCTGCGGTAAAGATTCCGGTCTTTGCCAACGGCGATATCACCGGCGCGGAAAAGGCCCGCAAGGTGTTGGACTACACCGGCGCCAGGGCGGTCATGATTGGCCGTGCGGCTCAGGGACGTCCATGGATTTTCCGGGAGATTGCTCACTTCCTCGCAACGGGAGAGCAGCTACCGGAGCCATCACTGGAAGAAGTCAGGGACATATTGCTTACTCACTTGAGTGAGCTACATCGTTTTTACGGTGAGGTTATGGGGGTACGCATCGCCCGCAAACACGTGGGTTGGTACGTAAAAACACTCGCCGACAGCGAGTCCTTTCGCAAGACCTTTAACCAAATTGATAGCGCAGAAGCACAACATGCCAGCGTTCGTGAGTGGTTTGAACGCCGAATAACTAGAGGGGCAAAAGCGGCATGAATAATGAAGCACTGATTCCGGATGCCAGTGATGTGGCATCCACCGGGGGCCAGACACAACTACAACAACCGCAGCAGCAGTCACTGCGCGATGCGGTTGAGCAGGCGATGGAAAACTACTTCCGTCACCTGGACGGCCAGATGGTGACTGAAGTCTACGACATGGTTCTGTCCGAGATTGAAGCACCGATGCTGGAAGTGGTAATGAAACACACCCGCCACAACCAGACACGCGCCGCGCAAATGCTGGGCCTCAACCGGGGAACCCTGCGTAAAAAGCTCAAGCGCTACGGTCTGCTGTAAGGCAGCCCACCGCTACCGGCAGACATAAGCCGGAGCGGTAAAAATTCGACGAGGGGGGATGGGTTTTACCCATCCCCCCTCGCTATTTGTATTTTCGACTTTTTTAACCTGCTCTTTGTACATATAGATGGACGATGCGATATGACTGACAAGGTGGCCGTTCGCCGCGCGCTGATCAGCGTTTCTGACAAAACCGGCATTGTGGAATTTGCCCGCGAGCTCTCTGAAATGGGTGTGGAGATCCTCTCCACCGGCGGCACCTACCGCCAGTTGGGCGAAGCCGGTATCCCGGTAGTGGAAGTTTCCGACTACACAGGCTTCCCGGAAATGATGGATGGCCGCGTCAAAACCCTGCATCCGAAAGTGCACGGCGGCATCCTTGGCCGTCGCGGCAAAGACGACGCGGTAATGAGTGAACACGGCATCAAGCCCATCGACATGGTCGTGGTCAATCTCTACCCCTTCAAGGCCACCGTCGCCGATCCTAACTGCGACCTGCCCACCGCCATCGAAAACATCGACATCGGCGGCCCCACCATGGTCCGCTCCGCCGCCAAGAATCACAAAGACGTCGCTATCGTGGTCAACGCCCACAGCTACGACACCGTGATCGAGGAAATGAAAGCCAACGACGGCCAGCTGGGTTACGAAACCCGCTACGACCTGATGGTACAGGCGTTCGAACACACCGCGCAGTACGACGGCATGATCGCCAACCACTTCGGCGCGCGTAACACCCAAAACGTTGCCCGCGAATTCCCCAACACCTTCAACGTGCAGTTCGAAAAAGCCCAGGACATGCGCTACGGCGAGAACCCCCATCAAAAGGCGGCCTTCTACGTGGAAGCTGATGCGGAAGAAGCCTCCGTCTCCACCGCCAGCCAGCTGCAGGGCAAGGAACTCTCCTTCAACAACGTCGCCGACACCGACGCCGCCCTGGAAACCGTAAAACTGTTCGACGAGCCGGCCTGTGTCATCGTCAAGCACGCCAACCCCTGTGGTGTCGCCGTAGCCGCGGACATCAAGACCGCCTACGAACTGGCCTTCGCCACCGACCCGGAATCCGCCTTCGGCGGCATCATCGCCTTCAACCGCGAACTGGACGCCGAAACCGCCCAGCTGATCGTCGACAAACAGTTCTCCGAAGTCATCATCGCCCCCAAAGTCTCCGAAGGTGCGGCAAAAGCGGTCTCAGCCAAACAGAATGTGCGCCTGCTGGAGTGTGGCGAATGGGGCAGCGAAAGCCCGACAGCGTTCGACTTCAAACGCGTCACCGGTGGCCTGCTGATCCAGGAAAAAGACAACGGCATGGTCGCCAAGGAAGATCTCAAAGTGGTCACCAAGGTGCAACCGTCTGACGAGCAAATGGACGAACTGCTGTTCGCCTGGAAAGTCGCCAAAATGGTCAAATCCAACGCCATCATCTACGCCAAAGACGGCCGCACCATCGGCGTCGGCGCCGGCCAGATGAGCCGCGTCAACTCCGCGCGCATCGCCGCCATCAAGGCCGAACACGCCGGCCTCGAAGTCAAAGGCGCCGTCATGGCATCAGACGCCTTCTTCCCCTTCCGCGACGGCATCGACAACGCCGCCAAGGTCGGCATCAGCGCCGTGATCCAGCCCGGCGGCTCCATGCGCGACGAGGAAGTGATCGCCGCAGCCGACGAGCACGGTATGGCGATGGTGTTTACCGGCATGCGTCACTTCCGTCACTAAGCGCAAATTAATACGACTACCGACACGGGTACGTAATATTCCCGCGTTATACGGGAAGGTTCTGGAGCTGGTGCCCCTTTCCGAGACCGTCTGCGGCCAGGACGGCCGCAGCCGAGCCCCCATGGATGGGTTCACGGCGTGTCTCGGAAAGGGGCACCAGCTTCAGAACCGCCACAGGACTGGCAACGAAGCGCTCTTAACTACCTCCCAAACCAGTCTCTACCCGGCAACCCAGCGCAAAATGCTAAACTAGCCCACCTAAATAACAGGCACGGGGAAACTCAAGAATGAATATCCTGGTAATCGGCTCTGGTGGCCGCGAACACGCACTGGCCTGGAAGGCCGCCCAAAACCCCGCCGTAGACACCGTCTTCGTCGCACCGGGCAACGCCGGCACCGCCCGCGAACCCAAACTCCAGAACGTCAACATCGGCGTCGACAACTTCTCCGCCCTGTCTGACCTGGTCGAAGAAAAAGGCATCAACCTCACCATCGTCGGCCCCGAAGTCCCCCTCGTCGCCGGTATCGTCGACTTCTTCAACGCCCGCGGCCACAACATCTTCGGCCCCGAAAAAGCCGCCGCCCAGCTCGAAGGCTCCAAAGCCTTCACCAAAGACTTCCTCGAGCGCCACGCCATCCCCACCGCCGCCTACCAGAACTTCACCGAAGTCGAACCGGCCATCGAATACGTGCGCGCACAGGGTGCCCCCATCGTCGTCAAAGCCGATGGCCTTGCCGCCGGTAAAGGCGTCATCGTCGCCGAAACCGTGGAACAGGCCGAGCTGGCCGTGCGCGATATGCTGAGCGGCAATGCCTTCGGCGACGCCGGCTGCCGCGTGGTCATCGAAGAATTCCTCACCGGCGAAGAAGCCAGCTTCATCGTCATGGTCGACGGCGAAAACATCCTGCCCATGGCCACCAGCCAGGACCACAAGCGCGTCGGCGACGGCGACACCGGTCCCAACACCGGCGGTATGGGCGCCTACTCCCCGGCACCCGTAGTCACCCCGGATGTCCACGCGCGAGTGATGAAAGAAGTCATCGAGCCCACCGTGAAAGGCCTGGCTTCCGAAGGCATGCCCTACACCGGCTTCCTCTACGCCGGCCTGATGATCAACGAAGAAGGCGCACCCAAGGTTATCGAGTACAACTGCCGCTTCGGTGACCCGGAAACCCAGCCGATCATGATGCGCCTCAAGTCCGACCTGGTAGAGCTGTGTATGGCCGCCATCGAAAAGCGCCTGGACAAGGTGGAAGTGGAGTGGGACACGCGCCCGGCCCTGGGTGTGGTATTGGCCGCAAACGGTTACCCGGGCAGCTATCGCAAAGGCGATGCCATTAACGGACTCGACAAGGCCGACAGCGAAAATGCCAAGATTTTCCACGCCGGCACCGCCCTGGACGGCGAGCGTGTTGTGACCAGCGGCGGCCGTGTGCTCTGCGCCACTGCACTGGGAGACACCGTGGCGGAAGCCAAAGAAAACGCCTACCAGTGCGCCCGCAATATCCACTGGGAAGGCGTTTTTTACCGCAAGGATATCGGCTACCGCGCGGTCGAGCGCGAGCAGTCTGAAGAGGCCTGATGGCCTCATCGGTGGGAGAATTGCCATGAGCCAACGCCAACTGACCGGACTGGACCACCTGCTGCTGCAGGCGGATCGCGCCCTGCGCACCCTGAGCCCGGGATCGCCCTGCCACGAGCGACCGTCACCGGCCAAATCCGCAGACGAGACCGAGCTGTCGGACGCCGAGCGCCGCCATGCGGCGGGGCTGATGCGGGTCAATCACAGCGGTGAAGTCTGCGCCCAGGCGCTGTATCAGGGCCAGGCGCTGACGGCCAAGCTGCCGCAGGTACGGGCGGAAATGGAACATGCGGCAGATGAGGAGATCGACCACCTGGCCTGGTGTGAGCAGCGTTTGCAGGAGCTCGACAGCCGCCCCAGCCTGCTGAATCCGCTGTGGTACGGCCTTTCCTTCGGGATTGGTGCGACCGCCGGCAAGATCAGTGACAAGGTCAGCCTAGGGTTTGTGGCCGCGACCGAAGAGCAGGTGTGCAAGCACCTGGAAGACCACCTCCAGCGTTTACCCGCTCAGGACCAACGCAGCCGCGCGGTGGTCGAGCAGATGCTGGTGGACGAAGCCAAGCACCAGCACGCGGCGCTGGATGCCGGTGGTGCGCGTTTTCCCGGCCCGGTGAAGGGACTGATGACGCTCATGTCCAAGGCGATGACGTCTGTCACTTACCGGGTCTAGTCGCAGCCCCTGGGTATTTCTCGCCAATAAAAAACCCCGGTTCTCGACGAGACCCGGGGTTTTTTATTTTTCCGGCTGAACCAGCTAACAAGTCCGATTCACACCTCTTCAATCCGGTAGCTGTGGACGATTTCCACCCCGGATTTGCCCAGCATGATGGATGCCGAGCAGTACTTCTCCGCGGACAGTTCCACCGCGCGCGCCACCTGCGCCTCTTTGATATTCCGCCCACGCACCACAAATTCCATCTCGATCTTTTCAAACGGTGCCGGAACCGCATCGGGGCGGTGACCCTTGAGTTCAACGTGACAGCTGACCAGATCCTGGCGCGCCTTCTGCAGAATGCCTACCACGTCGTAGGAAGCGCAGCCGCCCACCCCCAGCAGAATCATTTCCATCGGGCGGATACCGTTGTTCTTTTGGCCACCTTCCATGACCACCGAATTGCCACTGCCGGACTCACCGACAAAAGTGACACCGTTCACCCAGGTCACCTGACCCTGCATAACACCCGCCATGGAATAATCTCCTTCAAAATGGATGGGGGCCGGGAGCTTATCACATGGGAACCCCAGTTCCGCAGCACCCCGGTATGGAATTACTCTGTAGCGGCTCACAAACCAAAGTAAGCCTTTACTCACGGCGGTTGTCAGCACAGTCCACAACCGCTATAAACAACACCCAGTCCCAGCCCTTTGCAAATAGTGGCCCAGATCACATTGCGAAGCATTGCCGCGCCCTGCCCCTGTCGGCACCGGTCTTTTAGCGGGATAATCGTCCTCTTACCCGGGATCAGGCACAAAAATTCAAGAAAAGGAGTAGATCCGTGACGGTCGCTACCGAAGAAACTCTGACTACTGGCAATATCGAAGACTTCCTCGCTCACTGCCACCGCCGCCGTTACCCGGCCAAGAGCACCATCATTTATGCCGGTGACCGCTGCGAGTCCCTCTACTTCATTATGCGCGGCTCGGTAACCGTACTGATCGAAGATGACGAAGGCCGCGAGATGATCGTTGCCTACCTGAACGACGGCGACTTCTTCGGCGAGATGGGCCTGTTTGACCAGGACACCCGCAGCGCCTGGGTGCGCACCAAGACCGAGTGTGAAGTCGCAGAAATTTCCTACAGCAAATTCCAGGAACTGACCCGTCAGCACCCGGAATTCCTGTTCAACCTGGCCACCCAGATGGCCCTGCGTCTGCGCAACACCACCCGCAAGGTGGGAGACTTGGCGTTCCTCGACGTGACCGGCCGTGTGGCCCGCACCCTGCTGGACCTGTGTAACGAGCCGGACGCAATGACCCATCCGGAAGGTATGCAGATCAAGATCACCCGCCAGGAAATCGGTCGTATTGTCGGCTGCTCCCGGGAGATGGTGGGCCGGGTTCTGAAAACCCTGGAAGAACAGGGCCTGGTCTCGGTGAAGGGAAAAACCATGGTGGTATTCGGCACTCGCTGATTCCACGGTTGAGCGGGGCCGCTTCACGCGCCCTGCTCGCCCCCCTCTTTCCATCCCTGCAGTACCCTTTGCTCCCCTACCCCAGTCCCGACCCAAGCAATCACAACTGCGCACTTTGCCGCGCGTACCACACGGCCCCGGCGCTAATTCCACTGCACTGATTCATCCACTGCGACACTAATATTTCGCTATATAAATGCGAGGTATCGGCCTATGCGCAGCTGTTGCCGGATAACTCAGCGATGCAACAGACTATCTTTTAGCGCGATCATTTTTTTGATCGTTACTGTGTTGTTAGTGATCGCCTGTGGAAAACAGGATCCACAAAACGCGACCAGAAACTCGAGCACAGTCCCACCTGCCAGCTCACCGGCACCGATTCCGGCCACCTATATCGAAACAGGTGATCTGGAGGCGATAAAGAAGCGCGGCATTATTCGCTTCGTCAACCTGTCCGGCCCTGCTGGTGAAAACCTGCTGCCCAGAGACAGCATCGTCACCCTGAGAAGCTTCGACCTGGCCAATAAACTGGCCGAAAAACTGCAGCTCAAGCCGCTTTGGATCAAGGCCGACACCCCGCAACAGGCGCTTGAGATGGTGCAATCAGGCCGCGCCGATATTGCCGCTTACTCCCTTACCGACAACGAGGCCCGGCGCCAGCTGGTCGATTTCACCGTACCGCTGATGCAGGCCCGTCAGAAGCTGCTGACCAGCACCCTGGGACCAGACATCAGCGACCCCAAGTTGCTACGCAACGTGGAGCTGGTCGCCCAGGCGGGATCCACTTACGTGGACACGGCACGCCGTTTGATTGCGCAATTTCCCGAGGCAAACCTGAGCATCATTGAGCCGATTGTCTACGAAAACCGCGATGCCCTAGTCGATCTACTGAGCGAAAAAAGTAATCGGGTGGCCATCATGGATGACTACATCACCGACAACCTCGTGAGCTACCGGAACGATGTCCGCACCGGCGCGGCGGTGACTGAGCCGGAAAATATCGCCTGGGCCCTGCGCAAGGATTCAAAGCACCTGCTAACGCGGGTGAATAACTTCCTGACCAGAAACCTGGCTCAGCCACCGGACGACCGGATTGCAGACTGGAAAGAAATCAAGAAGTCCGGTGTTGTCCGCTTTCTGACCTACAACCGACCCTCCGTCTACTACCTGTGGAAGGGCGTGCTGATGGGGTTTGACTATGACCTGGCCAAGGCCTTTGCCGAACAGCACAATTTGCAATTGCAGATCATCGTCGTGCCCTACGACGAAACTCTGATCGACTGGCTCAAGGCCGGACGCGGGGATTTCGCCGGTGCGGTGAAAAACATTACCCAGGAGCGTATCGACCAGGGCATCGTCTTTACCACCTCCTATCGGGAAACACCGGAGCAGGTGGTTAGCAGCCAGAAGAAGCCGGCCATTGATAAAGTACAGGACCTCGCGGGCCGTACCCTGACATTGCGCGCGTTTTCCCCGTTCATCGCCACCGCGCGCACCATCCAAAGAAGTGGTATCGATGTCGCGGTGGAAGTTGCACCGCCCGAGGTGTCCCTCGGGGAAATCATTACCAAAATTTCCGATGGGGAGCTGGATGCAACCATCGTCGACAACGATGATGTGGTGATGGCCTCATCGCTGCGGCCGGACCTGAGACCCGGCACGCTGGTGAGCGACCCGCGCCCACAGGGCTGGATGCTGATGCCGCAGAACCGTGAGCTGCTCAAGCAACTCAACAAATTCCTCACCAAGTACCGCAAGAGCGATCAGTACCAACAGAAGATTGCCGCCTACTTCCAGCCCAACAAACGCTTCACCCAGCGGGTCGCTGCGCGCGTGATTCCGGGAGAGGACCTGTCTCCCTTCGACACTCTGGTCAAGGGACAGTCGCTGGAATACAACTTCGACTGGCGCCTGGTAGTGGCGCAGATGTGGCAGGAGAGCAACTTCAACCCCAATGCGGTGTCACCGGTTGGCGCCCAGGGCCTGCTGCAGGTGATGCCGCTGACGGCGGAAGACATGGGCTTCCCTCCGCCGCTGTTCGACCCGGATCGCAATATTCAGGCAGGTATCAAGTATCTGAATTGGGTGCGCGACCGCTTTGAACCCAACCTGCCGGCCATCGAGAAGCTCTGGTTCACCCTCGCCTCCTACAACGCCGGCTACGGCCACTTGCTGGATGCCCGCCGGCTGGCAAAAGAGCTCGAGCTGGACCCCAATGTCTGGTTTGGCAATGTCGAAGAGGCCATGCTGAAGCTATCCGAGCCCAAATACTTCCAGAATGCTCGCTACGGCTATGTACGAGGCGCTGAGCCGGCACAATATGTGCGCAACATCAGCCAGCTGTACAAGGCCTATACCGGCGTCGCCACCGGTGATACAGGTATGCCGGCACCGCTGCTCAGCCCCATACGCTCACAGCCCCCATAAAAAAACCGGGCGCAAGCCCGGATTTCAGTTATTACGTGCGCCTCCCTGCGCAGCCCTTGAGACTTACCCTTTTTCCGGGTTGAGACCGCGACGGATCAGCAGGGCATCGGTGGTAGGTTCCTTGCCCCGGAACTTCACGTAGGACTCCATGGGCGCGCGGGAGTTACCCACCTCCAGAATGTTCTTGCGGTACAGGTCGCCATTCTTGCGGGTCAGGCCACCGCGTTCGCGCAAGTAGGCAAAGGCATCCGCAGCCAGAATCTCACTCCACATATAGGCGTAGTAGCCGGCGGAGTAGCCGCCACCGATGGAGTGGGCAAAGTAGGTGGACTTGTAGCGCGGCGGTACCGCAGCCAGGTCAACACCGTGCTTGGCCAGCGCTTCGGCTTCAAACTTCTCCACGTCCTGTTGCTCCGCGTCGGCGGGCAGGGAATGCCATTCCATATCCAGCAGTGCCGCAGACATGTACTCCAAGGTGTCGAAGCCCATATTGAAGTTTTTCGCCTTCAGCACTTTTGCCAGCAGTTCCTCGGGAATCGCTTCACCGGTTTTGTAGTGGTAGGCGTAGTTCGCCAGCACTTCCGGATGGCTCGCCCAATCCTCTTCAAACGTGGACGGGAACTCGACGAAGTCACGGGATACCGCGGTGCCCGCCAGGCTGGGGTAATGCACCTTGGACAACATGCCGTGCAGACCGTGGCCCAGTTCGTGGAACATGGTGGTAACGTGGTCGAAGCTCACCAGGGTGGCCTCGCCTTCCGGGCCTTTGGGAATGTTCATGACATTCACCACCACCGGCTTCTGCTCCAGCAGCTCGGATTGTCCCACGAAGGAGCTCATCCAGGCGCCACCGCGTTTGCCGTCGCGCGCGAAGTAATCCGCGTAGAAAATTGCCAGGCTCTCGCCGTCGTGGTCGAACAGTTCAAACGCCTGTACGTCCGGATGGTACACCGGCAGATCCGGGCGCGGCTTGAAGGTGATGCCGTACAGACGATTCATGGTGTAGAAGAGACCATCGTTCAGCACCCGGTTGAACTCGAAGTACTCACGCACTTCGCTTTCATCCAGCTGGTATTTCTCCTGACGCACTTTTTCCGCGTAGTAGGCCCAGTCCCAGGGCTGCACCTCGAAGTCACCACCTTCGCGCTCGATCATGGCCTGGATATCGGCCTGCTCGGCCTTGGTGTTGTTCACCACCGCCGGCGCCATGGAATTCAGCATGTTCAGCACGTTTTCCGGCTTTTCCGCCATGGTGCCGGTCAGCTGATACTCGGCCCAGTTGCCGTAACCTAGCAGACCAGCTTTCTGTGCGCGGATCTGCACCAGGCGTTTGACCAGCGGACGGTTATCCAACTCGCCGGAAGTGCCGCGGTGAGCCGAGGCTTCCCAGATACGCTGGCGCAGCTCACGGTTTTTCAGGGAGGTAAGTACCGGCTGGCGAGTGGTATTGGTAATACTGATCAGGTATTTGCCTTCGTGGCCGGCAGCGGTAGCAGCCTCAGCGGCGGCTTTGATCTGGCTGTCCGACAGGCCATCCAGTTCGCCCTTCTCCTCGACAATCACCGCAATGTCTTTGCTGAGCTTCAGCAGATTCTGGCTGAACTGGGTGGTGAGTTTGGAGTGCTCTTCGTTCAGCGCACGCAGGGTTACTTTCTGCTCCGCGGAAAGCTTGGCACCGGCCTTCACGAAGTTGTCGTAGTAGTCTTCCAGCAGGCGCGCGGATTCCGCGTCCAGCTCTTTCTCGACGCGCTGGTTGTACAGCGCTTCGACTCGGGCAAACAGCGCCGGGTTCAGGTAAATACTGTCGGAGTGCGCCGCCAGTTTCGGCGCCAGCTTGCTTTGCAGGGCACGGCGGGCTTCGTTGCTGTCGCTGCCCACCAGGTTGAAGAAGATGCGGGATACCCGAGTCAGCAGAGAGCCCGCTTCCTCCATCGCCACAATCGTATTGTTGAAGCTGGCCGGTTCCGGGTTGTTGGCAATCGCCTGGATTTCCAGCAGGTGCTCGCTCATCCCCTGCTCGAAGGCGGGCTCAAAGTGGCTGTCCTCGATCTTGCCGAAGTCCGGCGCCTGGTATTGCAGAGTACTGGCGCTGAGCAGGGGGTTATCCCCGGCTACCGGCGTCGCCTGATCTCCAGCCACCTGGCTCTTTTCGACTTCAGATGCCTGCACAGACTTTTCTGAGTCCGGCTTGGGAGCCTCGGAACAGGCAGCGATCGCCACGATAGCGACCGCGAGCAGGGATTTGCGCATTTCATTCTCCGCTATGTCATCAGGGGGTATTTTGGGTTGTGATCAGGTATCGGTTCCAAAGGTCTCCGGAAGAGGCCGTTGCCGTACCCACTCAAAATGTCTAACGCGCCAATATAGCATTTCATGAATGACTGGGAATTCACCTCAATGTCGTTCATCCCGACAGCCCAACCATTCATCCCGTCGCTCGGCTCGATACTTACGTAACTCCCTCACGCAACCCCCTTACGCAACACTCTTACGACACTAACCAGTCACGGAGCCGATAGATTTACTCAGGAAGTCCAGCAACATACTGACCTTGGGCGACAGATGGCGGTTGTGGGGATAGATCCCCCATATACCGTCATCCTCCTCGCGGTAGGACTCCAACAGGGAAACCAGCCGCCCCTCCTGCAAATCTTGGTCCACGTAGTAATCCGGCAACTGCACAATGCCGATGCCCTTCAGTGCCGCATCCACCAGTGCACGGCCGCTGTTGCAGCGGAAGCTGCCGCTCACCCTGATATTCCGTGAACGCCCCTGCTCGCGAAAACGCCAGTAATCCAAAGTGCCCGGCAGGCAGTTATGTCGCGCCAGCTCGGACAGGCTGTGTGGTTCGCCGTGGGAAGACAGGTAGTATGGGGAGGCGCAGACATACAGGGTGCGCGACCCCAGCCGTCGCGCCATCATGCTGGAGTCTGTCAGCTTGCCGAGGCGAATGGCGAGGTCGTAGCCCTCCGCTACCAGGTCGAGCTTCTGGTTTGTGAGCTCCATTTCTACCTGCAACTCGGGATAACGCAGGACAAAATCGTTGACCAGTGGTGCCAGCGTGGTCTCGCCGTAGGTCACCGGTGCCGTCAGCCGCAATCGGCCCCGAGGCACCTGTTGCAGATCCGTCACTGCCCGCTCAGCCTCCGCCAGCCCATCCAGCACCCGGCGGCAGTGCTGGTAATACACCTGCCCCACTTCTGTCATCGATACCTTGCGGGTGGTCCGATACAGCAATCGGGTAGAAAGCCGACCCTCGAGTGCGCTCACCTGCCGACTGACCTGGGCCGTGGAAATTCCCAGCTTGCGCGCTGCGCCGGTAAAGCTAGCGGACTCGGCCACGGCCACAAATTCACTCACCCCCTCCCAATTACCTGCGCTCACTGATCTGTCACCTCTCGTAATCACGGGACTGGACTGTTACCAAATGGAAAAAATGTTTTGCAATTGGTACGGATTATACGCAAATCAGAAAAAGATAGACTGCGCCGCAAATGGCACCAGACCGCCGCCAGAAATCAACAGGAGCTGAACAGGAGTCAGATATGACCGAGACCATCAAATCCAGAGCTGCCGTGGCCTGGGGCCCGGGCAAGCCGCTGTCTATCGAGGAAGTGGATGTGATGCCACCGCAGGCTGGCGAGGTGCGGATCCGCGTGATCGCCTCCGGTGTTTGTCACACCGATGCGTTCACCCTGTCCGGGAATGACCCCGAGGGTATTTTTCCGGCTATTCTCGGTCACGAGGGCGGTGGTATCGTCGAATCCGTGGGCGAAGGCGTGACCAGTGTGGCGGTGGGCGACCATGTGATCCCGCTATATACACCTGAGTGCGGCGAGTGCAAATTCTGCCTATCCGGCAAGACCAACCTGTGCGGCAAGATCCGTGAGACCCAGGGCAAGGGCCTGATGCCGGACGGCACCACCCGCTTCTCCAGGGACGGCCAGCCCATTTACCACTACATGGGCTGCTCCACTTTCTCCGAGTACACGGTGCTGCCGGAAATATCCCTGGCCAAGGTCAACAAAAATGCGCCGCTGGAAGAGGTCTGCCTGCTGGGCTGCGGCGTCACCACCGGCATGGGTGCGGTGATGAATACCGCCAAGGTCGAGGAAGGCGCCACCGTTGCCATTTTCGGCCTCGGTGGCATCGGCCTGTCAGCGGTGATCGGCGCGGCCATGGCCAGAGCCGGACGCATCATTGCGATCGACATCAACGAGAGTAAGTTCGACCTGGCGCGTCAGCTGGGTGCGACCGACTGCATCAACCCGAAAAGCTACGACAAGCCGATCCAGGAAGTGATCATCGAGCTCACCGATGGCGGCGTGGACTACTCCTTTGAGTGCATCGGCAATGTGGACGTGATGCGCTCCGCGCTGGAGTGTTGCCACAAGGGCTGGGGCGAATCCATCATCATCGGCGTCGCCGGTGCCGGCCAGGAAATCGCCACCCGTCCCTTCCAACTAGTCACCGGCCGGGTGTGGAAAGGCACCGCCTTTGGCGGCGTGAAGGGTCGCTCGGAACTACCGGACTACGTGGAGCGCTACCTCGCAGGCGAGTTCAAACTGAACGATTTCATCACCCACACCATGGGGCTAGACGCTATCAACGAGGCCTTTGACCTGATGCACAGTGGCGAGAGCATCCGCTCGGTAATCCATTTCGACCAGTGAGCGCAAAACTGGGGCCGAAAGTTAAGGCTGAAAGTTAGGACTAGGTCTCAGCCCTATCCCACAGGCATAAAAAAGCCGGGCACTGCCCGGTTTTTTTATCGGCGAACGCCGTTCCTGAACGGCACAACTTAATTGAACAATTCCAGCAAACGACGGCCCGGTTCCTCTTCCCGCATAAACGCTTCCCCCACCAGGAAGGTATCCACATTGTGGCCGCGCATTGCCGCCACATCGTCGGTGGTATGGATGCCGCTTTCGGTCACCACGATGCGATCTTCCGGAATCAGGTCCAGCAGCTTGAAGGTGGTTTCCAGCTGCACTTCGAAATTGTGCAGATTGCGGTTGTTGATACCGATGAGGCGGTTCGGCAGCTTCAGGGCCCGCTCCAGTTCCTGGCGGTCGTGCACTTCCACCAGCACATCCAGGCCCAGCTCCAGCGCCAGGTCATTCAGGCTGGTGAGCTGTGCGTCGTCCAGACAGGCGGCAATCAGCAGGATACAGTCGGCACCGATAGCGCGGGCTTCATACACCTGGTAAGGATCGACAATAAAATCTTTGCGGATCACTGGCAGGCGCACGGCATTGCGGGCCTGCTGCAGATACTCGTCGGCACCCTGGAAAAAGTCCACATCGGTCAGCACCGACAGACAGGCGGCACCGCCTTTCTCGTAGCTGGTGGCGATCTCCGCGGGGATAAAGTCTTCCCGGATCACACCCTTGCTCGGCGAGGCCTTCTTGATCTCGGCGATGACCGCCGCTTCACCGGCATTGCGCTTGGCCTCAATGGCATTCACAAAACCGCGACAGGGAGGCTGCTGCAGGGCGCGCTGTTGCATTTCATCCTGACTGACCAGCTTCTTGCGCTCGGCTACTTCTTCCCATTTGCGCTCGACAATGGTTTTCAGAATTGTTGGCGTATTCATTACTTCACTCTCTGAATGCGCTGGTAAAGGCGGCCAGCTCGTTGATCTTCTCTCCGGCGAGGCCGCTGTAGATGGCGTCCTGCGCCATGCTCACCCCTTCCGCCCGGCTTGCAGCCACGCCACTGACGTAGATGGCCATACCGGCATTCATGGCAATGATATCAGCTGCCTTGTCCCCTGCGGGGGTTTCACGCTTGCCGAGGGCATCGCGGATCAGGGCCAGGGACGCTTCGGAACCGTCCACACACAGCCCGTCCAGGTTCTGGCGCTCGATACCGAAATCTTCCGGCGCGATGGTGACCTTTTTCAATTCACCGTTCTTCAGCTCCCAACCGCGGGTATCTGCGGCCAGACTTACTTCATCCAGGCCGTCATCACTGTGCAGCACCAGCACATGCTCGGCACCCAGGGTCTGCAGCACCTCCGCCAGCATGCGGCAGTAGTGATAATCAAACACGCCGATGACCTGGCGCTTGACGCCGGCGGGGTTGGTCAGCGGCCCCAGCAGATTGAAAATGGTGCGCAGTCCCAATGCCTTGCGCGGGCCTATGGCGTGACGCATGGCGCTGTGATAACTGGGAGCAAACATAAACCCCACCCCCACGCCGTCGATGCAGCGGGCAACCTGTTCGGGAGTCAGAGGTAGATAGATACCGGCTTTTTCCAGCAGGTCTGCGGCACCGGAAGAAGAGGAAACGGAACGATTGCCATGCTTGGCCACCCGCGCACCGGCAGCGGCGGCGACAAAACTGGAAGCACTGGAGACGTTAAACAGGTTGGCACCATCACCGCCGGTACCAACGATATCCACCGCGTTGGTCTGATCGATCTCGACCTTGGTGCACAACTCGCGCATCACCTCTACCGCACCGGTGATTTCCTCCACGGATTCACCGGCCATACGCAGCGCCACAAGAAACGCACCAATCTGCGCGTCTTCCGCTTCCCCACGCATAATCTGGCCCATGGCCTCGCGCATTTCTCCGCGGGTGAGATGCTCACCCTCGACCAGTTTTCCGATGGCCTGTTGGATATTCATTATTCTTGCTCCCCCAAGACTGTTTCCTTGGTCTTTCGGTGGCTTTAAACAGGTTCCTTGGCGGCCCTGCTGCCGGTGACTGTTTGCGAGACACGCCGTAAACCCATCCCTGGGGGCTCTTCCGCGAGGTCCCTCTCGCGGAAGGTCTCGCAAACAGTCCCCGGCATCAGGGCCTTCGCATCAGGCATTCGAGCGCTGTTCCAGTTCAGCTCTCCAGAAAGTTTCTCAGCATATCGTGCCCATGCTGGGTCAGGATCGACTCCGGATGGAACTGCACGCCCTCAATCGGCAACTCGCGATGGCGAATTCCCATAATCTCATCGATCTCACCATCTTCGGTCTCGGTCCAGGCAGTAACTTCCAGGCAATCCGGCAGACTGCCCTTCTCCACCACCAGCGAGTGATAGCGGGTCGCCTCAAACGGATTGGACAGCCCGTGAAACACGCCGAGGTTGTTGTGAATGATCGGCGAGGTCTTGCCGTGCATCACCTCTCCGGCGCGCACCACGCGACCGCCAAACACCTGACCGATACTCTGGTGACCGAGGCAGATACCGAGAATCGGCAATTTGCCCGCATAGGCGCGAATGGTCTCCATGGAGATTCCCGCTTCGTTCGGCGTGCAGGGGCCCGGTGAGATTACGATTTTCTCCGGGTTCAGCTTTTCGATATCCGCAACGGTAATTTCGTCGTTGCGCTTCACTACGACGTCAGCCCCCAACTCCGCCAAGTACTGCACGATGTTGAAGGTGAAGGAGTCGTAGTTGTCGATCATCAGGATCATGATTCGCTTCCTTTCTCATCTCCCATGTCTCCCAGGCGCTTCTGCAAGCGGGCGAGGGATTCCTGGGTTGCGCGGAGTTCGCGCAGAATTTCGGTTTGACTCGGCGGCATCGCCAGCTCGTCCAGGCGGCGTAGCTTGGCCTCTTCCAGGTTGTTCAGAACCACCCCGATAAACAGGTTGATCATCACAAACGCACCCATCACCACAAAGCTGATGAAGTAAATCCACGCATAGGGCATGGCCTCCATCGCGGTGTACATGATGTCCGTCCAGTCCTCAAAGGTGACGATACGGAACAGACTCAACAACGCAATCGGCAGGGTGCGCCAGTGGGTGGGGTCGATTTCGTGAAACAGGAAATAACCGGCCACCCCGTAAATGTAAAAAATGATCCCCATCAGCAAGCTGATATGGAACATGCTCGGCAGACTGCGCAGCAACGTATCCACCAGCAGTCGCAGTTCCGGAAACGCCGATACCAGTCGTAAAACCCGCAGTACGCGTACCAGCCGCGCCAGTGTGGCCATGGGGCCCGCGGCCGGAATCAGGCTCAGCACGATGATGCTGAAATCAAAACAGTTCCAGCCGTTAGCGAAGTAGCGCCAGGGGCGGTTGCCGTGCGCGGCTATTTTGATCGCGGCCTCCACCATAAACGCCAGCAGGATCAGCTGGTTGATACCGTGCAGGGTGCTGCTGAAACGCTCCAGCACCCAGGTGGAGGTTTCCAGGCCAACGACTACGGCGTTCACCGAGATCAGGGCGATAATCACCTGATTGAAAATTGGTGCGTCGACCCAGCGGCGACACTGTTCAGCAAAACTGCTGTTCTGCCCTACTGATACTTCACTACTCATCGGTTCTACAGCTTCCAATGGATCAAGAAAATAAGGTTATTGCCCGGTAGCGATGGCCACAGCGCGGAACAGTGCCCGCGCCTTGTTCATGGTTTCATCCCACTCGGACTGCGGATCGGAATCCGCGACTAGGCCAGCACCGGCCTGCACGTATACTTTTTCGTCCTTGATCACCGCGGTGCGAATCGCGATGGCGGTATCCATGTTGCCGTTCCACGCCAGATAACCCACGGCACCGCCGTAGATACCGCGCTTTTCCGGCTCCAGCTCGTCGATAATTTCCATCGCGCGAATCTTGGGCGCGCCGGACAGGGTTCCTGCCGGGTGGGCCGCACGCAGGGCGTCGATGGCGTGCAGCTCCGGTTTGATCTTGCCGGTCACGTTGGAGACGATGTGCATTACGTGGGAGTAACGCTCCACCACCATCTTTTCGGTCACCTGCACTGTGCCAGTTTGCGCAACCCGACCCACGTCGTTGCGACCCAGGTCGATCAGCATCAGGTGCTCGGCAATCTCTTTCGGGTCCGCCAGCAGGTCTTTTTCCAGCGCCAGATCCTGCTCCTCGGTGGCGCCGCGGCGGCGGGTGCCGGCGATCGGGCGCACGGTCATATCACCATCTTCCAGGTGCACCAGGATCTCAGGGCTCGAACCCACTACCTGATGATCCCCCAGGTCGAGGAAGTACATATATGGAGACGGATTGAGGCTGCGCAAGGCGCGATACAAGTTCAGCGGCGGAACCGTAAACGGTGCCGACAGGCGCTGAGACGGAACTACCTGCATGACATCGCCGGCCAGGATGTACTCTTTGACCTTGTGCACGCCCTGCTTGAAGGCTTCTTCGCCGAAATGGGAAGTAAAAATGTCTTCCGCGGTGTGTTCGCCGTCGATGCCCAATGGCTCGACGCTGGCCAGCGGCTGCGACAGCTGGCCCACCAGCTGGTCCAGGCGACGCTGGGCGGACTCGAAGGCGTCTTCCTGTTGCGGGTCCGCGTGCACGATAAACAGCACCGCGCCGGCCAAATTGTCGAACACCACCAGCTCGTCGCTGACCATCAGCAGGATATCCGGATTACCCAGGGTGTCGGGCGGGCAGCTGTCGGCGAGTTTGGGCTCGATATAGCGCACCACGTCATAGCCGAAATAGCCCACAAGGCCGCCGTTGAAGCGCGGCAGGCCCTCGATTTCCGGCACCTTGTAACGACCGCGGAACTCCTCGACGAAGGCCAGCGGGTCTGCAACGGTTTTCTGCTCGACGATTTTGCCATCGCGCTCGACTACCACATCGTGACCGGCCACTCTCAGTACAGTGCGTGCGGGCAGGCCGATAATGGAGTAACGCCCCCACTTTTCCCCGCCCTGTACGGACTCAAACAGGTAGCTATAGCGGCCGCCATCGCGGGCGGCGAGCTTCATATAAGTCGTCAGCGGGGTTTCTATGTCGGCCAGTACGCGGCGGACAAGAGGTATGCGGTTGTATCCTGCAGACGCAAGTTGGGCGTATTCGCTGGGGGTCATGGCGACTCCGGTCTGTGCAATGCTTCGTATTTTGTATTCGGGCCTGGATTGCGCATCTTTAGTGGAATCCTACCCGCGAGAAAGGCGCCCGTCGGACCAGTTCTGGTCTTCAGGCTCAGCGGATCAGTGGCGCCATCGCCAGCTGTTGATGTGGGGGGCAGTGCAGTTCAATGTTCGCTTTCTCACAGCGTTGACGTCGCAGCGTCGAGTTGCTTCCCTGTATTCCGGCGAGCAAGTGTACAAATCTCTGGTAGAGGCGGCAAGCTTGGGATTTTGTGGTTCTTATTAACCCCTTTCAAGTCCTTTATCACCCCCTGTGGCGCCGGAGCACCGGGTAAGGGGTTTTGAAACCGCTGTAGATACATCCCTGTACGCTGCGTCAGCGACGTCCCTGTCGCTGACGCTTTCAAAACCCCTTACCCGGCACTCCAGCTTCGATTCGGGCTAATAATCGCTGAACTCAGATGCGAAGGCTGGGTGCTGGGTGGAGCTTTTCGGGATCGTCGCAAACAGGATGTTTGCGCCGAAGCGCCCAGGGATGGGTTCACAGCGGTCCCGAAAAGCTCCACCCGGTGCCCGGCCGCCACAGAGTCATCTACGAAGCAACCAATAACCCTCAGGCCTGCGCCAGCTCCGAGCGCATCACCTTGATCACTTCCGCATAGTCATCCGCATTGAAGATGGCGGAACCAGCGACAAAGCTGTCGGCACCAGCTTGGGCGATTTCGCGGATGTTGTCTTTGGTTACGCCGCCGTCGATCTCCAGGCGGATGTCGAGGCCGGAATCGTCGATCAGTTTGCGCGCTTCCTTCAGCTTATCGAGGGTGGCGGGGATGAACTTCTGGCCACCGAAGCCGGGGTTTACGGACATGAGCAGGATCATGTCGAGCTTGTCCATGACATATTTGGCGGCGTCGAGGCTGGAGGCGGGGTTGAACACCAAGCCTGATTTACAGCCGAGGGACTGGATCAGTTGCAGGGAGCGGTCGACATGCTTGCTGGCTTCCGGGTGGAAGGTGATATAGGTGGCCCCGGCGTCCGCGAACATGCGGATCATGTCGTCGACGGGTTCGACCATTAGGTGGACGTCGATGGGGGCGGTTACGCCGTGGTTGCGGAGTGCCTTGCAGACCATGGGGCCGATGGTGAGGTTGGGGACATAGTGGTTGTCCATTACATCGAAGTGCACCCAGTCGGCGCCGGCGGCAAGGACGTTGTCGACTTCTTCACCCAGGCGGGCGAAGTTGGCGGAGAGGATGGAGGGTGCAATTTTGTAGTCTGGCATTTTCTCGTCTCGGTGCTTGGAGGTTTCGCCCCGGAGCTTTGTATCAGCTCGGTGGCGGCCGGTCACCGGGAGGAGCTTTTCGGGACCGCTGTGAACCCATCCCTGGGCGCTTCGGCGCAAACATCCTGTTTGCGACGATCCCGAAAAGCTCCTCCCGGCACCCGGCCTTCAATTCTGGTTTTCGTACTTCGTAAGCCCATACATTTCTTCAGGCTTAGCCATTATTCAGCTCGCAATCGTTCTTCCAGGTTGTTCAATCTTTCCGGGGTGCCCACATCGCACCAGTCGCCTTCATAGACTTCCGCCTGCATTTTGTCTTCGTTGTGGGCGAATACTTCGCCCAGGCCGTAGCGTTCGCGCGCATTCGGGTAGCTGGTGAGAATCTCGGGGCGCAGGTAGCTGATTCCGGCGAAAGTGAATCTGGGCTTGGCGGTGCCGGAGAGCAGGCCGTTTTCGATTCCGAAATCCCCCTCGGGGTTGTGGGGCGGGTTGGGCACCATCAGCAGGCGTCCGGGGACGCTTGCAGCTAGTGGATTGGCGATCCAGCCGGAGAAGTCAAAGTCACACCAGACATCGCCGTTGACCACCAGAAATGGCTCGCTACCAAGTAAAGGAAGGGCTTTGGTGATACCGCCAGCGGTTTCCAGGGGATCGTGCTCTTCCGAGTACTGGATTTCCACACCCCAGTCGTCGCCGCTACCCAGGTGGTCGCGGATCTGGCTGCCGAGATGGGCAAGGTTGATGACCACTTTTTTCACACCGGCGCCGGCGAGACGCTCGATGGCGTATTCGATCAACGGCTTGCCGAGAACCGGAATCAACGGTTTGGGCGTGTAGTCGGTGAGCGGACGCATGCGTTTGCCGAATCCGGCGGCGAGGAGCATGGCGACAGGCGGTTGTTGGTTGCTAGTCATTGTGCAATCACTGAGGCAGTTCCGTTTCGACAGCGCTCCGCTCGCCGGCGGTGTGGTAGTCGCGATACCAGTCCTGTTGCTCGATCAACGGTAGGATTTCAGTGCGGAACCACTGGCCGAAGGGCTGCATTTCGTCATATCGATCACACACTTCCAGGGTATAGCGGATCACCAGTGGCAGGTCCGGCAGATAACCGTGTTTGCCGTCGCGCAGGTAGAGGCGTGGGAAGAGGCCGAGCACTTTGAAGTGGCGCTGCAGGCCGATCCAGTCGAACCAGCGCAGAAAGGTCGCCGGGGCAACTTCGGGGATGACGCCGGCGTCCATGGCGCTGGAGGCGTAGGCCAGGGTCCAGTTTTCTACCTGTTCGCGGGGCCAGCGGATGTAGCAGTCTTTCAGGAGGGATGCGAGGTCGTAGGTGACAGGCCCCCAGACAGCGTCCTGGAAGTCCACCACACCGGGGCGTTCGCCGTCGCGAATCATCAGGTTGCGACTGTGGTAGTCGCGGTGCACCAGTACCTGAGGCTGGGCGCAGGCGCTGTCCAGCAGGTGCGCAAAGGTACGCTCCAGCAACTGATTTTCCTGCTCGCTCAGTTCACGCCCCAGCAGTTTGCCGATCAGCCACTCCGGCAGCAGGCGCATTTCCATGTGCAGCAATTCGCGGTTGTATGGAGGGAACATGCCTTCGGCGCGCTGGATCTGCTGCAGGCACAGCAATTCATTCATGACTTCGGCGTAGAGGCCGGAGACGCTGTCGGGGTTCAGCTCCCGCAGCAGCTGGGTATCCCCCAGATCTTCGAGCAGCATATAGCCGTGTTCGATATCCGCGGCGATGACCAGTGGCGTATGAATGCCATTGCGGCGCAGGTAGTCGGCAAGCGCTACGAAGCGGTTGACGTTGGTTTTACTCGGCGGCGAATCCACCGCGATCAGCGAGGGGCTGGTATCGGTGCGGAAGTAACGGCGGAAGCCGGCATCTCCGGACAGCGGCTTCAGCCCGAGGGTGCTCTCAAGCGGCGCGACTTGCAGGCCTTCGTGGCCAGACTGCAGGGCACGGGCGGCCCACTGGCGCAGCTGCTCGCGGCGCTCATCGGGAACCGGGTTTACACATTCATTCATCCGTTACCTGCTTTCACTCGACAACTTTTTTCGACAACTTTCGATAACTTACGACAACTTTCCGGCGCGGTTGCTCGCTGACCGCCTAAAAACTGCGCATTGTAACTGCGCTGGCGGCGCGGTTCACCCGCTATTGTTTCCATGGTCACGGCCATTCAAGTAGAATCGACCGCTGATTTTTGCGCATCAGCCCTGCCGGCGCTGCCTGAAATTCCAGTCATTGTCACAATTGATGGCACAATCAATGCCACAAACGTTGCATAAACGTTGTCACATGAACTGGATACCCGGGCGTTCAGGCTGCGCAATCGCGATATGGATCGCGCAATCTCGCCAACGGAACAGACTCTAAAGATAGCCGGAACAAATCACTCGATGCTGGAAGCTTCCCGCTGGCGCCGTCTCGCGCTGGCCATTGGACAATTATCACGCCCGCGCACTCTCGCTTTCGGCCTGCTCGCCGCCCAGCCCCTGTGGGCTCAGGCAACCACTGCGGCGGAAGCCGAAGATACTGTGCCGCAACCGGAAGACAATCCCTACCTGTATCTCGACTGGTTCCCCAAGAGCCAGCTAGATCCACTGACACGCGAGCAACTGGGGCCGGTTTGCGGCGGCATGTTTATCGAACCGGTGCGCAACTACCCCAATGCCGACATGCTGCCGGAAGAAGCGCCACTGCGCGCCACCGCCGACAGCTCCGACTGGCTGGAAGACGGCACCGCCCAGTTACGGGGCAAGGTCCACATTACCCAGGGTAACCGCCAGCTGTTCGCGGATCAGGTGGATGTCAACCGCGAAGAAAGTACGGCCTATCTGAGCGGCGCCATCGAAATGCGCGAGCCCAGCCTGCTGGTGCGCGGCAAGGCGGCAGAGATACACACCGACAGTAAAGCGGCCTCTATCGAAGACGCCACCTATGTAGTCCACGACGAATTTGTCCACGGCTCTGCCCGCCACGCATCCCGCGAGGCCAGCGGGGAGCTGATTCTGACGGAAGGCAACTACACCCGCTGTGAACCGGACAACGTTTTCTGGCGAATGACCGGCGGCGAGATCACCATCGACAATGTGGAGCGCCAGGGCACCGCGCGCAATGTGCGCCTGGAAATTGCCGACGTGCCGGTATTTTACTTCCCCTACCTGCGTTTTCCGGTGGGTACCGATCGCATGTCGGGCTTCCTCTTCCCCAGTATCAGCAATGACGAAGACAACGGCTGGGATATCGCCGTGCCCTATTACTGGAACATTGCGCCGCAGATGGATGCCACCATCACCCCGCGCTATATCCAGTATCGCGGCACCGGACTGGAGCTGGAAACCCGCCACCTGAGTTCCTGGTTCAATACCGAAATGCGCCTCGCCGGCCTGCCTGACGACAAGGGCGGCAATGACGACGAGGCCAAGAAGCTGATCAATGACGGCTTTCCGGAAGACCTGGTACTGCCCGCCAAGGGCGAGGACCGCTGGCTGGTCAACCTGGAACAGCAGGGCGGCAATGGCGGTATCTGGCGGACCAATATCGACTACACCAAGGTCAGCGACGCCGACTATTTCCGCGACCTGGACACCGCCAATATCAAGGTACGGGACAATGTGCGCGCCTCTGCAGAGACTGCACTCAACCAAACTGCCGAGGCCCGCCTGACCACCGAGCACTGGAGCGCCAGCCTGCGGGCCCAGGAGTACCAGCAGCTGGTGAAGGACCGCTTTGACGCATACAGCCAGCTGCCCCGCCTGAATGTGGACGGCAACTACAAATGGGGCGACTGGCAACTGCTGATGCAGAACGAGGTCACCAGCTTCGACCACGCGGAAGCCCAGACCATCAGGTTCATTGCCGACACCAATGATCCCAACAGCGAGAGAACCATTACCGCCAATTTCATCAATGCGCGCCGCGCGCACATGGAATACAGCTTCGGCTGGGACAAGCAGTGGCTGTGGGGCTTTTTCACCCCCCGGGTCACCGGTATTTACCTGGGCTACGATCTCGACAAGACCTTTCTGACGGATCCCACCCAGAACACGCCCGAGACCTCTGCCGGCCAGGTTTCATTGGACACCGGCCTGTTTTTCGAGCGCGACAGCCAATTATTCGGCTTCGACTATGTGCAGACTCTGGAGCCGCACCTGTTCCTGCTGGCCAGCAGTGATGCCGACCAGGAGCAATTCCTGGGCGTCAGTGACACCCCGGACATTGACGCCCAAAGCAACAACCTGCTGTTCGATACCTCGCTGTTCACCTTCAGCTACGACCAACTGTTCCGCAGCAGCCGCTTTAACGGTAATGACCGCATCGACGACGCCGACCGCGCCGCCTTCGGCCTGACCACGCGCTTTGTGGACCCCGCCAGTGGCCGGGATCTGTTCACCGCCAGCGCGGGCCAGGTGTTTTATTCGGAAAGCGACCGCGTTGAACTGCGGGACTTTATCGAAGACGCTCCCCGTTCCGAATTCGCGGCGCGCCTGGAAAGCCGCCCCACCAATGACCTGCGCATCAGCAGCGAGGTTATTTACGACGACTCCGACCACGTGGTCGACCGCGGCAGCGTCACCCTGCGCTACTTCGATGAAGATTTTCGTCTGTTTAACGTCAGCTATCGCTACCTGCGCAATGAGGAAGTATTTGACGAAACCAACAGCTTCCTGATCCGCGGGCCGGTGAAACAGGGCGACATTTCCGCCGCCTGGCCGATCAATGCGCGCCTTTCCCTTCTGGCCCGGGCCAACTACGATTTCACCTTTGATCGGGAACTGGAGTACCTCGCAGGACTCGAATACGACACATGCTGCTACCGCACCCGGGTGCTGTGGCGCCGCGAACTGGACAATGACCTGGCCGATGTCGTTCCTCCCGAAGAGCTGGAATTTGACGAAGGCATCTATATTGAACTGCAGTTGAAAGGCCTGGCCGGCCTCGGCGGTTCCGTCACCCGTATGCTCAGCCAGGGCATTGCCAACTTTGAACAGAGAGAAGTACTGAAACAGTGATGACAATAATGCAAATGTTCAACGCCCCCCGCCGTGGCCTGCTGGCCCTGGCTGCCCTTGCCTGTTGTGCCCTGGCCATGCCCGCCCTGGCCCAGGTACAGAAGCTCGACCGCGTTGTCGCGGTGGTCGACGACGACGTGGTCATGGCCAGCGAGCTGCAGCAGCGCATGAACACCATCACCGCGCAGATCGCCGCGCAGAATGTACAGGCACCACCGATCGACATCCTGCGCCGCCAGGTACTGGAGCAGTTGATCGTCGAGCGCCTGCAACTGCAGATGGGCGCCCGCGCCGGCGTCACCATTTCCGACGAAGAACTGGATCAGGCCATTGCCCGGGTACAGCAGAATATGGGGGCCAGTCCGGAGCAGTTTCAGCGCAAGCTGGAGGCCGACGGCATCTCCAACAATGCCTTCCGCCAGCAGATTCGCCAGGAGCTGATCATCCGCCGGGTGGAACAGGGCAGTGTCAGCCGCCGGATCCAGATCACCGACCAGGACATCAACAACTTCCTGCGCTCCAAAGAGGGCGAGTTCTGGAAGTCGCCCCAGTACCAGCTCGGGCATATCCTGATTGCGGTGGGCTCCAGTGCGCCGGCGGAAGAAGTGGCCGCAGCCCGCGCCAAGGCGGAATCCATTTATGAAAAGTCCAACGGTGGCGAAGACTTCCGCGCCCTGGCCATCTCCAATTCTTCCGGCCAGAACGCCCTGCAGGGCGGTGACCTGGGCTGGCGCAAGACCGTGGAACTGCCCACTCTGTTCGCCGATGCGCTCGAGGGCCTCAAGGTAGGCGACACCACCAAGCCCTTCCGCAGCGACGCCGGTTTCCACTTGCTCAAGATCCACGAGCAGCGCGGCGCTACCGAGCAGGTGGTAGAGCAGACCAAGGTACGCCACATCCTGGTGAAAACCTCCGCCATCCGCGACGACGATGCCGCCTACAAACTGCTGATGGACCTGCGTGGCAAAATCGAAGCCGGCGACCTCAAGTTTGAAGATGCCGCCAGAGACAACTCCGAAGACATCGGCACCATGCTGCAGGGCGGTGATCTGGGCTGGTCCAACCCCGGCCAGTTTGTGCCCGAATTCACCCAGGCGATGAACAACACCCCCGCCGGTGAAATGAGCATGCCCTTCCGCAGCCAGTTCGGCTGGCACCTGCTGCAGGTAGAAGGCCGCCGTCAGCAGGATATGACCGACCAGTACATCCGCAACCAGGCCGCCAACCTGCTGCGCAACCGCCGCTATGAGGAAGAGTTGCAGAACTGGCGCCAGGAAATCCGCGACCAGGCTTTTGTGGAAATCAAACTGCCAGAGCTGAAAGACCCCGCCGCGGCCGACAGTACTGAAAAAACCGAAGAACAGTAACGGTCAATGATTCCTCGCATTGCCTTCACCCCCGGCGAACCCGCCGGGATAGGCCCGGAGCTGGCGGTCAAACTGGCCTGCTCCGCGCGCACCCCCGACATTGCCGCTGCGCAACTTGTCGCCATTGCTGACCCGGATCTACTGCAGCAGGAAGCCGCCCGCCAGGGCAAGACTCTGCAACTGCTGCCCTTCCAGCCTGACCTCGCGGCAGAAGCCACCCCGGCCGACAGCCTGCACCTTCTTCCGGTATCTCTGGCGGAAACCGCCGCACCCGGGCAACTCAATGCGGCCAACGGGCCCTATGTGCTGGAAACCCTGCGCCGCGCCGCGGATGGCTGTATAAACCGCACCTTCGATGCCATTGTCACAGGCCCGGTACACAAGGGTGTGATCAACGATGCCGGCGTGCCCTTCAGCGGTCACACCGAGTTTTTTGCGGAGCAGGCCGGGGTAGACAAGGTGGTAATGATGCTCGCCGCCGAAGACCTGCGGGTAGCACTGGCCACTACCCATTTGCCGCTAAAGGATGTCAGCGATGCGATCCAGGGGGAATCCCTGCAACAGGTCCTGACCATTCTGCACCGCAGCCTGCAGCAGCAGTTCCGCATCGAGCAGCCACGTATCGGTGTTTGCGGGCTAAATCCCCATGCCGGCGAAGGCGGACATCTGGGCCGGGAAGAGATTGACGTGATCGAGCCCGCCCTGGACACCCTGCGCGCGCTCGGCCTCAACCTGATCGGCCCGCTGCCCGCCGACACCCTGTTCACACCGCCGCAACTGGCGCGCTGTGACGCCGTATTGGCCATGTACCACGATCAGGGCCTGCCAGTGTTAAAATTCAAGGGATTCGGCCGCGCGATCAATATCACCCTGGGACTGCCTTTTATCCGCACCTCCGTGGATCACGGCACCGCACTCAATATTGCGGGCACAGGCATTGCCGACACCGGCAGCGTCATTGCTGCCCTGAGCCAGGCCATCGAGCTGGTGAAGCTGCGCCAGATTTAAACGTTCAGGCGCACTATCACCCGAATTACCCAAACAATCGAACACGAATTCATGGACAATTTTTTCCAGCACAAAGCCCGCAAGCGCTTCGGCCAGAACTTTCTTGTAGACGAGAACATCATCGAGCGCATAGTGCGCGCCATAGGCCCCAAAGAGACCGACAAGCTGGTCGAGATTGGCCCAGGCCAGGGCGCCATCACCGCACTGCTGCTGGCCCGCTGCCCGTCGCTGACGGCGGTGGAGCTGGATCGCGACTTGATCCCGATGCTGGAATTCAAATTCCGCGATTACCCGGACTTCACCATCATCGAAAAAGATGCCCTGAAGTTTGATTTTGGCAGCCTGGCCTCCGGCGAAGGTGAACAGCTGCGGATCGTCGGCAACCTGCCCTACAACATTTCCACCCCACTACTGTTCCACCTGCTGAGCTTCCGCGGCAAAGTGCAGGACATGCACTTTATGCTGCAGAAAGAGGTGGTGGATCGCCTTAGCGCGGTACCGGGCGTGAAGTCCTACGGGCGCCTCAGCGTCATGACCCAGTACTACTGCCGGGTGCAGGGGCTCTTTCCGGTACCACCGCAATCTTTCCGGCCAGCCCCAAAGGTGGACTCCGCCATCGTGCGCCTGGTGCCGCACCAGGCACTGCCGTACCCGGCGAAGGATGAACAGCTGCTGGAACGCATCGTCAGCGTCGCCTTCCAGCAGCGCCGTAAGACCCTGCGCAACGCACTCAAACCCCTGTTCCCGGACCTGGATCCTGACCAGCTGCCGGTGGATACCAGCCGTCGCCCGGAAACGCTGAGCGTGAAGGAGTATGTAGAGCTGGCAGATTTTTGCGGCAACCTGAATACGACCCAGAAGCCAGCGCAGTAAACGGGGCAGAGCATTGGCAACTTACGCAATCGGCGATATCCAGGGCTGCCTCGAGCCATTCCAGCGACTGCTGAAAAAGGTCCACTTCAACCCGGACAAGGACAAACTGTGGCTCGCCGGCGATATGGTGCACCGGGGGCCGGACAGCCTCGGCACCCTGCGCTTCCTGTACGAACACCGCAAGCAGATTACCGCAGTACTCGGCAACCACGACCTGCACCTGCTGGCCATTGCTCACGGCGCCAAACGGCTGACGGATAAAGAACACGACCTCGCGGAAGTCCTGCGAGCCAAGGATGCAGACAAACTGCTGAGCTGGCTGCAAAAGCAGCCGCTGATGGTGCACAAGAAAGTCAACGACAAGTACTTCTCCATGGTGCACGCAGGTATTCCCCCTATGTGGAGCATGAGCAAGGCACTGGAATTGGCGGGGGAGGTGCATCAGGCACTGCAGGATCCCGCCATGGCGGAGGCCTTTTTCTTTGGCATGTACGGCAACGAACCACACCTGTGGAACGATCACCTGATCGGTGTCGAACGGCTGCGCTCCATCACCAATTACTTTACCCGTATGCGCTTCTGCAAAGCGGATGGCACCCTGGACCTGATCACCAAACAGGGGCCACTGGCGGCACACCACGACTACAAGCCCTGGTTCAGCTATGCAAACCGCAAAACCAAAAACGACCGGGTAATCTTTGGGCACTGGGCGGCCCTGGAGGGGGAGGCACACACCAAAAATGTGTATGCCCTGGATACCGGCTGCGTGTGGGGCGGCTATCTCACCGCCCTACGACTGGAAGACGAGGCATTCTTCTGTGCGGATTGCACTTTTTAACCCCGCGCGGCACTTTTGTCGGTGTCAGCAGGGTCACAAAATACCGAGATAAAGCACCGCTACCGCCGCCACCAGGTTATTGCACAGGTGCAGCAACATCGGCAGCAGCACCGAGCCACTTTTCTCGCGGGCGAATCCAAGAAGCAGCGCCAGAGCGAAGATGAAACTCAGCTGGATCACGTTGTACTGCCCCCAGTGCAACAGGGTAAACAGTGTAGAGGTCAGCAGTAGAGTACCGCTGAACCCGAGGCGGGTATTTCTCCAGGCGCGAAACAGATATCCGCGGAACACCAGCTCCTCCAGCAGCGGTGCTGCAAACACCAATACCAGTGCCAGCAACAGATGTTTGCTGCCCGCGAGCATATGCATGAACTCGCCTTGCTCGACATCGAACACCTGAACCACGACCGCCTGCACCGCAAGAAATACCACCAGCAGGCCCACCCAGGGCAACGCCAGTTTCTGCGGAAATGAGCGAACCCCCAACGTCTGTCCCGCGGTCTGGGTTTTGAACCGAGCGACCAGCAATAACACCGGCAAAATCAGCGCAAACTGGGCCAGATACATCCCCGCCATCGCCGATGCTGTCCCCATATGCTCCATCACCTGGGCCTGTATCGCCACCGGGTCCACCGCCTCGCCCTGAGCGCCCAGCTGTGCACCGAGGTAACCACCGTAGCCACCGACATACAGAAACACGGCGACCAGATTCAGCAGCGCAAAAACCAGCAACCAGCCGGCCGCTCGCCAGGGGTTTGGTCCGGCCACGGGCTCAGGCGATGACGGGGTTTCGTCCAGTAGCCCGGCAGCGGGTGGTACAGCAGTGGGTTCCATAAGGTTTCCTTTCCATGTCGATTTACGATTCTATCTATGAATTCGCTATCTATTCGCTTGCTGCGGACCGATTACCCAAGCCGGCAAAGATACTGGCGCATAGATATACGAACTTGTTGTGCGAAATAGTTATGCGAATCGCCTTCCAAATCAAGAGTCCGACATTACAGGCTATTACACCGCGATCCCGGAAAGGCCTGTCAATTCGCGCCCTGTCCCCAAGGGTATACCCAACGGTGACACACATAAAAAACGGGCCCGAAGGCCCGTTTATTCCGAAGTGTAGTGCCCGCGCATTCGCAACCGACTTACTCCGCGTAACCGTTGGGATTTTGCGACTGCCAACGCCAGGTGTCGGCCACCATGCGCTTGAGATCGAACTCTGCTTTCCATCCCAGCTCACTCTCCGCGTACGCTGGATCCGCGTAGCATTCGGCAATATCGCCGGGACGGCGCGGAACAATATTGAAGGGAATTTCTTTGCCAGAAGACTCGGCAAAAGCACGGACGATTTCCAATACCGAGCTGCCGCGACCGGTGCCGAGGTTATAGGTGTAACAGCCGGCCTCGGTCTCCGCTTTCTGCAGCTTACTGAGCGCCGCCAGATGGCCGCGGGCCAGGTCGACCACGTGGATATAATCGCGCACACCGGTGCCGTCCGGGGTCGGGTAGTCGTCGCCGAAAACCTGCAGTTGTGGCAGGCGCCCCACCGCCACCTGCGCAACGTAGGGCAGCAGGTTATTGGGTATACCGGCGGGGTCTTCGCCGATGGTGCCGCTCTCGTGGGCACCGATGGGGTTGAAGTAGCGCAGCAGGCTGATTTTCCACTGGCTGCCGGGTGCCTTGCACAGGTCCTGCAGCATATCTTCCACCATCAGCTTGCTGGCGCCATAGGGATTGGTCGCACCGGTGGGAAAGTCTTCGCGGATGGGCACAGTGGCGGGATCGCCGTAGACGGTGGCCGAAGAGCTGAAGATCAGCTGGCGCACGCCAAACTCTTCCATCACTTCGCACAGCGTGAGAGTGCCTGCAACATTGTTCTGGTAATAGCGCAGAGGCTGGGAAACGGATTCCCCCACGGCCTTGAGCCCCGCAAAGTGGATCACGGCACTGACGGAGTACTGGCGAAATATTTCCCGCAATCCCTCGGCGTCGGCGATATCCACCTTGTGGAAAGGCACCGTTTTGCCGGTGATGGCCTCAACCCGCTGCAGAGCCTCTTCGCTGCTGTTGCACAGGTTGTCCACCACAACCGGCTCAAACCCCGCCTCGAGAAGCTCCACACAAGTGTGACTGCCAATATAGCCAGCGCCACCGGTTACCAGAATTTTCATGATCTTCCTTTTATGGTCGTATTCTTGTCGCGATATTCACTGCTTTTAACGGGGCCAGCTGGCTACCCAGAGGGCGTTAAAAGCAAATGAGGCATTTTACGCCGTAAACGGCTTTCGCAAAACTGACGCCAGAATCTACCCATCTTGAGCCCTTCCCCCATTGAAAGCCACAGCGGTGGCTATCCTGAAAGTGCGGGAACTGATAGCAGTCCCCCTGTTGCGACAGCAGCACCGTCGCGCAATCAATAGGTAATAAAGATAGCGTTCTCGCGCGTCAGCGCTCTTCAGCATTCGTTGCGAGAAGTATTCGCGGTCATCACTACGCTGCAGCGCGGTAGGCACTCCACGGCAGGAGGCCGGTTACTGACGCGGTACGCTACAGGGAGTCGTACACCATGTCGATATTCAATCACTACCTGGAACGCTACGAGTCGATTCAGGAGGAAGAACTCACCATCCAGGAGTACCTGGAGCTGTGCAAAAACGACCGCAGTGCCTATGCCTCTCCCGCAGAGCGCATGCTGATGGCGATTGGCGAAGCCGAGCTGGTGGACACCTCCCGTGATCCGCGACTGTCGCGCATCTTTTCCAACAAAGTGATCAAGCGCTACAAAGCGTTCAATGAATTTTATGGAATGGAAGAGGCCATCGAACAGATCGTCTCCTTCTTCCGTCACGCGGCCCAGGGGCTGGAAGAGAAGAAACAGATCCTGTATCTGCTCGGCCCGGTCGGCGGCGGTAAATCTTCCCTCGCCGAGCGCCTCAAGGCGCTGATGGAACAGATCCCGATTTATGCCATCAAGGGCTCACCGGTGTTTGAGTCACCGCTGGCTCTGTTCTCGCCCACCGAGGATGGCCAGATCCTTGAAGAGGATTACGGTATTCCACGCCGCTACGTGAACACCATCATGTCCCCCTGGGCGGTAAAACGGCTGCACGAGTACAAGGGCGATATCAGCAAATTCAAGGTCGTGAAAATTCGCCCCTCGATTCTCGACCAGATCAGCATTGCCAAAACCGAACCGGGCGACGAAAACAACCAGGACATTTCCGCACTGGTGGGCAAGGTCGATATCCGCAAGCTGGAAGATTTCCCGCAGAACGACCCGGATGCCTACAGCTTCTCCGGCAGCCTGTGCCGCTCCAACCAGGGCATGATGGAATTCGTGGAGATGTTCAAGGCACCGATCAAAGTGCTGCATCCACTGCTGACCGCCACCCAGGAAGGCAACTACAACAGTACCGAAGGCCTCGGCGCCATCCCCTTCAACGGGGTAATCCTGGCCCACTCCAACGAGTCCGAATGGCAGTCCTTCCGCAACAACCGCAACAATGAAGCTTTCCTCGACCGTATTTATATCGTCAAGGTGCCCTACTGCCTGCGGGTGAAAGAAGAAATCAAAATTTACGACAAACTGCTGGAACACAGCTCGCTGTCGAAGGCTCCCTGCGCCCCCGATACACTGCGCATGCTGGCCCAGTTCTCGGTGCTGTCCCGGGTCAAAAATCCGGACAACTCCAGTGTCTTTTCCAAAATGCGGGTCTACGACGGTGAGAACCTGAAAGACACAGACCCCAAAGCCAAAACCATTCAGGAATACCGCGACAATGCCGGTGTGGACGAAGGCATGAACGGCCTGTCTACCCGCTTCGCCTTCAAGATACTGTCCAAGGTTTTCAACTTCGATGCCACCGAGGTGGCCGCCAACCCGGTGCACCTGCTGTATGTACTGGAACAGCAGATTGAACAGGAACAGTTCCCGCCGGAAGTGCAGGAAAACTACCTGGGATTTATCAAGGAGTACTTGGCACCGCGCTATGTGGAGTTTATCGGCAAGGAAATCCAGACCGCTTATCTGGAATCCTATGCCGAGTACGGTCAGAACTTGTTCGACCGCTACGTGACTTATGCGGACTTCTGGATTCAGGATCAGGAATACCGCGATCCGGAAACGGGCGAAATCCTCGATCGTGCAGCCCTGAACGAGGAGCTGGAGAAAACCGAAAAACCGGCAGGCATTTCCAATCCGAAAGACTTCCGCAATGAGATCGTCAACTTTGTCCTGCGCGCCCGCGCCGGCAACCAGGGCAAGAACCCGGACTGGCGCTCCTACGAAAAACTGCGCGCTGTCATCGAGAAGAAAATGTTCTCTAACACCGAGGACTTGCTACCAGTAATTTCGTTCAACACCAAGGCATCGGCGGACGATCAGAAAAAACATGCAGACTTCGTCGACCGCATGGTAGAGCGCGGCTATACCGAGAAACAGGTTCGCCTGCTTTCCGAGTGGTACCTGCGAGTACGTAAATCGCAGTAAGTTCAGAGCGGTTTAGCGTCTCGAAGTCTTACGGTGATTGCCCTGCCACTGCGCGCAACGACACGCGCGCTGTGACAGGAGCGGGCACCGCAACATAAGGCAGTATTACAATGAGCTACATCATCGACCGTCGTCTGAACGGCAAGAAGAAGAGCACCGTCAACCGTCAGCGTTTCTTGCGGCGCTATAAATCCCATATCAAAAAAGCCGTCGGCGAAGCCATGAATAGCCGGTCCATTACCGACATGGACAAAGGCGAAAAGATCAGCATTCCCACCCGCGACCTCAACGAACCCATTTTCTCCAATGGCCGCGGCGGCCATATGGAACAAGTACTTCCCGGCAACAAAGAATTCATTACCGGCGACCGTATCCCCCGCCCAGGTCAGGGACAGGGGCAAGGCAGTGGCGGCAGCGGTGCCAGTGACAGCGGCGAAGGCATGGATGAATTTGCCTTCCAGATTTCCCAGGAAGAATTCCTCGACTTCATGTTCGAAGGCCTGGAATTGCCGAACATGGTCAAACGCAAACTGGCGGGTAACGAATCCTTCCAGGTCGTGCGCGCCGGTATTTCTAACGAAGGCACCCCCGGCCGGCTAAACGTGGTCCGCTCCATGCGCTCCGCCAATGCCCGCCGTATTGCCCTCAGTGGCGGCAAGCGTCGCAACCTGAAACTGTTTGAGCAGGAACTGGAAATAGAAGAAGCAAAAGATCCCGCGTTGCGCGACCAGCGCAGGGTGGATGAACTGCGCCTTAAAATCGAGGATCTGAGAAGCCGCGTCAATCGCATTCCCTTTCTCGACGACTTCGACCTGAAATACAACCTGCTGGTACGCCAGCCGCGCCCCCGATCCAAAGCCGTCATGTTCTGCCTGATGGATGTGTCCGGCTCGATGAACCAGGCCACCAAAGATATGGCCAAGCGGTTCTTCCTGCTGCTGTACCTGTTCTTGCAGCGCAGTTACGAATACACCGAGGTGGTGTTTATTCGCCATCACACCAGCGCCAAGGAAGTGGATGAACAGGAGTTTTTCTACTCCCGTGAAACCGGCGGCACCATTGTTTCCAGCGCACTGAAAATGATGCGCGACATCATGCGTGATCGCTATCCCGCCAGCGAATGGAATATTTATGGCGCCCAGGCGTCCGACGGCGACAACTGGAATGACGACTCCAGTACCTGCCACAAAATCCTGATCGACGACATCATGCCCCACGTGCAGTACTACTCCTATGTAGAAATTACCCCGCGGGATCACCAGGCTTTGTGGGATGAATACCAGAGTGTTGAACGGGCCTTCCCCGAGCACTTTGCTATGGAGCAGATTATCGATGTGCAGGATATCTACCCGGTATTCCGCCAACTCTTTTCACAGAAGGTTGCCGCCTGATGCTAGATACAGCGATCACCAACAAGCAGCCCATCTCCACCACTTCCGAGTGGACATTCGAACTCGTTCAGGAGTACGACCGGGAAATTGCGCTGCTGGCCAAGGAATTTGGCCTGGAAACCTATCCCAACCAGATAGAAATCATTAGCTCCGAACAGATGATGGATGCCTATTCTTCCGTAGGCATGCCGGTGGGTTACAACCACTGGTCCTTCGGCAAACAGTTCATCAGTGTAGAGAACAACTATCAGCGCGGGCGTATGGGGCTGGCTTACGAGATTGTGATCAACTCCAACCCCTGCATTGCCTACCTGATGGAAGAGAACACCATGACCATGCAGGCGCTGGTCATTGCCCACGCCAGTTACGGGCACAACTCTTTCTTCAAGGGCAATTACCTGTTCCGTACCTGGACCGATGCCAGCAGTATTATCGACTACTTGCTGTTCGCGAAAAATTATATTGCCCGCTGTGAAGAGCGCCATGGTGTGGACGAAGTGGAGGCGCTGCTTGACAGCTGCCACGCGCTGATGAATTTCGGGGTGGACCGCTACAAACGCCCCTACCCCATTTCTGCCCACGAAGAAGAGCGCCGCCAGAAGGAGCGTGAGGAATACCGGCAGCGGCAACTGAATGACCTGTGGCGCACCATCCCCAAAATGGGCGGTGCGGAAGAACAGGTTTACGCGCGGCGCTTTCCCGAAGAGCCACAGGAAAACATCCTGTACTTCATCGAAAAGAATGCGCCATTACTGGAGAACTGGCAGCGCGAACTGGTGCGCATCGTGCGCAAGCTGGCCCAGTATTTTTACCCGCAGCGCCAGACCCAGGTGATGAACGAGGGCTGGGCGACCTTCTGGCACTACACCCTGCTGAACGAACTCTATGCCCGCGGCAAGGTGACCGATGGCTTTATGATGGAGTTTCTGCAGAGCCACACCAGTGTCATCTATCAGCCGCCCTACGACAGCCCCTATTACAACGGTATCAATCCCTACGCGCTCGGGTTCAGCATTTTTACCGACCTGCGTCGCATCTGTGAAAATCCTACGGATGAAGACAGAGAGTGGTTCCCGGATATCGCCGGCAGCAACTGGAAGGAAACCCTGCAGTTCGCCATGCGCGATTTCAAAGATGAGAGTTTTATTCTGCAGTTCCTGTCCCCGAAGGTAATGCGGGACATGAAGCTTTTCTGCATTTCCGACGACGATCGCGAGAAGGAAATTGTGGTGAATGCCATCCACAACGAAGATGGTTATCGGGAGTTGAGGGCCAAGCTGGCGGGGCAGTACAACCTGGGGAATCGCGAACCGAACATTCAGGTTTATTCGGTGGACACCCGCGGCGACCGCTCAATGACGCTGCATCACACCCAGCACCAGCGGAGACCACTGGGCCGGGATACCAGCGAGGTTCTGCGTCACCTGCACCGCCTGTGGGGATTTGACGTGCACCTGCACAGCCTCAACGGTGATGACATTACCGCGAGCTTCCACTGCCCGGAAATGGGCAGAGACAGATCGGAGGAAGAAGAATCCATGCTGGTGCCCAAGCCGATGTGAAAATCGGCCCGGGGTCAGCACGCCAGAAGTCCTGCCTATCAGTCGAAACTCAGCGGCTGACTTCAACGGCACCGATCATCAGACATCCATCAACAGGTTGATGCGCCCAACCAGCTCATTGCGGTCACAAGAGGCGGCAACCACCGCATCGGCACCGGCGTCCAGCCAACGCTGCTGGCTCGGATCGCCCTCAGGGGCAATCACCAGTACGCTCAAGGAGGTGAACTCGCCTTTCGAGCGGATCATATCCAGGACCTGAAAACCGTTAACGCCGTCCAGGTTGGTGTCCAGCACCAGTAATACGGGCTTTGCCGTTACCATCAGCGCGCCCGCACTGAAACTGTCCCCGGCAATATCCACGTCGAACCCGGCCTGCTGCAGCAGCTGGCGGCCGGCAATCAGTTCCGGTGAATTCGCCACCAGCAGCACCTTGCGGCTGGCGCTTCCCAGCTCGGCAGGCACCGGCATAGCGTTGTCCCGCAGGAAGCCGACGAAATCTTCCACACAAATACGGTGGTCTCCACGGCCCGGCAGCTTGTACGCCTTCAGCTGGCCACGCTCAATCCAGCGAATAACGGTACGGAAATTTACTCCGCAGTAGCGGGCCGCTTCCCCGGTGGTAAGAACATGCACTTCGCTCATCTTATTACTATCCCCCACGAATCGCGCATTTAGTTATTAATTATGCTGAATTAAACCAAATAAACAGGCGTTAATTCTATGCCTATATATGTTTAACGAACCAACTGGCACATCCCTCAATAAAAGTTTGATTGCCATGGTTGACAGTTAAGACAGGTTAAATAGAATGGACAGCATGTTGCATGAGGTCATTTAACCGCCAGCAACATGCGCTATCTACCCCGATTCTGTAGCCTTTTGTAACTATTTACAGAAAAATGCAGAGATCTTCGGGAAACCTGGCGCACACGAGCTTGTTGGGATTCTCTCTTCACGAATACCCTAAGACCCTGGGCCCCCTTGTAATTTTGGGGCCTTTTTTTTATCTTCCCCGACCTTCAATTCCCTAGTATTTACCTGATACCCGCGGGTTTTTCCGACGTAGTGTCAGGTTCAGCGGCTTATATGGCATCTTCCGCCCCCCATTTGATCAACAGATTCCGTGACTCTGGAAGCAATCCTCAGTCAGGGGGCGGATCGTGAAAACCTACCTGGTTGGCGGCGCGGTTCGCGACAGACTCCTCCATCGCCCGGTGCACGAGCGCGACTGGGTCGTCGTCGGCGCCACTGAGGCCGAGATGCTGGCCCAGGGCTTTCGCCCCGTAGGTAAAGACTTCCCGGTATTTCTCCACCCCCAAACTAGCGAGGAATACGCCCTCGCCCGCACCGAGCGCAAAAGCGGCCACGGTTACGGCGGCTTTACCGTCTACGCCAGTCCCGATGTCACCCTCGAGCAGGATCTGGAGCGCCGGGATCTCACAGTCAACGCCATGGCGGAAACCGAGGATGGCGAGGTTATCGACCCCTACCAGGGCCGCGCCGACCTCGACGCCCGCCTGCTGCGCCACGTTTCACCCGCCTTTAGCGAGGACCCGCTGCGTATTCTGCGGGTCGCGCGCTTCGCCGCTCGCTACGCGCCACTGGGGTTTTCTGTCGCTCCGGAAACTATGACGCTGATGCGGGGCATGGTGGATGCAGGGGAAGTGGAACATCTGGTACCCGAGCGGGTATGGAAGGAAATAAGCCGCGCCCTCACCGAACCCAGGCCGGATATTTTCATTCAGGTGCTGCGCGACTGCGGCGCCCTGAAGGTACTGCTGCCAGAAGTGGACTGCCTGTTCGGTGTACCCCAGCCGCCGCTGCACCACCCCGAAGTGGACACTGGCGACCATATACTGCGGGCCCTGCGCCAGGCGCCAGCGGACCTGCCGGTACGCTTTGCGGTACTGGTGCACGACCTGGGCAAGGGCATAACGCCTGAGCATGTACTGCCCAGCCACCGCGGACACGAGGCTGCGGGACTACCACTGGTAAAAGAGGTCTGCCAGCGCCTGCGCGTTCCCAACCCGATTACCACGCTCTCCCTCGGTGTATGTGAATACCACCTGCACTGCCACAAAGCGTTTGAACTGCGCCCGCAAACCATTCTGAAAATGTTGCGCGCGCTGGACGCCCTGCGGCGGCCAGAACGATTCGAGCAGTTTCTGGAAAGCTGTGAGGCCGATGCCCGCGGCCGCCTTGGCCTGGAGGACCGGGAGTATCCACAGGTGGACTACCTGCGCGCGGCCCGGGACTCGGCCGCCAATGTCGACCCCCAGGTCCTGATTTCCGAGGGCTTTCAAGGTGCCGAACTGGGTAAAGCCCTGGATCGGGCGCGACTGCAAGCGCTGACTAACCTGAAAAATACCTACGGCACCCCCGGGTAAAACCCGGCCTGCCGCCGATCACTTCTGCACACGGAATACCACCATGGCCACAGCCCTGATCACCGGTGCCGCCGCCCGACTTGGACGCGCCATCGTTGAGGAGTTACATCGGGACCACCAGATAGTGATCCACTACCGGCACTCCTCTCAGGCGGCGCAGTCACTGGCGGACATATTGAATCAACGCCGCACCAACTCTGCCGTAGCCGTACACAGCGAACTGGGTAGTGCCGCGGACTGCCAGCAGCTGGCCACTGCCGCCATCGCCTGCTTTGGCGAAATTTCCCTGCTGGTAAATAACGCCTCCGCTTTCTACCCCACCCCCATCGGCAACGCCGACGAGCAGCAGTGGGACGAACTGATGGGCAGCAACCTGAAGGCGCCCTTCTTTCTCAGCCAGGCACTGGCGCCCGCCCTGGCGGATGCCGGTGGCTGCATCGTCAATCTGGCAGACATCCACGCCGAAAAGCCCATGCCCGGCCATACCATTTACAGCGCCGCCAAAGCCGGGCTGGTGATGATGACCAAGAGCCTGGCACGGGAGCTGGCGCCGCGGATACGGGTCAACGCCGTAGCCCCCGGTGCGATTCTGTGGCCAGAACAGGAGAGTGAAGGCTATAACAAGGAGCAGATTCTGGCGCGAATCCCCATGCAGCGAAGCGGTGACCCATCAGACATTGCGCGTACCGTGCGCTTTCTCGCCGCTGACGCTCCCTATATCACCGGCCAGGTCATCGCCGTAGACGGCGGCCGCAGCCTCAACATTTAAAAGCTCGAGGTACCTTGTGAGCGACAAACAGTTTATTTCCGCCCAGTCACTGCTGGAGGACTCCTTCACCCTGGCCCTGAAAGTCGTCGAGAGCGGCTTCCACCCAGACTATATCGTCGGCGTCTGGCGCGGCGGTGCGCCCATTGGCATCGCGGTGCAGGAGATGTTCGACTTTCTCGGCTTCCACGCCGACCACATCGCCATCCGCACCTCGTCCTACAGCGGCGTCGACCAGCGCAGCAAGGAAGTGATCGTGCACGGGCTCACCTACCTGATCAAACGGGTGGAGTCTCACCAGAAGCTGCTGATCGTCGACGATGTCTACGACACCGGACTCAGCATTCAGCAGGCGATTACCGACCTGCGCAAGGCGTGCAAAAAGAATACTCCGGAAATCCGCATTGCCTGCCCCTACTTCAAGCCCACACGCAATCGCACCGACCAGGAGCCGGATTACTACCTGCACAAAACCGACGAATGGCTGGTGTTCCCCCACGAATTAAAGGGGCTGTCTGAAGAGGAAATTCTGGAGAATAAACCGGAACTGCGCCGGCACCAGGAACTGCTGAGAAAGGTAATGAACGGCGAGAAATAAGCCGATAACCGGCAGCGAAACACAGAGGGAAACACGGGCGGCCGCTGTCAGTCGCCCGCCGTCGCACTCGCACTCGCACTCGCAAACACAGGCTCAGCCAGCCTGCTCTATAGGCCGGCCATCACTATCCACAAACAGCACATCGCGCACCGTGAGCACCTCGCCGTCGCGATCCTGAACCGCCACCTGCGCAATTGCTTCACCACTAGTGCGTGCGACCAGCTGCATGGAATCCTTGTTGCCATTCCAGCGCTCACTCCACTGGCGCAGGGCAACCACCACCGCAAACAGGTCGCGCCCCTTTTCCGTCAGGCGATACTCGTAACGGGTGCCGTGTTCCCCCACATCCACCCGCGTCATCACCCCGTTTTCCACCAGTCGGGACAGACGGTCACAGAGAATATTCTTGGCAATTCCCAGGCTCTTCTGGAAATCCCCGTAGCGCCGCGTACCCAGCATTGCCTGCTTGATCACCAGCAGGGACCACCAGTCTCCCACCTCGTTCAGGGCACAGGCGATGGAGCAGCCAATATCGTCAAATCGTTTACGTGTCATGCAAATCAGTATAAGCGAAAAGGGTTGCATTAAAAAACCAAATAAAGTTTCATAACGCAACCTTATTGGTGGCTACCCCCACATCGGGACCCACCTGTGGATAACTGAAGCGTCTGTAAACGAGATTTCGGAGAGTGTTATGAGCGGTAACCTGGACAGCCTGTTGCGTCCTTTCGAGCACAAATCCCTGAAGCTGCGCAATCGCGTGGCCATGGCCCCCATGACCCGTACCGCCTCCCCCGGTTACATCGCCAACGACCAGGTGGCCGGCTACTACCGCCGCCGCGCCGAGGGCGAAGTGGGCCTGATCATTACCGAGGGCACCTTCGTGGACGGCAAGGCCGCCAATGGCTACGAGAATGTGCCGGCCATCTACGGTGACCAAGCGCTGGCCGGCTGGAAGAAGGTGGTCGACGAAGTCCACGCGGCCGGCGGCCAGATCATTCCGCAGCTTTGGCATGTGGGCTCGGTGCGCAAAGAGGGAACCGGACCGGACAAATCCGTGCCCGGCTACTCCCCCTCCGGCCTGTTCAAGCCCGGCAAAGCCAACGGCCACGCCATGACCAAAGAAGACATCCAGGACGTGGTGCGCGCATTCGCGGATGCGGCCAAGGCAGCCAAGGAAGTCGGCTTCGACGGAGTGGAAATCCACGGCGCCCACGGCTATCTCATCGACCAGTTCTTCTGGGAAGGTACCAATGTGCGCGACGACGAGTACGGCGGCTCCATCGAAAACCGCACCCGTTTCGCGGTGGAGATCGTGAAAGCTGTGCGCGAAGCCGTGGGCGAAGACTTCGCCATCGTGCTGCGCTATTCCCAGTGGAAGCAGCAGGATTACGACGCGCGCCTGGCTCAAACTCCGGAAGAGCTGAAGCGCTTCCTGACACCGCTGGTCGAAGCCGGTGTGGATATCTTCCACGCTTCTACTAGGCGTTTCTGGGTGCCGGAATTTGAAGGTTCCGACATGAACCTGGCGGGCTGGACCAAGGAACTTACCGGCAAGCCGGTTATTTCTGTGGGCAGTGTCGGCCTAGACGATGACTTTATCGGTGGCAACAACCAGGGCATGGGCGGCACCGCCAACCCAACCGGAGTGGAAGAGCTTACCCGCCGCATGGATAACGGCGAATTCGACATGATCGCTGTGGGCCGTGCACTGTTGCAGGATCCGAACTGGCTGCAGAAAGTGAAGCAAGGCCGCGAGGAAGAGATAGTGCCGTTTACCAAGGAAGCGCTGGCAAACCTGAGCTGATAGGACACCAGGCCGATCATAAGCCTCGGCCATATTTCACTTCAATTTCACCGGCAGCTTGTCACAATGTCCGCTTAAGCGGATAAATGGACAGGCAACTGCCGGTGAAGCAACTCAAAATTCTTCTGGTTGAAGACAATCCGACCCTCGCGCGACAGACCGGTGAATTCCTGGAGGGCCACGGCTGGCAGGTGGATTTCGCCAACTGCGGACAACGCGGCCTGCAACTCGCCCTTACCGAAATCTACGACCTGATTCTACTGGACCTGAACCTGCCGGACATGGACGGCATCGAGGTTTGCCGCGAACTCCGCCAGCAGGCTCCCGTTGCCACACCGATTCTAATGCTCACCGCCCGCGATGCCTTTGCTGATAAAGCGCAGGGCTTTCACTCCGGTGCCGACGATTATCTTTGCAAGCCCTTCGACCCTCGCGAGCTGGCACTGCGCTGCGAAGCGCTCGCACGCCGCCGGGAGCTCCATCGCAGCGATGAAATCAATATCGGCGCCCTGAGCATTTCTGGGCGTCGTCGCGAGGCGACACGAAGCGGACAACCACTAAAGCTCACCACGATTACATTCAATATTCTGTGGGAGCTCGCCTGCGCCTACCCGGAGCCACTCAGTCGCAGTGAACTCAGCCACCGCATTTGGGGCGACAACCCACCGGACAGCGACGCCCTAAAATCCCACATCTACAGTCTTCGTGGTCAGCTCGACCGCCCCTTCCCCGACCCCATGCTGAAAACCATCAGCAGTATCGGTTTCCGGTTGGAGCAACCAGGTGCAAACTGAAATTCCAAAGGGGAGGCTGAAACGCAAGGTTCTCACGCTCTTCGGGGGATTCACTCTGCTGCTGTGCCTGATCTATTCAAGCATTGGCGTAATCGCTGCCTATGTGATTGAAGACCAGTTGATCGACAACCTGATCAACAGCGAGATCGACTATATCGAGCAGCATTTTCGCGAGCACGGTGAACTGCCTTCCCCCAGACTACCGCAGTTCACCCTCTACACCTCGCCCGCCAAAACGCCGCCGGAGTTTGTAGCCGCACTGGGTGGTGAACGACGTAGAGCCGAGCTATTTGTTACCGGCCAGGAGCATTACCACCTGCGAGAGCTGACACCAGAGACAGGCGCGATCCTTGCTTCAGAAGTGGGTAATCTTCTCACGGTATCCAGTCAGTCGGGCCGACTGGTCTGGACACTGATCGCTACCTTTCTTTGCACAACCGCGCTGGCACTTTGGCTTGCCCATCGACTGATTACCAGTACCGTCCGACCGATTCTCTCTCTCGCGCGAGAGTTGGAATCACAGGCGGTCAACACCCCCTCTCTGGCGCTAACGACCAGCAACCGCAATGATGAAATCGGTTTTCTCGCACGCACTCTGGAGCGGAATCTGCGCGAACTTCAGCAGGCGAGACAAAGAGAAGCGGAATTTACGCGCGATGTCAGCCACGAGTTCCGCACCAACCTTGCGGTAGCATCCAATACGATATCCCTGTGCGGGAACAGGGGCCTGAATGTCTCCGAGACCCAGGGACTTGGTGCAATACTGGCAAACATGAATCGGACGGTAACCACACTGTTGGCACTCGCGAGATCGGAGTCGTTCGCGCGCAAGACGTTTGACCTTCGCCCACTGCTGGAGGGCCGCTTACTGGCACGTCCGGAAATATCCCTCGAAGACAGTTTCGAGGTAGACCTTACCCTACCCGCCACACTTCCTGTCACAGGCAACCCGCATCTCACGGAGCTGCTTCTGGATATCCTGCTGGATAATGCCATTCGCTACGCGTTGCAGCCCAAGCTCACCATCTTTTACAGCGGCGATGCCATCGTTTTTGAAAATCCGATTCGCACTACGTTTGAAACCGAGACCCTGTTTAACGCTGGCGTTCGCGGAGAGAGCAGTAGAGAGAACAGCGAAGGGATTGGGCAGGGGCTTTACCTGGCAAGCCGGATCCTCACCGCACAACAGTGGCATTACGCGGCTGAATGCCATAATGGCACTTTTTCTATTTCCATATCCGTTTTTTCTGACAAGACACAATAAGCCCGATACGTATCGCCCTGCTATCCCCGAAATTTCACCCGGATTTCACCAACGACTTTGTAGAGTGCCTCCATCAATCAGGAAGCATTCATCATGAACCATACACCATCCAAATTAGTCAAAGCATCTGCTATTACCTGCCTGGCAATCTGTTTCCTAGCTCTGCTCTGGTACACCTTTTTCGCGTTAAAAGTACAACCGATACCACAGGATGAAATTTTGGACTCCTACACTTACCAGGCGCCGGAAGATATCAAAATGACGTTAAAGGACATCGGCGATAGGAATTATTCTTTTTCCTACAGGAGTTTTGACGGCGCAGTAGTTAACGGGCAAATCAGCTACCCATCGATAGAACAGGAAAGCTACCCCGTAGTGATCGGCATCTCCGCAATGGGGCGGAGCCACCAACGCTGGTGGACGGGCTCATACAAGGGACGCCCGACAGTAACCCGGGTCAACGAGATCGGGCGCAGTGCCACCGAGAAAGGTTATGTGTTAGTGGCCATCGACGCACGGTACCACGGCATGAGAAAGGACCCGAAAAAGACACTGCGCTCGATAATGAACAACCTGCATTTTTTCGGAGACAAAACCGACTATGAAGAAATGGTCCGGAATACCGTCCAGGACTACCGAGTTCTGATCGACTGGATTCGCACGCAGAAAAAGCTGGATAGCAGTAACCTGAATCTAGTGGGATACAGTATGGGCGCCCAGATCGCCCTGCTGATCGGCGGGCTAGATGCGGAGATAAACCGGGTTATCGCGGTGGCGCCACCCTACCTGGATGACAAGACGGCAGCCGTGGCACCAAAAAATCTCGCCTCACGGATCGTGAACCCCGAGGTGCTTCTGATCACAGCAAGTGATGATGAATACGCATCACACAAAGAGAATCAGCACCTCTACACCGCGATTGCAAGCAGTAAGAAGGAACACCTCACTTTTAAAGGCAACCATATTCTTCCCGGCAATTACATCGACGCACTGGTTAGTCGACTGTAGGCGCGCGCAGATGAACTCAGGCAGCGGGCCAATCAAACGCCACCGGCCACAGCTTCTGCGAATCCTGATCGTACTCATCCCACAACTGCTGATAGGTTTTTCCCTGCAGCGGATGAGCAGTTTCAGGAGCCAGCTCCGATAGCGGCAGCAACACAAAGGCATTCTTGAGGATCTCACCACGGGGCAGTTTTACCCCGTCCACTTCACCGGTGAGCTCGTCGTAGGTCAGGATATCGATGTCCAGGGTGCGGGCGCTGAACTTGGGGCCGCTGCGCAGGCGGCCGTTATCGTCTTCGATATGGCGCAGGCGCAATGCCAGCTCACCAACCGATAATTCGGTATCGATGGCGGCGACCAGGTTATAGAAGTTATCGCCATCGAAGCCCACCGCTTCGCTTTCATACACCTGTGACATACGCAGATCGCCGAACGCTTCTACCAATGCGTCCAACCCCGCGCTCAGATTTTTTTCGCGATCAATATTGCTGCCCAGGCTCAGGTAAACGGTCGCCATCTCAGGCCTCCGAGGTCTGCTTTTGTCCACGCTCAATGATCACGCCCACGTCACGGGCACCGCGTACGGCGCCGGGTTTGGACAGGCGCAGGCGCAGCCAGCTCACATTGAATTCCTTGCGCACGATTTCCGCGGCCTGCTCGGCCATGGTTTCCACCAGCAGAAATTCACTGCCTTCGATAAACGCGATCAGACGCTTGGCCACCGCCTTGTAGTTGAGGGTGTGCTCGATATTGTCGGTGCGTGCGGCCTCACGGATATCAAATGCCATCTCAAGATCGAGGCTGACCGTTTGCTTTACTTCCCGCTCCCAGTCGTAGATCCCGATAATGGTGTCGACCTTGAGATCACGGATATAAACGATGTCCAAAACTAATCTCCTTTTATTCCGCTCTTATTTGTTCGACGTAGTATCCGCGCCGAGGGCGCCGGTCAATTCGGTGAGGGGCCAGCGGGGGCGCACCTCGATATCCAGGTCAGCTCGCTGCCCTGCCTGCAGGCGCAGGCAGCCGGCATAGGCAATCATGGCGCCGTTGTCAGTGCAGAATTCGTGGCGCGGATAAAACACACTGCAACCGTCCTCTACCAATCGCGCTTCCAGGCGCTGGCGCAGCAATTTGTTGGCGGAAACACCACCGGCTATTACCAGGGTTTTGCGCTTGGCCTGCTTGAGTGCCCGGCGGCATTTGATCACCAGAGTGTCCACCACCGCCTCCTGAAAGGCCGCGGCAATATCGGCACAGGTCTGATCGTCCGGCAGGCCGTCTTCCAGAGCGTGCTTCTGCACTGTAGTCAGGGTAAAGGTCTTCAGGCCGGAGAAACTGAAATCCAGTCCGGGCCTGTCGGTCATCGGCCGCGGGAAGGTAAAACGCAGCGGATCGCCCTGCTCCGCCAGAGCCGCCAGGCGCGGGCCACCGGGGTAGTCGAGATCGAGCATCTTGGCGGCTTTGTCGAAGGCCTCACCGGCGGCGTCGTCGAGAGACTCACCGAGCAACTCGTACTGGCCGAGCCCCTGCACATCCACCAACTGGGTATGACCACCGGATACCAGTAGCGCCACAAAGGGAAACTCTGGTGGCTGCTCTTCCAGCATCGGGGCCAGTAAATGCCCCTCCATATGGTGCACACCGATGGCGGGCACTCCCCAGCCGTAGGCAATGGCGCGACCGGCACAGGCGCCCACCATTAGCGCGCCGATCAGACCGGGGCCGGCGGTATAGGCGACGCCGTCGATATCTGCGGCTTCGGTGTTGCTCTGCGCCATCACTTCACGGATCAGCGGCAGCAATTTGCGCACGTGATCGCGACTGGCCAGTTCCGGCACCACACCGCCGTAATCGGCGTGCAGCTTCACCTGGCTATAAAGTGTGTGACCCAGCAGCCCCTGCTCACTGTCGTACAGGGCGACGCCGGTTTCGTCGCAGGATGTTTCTATTCCGAGTACTCGCACGGCGCTCGTTAAACCCTCAATCTAAGATGTATTGGCTCGTCTTTCAGTGCCCACTGCGCCCTAAAGAGCAGAAAACCGGTCATTTGACCGCTGCTGATGGGCTTACAGGGGCGCTATCATACTCTGTAGCCCCACGAGGCCCTAGAGGCATCCGCGGATTGCACCGGCAAGGCTTGCGAAGGCCAGATCATCTGTATAGAATTTGCGCCCTCGCTGTGAACCGGCCTCCGGATTGCACTCCGCGAGATGAGCAATTTGCCGGAAGGCCACCGCCAGAAACCCCTGTATTTGGGCACTGGCAGAGAGAAACAAATTTTACAGGTAATCTAATGCCCTCAGTACGCATCAAAGACAACGAACCATTTGACATCGCCCTGCGCCGTTTCAAGCGCTCCTGCGAGAAAGCCGGTGTACTTTCCGAAGTACGTCGTCGCGAGTTCTACGAGAAGCCCACTTCCGTACGCAAGCGCAAGGCTGCCGCTGCTGTTAAGCGTCACGCCAAGAAAATGCAGCGCGAAAACCGCAAGTTCCAGCGTCTCTACTGAGTTCGAGGCTCTAACCGAGCCCTCTCTCTCGCTCACAGCACGCTGATGCGAACGCGGTTCGCAACAAGACGGCGCCCGAGGTTTCTCGCGCGCCGTTTTTTATTGCCCGGATCCGAGCAACCGGGCCTTGCCAATTCTCCCCGATCCCCCATTATTGGCCTCTGTTTACCCAACCACAGCAATCGACCACCGGACGAACCCATGAGCACCCTCAAGGAAACCCTGACCACCGCCACCAAAGATGCCATGAAGGCCCGCGACAAAGGGCGCCTAGCAACCCTGCGACTGATCAACGCCGAGATCAAACGCGTGGAAGTCGACGAACGCATCGAGCTGGATGACGCCCGCATCCTGGCCCTGCTGGACAAGATGACCAAGCAGCGCCGCGACTCCATCGCCCAGTACGAAAAAGCCGGTCGCCCGGAGCTGGCTGCAGTGGAACAGCAGGAAATCGACGTCATCCAGGAATACCTGCCGGAGCAATTGAGCGAAGCGGAGATCCAGGAGATCGTCACCGCGGCGGTGAAAGAGACCGGCGCGGCGAGCATGGCGGACATGGGCAAGGTGATGGCACTGGTAAAACCCCAGGTGCAAGGCCGCGCCGATATGGGTGCCGTCAGCAAGCTGGTCAAAGCGGCCTTCTAAAGGCTGTGCGCTAAGAGCCCCCTATGGCAGGCAAGATTCCCCAGTACTTTATCGACGACCTGTTGGCCCGTGCCGACATAGTTCCGGTCGTCGATAGCCGGGTAAAACTGCGTAAAACCGGGAAAAACTATTCCGCCTGCTGTCCGTTTCACGATGAAAAAACGCCATCTTTCAGCGTAAGTCCCGACAAACAGTTCTACTACTGCTTCGGCTGTGGTGCCAGCGGCAATGCCGTTGGCTTCCTGATGGAATACGACCGGCTGCCGTTTCCGGAAGCGGTGGAAAAACTGGCCGCCAGCCTCGGGCTTGAAGTCCCCCGCGAACAGCTGGCGCCAGGGCAGCTCAAACGGCAGCAGGAGAGCCAGTCGCTTTACCAGCTGACGGAAAAAGCCGCGGACTACTATCGGGAAAAGCTGAAGGACCACAAGGTCTCCACCCCTGCCATCACCTACCTGAAAAACCGCGGCCTGTCCGGCGCCGTGGCCAAGGAGTTCGGTATCGGCCTGGCGCCGCCCGGGTGGGACAACCTGCTCAACCATCTCGGCACCAGCTCCGAGAAAGCGGAACAGCTGGAGCTGGCGGGCCTCGCGATCCGCCGCACCGACAGTGACGGCAATCCGGGAAAGAACGAACCGGGTAAGCGCCATCACTACGACCGCTTCCGCAACCGCATCATGTTCCCCATCCGCGACCAGCGCGGCCGCACCATCGCCTTCGGCGGAAGGGTACTGGGAGACGACAAACCCAAATACCTGAACTCCCCGGAAACCCCCATTTTCCACAAGGGCCGCGAACTCTACGGCCTGTGGGAAGCGCGCCAGGCCAACCGCGAGCTCAAGCGGCTGATCATGGTCGAGGGTTATATGGACGTGGTAGCCCTGGCCCAGTTCGGCATCCGCTGCGCCGTCGCCACCCTCGGCACCGCCTGCGGTGAGGACCACATACAGCTGGCTTTCCGCCACACCGGGGAAATCGTATTCTGTTTCGATGGCGACAAGGCCGGCCGCACTGCCGCCCGCCGCGCCCTGGAATCGGCCCTGCCGCACATGCAGGACGGCCGCAGCCTGCGCTTCCTGTTGCTGCCGGAAGGGGAAGATCCCGATACCCTGGTGCGCCAGATCGGCGGCGAGCGCTTCGACCAACTGATCGACGAGCAGGGCCGCCCGCTGGAAGATTTTCTGTTCGATCTGGTAGGCGAAGGCATCAATATCCAGACCATGGACGGCCGCGCGCGCCTGTCCAAGGCCGCCGCTCCGCTGCTCGATCTGTTACCGGCCGGTGTCTACCGCCAGCTGATGTTCCAGCAACTGGCACGGCGTACCGGCCTCGAACAGGACATGCTGGAAGAGATCATCGCCGCGGAAAAAGCCCGCGCCGCAGAACTCAACCGCCAGGCCCAGCCGGCCCCCGCACCCGCGCCGAAACCGGCGACAAAACCCACCGGGGCGCCAAGCAGCGCGGGAGAATTCCAGGCTCCCGGCTACGGCGAGGAAACACCGCCCCCGGAAGCCTACGATGGCCCACCGCCAGGTTTTGAATACGGTGAACAAGGCTACGGCCACGAGCCACCGGAATACCACGAAGACAGCGGTCAGCCCCACCAAGCACCGCGCCGGCGCAGCGGCCAGTACCGCCTGCCCGCCGAGCGCATGCTGATCGCGCTGCTGCTGCACCACCCCCAGCTGGCAACGCTGATCGACGACAGCGCGCAATATCGCAGCAGTAACGACGCCGATTTACAGCTGTTCGGCGAAATCCTCCAGGTTTTGCATAAAAACCCGGCCCTTAACAGCAACCAGCTGTTCGGCCGCCTGATGAATCTGGAAAGCAAAGAGGCCCGCGAGCTGCTGCCGCGCCTCGCCATGAGCCACCCCATCGTGGGCGGGCAGGGTCAGGGGATGGAATACGACCCCCAGACCGAATTCAGCGACTGCCTGCGCAACCTGGAACTGGCGGCGGAAAGACAGCGCAAGCGGGGACTGGTGGATCAACTGAAGAGCAACGGCAACCAGCTCAGTGCGGAACAGCTGGCGCTGCTGGCACAATTTCGCCGCAAGTAGCTCTTCAAGTAGCACTCAATAAGAAGTACCCGGCAGAAAGCGAGGCAACCTGCAGTCTTTAGCGTCAGCCAAGCTTTTTCACACCGCCCCTTGAATTCCCCACTAACATCTCCATATACACTGACCCGCCGACCAAAGTCGGCGGAAATGCCTAAGACAAGCGCGCCCGGACACCCTGAACCACCAGCCTGCCTTGACAGTCACTGTGGTTATTGCTATCGCAGATACGTTATAATCCCGCGTCTTTGTCCAGACAAAAGTCCAGACTTTCAATTCCCAGAATTCAGGGTTGTGCATGACCGACAAAACCCAGCAGCAGCAGACTACTTCCCGTATCAAGGAGCTGATCGCCCGCGGTAAAGAGCAGGGCTATCTCACCTATGCGGAAGTAAATGACCACCTGCCCGAAGACATCTCCGATCCCGATCAGGTCGAAGACATCATCGGCATGATCAACGACATGGGCATCAAGGTGTTTGAACAAGCACCGGATGCCGAAGAGTTGTTGATGGCCGAAGGCGACAGCTCCGCCGATGAAATCGCCGCCGCCGAAGCGGCCGCCGCCCTCGCCGCGGTTGAGTCCGACGTTGGCCGTACCACCGACCCGGTGCGCATGTACATGCGCGAAATGGGTACCGTGGAACTGCTGACCCGCGAGGGCGAGATCGCCATCGCCAAGCGCATCGAAGAAGGCCTGCGTGAACTGATGGCTGCCCTTGCCTACTGGCCGGGTGCGGTACAGCAGATCATCGATGAATACGCGCTGATCGAAAAAGAAGAGCGCCGCATCCCCGACGTGATCGCCGGCTGGCTCGACCCCGCCGACGAAGTGCCCCCGGGCGCCCAGGCCGGCCAGGCTGCGCAGGAGTCGAAAAGCGACGATAGCGACGATGATTCAGAGTCCGACGGTGACGATGACAGCGATGACGACTCTTCCGAGGAGGAAGAAGAAAACGTCGGCGGCATCGACCCGGAAGAGCTCGCCGAGCGCATGAACAACCTGATCGCCGCGCAGAAGAAAGCCGATGCCGCGATCCAGAAGTACGGCCGCGACTCCAAAGAGGCCGGTGAGGCCATGGAAGCCGTGGGCGAAGTGTTCCGCTTCTTCAAGCTGGCCCCGCGCCAGTTCGACCCGCTGTACAACGCGGTGCGCAGCATTCTGGACAACGTGCGCGAGCAAGAGCGCACCGTCATGAATCTGTGTATCAAACGCGCCCGCATGCCGCGCAAAACCTTTATCAAGGAATTCCCCGGCAACGAGACCAACGATGACTGGATCCCGTCCATCATCAAGAAAAAGCGCGACTACTCCGACGCCCTGCGCCAGGTAGCGGAAGAGATCCAGCGCGCCCAGCGCAAACTGCAGCAGGCCCAGGACAAAGCCCAGCTGGACATCGGCCAGATCAAAGAGATCAACCGCCGCATGTCCATCGGTGAGGCCCGCTCCCGTCGCGCCAAGAAAGAAATGGTCGAGGCCAACCTGCGTCTGGTTATTTCTATCGCCAAGAAATACACCAACCGCGGCCTGCAGTTCCTGGACCTGATCCAGGAAGGCAACATCGGCCTGATGAAGGCGGTGGACAAGTTCGAATACCGCCGCGGTTACAAGTTCTCCACCTACGCAACCTGGTGGATTCGCCAGGCCATTACCCGCTCCATTGCCGACCAGGCGCGCACCATCCGGATTCCGGTGCATATGATTGAGACCATCAACAAGCTCAATCGCATCAGCCGCCAGATGCTGCAGGAGATGGGCCGTGAACCCACCCCGGAAGAGCTGGGTGAGCGCATGGAGATGCCGGAAGACAAGGTCCGCAAGGTACTGAAAATCGCCAAAGAGCCGATCTCCATGGAGACGCCCATCGGCGACGACGAAGACTCCCATCTGGGCGACTTCATCGAAGACCAGAACCAGTCTTCCCCGGTGGACACCGCTACCGCCACTGGCCTGCACGACGCCACCCGCTCCGTGCTCGCCGGCCTGACGGCGCGGGAAGCCAAGGTACTGCGCATGCGCTTCGGTATCGACATGAACACTGACCACACCCTTGAGGAAGTGGGCAAACAGTTCGACGTTACCCGTGAGCGTATCCGTCAGATCGAAGCCAAGGCGTTGCGCAAACTGCGCCACCCCTCGCGCTCCGAGCACCTACGCAGCTTCCTGGACGAGTAACCTGAAAAGCCCGGCAACGCCGGGCTTTTTTTATGACATTTTATTGACACTTCACAAGCTAAGATCCGCTACAGCACCGTTCGAACCCGGTGCGATACACGCGCGAAAGCGCTCAAACTGAACCATCCAAGCTGAACGACCAAACCTAAACAATGGGACGCAAGAAACCAGCCATGCAAGACGAATTCGTCAACAAACCTGGTAAAACCGGCATCTCCCGACTGATCGATGCCAGCGAATATTCTCGCCAGGGTCTGATCGCCACCTGGCGCAATGAAGCGGCTTTCCGCCAGGAAGTATCCCTCGCCATTTTCCTGATTCCCGCCGCCCTGTGGCTGGGCGAAACCGGCGTGGAGCGCGCGCTGCTGATCGGCGTGACCCTACTGGTGATGATCGTCGAGCTACTCAACAGCGCCGTAGAGGCCGTGGTGGATCGCGTTGGGCCAGAGAAGCACCCGCTGTCCAAAATCGCCAAAGACACCGGCTCCGCCGCCGTGTCCATTTCCCTACTGATGTGGCTCACTACCTGGGGCTGCATCCTGCTGCCGCGCTGGATTGGCTGACACTGGATTGGCTGGCAATGGATTGACAGACAAGGGCCCCGCTTTATTACCCTCTCACTACAGCGCGGCATAGCCCGACAAAATTTGTGACCGCCGGGCACCAGGCCCGGCAACCCCCAGACTCCCGACCTAGACTTCCGGTACTTACGTACCAATTGGGCCCACAATGGATGTGTGCCTGACGAATAAGACTCAGGGACGGAACTATGTCGTACCCCCGCGCGGCTAGTGCGTTTAACGCCGGCGCCCCCGCTCTGCGTATCACCGCATTTGGCCCCACACTTCCAGCTCTCATCGTCGCCCTGCCGGTTTTTCTGGCCCCAGCCACCGGCTATGGGCAGGTACTGTTTGGCAGTGAAGACAACCACTACACCCTGAACAGCGACAACCGCGCCAATATCGACAGCGGTCAACGGATCGACGGTGGCGCGGGCAATGACCGCCTGAGCATCCAGGGAGTCTCGCTGAGTAACCCATCGAGACTACAGCACTGGGAGACCATCTCGCTCGAACACTCCGCCGATCTCACACTGGATTCCAGCCTGGTACTTGGCGGCAGCGATGCCCTGCCGGGGCTCCTGGAAATCGATTCCAGCAGCCGGCTGCTGCTGCCGTACTTCAGCGCCGGTATATTGCCCGGTAGTGGCCAGCCTCTCTCTGTGATCAATCACGGCGTGATCAACATGAGTGGCGACAACACCGCCAACAGCCTGCTGATTCGAGGCGACTATATCGGCAGTGGCAGTATTCTCATGGATATGGTTGCGGGCGGTGATGACAGCCTCGCCGACCGCCTGATCATCAGCGGCGGGCGTGCCAGCGGCAGCACACAACTGCTATTCAACCGCCTCACGGGCAACGGAGCCGATACCGATAACGGCATCCTGGTAGTGGAAGCCCGCGACGGCGGCAGCACCACAAACAGCGCTTTTTTTATGGACGGCTCAGTGTCCGCCGGCCCCTATGAATACTTCCTGTTCCGCGGCAGCCAGGATCCCGAGGACGCCAACAATTGGTACCTGCGATCCAACCTCCAGCCCAGTAGTACGCCGGTTACACAGCCAGCTGACACCCAGTCCAGTATCCGCTTCAGTAGCGTGGCTGATGATGCTTCAGTAGCGTCAGACGCCCAAGCCTCTCTCTCTCCCTCTGAAGGGATTATTGCGGCCGCACCGGAATCGGGGGCAGCCCCCATAACCCTTTACCGCCCCGAAATCCCGCTTTACGCCCAGGCCAAATCCCTCGCCCGCCTCAGCTCCTTACAAGAGATAGGCAGCTACCACAAACGCCGGGGTGAGCAGCGCAGCTGGTTTGACGGCATCAATGACGACTGGCTGCGTGTCCACCATATGAGCACCGACTACAACTGGAGCGGCGACATCGACAACCGCTTCGATGGCAGCATCACCGGTATTCAGCTCGGCACCAATCTCTGGTCAGGCCCCACCTGCACGGGCGGCGCCCGCGAAACCGGGCTGTTCGTCGGCAGTACCCGCGCCAGCGGTGATGTCAGCGGTTTCGCCCGCGGCTATAGCGACTACAGCGCGGGCCAGAATCAGCTCACCAGTCACCACATCGGTTTCTACTTCAACGACTACCGCCCGGACATGGGCTATTTCGACTTCACCGCCAAAGTCGCCCACCTCACACTGGAAAGCCGCTCGTCCCGGGGAATCGGTGACACCATCAGCGGCCCGCAGCTGACCCTGTCCGTGGAAAAGGGCTTCACCTGGCAGGCCGCCGAACACTTCAACCTGGAACCACAGCTGCAGGTCATCGCCAACTACAGCAACCTCAGTGCGTTTAACGACGGCATATCCTGGGTAGAACCCGACATGACCCCGGAAGCCAACTTTCGTGTGGGGCTCAGAGGCTACAACACCGACACCGCCTGGTTAGACGGCAACCTGCGCGTCTATCTCTTCGGTAATGTCTGGCACACCCTGGGTGGCAACGACCAGTTACTCTTCGACGGCAACCTGCAGACCGATCTTGAGCGCCAAGCCACCTGGGGAGAATTCGGCGGCGGTGCCGTGCTATTGCAGAGCAAGTATGGCAGCGCGTTTTTCAACCTCGGCTACCAGCGCTCCCTGGATGACCTCAACTGGTCCGGTGGCAGCGCCAGTCTGGGATTCAACTGGGCCTGGTAAACCCCACAGCCCGAACCTCAAAGCGTTGATTTAGCGGGGAAAATCGAGTACTTTGCCAACCCGCTCGCGCACTGCCGCAAGCACCTTTCTGTGGGGGCCTTTAGCTCAGTTGGTTAGAGCATCCGACTCATAATCGGCAGGTCCTGGGTTCAAGTCCCGGAAGGCCCACCATCTCTATCCCAAAGCTTCACACTCTGAACCCGTCGGATGCCGACTCACCTCTCTACCCGAAAACCGGGCAGGTCCTGGGTTCAAGTCTCGGAAGGCCCACCATTTTCCCTGCCCGATTTCCCTGCTCTATGTAGCTTCGCGCCCCACACTAATTTGGGCGTGTGTTCTGCGGGCCAAAGCGCCTGCGCACGTCAGCCCGCACCGTATATTTACTGAATTCCCATCGCGGGCATTATTTCTTCAAGTCCACCGTAACCTTTTCAATCTTGCCGGTGAAATCAAACGGCAGGTTGTACGTGAAGTCGATCGCGGAGCCGGTGTCGGTTCCCACATCCACCCCTTCACCGAGGGAGAACTGCAGCGGTATGGTTTTCGGCAGATTGCCCTCACCCACCTTTTTGCCGTCGACCGAGAGCGTGACCTTGGCCGGTTTACCGCGCTCGTCTTTCCCGCCCTGGTACGCGACATCCGCCACCAGTTTCACACGGCCCTTTGGCAAAACATCACTGGAAACGGTGTAACGCTCGACGGCCAGCATGTTGTAGACGAAGTGCGCCTTGCCGTCGCGCAGATAGATGCCATAGCCGCCGGTGAGACCGCCGTGGGTGAAGATCATGCCCTCGGCACCATTCTCGGGAATATCGAGATCCATGGTGACGGAAAAGGATTTATTCAGCACTGGCGGCGAGGCGCCGTCGGGCAGTGCGACCTGACCGGGGTAATACACATACTGGCTGCGCTTGCCGGCGAGGCTCGGCCGCCCCTGCAGCTCCGCGTTCAGACGCACGGTGGCGCGCCAGTCCAGCGGCAGCACGCTGTATTTTTCCGCCTCTTTCCAGAATATGGCTTCCAGCTCCTTCACCTTGTCCGGGTGCTTTTCCGCGAGGTCTACGGCCTGGGAGAAATCCTCATTGATGTTGTACAGCTCCCATTTGGCAGCGAACGGATCGAAGTCGCCGCGAGTGGGTTCCCAGGGCACGAAGCTGCGGCTAGAGGCCATCCAGCCATCGTGGTACATGCCGCGGTTCACCAGCAGTTCGAAGTACTGAGTCTTGTGGGTTTCCGGGGCATTCTTGTTCTTGAAGGTCTGCAGGAAGCTGAAGCCCTCCAGCGGTTTCTGCTCGATGCCGTTCAATATTTTTGGCGGCGTCACGCCGATGGCCTCATACAGCGTCGGCACAATATCGATCACATGGAGGAACTGGCTGCGCAGGCCACCTTGATCTTTGATCTGCTCCGGCCACGAGATGATCATCGGATTGCGCGTGCCGCCGAAATGGCTGGCCACCTGCTTGGTCCACTGGAAGGGGGTGGACATTGCGTGGGCCCAGGCACTGGGGAAGTGGTTGAACCACTTGGGCCCACCGAGTTCATCGATGTGTTTGATGTTTTCCTGCCACTTCTCCGGGAAACCGTTGAAGAACAGATTTTCGTTGAGGCTGCCGTCCAGGCCGCCCTCGGCGCTGGCACCGTTGTCACCGACGATGTAGATGAAAATGGTGTTGTCGGCATTTGGCGTCTTCTTCACCGCATCGATGACCCGTCCCATATGATGGTCGACGTGGGCGGCATAACCGGCGAAGACTTCCATCATGCGTGCGTAGAGCCGCTTCTGGTCGGCGTTAAGGCTGTCCCAGGCGGGCAAGCCCTCACTGCGCGCGGTGAGCTTGGTGCCTTTGGGCACCACGCCCGCTTTGAGCTGGCGCGCCAGCGTGGCTTCGCGGTAGGCGTCCCAGCCCTGATCAAACTGTCCCTTGAATTTGTCGATCCACGCCTTGGGCGCGTGGTGTGGGGAGTGATTGGCACCGGGCGCCACATACAGGAAGAAGGGTTTGTCCGGTGCGATACTGGTGCTGCGGCGCACCCAGTCGATGGCGCGGTCGGCGATATCTTCGGTGAGGTGGTAATCGGGATCTTTGCTGCGCGGCACCAGGTTGCGGTTTTCGTACAGGAACGGATCCCAGTGGTTCATGTCGCCGGCGTTGAAGCCATAGAAATAGTCGAAACCTAGGCCATTGGCCCAGCGGTCAAAAGGACCCACCAGACTGGTCTCCCACGCTGGCGTGTTGTGGTTCTTGCCGATCCACGCAGTCATATAACCGTTCTGGCGCAGCACCTCGGCGATACTGCCGGCGCTGCGCGGAATGATACTGGTGTAGCCGTCGTAGCCGGTGGCGGCTTCGGTGATGACGCCGGTGGCGGCGGAGTGGTGGTTGCGGCCGGTGATCAGTGCCGCCCGCGTGGGGCTGCACAGCGCGGTGGTGTGGAAGCGGTTGTACTTCAGGCCCTCGGACGCGAGCTTGTCGAGGGTCGGCGAGGGAATGCCGCCGCCGAACGTCGAATACTGGCCGAAGCCGGTGTCGTCGAGCATGATCAACACCACGTTTGGCGCGCCCTTTGGCGCCTGCACTGGCTGCGGGAACTCGGGTGGATCCGAATCCTTGTAGGTCTTGCCGACCTTACCCTTGAAATGGAAATCCGGGCGCGGCAGTACTTCCGGCGTCTCAGCGCGGACATGGGCGTTGAGCGCAACGAATGTCGCGGCACCAATTAAAATAGCCACTAGCAATCGAGTCATCGGATCTTCCCTCTAGGTCCACTATGTCACTGACCAGATATATCAATGAATAGGTATAGCAATGACGCACAGCCTTCGACGCAATCAGGCGCAAATGGCTGTACGCGACCGTCGTCAGTTCAGAAAAATCCCGCCATTGAAAACGGAGACGCGAACATGCCCGAGCACAAGATATTTTCGATGCCGTTTGCCAGGGTCTATCCCCTGTATGTACAGAAAGCGGAGCGAAAAAACCGTAGCAAGGAAGAAGTGGACGAAATCATCTTCTGGTTGACCGGATACGATCACACTGGGCTACAACGACAGATTGCTCGGGAAAATGACTTCAGGACCTTCTTTGCCGAAGCACCGGCAATGAATCCCGGTACGGCACTGATCAAAGGTGTGGTGTGCGGCGTGCGCGTGGAGGAGGTCGAAGATCCACTGATGCAGAAAATCCGCTATCTGGACAAGCTCATTGACGAGCTGGCGAAGGGAAAGGCGATGGAGAAAATTCTGCGACAGTAGCGCACTTGCTCGGCGCCACTGTACACACCCATTGAACACGCCCACTGTAGCGTCAAACGGGCTGAATGCTCTCGGCGTTTTTCCGCAGGATCAATACCGCGAGTGCAAAGACGGTGATCGCCAACGGTGCGAAGGACACCCACAGCACCGCGCTCCAGCCATAGGCGCTGAGAATACCGCCGGAGAAAAACGAGCCCAGGGCCATCAGCCCGAATACGATGAAATCGTTGAGGGACTGCACGCGGGTTTTCTCGGCATCGGTATGACACTCAAGCACCAGCGCCGATGCGCCGAGAAAGCCGAAGTTCCACCCCAGCCCCAGCAGGATCAGTGTCCACCAGAAGTGCATCACCTGCACGCCCATCAGGCCCACCGCGGCGGAAATGCCGATCAGCAGCAATCCCACCATCATTACTCGCTCCGCACCAAAGCGCGCAATCCATTTTCCGGTAAAGAAACTCGGCCCGAACATGGCGATCACGTGCCACTGTAGCCCGAGATTGGATGACTCGGTGGAGTGCCCGTGCATATGCATGGCCAGGGGGGCGGCGGTCATCAGGAAGTTCATCAGCGTGTAGGAGATGGCGCCGCAGGTAGCCGCAGCAATAAAGCGCGGCTGTCGGGCAATCGCGCCCAGTGAGCGACCACCGCTCGCCGGCTCGACCGGAGGTTTCGGCAGACGCACGCCAATCAGGATAAACGCCGCCAGCAGGGCCACCACTGCCTGCGCGAAAAAGGTGACGATAAACAGGTACCTGGGCCAAAGGTCCATGGTCCAGGTCACCAGTTGCGGGCCGACGACTCCGGCGGCAACACCACCGGCCATCACCATGGAAAGCGCCTGCGCCTTGCGGCCGGGCGCAACCCCATCCGCCGCGGCAAAGCGAAAAGTCAGTACAACCGCCGCGTAGGCGCCGCCAAAAAAGGTCGACAGGCAGAACAGCCAGAAACCTTCCACGCCACCCAAAAACGTCGCATACATGGCCAACAGGCCAGACAGCACGCCGGTACCAGCACCGGTAAGGAATGCGGTGCTGCGGCCATGACGGCCGGCAATGGCACCCATCGGCAAAATACACAGCGCCATACCCACAACAAAGATGGAGAGCGGCAGGGTAGCCAGTACCGGTGAGGGCGCCAGGGTATTGCCAACAATGGCTCCGGTGGCATAGACCACCACCGAGTTGGCCCCTGCCAGCGCCTGGGCTATGGCCAGGCGCCAGACATTACTGCGCTGTTCGTGCGCACTGAGTGCCAGGGGGGCGCTGCCCTGCAGACTAGTTTCCGTCACCAGAACTTCCTGTGGCCGAGAGGTAGGGTTCGCGAATCACACCCGCCAGTTTGTCCCGCGGCAGGGTCAATTCAACCTCCCCCATGGAATAGGGGCCGAGAGTATACACGCCGTACCGTAGCACCAGGCCGGCTTCCGTGAGTCGGAAATCCTCGCTGTGGGTAAAGGGCCAGTTGTGGCGAAAATCACCGTCGACCTGTTGTGCATCCAACCACTGTTGATGGGCCTCTTCAGCCAACGTCCAGAAGGCCTGCTCCTGCCCTGCGACGATGACATCCCCAAGAGCGACGGCGCTCTCCCGGGAGAGATCCCAGTTCAGCCAGTGGCTGACCGGCATACCGTGGGCGCCGCCGGTGTACAGGTAGCTGTTGATGGCCACCGTCAGCAGGTTGCCGTGGTGCGCGAGCAGCTTGGCATCCCCGTTCAACTGCCAAGACGCCGCCGAAGCAACTGTTACCGCGTCGGCATCCTCGAGGAATTTCTGTGCGACCTTTTCCAGGGAGTTGAGGGGCGCACTGTCGGATTCACCGTTGCCCTGCAGCTGTTCCAGCAACTGCGCATAAATCGCGTCGTTCAGTGCCGGGCGATCGGAAAACACCAGCCTCCGAATGGTGACAGAGGCACAGGCATCCGGTGATGCGCAATTTGGTGAGCGCAGCTCCAGAGTCTCCACTTGCGACTCGAGTTCCGCGGACACCGTGTTCCTTTCCTGTCCGCAGCCGACCAGAGTGAGCAGGAACATTATCGCCAGCGGCAATACGAGATTCGCGCGCAACCGTGTCATCAACATAGGTTCTCCATTCCGATTTGAAAGTGTTTACAGCCTCGAGCATAAGTAGCCTCCCCCTCTCTCGCAAGCGCGATGAACCTGTTAGAGTGGACGGTTCGACGACTGTGGCTGGCCAGAATACTGCTTACACCGGAGCTTCGATTGAGAACGTTTGCCCTCAAAAACATTCACCAGATGGCCAACGAGCGCAGCTTTGCGCGCGGGGAAGATTACTTCCTGCGCGGCCGGGTGCAGGAAGCCTATTGGGATGAAGATGCCGAGGTATACCGCGGCCGGGTCAAGGGTTCGGCGCGCTACGTGTACCGGGTGGAACTGGGCGTCGAGCGATCGCGTCTGGTCGGCCTTTGCTCCTGCCCCGTATCACTGAACTGCAAACATGCCGTCGCAGTGGCACTGGAGATCCTTGAACAGGAAATGCGCGAGCAGGAATCCGCCGGCGACGGGCCTGTCAGTGGCGCACCATCAACACCAAATTCCCCGATACCTGCCAACCCGGCGTGGCTGGACTGGCTGAATGATCTGCCACAGGCTCCTCGCGAAGGCTCCGGGCCTCTGGAATACGGCCATCATTACCTGCTGTACGTGCTGGAAGAAAACACTCAGGGCCTTCTGCAGCTTTCCACGAAAAAGGGCTACCTCAAAAAGGACGGTAGCTGGAGCCAGATCCGCTATTTTAATCAGGACACCAAGTACCTGAGCTGGAATCGCCCCAGCCACCTGTTGGATGAAGATGTCACCATTCTGGAACTGCTGCCCCGGATCAATGCCGCCGGTCGCCTCGGATTGATCGGGGAACAGGGCCGTCGCGCCCTCACCTACTTGCTCGAGAGCAACCGTTTCTATTTTGACGACAGCGTGATCCAGCGAGCACCGGCGCGCAGATTGCAGTGGCAATGGAAGCCCGATGAGAGCGGCAACCAGCAACTGGAGCCGGTTCTTGAGGGAATGAATAGCGCCAGCCAGTGGCGACTGATTCCGGTGGTACCGCCCTGTTATCTGGATACAGAAAATATCTGCATCGGGGACATCACTACACCACTGCCCACAGGCCAATTGATCCATCTAATGGAGATGCCACCGGTACCCGAAAAAGAGTTCGGGCTTATGGCGGCGCAACTGCGCCGGCAGATTCCCATTTCCCAGTTGCCACTGCCGGTAGAACCAAAGCTTACCCAGACCAGTGAATTCACCCCCCGTATCACCCTGGTAGGTTGCGACTTCGACCACTACAAACTCCCGGCGCTGAAACTCCACTTCAATTACGCAGGGCTGATACTGTCGCCCTCGTACAGCAGCGAATTTGAAGGCCTGGAAGTCATCCGGGAAAGCGATGGCGAATATCTGCAGGTAATACGCGACATGTTGCGGGAGCACCAGTGCAACGACCAGATTTACGACCAGGGCTTATATCTGATCCCGGAAAACCTCGGTGGCCAGAAAGAGGTGTGGGTACTGGATGCCACCAAGCCCGAGAAAATTTTTGAACGCTGGAGCGCACTGCTGCGGAATCAAATACCCGAGTGGCAGAAGCAGGGCTGGATCGTTGAGACCGATCCCAGCTATCGATTTGATATCTCCCGCGCAAAAATTGCGATGGAATTGACCGATAGCACTGACATCAGCGGAAACTGGTTTGAGCTGGGGCTGGATCTGACACTGCCCAATGGCCAGCAGTGGCCCATTGTCGACCTGATCGAGCAGTGGCTGGAACAGGATGCTCCAGATCAGCTGAGTATTATCGCCGACGGCGACTGGATCAGCGTAGACACAAAACCCCTGCAGAGCATCCGCGGCCTGCTGCTGGATTTACTCAAAGAAAAAGCACTCGGCCGGCCAGTACGCCTGCCCGCGTTTCAAGCCGCACAATTCTCCGGGATTGAAGGCCTCGATCAACGCCACGCACCCATCACCCAAAAGCTGATGGAGACGCTACAGGATTTTTCTGGCCTGCAGATAGTGCCCAAACCGAAACACCTCAATGCCACCCTGCGCCCTTATCAGCAGGACGGGCTCAACTGGCTGGTGTTTTTACAGCAGTACGGTTTCGGCGGCATACTCGCCGACGACATGGGGCTGGGTAAAACCCTGCAGACCCTGGCACTGGTTCAATACATGAAGGAAACCGGCGCACTCACCAAACCCGCAATGGTAGTGGCTCCCACCAGCCTGACCGGCAACTGGGTGCGCGAGGCCGCGCAGTTCACCCCGCAACTGAAAACTACCCTGATTCACGGGCCAGCACGGGATAGTGCCTTCGACCAGATCAAAGACAGCGACCTGGTCATCACCACTTATCCACTGCTGGCGCGGGATCAGGCTCGCTATCGAAATCGCGCCTTTAGCCTGCTGGCTCTGGACGAAGCCCAGGCCATCAAAAACCCCACCACCAAAATCGCTGAGTGTGTGCGCCTGATCCACAGCGATACCCGTCTGTGCCTGTCGGGTACGCCGCTGGAAAATCACTTGGGCGAACTCTGGTCGCTGATGGACTTCGCCCTGCCGGGCTTGCTCGGTGGTCGCAAAAGTTTTCAACAGGCATACCGCACACCGATCGAAGGACACGGCAATCACGAGCGCCAGCGGGAGCTCGCACAGAAAGTGCGCCCGTTTATGTTGCGGCGAACCAAATCCGAAGTGGTCGCCGAACTGCCACCGAAAACCGAATCCATTCAGTATGTGGAACTGGGCTCAAAACAGCGCGCACTCTACGAAAGTGTGCGCATCAGCATGGAAAAGCGTATCCGCGATCTGGTGGAGCGCCAGGGCATGGGCAAAAGCCATATCGAATTTCTCGATGCCCTGCTGAAACTGCGCCAGACCTGTATTGACCCGCGCCTGGTCAAACTGGAAAAGGCCGCTGGAATTCACGAGAGCGCCAAACTCAATTGGCTGCAAGAAAACCTGCCGCAGTTACTGGAAGAAGGCCGCAACATCCTGATCTTCTCCCAGTTCACCCAGGTACTGAAACTGGTCGAAGAGCAACTGAACGCGCAATACATCGATTACAGTAAACTCACCGGCCAGACCCGCAAGCGCCAGCAGGCCATCGACAGCTTCCAGAATGGTGATGTGCGGGTATTCCTGATCAGCCTCAAGGCGGGCGGCGCGGGCCTCAACCTGACCGCGGCGGATGTGGTGATCCATATGGACCCCTGGTGGAACCCCGCCGTGGAAAACCAGGCCACCGACCGCGCCCACCGCATCGGTCAGGACAAACCGGTATTTGTGTACAAGCTGGTGGCAGAAAATACGGTGGAAGAACGTATTCAGCAAATGCAGAAACAGAAGCAGGCGCTTGCAGACGCGCTGTTTGATGCGACAAGGACCAAGGAGCTTCCGGCCAGTAAAGAGGATTTGCTGGCGCTACTTCAACGTTGAAATACCCCACAGTAGCGCGGCAATCACCGAGCCGCAAATAGCGCCCAGAAGATGACTGGGTACAGCTACTTCTGCCTGGATTAACGCACCCGTCGACGCGCTGGGCCCAACAAACCACTCCCAGGTAAGCTTACCCGCACACCCCGCGAGCAGTAACACCCCCGACCAGCGGCGCTGATACAACTCACCGATTGCACCGAAACAGAAAACGCCGTGCAACGCACCAGACAGTCCGTAGTAATTATCCACCGCAGGGAAGTACAGCCAGAGCCCGAGGCTGATCATCAGCGACAGCAGGGCCACCAGCCCGAGATACTTCACCGCAGAATGGCCGCTACCGAGAAGTGCGCTGCGACCGAATAGCAGCCAAAGCGCAAATACTCCGACCATGTTCAACAACAAGTGCGCCATATTAGTGTGCACAAGGTGTCCGCTCAGCAGGCGCCACCATTGTCCACTTGCGATAGCGGTACGTTCATATAAAAACACATCAGGGAAGAAGGCTTGCAAAAACTGCAGGGTTCCGCAGAGCAGCAGCAACGCCAGCGGGCCGCCCGAGCCAGCAGGGAGACGCAGTCTTTCGCAATAACCCCCCGTCAATGAAGGGGCCTCACCCGGCATACAAAGAATTTCTCAGTGCGGTGGAGTGGAACTGCTTCGCGTCTGCTGGCGCTTCCTGCTCTTCTTCCAGCGCGCGTTGCAGTGACTTATCCATTTCCTCCAGTGCCTTGCGCAGCTCTTCGGAAAAATTTTCCACAGCCTCTGTTGCCTGCTCGTTCATCTGGCCTTGGGCTTTCTCCATTTCCCGCCCCAGCTGCTCAAGCATCAGGTCCATCTGATCACCAGCCTGCTCCGCGGACCGATCAAACTGTTCCGACAGGCTTTTACCCAGCTGGTCAAACTGGCGCAGCAGGTCACCGAAGGCGTCGCCACGGGCGCTACTGATAGTGCGCTCGTAATCCACCAGCCACTCGCCATCCCGCTGGATCAGGTAGGTGGTAAAGGAGCGCGCCTTGTATTGCGGGTACTCTTTACTGGAGAAACGGGAAACCACGCTGGCCTCATCGCTATCGATGATCACCCGTCCCCAGGAAGGCTGATATCCGGCCCAGCCCGCAAAATCGTCATCGAATCGCTCGGGCCCCTGAAGGGTAGAAAACTCGGCAACATCTGCGGCATGCCCCTCTACTGCGGCCTGCCAGAATGCTTTGGTCACATCCTGCGGAGACTCTGGGCCGGAGCAGGCGGCCACAAAAACGCTTATCGCCGCGAGAATGGGAAAATGGAGCTTGCGGAATTTCATATCTGGATACCCGGTCATACTGGCTGCCCTGGCAGCCTTTACAGCCCCGGAATCTAACGCTGCCGGCTATTGCTAGCAACCCTAAAAATCGACCTGTTACGGGCCACTGGACTCCGCGCGACCCCGCTCGCCAAAGCGGGACTGCAGTGCACCCAAAACGACTCTCGTCACCAGTTCGGTCACGACTTTTTCAGCACACATACCTGGTCACCGTAATAGTTATCGCTGTAGTTGCACTCTGTTTCAGCTGCCGAGGTTTCTAAAAATAAAGCTGTCGTTAAAGTTTTCATAGATTCTCTCCCGCACTAGTTATTGAGAACAATTGCAGGATATTCCCACCACAGAAATAGCTAAAATTAAATAAACCTTTAGATCTAATCAAATAAGTCTATGATAGACCTTTTGTGAAGCCAAATCCCATGGACATATCCGGCCTGCGGGCAGATTCAAAACCGGAATTTGCGCCGAGTCTCACCAGTGGCTGGATTTACGCGCAAACACCATTCGGTACCGCTAGTTCGGCAACTTTTACACTACAGTTAACCCAGTAACCTTGTCGATTTATGGCAATTTGCACCGCCCTCAGGGTGCGGCCGCAACAGCGAACAAAAGTCACAAGGATAGAACAGAAGCGTATAAGTAGTAGAGGTCGCCACCGTGAATACGCAATTGCCACTATCAGCTCAAGGCTCAGCCAAACCCAATCTGCTCGCCACACCACATAAAGCCGAGCAAGCCCAGCAAAACCCGCAGGCCAAGATCGGCAAAAGCGTCAACAATCTAAGTTTGCGATACCCGAAAGAATTGGAACGCTGTTTTGTGCTCGGTAATAACTAATTACCGAAATCGACAAGGATATTACTCGATCTCTCCCGGTCATCCGTGACCGGGTGTGGTTAAACTTATCCCCGCTGTGTCGGGGATTTTTTCCATCCGTGATCCGTCACAACAGGTAGCGAGCGCCAATACGACCGTATTAAGCCGATTGAGCATAAGCGTGTTCGCTTGATAACCTGCGTGAAAAACAAATATCGCAGGCGACAACCGCTTCACAATAAGAACAACTGCTAACACCGCGCCATAGACCATGCGACCATGACAGATACCACCCGAAAACCTTCTCGCCCCTTCCGCAGCGCACTCTGGTTCGACGACAAGGCCCATGCGGATCACACAGCCCTCTACCTGGAGCGTTACTTCAACTTCGGTCTTACCCGGGAAGAGCTGCAGTCCGGTAAACCGATTATTGGTATCGCCCAAACCGGCAGCGACCTGACCCCCTGCAATCGCCACCACAAGGAGCTGGCGCAGCGGGTAAAAGACGGCATCCGGGATGCCGGCGGTATTCCCATGGAATTTCCGGTCCACCCGATCTTCGAACAGGGGCGCCGCCCCACCGCCGCACTGGATCGCAATCTTGCCACCCTGGGGCTGATCGAAATCCTACACGGCTACCCGGTAGACGCCGTGGTGCTGACCACCGGCTGCGACAAAACCACGCCGGCCACCCTGATGGCCGCCTTGCAGCTGGATATCCCCGCCATCGTCTATTCCGGCGGCCCCATGCTGAATGGCTGGCGGCCGGTCAGTTGCGAGGGAGATAGCGACAAACCCGAACCGCAGGAGCACGAAGAGCGTGTCGGCTCCGGCACCGCCATCTGGCAAAACCGCGAACGGCTCGCAAAGGGTGAGCTGGACTACGCCGGCTTTATGGATGCCTCGGCAGAATCCGTGCCCAGTGTCGGCCACTGCAACACCATGGGCACAGCGCTTTCCATGAACGCACTAGCGGAAGTACTCGGCATGTCCCTGCCCGGCTGCGCCGCGATTCCGGCCCCCTACAAAGAGCGCGCACAAATGGGCTACCACACCGGGCGGCGCATCGTGGAAATGGCCGTTGCAGACCTGAAACCGTCGGACATTCTCACCCGGCAGTCCTTCCTCAATGCGGTGGTCGCCTGCAGCGCACTGGGCGGCTCCACCAATGCGGTAGTGCACCTGCTGGCGCTGGCCCGAGGGCTGAAAGACGTGGAACTGAGCATGGATGACTGGCAAGACTACGGCGAAAATATTCCCTTGCTGGTCAACTGTATGCCCGCGGGGAAATACCTGGGGGAAGAGTTCTACCGCGCGGGTGGCGTCCCCGCCCTGTTGAATCAGCTGATCGCCGACGGCCTCATCGACGGCGAGCAGAACACCGTCACCGGCCAGAGCCTGGCCCATAACTGCCGCAGCTTCCAGGTACGCAATCGCGACGTGATTTTCCCGACGGACAAACCGTTAATGGAAAAAGCCGGCTTCGCCATCATGCGTGGCAATTTCTTCGACTCGGCGCTGATGAAGAAGTCCGTCATCAATCCGGGATTCCGCCAAAAATACCTGCAGGATCCCGCGCACCCGGACTGCTTCACCGCCCGCGCCATCGTCTTCGAAGGCCCCGAGGACTACCGCGCGCGTATTGACGACCCGGCCCTGGATATCGACGAGCACTGTATTCTGGTGATCCGCAATGTGGGCCCGGTGGGTTACCCAGGCTCCGCGGAAGTGGTCAACATGTTGCCGCCCAAGCGGCTGGTCAAACAGGGTATCAACTGCCTCCCCACCATGGGCGACGGCCGCCAGAGCGGCACCTCCGGCAGCCCCTCGATCCTGCACATCTCCCCCGAGGCGGCCACCGGTGGCGGTATTGCCCTGTTGGAGACCGGCGACCGGATTCGCGTGGACCTCGCTAATCACCGGGTTGATGTGTTGCTGTCCGACGAAGCCCTGGCAGAGCGGCAGCAGCAACGAAAGACGCCCGCCTTGGCCAACCAGACGCCCTGGCAGGAAATCTATCGCAAGACCGTGAGCCAGCTGGATACCGGGGCGGTAATGGAGACCGACGAACAGTTTGTGCGGATTCTCGATGCGCACCCGGTCGGGCGCCACTCGCATTAATACAATCAAACCGTGACGGACGCGTCCGGCTGCTATCTTTGGGGTTCACTTGGTTCACCAGTAAGCCCCGAGGAAAACAGCCGTGACATCAGCGCCCTTCAAAGTTCTCGCCATCTCCGGCAGCCTGCGCAAAAGCTCCTTTAACAGCGCCGCCCTGCAGGTCGCCGCCGACATTGCCGGTGGCACTGCGGAGTTCACTTTTGCCAAGCTGTCCGGCATCCCCCTGTACGACCAGGACCTACGGGATATGGGAGTGCCGGAGGCGGTAGAAACCCTGCAGCAGCAGATACTGGAAGCGGACGCCATTCTGTTTTCCACTCCGGAGTACAACTACTCGGTTTCCGGGGTACTCAAAAACACCATCGACTGGCTCTCGCGCGTGGAGCCGCAGCCGTTTGCGGACAAGCCGGTCGCAGTGATGAGCGCCAGCATGAGCGCCTTCGGCGGTGCTCGCGCCCAGTACGACCTGCGCCGGATTTTGATCTACCTGAACGCCCACTTCGTGAATAAGCCGGAAGTGATGATCAGCTTTGCGCACAAGAAATTTGATGAGAGCGGCCAGTTGACCGATGCGGATACGCGGAAGTTTATCGGAGATCTGGTGGAGGCCCTGGCGAAATGGACGCGGCGACTGGCGCCCGAGGACTTTTGAGAAAACACTGGTTGAGGGAATACCGGTTGAGGAAACACCGGTTAGCGGGTATCAGCCAGATACGGAATAACGCCGACTACCGCGTATCAATTCTGCGGTAGCCGGCGACGACAGGAAATATGACCAGGCAGACAGCCCCAGATCAGGCTGCGGCGGCTTGAATGTCAGCGGAATCGGATTGCCCGGACTTGCTCCGGTTCCACCACTTTTCATGGAAGTAAAACGCCACGGTATTACAGGCCGGTTCCACCAGCGCCAGCGCACTTCCGACCCAGATATCACCAGTCATCACATAACCCACCGCAAACGCGACGGCCATATGGACAGCGGCGAAACTACAGGTTTTGGTCATGGCTTGCTGCTTCATGGAATCACCCTCTTGCGCTAAGCGCTGTTCGACAACTCAATGGTTGTTCAAAAAACCACCAGAACACTATGCTTATTATTGAGAATAATTCCTATTTGTAAAAATTGCTTATGCTTCTCGCCCTGATAGATATGACCAATAGCATGAAGCGCGCCCGGTTAGTCCGCCCCACTTCAAAAGCCCTGTAGATAACACGGCAGTTCCACCGCTTAGATTGCCGTTAGCAGGCTACCGAGAGCCTTCAGCAGCTGTGAGTACTGACTCTCATTGAATTGCGCCAGTAAAACCCCTGCCACCAAGGCCCCAACAGGCCAACGGTATGACGCTGCCACCAGATATGACCGCTCAGGCTTATTTGGGTTGTAGAAAACCGGCACCGTTGATCCATCGATAATGGGTAGCAGGTCAGATGTCGAAATCGGGAGCAGATTGACCGAGAACAACTTCGCCCCCAAATACTCACGCCCCGCAACGCTGTAGCGATAACGCAACTGTGGGGTGTAGCTGACCGAAGTGATTTTCTTGACCGGGGCATAGTCGCTTCCGGTCAAGACAAAGCCCGTGTCCACCTCCCGGTCTACCCCACTGCGTTCGACTTTCGCCTTAGCCGCAGACCAATTGTTCCTTCGGAACACCAAACAGAAGTAGATGAACGCTGCCGCCGCAAGAAAAAGCCCGGCGCCGTTTACTATGGAGAAATAATTGACGGTCATGGATCACCTGTAAAAGCGCTATTCAACGCGCATTGGTATCAACCTCTGGTGCACTGGGTTTTAAGAGCGTGCAGCTTCTCCGCAAAGTCACGGCCCAGTGCGATATAGCCCTCAGAGCGATAGTGCCAGTCGTCCCCATCGGCGTACGCAAAATCTTCGGTCGCCGTTGAGAGCGCGGCACACCGGTCGATCTCGGTAAATGCCTTCTGGGCGTTGCGCACCGACTCGGAAAACTGCATCACTGTCTGCGCCTGGCCGTGTTTCGAATCGGTAATCCGGCCGATCACAACCGGCAGCGCATTGTTGTGCAGCGCAGCGCGCATCAGCTTTACCTGCAAATTGAGGTTATCCAGATACTGTACTGCCGCTCGTTCATTGTCGAAGGCATCCGCCTCCCCCTGCATCCACAGGATACCCGCGGGGACAAGCGTATCTTCCTCCCCGTCCCCATCAATATCCGCAGTGCCAAGTGCCTGGCTAACCGTATTCAGAAAGTAATCGTACTGGTTCACCTTGGAAACATTCGGGTCCCAGGAGCCAAAGCCGGAGGCCCCATCGACCAACGCGCTGCCACCCCAGGCATACTTGATGAGGGCGACATTCTCGTCCGGCGCGAGTTGCTGGATTGTGTGACCGAAGCTTACTTCAGGGCCGAACCTATCGGAAAAGACGTACTTGCCACTCTGGTAGTCAGAATTCAGACCAAAACCCGGCTGCAGCGCTGCCCAGTGGCCATTGCCACCATCTGCTGCCTCGTCCATCCGCGGCGCACCATTGAAAATACGGACCTTGGAAATGGGGCTTTGCAGTACTTCCGGTAAGTCCCGGTTAAATCCGAAGCCCACCATGTTGGACTGGCCACCGAGAAAGTACACCTGATAGGTTTTTGCCTGCAGCGGAGAAGCTGCCAGCAGCGACAAAAAGAATAGAAGACTTAGATTGGTGATTTTCACTGTATTACTCCAGAAGTGAAACAGAATGAGGCCAACGAAAGGCGGCGCAGGGACTATTCAATATGATTATTTGGTCCACGGTTGGCTCGCTTGTATCTTTCCTGATACTCACGCCGCTGTTTGGTGATTTCGTAAAGCACGATACCCGTGGTGGTGCCAAGGTTCAGGCTCTCTATCATCCCGAACATGGGAATAGACACACAGAACGCACTGTTCTCCACCGCCAGGTCACTGATACCACGGGATTCATTGCCAAACCACACCGCCAGTTTCGGATGGGTGTAATCCGCCTTGTGCAGGATGAAGTTCTGTTTTCCCTTGACGTGTGGCGAGGTCACAATGGACGTGAACCTGTTTTTGGCCAGGTGCTCCAGACAGTGCTCGGTACTGTCGAATCTTTTGACAAAGCTCCACTTGATCGCGGAAACCGAGGTCTTGGACAGAGACTTCCGCTCTCGCATCTCCTCCCAGTCGTCCGGCAGCGCATTTCTCGGATCTACGATATAGGTCTTTTCCACACCCAGCGCGTTGACGTTACGAATGACGGTACCGATATTCTTGACATCCATCGGGCATTCGAGAACGGCAATCAGGTTCTTGCAGCGATAGGGCTTTATTTCGTCTGCCTTTTTTCGAACGTCAGATTTTTGATCATCCATATTGGTGTCACACTTATTCGATAGCCGCAATAGCACCATTGCCGGGTTAACTGCGATAGGTATAGAAATACCAGGAACTCTTGCTGGTTTTCATGGAATCATAGAGCTTCTGTGCGGCCTCGTTTTCTGGTGCAGTAACCCACTGCAGCCTTGCCGCACCATGCCTTTCTGCGAAGCCCCGGCAATGCTCGATCAACTTCCGCCCTACACCGTTACCGCGACTCTCCGGCACCGTGTAGAGGTCATTCAATATTGATACTTTCGAGATAATTGAAGAAGCAAAGGTAAAATACACGGTGGAAAATCCAACTACCCACCCATCCTTCCGGTACAAGAACTGGCTTCCTGTGGAGGGGTTTCTACAGAACTGCAAGAAGAATTCAAAATTCTTCTCATCGCAGATATCCGATACCTTGTAGAACTCCTGATAGGCACGAATCAGAGGCAAAACCTCTTTCAGATTCTCTTCTGATACTTGTTCAATCACTATCATTCCTTGAGAAATTCAATTTACACCTGCCCATTCACCGCCACAAATTGGTAAATAATCCCAGATTCATTTCCTACGGCTACTAATCAAGCGAGACCATCACAGGTGACGATGTTAAACCCTTCACTGTCAGATCATGCCTCGAAGCACTTTGTTACTTGATGAAACTTTCTTTCTGTGTCGGTACGCCACCTATGACTATTAGAGCTGGCGGACTCAGAACCTGGAGTCGTTCTCACAGGGAATTCCATCATTGTCTCCATCCATTTTTGTATTGGGACAGTTTCTTATAAAGAAAACCGCCTCTTCTCTGGATGTCATTTGGCTACAATGCTGCCGGCCATCACATTTAAATCTTTGATAGGAAGCCTGGCTAGATTTCACTGGCTCTTTGGATGGAGAAAGTTTGATTGTTTCTATGCCATCAACAGAATGACCAACACTTTCTACCTCGTAGTCTCCCCAGCGAACGCCATGACCAGCGAATTTATCTTGGTACAGCTTCCAGCCAGCGAAGGCCAACAGGCCGAAAATTACTATCTTTTTCATTATTAACACTCAAAACTCTAATGGGAGAATAAAAAAACCTTTTATGCTGATACATATCCAAGCATGATTGCCATTGGTATAACCACAAATCCTAAACCAAAAAAAATGGCCAGGATGTGATTAATTTTCAACCCGGGACTCACATAAGCTTTTTCAGGAGAACCAGGCATATAGTAGACATGTTTCCCGTGCTTCCCATTATATACTTCCTCTATATATGCATTTGCGTCCGATCTACTATCGTGATCCGGGACATTGAAATGATGATGCAACAAGCGATACTCACGACCAATTACATTATATCCAAGTTCGAAATAAGCCTTATAAAAGACTCTTGCCCCTTCAGTCGAGGATTGAATTTGGATTCCTGAATCCAATACAGAGAACTCAGTCCTCGGCCAATCTTTACTTGCCACAGAAAGAAAAGCATCCCTTCCAGTCGTAGCCAACATGACAAGACCCAAAACGATCAGTAACAGCAGAACCGCATCGATAGCAGCTTCATGCGCTGTTGCCATTGCAACCACTGTGCATGAAAAAAATATACCAAACCAACATACAAAAAATTTGAACTGCCAGGTAATAAATTTCATATTTTCGTTTTAAACATAACACTCATAAAAAGGGCGACCACTACTATGCACATTTTTGTAAAACTGGATGCGTAGCGTCTGCATAAAATTTGTATGGCGCCGAACCCCCGGCGGAGGCCCGAAGGACCGCAGCAAACTCCTTGAACCCGTTATGACCTTCGGACTTCAGTGCCTTTTATATACTTTATATTCAGGAAGTCACTTAATGCCTTTGCTGTGCTACTGGCCATTTGACGCGATGCACTATCGAAGTAACCAACCAAGTATTTCTTAACATTCCCACGAAATGCAACATATACCCACCGCATTTCTCCTGACGCTGCGCGACCACCATACTCATTAATTGAAGAGAGTCTCGAGTAGCCTCCTTCTTGAACACCAATAAAGAGCGCATTCCTCACATTTCCAACTTTCGTTTTTAACAAAGGAAATGGACTAAAGGAAATAAAAATATCACCCCTAAGGTCTTTCACCAAAACTTTATGATTAAAGGAAAAATGAAATAAAATCGTAAAAAACACTATGACCGTGAACACACATAGATATGCATTGATCTCATTTGCCTTAAGAATTTCTGGAACTCCAAAGCAAAGAAAAAACATCACAGACAGTAATTTAAACGCTCCCGTTCGTCGAACTAACAAGATTTCCAACAAAGACTCCTTCAGCAATAAATCCATGGCGAAACAACGCTTTGCGTGCCCTGCGCAGGGCCAAAGGCCCAGATCAACCGTAGCTACTTCTATAGCCTCTTACGCCGAACCCATAATTTTCTTGCTACAAACACAATAATGCTTAGCAAAATTGTCCAAGGGATAAGGTACGCGATAATAGTTATTACGGAAGAGATCCCCTCTGAAAGATTACTTCCAAATTCAGAGATAGACTCCCCAATTGGGCGCCAAAATGATTTTTGAGACCTGGAAAACAGGTTTAAATTTACGACATCCATTTCAACCCGTTGCATCAAATGCGCTTTCTTCCCCAATGAATATTCAAGATCGGACTGCACCTTGGCCAGCTCAGATGCAATTTTTACTAGCGCTTCAACATCTCCATCGGATCGCTCACTTAGCGCCTCCAGCTTATCCCGATAATCACTTAGCATTTCTAATCGCTTTTGATTATCAACAATCGATTCGGCCAGATCTTCAACTTCAGTTGATTTTTCCGTAGTAGATCCCTGATCAGATGCTTTTGTGAGGTAAGGGACAACGCCCTCAGGAACAATCCTCACACGAATCTTTGCATGCACAAAATTACTCGTAGACAAACTGCTATCTAACAGCATGCATTTAAATTCTCTATCATCTACACACCATTCAACTAGCTCGTCGTATCGATCTTTCACCTTATTGACAGGTAAATCAATTGAAATTCTATGTGTATACGCTAGATATTTATTCTTCTCTTCCTGCTGTGCACCCATCCTAATATCGGAAAATTCCGCACTGGAGTCATCTTCACTTGAACTACAACCCGACACCAAAACTGCAAACGCTAATAAAGCGATCAAATATCTAAGATTCATTGGTTACTCTTCTTGAAGTCATATTACCCACCACACAAAGTAAGCCGCCTTACGGAGGCGGCGAAGGCCTGGGTTATTATCCCCGACATTGTTATGACCAAGGTTCAACACTCATGAACGCCACGAAAAATACTGCCACTAGGACACACTGCGTGAACCTCCTGTAGCGAACATACCTATCAAGCTCACTATCACGCAGTTCCTTCCATTTCTTGCCCGACATGAACTCCGCGTACTTCGTGAGAGCTTTATTTGGACTCGAATCATTTACGATAAAGCTCGTAGATACAGGATATTTTGTAAACGCTCGTGGCTCACCGAGCTCACTATAAATCTGAGGGTAAGCACTCTTGAGGCGGCCTAAAAATTTCCCATGGAAGTAAAACCAGAAAGCAATTAATAATAATCCAAATGACCAGCAAGCGAAAAAGATCATGCCACCTCACATGCCATAACGCTTCAATAGCCGGCAGCGTTGTGACGGAGCCACGCTTTTAGCTGCCCGGGGGCGAAAGCGCGAAGCTGATTGACTTGTTAGAACTTTCAAGGTTGATCCCATGACGTAGCCGACAAAATATACCAGCTGTTTTCTATTTTTCGCAGTATGTAGGTATACATAAAAGCGTCATTACGTGGCCCCATGTATTGCTTAACCTCAAGTTCTACATCTCCCTCTTCGGGCTTTGGCGTGGCTTTGCAAGCCTTAACCATTTCTGCTGTATATACTCGTTTGCCAGTTTTCTCTACATGATGAATTGATATTGGCCCAGGCAGATGAAATTGAAACTCTTTTCCTGGGAGTGGCAACAAGACCTCTTTAATGGTCGGTAAATCGCCAGACCGAAGGCCGCCAATGTAGTGCATAATTGCTTCATCTGGCTCTTGATAATCAAGATCCAAGTTTATTGCTAGCACCGGAAAACTTTCTAGGCATAGTATTAATATCAGCAGGCTCTTCATTGTGGTGTGACTTGGTCTTACCCACGATAAGTAGACACCCTAACTACGCGCATTTGCGCTCAAATTCCGCTGGGCTGAGATGCCCAATAGCGGAGTGCCTACGTACTCGGTTATAGAACACTTCGATGTACTCA
>NZ_JALNMG010000007.1:0-260692 GCF_023156515.1 Microbulbifer sp. CAU 1566 | reverse complement strand
GATCTGGCCCGGATGAATCCCAAGCTCACGCGCGACCTCAGCGGCAGTTACGCCCTCCTGATCGCTACGACGAACCGCCTCCCGGCGGAACTCCTCCGTATATGCCGCAACCTTCTTCTTACCCATGATACACCTCCGTGTTAGGCCGAAACCTAACTATACAGGGTGTCTACTTTCTGTGGGTAACACTGGACTCTAACGCCGCGCTCGGCCGCTGTAGGTAACTGGCGCTTTTTTGCTCCGCAAAAAAAGTAAGAGTTGCCGGAGGTCGGTTGCAGCGCTTTGATATGCAGCTCTCTCATTTCCAATCTATGATCTGCGTGTCCATTTTACCCATACGCGAAAAGTATGGTGTTTCTCCGAAGATCTTTCTTCCTTTCTCTAGCTGTGCTCTTACATCAGGAATAAGTGAGATTTCTTCATTTTCAAATATTCGAAACTTCTCTTCCAATTCAACACTTGAAGCATCGAGAAATTCAGATATTGAATCAGAAATACGATTACATCCAACACCTTCACTTAAATCATATAGCGAGCCATAAGTAATAGAATTAGATATACAATTAACTAAAACAAAGTCGCCAGAGCCATCATACAAAATAGGAAAAACCCTTTAGGCCAATAATCTGGATTTTCATCTCCACCTATCCCAGAAAGCTCACTATATTGATCCCGAGCCTGATTCCAAGACAGAGCATACATTCTCCATGCGAAATCAGGATTATCAACTCCTAGATCATCACATTTTTTGTAGTCATATCCATTGACCATAGAAAAATAGTTTACAAGTTCATCAGTGAGATCAACCTCGTCAAATAGAACCCCCTCTCGTATTGAGTTTGGGTCAACTTGATCTAAGGTATCTGCTGCAGAAGAACCAGATTGCTTGAGTACTTCCAAGTATTTTTCTATAGATTTCTTAAGCATAATTCAATCTTCCATGCCGAATCTCGATTAATGTACTCGTATAACGTCGCCAACAGCGGCCGTAGCGGAGGCTCAAAATACCCCGGAACGGAGGTCCGCTGATTGGCATTGTTGTGGCTTTACCTCTGCTGAATCCGTCTTGCAACAAGTACTATCAGCGAAAATAAGAAGCCGCAAATTAAAGGCGTAAGCAATAATATACTCGGTCTCCCCCATCCTAATTCGAAGATTCCAACAGGAATAAAAAAAACGATGTAAGCCAAACAGACTGTATCCCAAAAACTGGGCCGGAATGGGCGATTGACAGCTTGAAGCGATAAGGATGCGGCCGTTCTAAACCCCGCAACTAGATACAGCACAAACGAAGTCATCCAAGTCGCGGAGGAAAAGCCGCCATCCCACCATTCGAGAGCGAATATCAATACGAATAGGGAGACGTTAAACCAGCTAACAGGCTCGATTAGTATTTTCATATTTTCCATAACGCCGCCAGCATGGGCAGCTTACCTTGTGCGCGTTTTGCGCCAAAATGGGAGCGTAGCAACCCGCGCAAAATATGTACAAACTAAGCTGTCCCGCGGAGGGCCGAAGGCCCGTAGCAAACTGCCAGGCCTTGTTACGTGTTGCCGGGGTTGAGGAGCGATGTAAGAACATGATCCTCCCAGCACCCATTTATTCTAAGATACCGCTTGGCCTCACCCTCTTTAGTGAAACCGAGGCTCTTGAGCAACTTCGCCGACCGGTGATTGCTCGGCATGTAGTTTGCCATAACCCGATTTAGGGATAGCTCTTTAAACGCATAATCTAAAGCTTTTTGGCAGAGGATTTTCATGAAGCCTTTGCCTTCATATTTACGCGCTACCGCATAACCCATATTGCATGCCATGAATGAACCTTTCACAATATTTGTGAGAGTACAAATGGCCATAATTTCATCGCAATCTGATTCGGTTAAAACGAAATGCACCGAACTATTGTCGTGTTTAGTAGAGCTGCACTGTTTTAATCGGTGCTCCCAGGCCTCTACAGTATGATAACCGCTATCCCTGCGAGGCTCCCAAGCACGCAAATGCTCTTCATTCTCCTTGTAGAATCTTGAAAGCTGAGCCGCATCACCTACGGAAACTATTCTTACTTCCATGCTCGATTCTCCGTAACTTGGACACGTAACGCCGCGCTCAGGGTCAGCTTATTTTTTGCACGTTTTGCGTAAAAACGGGAGCGGAGCGACCTGCACAAAATGTTCAAAAGGGAAGCTGCCCCGCGGAAGGGCGCAGGCCCGGAGCAAATTGCCCGGCCTTTTTATACGCGAACGCCGAACTCTCCCCTCGCTTCACAAATATGGCGCGCTAGACCTATGGTGAAAACCATTAGCAATGAGTCTACAAACAAAAATAGATCTGGAGAAAACACGCCCGCCACTACATAGAGAGCCAAGGCTGCTAATGCGTAGCTCAATACCCCGACGATCACAACATGCAGAATAGGCCTCTCCATTCTCACTTTGAATAAAAAATAGTAAACGAGAAAACTTACCAAACATCCAGCCATATAATTTAATAAGTAATAAATGGGAGAATCAATAATCTTCTCGTCATGCGCCACCCAGAAACCGAAAGGAATACCAGAAATAATTCCTAGCACGATCGAAAAGCATGTGTAAATAGCGATTATTTTTAAATTCACAGAACGCACCTAAAGCGCATAACACCTTGCTAAGGGGCAAACTGCGCAGCAGTTTGTCCCGCGGAGGCCGTTTACGGCCGGAGGTGAGTTGAGCAATTTGCTAAGGATTACTGTCATGCTCGAAATGACCATTTTTTAAATAGTTAACCACCTGATCTATGACTCTATCGTTCTTCATCATAAATGGGTGTGTGACTGGCATTGTAATATGGTCTTTCATCCCTTCTAGCTTCGTACTTTCGATAGAAACCTTTCCGTCATCCGTGCTTGGTATAAGAGCCGATAATATCAAGTTGATACTGCGTGTTCCGGCAACGATGCCAACATCAAAATTGGCTTTGCCTAGTGTGTTTGGAATGCTTAGCTCTCCAGTGCCAAGCTGCATGCCTGCGTCGCCATTTATAAAGTGAAAGCCAGGAACCTCCCTAAGCTTATCGACAACCTCGCTACCTTTATTAGGTGGGCCAAGCATAACCACTCTACCCAAATTTTCGATCGTGTGGTTGCTGAGGTATTGCCGCACGAGAATCCCGCCGAGCGAATGGGTCACAAAGTTTACTGTCGTGCCTTCCGGGCATTTTTCGATAGCAGGAGTGATTGCCAAATCAGCCAGCTGCTCTATTGGATATTCTCGTGAAGAGTAACCTCGGTTTATTGGGATGAAGCCTTCTTTTGAAAGGGATTCTTCCAATTTTTCCATCGAACTAGGTGACCTAGCGAGGCCATGCAAAAGTACCACGCATGAAGCCTGGGAGCTGATGGAAAAGAACAGTGAAAAGGCTAGAAGGGTTGACTTCATGCTAAAGATCCATTCGCCGCGCTCAGCCGCGGACAATTTTGGGCGCTTTATGCGCGACAATGGGAGCGAAGCAACCGCGCATAAAGTGCACAAAGCAAGCCATCTCTTTGCAGCGCTTTGTTATGGCTGGCACGCCACATAGTTTGTAATATCTTCCACACCTGAAGTTACTACACCCTGCCAATTATTAAATCTACCACCATACGCGGATGTGGCGTGATAACCCAATTTAGCCTTTTGACCAAGAGGCGACCTAGATTTATATATTTCATATACCTGTGCTCCCTCTGTAGGCTGAATGGTTACTAAACCAAGTTCCGCACTATCAGGCACAATTAATACGCCGTCGATCTTAAGCTCACTGACGTTGCCAATCAGTACTGTAGGTACAGTTGGATCATCATAATGCTTTGAAGCACCTTGGGACGTTGAAATCAATGTAAGTTCTTTGTCCGAATTGTTTTTTAGAACTAATCCGACACGGTATTCGTATAATCCATTTTGACTATGACCGACACACGTAATATTGGCAGTAGAAACTTCAAGTTCATTCGCCGCTGAACTAAAACTAATGAGAGCCAGTAATACAAAAATTGCTTTTTTCATGTAATACCCATAACGCCCACAGCAGGGGCGGCTTACTTTGTGCGCATTTTGCGCGAAACTGGGGGCGAAGCGACCCGCGCATAAAGCACACAAAGTAAGCTGCCCGGTGGAGGCCCGCAGGGCCGGAACAAAATGCCTCGCCTTGTTAGATTTTCTTCGGCTTTGGCACGGGGTTTCTTGTGTAAGAGTAAATGACAGAGCTAATTTTCCAGCCGTCCGCAGTTTTCAGCAAGTGCCAGGCTTCGTCACCCCAGTTACTTTTGTAATCATCAATATGGAAGCTATATTTAAAATGAACTGAAGCAATTTCTTTATCAGTTATAATTTCAACATCCCAAAATTTTTCTTCTGTTTTTTCTTTAGTTGAAACAATCCAGGAAATAAATTGCAAATACGAACCAGGCTGAACACCAAGTTGGCTCGGCAACGACCCTGTTCTTTTATCCGGGACGACGCTTATCCATGGGATTGATTTATCATAGAAAAGATCATGAAACTTCTCTTCATCCTTTTCTATTATCGACAAGCGAAAAGCTTCAATCACGTCACTGATTTCTTGACTAGCGCTTTTCTCACCTTCTTTTGCAATCACGGCAGAAGAAAGCGCCATAATAAGGAGAACCATTATTGTTCTAATTTTCATACCTTTTCCTTTTTTTGATGACAATGAAATCTAACGCCACAATCAGTCGCGACTGCATTGCAGTGTTATGAATTGGCGCCATCTAGTCGCGCCAAGTAGAACTTAATATCGTCAAGGATCTCCAAATCTGGCTTTTCCATTCCATTGTATATAAGCAACGCCTTTTTACAGTGCTTTCGAGCACGAGCCAGAGTATAGGTAGGTTCATTGTGGTCAGCATACGCATGGCACAGATGGTACTCTGCTTCCTCGTGACCCATTAGAATTGCTTGCTTCCAATATTCAATTGCTGCCCACTGGTCTTTTTCAGTTCCATAACCGAAGAATTTCATGTACCCGAGATTGTTGAGAACATCTATTTGCAACTCTTCATATTCAGGAGCGACGTTTTCAAGAGAAGTTAGCTTCGACCAGTTTTCGACTGATCGATCATAATCTTTGTTTCTGAAGTGGCAAGTTCCGGTATAAAAGAGCTGTTCCGCTAGTGGCGAATCCTGATCCAAGCCTATTGAGCCCAAATCACACGCTTCCTTAGATAGAACCGGAGTAGAAAAAATTAACAAAATTATCAGTACTGCTCTCACTTAAACTCCTGACATTCATAACGCCGCGCTCAGGGGCGGCTTACCTTATGTGCATTTTGCGCAAAAATAGGAGCGTAGCGACTGCGCAAAAGGTGCATAAGGTAAGCCGTCCCTTTGCAGCGCCTTGTTAACTGCATTGTTGGGGGAACCCTTCGCTCCAACTACAGTAATCTTCAGCTTGGTTAGCACCTTTTAAAAGTTCATTAATATATGTGAAGCCGATCAACTTTCCAACAAGTGATATTTCTTGATCCGAATGCTCATCTTCCATTAGCTGAAGTAACAGATACGCGAGAATCCCTTGTGCTGAGTCCACACTCAGCCAGATGTCATCAATGTCTTCCAGGCTACAGACTTCAAATTTTTTTGAATCATAGTTGAAATAGACTGCGGTAATTCCCCGCTCCCATAGTGGAAATATGTTTCTTCCGCTAAGTGGCGATCCTAGAATGTTGTACGGTGGTTCACAGCGATAACCGAGGACATGTTCAGACCGATAATTAGCTAAATGACCGATTAGATACTTATTAAAACCTAAATTTTTATACTTTTCTTGATCGATACTCATAAGCAGTTAATAGTTTATTCAATAGCTCCATATCTAGCCATTATGCCCATATCTGGAAGAATATGTGTATATCTGGGCATTATGTCCAGATCTGGAAAGGCTGTATTCCAGGTAATATATCCATATCTAGACATAAAAACGCCGGGACTGGCCCGGCGTCGTTTTCATCTTGCCAAATCATCAATCTGCTATTGGCAGACCGCTTTGTTCAGGTCCAGCACATAAGACTGCGCCATCCCCAGAGGTGAATTGAATGGCCGTTCGCCGTCAACACCGGCGGTGGAGAGTACGTAGTCGACCAGTTCCTGGCCGGCATTGGTTTTCTGCGCGCTGATGGCTGCCTGTGAGTCGGCGGAGTAACCTGCGCTCAGGTCTTCGACGGTGCCCCAGTTGTTGCTGATTTCTGCGGTGGACGATTCGTTCAGGGTGCAGGCGGCATCGGCCAGCCATACGTGAGAGCCTTCGGAGCGGAAGTTGCTCTGGTTGCTGGTGTTGTCGCTGCTGTAGTTGTCGCGGGCCAGTTCGTTGGCGAGGGTGGTTACGGATACGCCGTGGCTGCTGTTCATCAACAGGGCGTTGCTGTCCCAGAGTACCTGGGCGCCGACGCGCGCGCTGAATACGTCTTTGCGGTAATTCATGAAGACGTTGTTGAACATATGGGTTTTGCCGCGACGGATCAGCGGTACGCGGCGGGCGGTGCCGCTGAAGGCGCTGTAGTTGGCGTCGGTAGTGATAAACGCATTGTGGTGCATGGTGGTGGTGATGTTTTCGTTCACCGTACGATCGTCGCTGGAGCCGTGCAGGCTCGCGCGCTTCACGTCGACCAGGCGGTTGAATGACATGGTGATGCCGGAGGCACCCTGCTTCACATCAAACGCGGAATCGCCGGTGTAGTTGAAGCTGTTTTTGTGAATCCAGATATCGTGGGAGGCGTCGCTGCGGATCATATCCGGGTCCGCCTCGTGGTCTTCGGTGTGGCCGGCGCCGCGGAAGTCGATGTTGGTGAGGATCACATTTTCTTCACCCTTGATTTCAAAACCATTGAAGCGGAAGTAGGCGTTGGCCTGGCGGCCATCCAGGGTGGTGTTGGAACCCACACTGGTGTTTCCGATCGGCAGACTTTTGTTCAGCGCCACGTTGAAAAATTCGGTCAGGCAGGCCTGCTCGCCATCAATGCCTTTGTCGGCACACCACTGGGTGTAGTTCAGGCACTGGGCTTCCGTGCCTTCTATTGCGGTTTGCACCGTGTCGCGATTGCAGTAGAGACGGTGGAAGGACACTTCCGTTTCTTCGGCAAAGTCCAGTTTGTCAAATACGATCCAGTTGTAGGCATCGCTGCTCACGGCATCGTAAATCTGCTGCTCGACGGATTTGGATTGGTTTTTCTGGATCACCACCAGTTGGCTATTGCCTGCGGAGTCGTAACCGCCGGTGGCATTTTCACCGTAGCCTACGGCGGTGCCCAGGGTTTTGGCGAGGCACTCGATAATTTTCTGGTCGCTATCCAGTTCGGCAGAATCGCGCCAGTTAACTGCGGGATCGCTCGCCAGCTGTTCACAGGCGGCGGAGATGCCCGCACTCCCGCCACTGGAGGAGGAGCTGGAGCTGCCACCGGATGAGCTGCTGGAGGAACTTGAACTACCAGCACCGGAGGAAGAACTGCTCGAGGAACTGCTGGATGAGCTGGAACTACTAGACGAGCTACTGGACGAGGAGCTGGAGGAAGAACTGGAAGAGGAGCTTGAGGAACCTCCACCACTGGAACCACCGGAGCCACCACCACAGGCCGTCAACACTGTTGAAAGCGCAACCGCCACCAGTGGTAATAATTGTTTACTGAGCATAGAAACCTCCACTACAAAAACACATCACGTCCCGCCGATGAGTTGGGAACCGGGTTTTATGGAACTGGTGCCCGGCTATTTCCGGTACCCCAAAGCGAAAAAAGCCCCGCAGAGCGGGGCAACAATGGCAAAACTTGAATACAACCTTAGAAGTCGACGGTCAGGCCCAACTGGTAGGAGGGACCGTAAGCTTCCACGTTGTAGAGGATGTGACCACCGGAATCCGCGTTGCCGGAGAAGAACTGCTGATCGACGTTGTCGGACAGGTTCACGGCATCGAAGTAAGCGCGGATGCCATCGGCAATACGGTAAGTCGCCTTCACATCAAAGGTCAGGGACTCGTCCTGGTACATATCCGCCCAGGCGCGACAGTTAGCCGCGTAGCCCAGCTCGTTGTCTGCAGCGATATCATCCGCGGTACAACCGCCGATACGCTTCAGGATTTCACTGGTGTAGTTGGCGATGAAGCGCACGGAGAAGTCGTCGTTCTCCCAACCCAGGGTCAGGTTGGCGGCGGTATCGGCAGTTTCCGGCAATTGGATGGAGCCAACGCGTACGGAGTCACCGACGTTACCGTCACTGGTCTGCAGGGTCAGGTTGGACTGAATGAAGATGTTGTCCAGGTAGCGACCGATGTCGTGGTTTTCCCACTGGCCATCAAAGTAGTGGCTGGCGCTCAACTCCAGACCGTATACCTTGGCGGATTCACCGTTCAGGTAGGTATTGACGTTGGTCAGGGTGGTGTCACCGGGGATATTGAACATGGTGACCTGGTCTGTCGGCAGTACGAAGGACAGGTCGCTTCCGATATTCAACTTCACGCCATTGGCGTCGACGATGAAGTCCTGGATGTCTTTATAGAAGAGTGCGCCTTCCAGGAAGGTGCTCTCGCCGTAATAGCTCAGAGACAGGTCCAGGTTGGTTGCGCGCATGGGATCCAGGCCCGGGTTACCGATTCGCACGGTGTTGTCCGCCGACATTTCGAAGAACTCGGCCTGGTATGCCAGGTCGCCGCCGCGAGAGGCACCGATGGCATTCGGGTCGTCGGAGCAGACTTCTTCACCGGTGTAATCCGGATCGGTGTTACAGAAGACAACGCGGTCGGTCACTTCGAAGAAGGCACGGCTCTTACCGAAGTCCGGGCGGGAGAAGCTGGTCCAGATGGACGCGCGGCCCAGCAGGTTGTCGCTCAGCTCGTGACGGTAGTGCAGCGCGGGGAGGAACAGGCCATAGTCATTGCCGGTTTCTTCCAGCGGCAGCGCGATATCCAGAGACTCCAGGCCCTGGGTATCTTCGTTGCGGTCGTTGCGCAGTGCCATATAGCCGGTGGAGCTGAAGTCGGTGTAGGCGTAACGCGCACCGGCAATCAGGGTGGCTTCCGGCAGTACCTGTACTTCGGCCATCAGGTAGGCCGCGGCGGTATCTTCGCTCAGCTCATAGTCGAGCTTGGTGGAATCCAGTTCCTGCTGCTCCGGGTCGTAGTTGTCACCGATGGCGCGGGTACCGTTGATCAGGCGCTCGGCGTCCTCGCGGGTAATCATCGCGTGGTCGAAGCTACCGTTGAGCGGTACGTAAGTGGTGAAGTCACCGAGACGGGCACCGGCCAGGGACACACATTCCAGGTCGCCGGCACAACCGGCTACGGCACGGTCAAACGGTACGATACTCGCACGGTTTTTGTCGTTGGTGCGGCTGCGCTGGTTCACCTTCACACCGGTCTTCACATAGTTGACCATGCCGGCGTCCCAGTCGTGACGCAGGTTGAAAGAGAACTGGTTTACCTCGTCGGTGCGCAGGGCATCTTCCAGGAACAGGTTGTCGTAGTTCAGGTTCGGCTGCTTGACCTTACCGTACTGGTAGCCGTTGGGGCCGGATACCGCACCGGTGGTGATGCTGCCGGTTTCCGCCAGCTCGGTGAGCTGCGGGCCGGAGATCAGCTGGCCGTTCAGGAAGTCGTCGCCGTAGCTGCCGATGGCATTCAGTTCACGCAGGCGGAACTGTACGCGGCGGCCGTCGGGCTTGGCGTTTTCACTGCGGGAGGCAACCACCTCGTAGTCCACTTCCCAGCCGTCGCCGAAGCGGTTTTCACCACCCAGGGAGACGGTATCGGTGGTGACTTCGGATTCCTGGATAAAGAACTGCTGCTGCAGGTCGACACTGCTGCCGCCAAACACCTGGTTTTCTTTATCGATAAACGCCAGGTCTTCGTCGCCGTTGGCCCAGTTGAAGCGATAGTACTCGCGCATGGCGATATCGTTATCGGAGTAGCTGGTGTGGTTCAGCTTCAGGTGATAACGGCTGTTGTCATTGGGCGCGTATTCCAGGTTCAGCAGGCCCGCGATACGCTCACGCTCGGCGTTTTCTTCGTAGTTGGTGAATTCCCACGGGATCAGCATCTGGTCGCTGCCCAGGTCCACATACTGCGGCAGGGTGTCGGCGTGATGCTTGGTCTGGAAGCCGCGGGTTTTACGCTTTTCCCAGGAGCCGGTGTAGGCCACACCGATGGTGTCGTTCAGGAACAGGTTGGTGCCCTGCAGGGTCACCTTGGGGGAATCCGCTTCTACCTGATCCTGGTAATAGTTCTGCGCACGGAATTTCAGGCTGTTTTTGCCGCGGTCCAGTGCCGACAGGGTTCTCACGTTGATGGAGCCACCGATGGCATCCAGCTCCATGTCCGGGGTCAGGGACTTGTTGACCTCGATGGACTGCAGTACGTCGGACGGCAGGCTGTCGAGGGAGAAGGCGCGGTCTTCCAGGGTTTCGTTGGTACCGCCGCCGGCGTTCGCCATGGCGCCGCCGTCCATACGCACGCTCACCATGCCGGCGCCGAGGCCGCGCAGGTTGACGAACTTACCTTCACCTTCGCTTTTCTGCAGGGTGATACCCGGCATGCGCTGCAGCAGCTCCGCCACGTTCTGGTCGGAGAAGTTACCCGCGTCGTCCTGGGTAACAATGGAGCTGAAGTTGTCCTTGTCGCGCTCGGCGGCGCGGGCATTCAGGTCTGCACTGCGCACACCTTCTACATAGACTTCTTCAACCGCAAAGCTGGAATCTTCCTGCTGCTCTTTTTCCGCTTCCTGTGCCACCAGGCTTGAGGAAGCAGCCATGGCGATAGCCACGGCGAGAATCTGTTTTTTATAAGCCATTTTTGACTCTCCCATCGTTTTTATTCCGGCCTCGTTTCCGTTGTGGCCGTTGCGATGTTTTATTCTGGCCGCCGGCAGACAGCTCTCTTGCCGGCGGCGCACCTTACCAATGCATCCTGTGAGTGACGCCGATTACTGGTAGCTGACCTTGAAGTTATCGATCACTACCGGCAGGTCCCGGGTTCCGCTGTCGCAGCGCACCTGCAGGAAGGAGTTGGCAGTACCGACATGCACTTCAGGATCGCTCGCGAAGGTCACGGTGCCGGTAGGCTTGTCACCATCCGCCAGTTGGGAAGCGTATTTCTCAACCAGCTTGGAACCGCCATCCGCATGCATGGACTTGCTGGAGCTGGAGGTGTTGTTGTCGATATACACCTGGCACTTGCCGGTCTCCACGGAGGTGTTGGGGTTTTCCACCACTTCGAAGCTGATGATGTACGGCTTGCTCAGGTCCAGATCGCCGCGACCAGTGGTATCGGTATCTGCGGTATCCACGTCCGTATGATGGAGCGCATCACCGATGGAGAAGCGTGCGTCGTGCAACGACAGGGTGCCGCCTGAAACACTGATACGAGAACTGCCGCTGGTGACGTTAAACATGGGCAGGCTGCCATCGCTGGACAGACCGCGGTACTCGGCACTGAAGAAGTTGGTGTCTTCGCTCTCGGAATCTTCCACCAGACCAACACCGTTGAAGTTTTCTTCAAGCACGGCACTGCTATCGCCACCGGCGTAGACGTCCAGCTCTCCGATACCCGCCGGCAGTTCACCCACCAGCTCCGCCGGGGTCAGGCTTGCGGCAGCGGCGCTGTCGGTCCATACCAGCCAGTCGACGTCGGCATAGAACGGGCTACCAGAACCTTCACCGATGCGCATACGGCTACCGCTGTTACCGCCATCGCGGCCGTTACCGGTAAAGCTGCCGACTTCTACACCATCGCGGTAAACCTTGGTGGTGATGTATTCATCGCCGGCCGTCGCAGGATCATTCACCACAAAGCTGACCTGGTAAATGTGATAGCCATCGGTCATATCCATGTCGACTTCCGCGGTGGAATCGTCAGACAGGAACTTGTCCAACTGGATCTTGTTGCCGTCCGGACGCAGGATGGTTTTGATGCGAGCGGGACCGCGATCGGCAACGCCACCATCACCCAGGTGGGTTTCAATCTCGAAACCGCGCACACTGTCGAGCGCGGTCGCGAGCGAAGTGTCGATACGGGCGATAAAGGTGAAGTGCTTGGGATAGGTGGTAGCATCGCCGGCAATCACGCCGTCCAGGTCACCAACCGGTTTGGTATTGTCATCACCTTCCCGGGTATCCATGGTCATTACACCCAGGTCGCTAACTTCGAACCAAGGCAACTCTTCGTCGCTGAAGCTGAAGCTGGTGGCTTCACTGCCGTTGATTACAACGGAGCCCAGTTCACCCGGATGTCCACAGCCATCGTAGACATTCCACATAATGCTGTTGGTTGCAGACGGATCTACGGAAGTGGTCGGGGTACAGCTGTCGCCCACCGGTGCTTCCGGCATTGCGGTGGTCGCTTCACTCCAGTCGCCGGCACCGACGTTATTCACCGCGCGCACCCACACATGGTAAGTGCTGCCGTTGGTCAGCTCGGTCAGGGTGGTGGTGGTTTCGGTGAGGCCTTCAACCAGCATCGCGGTGTTTACATCGTCGCTGGTGTTGTAAGCCACATCGTAAGCGGTAGCACCCACAGAGGAGGCCCAGCTCACGGACATTTGCGCATCAGAAGCGAACAGACTCGGGGCTTCCGGTGCTTCCGGCGCGGTAGCCGGCTGGAATACGGTACAGGCCGGCAGGTCTGCCTGGCCGTCGTCTTCCTGACGCTCTACCAGCAGGTCATCGAAAATAATCGAGCTGCCGCCTTCCACGCGGAACTGCAGGAAAGAAGTCGCGCTACCCACTTGCGCCGGGCGCACGTCTTTCACTTCGCCGCCCAGCTCGTAGGCGATATCGCCGGGTACATTGATCTGCACACGCTTGCCCGGGATCAGGTCTGCTGCGGGCACGTTGAAGATACGCGAACCGGAACCGCCGCCGCCCCATACGGAGTTGGCTTCACCGGAGGTGTTGTTATCCACATACACCTGCATGTTGCGGGTACCGGAAGCATCTTTCACACAGAAAGAAATTCGGTAAGGACTGCTCAGATCCAGCTCACCCCAGGTGGTTACATCGTCAGAGGTGGTGGTGTCTTTTTTCGGATCGGAGTCATCGATGCTGAGGCGGGTCTGACCGGCACTGAAACGGCCGGTGTTCAGCAGCATGGCCGGGTTGCCGGCGTCGCTGACAATACCCAGCTGGTCCAGTGAAACTTCTATGCCATCTGCGGGGTTGTCATTCAGGAAGAAACAGCAGGTGGGGTAGAAGAAAGACGGCCAGGCATCTTCGGCATTGTTGGTGGCCAGGGCTTTGTATTCCTGGCTGAAGAAGAACTGGGTATCGGCTTCGTCGAAGTTGACGAACAGGTCGTCACCGAAGTTTTCGGAAAGGATGGGACCTTCGGCGCCGCCGCCGGAACCACCACTGGAAGAGCTGCTGGAAGAACCACCGGAGGAACTGCTGGAAACCGGGGGCGGCGTGGTAACCACATCTCCCTGGTTGTTCTCATCAGTGCCACCGCCGCCACAGGCGGTCAGCGTCCCCATAATGCACAGCGCGAGTGCGGACTTTGCCCAAGGTAAAGGTTTCATGCTCACCCCTTCTCTCTCATTGTTAGTCATTATTTTTATGAGCCTGGATACGTCTCCTGGATGCTGCACTTTACGTGCTCGGTAACCATCCAGGCCCAGCTTTAATACTTATTGGTTTGGCAATCTAACCAGATTGGTTAGGCATATACAACCGTTTGTACCAATTGGTAATGAAGTTATTTGTGACTTGTGTCAGACAGGCGGGATTTCGCTCTTTGCCGCACAAATAGTGGGCAAAAAGCCATATTCATGTAGTTAAACTACAAAAATACCGGTAACCACGTGCAAAAAAGCACCGCCGTAAGCGGTGCTTTTCTGAACAAAATCGGCCAGACCACTATTTGTCCTGGCTGACCGAGGGCGCTATTTCAGGGCGCCGCCTCAATGGAGATGTCATCGACCACTACTGTGGCACCACTTTCGGTTCTCAGGGTCACGAACGAATTGGCACTGGCGGTCAGGCCTGTGACCGTATAAGTCTCGCCCGCCACCAGATCGGTCAGCAGCACCTGATGGAACTTGGAAGCGCTGCCCCAGATGGAGTTACCGCTGGATGGTGTGTTGTTATCCACATAGAGCTGGAAGTTGCGACTGGTATCGCCGCCCACGCTGACTACGGTAAAGGTAATCTGCCAGGGCACACTCAGGTCGAACACGCCGGTGTTGCCATCGCCACTGGTGGTGCTGACGTCCGGTGTGCTGTTGCCAATGGATACGCGGCTACCGGTCAGGCTGAGAGCGCCGCTCTGGATTTCTGCGGTACCGGTGACCTTGTGGTACATGGGTGTGCCGCTGCCGGGTGCGCCGGTCAGTTCGCGATAGCTGTTAGTAAAGAAAGTCGCGGTATCAGTCGCAAAGTTTTCGCTGTAGGGCAGCGCCACATCTTCAATAGTGGGCTCCTCTTCCACCGGCACTTCATCTACCGGAGTCACCGGGTCGGGAATTTCCAGATCGGACTGATCCAGCTTGCCGCGACCGGCGTTGGCGATGATGTATTCCTTCAGGCCGTCGGTGGAATCCAGGGTGTACTCGTAGGGCACGGTGTAGTCGGAGGTGGACTCACCATTTTGTGCGGTGATGTCGGTGCCGCCGCCACTGGTCCAGGTGACGCCGCTGCCAAACACATTGCCGTTCAGGTTCCAGTAACCCACCACGTCGGAATAGAAAGACACCACCGGGTTCTGGGTGTTTTCAAACACATTGTGTTCGATCAGCATTTCCGCACCGGCGCGGCTGTTGATCGCGGTGGAACGGATATTGTTGTAGTAGTTGTTGTACACGTGGCCCTTGCCGTGGCGGTACAGGGGCACGCGGGATTCCAGGTTTTCAAAGCGGTTGTGGTGGAATGTCACTAGGCGATCGGTATCCGGGTTGGTGTCGTTTTCCGTGTGGCCGTGCAGTGAGGTTTTCCACGAGTCGTGCAGATAGTTGTACGACAGGGTGATGTAGCGGGCACCGCTTTTGGAATCGATCAGGCCATCGTAGTAGTCCTTGTCTACAGTCAGCGAGCTGTAAAGTTCGCAGTGGTCGATCCAGATATGGCCGGTGGTAGAGCCGTCGTCATCGCCCTCGATACTGATCGCATCTTTTTCCTGTCCGGGCCAGGCTTCATGGAACAGCAGGTTCTGCACGATGATGTTGTTGGCGCGACGGATGGACAGGCCGATACCGTCAAACTCGCCGTTTTCGCCCACACCAATCAGCGACACGTTATCCATATCCTTGATCTGGATACTGGCGCCGGTACCGGTGTTGAAATCGGTAATGGTGCCATCGATATAGATGGTCACCGGCTGGCTCGCATCTTTGGCTGCATCCAGCTTGTCCTGCAGGTCGGCACCGTTGTTGACGGTGTACACCAGGCCGCCGGCACCGCCAGTGAGGTTGTACTGGTAACCGGCAAAACCGCCATCGGCGCTGCCACCAGACGAACCGGAACTTGAGCTGCTGGAACCCGAGCTACTCGAACCCGAACTGCTGGACGAGCCACTGCTCGACGAACTAGAAGACGAGCTACTGGACGAGCTTGAGGAACTGGAAGAAGAACTGGAGGAGCTCGATGAAGAACTGCTGGAACTGCTCGACGAACTGCCGGAGGAATTACCACCGTCGCTGCCGCCACCACCCCCACAGGCGGTAAGGCTGGCGCAGAGTGCCAGGGCCAGTAGTGAACGCAAGGACTGTTGCATAATGTACATCCTGAAAAATCAGCCCCGCGCAGTACGCGGGGCCTTTTATTGACGGTTTATTTTTCCAGTTGGTTACTGGACCAGCTGGATATCTTCAAACACAAAGGTTTGTGCACCGCTGCCGTTGGGCGCCGCGTACATACCGACATTTACGGTGTCCGCCAGGTCGGTAAAACTGCTACCGCCAATGCCGGTGTAGGTAACGCCGCCGTCCGCGGAATAGGAAACGGAGTAGGACTGGCCGGAGCGCTCCAGCTTGTAGTAGAGCGAATCGCCGGGAGTAACCGGCGTATCACCGGTTTTGCCCCAACCTGCATCATCCGCAGTGACGTGGCCGTAGCTGGCCACCAGATCAACCGCTTCATCCGCGGTGATATCGTTGATACCGATATGCGCCAACGGACTGCTGGTGGCACTGGTAGCGTCGCACTCACACAGCATCAGGCCCGCCTGGAACTGGTAGGAGGAACTCTCCCGCAATGCGCCAACGGATTTCACCTTTGCGGTAAGCACGAAATCACCGGTGACCTCTTTTGAAGCCATAAAGAAAGCAAATTTGCGGGTTTCGAATTTGCCACCTTCGACGGTGAAGGTGACGCTGTCTTCGGTCTCCGCGTCGATGCTGCCGGAAATACCAGTGGTGGTACCGCCAAGCTTCACATCGGTTGCGCGCCAGATTCCCTCAGCAGCACCCGCGCCCTTCATACAGTGATCGTCGCTGGTGTCTTCCGGATAGGGGTCCCAACCTTCGCCACTGTTCCAGCTGGCAAAAATCTGCGCGCGGGAGCAGAAGCTCGCGGCCACTTCTTCTGCACTCAACTCGTAACAGCTGCCATTGCCGTCGCAACGCTTGGACAGGTCCAGGGGGCTGCCGGCCAGGTCGGTGCTGCCGTATTCACGCCATCCGCCAGTTGCCGATGCGGTAACCGGGTTGGGTGCGGGCTGGCCGTTGATGCCCTCGTATGCCCAACCGATATCAGCAACGTGGGTGTCCATGGCGGTGTTGATGAAGGTGACGTTGTCGTAATAGCTGCTGCTACCACCACTGCGCGCCAGGTGGGTGGTGCCCGGCTCGATGGTGACACCGGTGGGACCCGCGCCCTGGGTCAGTTTTGCATTCAGGAAGACAAAACCGGGGGCGGCGGGATCCGGGGTGCGCGCCTGCAGCAGGTAGCCGCCGGAGCTGGTGGCCCCGGTGCTTTTGGAATCACCCAGAGAGCGAATCTCGGTGTCTTCAAACACGGTAGCGGTGCTGTAACCCCAGATAAAGTCCACGTTGCCCGCAACCAGTGAGTTGTGGAACCAGTTGTAGCCCTTCAGTAACAGGGTGTCCTGCTCGGAAATAAACGCGGCGTTGCGCGCAATCAGGCGACCTTCACTGTTGAAGTAAATGGTTTCCGCCTGGTCGCCACCACCGGTGCGGCGGTGGGTATTTTCGATGGTGAGGTCTTCGAGGGTGAGCATGTCACCACCCTTCACCAGGAACAGACCGCGGCCTTCAGAGCCACCGTTCAGTGCCTCGTAGTTGGCATAGTGAATACGGGTCTGATCCGCACCGGCACCCTTGATGGTGAGGTTGTTTTTACCGGACAGGAACAGCAGTTCGCGGTAATCACCAGCGGCAATGGAAATACTGGCGGCATCGTCTGCGCCGACATTTTCCATCACATGGTTGAGCGCACCCTGCACCGTGCGGAAGTCCGCAGCACCGTCGTCATCCACGGTCACGTCGGCACCCATGGGCAGTGCCGCGCGGGTGGTGAAGGTCCAGCCGGCGTCTTTACCGATGCCGACAAAATCACTGCCGTTCAGCTTGGCGCCCTGCACCAGGTCGGAACTGATAGCGACAAAGTATTCCACTCCGGCTTCCAGCACATCGGTGTGCGGCGCGATGGTCAGAGTATTGCCATCGATATGGAAAGGCGTGGCGTTCAGAACGCGGGTTTGCGCTTGGCCGTTGTAACCGAGGGTATCGGTTTCACCGCCGGCGCGAATGGCGTCTACTTCGGTGTTGTCGTCGGCACGGAAAATACGCACCGAGCCAACGGCTTCGTTCAGGGAGGGCGCATTGTCGAAGGTGATACTCAGGCGGGTATCTTCATACTCGCCGGTGGCACCGGGCAGCGGGGTCACCAGTGCACCAATGTCTCCGTAGGTCGCAGTCGGCATGGCAAAGGCCTTGGCCAGTTCCACGCTGATGCTGCGCTGCAGGCTACTGTCAGAACCGCTGATAAAGGTAATTTCCGCGGCGCCTTCCGCCAGCGGAATCACTTTCACCAGATTATCGGTGACTTCCACCGCGGCCACACTGCTATCACTGGAAACGACATTAAACGAATCGGCAGTGACACCGTCGCTCTGCATCGCGACCACATTGATTTCCAACGCGGGATCACCGGCGGTGGCGGCCCAGGTAGGTTCCGTATAGTCGATGGTCAGCTGTACCGGCTTCACTGCGGGATCGCCGACTTTTACGTAGTCCACTTCAAAAGAGCGGTTGTAGGTAAAGAAGCCGATACGACCGGCGGTACTGTACTGGTTGTCCGCGTCGGAATAGGTACCCAGCTCTTCGCCGTCGAGATATACGGTGACATTGCTGCCGACCATGTCATAGCGCACGGTGTACCAGCTGCCATCGGTGCCGTCCTGCTCACCCAGCAACAGCGGTTTTTTCGCCTGCACTTCGCGGCTGACGGAACTGCCGTTGGCATAGCCCGCCTCCACCTGGGTGGACTCGCTGCTGTTCTGCATATTCAGGCCGCCGAAATACCACTGCAGTGGGCCCTGGTAGCGGCCGATGCTATACAGGTATTTGTTACCGGTGTTGCCGTTGGCGCGGGGACGAATACGGTACTCGACAAAATAGTCCGCAGGCACACTGCCGAAGGCGCCTTCCTTGACCAGGATCAGCTCGCCATCGCTCAGGTTTTCACCGCGGGTACCGGCGGTAAAACGCAGGGACTTTCCTTTTTCACCCTCGTCGAGAATATCGAAGACACCGGGATCGGCGAGGCCGTAACCGTCGATTACCGCATCCCAGCTGCTGGCGAATTCGCCGTCTTCGAAATCGTCACAGAAATACAGGCCGGTTTCCGGGCAGGTAAAAGCGCTGGGTTCAGGCTCTGGTTCGGGCTCCGGTTCGGGTTCAGGCTCCGGCTCGGGCTCTGGCTCAGGCTCTGGTTGCGGGTCCGGCGATGGAATGATCGGATCGGGATCTTCCGCCACGATAGGGCTCAATTCCACCAGCTCTTTTTTACTGCCTTCGTCACTGCAGCCAGTCATCAGGCTGCCGAGCAACGCGGCCATGGAGGTGGCCATCAGTGTGCTTGGTACTCTCATCGAATACTCCTGGGTTGTGGTTTTATTGTTGTTACCCGACGACGCCACCGCCGCCGGTGCTGCTTCACTGCCCTACCGCCTACAACTCCCCCTATAGAGATACGGTAAGACAAATGATCTTTGCGCCAAAAAAGGCCGGGCCTCACCGCCCGGCCAAATCACACTACGCGCGCTAATTCGCTCTCTGTTAAGGGGTTACCAGGCTGTTCAGGTAAACCTCCAGGTTGGTGTAAGCCCCATTCAGGTCATAGCCATTGCGATCGCTGGCATTGTTCGGGTTGAGGCCGTTGCCACTTTCCCAGCTGTCCGGCATGCCATCGGCATCGCTGTCCGCGGGTGCCGCGGAGGAATAAAGTGCGGGCAACCCACCCACCTGGTCCTGGCTGTCGATCAGCTGGCCGGAGCCGGACATCACCTGATTGACGATGCGCTGGTCCACGGCGTCGCGGCTTTTGGACGCGCCCACGTTGGCCATTACCCAGCTGTAGGCGGCATCGGCGGTCATGGTGGGCACTTCGGGATAATCCCAGCGGCTGGATTTTTGCTGGCCGCTGGTGAAGTTCGGGAACATGCTCCAGCCACCGTCGCTGCCACTCAGCACGCCGTTCATATCGCTGTCGAGTTTGTTGCCGGACTGATAGACGTAGAGGCCTTCGGTTTTCACTTCATCCCAGATGGAATCAGATTTGCGCGAGTCACCATTGGCAATGCCGTAGTTACCCACGTAATTCATTTCGACAATACCGCCGGCACCGCCGCCCACCGCTTCACCGGAGCGATTGCCCCAGCCGTAAATGACGTTGTTTACAAAATCGAGTTTGAGTTTGTAGGAGACATCGCCCTGATTGCTGCCCGGGCCTGGGTTGCGACCGTCATTGTGCGCATACAGGTTGCGATAGAAGGTGTAGCCTTCGCCGTTGTTGTCATTGGCGCGGATCAGCGAGCCGTAACCGTGCGCGCCCTTGTCGTGGTAGGAGTTGTTCAGCGCTTCGGCAATGATCGAGTTCTGCACCGTGACGCTGTTGGAATTGGTCACGGACAGTACCTCGTCCATGCTCCAGGACACGGAAACGTGGTCGATGATTACATTGCTGCTGTCGCCCACATCGAGGCCACCGGCGTTATTTGCACTCAGGTTGCCGTTGCCTTTGGGCGGCAGGTTATTGGGATTGGGGTCCGGCACTTCCGCATTGAAATCCCCGGTGCGGAAACGCAGGTAGCGAAGGATGACATTGTCCGCACTCACATCGGTGGGATAGCCGTACAGGGTAATGCCGTCACCCGGTGCCGTCTGCCCGGCAATGGTGAGATTGTCCCGGTTGATGGAGAGCGGCGACTGCAATTGAATATTGCCGGACACCGCAAACACCACGGTACGCGGGCCGCTGGCGGAGGCGATGGCGTCGCGCAATGAGCCGCTGCCTGAATTGTTCAGGTTGGTCACGCGGTACACATCACCGCCGCGACCGCCGGTGGCATCCGCGCCGAAGCCCACCGCGCCGGGGAAAGCGCTGCCGCCGCTACCGGGATTGGTCACGCAGCTGCCCGCCTGGGGGCTGTTGCCGGTGACTGAAAGACTATCCACATTTGCCAGACCGCCACTGGTGGTGGCAACGAGGCGAATGGTGTTGTCACCCGCTTCCAGATCCACATTCACCGCGGAGGTATCGATAAAGTTATTCCAGACCCCGCTGCCCGGCATACTCACATTCGCCGACCAGCTGTCGTTGACCAGCAGATCCCCCGGCCGGTCACTGGCGCCGTTGGCATAGCGCCACTGCAGGGTATAAGTGCCCGCACTCGGCACGTTCACCGACCAGTCGATCCCCTTGCCTGCCGCGTTATCCGTATTGGCAAAACCGCTGCCGGTAAAACCTGCGTGGTTGGAATCAATGGTGCCCTCGACATTGCAGAAGCCGACCGCCTGCTCTTCCAGTATCAGCGTTGCGAGACTGCCACCGGAACCACCGGACGAGCTGCTGGAAGAACTGCTCGAAGAAGAGCTGCTCTGGCCACCGGAAGAAGAACTGCTGCTGGACGAGCCACCCGAAGAGCTGCCGGATGAGCTGGAGGAAGAACTAGAGGATGAACCGGAAGATGAGCCGGAAGAAGACCCGCCTGAGGAAGAGCCGCCCCCGTCACCACTCGCGTTATACACTTCGATTTCTGCAATCTTCGGCGCGCTGCTGGCGCTATCGATCAACAGGTTGAGTTTTTGCAGGCTAACATCGCCCAGGCTGATCACCGCTTCGGCGCCGAGACCGTTACCGGCAGCCAGCTGCTGGCCACTGTTGTGGTCTACCAGACGCCAGCTCTGCACCGCGTTGCCGTCTTCACGCACAATGACCGTATTGAACTGGGTATCGATACCCCACTTCACCGATACCCGCTCGCCACTGCTGGAGCCAGGCTGCCAGTAACTTTGCAGGTTGCCATCGCGCACGTTGCCGTAGCTGGAGCCACTGGCCTTGCTGCTGCCATCAGCGCCTGCGCCAATGGCCAGATTCGAGCCCAGGTCGGCCTGGGCCCAGGCTGCCGGCAGACACAGGGTCGCCAGCAGCGCGGAATACAAAGGTTGTCGAATAAAACGATCATTCGCGTCTCGTCGCTTCACTTTTTCTTCTCTCTCAAATTTTTATTATTTTTTCTGCTTTTTTCGATTGCCGGTCAAAACCCAAAAACCCACCTGCTCCTGAGAGCAGGTGGGTTGTGGCTTATTACAAAACTAAAGCAATAAAACGTTTCACTGGCAGCTGGCTCCGCCAAGATCAATCACATAACTCTGGCTATTGGCCAGTGGCGAATTGAACGGGATATGCCCGTCTTTACCCGCAGTGGCAATTACGTAATCCGCCAGTGCCTGGCCCGCAGGGCGACGCTCGGAGGCGATCACATCGCGAGAGGCCTGCGAATAGTTTTGCGAGAGATCTGCGACAGAACCGGAGCTGTCACTGATGGTGTACACCAGAGAAGAGTCCAGGTTACAGGCGCCATCGGAGAACCACACCTTGCTGCCTTCGCTGCGGAAGTTGCCGTCGGTCACGTCGCGGGCGAGTTCCTCACCACGCTCGGTCAACGCCTGCACCACATCGTCCTTCTCCTGGAAGTCGCGATTAATCATGAAGGTGTTGTCTTCCCACAGCACTGTTGCACCCACACGCACACTCAGAATGTCCTTGCGATAGTTCATAAAGAAGTTATCGAACATATGCGAAGTGCCGCGACGGATCAGCGGAATACGGCGCAGGGTGTTGCCCAGTGCACTGTAGTGATCATCGGTGGTGATAAACGCATTGTGGTGCATGGTGGTGGTGATCTGCTCGTTGATGGTCCGAGAGTCACTGGAGCCGTGCAGGGCAGCGCGCTTCACGTTGATCAGTTTGTTGAAGGAAATGGTGATGTCATAGGCACCCACTTTCACATCAAACGCCGCGTCACCGGTGGTGTCGAAGGTATTCTTGTGAATCCAGATATCGTGGGACGCACCGGTGTTGCGGATCATGTCCGGATCCAGACCGTGGTCTTCGGTATGGCCGGCACCGCGGAAATCCAGGTGGGTCAGGATCACACTTTCTTCCGTATCCACCGGTTGACCGCTGCTGTCGGAACCAATGGCAAAACCATTGAAGCGGAAGTAACCGTTACTGAAACGTCCATCGAGGGTTTTGTGGGAACCGATTTTGGCGTTGCGGATCGGCAGGTCCTTGTCGTTCAGGCGATTGTTGAAAAACTCCGTCAGACAGGAATCACCGGACAGGCCATTGCTGGAACACCAGCTGCGGAAATCGCGACACTGAGCTTCGCTACCATTGATGGCCGACTGCACGGAAGCGTCGCCACAGAAGTTGCGGTGCATGGAAATTTCGGTTTCGCCCGCGAAATCGAATTTGTCGAACACGATCCAGTTGTGCTCGTCGCCGGTGATGGCGTCGAGGATCTGTTGCTCAACCGGCACACTGCTGTTTTTGGTGATCACGGTCAGCTTGCTGTTGCCATTGGGATCGTAACCACCCATGGCATTTTCACCGTAGCCCACCGGACGACCGAGGGTTTCATACAGGCACTGTACGATTTCCTGGTCGGTATCCAGCACGGAAGAGTCGCGCCAGTTAACGTTGGGATCAGTTACCAGAGTTTCACAGGCAATGGGATCGCCACCGGAGGAAGAACCGCCGGAGCCTGAACCTGAACCGCTGCCACTGGAAGAGCTACTGGAAGACGAACTGCTACCAGAAGAGCCGCCAGAAGAACCACCGGATGAACTGCTGGAAGAAGAGCTACTGCCACCGGAAGAAGAGCCACCGCCACCGTTACAATCACCGGCACTGGGTGCGACACCGGTAATCGACAGGCTGTCGATATTTGCCAGGCCGCTGCTGCCGGTCGCTTCCAGACGGATTTCGTTGTAACCCGCATTCAGCCACACGGTAACGGAGCCGCTATCGGCATAGCTGGCCCAGGCGCCGGTGCCCGGCAGGCTGACACTGGTCTGCACACCGTTGTTCACCAGTACCGATCCGGGGCGATCGCTGCTGCCGTTGGCATAGCGCCACTGCAGGGTGTAATTGCCGGCGGCAGGGACTACCACGGACCAGTTCACGCCCATGCCGCTTTCATTGTCGGTGTTGGCGTAACCGCTGCCGGTGTAACCGCTGTGTTCAGATTCCAGCGCACCCTCCACTGAACAGTAACCCGCTTCGGATTCCTGCAGCACCAGGGTGCTCGGCGCGGTGCTGATTACCGCATCGTCACCATTGGAGTTGTACGCCACCAGGTTCTGGTCGGTGACTTTTACCCAGTAGTAGTAGGTGCCGTCCGCCAGATTGATATCGGTGTAGCTGTTGCCGATCACACTGGTGGCAATGCGCAGGCGACCCGCAGGATCCGGATCCGTATCCCGGTAGATTTCCTGGTTGCGCACATCGATACCGTCGATATTCCAGTTCAGCTGTGCATCGCTACCGGCCGTGCCCACATTCAGGGTGACACTGCCACCACCGGACGAACTGGACGAGGAGCTGGAAGAGCCGCCGGAAGATCCACCAGAAGAGGAAGAGCTGGAGGAAGAAGACGAGCTGCTGCCGCCGGAGGAAGAACCACTGCCGGTTGCGTTATACAGCTCAAACTCGGCGATTTGCGGCGCGCTGGAAGCGGAATCGATCATCAGGTTGATCTTGTCCATGCTCACATCGCCCAGGTACACCTGCATGGTAGAGCCGATGCCGGAACCGGAAGCCAGTTCATCGCCAGTGTCGTTGTTGACCAGGCGCCAGGACTGAACGTTATTGCCGATCTCACGAATGATCACGGTGTTGAAACTGCCACCGAAATTTTTCGCGGAAATACGCTCATCGCTGCTGGAGCCCGGCTGCCAGTAACTGCTGGTATCGCCATCGATGGCATTGCCATAGCTGGAGCCGCTGCCTTTACTGGAGCCGTCCGCATCACCGGAGAGCGCCAGGTTCGGGCCCAGCTCACCGCCGCCGGAACCACTGCCGCCAGAGCCACCAGAAGAACTGGAGCTGCCGCCAGACGAGCTGCTGGAAGAACCACTGGAGCCGGAAGTGCTACCACCAGACGAACTGGAACTGCTGCCACCGGAAGAGCTGGAAGAGCTCACGCTACAGCTGCTGTCCGCTACCAGGTTGCCCTTGTTGGCACCGGCGGTAGACGCCACCACCTGCGGTACCAGATTGCCGTTACACAGCTGGTAGCTGTACGGAATGCTGACGGAAGTGGTGGATACCGGATTGGGCCCGGCGGGATGATTGTCGGAATCCTCCGCGGTCCAGGTGATGTTTGACCAGACGTTGCCGCTGACTTCCCAGTAGCCCATGTCATCGGTGTAGAAAGTACCGAGCGGATCCTTCGAGTTTTCGAAGTAGTTATTTTCCGCCTTCATCTTGCCGCCGATACGCGGGTTCATACCGGACTTGTTGAGACCCGTATAGTGGTTGTTGAATGCGTGCGCGGTGGCGCCGCGCAACAGCGGGGTGCGGGAATCAATATTCTGGTAGAGGTTGTGGTGGAAAGTGACCGGGCCATTGTTGGTGTCACTATCGCTGGAACCAACAAGACCACCGCGGCCGGAGTTGCGCAGGATGCTGTAGGAAAGGGTCACGTATTTGGTGTCCGCTTTCATATCAAACAGCGCGTCGTAACCGTCACTCTCACCGCCGGACGCTTCCAGCGTCAGGTGGTCTGCCCACACGTTGTAAACGCCGCTTTCCATACCGATGGCGTCACCGCCGTTGGAGGTTGGGGAACCGGATTTTTTGACATTCCGCACGTGCAGGTTTTGCAGAATGATGTTGGACGACGCACGCAGGTGAATACCCAGCTCATCAAACAGGGCGCCGTTGCCGACACCGATGATGGAAACGTTGCTGACTTCCTTGATTTCGATCACGCCGTCGGCGGTGTTACAGCTGTCGCCGGATACCTTGCTGGTATTGCCGTGATTGATGGTGCCTTCGACGTGGATGATGACAGGAGTATCGCTGGATGGGCGATTACACAGGGCGGCGTGAATTTCGGTACCGGTAGTGGCATACACCACATTGCCACCGGCGCCGCCGGTGGTACCGCCATTTTGCGTGGCAAACCCCGTGGCCTGTGCGGAAACATCCGCGGCCGCGAAGGTGCCCAACAATGCACTCAGCATTGCGGCTCTCTTCAGCTTGAATTGCATGTGACCTTCCGTATTTATGTTTTTTAGAAGATGTAGTCAGACGACCAGTCACAGGCACAACACCCGGAAACAACGCCCTAAATTGCTCACCCTGTATCAGGGGCTAACGGGAACAACTTTCAGTTAGGGACTAATCATCATCGCTCAGGACTGCGTAAGGATATGCAGTCCACAATATTGGCTTGCCATTATTCTTAATTTCGGCCTTCTAATGAGGCGCCAATTGGCAATACCAAAACCACGAAGAGGTTAGTCAGAATGGAAACCCGTGTAAAGCCTATTGCGCCCCATAAGCGCGCTTGCGGCGTAAGAAGCCACGATAAATGCCATAAATTGGCGCTAAATGAATAAACCCAGAGAGAAAGCCTATCTCCAGCCTGAAGGCGCGCGATCACCAGCTGCCAAGAAATAAAATAAAGACAGAAAAGTCAGGCGCCAACTTTTCAGGAAACGTTCGATAGAAACGGGAAGCTACTCGCATAATTGGTCACGCCAAATACGCCCACAGATTTGGCGCGGCGACTTACCTGACTTTCACGGCAAACAACCATCCCTTCCTATACTTGCTGTGCTCTCCATGCCTGCCACCCGACTCCGGTCGCCCTTCAGCTGCAGGCCCCAGCGACAACAAGCCAGCAGTTACTCAACAGGGAAGTGAATATTTATGGCGCATGTACAGCCAGACTCGAAAACGCGAAAACGCACATGGGTATCGGCCACAATGATGGCCGCAACGGTTGTCGTAATAATGGCAACTGTCTCTGCAATGGCGCAGGACACCGGCAGCCTGAACAGCCCCGTCCGCAGCCAGGACCCGGCCAATTTCAACAGCAAAAAAGTTCTCGACAACCTGATGCCACACATCTGGCAGGGCGAGAATCTGGCTTACACCAAGCCGGCAGATACCGTTGCGCGTGCAGCAACCGAATACGCCAAAATGATGCCGGAAAGCATCCAGGAAGTGGTGAAGGACAAGATCTATCACACCTACGGGTTTCAGATCGCCTCCACCCTGATTGCCATCGGCGATGACGGGCTCATCGTGATAGATCCGGGCTCCGATGACGATAGCGCCAAAGCCACCCATGAGGCCTTTATCAAAGCAGTACCCGCGGCGGCGAATCTGCCGGTGACTGCAATTGTCTACACCCACCGCCACCCAGACCACGCCTTCGGTTCCGCAGGCTGGGGGGTAACCCAGCAGGATGTGGACAGCGGCAAGGTGAAAATCATCGCCTCCGAACACTTCCTGGAAAACCTGATCAACGACGTAGGGGTCGTGGGTAATATCCTGACCCAGCGCACCGCCTATGCCGCGGGCTACCTGCCGGTATCTGCGGAGGGATTTGTACACGGCGGTATCGGCCCGGTATTCGGTGCCGGCCCCATTTCGTTTTATTTGCCGACGGATACCGTAAAAACTGGCCAGCCCCTCAAGCTCAAGGTTTCCGGTATCGATATGGAAGTCTTCCATGCGTATGGCGACGCTGGCACCGATGAGGTGGATGTTTATTTCCCCGAATTCCGTCACGTGCATGGATCCGAAACCATTCAGGGCGAAACTTTTCCCAATCTCTATACATTGCGCGGCACGTCCTACCGCGACGTTGAGGCATGGATGGAGGGTGTGGATATTCTGCTGGCATACGCGCAGAAGTCCGACACCTACTCCGGCTCGCATATGCGCGCCTGGAAAGGCAATGACTTTATAACAGAGCGCATTCGTAACTACCGCGACGCCATCCAGTATGTGCACGACCAGGCCATCTACTGGACCAACCTGGGCTATACCCGCGACGAACTGGCAGAGAAAGTCGTGCTGCCGGAGCCCTTCGCCAGTGATCCCTGGCTGCAGGAGTACTACGGCACCGTGGCGCATTCAGTGCGCAATATATACGGCGGTTACATCGGCTGGTGGGAAGGTGATCCCACACAACTGGCGCGCCCGGCACCGAAAAAGCTGTCTGAACAGTATGTGCGGGTGATGGGCGGCCGCGATGCCATTTTGAAAGAAGGCCGCAAAGCCATCGACAATAAAGACTACGGCTGGGCTGCCGAGCTGCTGACCCACCAGATCAATGTGGACCCCAAGGATATGGAGGCGCGCAAGCTGAAAGCGGAAGCATTGCGTAAATGGGGCTACCTGCAAACCAACATCTATTGGCGCGGCTTTGGTATTGCGGCATCGAAAGAACTGGATGGAACTCTGGATCGCTCCCAACCCTGGAACTTTGCCGACCCGGCCATTGTAAAAGTGCTGCCGACCAAGTCTTTTCTTAAAACCATGAGAGTACGCCTTAACGCAGACCGTGCGGCCGATGCGAAGGTGAACGTGCAGTTTGTGGTTTCCGATACCAACGAGGCAGTGGGCTTCAAGGTGCGCAATAAAATTGCGGCCTTTATCGACGGCAAGATGGCCAAACCCGACGCCACCATTACCGGCACCAAGCTAGCCATTCTCAAAACCATTGCCACCGGCAAGCTGGCTGAAGGTGTGACGGTTTCCGGTGACAAGGCGGCGGCGACAAAATTTCTCGGCCTGTTCGACATCATCACACCCAACGACGTGAACCTGGTACTACCTCCGGGCACGCCGCTCAAGTAAGCCGCCGCTGTTACACCCTGAATTCAGGCACAAAAAAATCCCCCGGGCTCGCGCGCGGGGGATTTTTTATTTGCCGAAAGTCAGGTGACTGACGGACATTTTACTGGCAAGCGACCTCGCCCAAACCCAGGATGTAATCCTGACTGAAGCCCAGCGGGGAGTTAAACGGAATCTCACCGTTTTTACCCGCGGTTGCGCTGATGTAGTCCGCCAGTTCCTGGCCGGCCGGGCGACGCTCAGAGGCGATCAGGTCCTGAGAGTACTGCGAGTAGCTCTGCTTCAGATCCGCCACGGTGCCAGAGGCATCCGCGATCTCGTAAACCAGAGACGGATCCAGGTTACAGGCCGCGTCGGAGAACCATACTTTGGTACCCTCGGAGCGGAAGTTACCACCGTCCACATCCCGAGCCAGCTCTTCACCGCGCTCGTTCAGTGCCTGCACCACGTCGTCCTTTTCCTGGAAGTCGCGGTTCATCAACACCATGTTGTCTTCCCACAGAACCGTTGCGCCCACGCGAACACTCAGGATGTCTTTGCGGTAGTTCATGAAGAAGTTATCAAACATGTGCGTGGTACCACGGCGGATCAGCGGCACACGACGCAGGGTATTGCCCAGGTAGTTGTAGTGATCGTCCGTAGTAATGAACGCATTGTGGTGCATGGTGGTACGGATCTGCTCATTGATGGTCCGGCTGTCGCTGGAACCGTGCAGGGCCGCGCGCTTTACATTCACCAGTTTGTTGAACGACATGGTGATGTTGTAAGCCCCCACTTTGACATCAAATGCCGAGTCGCCGGTGGTGTCGAAGGTGTTCTGGTGAATCCAGATTTCGTGGGAGGCACCGGTGCTGCGGATCATGTCCGGATCCAGGTAGTGGTCTTCGGTGTGACCGGCTCCGCGGAATTCCAGATTGGTCAGGATCACATGCTCGGAGGTCAATACCGGCGAACCGGAACTGTCACTACCAATAGCAAAACCATTGAAACGGAAGTAGGCATTTGCCTGACGACCGTCGATGGTTTTGTTGGAACCGATTTTGGTGTTGCGAATTGGCAGTGCCTTGTCGTTCAGGCGGTTGTTGAAGAACTCGGCCATGCAGGATTCGTGATCGTTATAGCCGTTGTCGTCACACCACTGGTGATAGTCACGACACTGGGCTTCAGTACCACCGATGGCCGACTGCACCGAGGCATCACCACAGTCATTGCGGTACATGGCCACTTCGGTTTCATTGGCAAATTCGAACTTGTCGAACACGATCCAGTTGGGCGCGTCACCGGTGACCGCTTCCAGGATTTGCTGCTCAACGCTGCGGCCCTGCGGGTCGTTTTTGGTGATCACGGTCAGGGTGCTGTTGCCATCGGGATCGTAACCGCCGCGGGCGTTTTCACCGTAGCCTACTGCACGACCCAGGGTTGCAGACAGACACTCAACAATTTCCTGGTCGGTGGTCAGCTCGCTGGAATCGCGCCAGTTTACATTCGGGTCGGTGGACAGAATGTAGCAGGCGTTGCTCACTTCCGGAGACGGGAAAGCGCCACCAGAGGATGAAGTACCGCCGCTGGAAGAGCTGGAGGAAGAGCTGCTGGTTCCGCCGGAAGAGGAAGAACTGCTGCTGGAGCTGGTACCACCGGACGAAGAACTGGAGCTGCTGCTGGTACCGCCGGAAGAAGAGCTGGAGCTGCTGGAAGAGCTGCTGCCACCAGAGGAAGAACCACCGTCACTGCCGCCGGCACAGTCGCCCGCAACAGGTTCAACACCGGTCACCGACAGGCTGTCGATATTTGCCAGACCACTGCTGCCAGTGGCTTCCAGGCGAATCTCGTTGTAGCCGGCCGCCAGGGTTACGGTCACGCTTTCGCTGGTGTAGGTAGACCAGGCGCCGGTGTCACTCAGGGATACCGAAGCCTGCGCGGAACCGTTCACCAGTACGCTGCCCGGGCGATCACCACCACCGTTGGCGAAGCGCAGGTCCAGGGTATAAGTACCCGCAGCCGGAACCACCACAGACCAGTCCACGCCGGTACCGCTGGCATTTTCGGTGTTGGCATAGCCAAAACCGGTGAAGCCCGCGTGCTCGGATTCCAGAGCACCATCCACGGCACAGAAGCCCGCTTCGGTTTCCTGCAGTACCAGGGTGGAAACAGTACCACCGCCACCGGAGCTGGAAGAGGAGGACGAGCTGCTGCCGGAACCGGAGGAAGAACCACCGCTCGAGCTACTGGAAGAACTGCTGGAGGAAGAGCTCACATCGCCGGTCGCGTTGTACACCTCAAACTCAGCGATATAGGGCGCGCTGCTGGCGCTGTCGATTTCCAAGTTGATCTTGGACATGGACACATCGCCCAGATACACCTGCATTTCCGCACCGATGCTGCTGCCAGAAGCCAGTTCCGCACCGGTGTCGTTGTTCACCAGGCGCCAGCCCTGTACCGCATTGCCGTTCTCGCGAATGATCACGGTATTGAAGCTGGTGTCGGCACCCCACTTGATGGAGATGCGCTCGCCGCTGGTAGAAGACGGCTGCCAGGCAGAACTTACATCGCCATCGCGCACATCACCGTAACTGCCACTGCCCTTGCTGGAGCCGTCGGAGCCGGCACCGATGGACAGGTTCGTACCCAGCTCGCCCGGCACGCTGCCGCCAGAGCTACCGGTACCACCGGAACTGCTGGAAGAGGATGAGCTGGAGCTGCTTGAAGAAGTACCGCCCGAGCTAGAAGAGCTGGAAGAACTCGAGGAACTGGAACTTCCTCCGGATGAGCTGGAAGAGCTGCCGCCGGTGATTTCACAGTTGCCGTCATCGACCAATAGACCTTTGTTGGCACCCGCGGTTGCGGCAACGATCTGCGGCACACATCCCGCGTCGCTCACAGAATAGCTATAGGGAATATTGACGGAAGTGGTGGAAACCGGGTCCGGGCCCGCCGGGTGATTGCTGGAATCTTCCGCGGTCCAGGTCACATTGGACCAGATATTTCCGCTGACTTCCCAATACCCCATATCGTCGGTATAGAAAGTACCGAGCGGATCCTTGGAGTCCTCGAAGTAATTGTTTTCCGCCTTCATGACCCCACCGATACGCGGATTCATACCGGATTTGTTCAAACCGAGGTAGTGGTTATTGAACGCGTGTGCAGTGGCGTGGCGCAGCAACGGGGTACGGGAATCGATATTCTCGTAAAGGTTGTGATGAAAGGTTACCGGGCCGTTATTGTCGTCACTATCACTGGACCCTACGAGACCACCGCGCCCGGAATTGCGCAGAATGCTGTAGGAAAGAGTGACGTACTTTGTCGTCGCCTTCATATCGAACAGCGCATCGTAACCGTCGCTTTCACCACCCTGGGCTTCCAGAGTCAGGTGGTCCGCCCATACGTTGTAAACGTTGGTCTCCATTCCGATCGCATCGCCACCGTTGGATGTCGGCGAGCCGGACTTTTTCACATTCCGCACATGCAGGTTCTGCAGAATGATATTGGAGGAATTGCGCAGGTGAATACCCAGCTCATCGAACAGGGCACCGTTACCCACACCGATGATGGATACGTTGCTCACTTCCTTGATTTCGATGACGCCGTCGGCGGTATTACAGCTATCGCCAGATACCTTGAAGGTGTTGCTGTGATCGATGGTGCCTTCGACATGAATGATGATCGGGGTATCACTCGACGGCCGATTACACAGGGCCGCGTGGATTTCGGTACCGGTGGTGGCGTACACCACTTCACCGCCGGCGCCGCCGGTGGTACCGCCATTTTGGGTAGCGAAGCCAATGGGTTGCGCAGTGGCACCCGCGGCCGCGAAGCTACCCAGCAGCGCACCCAGCACTGCTGTCTTCTTCAGCTCAAATTGCATGTGACCTTCCGTTTATTTTCTTATCGAGAAGATTTTTGACAGACGACCGGCCACAGCGAAGCCACCCAAACGGGTGCCGCTGAGAAACTACTGTCCGGGATACAGCTGAGGAGAGCAGGACCAATCATCATCGCAGTGGGTGGTAGATACCGCGTAACCGCCCTGAAAAATTCGGTTTGCCATTATTGTTATACCGATAATTAAATTGGCAATACCAAACTAAAGCCAAGGTTAGGCAAGGTTGGCGCTAATGTAAACGCACAAAAGATAGGCAATCCCGTAAAACGTGACTTAATCCGCCAAAATCTAAAACTAATTGCAATATTGACACTTAAATCATCTTTTATCCGCCAGCAGTGACTGAAAGCGAAAATCTGGATTTACCAATCCAGTATGACCAGATGATAGTTTTACAGGGATACACAAAATTCTGACTGGCTCTCGGTGAGCAAGCCAGAATTTTGCTTTCAGAATTGGCGGCCGGTTGAGGGCGAGGCGAGTGGCACTAAGGCCTTAACTAAGGCCTTACCTTGGAGTTAACTACTGTGACAAAGTAAACGCCTGACGCGCTTCGTAGTCATACACGGCAACCAGATTAGTGAAGCCTTGCACGAAATATATACGACCACTGTTCGGATCAACCGTAAGGTCATCGTGAGACCGCCAGTCCGCGGAGAAGTAGCGAAACTCCCGATCACCGGTTTCCACATCTACAAATACAAGCGGCGCGTATGTGCTGTTGGCGTTGACGACGAGTTGATTACGCGTTGGGTCCAGGGTGATATCCCGCAAAAGTCTCAGCGATTCCCCCGACCCAATGGATGGACTGGACAATATCGTGCGATCCCCGCTCTCCAGATCGACCCTGAAAATTGTCTCCTGTTCGTAATCGGATACATAGAGTGTCCGCTGATCTTCACTGAGCGCAATATCCGTCAAGCCAACCCAACTTTCGCCCAATCCTTTACTACCGGGGGCACTGACCACAAATTCTTCGCCAGATACCAGATCGACACCGATCAAGGCATTCGACACAGCATCACCAACGTACAGCGTCTTCAGGGCGCCGCTGACAAAAAGGCTTGTTGGATTCGCGATCAATGATGCCTCTGATCCCGCGCCAGCCAATACCATACTGCGCGCTCCGGAAATCGGGTCAATTTTAATAATTTCAGGCCGTAGCGTGCTAAATACGTAGGCCTCGCCGGTCAACTCATCTACGGTCAGGCCTCCGGAGTAAAAACTGATATCCACACCAGCCCCCACATATTCCCCGGATAATACTTTTCGATCACCCGACACAGGATCGATAGTCATCAGTTGCGCGGGCAGAAGCTGGTTAAGCTTATTCAGGGTAATAATCCGATTGTTCGCTGGATCATAGGCGACGTCCGAAATTCTGTTCACCGTCGGGCCCGCGCCGCGCAGTGAAGGTGAAACTTGACTCCGTTCACCGGACTCGATGTCAACGGCCAACAAATGGTTCGCCTGACAGCTGCTGATATAGATCGCACCCCGCGCCACACTCGCAGCAAGGCCCAGGTTCTGCTCAAACACCAAGTTCGAATGCGCGGATGTACTACTTGCCGAGAGCACTTTTCGGTCACCGGTAGCGATATCGACTTCCACCAGATCATTGCCCAAATCGGTGATATAGGCTTTTCCGGCATTTTCATCCACCGCCAATCCGGTGGCAAAATCCCATAAATGACCACTTCCGATGGATTCACTACTGATCAAAACACGATCCCCCGAATCCAGGTCAATCTCCGCAAGCCCCTTGATGGAAGCCTCCGCATCATCGGTAACAACAAATACTCTGCCATTGGACACGGTGAGTATGTCGAATTCACTGATCGCAGGACCATTCCCGATGAAAGGGCCCGAGAGGCGGCTGCGCTCTCCGCTGTATAAATCGATGGCATAAATCGATTCGAGGTCGGCTTCGCTGTCACCGGGAGGGGCGCCGAAGAAAAAAGCTCTCGGCAAAGTATCATCAGGAACAGGGATTCCCACCCAGGAAAAATACACATCGTTCTGGCCGTGGCTCGAGACAAGATCGCCCTCATCGCCATTCGGAGTAATTTGACGCAGTTCCTCGCGGGTTATGCTGTAGAACCCCTGGGTAACCGAGCTGTAGAAACGGAGCACATTTTTATTAGTGAAATCACCAAGCTTTACCCGCTGGAAAGGGTCAAGGCTGGTTTCTACCACGCCAACACTCAGGTCGAGAAACGTTCCGCGATTGCGATCGAAATTCATCCTCCCGCACAGTCGCCCGCCTTTTACTATGTGTGAATACAGCACTCTCGGGCTGGCGACTTCGGAGATATTTCCGTGTATATCTTCTGCGCGGATGGATAAATGGGTCTGCGCCCCCTGAATCGCCTCTTCTGATACCGGAATGGTGACCATCCAGGTGCGATAGTCATCCTCTGTCCATGCGCTCTGCCCGTTTACCGCGATCGACTTTATTTCACTTTCATCCTCCGCTCTCCCGCGAATAGTCGCGTACTCACCTTCGACCCAAAGCCCATCGAGGTGGGGAAAGTCGAGATATGTTTCAGGCGCCGAAGTGTCCGACATTCCGCCACTACTACTCGAAGAACTACCAGAAGAACTACCACCGGATGAGCTGCCTGATGATGAACTGGAAGACGAACTAGAGGAGGAGCTTGAAGATGAGCTAGAGGAAGAACTTGAAGACGAACTGGAACTGGATGACGAGCTTCCTCCAGGACCATCCCCGGATTCACCAGACGAGGATCCACCGCCGCCGCAAGCAACCAATAGCGAAGATAGCAGAACAACTGAAAATCCGTTGAGACCAGAAAGAGATAATTTCACGGTGAGAGCAATTCCTTTTGAGATGCGAAATGGCTCAAGATATAACCATAGAGATAGCGGCCGTTTCAACCCGCCCCTCGGCAGGCCGCTCTCGGATAGACACTGCCCCAAACAATGGACACTACGTCAGTAACTCAGGACAAAAAAAAGCCGGGCTAACCAGCCCGGCAATACCATCCTGAGATGATGCGAGGAAATCAATGAAAAGTGCCACGCAGGGCGATACTACATTGGAGGCCTAGCCCAACCTCCGGTACAGCGATGAGCAACCTTTGGGGCAGTTACTCAATCAATCCCAGCGCGCGCGGCAGAAACTCGCTGATGGCCGGCACCAAGGTGACCAGTGCCAGTACCACGAACATCATCAGGTACATGGGCATCAGCGGGCGGATCAACGCTGTGATTGATGTTTTGGAAATACTTGCCCCCACAAACAGCACACTGCCCACCGGCGGCGTACACAGACCGATACACAGGTTCAGGATCATCACGATACCGAACTGCAGCGGTGACATTCCCAGCTCGGTCACTACCGGCAGGAAGATAGGGGTAAAGATCAGTACCGCCGGGGTCATATCCATAAAGGCGCCCACAGCGAGAAGAATCAGGTTGATGGTCAGCAGGATCAGCAGCGGGTTATCACTCAGGGTGATCAGGGCCTGGCTGATGGTCTGCGGAATATTCTGGTAGGACATGATCCAGGACATGGCCGAGGAAGCGGCGATCAGGAACATCACGATCGCGGTGGTCTCAACGGACTTGGTCAGCAGCGCCGGCAACTGATTCAGCTTCACTTCCTTGTACACCACACAGGAAAGCAGCAGCGAGTAAAGTACGGCGATGGCACTGGCTTCGGTAGCGGTGAAGAAACCACTGATGATGCCGCCGATCACGATAAAGATCAGGAACAGGCTGGGCACCGCGTCCACGGTTTTCTGCACGGCTTCTTTCAGGGTGGGCTTTTCACCGACCGGGTAGCCTTTGGCTTTCGCCCAGACGCCACACACCATCATCAAACCCAGAGCCAGCAGCAGGCCTGGCAGGTAGCCGGCAATAAACAGCGCAGCGATGGACACACCACCGGAGGCCAGCGAGAAGACGATGAGAATATTGCTCGGCGGGATCAACAGGCCGGTGGTGGAAGAAGCCACGGTCACCGCCGTGTTGAAGTTTTTGTCGTAACCCTCTTTGGTCATGGACGGAATCATGAAGCCGCCGATGGCCGAGGTGGCCGCAACTGCAGAACCGGAAATGGAGCCGAACAGGGTGCAGCTGATGATGTTCACGAACGCCAGGCCGCCGGGCAACATGCCCACCAGCACGCGGGCGAAGTCGATAATGCGCCGGGCGATACCGCCGCTGCCCATCAACATGCCGGAAAAAATAAAGAACGGAATGGCGAGCAGCGCGAAGCTGTCGATGCCGCTGGCCATACGCTGGGCCATGGTGATCATGGCCGGGTCAAAATCGATGGTGCACAGCATGGTGAGCACGGTAGCCGCACCAATACTGATGGAAATAGGCACATTAAGCGCGAGAAGGATCAGAAAACTGACCAGCAATACCAGAACTGCAACTTCCACGATGACTCTCCTCGCTTAGGCTTCGACGGCAGCTTCGGGCTGCTTTTGTTTTTGTTGGTTCTGCTGACCGGAAGCCGATGCTTCAGCGTCATCATCGGTGTAGGGATGTACCCCGGAATCGAATTCCGCCGGCAACTCTTCTTTCGCCGTAATCAGCTCGACCAGATGATCGATGGAAAAGAGGCAGATCAGCAGGCCGGACAATGGCAGCACACTGTAGACATAACCCATCGGCAGGTTCAGCGCCGCAGAGTATTGCTCCAGCTCAAAGGTGAGCAGCATCAGCTTGGCACCGCCGTAAACCATCGCCAGGGCGGCGAAGGCAAAACACACCAGCACCACAAAAATCTGCAGCGCGCGGCGCTTGGCACCGTGCAGGGCATTGCTCAACAGGTCGATACCCAGGTGGGAGCGTTTGCGGTAGGCGTAGGCACCGCCCAGCAGGCCGATCCACACCAGCAGGTAGCGCGCCACTTCTTCGGTATAGGAGCTCGGCTGCATCGGCAGGAAACGGGTGAGGATCTGCCAGGTCACGTCCAGCACCATCAGTGCCAGCAGCGTACCCAGCACAAAGGCCAGGGCCTTTTCAATTTTCTGCATCATCTTTGCCTTCCACTTTTAATCGTTCGTTATTAGTGGGCTTTTATTTTTTAACAATTAATTAATGGCTTTGATCTGGTCCAGCAGATCGCCAACCTCGGTGCCCTTGTAGCTGTCGTGCAGCGGTTTTACGGCATCGATAAAGGGCTGTTTATCCGGGTAGATGACTTCCACACCTGCCGCCTTCACGGCCGCCAGGGACTCCTCGGTGGATTCCTGCCACAGCTTGCGCTGGTAGGTCACGGCTTCGGCCACGGCCTGCTCCAACCACTGCTGTTGTTGCGGTTCCAGTTTGTTCCACACCTCGGTGCTGATCAGCAGCAGGTCGGGCACATAGGTGTGCTCGTCCAGGGTGTAGTACTTGGACACTTCGTAGTGCTTGGAGAGGTAGAAACTCGGTGGGTTGTTCTCGGCACCGTTGACCACGCCCTGCTGCAGCGCGGTGTACAGCTCACCCCAGCTCACCGGGGTGGCGGCGCCGCCCAGGGTGTTGACCATCTTGATCGCGGTCTGGCTGTTCTGGACACGGATTTTCTGGCCGGCGAGATCGGCCGGCGACTGCACACCGATATCGTTCATGTAGAAGCTGCGGCTGCCGGCATCCAGGTAACCCAGGCCGCGCAGGCGCGCACGCTCACAGGCCACCAGCAGGTCTTTGCCGATTGGGCTCTGCAGTACATTCCAGAAATGTTCGGAATCGCGGAAAACGTAGGGAAGGTTGAAGACCTTCATCTCCGGCACAAAGCCCTCCATGGGGCTGGCGGAGACCTTGGTCATGGCCAGGCTGCCGATCTGCAGCAGTTCGATCAGTTCGCGCTCACTGCCCAGCTGACCGCCGGAATAGATATCGATGCGCATGGTATCGCCGGACAACTCCCGCAGGCGCTTGTCCATAAACACCATGGCGCGGTGTACCGAGTGTTGCTGGTCCAGGGTGTGGGCCAGCTTCAGGGCAACCTGGTCTTCCTGAAAGCCGCAGCTGGCCATCAGGATGGTGGCGCCTGCCAGCGCCGCAGCGCGCAGCTGCTGCCAGAATCTTCTCGTTATCATCATCGTGACCTGCGATTTATTTCTTATCGGGTACAGGTGTGTCGGTACTGCCGGGCCCCGGAATACAGCGGGCATCCAAACGCATGGCAGACCAAATTGGTCATACCATACTACCAACAACCGGTCAGCGGGTGCAAACGGTCTTTGCAGATTTACCCTGGCGAGAGCTCCCGGCAAGTGGCATCGGGGACATCCCTCCCCAAGACGGCGACAGGAAAAACGCTGTAGACCCGCAACTCGCGGTGAATATTACGCCAAAACGGCGCATTTTTAACCTGTTAATTCACAAGCGGCTCGACCACCGGGCCTGACCAGCCGCCGCAAGCCTGCTCAGCAGGCCTCGGCTTCCGGCGCCTCTGCAGCAGCAGCCAGATACTCAGCGCGCGGAATAATGGCACCGCGGTGGCCGATAACCCGCGCGGCACAGCGGTTGCCCGCAGCGATGGACTGTTGCGGGCTGGCACCCTGCAAACGGGCCGCCAGGTAACCGGCATTGAAAGAGTCGCCAGCGCCAGTGGTATCCACCACACGGCTGACCGGGGGCACGTCGATGGCGGTCAGTTCGCCGTCGAGCTGCAGCAACACCGGCTCGGCGCCGCGCTTGATCACCAACTCCACCACACCCGCCCTGGAATTGCGTTGTACACACTGGCCCGCGCGCTTGTCGCCCCACAGCGCCTGCTCGTCCTCAAAGGTCAGCAGCGCCATATCGGTCACGGCCATAAAGGCGGCCACCGCTTCCCGCGCCTCGTCGGCAGACTTCCACAGGCGCGGGCGATAGTTGCTGTCGAAGGCCACACGGCCGCCAGCGGCACGGTATTCCTTGAGGAACGCCAGCAGTTCGACGCGGGCATCCGCGCTCATGATGGCAAGGGTGATGCCAGACAGGTAGAGGCAGTCCATTTCGCGCAAATGGGCCTTCAGCGCCTCGCGGCGGTCCGCATCCGCAAACAGCTCCCGGGCCGGGGCCTGGTCGCGCCAGTAGGTGAAGTAGCGCTCGCCGTCTGGCGTGTTCTGAATCATGTACAGGCCCGGGCAGCGGCCCGGCAGGCGCGCGATGGCGCTGGTATCAATCCCCTCCCCGGCCAGGCGAGTGAGCACTTCCTCACTGTAGGGGTCATCCCCCAGCAGGGTCACGTAGCTGACACTGACACCGCCGCGGGCGATATACACCGCGGTGTTGTAGGTATCCCCGGCGTAGGACTGCGCCAGCAGCGGCTTGTCGCTGCCTGCCTGCTCCTGAACCGACGCCTGCGGCGCCAGTTCCACCATGACTTCTCCCAGTGCTGCCAGCTTCACTACTCTCTCCTACGCGCCCGCTGGCGCTTTTTCTTATGGCGGTTATTCGGTACGGATAAGGGGTATCGAGGGCTGGAATTATCGCCCAATTCAAAATGCCTTACCAGAATGGTTGACTGGTATAACCAATTTTTGGCAACATGACAACAATCGCTGCTCTTCATCGGGCATCGAGGTTTTCTCCATCGCCTGGCGCACCGGGCACGAGGGGGCTGGTTTGGACCCCTTTGCCTTTGTTTAGCGCATACCGCCCGCTCCCGCCCCAGCGTTGTTCTGGGCGGAGAGCCGGGCTTTTTCTTGTTCCGCCTCTTTTCACCGGACAGTCACGTCACCGGGTGGTCGCACAGCGAGAAAAGTAGTCGCACAGCGAGAGAAGATGTACGGCGTTACAGGTGAGAGATTGAGAAAACCACACAACAATAAACGGGGCCAGCACCGGCTACACAACAACCCGCGCAGCTGATCCCAAATGGCAAACCCGAAATCTGGAAGCATACCCATGACACGCCCTCTGATTCTGCATCCCGACCGTCTATTTCCGGCCGATAAAGTGAGCCGGGATATCGCGCGCAATCTTTACCAGAGCGTGAAAGACCTGCCGATCATCAGCCCGCACGGCCACACGGACCCGTCCTGGTTCGCCGAGAACCAGCCGTTCGGCAACCCGGCCAACCTGCTGATTCGCCCGGATCACTATGTCTTCCGTATGCTCTACTCCCAGGGTATCCCGCTGGAGAGCCTGGGTATCCGCACTCAGGACGGCGCCCAGGTTGAGCAGGATCCACGCAAGATCTGGCAACTGCTGGCGGACAATTACCACCTGTTCCGCGGCACCCCGTCGCGCACCTGGCTGGATACCGTTTTCCACGATGTGTTCGAGCTGGATGTACAGCTGAGCACTGAGACGGCCGATCTTTACTACGAGCGTATCGACAGCTATCTGCGCCAGCCGGAGTTCCTGCCGCGCGCGCTGTTCGAGCGTTTCAATATCGAAGTGATTGCCACCACCGAATCCCCGCTGGACGACCTGCGTCACCACCAGAAGATTCTGGACAGCGGCTGGAAGGGCCGTGTGATTACCGCATTCCGTCCGGACCCGGTACTGGACCCGGACTTCGAGGGCTTTACCGATAACCTGGCGCAGCTGGCCGAGATCACTGGTGAAGATACTTCCACCTGGTCCGGTTATCTGGCGGCGCTGCGTAACCGTCGTGAATTCTTCAAGCAGATGGGCGCTACCTCCACCGACCACGGTCACCCCACTGCGACCACCGCGAACCTGTCTGCGGCGGAAGCCGAGGCGCTGTTCCTGAAGGTGAGCGCGGGTAACGGCAGCGCAGCAGATGCGGAGCTGTTCCGCGGCCAGATGCTGACCGAGATGGCGCGCATGAGCATCGAAGATGGTCTGGTGATGCAGATCCACCCCGGCTCTTTCCGCAACCACAACAAGGTGGTGTTCGAGCGCTTCGGTCGCGACAAGGGCTGCGATATCCCCTCCCAGACCGACTACGTACACGCGCTGCAGCCGCTGCTGGAAGCGGTAGGTAATGAGCCGAACCTGACAATTATTCTGTTCACTCTGGACGAGACCAGCTACAGCCGCGAACTGGCACCGCTGGCGGGTCACTACCCGGCACTGAAGCTGGGCCCGAGCTGGTGGTTCCACGATAGTCCGGAAGGCATGCGTCGTTTCCGCGAGCAGGTGACCGAGACTGCCGGTTTCTACAATACCGTTGGCTTTAACGATGACACCCGCGCGTTCCTGTCCATCCCCGCCCGCCACGATGTGGCGCGCCGTATGGATTGTGTATGGCTGGCGCAACTGGTCAGCGACCACCGCCTGCAGGAAGACGAAGCCTTCGAACTGGCCGCGGACCTTGCCTACAACCTGGCGAAAAAAGCCTACAAGCTTTGATAGGTAGAAAGAAATGAGCCAAGAAAGACTCAACAACCAACTTCTGGAAAGCCTCCCCGCCGAGGTGATCAAACCGGCCTACGACCGCAACGAAGTCACTACTGGCATCGTGCACCTGGGCATCGGCGCTTTCCACCGCGCACACCAGGCGTGGTACACGGAAAACCGTATTGCCGCCGGTGAAAAGGACTGGGGCATTGTGGGTGCGAGCCTGCGCTCCGCCGGGGTACGCGATCAGCTAGTGCCGCAGAACGGCCTTTATTCCGTGGTGGAGAAGTCCAATGCGGGCACCAAGGTGCAGATCGTCGGTGCGGTGAGCGATGTGCTGGTGGGCCCGGAAAGCCCACAGCAACTGCTGGAGCTGCTGGCCCAGGAAAGCGTGCGTATCGTTTCCCTGACCATCACCGAGAAAGGCTACTGCCACGATCCGGCGAGCGGCGACCTGAACCCGCAGCACCCGGACGTGATTCACGATCTGGCGAATCCGCAAGCTCCCAAGTCTGCGCTTGGTTACATCGTCGGCGCCCTGGCCCTGCGCAAGGAGCGCGGTCTGCCGGGCTTTACCGTACTGACCTGTGACAACCTGCCATCCAACGGCAAGCTGCTGGGCAACGTGCTGGGGCAGTTTGCGGAGAAAGTCGACAGCGAACTGGCAGCGTGGATTGCGGAAAACACCACCACGCCGTCCACCATGGTGGACCGTATTGTGCCGGCCACCACCGATGCCGACCGCGAGGAGCTGGAAGCGCTGATCGGCTGTCGCGATGAGGCGGCGGTAATGGCGGAGCCTTTCGCCCAGTGGGTTGTGGAAGACAATTTCCTGCGCGGCCGCCCGGAGTGGGACAAGGCCGGCGCGACCTTTGTGGACGATGTGGAAGTCTACGAACTGATCAAGCTGCGCCTGCTGAACGGCAGCCACTCCATGCTGGCTTACAGCGGCTATCTGGCTGGCTGTGAAACTGTTGCAGACGTGATGGCGGTACCGGCATTCAACAAGCTGGCACTGCACTTCATGCAGTCCGAGGCTACTACCTCTATCGAGGTACCTGCCGAGTTTGATATTGCCGCTTACCAGGCAGAACTGATCGAGCGCTTCGAGAACCGCGCCCTGCGCCACCGTACCTGGCAGATCGCCATGGACGGTTCGCAGAAGATTCCGCAGCGCTGGCTGGGCACCCTGCGCCACCAGCTGGCGAATAACGGTCCCATCGAAGTGCTGAGCTTTGCCCTGGCCAACTGGATCCGTTACGTATCCGCGGTGGACGAGAAAGGCAATGCCATCGAGGTTTCCGATCCGCTGGCGGCAGACCTGAAAGCGATTTGCGATCAGTACAAGCCGCAAGGAAACGAAGCACTGGCCGCGAACTTCCTCGCGTTTACGCCGGTGTTCGGTGACGACCTGAAACAGAGCGCACCCCTGCAGGATGCCGTGGTGAACTGGCTGAACAAGCTGGATGCACAGGGCACCCTGGCCTGTGTGGAAGAAGCGTTCGCGAGCCTGTGATTTTTTTAAGCCAGTAAGTCTGTAAGTTTTTTGTGATCTATCTGCCGGCGGCTGTTAACCAATTACCTACAGTAATGCCGGCCTTTCCTTCGGGAATCAACAGTTTGTCTTTTTGTTTGTTTATTTTTGCTTTGTTTTAAAGCACTCGTATTTTGTTTGGTAGTTTGCCATTAGTTTCCATTGCTCTGTTTTGAGAATCTCCCTTGGAAACTTTCTTTTGAATCCCGCGGCTAACCCCGCGGGATTTTTTTATGGGCGCACGTTAGTCCTTGTCTTCGGCCTTTTGCTCGGTGTCGTCCGCTTTCAGCGGGTTGTCGTCGCCAAACCGACTGGCGTCGTGGGCAGGGTTGTCCGGGCCCCAGGCATCCTCGTTGGCCATGTTCGGCAGGTGGTGGGCGATACCGCGATGGCAGTCGATACAGGTCGCCTTGCCGGTGGCCAGCTGGGTCGAGTGCATCTGGCGCGCGCGCAGGCTCTGCACACTGAAATCCATGTATTCGAAATCGTGGCAGTTTCGGCATTCCAGGGAGTCGTTGGCTTTCAGGCGCGCCCACTCGTGTTGTGCCAGCTCCAGGCGCTTGTCGAGGAATTTTTCCCGCGTACTTATGGTCCCGAAAATCTTCCCCCACACCTCTTTTGAGGCCTGCATTTTACGCGCGATTTTGTGTGTCCACTCGTGGGGCACATGGCAATCCGGGCAGGTGGCGCGGACGCCGGAGCGGTTGGTCCAGTGAATGGTACCTTTCAGTTCCTGATAGACGTTGTCGCGCATCTCGTGACAGCTGATGCAGAACTTTTCGGTATTGGTCGCTTCCAGCGCGGTGTTGAAACCGCCCCAGAAAATAATCCCGGCGATAAACCCACTCAACAGCAGAAAGCCCAAGCTGAATGCGGTGGCCGGGTGGCTCAGGGTGTGCCAGTAACCTTTAATCCAGTCAATCATCGCTCAGCTTCCGGATCGAATAGTGGTTGGCAAAATATCTATTGGCTTGCTTCACTCGCCAAACCTTACTGGGCAGACTCTTGCTTCTGGTTACGCAGCAAAATATCCACATCCTTGAAGGTATTGCCCACCGAGGATTTCGCCGTGGTCTGCGGGACATGACACTGCAAACAGAAGTAGCGTCGCGGCGCCACATCGGCCAGCACCTGGAAATCCCGATCCATAAAGTGCGTAATACTGATCATCGGCGCACCGCTGACGGCGGTCTGGATGCGGTGGTGGCACTCCAGACAGCGGTTGCTGTTCTTGTCGATCTGGTAATCGCGGATGGTATGGGGGATGGTCGGCGGCTGTTCCGGATAGGCGCGCACGCGCTTACCGTTCGCATTCACCGGATCGGCCAGCTGCGGTGCATCCTTTTCTTCAAACAGGGTACCGCCCTTGCGAATACCATCCGGTCCGGGGGTATTGGGAAATTGCTCCGCTACCGTCGCCAGGCCACACACCAGAACGATCAGCGCTCCGACGATTGAGAAAACCTGTTTTCCGTTCATCATTGCCTCCCGTCAGGCCAGGGATATCAGTTCCAGCTTCACCGCGCATTTTTTAAAGTCGGTCTGCTTGGAAATAGGATCGGTCGCATCCAGCGTGACTTTGTTGATCAGGCGCTGGGCGTCGAAGAAAGGCACATACACCAGCCCCTTGGGTGGCCGCGCGCGACCGCGGGTTTCCACCCGCCCAACCATTTCACCGCGGCGACTGACGACTTTGATCTCACTGCCGCGACGGAAGCCCTGGGCCTGGGCGTCGTCCGGATGCATATACACCAGTCCATAAGGTACAGCGCTGAACAGTTCCGGTACCCGCTGGGTCATGGAGCCGGTGTGCCAGTGTTCCAGCACGCGACCAGTACACAGCCAGAAGGGATATTCCTTGTCCGGGGATTCTGCGGGCGGCTCGTAAGGCAACGCAAAAATGCGCGCGCGGCCGTCCTTGTTGCCGTAGAACTGCACGCCCGCTCCCGTCTGCACATAGGGATCGTAGCCTTCGCGGAAACGCCACAGGGTTTCCTTGCCGTTGACCACCGGCCAGCGCAAGCCGCGCTCTTGATGGTAACGATCAAACGGCGCCAGGTCGTGACCGTGGCCGCGGCCGAACTCCGCATATTCTTCAAACAGTCCTTTCTGGATATAGAAACCAAACGCATCGGCCTCGTCATTGGCGTAAGCGCCGTCTCTATCCGAGTTGGGATAACGGTTGGCATGGCCGTTGGCGAAGAGCACTTCGTACAGGGTTTTGCCCCGGTACTCCCGCGCCTTGCCGAGCAATTCCTGCGGCCAGACTTCATCGGTTTTGAAGCGTTTGGAAAATTCCACCAGCTGCCACAGGTCGGATTTACTTTCCCCCGGTGCTTTCACCTGCTGGTGCCAGAACTGGGTGCGCCGTTCCGCATTGCCGTAGGCGCCCTCTTTTTCCACCCACATGGCCGTGGGCAAAATCAGGTCGGCGGCCTGGGCGGACGTGGTGGGATACACATCGGACACCACCACAAAAGTCTCCGGATTGCGCCAGCCGGGCAGCAGCTCCTGCATCAGGTTGGGGCCGGCCTGAGCGTTGTTGGAAGCCTGGGTCCAGTAGACCCGCAACTTGCCGTCTTTCAGTGCGCGGCTCTGTGCCACCGCATGGAAGCCGGGCTTCGGTGGAATGGTACCTTCGGGTAAACGCCAGATTTTTTCCGCCGTGGCGCGGTGTTTGGGGTTGGCCACCAGCAGGTCGGCGGGTAATCGGTGGGAAAAGGTCCCTACTTCCCGCGCGGTGCCGCAGGCGGAAGGTTGTCCGGTCAGGGAAAATGGACTGTTGCCAGGGCTGGAAATTTTGCCGGTAAGCAGGTGCAGGTTGTACACCATGTTGTTGGCCCAGACACCGCGAGTGTGCTGGTTAAAGCCCATGGTCCAGAGGGACATGACTTTGGTTTTCGGATCGGCGTAAAGCTCCGCCAGTGCGGTCAGGCTCTCTTTCGGTACTCCGGTTTCCTTCGACACCCGGTCCAGCGAATAAGGCTTGAGGAAGTCGGCAAACTCCTTAAAGCTCATGTCGGTCCAGCTATTGGCCTTGTCGCGCCCGCTCGCCTCTTGTTCCAGGGGATGTTCATCCCGCAGGCCGTAGCCAATATTGGTTTCGCCGCGCACAAAATTCGTGTGCTTTTTAACAAACTCCTGATTTACCTTGTTGTTCTGAATAATGTAATTGGCGATAAAGTTCAGAATCAGCAGATCGGAGTGCGGTGAAAATACAATCGGAATATCGGCCAGTTCAAAACTGCGGTGCTCGTAGGTAGACAGCACAGCAACTTTGCAGCCGGGATGCGAGAGCCGTCGATCGGTGACCCGCGACCAGAGAATCGGGTGCATCTCCGCCATGTTCGAGCCCCAGAGCACGAAAGCATCGGCATTTTCAAAATCGTCGTAGCAACCCATGGGTTCGTCGATGCCAAACGTGCGCATGAAACCCATCACCGCCGATGCCATACAATGGCGTGCATTGGGGTCAATATTGTTGGAACGGAAGCCCGCCTTCATCAATTTGCTGGCGGCGTACCCCTCCCATACCGTCCACTGCCCGGAGCCGAACATCCCCACGGATTCGGGCCCGTGGTTCTTGATCGCCTCTTTGTATTTCTGCTCCATGACGTCAAAGGCCTGGTCCCAGGACACCTCGACAAAATCGCCATTCTTGTCGTATTTGCCGTTACTCATGCGCAGTAACGGTTTGGTCAGTCGGTCACTGCCGTACATAATTTTCGACAGGAAGTAGCCTTTGACACAGTTGAGGCCGCGATTCACTTCCGCCTTGATATCGCCGTGCGTGGCCACCACCCGATTGTCTTTGGTGGCAACCATGACACTGCAGCCGGTGCCACAGAAACGACAGGGCGCCTTGTTCCAGTTGAGCTCATTGGCGCCCCCCTGGCTCACCAGGTTCTGGGTTTTTGCGGGCACTGCCAGACCGGCAGCCGCAGCCGCGGCCACTACCGCGCTGGCCTTGGTAAATTCCCGTCGGGTAATCGCCATGTCACAGTTCTCCCAAGATTTTGACCGGTTGTGCCTGATCGTCGTCGCAGGCGCTGTCCACCAGCTCGTCGTTGATATCTGCCAGTGCCAGTTCTTCGTGATAGACCATGGACACGTTAAGCACACCGGGTTGATCCTTGATGGTCTCGATCATGCCGTTGATCTGCAGGTGATCCTGGGTTTCCAGCACTACCACCAGTTTTCCCGACTCGCAGCCGAGGTGAATTTCCAGCTCGGGGCGACTTTCGAACCAGCAACTCACCGCGGTGATATGTTCCGGCCGAACGTGCACGATCAGGCTGACAATGTGTAACGTCTGCGCCTGCGTTACCGGATCAAGATCCACCTTTTGCTGCGTCATTTTCCGTTTGCTCTCATCACATTTACTTGGATCCAGCCAAGCCCAAACATACCGCTTCACGGGCGTAGCGATTTCACTGGAGTGACCATCACCGTTGATGGACCTGTCAAGCGGGCGGCCCCGGCGGGCCAAAGATCATCTGGAGTATCCAGACCATAAATCCGTATCCACCGACGATGGCGATGGCGAGAAGGGGAAAAAGGAAAACAAGAATAAACAGTACCAGGCGCGCCTCTCGACCTCGCTGCGTCGATCCTGATGTCGGTTTCTGCTTAGCCAAGATCACCACCCTGTTCATTACGGAATGAAATTACGACCAGCGTTAATATGTACTTAACTGCTATCGCGTGCGTCAAGGCGCGCCTGCACAACAAATAAAGGCACAAGTACTCACTGACGCCATTTCTGGACATATAACTAGAGTCTAGAAAGGAGGCTAGAACCAACAAGTAAATTTACAGATAAATGATCAACGCGGCGCGGCTTTCAAAGTCGGGAATTAAAAAATGTGGGAATCGTGAGCGGACGTGAGGGGAAAGCGCGTTAAGTAAGCGGCGGAAAAATCCGACATAAAAAAGCCGGGCATAGCCCGGCAAGCAAAACGGAAATGAGAATTACAATTAACCGCATGTAATACACCCACCTGCAGACTGGAGCAATCCCCAGCCTGCAGGCACGATGTGCTTTCTCAATGGCACGGCCTTCCTCTAACCGTGTCCGTTAATCAGGCCCATGCCATTTCCCTTCCTCCGCGGATTAGAAATTCACCCGCAGTCCCAGCAAGACTTCACGTCCGGTGCTGTTGTATTCCCGCACCATATCCAGGTCGCCCACAGGCCCGGTGGTATACAACCGCTCGGTTTCGTTGGTGAGGTTGATCGCTTCCAGGGTGACCTTCATGTAATCGGTCACGTTGTAAAACGCCGACATATCCAGGCGGGTTGGCCCGGTTGTGGCGTGGGCGGTGTTGCCATCGGAACCGGTCTGATCGGTGATGTAGTCGTCACGACCATTGACCATCAGGCGACCACCGAACAGATCCGTTTCGTAATACAGGCCCAGGTTGTAGCTGTTTTCCGACAGACCCTCGAGAGAGCCGACAATACCGTTGCCGAATTCCGCCTCGGATTTCACATGGGTGAAGTTTGCCAGCACACCGAAGTTACTCGCCCAGCCTGGCAGGAAGCGCAGCGGCTGCTGGTAGGAAAGCTCGTAACCGTCCAGGTCTGCACCCTCGCCGTTTTCACTGGTGGTGATGTTCCAGTCGTCCGAGTTCGGCGACAGCACGCTCGCGTCGTACAGCGGGCTGTTCACATCGTACTCGGGGCGCGCGGCAACAATGGCGCGGATATCAGACGGCAGCTCCTGGCCGGTCAAAGTAGTGCCGGTAATAAAGCTTTCAATCTGCTTGTGGAATACGGTGAAAGCCAGCAGGGACTCCTCGCCGAAATACCACTCCAGGCCGATATCCGCAGAGTTTGCGCGAATCGGCTCCAGGCCGGGGTTGCCCACGGATACATTGCCGTTGATCGGGGTAACGCTGACGGTACCCGCCATACTGCCCAGACCCGGGCGCGACAGGTTGCGCGCGAGGCCCACACGCAGGTAAAGGTCATCCTGGAATTCCCACAGTACGTTGGTGGAAGGCAACCACTCGGTGTAGCTGTCTTCCAGTTCCGTGGGCACAAAGCCGCCCTGGCCGTCGCTGGTAACCCCTTTGGAGTTCACGGTGGTGTCGACCAGGCGCAGACCGGCATTGAAGGTCAGCGGACGACCCAGCAGCTCGGTATTCACGTTGGTCTCTATGTAACCGCCCAGGGTTTCTTCGGTGATGTTGTAGGTGTTGGAGTTGTCTTCATCCAGGGTGAACTGACCGGCACCCCAGGCGGCATTGGCGCGATTGAAATCGGCCACCAGCCAGTTGCGCGGGAAGCCAGACGGCGCATCAATACCACTGCCGTAGCCATCAATAATATCCGCCAGATTGGCGGTCAGCGCGGCAGTGACAGATCCCGGCTGGGTAATGCTGCCTTCTGTGGGGTTCCAGAATTCGGAATCCACTTCACGGCTGTTCCAGATCAGGCCGGTTTTGATGTTGGAGTTGTCGTCTTCGATGGTGAAGTCCGCGCGGAAGGTGTCATTCTGACGGCGCACTTCCTCGTGGCGCAGGGTGGGACCCGACCATACGTAATTGGATGGATCCAGAATATCGAAGCCATACGACATTTCGGGAATATCGCTGTCCTTCAGGAAGGAGTAAGAAAACTCGTGTCCCTCAGCAGCGGTAATGTTGTAGCGGTACTGCTCTTCGATATGCTCGGATATTGCATTGCCGTACATCAGGTTCAACTGCATGTTGTCGGCGAGGTCGAACTTACCGGTCAATACCGTCTGGGTGAAATCGGATTCACTGAACTGGCCACGGCTCTCGGAGCGCGGCGTCACATTGTCAAAAGTCCCCGCTACGATGTAGCGGCCGCTGTCATCCAGGGTAACTTCGCTGGGAGAAATATTGCCGTAGCTGTTACGGAACTGGGCGAAATAGTTGTAAGAGGTTACGTCGGCTTTGAGGTTGGAACTCAGCACATCCAGTGCAAATTCCATATTGTCGGTCGGACGGAACTGCACCGAGCCGGTTAAGCCCAGGCGCTCCTGTTCGCGGTTAAACGAATCCATACGCGGCAGGCGCGGCGTCCACATGTAATCCAGCTGCTGGCTCTGGTCGATGGCTTCACCCGGGTAGTTAGCGCCCGGGTTTGGGGTGCCGTTGATTACTGTATCGGCATCGGTATTTGCCCAGCTGCGGCCACCGTTACTGGCGGGGCCGGTCCAGCGCACAGAGCCAAAACCTTCCTGGCGCACAGAGCGTTCGGAGTAAGCGGCACTGAACAGCACGCCCACCTTGTCTTCCATAAAGGTGTTGCTGTACATGCCGGTGAGGCGCGGGTTGGTCTCGCCGGCAAAGCTGTCGGCGACCAGGTTACCGCTAAATGCAACCTGCTGACCGGGATTATCAAACGCGTGCGGCGTGGAAAGTTCAACGGTCGACGCCAGGCCGCCCTCTTCTACCGAGGCCACCGGCGACTTGTGAATGGTAATGCGGTTGAACAGTTCGGACGCGAAGACGTTGAAGTCAAAATCGCGGCCGCGGTTTACGCCACCGGAAGAGTCCAGACCACCGGTGCTCGCCGGTACTTCCATGCCGTTCAAGGTGGTGCGGGAGAAACCCGGCCCCAGGCCTCGCACGGTAATATTGCGGCCCTCACCACCCTCGCGGGAAATGGCCACCCCGGGCACCCGTTGCAGGGACTCCGCCAGGTTGAGGTCCGGCATTTTACCGATTTCTTCGGCAATGATGCTGTCGGTATTGTTGGCGCTCATGCGCTTGGTATCCAGCGCCCTTTCCAGGGACTGCCGGAAACCGGTAACCGCAACTTCTTCGAGTACCTGACTATCCTGCTGCTCGGCTTCTTGTGCCGCCTCCTGCGCGAACGCGGGGGAGGCAAAAGCCATCGCCAGTACCAGTGGTTTTATTGTGTAATTTTTCATGGCTACTCTCTTCTCTCTGTTGTTTATTACTATTGTTTTTCTCAGCTGTTTATCTCTGCTGTTTAACTCTTTTTTAACTCTGCTATTGCGCTCTTCACTCTCACTTCATTCATTTTCGCCAGCTCAAGACGCCGTCTATACGCTGTTCCGCAATTTTTACCGCCTCGAATCGGAGGTTGACCGCATTTTCAATAACCATCGGTGTTTCCACCTCTGATACATGGATTCCCCTGAAAACCACATCTTTCAGCGGTGCGGCATCCGGTGCGTGAACTTCCAGAAAGGTGCCCACCTTCTGTGCCTGAATATTTTCAAACACAATGTCCTGGTAGGTTGACGGAAAAAATCCGCCCAGCTCACCGGGATAATTCAGTTGAAACCAGAAGAGATTGTCGAAGGCTTCGACCGTCAGGTTGCGCAGGCGTACGTTCTCTACCAGGCCGCCCCGGTCCAGGTTGGCCTTGAAGCGAAACGCGGAAATACCTTTCCGCAGAACGTTATCGGAAAAAAAGACATCGCGAATACCGCCGGACATTTCACTGCCGAGGGCAATACCATCCTCTCCGCCCATATCGTTATTGCGCACCACTATCCGCTGGCTGGGGATACCGATTTCACGGCCGTCCTGATCCCGCCCGGACTTCACCACCACTGAATCATCGCCAGTGCGGAACCAGCTGTTTTCCAGCAATACATTGCTACTGGATTCGATATCCACACCGTCATTGTTGGGGAAGTGACTGTCGACACGGATACCGCGCACCGTCGCGTGGTCGGTATACACCAGGTGATTGACCCAGAAGGGGGAATGGATTGCGGTGAAGTCCGCCAGCAAAACCCGTTTGGCGCCGAACAGCTGGATCAGTGGCGGGCGCAGATAAGTCCCCTCGCCAAACACACGCTCGGCCACGGGTACACCACTGGCGCCCATGGTGCGCAAGCGCTGCATATCCGGCCCCTGCTTCGGGTGCCACTGCTTGAAAACGCTATCGACATTGCCATCGATAGTGCCTTTGCCGGTAATCGCCACATCCTCGACATTATTGGCGTACACCAGCGGGGAATAGGAATAGAGCTCGGTGCCTTCCCAGCGGGTTTTCACCACCGGCAGATAGTCGGCAGGGTCCGGGGAGAAACGCAGCACCGCACCCTCGGCAAGGTGCAGTTCAATCCGACTTTGCAACACCACCGGGCCATGACTCAGCCAGACGCCCTCGGGGATCAGCACCCGCCCGCCGCCGGTGGCCACTGCGGCATCAATCGCAGACAGAATGGCAGGGCGTACGTCGGCACCGGGTTCGGCCCCGAAGTTTGAGATTGGGAATTCGCGCTGGGGAATATTGGGCAGCTGAATGGCAGCCACAATTTCATCGGCCAGCAGCCAGTCGCTATCGGCTTGCGGGTCTTTTGCCCACGTCAAAGTTGCAGCAGCCACAGAGCCAAACATACAGGCGCACAGGCATAGCCCCCGCAGAAAACGGGGAGGAGACATCATCGCGTTCATCGTTGCTCCCGAAGGACGTTATTAAACTTTATTCTGGGCGGCCGAAGGCGCACCCGCCCTCTCACTCAACCACTTGAGAGGGAAGCAACTACAGCATTTTTTCTATTTTCGGATCTGGACGGGCCGGCCTATTCAAGGCCAGCCCATCCCGTGGCAACAGAATGTGCCACTACCGACAGGACGCCGGCTTGTATCAATTATTCGTTCGAAGGCTTGCCAATGGTCGCCAGAATTCCGCCATCCACATACACCACCTGACCATTGACGAAATTGCTCGCGTCACTGGAAAGGAATACCGCAGCACCCTGCAGGTCTTCCGGGTTACCCCAGCGGCCCGCGGGCGTGCGGCCAACAATGAAATCATTGAACGGGTGGCCATCCACACGAATCGGCGCTGTCTGGCTGGTGGCAAAATAGCCGGGGCCAATACCGTTCACCTGAATATTGTGGCGCGCCCATTCGGTGGCCATATTCTGGGTCAGCATTTTCAGGCCGCCCTTGGAAGCGGCGTAGGCCGAAACACTGTCGCGACCCAGTTCGCTCATCATGGAACAGATGTTGATGATCTTGCCCGCACCGCGCTCGATCATACGGCGCACCACCGGACGGCTCATCACCATCACACCGGTCAGGTTGGTTTCCAGTACCTTGTTCCACTCGGACAGTTCCATTTCCAGCAGCGGCACGCGGCGGATAATACCGGCGTTATTCACCAGCACATCAATGGGGCCCTGCTCCTGCTCGATCACCGGTACCATCTCGTTCACTTCGTCTTCATTGGTGACGTTGAACAGGTAACCGTGGGCGTCATAGCCCTTTTCGCGCAGCGCGGCGACGGCGCCATCCAGTTTTTCCTGGGAGGAGTGACCGGTAATTACCAGCTTGGCACCGGCGTTACCCAGGCCTTCCGCCATGGCCATGCCTAGGCCGTGGGTAGCGCCGGTTACCAGGGCGAGTTTTCCGGTTAAGTCAAACAGTGACTTGGACATTCTTTACTCCAAAAATTTTTCGCGATTACTCAGGCTTAGATCAGGATCAACGCAACTCGTGGGGCTGCACAAAATCCATATCATCGTAATCCAGGTTTTCACCCGCCATACCCCAGATAAAGGTGTAATTGGCGGTACCTACGCCGGAGTGCAGTGACCAGGTGGGAGAGATCACCGCTTGCTCGTTGTGCATCCAGATCGTACGGGTCTGCTGGGGCGGGCCCATGAAATGGCATACCGCTTGATCTTCAGGCACATTGAAATACATGTAGGCTTCCATGCGGCGGCTGTGGGTATGGGCCGGCATGGTATTCCAGACACTGCCCGGCGCCAGCTCGGTCATACCCATCTGCAATTGGCAGGTCTCGATGACACCGTGTACCAGCAGCTGATTGATCACCCGCTGATTGCAGGTTTCACTGGCGCCCCGCTCCATGACATTCGCGTCGGCTTTGCTTACTTTTACTGTTGGATAGGCACGGTGTGCCGGCGCGGAGTTCAGGTAGAACTTGGCCGGATTGGATTTGTCCGCACTATTCAGCTTTACCTCAACGGAACCGCGCCCCACGTAGAGTGCTTCCTTGTGACCGATCTCGTGCACCTTGCCATCGACTTCCACAGTACCGGCGCCACCGATATTGATGAATCCGATCTCGCGGCGCTCAAGGAAATACTCGGAGCGCAGTTCCTCGACGGTTTCCAGTTGTACGGTTTTTTCCACCGGCATGATGCCGCCAACGATCATGCGATCTACATGGGTGTAGGTAAGGCGCACCGTATCCGCTTCGAAGAGTTTCGGTACGAGAAACTCTTTACGAAGACGGTCGGTATCGTACTTCACATAGTCACTCGGGTGACTGGCGTAGCGCTCTTCAAATACGGTGGTCATGAAACTTTCCCGGAACTCTTTTCAACAACGGTTACAAATTTTAAGACTTAAGACTCTGACTTCAGCAGCTTGTACATCTCGACGCCGGAAGTGATAAACGGCGCGGTGCCCTTGGGGTCGTCATCGTAAATCGGCTCGCTCATGTAGTACTCGTAGCTGCCGTCGCGGCCAAAGCCAAGGCCAGCCACCTGACACATGTCGGTGATGCTGATGGTGCCGTCGGCGTGCACCTGCACGAACTCATCCAGCAGGCCCTTATAGGCTTTTTTCGCGGTACCCAGGTATTTGCCCTTGGGCAGGTAACCTTCGTTCAACGCCTTGGCGAAGAAATAGGTAAACATGGTGCTGGCAGAGGACTCCAGATAGTTGCCGCGCTCACCGGGCTTGTCGATGATCTGCCACCAGGTACCGGTTGCCGGGTCCTGGTATTTTTCGATCACCGGTGCGATCTCGGTGATCATTTTCAGCAGGTACTGGCGCTCTTCGGTATTTTCCTGCGGGATGTAGTCCAGCACGTCTACCAGCGCCATCGCCAGCCAACCCATGCCGCGGGCCCAGTGGTAACCGGAAAGGCCGGTTTCCTTGTCGGCCCAAACCTGTTGACGTTTCTCATCCCAGGCGTGATAGAAGAGACCGGTTTGCGGATCTTTCAGGATCTGATTCACCAGTTTGAATTCAGCCAGCACTTCTTCCACGTTGGGCTTGTCGTGCATCAGCTGTTCGTACTGGGCAAGGAACGGAATGCCCATGTAGACGCCGTCCAGCCAGACCTGGTGCGGGTAGATTTTCTTGTGCCAGAAAGCACCGGCTTCGGTACGCGGGTGGTGTTCCAGCTGCTCGTAGAGGTGATCTACGGCTTTCTTGTAATTTTCATCGTGGTTGCGCTCGTACATGCGCAGCAGCATGGTGCCGGCGCGAACACTGTCGATGTTGTACTTGTCCTGCACATAACCGTTGATGCTGCCATCGTCGGCGACAAAAGAACCCATGACTTGTTGCACGGCATCCGCATAGCGGGCGTCCGGAGAAACCTGGTTCAGTTCGTCGTAGGCCTGCATCACCATGCCAGTGGTGTATTCGAAGTAAGACGGACGCTTGCGGATATGGTCGTAACCTCCATATGCGTACTCGAGAGTCTTGCGCTCCAGTTCGGAGTCCGCCAGGCGCTTGCTCCACGCGAGGGCGACTTCGGCAGTCAGCGGCTGTTCGGTTTCAGCAACGCTTGCGGCCGTGGTCAGACGCTGGCGCAGGGGCATGGTCAGCTTTTCAGCTTCCTGCTGCAGGTAGGTTTCAAACTGGGCTTTGCTGGTAATGGGGCCGTGTTCGCTGGCCACTTCATTGGCCCAGGCGGCGACAAAGTAATATTGAACCTCGTTGCCCGCCGGTTTCAGGATGGCCACCTGGTTGTGCTCGTCTTTGGTGGTTTCCTTGATGGCTTTGCGCTTGGCCAGTACCGCCATACCCAGGTTGGCGCCGTCCAGGCTCTGCGCGCCGTAGGTGCCGATATAGGTGTAGGCGTGACCGGTGATGTCCATGTCGCCGACAATCAGTTCGGTACCTTCGTGATCGACGATACCGGCAATCAGGTTATCCAGCTCTTCACTGGTTTTCGCATTCACTTCCACCAGACGGCTGCCGGCGTGCATGGAAAGCACCGCGGTCAGGTCGGTCTGCAAATCTTCGGTGGGTTTCCAGCCTTTGTACTGGATCTTGAACGAGGAGTAGAGGTCACCGTTTTCGGTAATATCGGCCTGCCAGTCCTGTACGTCGCTTACTCGAATGACTTTTTCGCCATCCCAGTAGCCGTAGCCACCAACGCCCACGGCGCTGCCCACTTTCAGAATATCCATGCCCCAGTCGGCGGACTCATGGTAGGAATCAAATCCGTCCTGGCCCACGTTCTGGAGTACCGGCTCGAGGGTCTGCTTGCCAAAAATATCGAAACCATTGCGCCAGTCGAGGTATACGCGATAGCCCACCAGGTCGGACTCGATACCCGGGCCTTCGTAGCGGATATACCAGGAGTGGTCGGTGTGTTCTTTGGGCACTTCCAGCGAGCTTACGTTCTGGAAGCTGCCGCCGAGATATTCACGCTCTTTCCATTCGCCACCCACCTTGTGGGAAATTTCCGCCTGGGTGCGTTTGGTGTGCTGAGCGTATTCTGCATCGGCTTTGGCGATGCGCAGTTTCAGGGTTTCATCGACAGCCACATCCACGGTGAAGAGGATGCCGTCCTTTTCCCCGTCGGCATCTTTGTCGATGGCCTGTACCGGAATCTGCTCTGCCTGGTTCCACACCGCAATCGGCGACGCAAATCCGGCTTTTAATCCGAGTTCGTAGTAACTGAGGTAAACCGCTTCGTCCAGACGCGGGAAGTCCGAGGGGTTAGCGAGCTCCAGGCTGGCGATGGCACCGGGCTTTTCGGCCTGTGCAGCCGGTTCCGGGGATTGCGCAGATTCCACCGCGGCTTTCTCTCCGCAGGCGGTCAGCGTTGCCGCGGTCAGCGCAAAGGCCAACACACTCAGGCTCGGGGTTCGGTTGGACGGTTCAAACAGTTTCACAGACATCTCCACGAATTCGGGTTTTATTCTGTTTGTTGTTATTCGGTGAATTTGAATAACCAGTAAATCGAAAAACGGCCGGGTGCGACTTCGAATCCATGCGCCGGTGTTTCCACCGGCAGAATCCCTGCACCCGGCCGCTGCGTTCAGCTCTTAATCGTTACGTCAGATTAGAACTTGTACTGAGCACCAACGTAGTACTGACGACCGGTAGTGTGGTCAACCACGATACGGCCGGAGCTGTCGATCATCTGGCGGTTGGCTTCGTTGGTCAGGTTGATGCCTTCGAAGCTCAGCTTCCAGTTGTCGTTCACGTTGTAGCTGGCGACGAAGTCGATGTTGCCAGTACCTTCGGTGTACTCGGTGTCGTTACCGTTACGTACGGCAGCCGGAGACTGGGTCAGGTAATCGCTACGCTTGGCGTAGGAAACACGCGCGCTCCAGTCTTCGTTCTCGTAGTAAACGGTCGCGTTGTAGGTATTTTTGGACATACCGGTCAGCACGTCGTACAGCGGCTCTTCTTCGGTACCGTAGTTCATCTCGGAATCTACGTAGGTGTAGTTCAGGATGAGGCCGTAGTTGTCGAAGAACATCTGCTGGTACTGCAGCTCGATACCGCTGAGCTCACCACCTTCGCCGTTCACGTTACGCGAAACGTCCCAGATGCTGGTTTCGTCGTAGGTACCTTCGTTCGCCAGTGCGGAAGCATCCAGGCCGGTTTCAGCCCAGGTGATGCCGGAATCGGTCTGGCGGGTAATGAAGGAGTCGATATCCTTGTAGAAGTACGCTGCTGCGAATACCGCTTCGTCAGAGAAGTACCACTCGTAAGAGATGTCGTAGGCACGGGCACGGAACGGATCCAGTTTCGGGTTACCGTAGCTGATGCTGCCGTTGTACTGGTCGATCTTACCGCCCGGAGTCAGGGTACCCAGAGACGGGCGCGCCATGACGTCGGCCACAGAGAAGCGCACAACCATGTCTTCGTGTACGTCCAGGGCCAGGTTCAGAGACGGCAGGGTATCGTCGTACTCGTTCTCAGCGGTTACACCCACCAGGTTGCCGCCGATATCGGCCAGACCTGCGGATTCCACTTCGGTAGTTACCTGGCGCACGCCAACGTTACCGCGCAGTGGCAGGCCGGCAACTTCGGTGTTCCAGTCCAGCTGTACGTAGTAGCCGAGGCTGTCTTCTTTTACGTTACGGATATCCTGAGCGCGCGGCGCCATGCCCGCAGCCACTTCCGCAGAATAGGTAGCCAGGGTGGAACCCACATCGGGGGAGAACCAGCTGATGCCGTTCATGCTGGTCACACTGCCCTGCAGCTCGGTCGCGGAGATGCCGCTGAATTTCGGACCCGCGCGCATTTCGGCAACGTCGAATTCAAAGCTCTTCTGCGACAGACCACCTTTCAGGCTCATGGTGTCGGTCAGGTCGAACTCGAGGTTGAAGGCCGCAGTATCAAAGCTGTTATCAACGGTGTTCGGGCGGTGACGCAGTTCTACAAAGTCGTAGTTCGCTGCGTTGGCAGTATCGAAATCGGCGAAGTCGATGCTGCCACCAGAAGTGGTCGCGTTGTAGGTGAAGCTGTTCTGCACGTTGATCGCATCAACGATGGCAGTGGTCTGCATCGGGTTGCTGTAGTTGGACTCGGAAGTACCCCACAGCACGTCACCACGCAGGCGATCGGTGAAGTCGTGCGATGCGCGGATAGAAACCTGGTCGAACGCGGTTTCCAGCTCGTCGAAACGATGCTCTACACGCAGGTCGTAGTTCTCGACGGTCATGGAGGTGATGGTGCCACTGCCGTCCATGGTGTAGTCGGTTACATCGTATTCTTTGTAGTTGCCGCCATCTTTCAGGCTGACGGAAACAAACTCTTCTTCACGAGTGGCATCGAAACGGGAGGTCAGGTAGTCCACCAGGATTTCGGTGCTGTCGGTCGGGCGGAACTGCAGGGTACCGGTAAAGCCCTGGCGCTCCTGCTCGTGGGTGAACTTGCCGTAACGCGGGATACGCGGGAAGAAGCCTTCGTTCAGAGCCGCCAGTTCGCTGTCGTCGGCACAGGCGGAACAGTTGACGATCTCTTCACTGGCGGTCCAGCGAACGGTGGAGAAACCTTCTTCAAGGATATTACGGTCGGAGTAGGAGTAAGAAGCCATCCAGCCGAAGGTTTCGGCTTCGTTCTTACCACCTACCAGGAAAGAGGTACGCGGGTTCGCTTCCTGGGACTGGCTGTTGTAGCCGTACTGCATGTTGGCAGCGAAGGTGAAATCGTCAGCCATGTCCAGCGGTCGGCCGGTGCCCAGGTCAACGGTAGCACCCAGAGAACCTTCATCCAGATCCGCGGCCATGGTTTTGTGCACGGTCAGGTTGGAGAAAAGCTCAGAGGCAAAGGTGTTGAAGTCAAAGGTACGATCGCGGTTGGCACCGCCGGAGGAGTCAGCGCCGCCGGTAGTGGAGATGGCTTCCAGGCCATTGATACGTACACGGGTAAACTGGGAGCCCAGACCGCGCACCGCAATGTTACGGCCTTCACCGGCATCGCGAGTGATCGCTACACCAGGAATACGCTGCAGGGATTCTGCCAGGTTGAGATCGGGGAAGTCTGCAATGTCTTCCGCCAGGATGGTGTCTTTGCTACCTACCGCATCGCGCTTCTGGTCCAGCGCCTTGGCCAGGCTGGCACGGTAACTACCGGTTACTGTGATCTCTTCCAGAGTGGCATCGCCAGTGGTATTTGCTTCTTGTGCAAAGGCCGGCACCGCAACAATGGCCATCGCAAGAGTGAGTGGTTTCAGCTCAAAAGTCTTCATGACTCTCATCTCCGCTTGTCGTCGTTATTTTGGTAAAACCTATTTTTGGTTATACCGCTTATTATCAATGCATGCCGATATTCGCATACGGATTACCAACTGGCAACTTTTGGCTGACCAATTAATTCGCTTATTTCGGCTTTTTTCTCGTCAATTTGTAGAATACCGCGCCAAAGCCCCCATAACCAGTGCGGATTAAGCCGCACCGGTCGTCTTCAGAGGTGGGAAAAAATTTGGCAGATCAGCTGGGCTTGAAGGCCTGACCATTGATGGTGACATCTTTTACGGTAAGGCCAGTCACCTCCTCAATCACACCCAGTGACGCTGCCTGGTCAATGCGGCTGTTGGAGATCTGCAGACCACGAATCGGCGCGCGCTCGAAGCCACGCACGTGGAAAGCGCGGTTGGCCTCCTTGCACACCAGGTTTTCAACCTGAATGTTGTACACATTGGGATCAAAGTCGCCCTTATCCCCCTCTTCATAGAAGAAGTTGATCACAATGACGTCTTTTACCTGGCCGATAGTGAGGTTACGCACGTAGATATCGTGGATCTCGCCGCCGCGCATGGCATTGGTCTTGATGCGCAGACCGCGCTCCAGGTTAGGACTGCTCATCACACAGTCCTCCAGGAATACATTACGCACACCGCCGGAGATTTCACTGCCCAGCACCAGGCCACCGTGACCATCACGCATCTGGCAGTTCCGCACCACGACATTCTCGGTGGGCACATTGAGGCGACGACCATCCGCGTTGCGGCCGGATTTGATGGCGATACAGTCATCGCCATTGTCGAACAGGCAATCTTCAATCAGGACATTGCGACAGGACTCGGGGTCGCAGCCGTCGGAATTGGGACCGTGGCTTCTTGTGGTCACGCCACGTACGGTCAGGCTTTCGCAGAGCACCGGGTGAACAACCCAGAACGGAGAATTCTCCAGGGTCACGCCTTCAATCAGCACATTGTTGCACTCATAGAACTGCACCAGTGGTGGGCGCAGGAAGGAGCCCTCGGCGTAGTGGCGATCGGCAACCGGCACCCCGGCTTCCATCTCTTCCATCAGGCGCGCACGCGCCGCGTGCTGGGTATCGCCCTCGTTGGAGCTGTTGTCACACTTGGTGTTTTCCCCCTTCCAGGGCCACCAGGTGTTGCAGTCGGCACCGCCGTCGATCAACCCCTTGCCGGTCAGCGCCACGTTTTCACAGTTGTGGGCGTAGATCAGCGGCGAGTAGCCCATCATCTCCATACCCTCCCAGCGGGTCTTCACCGCCGGCAGGTAGCGCTCGGGCTCTGGAATAAAGTGAATTTCCGCCCCTTCCGCCAGGTGCAGCTCGGTATTGGAGACCAGGTGAATGGGGCCGGTGCGGTATTTGCCCGCGGGTACCACGATACGACCACCGCCGGCCTTGCGGCTGGCTTCAATCGCGGCGACAAAGAATGCACTGGCGTCTTCGCCCTCACCCTTGGCGCCCAGCGCTTTCAGGTCAAAGTCGCGGGCCGGAATCGACGGCAGCTTGATTTGCGAGAGGATCTTTGGCACTTGTGCCCAAGGACCATTGTATTGCGCACGCGGCGGGCGGCTCATGGCTACCGCCTGGGTCAGCAGCCCGGGGACAGCCGGCACGGCCGCAGCGGCCACCAGAGATTGCAAGAATACTCGCCGGTTAAATCCAGTCATAAATACCTCCCGGGCTTATTGTTTTACTGACTTCAGTATTGGATTTATTCATCGCCACACCAGGCAAGGCCAGCATATCTGGCAAGACCAGTGTCAAAATTGAGGCAATACTGTCATACCAATTTTGGGAGAGCAACAACCACACGGTCACCGCCGCGCTGCCAAACCCACCCCTTCGCCGGGCGGTGGCAGCTAAACGCGGGGGGAATGTGGCGATAGACAGGCACAAAAAAGCCGGCTCCAGGGCCGGCTTTTCGATCATCCTGAGGATGGTGGGCTGACTGTTCCTGCGATCAGGGCAGTGCAAACCGCTGACGGGCGGCACTCATCTCGCGACGGGCCTGCTCCAGGGCTTCCGCTTCGGTGGCATCCAGCAGCTGCTGAACCACACGCTGCAAGTGGTCACGCATGGCGTTGCGGGCACCGTCCGGGTCGCGATTCTTGATCGCTTCCAGAATGCGGCGGTGCTCTTCAATACGGGGCTTGGAGCCCGCCTGGCGCACCTTTTCGAGGATGCGGGCAGATACCGAGGAACTGTTGCGCAGCTTCCACAGGTGCTCACACACGGACACCACTGCATCGTTGTGGGTGCACTGGGCAATATGCAGGTGGAACTTCTCGTCCGCTACCTCGGCACTGGATTCAGCCGCGTTTTCCGCAACCATTTCCTCGAGAATCGCCTCAAGTTGCGCGACTTCTGCATCGCTCATCTCGCGCGCGGCGAGGCCGGCGGCCTCACCCTCAAACATCATGCGCGCCTGCAGGATTTCAAAGGCACCGATATCGCTTTCACCGGCAGAAAAAGCACTGGCTTCGGTATCTGTTACATAGACACCGGAGCCACCTTTGACCTCGACGCAGCCCGCCAGCTCCAGTGCAATGATCGCCTCGCGCACGGTGGGGCGGCTCACTTCAAAACGCTCAGCCAGTTTGCGCTCCGCAGGCAGGCGTGTGCCGGCCGGGTAGTCACCGGCGGCAATAGCGGCAGCCAGCTTCTCGGCTACCTGTTGGTAAAGTCTGGCACCCTGCATCTGCCGAATCTCCTGCGTATGACCTGTTATCTGTCTTGTCTTTCTTGTACTTGTCGGGCGGCGTAACGCGCCCGAAATGCACTGTTTGAGTGCAGCCTAAGCAATATCCCTATGGTAATCCAGAGCAGAGGAAATTCCTCACAACCTGCCTGACCCATCTGGGTTTCCCGCATTGCTTACCAATGTCATGACCAATGCCATGGTGATCGGTACTTATATATAGGTTGCGGAAATGTTTCGCCGCAGTTTAGCAGATGGGGTTTAGCCACCACAACACGGGAATTGCCTACTCAGTCTTACCAAATTGTACTAACCTTCGGATTGCGGCCTTACCAATATAGTGTTAGATTGCAACCAATCATAACGACAACTGACCGCAAGTCCGTAAGCGGAGTCAGGACAAGATGGATCTAATTCATATACATTCCGACGATAACGTCGCCGTAAGCAAAGCTCCCCTGCCCGCCGGTACGCTGGTGAACTGGGAAGGCAGCATGTTGCCGCTGATTTCCGATGTACCGGCGATGCACAAAGTCTGCGTACGCGCGATTGCTGCCGGTGAAGCGGTCATCAAGTATGGCCAGGTCATCGGCTTTGCGCGGGAGGATATTGCTCCCGGCACCCACGTGCACGAATTCAACATGGAGGCGGGTAACCACCAGGTGGAGCACGACTTCTGCAGTGACTATGTTCCCACCGAGCTGGTTGCGCCGGAAGATCGCGCAACCTTTATGGGTTACCGGCGCGCCAGTGGTAAATCCGGCACGCGCAATTACCTCGCCATTGTCTCAACCGTAAACTGTTCCGTCACCGTATCCCGCGCCATTGCCTCGCACTTTCGCGACAGCGGCAAACTGCGCGATTTCCCGAATATCGATGGCATAGTGGCACTTGGCCACGACAGCGGCTGTGGTATGTCCACGTCCGGTGAAGGCTACCAGACACTACTGCGCACCCTGCACGGTTATATCGCACACCCGAATTTTGCCGGTGTGCTGCTGATCGGCCTCGGTTGTGAAGCCATGCAGATCACCAGCCTGATGCGCGAAACCGGCTTGCAGGAAGGCGACGGTTTCCAGGTGATGACCATTCAGCAACTGGGCGGCACCCGTGCGGCAATTGAGTCCGGTATCGAGCGCCTGACCGGAATGCTGCCGGCAGCCAACGCCTGCGTACGCGAACCCATTCCCGCTTCCGAACTGACCCTTGCGGTGCAGTGCGGCGGCAGCGACGCCTACTCCGGTATTACCGCCAACGCGGGCCTGGGTGCGGCGGCGGACATCCTGGTGCGCCAGGGTGGTACCGTCATTTATTCAGAAACCCCGGAAATTTACGGCGCCGAGCATTTGCTGACCCGCCGCGCAGTGAATCCGGAAGTGGCGCAGAAGCTGGTGGATCGCATTCACTGGTGGGAACACTACACCGAGATCAACGGTGTCGAGCTGAACAACAATCCTTCTCCGGGCAACAAGGCCGGCGGCCTGACAACCATTGCGGAGAAGTCGCTCGGTGCACAGGCGAAGGGCGGTACCACTGCGCTGCAGGATGTTTACCTTTACGGTGAGCAGGTGCGCAAGAAAGGCTTGGTATTTATGGATAGCCCGGGCTTTGATCCGGTTTCCGTTACCGGCCAGGTTGCCAGCGGTGCGAATGTGGTCTGCTTTACTACCGGTCGCGGTTCTGCCTTTGGCGGTAAGCCGGTGCCGAGTATCAAGCTGGCCAGTAACTCCAATCTGTTTGAGCGTATGCGCGAGGATATGGATATCGACTGTGGCGGTATCCTGGACAAGCGTTATACCGTTGCCGAATGTGGTGAGATGATTTTCCAGCACATTCTGGCCATTGCTTCTGGCGAGCAGAGTGCCAGTGAGAAACTCGATTACGGTGATAATGAATTTGCGCCCTGGCATATTGGGGCGGTTGTCTGATCTCGCCTTCTTATATAAAAAAACCGGCTCATGTAGCCGGTTTTTTTGTTTTGGGATTTGACCAAATCAAGTGGCAAGCGTGCTTTGAGGCAGGTCCTGTGGCGGCCAAGCACCGGGTATCTGTTTTCAAAACCGCTGTGAACCCATCCATGGGCGCTGCGGCGGCGACGTCCCTGTCGCCGACGCTTTTGAAAACAGATCCCCGCCACTTGGCCTTCGCTTTTAGCTATGAGCTTCGTAAGCGGAGGAGTCAATCGTGTATTTTTGCAGGCGCCTTGCTAAGTAAAACAAGTACAAGCGTTGCCAGGGGGCCAAAAATCAGGCTCAAAATCCACCAGATCAAACCACTCCGGTTTTTTCCCTGAGCCAACCCAGCGTTGATCAACGACAGCGTCCCCCAGCCTACCAGCCACTCCCGCGACTGAATCATCACCTGATACTCTTCCATACATCCATTCCTCTCTGCCCAGCAAAGCACAAATATTCGAATCGAAGGTGGAGTGCCGGGTGAGGGTTTTCAGGAGCGTCGGCGACAGGGACGTCGCCGACGCAGCGTACAGGGATGTATTCACAGCGGTCCTGAAAACCCTCACCCGGTGCTCCACCGCCACGGAGTCCGCTAAATAGTTACCACAAAAACTCAGTTATCCAACAGGAACCGGGCAATGGTACGAACGCCGTGCCCCTTGGCCCCCTGCGCCCATTGATCATTAGCGCCCGGTAAGTAAGAACCGGAAAGATCCATGTGTACCCAGCCGCGGCCTTCATCGCGCACAAACTTGGCCAGGAAAGCTGCCGCCGTCGATGCACCGGGGCTGCCATCGATGCCCACGTTGGCAATTTCCGCAAACCCGGAAGGAATCTGCTCCAGGTGGAATTTTTCCAGCGGTAAGCGCCAGGCTTTTTCATTTTCAGACCTGGCCGCCGTCAGTACTTTTTCGGCCATCTCATCTTCAAAACTCATCACCGAGTTGTAATCCCGGCCCACCGCCATTTTAGCCGCGCCCGTCAGCGTTGCCGCGTCGAGGATATAGCGGGGGTTTTCCTCGCTGGCGGCAATCAGGCCATCCGCCAGCACCAGGCGGCCTTCCGCATCGGTATTCAGAATTTCCGCGGTCACGCCATTTTTGTAGCGGATGATATCGCCGAGTTTGAACGCGTGGCCGGAGATCAGATTTTCCGCACAGCACAGGTATAGTTTGATGCGTTTCTGCAATCCACGTGCAATGGCCAAAGCCAGGCCGCCGGAAACCATCGCCGCACCGCCCATATCCGACTTCATGTGGGCCATGCCCGCAGACGGCTTGATGCTGTAGCCGCCGGAGTCAAAGGTAATGCCCTTGCCCACCAGGCAGATATCCACAGGCGCGTCCGCATTGCCAGCAGGGTTGTAATCCAGCTGCAGCATGGCACCGCCGCGTACACTGCCGCGACCGACATTGTGGATGCCCATGAAGCCTTCATCCAGCAACGCATCACCGGAGACAATGCGGTAGCTCACCGCATCCGGGGCCAGCTTTTGCAGCATATCTGCCGCACTTTCTGCCAACGCGCGCGGGGAGACGTTTTCCGGGGTGCCATTGGTGATTTCCCGCACCCACAGGCTCGCAGCCTTGCGCGCCTGCAGTTCATTCAGCTCATCGCCGGCACCCAGGCCCCAGTCGAGGGTGCTCTTGCGGTTGGGATTGTAGTAACCGGCCCAGAAACTCCAGCGACTCTCCAGATCCCAGTTGTCGCCGGTCAGCGCCACATCGGTCACCCCCATGCCATCGAGCCGGCGCGCGGCGCGCTGTACCGCGACCAGGGTGCCGCCGGTGGCCTCGGTGGCGTGAATGCGGGCCTCGCTGTCATTGAAGCTCAGCAGGGCATTGTTGCCCCAGTGTTCCGCCGCCGCCGTGGTTTCCAGCCGTACCTGCATCGCTGTTGTCATCTGTACACCTTGATTGAATCGTGATTTTTGGGAATAAGAGTGCGCGCCGGCTTCGACGCGTCTGAATACGGATATTGGGTCAGTTTAGCAGCGAACAAGTGGTCGTTTGCGCCGGCTCACGGTCTGCCGATACACTCACCCGATATACTCACCCGGAAAAATATAACGACAGGGACAACAAGGAAGTCACCATGGGCGAATCCTGCCACTACCACTCGGGTACCGATGCCTCCTGGCACTGTGACAGCTGCAGCAAGGATTACTGCGGCGAATGCGTACCGGGTTCTGTGGATAACTATTACAAATCCACCCCCAAATGCATTCTGTGCAACAACCGCCTCAACAACGTCGGCGCCAGCAACAAGGCCAGGCCCTTCTGGCAGATGGCCCCCTACTACTTTCGCTATGCCATCGCCGCCGGGCCCCTGACCATTTCCAGTATCTGTGCGGTGGCGGCCCTCGCCATCACCGGGCTCGGCTGGCTGTCGATCTTCGTGCTGGTGGCGATGCTTGCCGTAGTGCTGCGCTACAACCTGCTGGTGATTGAAACACTCGCCAGCGGTCAGCTGGACGCACCCTCTTTTGGCGACGCCCAGGACGGCCGCAGTGCCGCGGTATTTGCCAAGATCATCGGCATGATCCTGGTGGCCGGTGGCGGCGGTGTGCTAATGGCGGGCCTTGGGGAGGGGGCGGTGCAGGTATATTCCATCGCCCTGTCGCTACTGGGCCCGGCGGCAATGATTGTGCTGGCACTGGAGCACAGTATGCGGGCAGCGGTAAACCCACTGAAGTTACTGCAATTCACCCTGATTATCGGCTGGCCCTACTGGTTGCTGTGGCTGTCCACCACTGCGGTGTCCGCGGCACCGGCGCTATTGATGCCGGTGGTGATGGGTAAGATTCCAGCGTGGATGCTGTTGCCGTTACTGGCATTTACGACCAGCTACTTCTCCATCGTCACCAGCGCCATGATGGGCTATATCTGCCTTACCCGGCAGCAGCAGCTGGGCGTAGCCTCCCAAGTGGATGACGATGAGTTTCTGGAGGAGCCTGAGTTCACACGACGCAAAGCGCTGGCTGATGCCAGTATTTTCTTGCGTGAAGGGCGCCACGATGAGGCGCGCAAGGTACTGGTAACCACCCTGCGCCAGCAGCCCAACGATATCACCCTCAACGAGCGCTACTACCGACTGCTGCTGGCCACCGATGACAAGAAAGCACTGAGGGAACTGGGACCGCACCTGCTGGAGCGGTTCGTGACGCTGAACCAGCCGCACAAAGCCGCAGAGCTGTATATGGCGACCCTCGCAACCCAGGGCGCACCGGCCATCGACAAGTCACTGCTGCGCCACCAGATTGCCGAGGCCCTGTATCGGCAGCGACAGTTCAAGCCGGCACTGGCCCTGGTGAATAACCTGCACAAGGAAGACCCGCACTACACCCGGCTGGACGCGGCCTATCTGCTGCTGGCGAAAATCTATATGGACGGTTTCAACCGCATCGACAACAGCCGCAAGCTGCTGGCATTCGTGCAACAGAAATTTCCCAACAGTGCGGTGCTACCGGAAGTCCGCCAGCTGGATTCCATCCTGGCTGCCGAAGCGAAGCCCGCGCTGCGACCGCAGCCGGCGTAAGTCATTTTCCCTATCAGACGACAGCGGGCTGCAACGCCCGCACAAAATCCAGCGCCTTGCGCGCCCGCTCCTCGTCGCCGCAGCGGCGGTAGTGTTCCACCAGGCCATGGGCCAGACGCGCCATCAGCGGATGGCGCTGTTCCTTTTGCTGCAACCGTAACAGCAGCGTTTCCACCAATCCCCACTGCTTTTCGCGACCGGCGCGCTGGGCCAGCAGCAGGCACACCTGGCTGGTGAGCGCTCGCGGCTCGCCACCGCGGTTCAGGTAGTCTTCGACACCGCGGGCAATAGGCGCAAAGTCCTGCTCCGGTTTTTTCGCCAGGGCGAACAGGGCCAGCCAGGCGCGGTGGTGCCCCTCGCTGTCTGGCGCCAGGGCGGTGAGTTCAATCGCCTTGTGGATCAGCGGCAGGGATTCCGGGTGCTGCCGCTGGGCATTGGTCGCGGCCTCACCGGCTTCCAGCAGCTTGCCGCTGTTTTGCAGGGACTCGATCCGTGCCAGTGCCAGCTGTTCCGGCGTCGGCGGCAGGTCCTCTTCCACGTGGATTTCACTGCTTGGGCGCAGTCGGATCAACACCAGGGTGCAGATAACCCCGGCGACCAGCCCACCAAAGTGGGCCCAATAGGCAATGTTGTCGCTACCGAAGAAGTAGCCAAACACTTCCTTGCCCAGCCACAGGGGCAATACCAACAGCGCCGGTGCGGTAAATTCGCCAAAGGCAAAACCGAGGGTGTAGAAAAAGCGCAGCCGGCGGATACCGTAGACCGCCACGAACATCCCCATCACCGCAGAGACAGCGCCGGAGGCACCGATCACCGGCATCAGGCTGCCCGCTTCCACGCCCAGGTGCAGGGCGGCGGCGGCAATCCCCCCCAGTAAATAGAGACCCAGAAACCAGGCTGCCCCCAACGCCAGCTCAACGGAAAGCCCAAACAGTAGCAGGAAGATCATATTGCCCAGCAGGTGGTCCCAGCCGCCGTGCAGGAACATATGCCCGAATAACCCCTGCAGTGTCGGCGCGGCCGGTGTCAGGCCGTAGGCAAAGCTCGACAGGCTGTCGCGCAGCTCACCAAATTGACGCCGCTGTTGCAGCCAGGTCTGCTCCCCCTCCTGCGCCAGCTGCGGCAACAGCCAGTTGTGGAACTCCCGGCTCCACAGCAGTTGCTCGTAGATGAATTCTTCCCCGGCGCCCATGGCCAGGGTGCGCCATTCAGGTTTTTGCGTTTCCACATATTCGTAGAAACGCTCCTCGTCCAGAGCCGGCAATTCGCTGGCGAAGTAATAGTCTTCGGCCGCTTGCCAGCGCGTCTCGTCGCCGCTCTGGTAGAGCAGGAACACCAGCAGGTTGATGAGGATCAGAGCAAAGCAGACCAGCGGTGGGCGGCGCCAGTCGGGCCGGTTCTGGATGGGGATGATCAGCAAGGGCGGACCTGCGGCGCGGTTGCGGTTGGAGTTGGCGGATTCAAGCTCTCCAGAATACAGGGGTTGCAGAATAAGGCCAGCCCCCTGACGGCCGAAGCCGGCGGCTGTCCGGGACTACAGGCTGGCCCGAGTTGACTCTGGCGTCACTGGTTGCCCGAGCCATTACTGGAACCATTGCCGGAGCCATTGCCCTCACCACCGTCGCTCTCGCCGCTATCGCCCTCCCCCGAACCACCGTCGTCATTGCCCGACCAGTCTTCGACACCCGCGGAACCGCGCGGCTCCTCGGCGACAGTCCCCTGCTCACTGCTCGCCGGGGTCGAATGCAGTTCCGTCGCCGGCAGCGGTGACTCCGACCAGCTGCGCACGTGCAGGTCTCGCTGCGGGAAGGGAATTTCGATACCGCGCTGGTTGAATTCCCGCAACAGCTCGATGTTGTACAGCGCGTTGAGGTCCCCCAGCGAGGACACCGCGTTGCTGTTGACCCACACCACCAGTTTGAAATCCAGCGAACTGTCGCCGAACCCGGTGAGCCACACCTCGGTCTTGCGCTGCCAGTTGGTAAAGGTGACCGGCACATGCTCTGCCGCGGCCATCGCCGCCTCCCGCACCACTTCCGGATCCGTGCCGTAGGCTACGCCGAAGGTCACGTGGATACGCCGCACCGGGTCTTCCAGCGTGTGGTTGGTGACCCGCCCGGTAACGAATTCAGAATTGGGCACCAGGATATCCACATTGTCGCGGGTGGTAATTCGGGTGGAGCGCACATTGATATCGCGAATGCGACCAAACACGCCGGACTCCAGCTCCACCAGATCCCCCACCCGCAGTGGCTGCTCAAACAGCAGAATGATCCCGGAAATAAAGTTGGAAAAAATCGCCTGCATCCCGAAGCCGATACCCACGGACAGGGCACCGGCGATCAACGTCAACTTGGAGGTATCCAGCCCCACCATGGTGAGAATGATGATCAGGGTGATGAGGACGATGCAGTAATTCAGGATGCGCCACAGAGTGTAGGAAGCCTGTTCGCTGGTGCGGTTTTTGCGCACCATGCGCCGCAGCACCCAGTTCAGAGCGCGCGAACAGCCCCAGGCCGCCAGGATCACCAGCAGCATCTGCGCTATGTCTTTCAGGGTGATCGGGTGCTCACTGACCGCAAAGAGTTCGTAATTGGCGAGATTGCGCCAACCGACGTGCAGTTCCTGAATCTGGTGCTGGATTCTTTCCCCCATGGTGCGCCACCACCCCTGGGCGCGGCGGTAGACCAGCAACTGCGCTGTCTCATAGCGCTTCACGTCCTCAATCAGGTCACCGGCCCGCCCGAGGGCGCTGTTGACCTTTTCGAACCGCTGCCACCAGCTGCGCATGGCTTTGGGATCCTCTCCCACCCAGGCGACGATCTGGCGCTGGCGCACATTCAGCTGACGAGTGAGGTTCTCGCGGACGGTTTCCGCATTCGCCACCAGGTCCTTGCTGATCGACATTTTCTGCGCCTCGCCATCGGGCTGCAGAACGCTGTTCATTGCCGACAGCAATTCCTGCTTGCGCAGTTGCAGACGATTTTCCAGTGCCTCGACACTGTAATTCATCATCTTGATCTGCTGCTCCATGGTGACCACGGCGCTGGAACTTTCAAAAACCAGATTCTGGGAATCGCTGCGGGCCCGCGCCAGGTCCTCCAGGTTGGATTTTTCCTCAGTGCTTGCGGCCATCAGCTTTTTTGCCACATCGGCACTGTACTGCAGCTGCTTGAGCATGCGGGTCAACTCGGCATCGGCGTAGTCGAGCTCCTCGCCCCAGGCATTCAGCTGCTCGTGCAGCATGCGCTGTTCTTCCAGTATTTGCAGGTGGCTGATTTGCGCCAGGAACAGGTCGACAGTGGCCTCCAGATGGCGCGCATCCGCCCGTGGCCTTTCTTTCAGTGCCGTCACCTTTTCCCGCAATCGTTTGAGCGACTGGCCGACACTGTCGTCCATCTGCGACATTTCCAGCTTCAGCCCGTCAAACCGCTGCTGCCCCCGGGCCACACCCGCGTCCGCTTCGGCCCACTGCAATACGGTCGGGTCTTTGGGAAATGTCACTTTCGGCAAAACGCCGACTTTTTTCAGCTCCTCATGTTTACCCCAGGTTTTGCGAATACCGTCAAAGCGTAGGTTGATGGCCTTCACTTTGTCACCCAGCTCAGCTTCCTCCGGCAACAGGGTATTCCATTCTTTCCAGGCGGCTTCCACATCCGTCAGCCACTGTTTGCGCTGGTCGCTGGTGATATCTGGCCACTGGGTCCACCAATCCGCGGCAAGATTATTGAAGTCCGGAATAACCGGGGAAAACTCTTTCGGCTTGGTAGATGGCAACTGGGCGAACGCCAGCAGCGGCAGAAATAGCGAGAGACAAAACGAGAGACACAACAAAAACAACAGCCACGACCGCACCCGCAGCCACAAGGGTGCGAGCCAGCGATGATCAAGCGAGGAACTTATGGCGGCCATGCCGGAGGCGATCCCTGTCCTTTTATCTCTTTGCCGTAACCGAGGTTTGGATAAGCGCCACAAAAGCGAGCGACGCGCGATGGCATTCGTGCATTGGGTTGAGCGCATTGGCTTTAGTGTAGATGAGACCAACCGACGCCCCGCCGCAATAGCACGCAACAAAGGCCTTTTACAAAAAAGCGCTTTTACGAAGTCGCCAAGCTATAGCCGCTAGCGGCGGCGGCGATCGTAACGCTGGATACAGTCGCGGTATTCCCGTTGATAGATCCGCAGTCGCTGGCTGTCCAGGCTGCTTCCCCGGCGCGCAGCATCCGACGCATCCTGGCGGCAGGCGGACTCCGCCAGTACCCGGTTGTCGTAGCGCTCACCACTGGAATCATAGGGCGGGCGGATATTGGCATAGGGACGCGGCGCGCGGCGACGCGGGTCGCGGTAGCGGTCGGCCTCAAACAGCGGCATCCCCTCACCATCCAGAGTGTCAGGATCCAGGGCATCCGGTGGGTAGGCGCGGGGAATACCGGAGCGGTCGCGCAGGTCATCCAGGTCTGCATCCGGATAGCCGTAGAGGCGATCCTCATTAGCCCCCACCAGGTCTCCACCGTAATAGCGGCGCCAATTGTACGGCGGCGTGGTCACCACATAGGTGCGGTTGCGCGGCTCGAACCGGAAAAAGGTACCGGTGGCACTGTAGAAAAAGCGCTGGCCATCGATATCAAAGCCGGTACTGCCGAGTGGCACAAAACTGAGCTCCGCCCCCAAGGGCGGCTCCACCCGCAGATAGCCATCGTCTTCGCGACGGTAAAAATAGCCGCCTTGGTAATAGTAGATATTGCCGCTCAGGGTAAGCTGGATCGCGTCTGTCGACAGCTGGCGTTGCCGGTTGGGATCACGCCGGTAATCGTCAGCGGCCTCACCACTGGACTGGTCCGGCAGCGTACCCTGCGCCATCGAAGCGTCAAAAGGAACAAGTACAGCAGCGAATAAGAGGCAGGCAGGAAGAAGAGAGGGCAGAGTGAAAAAGAACCCAAAGGAGAATCGAGAAGGTTCCAGAAACAACTGGGGCATGTCTTACCTCACAACAAGCCCCCCGACCGACCGATGAATACCAGCAATTCATCAGACTAAAAAATCAAATAGCGGAACCCAATAGACAGCCACACACGGCGCCGCCGCCTTCTCCGCCGTCAGTCACGACAAGAGAGACGGCCAGCAGCCGCGTGCGACACGGTAGCCGGAGGCGCCACCCTCCCATACTGAGTGGCGAACGCAGCAGAGCGCTCAGACCTCTCGGCCCCGCGCTTTTGCTACACGGCCGACTACATCTAAAGTGTAGTGTCGCCAGCGGCAATTCCCAACAAAACCCGTTACAGGCTTGCGATGACCTCGCGCAACTTGCTGACGATGGCATCGATCTCGTGGGCCTCGATAATCAGCGGCGGCGACATGCACAGCGCATCGCCGATACCCCGCGCCATCACGCCCGCCTCCCAGGCCAGTGCCGACGCCTTGGCCCCGAACTTGCCCTTGAGATTTTCCGGCGCTTTCAGCTCGATGGCACCCACCAGCCCGTAGTTGCGCACATCAATCACCTGATCCATATCCGCCAGCGAGTGCAGTGCATTCTCCCAGTGCTTGCCAATATCTCCGGCGGCGCGGGTCAGCAAGCCCTCACGGTCGTAAATATCCAGCGTCGCCATACCCGCGGCGCAGGCCACCGGGTGCGCGGAATAGGTATAGCCATGGAAAAACTCCACCATCCCCTCACCGGCGGCATCCATCACCGTGTTGTAAATCTTGTCGCTGACGAACACTGCCCCCAGGGGCACCGTCGCATTGGTGATGCCTTTGGCGGACGTAATCATATCCGGCGTCACACCGAATTCCTGTGCAGCAAACGGCGAACCGGTGCGGCCCCAGCCGGAAATCACCTCATCAAAAATCAACAGTAGATCGTGCTTGTCACAAATCTCCCGCAGGCGCTGCAGGTATCCCTTGGGTGGCAAAACCACACCGCCGGCGCCAGAGAAAGGCTCCACAATCACCGCCGCAATCTGATCCGCGCCGTGGAAAGCAACAAGACGCTCCAGATCTTCCGCCAACTCCACACCGTGCTCCGGCAGCCCCCTGGAAAACGCATTGCGCTCGATATCCAGGGTGTGGCGCATATGATTCGCCTTCACCGGCTGACCAAAACTCTGGTAGTTCGGCGCAATACCACCGACAGAGATACCACCGAAGTTCACCCCGTGATAACCCTTCTCACGGCCGATAAACATGGTGCGGCTACCCTTGCCCCGCGCGCGCTGATACTGCAGCGCAATCTTCAGCGCCGACTCCACCGCCTCGGAACCGGAGTTGCCAAAAAATACATGATTCAGCGGATCCGGCGTGTACTGCACCAGGCGCTCCGCGTATTCAAAACTCAGCTCGTGGCCGAAATTAAAAATCGAGCTGTAATCCAGCTTGCGCGCCTGCGCAGAAATGGCATCCGCAATCTCCGTACGGCAGTGACCGGCATTGGAACACCAGAGGCCCGCGGTGGCATCAATGATCTTACGGCCGGACTTTTCGTGCAGGTAAATCCCCTCCGCGCTCTCAACGATACGCGGCGCCGCCTTGAAGGAGCGGTTGGGGGTAAAAGGCATCCAGAAAGCGTTGGTTTTCAGTTCGGACATGGTTTTCTCCAAGTCTTAAAAATTAGAATCTTTCTAACGTAGTAAATAATTCAAATGCGAAGGCGGGGTGCCGGGTGCGAATTTTCAGGAGCGTCGGCGACATGGACGTCGCCGACGCAGCGTACAGGGATGTATTCACAGCGGTCCTGAAAATTCGCACCCGGTACCCTGCCGCCACAGAGTCAAAACAAACCTCTTAAAACAGCAGGCCCGGGCTAGACTCCGTAACAGCAGTATTTGGTCTCGTAGAATTCCGCCATACCCTCGACACCGCCCTCGCGGCCGATACCGGATTCCTTACAGCCGCCAAAGGGCGCCACCGTGGTCGAAAACACGCCCGCATTACAGGCCACCATGCCGTACTCCAGCGCCTCCACCACCCGGTTCGCCCGGCGAATGTTTTCACTCATCACATAAGCCGCCAACCCGAACGGCGTATTATTGGCGCGCGCAATCACGTCTTCCTCATCCGAGAATTTCTGCACCACCGCCAGCGGCCCGAAAATCTCCTCCTGAGCAATGCGCATCTCATCGTGCACATTGGTCAGCAGCGTCGGCGCATAAAAGTTTTCACCGTGCGACAGAAAGTCCCCGCCCAGTTCAAGATGCGCGCCATTGGCCACCGCCTCCTCCACCAGACCGTGCACCCGATCCACTGCACGACGGAAAATCAAAGGACCAAAAGTCGTCCCCTCATCCAGACCGTGGCCCGACTGTAACTTCTCCATCTGCGCACGCAGCTTCGTCACAAACTCGTCGTGCACCGCCTCATGCACATAAATCCGGTTGGTAGACACACAAGTCTGGCCCGCATTGCGCATTTTGGTAGCCACACAGGCGGTCACCGCCACATCGATGTCCGCATCATCGAACACGATAAACGGCGCATTGCCCCCCAGCTCCATCGACATCTTTTTCACCGTGCTGGCACACTGCGCCATCAACAGCTTGCCCACCGGAGTAGAGCCGGTAAAAGTAAACTTGGCCACTCGCGGGTCCTGGGTCAGTACCTTGCCGATGGCGGCAGAATCACTGCCAACCACCACATTCAAGGTACCCGCGGGCAGGCCCGCCTCCTCGGCCAGGGCACACAGCGCCAGTGCCGACAGCGGCGTCTCCGAGGCCGGCTTGATCACCACCGTACAGCCCGCGGCAAGTGCCGGCGCCGCCTTGCGGGTGATCATCGCATTGGGGAAATTCCACGGCGTGATGCAGGTCACCACGCCCACCGGCTGGCGAATGGTCTGCAGGCGCATTGCGGGGTTGTGGGTTGGGATTGTCTGGCCGTAGGCGCGGCGGCACTCCTCGGCATACCACTCGATGTAGGAAGCGCCGTAGTCAATCTCGCCCATCGCCTCCGCCAGTGGCTTGCCCTGTTCCAGGGTCAGCAGCCGCGCCAGATCTTCGCGGTTGTCCGCAATCAGCTGGTACCAGCGCTTGAGCACCGCGGCGCGCTCGGATGCCGTCTTGCGGCTCCACGCCGGGAACGCCGTGTGGGCCGCCGCAACCGCATCGGCGGCATCCGCGGCAGTGCCATCGGCAATCTCTGCCAGCACCGCGCCATTGGCCGGGTCAGTGACCACCAACTTACTGGCCGCTTCCCGCCATGCACCGTTTATATAGTTGCGGGTCTGTAATAACTGCTTATTGTTTAGTTCCATCGAATACTCCCTGACCAATGCATACTGAGCTTTTCAGGGATTCTGGCCAAGCAGTCCGTCGGCGAATAGTAAGATCTTTGCAACTAAAGTTCGGATCCATCAAACTTTACTGAAAACACCGCCGCCGGAGCCGCCCCACAGGTACCCCCATGCCCACTACGCCGCAAAAGCCACAAAAGCTACCCAAAAAGCCCCTCTCCGGGCGCCTCAGCGATATGGACCTGCGCCTGCTGCGGGTCTTCCGCGAGGTGGTGCAGGCCGGGGGCCTGGCGCCAGCGGAAGTGGCACTCAATATCAGCCGCTCCACCATCAGCGTGCACCTGTCGGACCTGGAAACCCGGCTCGGCATGCAACTGTGCATCCGCTCCCGCGGCCGCGCTGACTTCAAGCTGACCCGCGAGGGCGAGGCCCTCTACCAGGCCATCGAAGAGCTCGACGGCCACCTGGCCAGCTTCCGCAGCCAGGTCAACGCCATCCAGTCGCAGCTCACCGGCAAACTGCGCATCGTCCTGCCGGACGACATGCTGGCCATGCCCCAGCTGGACATGCCTGCCACCATTGCACGACTGCGCGAGCGCGCGCCCCAGTTACAACTGGATATCAAACTGGCCGCGCCCCACGAACTGGAGCTGGAAATCCTCGGCGGCCGCGCCGATGTGGGCATCAACCCTCTGCATTCCCGTCGCCCCGGCCTCAGCTACCAGCCGCTGTTCAGCCACCAGTCGCTGCTTTACGGCGCCGCGCATCACCCCTGCGCCAACCGGACAGAAGCCGATGAAGAACAGCTCACACAGCAGGAACTTGCCGCCCCCGATCACGCCGTGCTGTCCGGAGCCGCCCACCTCTACCGCCTGTTCCCCCACAAAAGTATCGCCAACCATATGGCGGCGCGGCTGGCGATGATTCTGTCCGGAAAATTTATCGGCTTTCTGCCGGAGTACCTGGCGGCGGAGTATGTGCAGCGGAAAGAACTGGTGGCGCTCGACCCCGAACGGTTCCGCTACCAGATTCAAAATGCACTGACGTTTAAAAGCAGCGCTGCAGAGCAACCGGCGGTGCGATTGTTTCTGGAGGTGCTAGTGGTAAACGGGTAGCAAGGGAGAGTGGTGAACTGTGGTCGGGATAGCCAATTGCAGGCATTATGTGTAAATCTGAAATTTTTCATTTTCAACCGAAGCCCAGTTAGCGCCAGAGTTCTCAGCTACCGCACCCGAGAGTCACCGCATGTCGATCGTAAGATTCCTGTCCGCAATATCACAGCCAACCATCGGCTGGTGGCCATTCCCGTTCCTCAGGCCAGAAAATGGGAAGCCATTTGGGAAGTCCAGGCTTTTCACCTGCATGCTGCTATACCCGACCTACCTCTGGTGTATCTCATCTCTCATTATCAACCTGAAAACAGATTTTGCATTCAATGAGTACCTGCTGTTCCTTTACCTATGTTTCTTTTCAACCTTTGGGGTTTACTTTTTAGCGGTCGCATACAGCTGGAATAGAGTTCACTGCGCGGACGAGACCTAGCAAGCTATCGCAGCCAAGATCTTGTGCCACAATCACCAAGTATCTAGCAATGAATCAATCTCTCCGCTGTGCATTAACATTGCTCGCATGCCTTGCTTTAGCCTCATGCGAGGAGACCAAGCCAGAGCCGGCTGATGTTAAATTACTGACCAAAGATATTTATATTTCTGTGGCGCAGAATGACCTCACTCTTCCGTTTACAGCGATGGAAAATCACGCCTACCGCGGAATTTCATTTCCCCTGAACCGGAAAAGAGACAGAGAGCAGGCTAAAAGTGCACTAGAAACTCTGCTGCAAAAATCCTCGGATCCAAGCCAGCCATTGGCAATGGAAACAATTTCCGTCACGGTACGGAGCTACAATTACGCGGCCTGTCCGCTTTTCACGCGCGAATGGGCCCGCTCTGTCTGCCGCAACCCCTGGTCCGCCATTCAGCAAGCGCTACCGGCGAACCGTTTCAAGCTGGTGGATTTACGCAATTGGACAACAAATACTCCAGGCGGCCCTCGCTGTGCGCGCCAAGATAGATACCCACAAGTTGCGCCCGAGCAAATATCAGAAAATGCCGTATTACTCTGCGAAGCTGAAGTAGCAGGGGGCGACGAAGATGAGTTTCATATTGCTGCCATTCGGATTCATGAGAACCTGGGTGCGGTATGGACGGTATGGCGATTTGGTGCGAATAGAGAAACGGCTGAATCGATGGCGGAAAGGGAAGGTATAGCAATAGCAAGTTTTGTGCAGCATGCGTTGGGACCAGCCGAGAACTACCTGGCTCTACTTCACGATCATTGCCGCCTTCGTCGCCCCGGCTCGATTGATGGACCGAAAGGGGCAGACTGTTCCAGCCTCAGCAACCGCACAATTCCTTCAAGTCAATAGGTGAAATTATTCGTGAGGAAATGTACAAATACACCTATTCGGCAGTGGCCAGAAAACCTACGAGCTTGATTAACCTCCATCAACAACCAGATGCACATGACAGAAATCAAACTATCGAAAGACCAGAAAGAAAGGGCGGTAGATAAAATCAAATCTTATTTCGAGGAAGAGCTACAACAGGATATCGGTGGTTTTGAGGCCGAGTTTCTGCTGGATTTTCTTGCCAGAGAAATCGGACCCACTTTCTACAATCGCGGACTGTTCGACGCGCAGCAGATATTGAACGAAAAAATGGAAGAGTTCAGTTACACCATCCACGAACTGGAAAAGCCAGAAATATGAGCGTCGCTTCTCTTCAAGATGCCCCTTTACTCACTCTGCCGCACCGACTGCGAGTAGCGGTCTGACGGTGCCCGAATAACTGCCAGACCCGCTCACCGCCGACCATCGCGCCAAAACAAAACGATCGTACCAACCGCTTTGTTCCTTTCATCTTTTGCTGTTTAGCGCCCAGAACTGGCAGCAAATTCCACACAAATCGCACGGCCAGACCTATGTCGAAATACGGCAGGTGTTTGGCTTTACCAAAACCCACCATTTTGTAGTACCAAAATATAATATGAGCTAAACTGCCGCCCGCCGGGATTTTCTCTTGCCCGGTAACTCGCTACCTGTAACGCGCTGTAGCCCCTCCTAACGCCATGCAGTACTGGCACCCGGTTGACGTTGAAGTCTTGTGGCCCCACTGCGGATCAGCCTTGATACAAAGCTGAAGCCGAAAATAATCAATAAGATAAGGACTGCATGATGAGAAAAATCTATTTTTCTTTTATTTCCCTTGCACTGCTGGTGCTCTGTACGAATGCGACGGCTCTGGATTCCGGTCGCTATGTGATTGTCTCGAAGCTCAACGGCAACGCCCTGGACGTAAACAGTTTTGACACAACTGACGGTGCCAATGTGATGACCTGGTTTACGCTCGGATACAACAACCAGCAGTTCGATATCACCCAGCTCAGCGATGGCAGCTACTCCATACGCCCGGTACACAGTGGCAAGTCGCTGGATGTATGGGAGTGGAACACCAATGATGGTGCAGAGTTGCGGCAGTGGACCTATACCGGCGGCGACAACCAGCGCTGGTGGATCGACAGCCAGGGCGGCAACTATTACTCGATCACTTCCAAGCTGAGTAATAAGGCCATTGATGTCTGGGGTGTGAGCATGTACGCGGGCGCCGACGCGCGGCTTTACACCTACTGGGGAGGTCCAGGCCAGTTGTGGACCTTCCAGAAAGTGGGCAGTTCCAGTGAATGCTATGCCGGTGCTTCTCTCTCCAACCGCTTTGTGGACTGCGGAGGCAAAACCATCGGGCTCAGTTGTTCCGGTGACAGCGAGAGCCAGCCCGCAGTACTCTCACTGAACAACGCTTCCATCCGCAATGTAAAACTCGCGGCTAACGGCGGTTCCGATGGCATCCACTGTAACGGCGGTAACTGTACCCTCGCCGATGTGGTGTGGAACGATATCTGTGAAGATGCGGCCACCAATAAGTCCGAAGGCGGTACCATGACGATTGTTGGCGGCTCCGCTTACAACAGCACCGGTGGCTATGGCGGCACCCCGGACAAAATCTTCCAGCACAATTCCAAAAACAGCACCACCATCATTTCCGGCGGCTTCATGGCCACCGGCACTCACGGCAAGCTGTGGCGCTCCTGTGGCAACTGCACCAATAACGGTGGCCCACGCAATGTGCTGATCTACGACGTAAACATCAATGCCGATATCGGCTCTATCGTTGGTGTAAACCGCAATTACGGTGATGTAGCCACAATCCGCAATCTGCGTATCAAGAACTACAGCCAGGGAAGCCCACACGTGTGTGACGAGTACCAGGGCGTACAGAAAGGCAGCTCCTCGACCAAATACGGAGAATACTGGAACACCGCGAACTGTGATGTATCCACTTCCGACGTCAGCGTCTACTAATCGCTGACACTTGCCACAGGGACCGGGCGCAATGCCCGGCCCCTCACCCGACCACATATCGCGCTACCGATTTCTCTAGCTGCTTCTCTAGCGAATTCCCTGGCAACGTTACCAGTCAATTCTCCGTGCATTTCGCTGTCCATCGCGCAATCCTTGTGGAAAACTATGTGCCAGGCAATTTTTCACTCGGCACAGGTTTATAACCCAAGGGAAGATAGTGCATACCCCGAAACACTTTTCTGTCACCGACAACACTGAACTCCTCGCATTCATCGCGAAAAATGCATTTGGGCAGTTGATTTCAACGGTGGACGGCCGCCCGGTTGTCACGCATATGCCATTTTTGGTCTCGGACGATGGATGCAAACTCCTTGGGCATCTCGCGAAAATAAATCCACAGCACCGTGAACTTGGCAACCAGGAAGCGCTTGTCACTTTTCAGGGACCTCACGATTATATTTCCCCCTCCTGGTATTCGGGGCCCGGCGTTCCCACCTGGAATTATCAAGCGGTCCATGTTTATGGCCACGGCGCCGTGATTACGGATCCAGAGGAACTCAAGCGCATCGTCGACGCGCTGACACACAAATACGAATCGGGCTTCCCCAATCCCTGGCAACCAAGCTACAAAGACGCAATGCTGAATGCCATTGTCGGTGTGGAAATCACCATTTCCGAGATTCAGGGGCAGTACAAGCTGAGCCAGAATCGTCCGGAACAGGACCGGCGCCAGGTGATCGATCAACTGAAAGCCATAAACGCCAACGATCTGGCTGCGGCCATGGAGGAAGTGGCGCTAAGCGAGAAAATGGCGCCGTGACAATGATGCGGTCAGACTTCCCAACTCAGACTTCCCAACAATGTCTCCGCGCATGAACCACAGGGGGCGGTATGCTTGGTGATGCTGCGTTCGCACAGATGGCACTGCCGCTGCTGGGTTATCTGGCCCTTTTGAACCTGCTGACCTACGGACTCTACGCCTGGGATAAATCCGCAGCACGCAGAGGCGCCTGGCGAATCAAGGAAAACACCCTGCATACACTCGCCCTCGCCGGAGGCTGGCCCGCCGCGCTCATCGCCAGGCACCGGCTGCGCCACAAGACGCGCAAGCAACCATTCCGGTCGCTATTCTGGATCACGGTGATTGCCAATATCGCCATCCTTCTCTTCCTGCTCACGCCCGAGGGCAACGCCTTTCTTCACAGTTTGCTGTCAGCGCTTCCTTTCTGAATGGGGATAAAAATGGATAAACCTACCTTTCTCAATGAAGTCGAACGGCGATTCACCCAGTTATTCAAGGCCTCCAAGGGCGGCTATGCGATACCGCCAGCGGAACGCCACCGCCTGCAGGGTTTTATGCAGGCGGGCGTGTTCATGAACCTGTGCAATCGCAGTGAACTCAACGCCATTATGGAAAAAACGCATCTCGCGATATTTCGCAAGACCATTGAAGAGCGAAAACTGGACACGCCGGTGTCGTGGATTTACGAGGAGACGGACTACAGTCTGTACGAGACCCCAGCCTATGAGCGGCGCTATTAGATTCTCACTGCCTGCTCCCAGCCAAGCGGATACACGATTCCGGGGTTGACCTCACAACCTCTTCACATATACTTGCTTAATCAAGCATATGTGAAGAGGTTTTTATGTCTCAGCAGTCCATTAGTTCGCTAGTCATTACCCAGAATGCCCTGTTGGCCACCCGGCTCGCGCGGAAGATGACCAATCGGCTCAGTGTGCACGGTATCAGCCTGACAGAATACCTGGTGATGGATTACCTGAGCCAGACGGCCCACGGCGAGCCATCCAGAATTGAACTGGCCGAGCATCTCGGCATGAGCGCTTCCGGGGTGACCCGCCTGCTCGCGCCCATGGAGAAAACCGGCATCATCGAAACCTTCAAAAACCCGCGCGACTCCCGCCAGAGTCTGGTGAAGCTTTCCGCTACCGGCCACAAGCTGTTTGCAGAAGCCAGTGTCAGCTTTGGACATATTTCCAGTGACCTCACCGACAAACTGAGCCAGAGTCAGCAAACCAAACTGGTCGAGTTTCTGGGGAGATTGCTATGAGCGAAAAACAGAAAATGCTGGTGGGGGAAATGTATGCCCCTGCCGATCCGGAGCTGACGGCACTGCGCACCCGGGCCCGCCAGTTGTTCGAAGCCTACAACCGCACGGGAATCGACAGCAGCGAAGAGCGCTCGGTCCTGTTGCGCGAGCTGCTCGGCAGCTGTGGCGAGAATATTGTCATAGAGCCCGCCTTTTACTGCGACTACGGGGAAAACATCCACGTCGGCGAGAACTTCTTTGCCAATTTTGGCTGCGTCATTCTGGATGTGGCAGAGGTGCGCTTTGGGGATAACTGTATGCTGGCACCACAGGTCGGCATCTACACCGCTACCCACCCGCTGGATCCGGTGGAACGACGGAGCGGGCTGGAGTACGCCAAACCCATCACCATCGGCAACGACTGCTGGATCGGTGGTATGGCGGTGATCAACCCCGGGGTAACCCTGGGTAATAACGTGGTGGTCGCATCCGGTGCGGTGGTGACCAAGAGTTTTGGCGATAACGTGGTTTTAGCGGGCAACCCGGCCAGAGTGATTCGTACCATCGAACCAAAAATCGAACCGAAAATCGAGCCGAACACATAACCGATCATTTACCCTTCACCGCCTTTCCCCGGGAGAACCACCGTTGAATATCGGAATTTATCTCTACGACGATGCCGAGGTGCTGGATTTTTCCGGCCCGTTTGAAGTGTTTTCAACAGCCAGCCGACTGACTGCGCCGGCCGGGCAGTTCAAGGTATTTTTAATTGCAGAAGAAGCGCGCACAGTAAATGCCAGAGGCGGCTACCCGGTGGTCCCCCACTGCAGTATCGACAATCACCCGGCACTGGACCTGCTCATCGTGGTCGGCGGTGTTCACACCAACGAACTGACAAAGCCGGCGGTGATTGACTGGGTGAGACGTACTGCAAAAAACACCAAGCTGGTTACTTCGGTGTGTACCGGTGCTTTTATCCTGGCGCAGGCGGGCTTGCTGACCGGACTGGATGTGACGACCCACTGGGAGGATCAGCAGGCATTGCAAGCAACGTTTCCCGACCTCAATGTCATCGCCAATCAACGCTGGGTGGATCAGGGCAAGTTTGTGACTTCCGGCGGTATTTCCGCCGGTATTGATATGAGCCTGCACCTGGTAGCCCGACTCGCGTCACCTGAGCTCGCGAAACTGACCGCCCGTCAGATGGAATATGAATGGCACACCAACACGTGTCCGGAAACCTATGTGAACCAACAACCATGCTGAATCAGAATACCGTCGCTTGACGACGCATCACGAAGGAACGCACCATGAAAATCAGGCTTTTATACGGTTTTACCCTCGCACTCACCTGCAGTGCCAGCTGCTTTGGCGATCAACTCCTGCAGACTTCCACCACCTGGGCTGGCGAGAAGCTGGCATATCCCGACGGACAGGCTCAGATTACCTCTGAGAAACTGCGCATTCCCGCCGGCAAAACTTCGCCGTTCCACTGTCACCCGGTGCCCACCATGGGGTATATCCTCAAGGGCGATGTGCAGGTGGAAACCAAAGACGGTAATAAAACGCTGTTAAAGCAGGGCGAGTCTGCCGTCGAGGTACTGAAAACCCTGCACCGCGGTACCGCGGTAAATGGCGATGCGGAAATCATCGTCTTCTATGCCGGCGCCGAGGGTATTCCCACAACGGTAATGGCAGGCAGTGATTCGAGTCACGCACTGTGCACGCCTTCGGTAGTCGCAGCATCATCATGAAGGCCCGCCAGGTCCAGGCCCTGCAAGGCCAGAAAGAAGAGCTGATTCAGATGGCCCAAAAGTACTCGCCGGTTTTCAATAGCATTGTGAAACCGGTCCCCGTGTCCGTTTTACTGGACAGCTAGCAGCAATGTCGGTGGCGACGATCACCAGAATGAAAATACGGATTTGGCAGAGTACGCGGGTAGTCACTGGACTTTGGCGCCCGCCTGGTTAACCTGTGCCAAATTTTTTCTACTGGCACCAAAATGCTGAAAGCCCTGCACCACGCCGCCATCATCTGCTCCGATTACCAGCGCTCAAAGCTGTTCTATACCGACATTCTGGGACTGGAAGTAATCTCGGAAAATTACCGTGCCGCGCGCAATTCCTGGAAACTCGACCTGCGACTGCCAAATGGTGGCCAGGTGGAGCTGTTTTCCTTCCCCGACGCACCGGCACGACCGAGCTACCCGGAGGCCCAGGGCTTGCGGCACCTGGCGTTTGTGGTGGACTCAGTAGACGATGTAAAGGCGCAACTGGAAGCGCGCGGGGTAGCGGTGGAACCGGTGCGGGTGGACGAATACACCGGTAAGCGTTTCACCTTCTTTAGCGACCCGGACGGATTGCCGCTGGAGTTGTACGAGCAGTAGCCGGCGCACTATTTTTATGCCGGCTATCCGTCACGGTGGTACAGCATATCAACCAGTGTTTTGTCGCGATCAATAAAAAAGGAGGAGCAAAGCTCCCCCTTTCAGGTCTGATAGGTCTTTATATTTTCGCGGCCATTTAAGGTGCCGAGGCCGCAACCCCTTTGCCAGTCGCGCCTGCGGCACTGTCCGGCTTTGCCGCATGGGCGTGGTTGTGGGTGGTCTCTTTTTTGGTGACACCTTTCGCCATTTGCGCCGCCTTCGGCTTCAGTTCCGCCAGCATCATCTTCATCTGGTTGTATTCCGCCTCGCTGGTGAGTTCCAGCATCAGCGGTTGTGCTACCTGGGCAAAGTACTCCGCATCTTTACGGTTGTAGAGCTCCTGTGCCCACCACTGGGCGATGTGCAGTTCCCGCGGTGCGCGCAGGTAAGCCTGCTCCAGCATGTCGGTGTACTGCTTTTTCGGGTAACCCAGCATCTCCAGAGTGATCGCCAGCCCGTACCAGTTCATCGCCTCTTCCGCGCGGGTGTTTACCAGCTCAACAAATTGGTCGCGCGCCTTCTTCAGCAGGGTTTTGCTGCGGTCGCGGCCCATGGTGTTGATCTCGCGGTTCAGCCACAACCAGGCCTGGGCTTTTTTGTACCAGGCGTTGTCCCGATCCGAGGGGGCAACGCGGCCCAGCAAAATGGCAGCGCTGTCAAAATCACCCATACGAGTAGCTGCATCGGCTTGTACAGCAGTCAGTTCCGAGCTGTAAATACCTTCTTTCTCCGCGTACTTCACCATCGCATCCAGGTTCTGCATGTTGTAACCGGACTTCACCAGGAAGCGCGCCAGCTCAACAACGGTCTGCTTGCCACTCAGGGTCGCCACTTTCGGGGTCACCGGCTTGAAGCTCGCAGGTACCTTGCCACTGGCGAGGTCAAACTGGCCGCTGGCAAACTGGTCGTTGTAGACCTTTTCCAGCTGCGCGATAGACATGCCCAGGTTTTTCGCCAGCGCTTTCACCGGGTCGGCGCCATTGTTGTAGTCCTTCACATAGCCTTTGAAGGCCTCAGTCTTGCCGCTTTTCATCACCAGCCAATGGGCCAGCATCCAGCCACTGGCATACACACGGCCTTTTTCTTCATCCGGCGTGTTGTGTACGGTGGCGCGCAACAGTTCCTGCAGCGGCATCGGGCTGGTGTACAGCAGGGTCATGGCGCGCTCACTGGGAATGGCGCCCAGCTTGTAGGTGTTGCCCGGGCCAAAGGTCATGGTGGACATGAACTCGGCAAAGCCCTCGCTGTACCAGTAGGGGTAGTGCGTGGTGGTGCCGTTGTAACTGAGGAAGTGGGTGTACTCGTGGAACAGGAACTCCCGCGCCGCCAGCTGACGCTCGCCGGTGCGGCCGTCCAGGTTCACCAATGCATAGCTGCCCTCGGCGGTGGTATCGAAAAGACCATTGGTCATTTCCGACAGGTCCTCACCCACCAGGCCCGCATAACTCTCGCGGTCAGCGGCGGCGTAGATGGTCAGCTTGGTGTCGTCACCCTCGGAGCCCAGCAGGGCGAGGGACACGGCACGGTAGCGCTCCAGATCCGCCGCCAGGGTGCGCACCGCCTGGGGGTCGCCGTTGGTGATGATCTGGAAGTTAGCGCTGTCAATTTTGTACCAGGTGTCTTTGGCCAGGTTGTCGGCCATGGCTCCGCCGGCGTACAGCAGCGCACTGGAAAGAAGGACTATGGAAGCGATGAATCGTGAAAACATATTCTGGCCACCTGGTTCTGGGTTCTCGAAGCAACTGACTGCTTTTTGTACAGCGTTGCGCGAATTGCCACATTACCCGTTTTCACTGGTTAAAAAAAGAGCAATTTCAATTTAAGGGTTAAGTTCATCCCGTTATATGGGACCAGACAGTACCGACTGTTAAGTCCGTACTAGTCCCGGCATGACTGGCAGGTTTCGCGTTTAAGCCGCCGCCAGTGGCCGGGAATGCCATCCCGGTTGGTAAAAATGGTCAGATTCGCCCCGCTTTGCCCTCCTAGAATGAATCCGCCCGTGAACAAGCACTCTCACCGGGTCACAAATATAAAAGCAATAATCAGAGAGAAAACCATGAAGACAATCGCCCTGCCGGCGCTGTTGGCCGGTGCCCTATCGTGCACTTTTATTCCCCTTAGCCCTGCCGCCCAGGCGGCCCCGACCTTTGTTGCCGACCTGGATATCACCAGCTTCGACGGTACCGAGCTAGACGCCAACCTGTTTATCCCCGAGACCCCGGCGCCCGCCGGCGGTTACCCCACAGTGCTCTTCACCAACAGCTGGGTGCTGGACAAGCATCAGTACCTGCTGCAGGCCAAAGCACTGGCCGAGAATGGCTATCTGGTGATGAGTTACTCCACCCGTGGCTTTGGTGCCTCCGGAGGTCTGGTAGACGTCGCCGGTGACAACACCATCACCGATGCCAGCGTACTGATCGACTGGCTGGAAGGCCATTATCCGGTGGGCAAGCTGGGTATGGCCGGCATTTCCTATGGCGCCGGCGTCTCGTTAATCACCGCCGCGCAGGATACGCGGGTGGACGCCGTGGCAGCGCTCTCCGGCTGGTCCGATGTCATCGAAGGGCTCTACCCGGGCAACACCGTCAACCTGGTGTGGGGCACCATCCTCACCACCACCGCGTTCAACCTCGATCCGGAAGTGGACACCATCTGGGCCAACCTGCGCGCCACCGAAAATATCCAGGGGGTAAAAGAATTCGCCGCCCCCCGCTCCGCACTCTCCTACGTACCGGAACTGAACAGCAACGGTACCGCTGTGCTGATGTCGAATAATTTCGCCGATTACCTGTTCAAACCCAACAGCATGACCCAGCTCTACAGCCTGCTGGACGGTCCCAAAAAACTGCTCCTCAACCCGGGCACCCACGCCGTCACCGAAACCCTCGGCGGCAACAATGGTCACATCTGGGCCACTACCTTTCGCTGGTTCGACCACCACCTCAAGGGCGACGCCAACGGCATCGACAGCGAACCCAAGGTCGACATGACCGTGCGCATCAGCAACGAGATCGAACAGTTCGACGACTTCCCGGTAACCGACAAAAGCACCCGCTACCACCTGCACCCGCGCCTCAGCTACTTCAATAACGCCAGTATGAAAACCAGCCCCTACAACGGTTGGGGCTGGAGCAACGACTTCCACGGCGGCGCCGACACCAAAGCCGGTACCGGCATTCCCGTGATTTCCGACGCGCTGGAAGGTTTTGGTATCCCGGTGTACACCAACATGACCGGCATCAACGGCTACCACGCCATCGAGTACAACTCACCGGTGCACTGGAGCACCTTCAAAATCCGCGGTACTCCGACACTGGAGATGTGGATCAAACCCAGCAAGCCCGAAGTGCAACTCCAGGTACACCTCTACGACACGGGTCCACTTGGCCTCGGCCGCCTGATCACCCACGCCCCGGTCACCCTGCACGATGCTGCGGTGGGCCAGGCACAGAGAGTTTCCCTGGAACTCTTCACCACCTCCTACGATGTACCGCCCGGGCATGTGGTTACCCTGGCCATCGACACCCAGGGCGCCATCTATCAGAAGCCTGCTGATACCAATTACGAAATCGAGGTGCCCTATCGCAGCAACCGGCAATCGGTGCTGACGATTCCCCACCTGTAACGCCTACTGGTAGCGCACACTGGTAACGCACACCCTGCCGGCGCCGGATTCATTCCGGCGCTTTTCACGCCCCACCCGTCCGTTTATCTCCCGCTGGCGTTTTAGAAACACACGCGTAAACCGCTACAATTGGGTCACTTCTGACCGCGAATTTCCCAAAAGATCGAGCAATTATGCGACAACTTGCCTTACCAACATTGCTGGCCGGACTTTTACTCTTGGCTGGCTGCGATACCCAGAATAAAAACACACCCGCCGGCAGTGATGCAGACAAACCCGCTGCCACTGAAAGCGCGCCGCAAGACGCCGCCAAGGCCGGCATGCAGCCCGCCACCGAAGCCGGCAGCTCTGCAGAAGAGCAACCCCCGGCGGGCAAACTGCCCGACGGCGTGCGCCCCACCGCCTACCGCCTGGACCTGAACCTTGACCCGCGCCAGGACCGCTTCGACGGCCAGGTGGAGATCGACATCGAGCTGGACAAGCCCACCGACCATATCTGGATGCACGGCAACAATATCGACGTCGCCCACATCGAGGCCCTGATCCCCGGCGCCGCCGACAAACAGAAAGCCGAGGACAAGGTCGTAGCTGCCCACTATCGCCAGATGCTGGAAAGCGGCGTGGTACGCGTGGATTTCGCCGGCGGTGTGCCTGCCGGCAAAATCACACTGCGCATCAAATACAGTGCACCTTTTGATAAAAATCTCGCGGGCCTGTTCAAGGTCGAGGAAAAGGGCGAGGCCTATGCACTCGCCAAGTCCGAATCCATCCAGGCGCGACGTTTCCTGCCAGGCTTTGACGAACCCGGCCTCAAAGCCACTTACGACATCAACCTGACGATCCCCAAGGGCTACGTGGCCATCGGCAATGCGCCTGAGGTGGGCCGCAGCGATGCGGGCAACGGCCTGGAAAAAGTCACCTTTGCCCAGACCCGCCCCATGCCCACCTACCTGCTGTCGCTGGCCGTGGGCCCGTTCGATGTGGTGGAACGCCCGGCGATTCCAGCAAACAAATACCGCAAGCAGGAACTTCCCCTGCGCGGTTTTGCCCGCAAAGGCCGCGGCAAGGATCTGAAATATATTCTCGACGTCACCCCGCAGATGCTGCGTATTTTTGAAGAACAGCTGCAGCGCCCCTACCCGTTCAAAAAGCTCGACATAGTCGCCGCGCCCCAGTGGCCCAGCGGCGCCACCGAGCTCTCCGCCGCCATCACCTATCGCGAGCAGCGCATTCTGGTGGAAGGCGATGAACCGGCACCCGGCCTGCGCCTGGCACTGCTCGGCGTACACGCCCATGAAATTGCCCATATGTGGTTTGGCAACCTGGTCACCCCACCCTGGTGGGACGACCTGTGGCTGAAGGAAGGCTTCGCCACCTGGGGTACCCCGCTGGTACTCACCATCATGGAACCGGACGGCGGCCACGACCTGAATGCCGCGGTGCGCGCCATCAGTGCGATGAAACTGGACTCCCTCGCCAGCACCCGTGCCATCCGCGAGCCGATCACCGATAACAACGACATCCGCAACGCCTACGATGCCATCACCTACGCCAAAAGCCTGGGTGTTATCCACATGGTGGATGAATATTTCGGTGCGAATACCTTCCGCCCGGCACTGGGCCGCTATATCGAGACCTTTGCCGATGGCGTTGCCGACTCACCGGATTTTTATAAAGTCATCGGCGATGAAACCAACAGCCCGCAACTGACCGAAACCTTCCGCACCTTTGTGGAACAGAAAGGCGTCCCCCTGCTGACCATGAGCGTGGACTGCAGCACCCCAGACGCGGCTAAAATCCGTGTCTCCCAGCAGCGCTACAAACCCCTGGGCTCACCGATCAGTGACGACGGGCAGCAGTGGAGCATCCCCTTCTGTGGGCGCGGCAGCTCCGGCGTTAGCCAGTGCGAATTCCTCACCAGTGCCCAGCAGGAGATCGAGGTATCCGGCGGCAGCTGCCCCGAGTGGGTAATGCCGAATGTCAACGGCAGTGGCTACTACCGTTTCAATATGGAAGAAAAATACTGGCAGGCACTGCTCAAGCAATTCGATTCACTCGAGCCCACCGAGCAACTGGCCGTGATCGACAGCGCCTTCGCCGCGTTTGAAGCGGGCCAGCTGAAGCCGACGACGCTCACCGAGGTCATCCAGCTCTCTGCCGCCTCCGACAAGCGCCAGGTGGTGGAAGCTTCGCTCGGTTACCTCGGCAAGTACGCCGATCACTATGTGGAAAAAGCGCACAGCAAAAACTGGCAGGCGTTCCTGAGTAAACTCTACGGGAAAAAAGCCCAGCAACTGGCAGGCAGTAGCGACTCAGAAAGCAAACTGCTGTACAGCAAGCTGATCGGCTTCCTGGCACTGGAAGGCAAAAATGCGGAAGCGCGCAAGCTGCTGCAGGAGAAAGCCGAGCAGTTTACCGGCTTCAATCAGGCGCGCGATCCCAAAGCCCTGGATTCAGATCTGTACACCAGTGCGTTGACGGTCGCGGTACAGGATTCCGGCAAGGAATTCCTCAATCACCTGATCAAGGTTCGCAGCGAGCTCGACGACCCGCTGCTCGATAGCGCCAGTGCCGACGCCATCGGTCGCGTTACCGACCCTTCGCAACTGCACATCATCCACAACCTGGCGCTCAGCGATGACATGGGTTCCCGCGAGGCCTTCGGCCTGATCCACAATGCACTGGCAGAACCCGCACTGCAGGAAAAAAACTGGCAGTGGTTGCAGGATAACTTCAGCGCAGTGGTCAACAAGATCCCGGAGCAGTGGCGCCGCAACACCCCGCGCTTCGCTGCGAGCTTCTGTGACCAGCACTCCCTGCAACAGGTACAGGCACTGTTCACCCAGCAGAAAAAACTGGTACCGGGTTACCAGCGCGCGCTGGACCAGACCGAAGAAGGCATCAACCTGTGTATGGCGCTGAAGGAAAAAGGGCAGGCATTGACAGCGAGCCTGAAATAGCGCAAAGCGCCACTCCGAAAACGGCAGCCACTGGCTGCCGTTTTTACTTTGGCCCAAGTATTTGTGTTTTAGCGAGGAGCCTACTGGCACAGGCTGCGAATACCATGGGCCTCCTGCACAGCATCCAGCCAGTAATAGGTATCGTTGTCGCTGAAGTAATAATAAATACTGTCGTTCGGCAACAACACCACAGTGATTCCACCAAAGCCGGATAAAAACGGAATCCAGTGATTACCGCGGCAGCCGCTTAATTTCCCCACCACATTGTGCGCCCAGAAGCCGTTGTTGTAGCGGTAATCGGCCAGGGGAATCGTGCCGGTATCCAAGGGGTTGCGTTGCAGAGCCGCGTTCAGCTCCCCCAGATCCAGTTTCTGTTGCCCGCCAACTCTGCCCTTGTCGATGCCGACAAAGCGGCCAATTTTGGCCACATCGTCCGGCAACCACATCAGCCCCCAACCGGCAAACGGCTGCGCCGCGGCATCGTAGGTGCGACGAGTATACTGCCCGGTAGGACTTACTCCCACGGGGCCCCAGAGATCGGCAACCATCGTGTCTCCGAACAAGTCCGCGTCACTGCCCCGCTCCCCCCGCAGGTAGTCCGCCATCAGCGTGCCGGCAATGTAGGTGTCCGAGGTGTGATAAACCCACTGGCTGCCGGGGGAATCCTTGCGCGGGTAATGGCCGCAGCTGTAGCTGAGCTTGCCGCGGTGGCTGTCAGACAGAAACAGGCCGTCGGTATGCTCGGCAGCCTCATCTACCATGTACGTTGCGCTGTCGTAATTGCCGGTAGCCATGTCCAGCAGATTATCGAGGGTGACATCACCCCAGTTGCTTTTACTGCACGCGGGCACATGGTCGCTGACGATGGTGTCGCGCACCCCCGGATACTGCTGTTGCAGGCGCATCATCGCGACACCGGCAAATACCGATTTTGCGATGGAATAGGAAGGCAACACCAGAGACTCACAATAGGGATAGTTCCCGTGGCGGGTAACGCAATCGCCCCGGTAGTGGTTGCCGTCAATCACAAAACCCGCGGTGGTGACATGACTGGGATCGGTACTGCCGGGGCTTTGAAAAGCCGTGTAATCGGTGCCCGGATAATCTGTATTTAGTAGCGACAGTGCCTTGATTGGCATCCGCGCTGCCACCTCTGCCTGATAATCCTGAATTCGCTGCTTCTGGTTGGCAATGGCCTGCGGTGTGTAGGTCGCATCGAGCAACCCCCACCAGTCTGCCTTGAAGTACAGACAGGTTTCACTACTAATCTGATAGGCAACTCTGGAAACAGAGCCATCGCCCTTGAACAAAAAACTCAGCACGCCGTTGTGGATACAATTTGCATTGCGCTGTTGCAGCGCAAAAGGAATCGCAGCGCGGCTGTAGCCCTTATCACCAACCTCCTGCCACACGCGTCCGGGAGTCAGCACATATTCCCAGTGCGGGTGACTGCTGGCGATGGAACCGCGTTCCAGGGGAAAAATGTGGCTTCCTGTTTGGAGAAACTGGAATGAAAATTCCGGCAAATGCTTGAGGGAACTGTCGTCTTTACCGGTGTCGGTGTAGTTATAGGTGTCCTTGATTTCTGTAAAGTTGCCGCCGTGGGCCTCGCCGTGCAGGGTAAGCGTGCCGGAAAAAACATGTTGCGGGTGCGCCGCCGCAGCGGGTAACGCATAGCCCGAAAAATTGATCGGGCTGCTCGGGCCATCGCCGGTCAACAGCGCCTCGCGACTCAGCAGCATTCGGGACACCTTGCCATCGCCGGTCAACTGGGCATATTCATTGCCGGTGTTTCCCCAGCAATACGTCGCTCCTGCCCATAGGGCCAGCAGTGCCAGGCAATGCGTTTTTGTTGGTTTTGTTTTTGTTTTTGCTTTCATTTTCGATGCATGAGCGGACAGCGGAGTTGTTATAGCGGTACGCCCGCTTGCTGTAGTATGGCCGCCAGGGGTTCGAGCTGATGCTCATAGTGCCGCCAGTGCGCTACCGCCGATTTATACAGTGGTTGCCGAACCTGTACCGAGCTGGCCGTCGCCACGGCACTGCGGTTATGATGGAATGCTTCACATTCTGGCTGCCAGTCGAGTTTGGCAGAACTAACCAGCTCTCTCGCCTGTCTCGGGAAGTCCTCTACCAGCCGGTCATAACGCTGAAATCGAACCTTGCCTTGCAATCTGTCTTGCCACTGGGACTTCAACTTCCAATACCCTATGTAGTAGCGCCCCAGGTCGCTGAGGTCATAGGAAAAGGGGTACCCCATCTGGAACAGTGTCTTGTACATGGCAAAGCAGGCATCCAGGGGGTGACGATCCATCCAGATGACACTTGCGCCGGGCATGGACCGGGTGATCAGGCTGGCGTAGAGAAAATTTTGCGGTGTTTTATCAATATTCCGAGGGAGCGACCCCGGAAAATTCTGCAGTCGCTTAAGGTAGCTTTGCGCGATTTTTTCCGGAGCCCAACGTGCGGTTTCCCTGACCAGCTCGCTCTTCGCAAGCTTTCTGCCGGAAGCGACCATCAGTGACATCGGAAAATCGGTAATCTCCCCAAGACTCCTGCAGTCACTGTGGCTAGACAAAATTCTGTCGACCAATGTGGTACCCGAACGCGGCAAGCCGAGTACAAAAACCGCCTCTTGCCCCACTTGTGCATCCGCTTCCTGCTCGCCGCCACCGCCACCGCCACCGCCATGACACTGGCGGATCAAATCCAATGTCTCCAGGTCACCCTCTACGCGATATTGCATACCCCGACGGCGCAGGTTCGCCCCTTTCTGGAAGTGTGCGAAGGCAGCGGGGAACTCTTGCAAATCTTCCAGTTCTCTACCAACGGCATAGTGCAGCTGGATCCGATCCATCGGCGACAGCCGCGCTCCTGCCAACAAAGACTCAATGTGCGCAACATCATTTGACGCCGTAGTGGCCTTGTTTAAACCGCTTTTTACCAGCTGAGCCTGGCCATCCGTTGGGTTGCTCTCAAGTAACGCCGTCAGTATTTCTTCTGCTTCAGTCGTATTTCCCAGGGCCACCAGATTGACCGCAAGGTTGTACTTACCATCGCGGCTTCCTCCCGCGGCGAGCTGCCGATAAGTACTCACCGCCTCATCCAGCAACTGACACTGAACCAGCAGCTGGGCGCACTCCGCAAGGTGCTGGGGCATATCTACAGCACGATCGAGATACTCGCGCACCAGCGCCCGCGCCTTGAGGTGTTCCCCACAGAATATGAGGCTGCGAATTGTGTGCGGGAACAGCACCAGTGCATCTGAATATTTTTTTCGAGCATCGGAAAGCACTTCCAGGGCGTCAAAAAACCTTCCGCCCTGAAGTGCGGCATTGGCTTGCCGAATTGCACCCTGCGGCATTGCTTCAATCTTATCCACGTTTTCCGTCATTTGAATTTTCTGTGTTGGATTACCATTATGCCAAGCACTCCGAGCATTCAAAAAAGGGGCGCAGAGCGCCCCCAAATACACCAATTAAATCAAGCAACAATGACAAGGCTCACACTTGATTCTTTGCGATCAGAAAGTCACTTTCAGGTTTGCACCAATGGTTCTGGGCAGTGCAAGGAATTCCTTGGATCCGTTGCCGAAATAATTTTGCGAAGGATCCGTGCCCATATACTCTTCTTTGAAAATACCGGTCGAGCCCTGCGCATTGGCCAGGTTTTTCGCGAACAGCGTCGCCGACCACCAATCACCCGCAATACCAACATGCCCATCCACAATGGCAAAGCCATCCAGTGTCTGCGCAAACCGCACACTATCGCTGGCCGCATTCTGTGTATCGGACTGATAGTAGGAAGCCAGCCGCGCAATCAACTCCAGCCCCTGATTGCCGATTGGAGCGCGGTAATCCAGAGCCGCGGATAGCGTATGCTCCGGCGTTCCCGGCAGGCGGGTTCCGGCACTGGCGAGAAGGCCACCGGTCGGGGAAACCAGCGCGTCGTCCAGTTCTGCATTGACATAGGCATAGCCGATGCCATAACTCAGCGTTTCAGTGACACTGCCCTGGATTTCAAATTCCAGACCGCTGGTGCTGGCACTTTCACCATTTGCGACCGCGTAGAAGCCACCAACAGGCGTCGATGTATTCATCTGCACATCTTGCCAGTCCACCATAAACGCCGCCAGTGTATAGCGGGCATTTCCGAGGTTGCCCTTGATACCCAGCTCGGTGTTCAACACGGCATCAGAGTCGTACTCCAGCCAGGCATCGCTCTCCGCAAAATTTCCACTCAGCGGCACGGCATTGGTACCACCGCGGCGATAACCTTCCGAGACGGTCGCGTAGACCATAGTGTCTTCGTTGATGTCGTAGGACAGGTTGCCCTTGAACAGGGTGCCGTTATCCGAGGTTGTACGGCGTTCGTTGACCGCATCACCGATCACCCCCGGCCCCCACAGCGGCAGGTCCATAAATACGTCGGACTGATATTCGTTATCGAAGTAACGTGCGCCCAGGGTAAAGTGCAATTTGTCCATGTGCCAGGTGGCTTCACCGTAGACGGCATTCTCGGTGAATTCGTCCATGCGGCTGTAATCCCAGTCCTGATCCGTGGCGACCAGGTCTATACCCCAGGCAGTTGCAGCCCAACGATCGAAGCCGCGCAGGTAACTCTGCTGAGCACCTGCGGTGTCCTGATTGATATGGAAAGCACCCAATGTCCAATCAAAATTGCCACTGGTGCTCGATACCAGACGTAGCTCCTGGATAAAGGCACTGTCTTCATATTGACGCGCCGCCTCGGCCATTGGCCGGGTGTAGTTGTAGTACCACTGCCCCAGCCAGCCCAGCTGGGCGTAAAAACCCGTATTCTCAGAAACGGATTCGCCAACATGGTCGTACTGTGAGGTGGAGGAAGTCAGGGTGGCAAAACCCAGGTCAATATCGACTTCCAGTGACGTCAAATCGGCTTCGCGACTGGAAGGCTCCAGCTGTACCGAGCCGTTTTCATATTCGTCATAGCTATTTCCGAATCCATCCATTCCCACCGTCTGCTGGCGACGACCACCGATGTCGTCTTGCTGCATCATATGTGTCAGCACAGCCTCGATTTTTTCGGTGGGCTGCCACAGCGCGGCCACTTTTACATACTTGATATCCACCGTATCGGCATCTTTTACGGTGCGATAATTTGCATCCGCCGAGAGAACACCGTTGGGCGCTACCGGCAACCCCGTATTGTCCAGCTGGTAAACATTGACATAGTCCACAACCCCCGCGCTATCCACAAATCCGGCGGAGCCGCGAACGGCGATATTGTCGGCGAGCGGTATATTGATTATCGCATCGCTGAAATAGTTCAGGCCGCTGGAGCCGGCGGTAGAGGACACCCCGGAGTTCAATTGCACTTCGACCGCCTCAGTGCTGGGCGCCCGCGTAATATAACGCACGGTGCCACCGAGCGAGCCAGAACCGTACAGGGTTCCCTGTGGCCCCCTCAGAACTTCCACCCGCTCCAGATCCTTGAGAATGAAGTTTGCATAGACCGGCGTGCTGTCGACATAGGTAGACACCGTGGGGGAAGCGGCAAGTGCATAGTCACCGAGTGCAGCGCCGTCCACGTTGAGCCCCCGGATCATGATGCCATTGATCACACCAGAGTTGCGGCTTCCGCGGTCAACCACGGCCACGCCGGGAATATTGCGCATAAGCTCCGCCTGATCCGTTATCTGGGCGGCACTGATGTTATCGCCGGAAACCGCAGAGATGTTGTAGGGGATGTCCTGCATGGACGCCTCACGGCTGGTTGCCGTCACAACAATCTCTTCGATCGGACCACTCTCTTGCGCGAAAACCTGCGGCACCGTAAAAATACTTCCAGTGGAAACTGCCGCAATTGCGGTGGCGAGCGCGCTTCGGTAAAACCCCTGTTTGATCGGTTGTTTCATGATGCCCTCTGCTAGGTCTGGTTCTCTTATTTTGAAAGGTTACATGCAGGCCAAACTGCGCCGGCTTTCGTTTTCTGCGTTTTTACTTGTGGACCCTGGCTCAAACCTAGAGCCAGTTAGTCTACAACGACTGGTCCAGCTATATTTCACCCTGCGAAAATGAAATCACCCGAGACGTGACTACTCCGGAATTTTCAGCTCTCCCAGTTCCGCCAGAGCCGGGGATACCGCACCCTGCTCGTACTGTGGGTAGTACACCCGGCCATCGCGAAAGCTTTTCAGAGGCTGGCCGAGGCCCTTCATGCCGCGCTCGCGGACCTGGGTAACTTTTTCCAGATCAACCTCGAAAGTGATAATTTCTTCTTCAACCGATGCCTCGTGAATCGTCTCACCTTCCGGGCCGACAATAATCGAGCGGCCTACGCCCTGGGCACCAGCCGAGTTCACATCGACGATGTAGCACTGGTTCATGGTGGCGCTGGCGCGCACAATGGACAGTTCATCCACGCGGTCGATGGTGTCCGTTTTGGTGGGATGAATAATCACATCTGCCCCCATCCATACCAGCGCGCGGGTGGTTTCCGGGAACCACATGTCGTAGCAGATGGAAACCCCAAAACGCCCCACTTCCGGGACCTCGAACACCACAAACTGGTCGCCACCGGTAACGCCTTTTTCATAGGGAAGGAAGGGGTAGATCTTCCGATAGCGGGCGATGACTTCGCCCGTGGGATTGATCACCGGTGTTGTATTGAAAACCGTGCTTCCGCATTTCTCGTACATGGAGCCCGGCACCAGCCAGATACCAAGCTCGCGGGCTGCGCGGCAAAATGCTTCCTCTTCGGCTGAGGGTAATTCCCGCGCATGCTGGGCGCCAACACCACGCAGCGCCAGCTCGCTCAACACCACCATCTTGACCCAGGGATAGCGGAGCTTGGTGCGCTGGATCTTTTGCAGCAGCAGCTCCAGATTGTCGGTTTCATCCAGGTTCAGCTGCAGTGCGGCAATTCCGAAGCGGCGGGGTTGGGTATTCATCGCTCACCGTGTCCTACTTGATTATTCTCGGCTGGAGTAATACTGGCCCAGCCAATGGCTCAGCTATAGGTCCAGATTGGCGCTGACGATTAGTCCACAAGGTGGTTATGGGGGGATTTGGCAGGAAACCGGCGAAGTGGCCCCAAAGGCTCGGTAAAACTGGCACTATCGCCAGTGCTGTAATAGGTTAGTTTTGGTCCGGCTCAGAGAAATAACACCAGAGATATAACAATAGCGTCCCGACCTCCGGAGTTCTTATGCAAAGCCCATCCACTACCGAAGCAACCGAGCTCCCAGGCGGTTCGACACCCGAAGGACAGTTTCCTGAAATTTCCACGCACACTGGACTACTGGCGAGCAACGGCTGGCTAGCGAGTATTTTTCTCGGTTTCCTGTCCTCTGCAGGGCTTTATTACGTCAACATCTTTCCGGTGATTGTCGATGCACTGATGGTAGGGGCCGGTTTGAGTGCTGAGCAGGCGGGGCAAATCACCTTCGCCAACACCATTGGTGCGGTGATCGGCGCATTTACGGTTTCCTGGCTGATCCGCTACATCCCCCGCTGGAAACTGGCGGCGACGATTTTGCTGTGCTGTTCCATCGGTATGGACGTACTGACGATCAAGCTGGCAAATCTGGACCTGCTGATTCCCCTGCGTCTGGTGCACGGAATACTTGGTGGGGCGCTGGTAGGGTTGGGCTTTGCGGCTATTGCACGCAGTGGTATTGCCGGGCGCAGTTACAGCATGGTACTGCTGGTGCAATACATCGGTGGTGCCATCGGCATGGGCTTTCTGCCGGCGCTGGTTGTGGAACACGGCCCTTACGTGCCTTTTTATGCTCTGATTACTTTCAGTGCGATCACACTGATGATGCTGCCACTGATTGCAGATTACCCGCTGCCCGAGCAATCCGTGCCGGTAACGGCCGTGACCAGCAGAGAACACAAACTGTCAGTTCGCCCCATCGCCATCACACTGATCGCCCTGTTCTGCTTTCAGTTCGCAAATATGGCTCTGTTTGCGTTCATCTTCGATCTCGGAAAATCCTTTGCACTTCCGCTCAGTTTTATCAGCCAGACCCTGTTCTGGGCCAACCTGATTGCGATCACTGGTGCCGCTCTGGCCGCGGTGACCGGTCAAAAGTTCCCACTGGCAAAACCATTGGGACTGGCTCTGCTCATAACGGTAGTGGGATTGCTGATGTTTGTTTCCAGCGGTATTCGAGAAATATTTATCATCGCCAACGTGGTTACCGGTATTACCTGGGCATTCTGCGTACCCTATTTCCTGACCATGACATCACGGTTTGACAGTGCGGGACAGATGGGGGCATTCGGCGGTTTTGCGTCCAAGCTGGGTCTTGCTTGCGGGCCGTTGTTCGCGGGTTATTTCATTACCGGTGGTGGGAGTTACACGCAGCTGATTGTTGTGGTTACGGTGGTGCTTGGTATCTGTTTGATTGCCGTTCCTGCGGCGGCGCGGCTGGATCGCGCCACAGATTGAGATTTTTCATACATAGTGCAGAGCTTAGAAATGAAGACAAAGCGGGCCACAGAGCCCGATCTGACTGATAATTATTCGTTGGCAATAATCGCCGTATCTATCAGTTTGCCGGTTTCACTAAACCACTTGATACGGTGGCCTTCCGTCACCACAAAAAAGCTGGCCCTGCGCCCGTAGGACCAGCTGCGCCACTGGCGCACCCACTGGTCGCCATCAAGCCACCAGCGTCCCATATCCGTCTCATCCATTTCCACATCGTTGCGGGAGTAGCCGAGCATGGTGCCGTCCGGCTTGAGTTCGATGCGGTAAGATTCCCCTAAGGTATTGGTTCCGAGGAAAACGGCACCGGGCATTTCCCGCTGCAGGTCTTGCGCAGACAGACGCCGCCCGCGGGCAGACGCCAGTGTTTCCTCTTCCGCCCGCAATTCGCCATGGATTAGTTTCGCCAGGATCTTGATCCCACTTTCGATCTTGCCTGCCTCAATGGCGGAAAAGCCGAGACGCACAGCGCTGCCGTCGCTGACGGTTTCCAGTAGTAAACCGTTCTGCTCTGCGGTGATCTGTAATTGCGCCGCGTCGATATGCTCCGGTAACTCCAGCCAGCAGGCAGTACCGCAACTGGCGCGGCGCACCTTGAGTTTCGGCAGGTGGTACATCAGGGCTTCGCCCAGCGCGGTCCAGCGCTCTTTCAGCTGCTGCGTGATTTTGAACAGTGCGGCATCCAGGTGGCCAGCGGCAACGAATTTGGCTAACAGGCGCTGATTGAGTGCCGGCACTCGCTCGCGCAAGGTGTAGCGCAGTGCACGCAACCGCTGGATAACCGGTTTGGCAGCCACCACAAACGCCAGCTGCATCCCCGGGTCAATCACCTTGGGGAATTGATACAGGTATATTACCGAGCTGCCGCCCGACATACTTTTCAGTGGTGGCAGCGAGTTCCCGTGGTAACAGAAGTCGTGGTCACAGTCGTTCTCGATAATCACGGCGCCCTGTTCCCGCGCCTGCTTCAATAACTGGCGCCGCCGCTCCAAACTAGTGGTCACTGCCGTGGGGTTGTGCACATTGGGCTGCAGGTAGAGACAGTCTGCCTGCTGGAAGTTGCCCGCCAGTAACGTGCCATCGGCATCCTGTGTCAGTGACAGAAGCTCCGCACCGGTGCGCCGAAAAATTTCCCCCACTTCGCCACCGGCAGGCTTAACCAGTGCGAGGCTACGCTGGCTTCCCAGCAAAAGCTCACCCAGCAGATAGCAGGCCTGTTCGACGCCACTGGTCAGCAATACCTGCCCCGGCTCCACGTAAATGCCGCGGCGCGGTAACAGGCGAGTGCAGATCTGCTCCACCAAATGACGATCATCTTCGTTACTGCCAAGCGTGGCCCACTGGGCGACTTCGCGTCCGGCAAAAATATCCCGGGTACACTCACGCCACTCCGCACCGGGATAGAGTCGCGGATCGTATTCATTACTGACAAAGGGGTAGGGATACTGCAGCCAGTTGGCGGGGCGGTTTTTCAGGGCGCGACGGTTGACGGACACCGGGTTGCAGTGGTCGCGCCAGAAGTGACGATTGTCCTCCTCATTGTGAGGCAGGTCATTACTGTGGCTTATTACTCCCTGCTGGGAAACGGTGTCACTGACATAAAAACCACTGCGTTCACGCGTCACCAGAAAGCCGTCATCCACCAGCTGCTGGTAGGCGATGACCACGGTATTGCGGGCCACCCCCAGCTGTTCCGCCATGCGGCGCGACGAGGGCATTTTGTGGCCTGCGGGAATACTGCCAGAAAGCATACCCTGGACCAGTTTCTCCCGGATCTGCTGCTGCAGGCTTTTGTCTGCGGCGGGATCAAGGACGATCAGTGCTTCGCTCATGAGGCTCTTTTTTGTCGTTCTTATTATGTACTGAGGGAGTTTGCCCGGCATACGCCGGGCATTCAAGTAGGGACCAGAGTGCCCACCTTGTGGGTCTGATTAATGCGTATTACGTGCCAATTTACGCAGCCGGAGTGCCAGCCACACCAGAATCACACCAAAAATGATCGCGTAGGTTCCGATCAGCCACAGCAGCGCCAGTGCACCGGCACCGGGCTTGAGCAGCAACACCAGGCCAAAAATCACCGACAGCATGCCGGCAAAAATCAGCAGCCATTCATGCTCGATTTCCTTGCGCAGGCGGATGGCGCCGATGATTTCAAAAATGCCCCGCACCAGTGCCCAGGCACCGATGAAAATGACCAGTACCAGCGCGGTGACCTGCGGATAAATAAAAGTGACAACACCCGCAGCGATGCCCGTAATACCGACGAACAATAGCCACCAGAGGGAGGAGCGGCTCACCTCGCCGCGCCCTTTGATCGCGCCGTAAATGGCGACGATGCCATCCATCAGCGAATAGACCCCGAACAGGATCACCAGGCTCAACAGGGAGATGCCCGGCCACACAAAGGTGAGCACCCCGAACAGTATGGCGAAGAGGCCCCGCACCAGCGCCACCCACCAGTTGTCGGCCATGGCGCGCAGCAGCGGGCGATCGGAAAGGGAAATGGAATTCCTGGTCATGATAACTCCCGACGCTTTGAGACTATTTCGTCGGGAGTTATAGGGTGAAGTTGCGCAAACAGCGACTCAGATAAAATGCTGTACCTTGTTTTTGTAACTGCGGCTCATTTTCAGTCGCTCGCCGTTATTCAATACCAGGTGGTACTCGCCATTGATGTGCGCGCAGATCTCGCGCACGCGCTTCAGGTTGACGATGGTGGAGCGGTGGATGCGCTGGAACACTTTCGGATCCAGCTGCTGCTCCAGCTCTTTCATGGTGATGCGCATCACATGGGTTTCGCCATTGGCATGCACACACATATAGTCGCCGGCGGCGTCGATCCAGTCGATCTCCCGCGCCGGCACCAGGGTAATTTTACCGGAGTCCTTGATGGCGATCTTTTCCGGGTAACGGCTGCTGCCCAGCTCGCCCGCAGCCAACTTTTCCTCCAGTGCCTGGGGTGATTCCTGGGTCAGATCCGCCACTGCCTCCAGCAGCTGTTCGCGCTGGGCGGCGAGATTTTCGCTGCCCAGTTTTTGCCGCACCCGTTGCAGCGCCAGGTTGAGACGGTCTTCCTCGATGGGCTTCAGCACATAGTCCACCGCGTTGACCTCAAAAGCCTCCACCGCGTACTGATCGTAGGCCGTCACAAAAACGATCTGCGGGATCTCGTCCTTCGGCAGCAGCTGTACCAGCTCAAGGCCGCTGACACCCGGCATCTGGATGTCGAGGAAGGCCACATCCGGCTTCAGTGCCAGTATCTGTTCCCGCGCTTCGCGGCCGTTGCCACACTCCGCCAGGATTTCGATCCCGCCCTCGCTGTCAGCCAGGTTCTCAAGGCGCAGACGCAGGCCGCGGCGGGCCAGCGGTTCATCGTCCACAATGATGACTTTCAGAAGTTTGTTATCCACAATCTCGCCACTGCCGCTCATATTGCTGCTCTCTTTACTGGATCCAGACTATTCCTGCTCAAACGGAATCCGCAGATTGACTGCCAGGCCGCCTTCCGGGCGATTGCAGAAGCGGGTCTTCTGCTCCACGCCATACAGGGCCCGCAACCGCTCGCAAGTGTTGCGAATGCCCACGCCGCTGCCGCTGCCGAGCCCCGCCAGCGCCTCTTCCGGCACGCCGGGCCCGTTGTCGCTGACCTCGATCAGCAGCTCACCGGCAAATACCCGAGCCTTGATCGTGATCTCGCCGCCCCACTCCCGCTGGGAGATGCCGTATTTGATCGCATTTTCCACCAGAGGTTGCAGCAGCAGGCTGGGTACCAGGGCGCGCGAGGCGTCGCCCTCCAGATCCACATTGACCTGCAGGCGATCGGCGAAGCGCACTTTCTCGATATCCAGGTACAGCATCAGCGCCTCCACTTCCTTGGCCAGGGTGACCTTCTGCATGGGGTCATTGTCCAGGGAGTGGCGCAGGAACTGGGACAGCCGGGTGACCATGCTGTTGGCGGTCTTGCCGTCCTGATCCAGGATCAGGGTGGAAATCGCATTCAGGGTATTGAACAGGAAATGGGGGTTCAGCTGGTAGCGCAGCATTTTCAGCTGCGACTGGTGGGCGATGGACTCCGCCTTGAGGGCCTTCTCCTGCTGTAGCAGGGAGGCCTGATAGTATTTGATGCCGTAGTAGAGCGCCGTCCAGGTCATGTAGATCAGGAAGGAGTAGGAGAACCAGTAGACGGCCACTACCGCCGGATGCTCATCACTCTCCTTTCCGTACAGCCACAGGGAGCCGCCAAACTTGATCGCCGCCCACAGCGCCGCCCCCAGGATAATCACCCCTAGGGACCCCATCAGTCGTGCGGCGGGCGCTTTGTGCCACAGGCGCTGAAAACCCCGGCGCATGCCCTCGGAAATCGCCACGCCAGAGGCGGTAGCCACGGCAATATAGCCGGTGTGGAGCCAATGGCTCTCCACCCAGAAGAAGCTGCCGACGAACGTCAGCAGTGTATAGGCACCCCAGCCACTGCACTGCAACGCCCAGTACTGGCACCGCTCGGAAGCCAGCTTTGTCGTCAGCCAATTGAAAACCGAAGTTCCCATAAATAAACCCAATAAACCTGCAAACGTGGCGCAAAGACTGCGCCAATCTGGGAAAATAGCCTAATTGACTGGAAGCGTGGGTGAAATACCACCAAACGCAACAATCTGACAGACTGCCGCAGACTGGGGCCAAACGGGAGACAAGTACCTTGAAATACTGGTTGTTCAAATCAGAGCCGGACGAGTACGGACTTGCAGACCTGAAGGCAGAGCCTGGTCACGTTGGCCGCTGGGACGGCATCCGCAACTACCAGGCGCGCAACTTCCTGCGGGATCAGGTGCAGCTGGGCGACGGCGTGCTCTTCTATCACAGTGCCTGCAAAATCCCCGCCGTTGCCGGTACCGCGACAGTGGCAAAGGCGGCCTACCCGGATCCGGCGCAATTCAATCCCGAATCCAAGTACTTCGACCCCAAGGCCACCGCAGACAAACCGCGCTGGTTCTGCGTGGATATCCGGTGGCAGAGTGAATTCCGCTGCCCCGTGGCCCTGAAAGACATCAAACAGAACCCGGCGCTGGCGGAGATGGTGCTGGTAAAACAGGGCCGGCTGTCAATTCAGCCGGTCACCAGCGAAGAGTGGGACATTATTCAGCAGCTGGGGCGCTAGTGGTCCGGGGCGAGCCCAGCAACCCATCCGCGCGGAACATCGACTTGATGCCGCGCACCGCCTGGCGAATGCGATTCTGGTTTTCGATCAGGGCAAAGCGCACATAGTCGTCGCCGTAGTCGCCAAAACCGATTCCCGGCGACACGCACACCTTGGCGTCCGCCAGCAGCTTTTTGGCAAATTCCAGTGAGCCCATCTCCCGGTAAGCGTCCGGAATTTTCGCCCACACATACATGGAGGCCTTGGGTACATCCACCATCCAGCCGGCTTCGTGCAACCCCTTAACCAGGGTGTCGCGACGCTGGCGGTACTGCTCGGCGATATCCCGCACACACTGCTGATCCCCTTCCAGGGCCGCAATGGCCGCCACCTGCAGCGGGGTAAAACTGCCGTAGTCGTGGTAGCTCTTGATGCGCGCCAGCGCATTCACCAGGTCGCGGTTGCCCACCATAAAACCCACGCGCCAACCGGCCATGTTGTAGCTTTTGGAGAGGGTAAAGAATTCCACCGCCACATCTTTGGCCCCGGGCACCTGCATGATCGAGGGCGCTTTCCAGCCCTCGTAAACGATGTCGGCGTAGGCCAAATCGTGCACCACCAGAATGCCGTAGCGCTTCGCCAGCGCCACTACCCGCTCGAAAAAATCCAGCTCGACACACTGCGCGGTGGGGTTGGACGGGAAGCCGAGAATCACCATTTTTGGCTTGGGAATACTCTCGGTAATGGCCCGCTCCAGCTCGGCAAAAAAGTCGATGCCGGGCACCAGTGGTACCGAGCGCACCTGGGCGCCGGCAATCACCGCACCGTAAATGTGGATGGGATAACTGGGATTGGGCACCAGCACCATATCGCCGTGATCCAGCACCGCCAGCATCAGGTGCGCCAACCCTTCCTTGGAGCCAATGGTCACCACCGCCTCTTCTTCCGGGTCTATCTCCACCTGGTAGCGATCCGCATACCATTGCGAAATGGCCCGGCGCAGGCGGGGTATGCCGCGGGAAGTGGAGTAGCCGTGGGTGTCCTCGCGCTGGGCCACAGTACACAGCTTGTCGACAATATGTTGCGGGGTAGGTCCGTCGGGATTGCCCATACTGAAGTCGATGATGTCTTCGCCGCGCCGTCGCGCAGCCATCTTCAGTTCGGCAGTGATATTGAAAACGTAGGGGGGAAGGCGATCAATACGGGAAAAACGGCGCTCGGAAGGCGCACTCATATCCTTACTCATAAATTCCTCTGTTTACGTAAGCGCCCGGAACCGTCCGAGCGACGCAGGCCGCCGATTGGCGACCCGGGGATCATAAGCGAAGAATTTATTTTCGAGAATGGGCAGTCAGCCGATTGGTAAAGATCGGCGCCACAAACCTTCAGATATCCGGCTGGATGTCCGCCGGGGAGCGGGAATGGGTCGGCTCCTTGGCACAGGAGCACCCCAGGCGGCCATCCAGAGTCTGCCACTCGCTGTAATTGGCATCCTGGCACTGCATACGCAGGGCCTGACACTGGGAGCCATAGCGGACCTTGCTGTTGCTGGCACCCTCGAGCGCCATGTGCGTCAGCGTTTCACAACCAGCGGCCGAGCCAATGAATAGCAGAATAAAAATGAGTTTGCGGTGCATGATTCTTCCCTGTTTATTTCTTCCCTGTTTATTAGAGTCCAGTGTCGGCGCCTACCGAGATAGGGATAGGACAAAGTTTTACTAACAAAAGTTTCACGAGCAAAAGTTTCACGAACAAAAGTTCCGCTAGATAAATTCTGCTATCTCGCGCAATGGCTTTTTACCAATTGCCGGAACCTGTGCGCCCTCCGCCGGCAGCCCGGCCACCACAATCATATAGGGGCGCTCGTCGCTGGGGCGGCCGAGAATCTGGTTCAGGAACTTCATCGGGCTCGGCGTGTGCGTGAGAGTAGCGACACCGGCATTGTGCAGTGCGGCCAGCAACATGCCGGTGGCGATACCGACAGACTCGGAAGTGTAGTAATTTTTGCGCTGCTCACCCGCCGCACCTTCGGAGAACTTTTTCAGGAAAATCACGATCAGGTAGGGTGCGGTTTCCAGGAAGGGCTTATGGGCATCGGTTCCCAGCGGGGCGAGTGCATCCAGCCACTCTTCCGATGCACGCCTCTCATAAAATTCCCGCTCTTCCGCTTCCGCCGCCATGCGGATCTCTTGTTTCACCGCCGCAGATTCCACCACGCAAAAATGCCACGGCTGCATATTGGCACCACTGGGTGCGCTGCCCGCAGTCAGTACCGCCTGCTCGATTACTTCGCGGGGTATTGGTGCAGTTGAGAAATCCCGCACCGAGCGGCGCTGCTGCATCCACTGATAAAAGGTGCGCGCACGCGCAATTTTGGTCGCATCGTCGAACTGTTCGAACTGTAATGGCGCGAACTTGCCGGAGTCTGCCATTACACTACCCCCTTGGACCGCGCGATAAACAGGCTCAACAGCGACAGCAGCGTCAGTACTGCGAGAATAATGCCCAGCAGCAGTAAGGGACGAAATGGCTTGCGGTCCACATCGTTGTGCCCGCGCTGCAGATAACGGTCGACCTTGGCCTGGTCTTCTGCGGAAAGTTTCTTCGGCGGGACGGTGAATTCGGATTCGGACTCTGGATTCGACATGGCTAACCCGGGATCTTCTTATTTTGATAGCCCGAGTTTAGGAGATCCGGCGCCACGAAAAAAGCCCCGCGGGTGCGGGGCTTTGGCGAGTCGAATCTGGACAGTCGCGGATCAGAACAGCTCGTCTTCCATGTCCATCAGCGTCTCGCTGCCGGCAAGTACGCTGGCCGCCAGCGCATTGGTCTGCGGCAGCAGGCGCGCAAAATAGAAGCGTGCGGTTTTGATCTGGCCGCGGTAGAAGTCGTCTGCCTGGGGCAGCGCAACGCTGGCCACCTTGGCCCACATGTAGGCGTAGGCGACAAAACCGAACAGGTGCAGGTACTCCACAGAGGCGGCGCCCGGTGCGTTGGGATCGGTTTTGGCCGCTTCGATCACCGCTGCGGTGACGTCTTTCAGGCGCTGCAGCTCGCTCGCCAGCGGCTGGATGAACTCCGCCATGGCCTCGTTATCGGCGTTGGCTGCGATGAACTCCTGAATTTCCGCAGCAAACAGTTCGAAGAAGGCACCGCCATTGGCGACGGTCTTGCGACCGATCAGGTCCAGCGCCTGGATGCCGTTGGTACCTTCGTAGATCTGGGTAATGCGCACATCGCGCACCAGCTGCTCCTGGCCCCACTCGCGGATAAAGCCATGGCCACCGAACACCTGCTGGCCGAGTACGGTGCACTCGAGGCCCTTGTCGGTGAAGAAGGCTTTAGCCACCGGCGTCAGCAACGCAACCATCGCTTCCGCGTGCTTCTGCTCTTCGCCTTCACCGAACTTGGCGATATCCAGCCATTTGGCTACATAGGTAGACAGCGCACGGCCACCACCAATGTAGGCTTTCTGGGTCAGCAGCATGCGGCGCACATCCGGGTGCACGATGATCGGATCGGCCGCCTTTTCCGGCTGCTTGGCACCTTCCGGCGAACGGCTCTGTACGCGGTCACGGGCGTACTCAAGAGCACTTTGATAGGAGCGCTCGGAAGCGCCCAGGCCCTGGATACCCACACCAAGGCGCTCGTAATTCATCATGGTGAACATGGCCGCGAGGCCCTTGTTCACTTCACCTACCAGCCAGCCTTTGGCGCCGTCAAAGTTCATCGCACAGGTAGACGAGGCCTTGATACCCATCTTGTGCTCAATGGAACCACAGCTGACCGCATTGCGCTCGCCCAGGCTGCCGTCTTCGTTGACCATGATTTTCGGCACTAGGAACAGGGAGATACCTTTCGGGCCTTTGGGTGCATCCGGCAGTTTGGCCAGCACCAGGTGGATGATGTTCTCGGACAGGTCATGGTCACCGCCGGTAATGAAAATCTTGGAGCCGGTGATGCTGTAGCTGCCATCTTCCTGCGGCTCCGCCTTGGTGCGGATGATACCCAGGTCGGTACCGGCGTGCGGCTCGGTCAGATCCATGGCACCGGCCCAGGTGCCGGAGTACATGTTCGGCAGGTACTTTTGCTTCAGCTCTTCGGTGGCGTGGGCGTCGATTGCCAGGCAGGCGCCGTTGGTCAGCACCGGGTAGAGGGCGAAGGAAATATTCGCCGCGCAGATCATCTCTTCCACCTGGGCACCCAGGGTTTTCGGCATACCCATGCCACCGAATTCCGGGTTGCCCACCAGCGCACCCCAGCCGCCCTCACAGTAGGTGGCATAGGCTTCCGGGAAACCTTTCGGCGTGGTCACCACGCCGTCGTTCCAGTGGCAACCCTCTTCGTCGCCGCTGCGGTTGATCGGGTCCAGGGTATTGGCAGCCAGCTTGGCCATTTCTTCCAGAATGGCGTCCGCGGTCTCGCGATCGGCGGTCTCCGCCAGCGCCGGCAGGCGCGCCCACAGCTTGTCTGCCTCGAACACTTCATGCAGCAGGAAGTTCATTTCGCGCAGTGGTGCCTTGTATTCGGCCATGGTGTCGCCTCTCCGATAGGTATTCGTTGGATTGCGCCAAATTAGCTCAATCGTTTGTTTCAAACAGATGTTTGAAATCTAGGGCCAAGCCATCCTCAAGTCAAGCCGGGCGGGCGAATCCGGCTTGCTGGTCAGTCGTTTGAAGAACTCATTCAGGAGAAGATAGCAGGGGGGAAAGGTCCAGGTGCGCAGCGCCCTGACGGTAGTCACCAGAATCATCAAAGGGCAGAACACCCAGGCAGGGAGCAGGCAACAGGGCGCGCAGAGTCATCAGGTTCTCCTCCGCCTTCGGCATGTCAGCCTGCGGTCCACGCACAAAGTTCGCCACCCAACCGGCCAGCACCAGGCCATCGCGACGCACGGCTTCCGCCGTAAGCAGCGCATGGTTGATACACCCAAGCTCCATGCTGACCACCAGAATCACCGGCAATTCCAGCGCCCGGGGCAAGTCCGAGAGAAACTGCCGCGGCGCCAGTGGCACCCGCCAGCCGCCAGCACCCTCCACCAGTACCAGATCGGCGCCACTGTTCATCACCCCGCGACATATGCCTTCCAGACGCGATGTATCCAGCCGGCGTCCCGCCTCCATCGCCGCGATATGCGGAGCAACTGCGGGCGCCAGCGCAATGGGGTTGACCTGCTCGTAGGGCATCACCGCAGTCATAGCATCGATCAGGGTCAGCGCATCGCTATTGCGCAAACCTTCCGGCGTCTCTTCACAACCGGACGCCACCGGCTTCATCGCCGCCGTTTTCAGCCCCTGCCTGGCCGCAGCATCCAGCAACGCCGCCGTGGCATAGGTCTTGCCGACTTCAGTATTTGTTCCAGTTACAAAAAACGTACGGGTCACGGAAACTTACCTCGCTCATTGAAATCTTTTATGTTGACGCCCCTTTAAACCTAGTCTACTTGCTGATAAATTGACCATGTAGAGCAGCAATCGTACAACCCGCTTCGCCAATCACGGCCGGGGTTAGGATAATTGCCTAACAAGAGCCCCGGACCTGGTCTGGGGTGACAGCCTAGGACAGCGCTGTCATAACGCTATTGCGTCACCAAGTCGCACCGCGCAACCACATTGCTTAGCCAGGGCGGACTCAACCCCGCCCACCACACCAAGCCTCCCCGCAAATGTCAGGGATGTGGAAGTGCGAAAGCACGGAAGCTGATGTTTCAGCCCCGGAATGACACCTTTGATGCCATTACTACCGATGAGAGCCATGCGATACCTAAAACTGAGTCTGATAGCCCTTTTCCTGATCCCCACCCTGGCCTTCGCCAAGATCAAGCCAGTGGATGAAGTGGTGGTCTACAAATCCAAGCACCTGATGCAGCTGAAGCGCAACGGCAAAGTTGTAAAGAGCTACAAGGTGGTGTTTGGCAAAAACCCCGTGGGGCACAAACAGTACGAGGGCGACTCGCGCACCCCGGAAGGGCGCTATACCCTCAACTGGAAAAAGAAGAACAGCACCTACTACCGTGCCATTCAGGTCTCCTACCCCAATGCCACGGACCGCAAGCGGGCAGCCAAACTGGGCAAAAGCCCCGGCGGCGCCATCATGATCCACGGCCAGAAGCCCCACTGGAAAGGTATCGAAGATTACCTGACCCGTATGAACTGGACCGACGGCTGCATTGCGGTGACCAACCCGCAGATGGATGAGATCTGGGCGATGGTGGATACCGGTACGCCGATTGAGATTTTTCCGTAATCGGACACACCACCAAGCTTTCCGCCAGCGCGCTGGAAATCGAAGCAATTAAGTTCGAATCAAAGGTGGCGATGCCGGGTAGGGCTTTGTGAGACCTTCTAAAACAGGGATGTTTTAGAAGAGCCCCCAGGGATGGGTTAACGGGGGGCGCCTAGCTCGTGTCTCACAAAGCCCTACCCGGCAGCGGTACCGCCACCAGACCAGCTTCAAAGCCCCACCTCTGTTATTCGCCCTGATAATACTCCGGCGCCAGGTCATCAAACCGGGTGTACTTACCCACAAAGGCCGCGCGACAGGTGCCAATCTCACCGTTCCGCTGCTTGCCAATAATCAACTCCGCCATGCCCTTGTCCGGGCTGTCCTCGTTGTAATACTCATCGCGGTAGATAAACAGAATCACATCCGCATCCTGCTCGATCGCCCCCGATTCCCGCAGGTCCGAGTTCATCGGCCGCTTGTTCGGGCGCTGCTCCACCCCCCGGTTCAACTGCGACAACGCAATCACCGGACACTCATATTCTTTCGCCAGCGCCTTCAAAGAGCGGGAAATCTCCGAAATTTCCTGGGTACGACCCTCGGTGCTGCCCTTCACCTGCATCAACTGCAGGTAATCCACCATCACCATCGCCGGTAAAGCGCGGCGCTCCGCATCCTCGCGCGACAGCTTCGGATCCTGCTGCATCAGCTTGTTGGTGTGGTCGCGCACCGTGCGCTTCACCCGCGCGCGCACCTCAGAAGGTGACAGCCCCGGGGTGTCATCGATGTACAGGCCCTTGCCCTTCATCTTCTGCACCGCACTGGACAGCTTCGGCCAGTCTTCCTCCTGCAACTTGCCGTTACGGATACGACCCTGATCGATCTTGCCGATGGACGACAGCATCCGCATCACCAGACTGTCCGACGGCATCTCCATACTGAAGACCAGAGTTGGCCTTTCCTGGCTGAGCATGGCCGCTTCAACGAAATTCAGTGCCAGCGCGGTTTTCCCCATGGAGGGGCGCGCGGCGAGAATGATCATCTCCCCCGGCTGCCAACCAGAAGTACGCTGGTCCAGCTCGGTGAGACCGGTACTGAGGCCAGTGAGGTCACCCTCAGATTTGAACAGCTCGTCGATACGCTCGACGGTCTTTTTCAGCAGCGAATCGACACCGACAAAGCCGCCCTCTTTGGCGCGTCCCTCGGCAATCTCGGCTACCCGGCGTTCGGCCATCTGCAGCAGGTCCGCAGAACCCAAACCACCGGGATTGAAGCTGGTGCGGCTGATCTCACCGGCGGCGGCAATCAGCTGGCGCAGCATGGAGCGCTCGCGCACGATCTTGGCGTAGGCGACGATGTTGGCTGCGGAAGGGGTGTTTTCTGCCAGCTCCGCCAGATACGCGGGGCCACCGATGTCCGCCAGCAAATCCCGGCTGGCGAGCCCCTCGGCGAGGGTGACGATGTCCAGCGGCTGCTCGCCACTGGAGAGTTGCAGCATCACCCCAAAAATGGTGCGGTGACTGGCTACAAAGAAATCTTCTTCACTCAACTGCTCCGCCACCGCGTCCAGGCGCGAGGCATCCAGCATCAGACCACCGAGGACCGACTGCTCCGCCTCAACCGAGTGCGGCAGCGGTGAGCTGGTTTGAGTCTCTTGGGTATCTTCTTCCGGGGGAGCGTATTCGTTCATTTTGGGGCGCTATTGCAGTTTTACCGGGCGCAGAGACCATTTACAGGGCTCAGAAACAAGTCAGGCGCTGAACTCCCAAATCCACAACGGGGGGAATCCAACGCCTGATTGTGCGCGGCTCGACGGCAAAGAGGCAACCCCTTTACCGCCAATCGCAAAATTGATGCAAAAGCTTATTCGGCTTCTACAACAACCTTAACGGTGGTGATCACGTCGGAGTGCAGCTGCACGTCCACATCGAACTCACCTACTTCACGCAGAGCGCCTTCCGGCAGCTTCACTTCTGCCTTGCTGACTGCTACGCCGGCCGCAGTGATCGCTTCAGCGATGTCACGCGTGCCGATAGAGCCGAACAGCTTGCCTTCGTCACCAGCGTTGGCAGCGATGGTTACTACCACTTCCGCCAGCTTGGTTGCGCGGCTTTCAGCTTCGCTCAGCTTGGCTGCAGCAGCTGCTTCCAGCTCAGCGCGCTTGGCTTCGAACTCAGCAACGTTTGCTGCGTTGGCCAGTACGGCTTTACCGGTAGGCAGCAGGAAGTTGCGGCCGAAACCCGCTTTAACGTCAACGCGGTCGCCCACGTTGCCCAATTTACCTACTTTGTCGAGCAGAATAACTTCCATCTCGGAACCCTCAGTTTCAGTTCTTGTGCGCCGCTCAGCGGTTGTCGCTCGAGCGCGCGCGAATATCAATCCAGCTATCGATCAGTGCCAGTCCGCACAGGAATCCTGCCAGCGGCAAGGCGGCGATCACCAGGGTTATATACATGGCAATCAGGGGTCCACGACCCCAGCCCTTGCGGGCGACCAGCCAGTGCACCAGGCAGATACCGGCCACCATCATCGGGAAGGCCGCCACCGCGCCCCAAAACACAAAGTGCTCGTTGACGAGGCAGTATACCCACAACAGCATACCGGCAGCCGCAAGCGGCAACGGCATGCGCAGGGCGTGCATCTCCTGCTGCAGACCACCGGGGTTATACAGCAGTGACTGCCACCAGCGTCCCAGCAACAGTGCCAGAACCGCGCTGATTACAGACACCCAGGTCAGGTAACCCGTGGCCTGCACCTCGCTGGCAAATGCCTGGCTCAGCTGCTGCGCCTCGGGGGTATCCGCCCCACCGGCTGCCTCGTTGATCGCCTGTGTCAGGGTTTCAAGCACCCCGCCGGCGGCCTGTGAGGTCACCAGTATGCCCAGTGCCGATACGATGGTCAGTGCGACCAAAGCCCAGCTCCAGGCCCGGGTGGCACGCAGTACCAGCGCTCCAGCCAGCACCCCCACAAAGTGGGTGATTGCCAGGCCCGCCATCAGCGGCGACATATAGCCAGCGCCAGCGGCGGCAACCAGCGGCAGTACTGCCCAGGCCAGAACAAACAGGCCGTCACTACTGCCGCGGCGCAACCCCACCAGTGCGAGCACTGCGGGGCTGATCAGCGGGATTCCCACCAGGGTGAGGATCACCGCGCGCACGCGCGATCGCATGGCAAATTCAGCGATGGCGCGCACTAGATAGCTTCTCTATTTACAACAATGCTTACGAAGCTGATTAAGCTTCGTGGCTGTCCGTGTACGGCAGCAGCGCAATGTAACGCGCGCGCTTGACCGCAGTGGCCAGCTGACGCTGATACTTGGCTTTGGTGCCAGTGATACGGCTCGGTACGATTTTGCCAGTTTCAGAAACGTAGGCTTTCAGGGTATCGAGATCTTTGTAGTCGATACGCTTGGTGCCTTCGGCAGTGAAACGACAGAACTTACGACGACGGAAAAAACGTGCCATCAGATTATCCCCTTACTCTTCGTCTTCGTTGTTGTCGGAAGACGCGGCTTCTTCAGCGCCCTCGGAGGAATCGTCTTCCCTCTCGGCGCGCTCGCGACGCTCAGAGCGCTCTGCGCGCGCTGCTTTGCGCTCGCGGGACTCTTTCTCAGCCTTCATGATCGGGCTTTCTTCGGTGATGGCTTCGTCTTCACGAATCACCAGGTTACGCAGCACCGCATCGTTGTACTTGAAGTTGGTGGTCAGTTCCGCCAGCGCTTCTTCGGTACACTCAACATTCATCAGAATGTAGTGGGCTTTGTGGATTTTGTTGATCGGGTAAGCCAGACGGCGGCGGCCCCAGTCTTCCAGACGGTGAACGTCGCCACCGCTTTCTTTGATGGTCGCAGTGTAGCGCTCGACCATGCCGGGCACCTGCTCGCTCTGGTCCGGATGAACCAGGAATACAATTTCGTAATGACGCATTTTAGCTCCTTACGGGTTAAAACAGCCTCCCGGTAAGTAACTGCCAACTAGCAGTGCCAACCCGGTGAGGCAAGGAGTTCGCAACAAGGCACAAGGGCCTATTGCGGGCGGCGTATTCTATGCGCGCTGACAACTGGTTGCAAGTTGATCAGCCGACATTCCAGAGCCGCGGCCAGCACAGACCCGGATCAAGCCGAAAGAACCAGTATTTGGAGCGAATCGGTCATTGGGCGCGGCCCGCGCCGCTGCCTATATTGCACAGGCGCTCATGCACAGGCGCTCATACAAAGGCGCGCCCCGCCTGCTCTGCGCCCCGGAACACCCGAAATAACCCTCTAAGCAGTACCTAAGTAAACGGCACATGAAACCAGACAGTCACCCCCAACTTTCCCCACCGGCCGTTGACCACCTCCAGTTCGGTGTCTTTTCGGTACCGGTCACCCGCTACCAGGCCATCACCAACAGCACCGATAGCGAGCCTGATGCCGAATCAACGACCGCACCGCTCATTCTGGTCCTGCCTGCCCTCGGGGTGCCCGCCGGTAAATACCGCACCCTGCTGGAAACCCTGGCCCAGCGCGGATGCGACTGCGCTACCTGCGAAATGCCCGGCACCGGCGACAGCCGCCCGCAACCCGGCCGCGGCGCCAACTACGGCTACAGCGACCTGGTGTTCCAGTGGATCCCGCAGCTGCTGGCACACCTGCAACAGCACTATGGCCGCGCACCAACCCTGATTCTCGGCCACAGCATCGGCGGCCAGATCGCGACGCTCGCGGCGCGCGCTGACCTGCTCGGCACCACCCGAGTGGTCAGCGTGGCCTCCGGGCACCTGGATCACCGCAGCTGGCGCGGCCTCAAACGCGTGGGGGTATTGATTGCCGCGCTGGCGGCCCTGGGTAGCACCCGCCTTCTGGGTTATTTCCCCGGACAGACATTGCAGTTCGGCGGCCGCGAGGCCTCACGACTGATGCGGGGCTGGGGGCGCGGCATCATCAGCGGCCGCTTTGCCCCCGAGTACCGGCTGGAAAACGCCACCCCGGAATCCGGGCGTTCCCTGCACATCACCGTACAGGGCGACCCCTTCGCACCGCCGGCGGCAACCGCCAAGCTGGCGGCCCTGGTTGGCGGCGAGACCCGGGAAATCGCCGCCACTCATCCAAAGGGCAATCCGCACCTGAGCTGGATCAAAAACCCTGCGCCGGTACTGGATATGATCCAACCCTGGCTGGCTGCAGCGGCAGCCCCGCTGAAATAGGAAGCAAGACGACCAGGAAGAAATGCGGGTGGGAAGAAGAGTAGAAAGACGAGTAGGAATATGAGTAGGAAGCCAGGCCGACATGCCCTTCGCAAAAAAAATTATGAGGGGTTCAGGCGCCCAGCCGTCATAGGTGTATTGGTCGCAACAATAATGAACAACCAATAATAATAAACCCCAGGGACCCAAGAACAACAAACGGGATCACCTCCGCCGAGGGGCTTTCGCCCCTTCGCTTTTTCTTCCTCCAGCAACGTCACTGCCGCCCCCAGAATGCCAATCAGCTCAGCCCTTCTCAGCTGCAAATTCAGCGCTGCCTGATGTGCGATCCAGCTTGTTGGCCAGTTTCGCCTGATTCGCCAGTTTCCCTGAAAGATAACCCAGCATTTCGTGGGTAACCGGCAGGAACACCCGCGCGTAGATGTCCTCCAGGTCGAGCGGGTAAAAATGCTGATTGACCTGATAGCGTGCGCGCCCACGCAACCTGAACAGGTGCAACATTTTAAAAGCGACCACATCGGCGACCGTGTTTGCCGTTTGCGGACAGTCCAGCACACCTTCGGCCAGCCTGCGTCCGGATAAAATTGCCACAACCCCCGCGTCCTCTCGCAGCAGTTCGTCCAGCACCTGTAGCGCCAACATATCGTAGAGGTCGCCCCGGCCCATGCTCCAGGAAGTATCCGGCGGCTCTCGGGAAGCAAGCGTGGCCAGTGAAAAGGCCTCCGCGGTATCCAGCCCCAGCTGTTGCAGCAGAGTATCCAGCGCAGCGCCAGCAGAGATCGTCGAAGCCAACCCCAGCGACTGCGCCACCTGCGCCTGCCACAGCACATGACCTTTGCGCGCGTAGTAGGCGTAGAGGATGGCATAGCGCTGACGCCGGTATTCCTGCGGGCGCGCCTGCCGCAGGCGCAGGTAGGCACCGCGCGCACTGGCACTGCCCATGGCGATATTCGACAGGATCAGCTCGACACCAAACGCGTGGTGGGCAATGCGTCGCTTGCCACCGCGGCGCAAGGGTTCTTTGCGCCACTGCAGAAAATCAAAGCGCGGCAGACCGGTATTGCCAGCGATCAGCTCTTGCATTCTTTCCAGGTGGCGACTGTCCAGAGCCTCGCCTTGAGGTCCCGGCGCCACATTGTCCCCAAACACCCCCGGCCACTCCAGATTGGTTCCCCAGACCGGGCGGCTATCTGCATCCCCGTGACATTCCACACAAGTGAGGTCATTGCGCACCAGACGCGGCGCCTCGCCGGAAAAATCGAACACGGAAAACTCCCAGCGCCCGCTGTCACCGTGCAATTGCGCCACATCCAGCAGGTCGTATTTGGGGTCATCCGCTTTGGTACCCAGATTCAGTAGAAAGCGGCCATCCGGGCCGAAGAGTACAACCCGCGGATATGTGAGATTGGATTGCCCGGTTGCACGCGTGTGCTCCACCAGGGAAAACCCGTGGCGGTATTCAGCCGGAAAAAATCCGACCAGCTCATCGATGCTGTCAATTTCGCGGGAACGGATGAAATCCCACAGCCCCGACACCGTCATTTCCGGCTCGCCCGCCCGCGGTGGAGGGTCGAAACTATCGATAGCGACCGGCAACGCCAAGGGACTCTCGGGGCAATAAGGCTCCGAGCCTGCAGCGTGACTGGCGGCCGCAACCAGCGTACAGGCGACCGTTAGCAGCCGCGCACACCGGGGAACAAGCGGCTTATTGCCGAGCCGATTCTGCACGCTGTCAGCAATCCTGTTTTTGGCCGCCGTCATACAGCGATAAAACAAACAACCCACGCTCAACATTTCCCCCCAAGACATCGCACCCTAGTTCGCCATCCCATCATCAACCACGCTCCTCAAGAACATCGCGCGCAAGCTGCCGCACACTGACGGCCAAAACTTCGTCGGCGGCAGTCTCCTGCAAAAGGTATTGATTAGTCGCGCCGTCGAATACACAGCGGTAGTGAAATTCCCGGGCGCCGCCCGCCCCCACCACCAGCAGGCTCGCCTGCGCCTGTAGCTCGATGTAATAGCCACTGAGCGGGCAACCTTCGACCCCGCGTGCGAGCATGGTTTGGTCCGGATAGAAAATCGGCCAGGTTGAGACCAGAAACTCCCGGGAAGGAAAACCCGCCGTCGACAGTTCAACCCAGTAGTTGCCGTTGCGGTCCTGAGCGACGGCACGCTGCATAAGCGCCACGAAGTCGCTGCCGCCCATAGGTACAGGCATAGGCACAGACACTGAATCGACTTGAGGGGCACTTTGCGGCGCGACATTACCCGACACGGGTTCCAGCACTGTCCCCTCCGACATGCGCGCGGGCAAGCGCTCCGGCGAGGCAATCACCGCAACCGGCGGCGCGATGGGATCCAGCGCAGCATGCTGCGCAAACCAAAGCGCCGCCGCGGCACTGAGGCCCACGACGGCAACTGTTATCGACAGGCGGCTCATAACACTAGGCAGCGATTATTTCAGATCGCACACTGGGCCGATGCTGCCTGGGATTCATCCGCGAAACACTGATTGCACTGCTGGGAAAACAGCGGGTGGGACGCCGGGCAGTTGTTTGCCGGCTGAGGCTCAGGTTCGGGCTCAGGCTCAGGCTCAGGTTCGGGTTCCGGCTGCGGTGCCGGGGTGGTCTGGCCATCGCAACCACCGCGATATTCACAATCCTGGGCAGAAACTCCGGGCTGCCAGCTGCGGGTAAATTCCAGCATTGCCGCTTTCACGGACTCATCCAGGTCGCCGGCATATTTATCGATGGCACCGTCTCCCATATACAGACCCACATAGGCCATGATGTCATCGGTGGACAGGCCACAACCGAAATCGGTATTCAACAGCTGCAGTGGGTCTGAACCCTTGGCCTGGCTGGCTTCGTTGCGCGTCACAATGCTGTCGCCATTGGTATTCAGTAAGCGCACCAACTCCTCACCTTTTTCCGCACCGATCAGCGCACTGAAATAGGTCTCTGCATCGGCCACCGACATGCTCGGATTGATCGACGGAACCGCGCCCTGATATCCGGCCAACGCCTGGAAACCATCGTCAATCTCGATGCCCAGGTTGTACTCGATATCAATCATCGCCTCGCGGGCGTTGGCCGGGTCGCTGCAGATACTCGCGTTGCTGACAAAAGTACCCGCGGCATTCAGGCAACCGGTGCCATTACCCACGTAGGTGACACAGACGGTATCGCACCAGGACTGGGTGAACTCCGCACGGCGGCCGGAAATGACATGGGAGGGATTGGTATCACTGTGGCAGGTCTGCGCGCCGCCGCTACTGCTGCCCGAACTGCTGCCACCTGAACTGCTGGAACTGGAGCTGGAGCTGCTGGAACCGCCGGAGCCGCTGCCGGAATCTACCGTACAGCCGGCGGAAGCCGCCTGCGCCTCATCGGTGTAACAGGCACCGCCGCAGGCCAGCGGGTGGCTGGCAGGGCAGGACTGGGCCTGCACCTTCAACCCGAATGAAAACAACACTGCTGCGGCCAGCAACAAGCCGCCGCGCCATGGGTTCAAATTCATCGCATTTTCCTCAAATCGTTTTTTATTATTTCGAGGCATGCACGCTACGGCAGCCCGTAACGATTTGATAGAAAGTCGTTGTGCATCGGCATTAAGGAATCCGCATCATCGCCGATATGGCACAGGATTCATCATTCACCCTCTCAGCAAACGCATCCGTCCGCTCAAAAGACGTAACTAACCCCCAGGCTCATTTCAGTTTTATCGAAATCGTACAGCTCCCGATTTTCACGGTTATCGATGTTTAACAGCTTGCCATCAAGGCTGAGGCGTGGCGTCAACCGATAGCGGGTGGAGACCCAGGATTTGAAGCGATCGGACTCCCGCTCAAACTCCAGCAAATTGCCAGCATCATCGACTACCCGATTCTGCCCACCGTATACGCTATAGCGATACTCAACGCCGGCGCGCAGCTCCCAGCGACTCAGAAAACGCCAGCGCACATCGCTGCCAAATGCGTGTCGCACCGGCGAATAACTGTAGTAGTCCGCGGCCTGCTGAAGATCCTCGCGATCATTGGTGTCGTACAGGTAGTAGATGCCAAAGTCTGCGCCAAATGTCTCGCGGCGCGCGCCCGCAGAAAAGCGCTGGCGCCAGCCGTCCAGGTAGCTGTAGTTGTCGCCACCGGTGTAATAGGCAGGGATATACGACAGCTGCACGCTGGTCGCACCAAAATCCCGCTTTGCACGACCAACGAGCTGCAGCTGCTGACTCACCCTTTCACCCCCAAGGGTTACCCACTCGGCGCCAGCACCGGTTTCCAACGCCCAGTCTCGCCAGTGGATGTCGCGAACCAGTAAAGTGCTGAGACTGGCGAGATTCAAACTATCCAGCTCGCTGTAGCGCCGGGTAAATCCGTAGCCCTGCAACCGCCAGCCATCAGCCTCTGTACCCGCCAGGCGGTACTGCCCCCAGCCAAACAGCTCTAAAAAGTTGTCTTCGCCGACGGCGCCTTCACCCAGCAGCTCCGTCTTTACCGCATAGGGGTTGCCATCCTGACCGCCATTGATACTGGCCATGGCGAGCCAGGGCCGCACCTGTGTCACTGGCTCAACGGCAGGGCTGCCCAGCTGCAGTGCCGCCAGTCGCTGTAATTGTGGAGAAGCCGCGCGCCCACTCACTCGACGAAAAAACTTTGCCGCTAGTAACTGATCTCCCTGCCGTCGCGCCACCAGGCCCAGGTTGTATTCCGCCAGATCGCGCCACTGAGGTTCCGGCACCAGCAGCCAGAAATATTCCGAGGCCTCCGTATAGCGGCCAAGCTTGAACAATGTAACGCCAAGGTTGAACTTGAGTTTGGCACTGTCGTCACCGCTCTGCTCCGCTTCCCGAAATAGCGCCAGAGCCCTGGGGTAGTCGCCGCGCTTGAAAGCACCGGTCGCGCTGGGAAGCTCTTCCGCTGCCAGCCGCGCCGGGCCGAAAACAGAAATCGTAACCAGCATCACCAGCAAAAAAATCAGGTGCATAAATCCGCGCATTCCGTGCCTCTTCGCTTTGCTTAACTTTCTGTCCACCTTTCTGTCCACCTCCCTGCCCGCCATTCTCCGCACCATCCACACGCTCCCTGCGCGGAATCCTTTGCGCTCTTAAATAGCGCCAGCCCGGACGCCCAATAATCGGCATCCGTGTCACCGGTCACACAGAGCAATTAGCCGCCGGTGCCATCCGTCGTATCACTCACCGGCTCGCTGGCGACGTCGCCGCGCAAAGAATCCAGCAGCGTATCGACATCGCCCATACTGCCGCGCGCCTCTTCCGGCAGCACACCCAGGATGTCCTGCATCATCTGCTCGATCATGCCCTGCATTTCGGCATTGGTGAGGCCATTTTTAAGCGCCTCTTCCACTGCCTCGCGTGCGGATTCCACCGCTTGCTGCGCCTGCTCATTGGCTGCCAGGGCTGAGTTCTGCGCATTGTTCATCAGCTCTGCCCGGCGCTCAGCCATTTCTGCCAGCATCGCCTCACTGCTTGCCGCACTATCTCCGCTCGGTACCTGGCCTCCCGGCTGCGCCTCGCGCATGGCCTTGATTGCCGCCAGTGCGGCGGCCAGTTTCTGTTCGGCAATCTCGCGCACCTCGTCCGGCAGCTCAATGTTGTTGAGCAGATCCTGGGCGCTCTCGGTGTCTTCGATCACTTGCAGGGTAATATCCAGGTCGGCCATCTCGGCAGCCTCCACTGCGGCTTGCAGATCCGCTTCGGCGGCCATTTCCTGTTGTGCCCACACCACTGAAGACAGCGGCAAGAAACCGGCGAGTAACACAGGGTATAAAACACTGTTACAAGCAGCGGATTTACGGGTTGTGGATTGAATCTTTGACATAGTCCTTTACCTCGATGGATCAAAGTTGCGTCATCGTCTGATTGGTCGGCGGCACCGCGTAGCGCAGGGTTTTTCTGGCTCCTCGGTATTCCACCTCTACCGTTAATTGCCCGGCAGTTTTACGCTCGAAAGCGGGGTCTAGCGTCAGGGGCAGTGTGATTTGATTAGCGCCAGCAGCAATGTCTGTCTGCCATTCCAGCAGCTGCACATCGGCGTACCCCTGGATACGGGCGTGCGCCGGGAGTTGCACTCGTATGATTGCGCCATTCAACGCAACAGGGCTGTCCAGGCGTACCGTCAGTGGCCGAACTCCAGCGGTGCCGACACCCGCGACTACTTCAGATTTGTGGTCAGAACTTGTCAGCAGTGGTGCCAGCCACAGGCCCAGCAATAGGCTTGCGGCCATCGCAGCAGACAGTCGCAACCGGTTCCCTGTCACTTTCTGCGAAGCGATTCGCGCATGGTCGCGATGGGTGAAGACCCTGGCCATCAGCCGCGATTCGAACTCCTCGCCCGGATCCGGCGCAGGTAACGCTCTGAGCGCCTGCTGCAGCTGCTCACTCGATATTTTCGTCCGCATGACTCGCTCCTGCACTCTGATACTCACACTCTCAACACCGATGCACTTGCGCCAGTGCGGGGCGGCGAAAACTCCCCCAGGAGCAAACGCAGTTTTTTGCGTGCCCGGTGCAACCGAGACTTCACCGTGCCCAACTGCAGCGTGAGAATATCCGCGACCTCTTCTGCGGTATAACCCTCAACATCGTGCAGCATCACCACCTCCCGCCAGCCTTCCGGGAGCGCCGATAGGGCCACCGCCAGGCTACGACGCAGATCCAGGCGCGCAAATTCACAGCCACCTGACTCTTCAGCGCCACCTGCGGTGACAATGCATCCATCCACCGTGTCGCAGTCACTGAAAGGTATATGATCGTCCACCGGTGAAGCGCGGCGTCGGCGATACTGATCCACATAGCGGCGATACAAAACCTTCGCCAACCAGGGCCCCAGCCGCTCGATCGCGTCCAGCTCATCCACCTTTGGTAGCAGCCCTAGCATCAGGTCCTGCACCAGGTCCTCGGCTTCCTGCGCACTACCGCACAGGCGGAATGCCACGCGATGCAATTGCCGCAGGTGGGGAAATACCAGCGCAACAAAACGATCTTCCCGCGCACGCCGTCGACTCAGAAACCAGGCCTTCACTACCGCACTCCCTTGCCCTGGAACCGGCGACCACAATTTGCCGGCTTCTGCACCTATACACGAAGCGGGAGACCAAAAGGTTCCCACTCAATTGGAAAAGACTGAAAAAATTAAAGCAGGTAGGGGCGGGCGAGCGCGGGGCGAAACCAGGTACAGGTCTCAAAAAATGCAAAATAAAGGTAGTGAGCTGCCAGTTATTTCCTGGCGTGATTACCCTGAAAAATTGGCACAAAAAAAGCCGGGCGGAGTTTCCGGCCGGCTTTTCTCACTTGCGAAATGTGGGGTGTTCAGCGTGTCCGCTGGCGCACCGCCTCGAACAGGCACACACCCGTGGCGACGGAGACGTTCAGGCTGCTGACCTCCCCCGCCATGGGGATTTTAATCAGGTGATCGCAGTTTTCCCGGGTCAGTCGGCGCAACCCTGGCCCTTCGGCACCCATCACCAGGGCAATGGGGCCGGTCAGTGATGACTGATAGACATCCTGCTCCGCCTCGCCGGCGGCGCCGAAAATCCACACCCCGGCCTGCTGCAGCATTTTCAGGGTTCGCGCCAGATTGGTGACGGTAATAAACGGCAGCACTTCGGCAGCGCCACAGGCGACTTTTCTCGCCGTGGGTGTCAGCCCCGCGGCGTTATCTTTGGGGGCGATGACCGCGTGCACCCCGGCGGCCTCGGCCGAGCGCAGGCAGGCGCCGAGGTTATGGGGGTCGGTAACCCCGTCGAGAATCAGCAGAAATGGCGCTTCGCTTTTGTCTTCCAGTTGCTGCAGCAATGACTTGAGGTACTGCTCGTCGTACACCCGGGTTTCACCGGCACAAATCGCCACCGCGCCCTGGTGATTGCCTTCGTCGGCGACCTTTTCATCCAGTGCCTTGCGATCCACAAAGCGAATGGTGATCTCATTCTGTTCCGCCTGGCGGATAATTTTCTGCAGCTTCTGATCTTTGCGCCCGCGCAGCAACAGCAGTTCCTGTACCTGCTGGGGGGAGCTTTTCAACAGGGCCTGCACCGCGTGCAGGCCGTATACCAATTGCTGGGCCACGGCTTACTTCTTCCTACCTGGACTGTTCTTGCTGGATTTTTTCTTGAGCTTTTTCTTGCCGGCTTTCTTGGCAATTTCGGCCTTGGCCGCCTTGTGTGCCGCCTTGCGCGCGGCCACGGCCGGTCGCTTGCCACCCTTGCGCGTCGGCGATTTCCTCGGTCCGCGCTTCTTCCTCGGCTGCTCGCCGTCCAGGCCGGGCTCCGAATCTTCGGTATCCGGTGAATCGCTCGGCAGCGCCTTTGAGGGGCGAACAACCTCGACGTCGTCACTGCCTACCTTGCGCCGGCGAATCGGACGCGGTGCATCGCTATCGTCCGCGCCTTCTTTCTTTTTCAAACCTCCGCCCCAGGGGCTGGCTTTTTCCGCCTCCGCGCTGAAGTCGGATTTACCTTTGCGCTTGCGCTCCTGCTGGAACTCCACCGCCATTTCCATTGCTCGACCACTTACTTCTGTTGCGTCTTTGTTACTTTTCTTCGGCTTTTTCGCCGCCTTTGCCGGCGTATCCGTTTCGGCTACGTCCTCCAGCGATTTGTCGCGCTTACCAACTTTAGGCTTACGGTATTTGGGGTTCTGGTACGAAGGGCGCGGATGCAATTCGACAAAGGTGAAATCCACCTTGCGCTCCTCCAGGTCCACCCGCGCTACCTGCACGGTGACACCATCACCCAGGTGATAGCGCGCCCCGCTGCGCTCGCCGATCAAACGCTGGTGCGCCTGCTCGAAGTTGTAGTAATCCTTGGGCAGCGCCGTAACGTGAATCAAACCCTCCACATAGAGGTCGTCCAGCTCCACAAACAGGCCGAAGCCGGTGACGGCACTGATCACACCGCGGTACACCTCGCCCACATGGTCCTGCAGGTATTCACATTTGAGCCAGCTGACCACATCGCGGGTGGCATCGTCGGCGCGGCGCTCGGTCATGGAGCAGTGTTCCCCCAGCTCCACCATGGCCGGCATGTCGTAGGGCAGGATCGTCTCGCGCGCCAGCGCGTGGGCACCGGGGGCCTGGCGCACCCGATCTGCAATGGGCTTGGGGTTGGCGCTGCCATTGCGGACCAGCCAGCGCAGGCCGCGGTGTAGCAGCAGATCCGGATAGCGGCGGATTGGCGACGTGAAATGCGCGTAAGCGCGATAATCCAGGCCAAAATGGCCGCGATTCTCCGGCTGGTACACCGCCTGGTTCATCGAGCGCAGCAGCATGGTCTGGATGATATGGAAATCCGGACGCCCCTCTACCTGTGCCAGTAGCGCTTGATAGTCACTGGGCTGGGGCTCGCTGCCCCCCTCGAGGCGCAGGCCCAGCTCACCGAGATAGGCGCGCAGGTTTTCCAGTCGCTCCTGTTTGGGAATATCGTGCACCCGATAGAGCGCGGGCAGTTCCGACAACTCCATCAGCTCGGCGGCACAGACGTTGGCAGCGAGCATGCACTCTTCGATCATCTTGTGCGCGTCGTTGCGCTGCACCGGAACTATGCGCTCGATTTTGCGCGCGGCATCAAAAATGATGCGGGTCTCGGTGGTTTCAAAATCGATGGCACCGCGTCTGTCCCGTGCACTGCGCAGGGCTTTGTACAGATCGTGCAGGTTATCGATATGCGGTGTGAGCGCGGCAAACTGCTTGCGCAGGCCACTGTCGCGGTTATCCCGCTCGTCCACCAGCTGCCCCACCTGGGTGTAGGTGAAACGCGCGTGGCTGCGCATCAGCCCCTCGAAGAACTGGTAGCTGAGAATACTGCCGCTCTCGTCGATGCGCATTTCGCACACCATGCACAGGCGATCCACTTCCGGGTTGAGGGAGCAGAGGCCATTGGAGAGCTTCTCCGGCAACATGGGCACCACAAAGTCCGGGAAGTACACTGAGTTACCGCGCTGATGCGCTTCCACATCCAGTGCGCTGCCTACCTGCACGTAGTGGGACACATCGGCGATCGCCACCAGCAGTTTCCAGTTGCCGTCCGGCAACAACTCGCAGAACACCGCGTCGTCAAAATCCCGCGCATCTTCGCCATCAATAGTGACCAGTGGCAGCTGGCGCAGGTCGATACGGGCCTTTTTGTCCGCTTCCAGCACCTCGTCGGCAATGGTGTCCACCTGGGCATTGACCGCCGCCGGCCAGGTGTGCGGGATGCCGTAATTGCGGATGGCAACGTCAATTTCCATCCCCGGTGCCAGATGGTCACCGAGCACTTCGCTCACCTCACCCTGGGGCAGGTTGTCACGACCGGGCTGGGTGGTGATGTCCACCACCACATACTGGCCACTGACGGCGTCGGCGCACTTGCCTTCGGCAATCAGCACATCCAGGGTCAGGCGGGGGTTGTCCGGGCGCACGAAACAGATGCCGTCTTCACGGTACAGGCGGCCGGCCAGTTGCTGGGTATTATGCTTGATGACCCGCACCACGGCGCCTTCGCGCTTGCCGCGAAATCCTCCGGGAGTTTCCCGTACCAGCACCTCATCGCCGTCAAATACCTTGCGCATCTGGCGGTGAGACAGGAACAGGTCATCGCTGCCATCGCCGGGCGACACAAAGCCAAAGCCATCGCGATGGCCGATCACACGGCCTCGCACCAGGCTCATCTTGTCGAGCACGCCAAAGTCGCCGGCGCGATTACTGGCAATCTGGCCGTCCCGGGACATGGCGATCAGGCGTCGGCGCACGCCCTCGCGGCGATCTTCATCGTCGAGGCTCAGCAGGTCTGCCACCGCCTCCCAGGCCAGAGGCTCCGACTGCTGTTCCAGCAGGTCCAGCAGGAATTCGCGGCTGGGAACGGGCTTTTCGTACTTTTCTGCCTCACGCTCCGCATGCGGGTCTTCTTTGGAGACCGCCTCAGGAGAAGGCGCGGAGGGAGAGTTAGGTTTGTCTTGATTCAAAACAGCTTCCATTGTTCTGCGGTTGGCCACGCAGTCTGCGCGGCCCCGGGGTACACCGGGCACAGGGGGTATGAGTGGGTGCAAGCGCTTGGTCCATGTCGATGTGGTGATGGACAAAGGTTGAGAGTGGCGAATGCCTGATTGTTTGATGGGACCGTCTGGCGGCCCTGAGTCTTGCACATTGCGGGCAGTATAAGCGATTTGGCCACCAATTCCCGATCCGTTTTACCTGCGGCGAGCGAATTAGTGACCTGGCCGTCAATTGGGTGGCAGCGAATTTCACGAAAACCGTTGACACCCCCAGGGCAAATCCCTATAGTGCGCGTCCTCAGCGGAGCACACCGCTGAAAGCCCAGGTGGCGGAATTGGTAGACGCGCTAGCTTCAGGTGCTAGTGGCCTTACGGTCGTGGAAGTTCAAGTCTTCTCCTGGGCACCATAATTCGCAAAAAGGCCGACTCGCAAGAGTCGGCCTTTTTCGTTTCTGCCCTCCGGCAATCGCCCTCTGCCAGCGCCCGACTTCCCATCCTGCAATCGCATTCTGGCAAACCGGGCACCGCACCCAGGCATCAGCCGGTATTGCGCATTCCCGCCGCAATACCCGCAATTGTCACCATCAGGGCGCTCTCCAGCACCGGATCTTCCTCGCGGTTACGCAAACGCTCCATCAGCTCCGCCTGCAACAGGTGCAGCGGATCGGTGTAGGGGTCGCGCACGCGGATGGACCAGCGCATCACCGGGTTGTTGTCCAGCAGACTCTCGCGCCCGGTGAGGCGACTGAGCGCATTGACGGTGCGCGCCAGGCGGCTGCGCAGCTCGACACCAAGGCGCTGCAGCTCCGGGTCACTGGTCAGGCGCTCTTCATACCACAGAGCCACGCGAGGATCTGACTTGGCCAGCACCATCTCCAGCATGTCCACCACGGTGTGGAAGAAGGGCCACTGCTCGCTCATTTCGCGCAGGGTATCCGGGGCATTTTCCAGCCCGGTCTCCAGCGCCGCCCCGGTGCCCAGCCAGGCGGGCAACATCAGGCGCATCTGGGTCCAGGCGAATACCCAGGGAATGGCGCGCAGGGTTTCTACGCCACCGCCGGGCTTGCGTCGCGCCGGGCGGCTGCCGAGGGCCAGGCGGCTCAGTTCGGTTTCCGGGGTAACGGTGCGCAGGTAAGACACCAGTGCCGGGTCATCCTGCACAACCTCGCGATAAGCGCGCACCGAGGCCTGGGTCAGCCGATCCATTTCCGCGCGCCATTCTGGACGGGGCTCCGCCGGTGGCAACAGGGTAGCCTCAAGGGTTGCGGCCACATACTGCTCCAGATTGTATGCAGCAACGGAGGGGCGACCGTACTTGAAGCGGATCATCTCGCCCTGCTCGGTAACCCGGATACGACCCGCCACGGACCCCGGCGGTTGCGACAGCAGCGCCATGCGCGTGGGCGAACCGCCGCGGGAGATGGAGCCGCCGCGACCGTGGAACAGGGTCAGCGGAATGCCGTATTCGCGGCAGATGCCTGTCAGCTTTTCCTGAGCGCGGAACTGGGCCCAGGCAGCACCAAGGAAACCCGCATCCTTAGCGGAGTCGGAATAGCCGATCATCACCTCCTGGCCGGCGGCAACACGCTCGCGGTAGAAGGGAATTTCCAGCAGTGCACTCATGGTGTCGAATGCATTGTTGAGGTCGTCGAGAGTCTCAAATAGCGGCACCACCCGCATGGGCTCGCGCACACCGGCAATTTTCTGCAGCAACATCACCGCGAGCACATCCGACGAAGTGCGGGCCATGGAGATTACATAAGCACCCAGCCCCTCCGGGCCCTGCTCGGCAATTACCTGGCAGGTGTCGAGAATTTCCCGCACTTCATCGGTACAGAAATCGCTGCGATAGAAAGCGCCATTGATCAGCGGGCGGCGGTTTTCCAATTCCGCCAACAGGAATTTCTGTTTTACCGACTCGCCCCACTCCATATAGCTTCCGAGGTCGAGGAAGCGGGTAATGGCATCGATCGCCGCCGCATGACGGGTGGATTCCTGGCGGATATCCAGACGCAGCAGGGTAATACCAAAACAGTTGAGTCGGCGCAGGGTGTCTTTCAGCTGACCGTCGGCGATGGCAGCGAGACCCACCGCACGCAGAGAGCGGTCGATCAGACTCAGCTCCAGGTGCAGCTCACCGCCGCTCGCGTAAATTTCACCTTCAGGCTCAACGCTGCCATTAACACGCGCTTCCATCAACGCGCGGGTATTGCGCAGGCGGTCGCGCACCTCCCGCAACAGCAGGCGGTAAGGTTCCTGACTGGGGCCAGTGCGCGCCAGCAGCTCATCGCTGGCGCGGTGCATGGACAGGTCTGCCAGCAGGCTCTCAACATCCCGCAAATAGAGGTCGGCCGCCATCCAGCGGGCCAGGGTCAGTACCTGCCGGGTCACCTTGGCCGTCACATTGGGGTTGCCGTCGCGGTCGCCACCCATCCAGGAAGCGAAACGGATGGGCACCCAGTCGGAAGGCAGGGGATCGAGGCCAGCCAGAGCCAGCTCGTCTTCGATTTCACGCATCCCCTGGGGCACCGCCTGCCACAGAGACTGCTCGATGGTCGCGAAGCCCCACTTGGCCTCATCCACCGGGGTCGGGCGCTCGCGACGGATTTCGTCGGTGCACCAGGCGGACAATATCTGCTCGCGCAACAGGCGGCGCAGGCGCTCCGCCTCCTCCGGAGTGCAGTCGGGGCGATCCAGACCAGTCAGCAGGTCCGCCATCTGGTCGTATTTGCGAATCAGGGTGCGCCGGGTGACTTCGGTGGGGTGAGCGGTAAGCACCAGCTCAACGGACAGGTCGGCGAGCACCTGGCGGACCTGCTCGGGATTCACATCGGCCTTTTTGAGCTCTTCCAATACCTGACGCAGTCCGCGGTCGGTATCCGGGTCACCGGGGAAACGTTCGTGCTGGCGGCGCAGGCGCTCACGGTGGCGCTGCTCGGCAATATTGGCCAGGTTCAGGAACTGACTGAAGGCTCGCGCCACCTCCAGCAGAGTCTCATCGTCCAGCGGATCCAGTAGCTCCCGTAGTTTCCCTACAGGCATTTCGCCCTGGCCGCGACTCTCCACCGCTACCTGGCGAATGGTCTCCACGGTATCAAACAATTCCTCACCGGCCTGCCCGCGCAGCACAGCGCCCAGCTCTTCGCCCAGCAGACGAACGTCCTCTCTGAGCGGCGCATTCTGGTCTTGATCCATGGTCAAATCCCCCCTTACCGGAACAAAAATTTGCCCTATTCTACATATTTCCCGCGCAAGTGAGATGCCTCCGGGGCACTTCTTGTAAAAAAACTACAAAAAAGACGCCCGCACAGACCTCATGGGTCACACCTGACAATTGACACCCCCGAGAAAATGGCTATAGTGCGCAGCCTCAACAGCGCATAACGCTGTTTGCCCAGGTGGCGGAATTGGTAGACGCGCTAGCTTCAGGTGCTAGTGGCCTTACGGTCGTGGAAGTTCAAGTCTTCTCCTGGGCACCATCTTTACAAAAAAGGCCGACTCGCAAGAGTCGGCCTTTTTTGTTGCGCGCGGAATTTTCCTAAAGAGCCCCCTAAAGAGCCCCCTAAAGACTCTCCCCGAAAACTCCCGGCATATGCACCATATGCAGAAAGCCCACCGGGTCGAATCGCCCGGCAGGCTCAGCACGGCGTACTTACCCCGCGGTTAATTGCCGCCGGCAGCAACCGGCACCGCGCGACGGCGCTCCTCCTCTTCCTGCTCATCCATTGGCAGCAACTCACCGCCATGCAGGCGCACTTCCGGCAGGTTCAACACATCAATACCCAGGCTGTAGGGCGCCACCTCACTGAAGATACCCGGATCCAGTTGCGCAATATCGTCCACCGGGTTCTGCACTGCCGACTTTAGCCCCTGCGACGTCTGGCTACTGGCAATAGAGACGCCCTTGTTACCCACGGCGGTAAACGCGGGCAGCTGTCCTTCAAAGGCCGGCTCGTAATAGAAGAGCGAAACGATATCCACAGACTCGGTGACATTCAGGCGCAGCGGATTGATCACGGTGCCGATATTGCTCCACAGTTGCGGATCGTTACCCAGGCGGGCTGTGCCCGCGGTGATGTGGGTATCGCGGAAGCTTTCCGCCGTCAGCAGTCCGAAACCGGAACTGGCCAGCGACAAGTTACCGCGGCCGACGTTGATCTGGCCGATCACCAGATCGTCTTTCTCGACAATCGCCACATCGATATTGCCAACGCTCGAACGAAGCGTCAGGGACTCGAGCTCGGACTCGATATCCATATCCCCCGCCAGGGTCAGATCCGCACTGCGCGCCTGGAGCGAGCCGCCAATAGCGGCACGGCTGTTACTCACCAGTACCAAGTCACCGCTGCCGTCATAGGCCAGGGTCATGCCGCCGCTGGAAAAGTCGACACCGGCGCTATCACCAGACGCGGTGAAATCCAGCTGCTGATTCGTGAGCAGGTCGAGGCCGCCCGCAGCATCCACGAGCGTTTCAAAGCCGGTAAACGTGAATTCTCCGACGCTGTTCTGGGCATCGACGCCACCGGTGATCTGCCACTGCTGGTCGGCCAGCTGCGTTTCCAGCTGGTCATTCCCCTCGCCGGCAGACAACTGCGCAGGCTGGCTGCCGGTGACAAGCTGCAGCACGTCGTCTCCGGATCCCAGCAGTAAGCTATCGAGCAATGTACCCTTCATCACCACGGTGTCACTGCCGTCGCCGGTATCCAGTGAGGTCAGGGTGCCGCCCTCCAGGCTGAAGCTATCGGCACCACTACCGGCGACGATCTGCTCGAAACCACTGAAGGCAACGGATTCTCCTCCTCCGGAAACACTCCCCCCGGCGCCCCCGATAACCCAGCTCATATCCGCATTCAGACCATAGAGCGTATCGCTGCCGGCACTTGCGTTGATGGTCTCAACCGCGGCAAAGGTTACCCCGGCCATTTCCAGGTTAGCCGGGCCCGTCATCAAATAATCGGTCCCGAAAGACGGTCCGGAATAGACTCCGGTATTTTCGACTTGCTCAAGGTTCTCAAACAGCACGCTGATGGATTCGACTGTTGCCACCGCGCCACCGGCAACCAGCGCCCCGTCTTCACTGACGGAAGCCCAGCTACCGGCGCCACCGCTGACAGAGTCGGCACCGCCGCCAGCATCGACACGGGCGATACCATCAAAATCGATACCCGCTGCAGTAATACCGCCATCACTTGCCAGGTCAAATGTATCCGCTGATGCCGTACCCAGAAGCGAATCGGCGCCGCCATTACCCACGAGCTGATTGATACCACTGAAGTCGATACCCTCAACACTCAGGGACTCCGCGGTACCACCCAGTGCAAACTGCTCTGCAGCGGAAGTGCCTGTCAGGCGGGCATTTGCCGTAACAACGCGGTCGATGCCATTGAAGGTGACTCCGTTCGCAGCCACTCGCGCGCCGCTGACAAGCTGCCAACTGCCTGCATCGCTGACCACCTCGTTATCGCCCTCACTACCGGCAAATACTTCCGTAACACTGTCAAACAGCATGTCGAGCACGGAAATTTCGCTCGAGTCTGAATTCAACGCGAAGCTTTCAGACACGCTGTTCTGGGTGCCATCAATAATCGCGGACTCTGTGGAGATCTGCTCGATTCCCTGGAAACTAACCCCTGCGGCACTGGCACTGCCGGCACCGGCACCCAGCGCCCAACGCTCACCGCTCGCAGTCTCTACGCGGTCTGCACCAACCCCCGCATTTACCGCGACCACATCCTCAAAGGCGATTCCGCCCGCAACCAGGCTGCCCGCGGCATCGAGAGTGAACAGGGTATCTGCATCGCTACCATTGACGATGCCACTGCCACCGCTGGCCTGTTCCACATTACTGAACGCCATTGCGGCGTGATTGAGGGCACCCGCTTCAGAACCCAGCTGCCAGTCACTGCTCTCGTGACCGACAATGGAATCGGAACCACCGGCACCCGCCACCGCGGATACATCACTGAATGCAATGCCGGCACTGGACAGTGCTCCATCGCCTGTCACCGTAAACTGGTCATCCCCTGCACTTCCGGTCACAGCACCGGAAGACGACACCGTGGTCACACCGGTCACACTGATCTGGCCACTGGTCACCGCCCCTGCGCCATTCAGGGTTACGCCATTCCAGGCCGCAAGATCGATATTTCCGCCTTCCAGAGTCACGCTCTGCAGGCCGCTGAAGCTGGAAGCTCCGCCAGCCAGTGTACCGCTGCCGGTAACCTGCGCCTGCTCTTGCCCGCTAATTGCGAGACTTGCACCCTGGCCCTGGAAAAGCTCCACCCCGGTAAACTGGATGCTTTCATGGGTAACCGAGTCGTCCGCCGCCAGTGCGTAGCCCTGCCCCGTGCGGGAAGTGACTTCATCCGCTTCCCCATTACCACCGGACACGGTTTCCAGATTGCGGAATGTCAATCCGTTCACCGAAAGGGCGCCGCTTGCCAGCATCTCAAACTGTTCCGCTGCAGTGGAGCCAAGCAGCGCAGTGGTGCTCACCGTGTCGATGCCACTGAATGCCATTGCACTGCTGGTGAAGGCGCCATCCGTTTCCGCGAGGTTTACGGCAGCAAGTGCACTGACATCATCGCTACCGATACCGCCCTCGACCGTATTCACCCCCGTAAAGCTGACTCCGTCCGCTTGCAACGCATTGTCAGCGGTCACCACAAAATTGTGCCCGCTATCATCTCCGACGATGCGCCCGGCGCCGCCAGAGAAAGTCTCTACTGCAGAAACAGTGACACCATCATGGCTCAGGCTGGCCGCATTCTGCGCCAGCAGCCAGTCCGCACTTGCGGCACTGACAAAGGTATCGTTACCGGCACCGCCGCCAAGTACACCGACGCCATTAAACCCCTGGCTGCCAACGGTGATTACACCATCGCTGCCGTATTCAAACTGATCTGCGCCACTGCTGCCGATCAGAGTTCCTGTGGTTGCCTGCGCTATCCCTGTCAATGTCAGAGCACCTGCAAGCAAGTCACCAGTGGTATCCGACAGGGTCAACCCGGCATCAAATGCGCTGGCATTCAGGGTGTCGTTGCCCGACAGCCCATCCACAAAAGACATATCGTTGACGGTAAGCGCGCCGACAGAAACACTGCCGTCGCTATTCAGAACGAAGTCATCCTGGTTGCCGGTGCCGTAAAGACCGGCATTTAGCGCATTGAGGATTTCTACGTTGAGGAAGGCAATACTGTTATTTTCTGCGCTGCTGTCGCCGGTTACTGTCCAGTCAGAACCACTGAATCCCGTTACCGTATCGGTACCGCCTTTTCCGTCCACCTGGGTGGAAGAAGAAATCTCAAAGCCGTTGATGGTGACATTGCCATCTTCACTAAAGGCAATTTCATCATCGCCGTCAGTGGCTTCCAGAAACCCTACAAGCACCTTGCCAATATCGTAAAACGCAATGCCCTCCGCAGTAACAAAGGTTTTGTCTTCGCTCAAATTGGCGGTGCCGCTGGAACTGATGCTGTTGCTACCTTCATTGCCGTTTACCCGGCTCAACCCAGAGATCGCCAGGCCCGCGACAGAAATCGCACCGGTACCAGCAACCCGGAACGTCTCGTCGCCGGCACTACCGTCCAGCTCCGATACTTGTGCAGAATTGAAGGCCTTGAAGGTCAGGGTATTGTCGGCCTTCAGCTCCCCGTCGATGCCCGTAAGAGTGAGGGATTTACCGTAGCCACTGGCATCCAGCTGGTCGCCAACGTCGGTGTCCGTGGCGCCGCCGCCGAGCACTTCACTCAGACCAGTAAAGTTCATGGCTGCGTAGCCAACGGTCAGGCCATCACTGCCGTCGGTGAGGGTGAACTCGTCGTTGCCACTGGTGCCGGTGAGCGTGGCCGCAGAGGTTTTGATGGTGACGAAGCCGTTAAAATCAATGCCATTACTACTCGCGGTGTCGGCATCGGTCAGCGCCCAGTCGAAGCCGCTGGCGCTGGAAACGCTGTTGCTGGCGCCACCAGAAGTCACGCTGGTCATTCCGGTGAAGGCAATATTGCGGGCGGTGATGCCGCTGCCACTCAGGGCAAACACATCATCCTGGTCGCTGCCGGTCAGGGATCCGGCTTGCGCCGAGACCAGTCCGGTGAAGGTGGTGCTGCCCGCGCTCACTTCGCGGCTATTACCGGTCAGGGTCAGTCCATCGGTATAGGCGCTGGCATTGAGGTTCGCGCTGCCTGCGCCACTGTAGGTTTCGATTTCACTGAAGGTGATGCCGTCGTGATCCACCGTTCCGGTGCCGTTCAGGATATACCCCTGGCCACTGCGGGAGGTGACCACATCGGCCTCGGTGCCAGTTCCAGTTCCGCCTTTGACGGTAACCAGTTCACTGAATTCGATGTTGGCAACTGTGAGCTCCCCAGCGCCGGTCATGAGAAAAGTCTCGTTAGAGACACTGCCCTGCAGGATGGACGCGCTGGCGGAATCGATACCGGTAAAATTGATCAGGCTGCTATTGAAGGCACCGTTACTACCGGCCAGAGTGACATCCGCTATGGCTTCGACATCGTCGGTGCCGGTGCCAGCATCCACCTTGGCGATGCCTATAAACTGGTGGCTACCGTCGACCTGAACCGCATTGTCGCCAGTGACCACAAAATCGTGGCCGCTGACATCGCCGACAACGCGACCCGAGCCGCCGTCAAAGGTGGTGATATTACTGGCGGTGAGACTGCCGTGAGTGATGCTCGCCAGGTTTTCGGTCAGGCCCCAGTCCCGATCTGCGGTACTGTTCAGGGTATCGGCACTACCGCTAGCGCCATCCAGATCAGAAACGTCGTAGAAGTTGTAGCCCGCAAAGGTATCTACGGTGAGGGTGCCACCGGAGCTAAGAGTGAAAATCTCACTACCGGTGGTGCCGGTCAGCTTGCCGGTGGTGATCTCGCTCACTCCGGTGATGGCCAGGGTAGCGGCATTCACCTGGCCGCTGGTGGTAGTCAGGTTGATGCCCGGGGTAAAGGCACTGGCATCAAGCGTATCGTTACCTCCATTGCCTTTAAGGGACGACATACCGGAGATGGTCATGGTGACCGCTTTGTCGTCGTCCAGCAGCGCCAGGCTACCGCCACTAGTCAGCGCAAACGCATCGATACCGGCTGTGCCCACAAGGTCGGCACTCACGGTAGTGAGGGCCTCGGCATTGGTAAAGGTGATGCCGTTATTTCTGGCGCTGGTCTGGCTCAGAAGCTCCCAGTCCTGCCCGGACTTACCGGTTACGCTGTCGTTATCACCACCTCGGGTATCGATGGTGGTAACCCCTTCAACCTGGATACCATTGACGAGTAAATTGTCGACGTCGTAGGTAATGACGTCATCATCATTGGTCGCATTCAGTGCGCTCGCACTGATCACACCCAGGTCGTAGAAATTGATACCGCTGCTGAGCACATAACCGCTTTCCATGGTTGGCGTATCTACAGCGATCAACTTGTCGCTTCCTAATTCGCCATGCACCAGGGAAAGCCCGGAAAGGTTAAGGCCGGCTACCGTCAGGGCGTTATCGCCAGTAACAGCAAACTCTTCGTAACTGTCCGTTGCCATCAGGTTGGCGAGAATGGCGGAATTGAAGGCCTTGAAGGTCAGGGTATTGTCGGCCTTCAGCTCCCCGTCGATGCCCGTAAGAGTGAGGGATTTACCGTAGCCACTGGCATCCAGCTGGTCGCCAACGTCGGTGTCCGTGGCGCCGCCGCCGAGCACTTCACTCAGACCAGTAAAGTTCATGGCTGCGTAGCCAACGGTCAGGCCATCACTGCCGTCGGTGAGGGTGAACTCGTCGTTGCCACTGGTGCCGGTGAGCGTGGCCGCAGAGGTTTTGATGGTGACGAAGCCGTTAAAATCAATGCCATTACTACTCGCGGTGTCGGCATCGGTCAGCGCCCAGTCGAAGCCGCTGGCGCTGGAAACGCTGTTGCTGGCGCCACCAGAAGTCACGCTGGTCATTCCGGTGAAGGCAATATTGCGGGCGGTGATGCCGCTGCCACTCAGGGCAAACACATCATCCTGGTCGCTGCCGGTCAGGGATCCGGCTTGCGCCGAGACCAGTCCGGTGAAGGTGGTGCTGCCCGCGCTCACTTCGCGGCTATTACCGGTCAGGGTCAGTCCATCGGTATAGGCGCTGGCATTGAGGTTCGCGCTGCCTGCGCCACTGTAGGTTTCGATTTCACTGAAGGTGATGCCGTCGTGATCCACCGTTCCGGTGCCGTTCAGGATATACCCCTGGCCACTGCGGGAGGTGACCACATCGGCCTCGGTGCCAGTTCCAGTTCCGCCTTTGACGGTAACCAGTTCACTGAATTCGATGTTGGCAACTGTGAGCTCCCCAGCGCCGGTCATGAGAAAAGTCTCGTTAGAGACACTGCCCTGCAGGATGGACGCGCTGGCGGAATCGATACCGGTAAAATTGATCAGGCTGCTATTGAAGGCACCGTTACTACCGGCCAGAGTGACATCCGCTATGGCTTCGACATCGTCGGTGCCGGTGCCAGCATCCACCTTGGCGATGCCTATAAACTGGTGGCTACCGTCGACCTGAACCGCATTGTCGCCAGTGACCACAAAATCGTGGCCGCTGACATCGCCGACAACGCGACCCGAGCCGCCGTCAAAGGTGGTGATATTACTGGCGGTGAGACTGCCGTGAGTGATGCTCGCCAGGTTTTCGGTCAGGCCCCAGTCCCGATCTGCGGTACTGTTCAGGGTATCGGCACTACCGCTAGCGCCATCCAGATCAGAAACGTCGTAGAAGTTGTAGCCCGCAAAGGTATCTACGGTGAGGGTGCCACCGGAGCTAAGAGTGAAAATCTCACTACCGGTGGTGCCGGTCAGCTTGCCGGTGGTGATCTCGCTCACTCCGGTGATGGCCAGGGTAGCGGCATTCACCTGGCCGCTGGTGGTAGTCAGGTTGATGCCCGGGGTAAAGGCACTGGCATCAAGCGTATCGTTACCTCCATTGCCTTTAAGGGACGACATACCGGAGATGGTCATGGTGACCGCTTTGTCGTCGTCCAGCAGCGCCAGGCTACCGCCACTAGTCAGCGCAAACGCATCGATACCGGCTGTGCCCACAAGGTCGGCACTCACGGTAGTGAGGGCCTCGGCATTGGTAAAGGTGATGCCGTTATTTCTGGCGCTGGTCTGGCTCAGAAGCTCCCAGTCCTGCCCGGACTTACCGGTTACGCTGTCGTTATCACCACCTCGGGTATCGATGGTGGTAACCCCTTCAACCTGGATACCATTGACGAGTAAATTGTCGACGTCGTAGGTAATGACGTCATCATCATTGGTCGCATTCAGTGCGCTCGCACTGATCACACCCAGGTCGTAGAAATTGATACCGCTGCTGAGCACATAACCGCTTTCCATGGTTGGCGTATCTACAGCGATCAACTTGTCGCTTCCTAATTCGCCATGCACCAGGGAAAGCCCGGAAAGGTTAAGGCCGGCTACCGTCAGGGCGTTATCGCCAGTAACAGCAAACTCTTCGTAACTGTCCGTTGCCATCAGGTTGGCGAGAATGGCGGAATTGAGGGCCTTGAAGGTCAGGGTATTGTCGGCCTTCAGCTCCCCGTCGGTGCCCGTCAGGGTGAGGGATTTACCGTAGCCACTGGCATCCAGCTGGTCGCCAACGTCGGTGTCCGTGGCGCCGCCGCCGAGCACTTCACTCAGACCGGTAAAGTTCATGGCTTCGTAGCCAACGGTCAGACCATCGCTGCCGTTGGTGAGAGTGAACACATCATTGCCACTGGTGCCGGTGAGGGCCACGCTACCTGCGCCATTGAAGGTTTCGATTTCACTGAAGGTGATGCCGTCGTGATCCACCGTTCCGGCGCTGTTCAGGATATACCCCTGGCCACTGCGGGACGTGACCACATCGGCCTCGGTGCCGGTTCCGCCCTTGACGGTAACTAGGTCCCTGAAGTCGATATCGGTAACCGTGAGCACTCCCGTGCCGGTCATGGCAAAGGTCTCTCCGGAGACACTGCCCTGCAGGATGGACGCGCTGGCGGAATCGATACCGGTGAAGATTATCTCGCTGGTTTCAAAAGCTCCATTTGAGCCAGCCAGGGTGACTTCCGCAATGGCCTCAACATCGTCGGTGCCGGTGCCGGCATCCACGCTGACTATGTTATTAAATTGATAGGTACCATCAACTGCAACATCGTTCAAATCAGTAACTAGAAAATTGTGTCCAGTATCGGAACCCTTAACAACCCTTGAACCACCAGAGAATGTCTTAACGCGAGAAATGGCCAAGTCATAAATGCTGACATCAGATCCATCTCCCTCATCCCGGTCCAGCGTAACACCGGACAACCCCTCTGCCAGCACCCAGTTTCCGTCCAACTCGCTGGCAAAGAAATCATCTGCACCACTATACCCATCAAGAGCTCTGACACCAGTGAATTGGTACCCTGAAAAAATATCTTTTTCGGAATCGTTATCTACAACAACTGTGAGATAGCCATCCTCACTAAGAATAAAATTTTCACTAAACTTAGTGCCGGTTAGCTTTCCAGTGGTGATCTTAGTCACTCCGGTAATGGCTAGGGAGCCGGCACTCAATTGGCCACCGCTTTCAGATAATGTAACGCCTTCAGCGTAACCTTCTGCATTCAGGGAAAGGTCAGCGAGTGTGCTAACGTTAAAGTCAGTCCCTTTATTCAATTGAGCAAGGCCTGTAATTTCAGTTTGACCAACAATTACATCAGCATCGCTATCCAGCTGAAATAGCGCACCTTCGTTAAAGCTCAGCACACCATCGGAAGTATTGATAGTGTCCATATCGACGACGTTAAGGTTACTGGCAGGATGACCGTCCCCGTTCGTAAACTGAGTGCCACCATTAAATGTCCAGCTATCGTCCCATCCGATAACTTCAATACCATTCGCAGTACCCTGAATAACCTCTAGCTTCCCAAACTCGATGTCGCTTCCCGTTACCTCATACACATATCCATCCGTATTGTTTCCGCTACGGGAAAATGTAGTCTCGATACCTTCCCCATCTCGCGCTGCAAGTAAGTAGGTATCTACGCCGGTGAGCTCTGAAATCAACGTTCCATTAGAGCCGTCTTCATTGATCACCCGGACACTATTGGCGTCATCCTGCAGCCTCACACCACCTTTTTCATATGCAGTGGCGTCAAGTGTAAAAGCGCCTTTTCCTTTACCTGAATACAACACGCTATTCAGATCGGAAAACCAGATATCGTGTATACCAACGGAACCCTCATCGTTAACAACGAAATTATTAACTGCTTTATCTACTGCTGCTAAATTAGCGCCATCAGAGATAACCGCCCACCCACCACTGAAATGTATACTCTGGTTAGTCGCGCCGCTATTCTCGACAAACCAGTTACCTGTGGCACTCACCTTATGATCCGAAGAACCACCAATCAGCGCCTCAAGCCCGCTAGCCTCAAAGCTTGAATCGCTAAATTCAATATCGTTCGATGCAATCACATTCAATTCAGCAGCACTTAGGCTGCTAAGATCCAGCGTATCTATTTCATCGCCACCAACTTCACCACCAGCGACAAGCTCACTTACACCTCTGAAAACATAGCCATTATAAGTATCAACCGTGATATCGCCTTCGGAGTCCAGGGCAAATATCTCAGCATCAGATGTACCGGTTAGCGTTCCGGTCGTGACCTGGGAAGTATTGGTGATGGTGGTGCTAGTGTTGAGACCCTTAGCACTCAGCTGGCCCTCAAACTCGGTGAGTTTAATACCATCAGTGACCGCACTGGCATCAATGTGGTCGTTTCCAGCACGTCCATCAACTGCAAAAACACCATAGAAATCAACAGCGGCGTAATTCAGCGAATCGTCAGTGAGTTCGAAAAGATCTTCTTCACCAACAACGCTACTGTCAACTCCGTACAGGGTTATGCCATCGCCGACCACAATGCTGTTTGCACCCTGGATATCGGCGATCGCATTTGAATTACCATTTAAGCTAACCACTCCCGAATTCACTTCAACAGAAGTAATCGTTTCATATTCTGTATCCGAAATGGCCAGAGAAATATCGCTGACATCGAAGCGATGGTTGCCACCTATATCCTGAATATTCAGTTTTTCGTTCGCACGAACATCACCCAATACACTGGTAACCAAGCTACTGGCCTCATCTGCACCAACTTGGCCAACGGTTAACGAGAAAGCATTGACATCCACATCGGCCAAATTGGTAAACCCAGCTTCTGCTACGACACCCAGATTACCGCCGCCCGCATTAATAAGATAATTCTCACCTTCACCTTTTTCAGAAAAAACAACTGTTTCTGATGCTTCAAGAATCAATGATGACGATGCGTCCCACTGCAAGTTGCCTGCGACACTCAGGAACCCTGTACTTTCGGTTTCGCCAGCAATGGCGGAAATAGTAATCTTGTCATTATTATTCAGTGCTGACGCAATTATCTCAGAATCGATACAGTTATCAGTGCAGCCTGAATTCGTCAATGTCAGGTTTGCCGAGGAAACTTGCCATTCACCTCCACTAGCCAGGTCCCCCACATTGTGGTTTACCGTATTAACGGAAAATTTTGGTGCTCCTGGTATATCTTCACTTTCTAAATTAGCAACAAATAACGACTCACCTGCGGATGTAATAACAGTACCGCCAGAGTTACCTTCACCGCTGCCCACAGCACTAACAGTGCCATTGAGATGCAAAATATCCGACGCAGATATGTTTACGACACCGCCATCGGCATTGGTGTAGTCAGTCGTCTCGATACCAGTATCCCCATCAATTTCAGTAGATGAAGTGACGTCAGCGAAAATATTACTGGCTGCGCCCAGGACAACTTTATTAGCACTGAGCGTTATGGTACCGGCTGACACATCCGCAGACGCCCCTGACCCTTCAACTACATCGCCATTAGTTACTTGTAATTTACCGACGTTATTTAATTCGGAAGATTCAGATGAATATGCACCCAGTGTAATTTTTCCGCCCGAAGTATCGATCCCGGTTGCAACAATGGTTCCAGAGTTATTTACCGAAGCACTAAGAAATTCGCTTGCCGCACGCGCCTCCATGAGAACCTGAACGGAGTGCAAGTTACCGCCGTTTATCACACTGTACGCGGTGCCGAACTCCTCCTCCAGGTCTTCATCTTTAATGGATACTGCTGTCACTGATCCGTCATTCAAAGTCAGCGTAGCCTGCTCACCCGCAACGAAGTTGATTGTTCCACCGATCAGGGTTTCACCTATCATCTCCCCTGAAGCGGTCAGATTCCCAGAGTTAACAATACTTGACCCAATAAGTGTGATATCTCCATGAGCATTTATTACCACGTTAGTCGCAATATCAATCGAGCCTGCGCTATCGACAGTAACAAAACCGCTTTCTTCAGATTCATCTTCGAAACGAGTTTTCAGCTTAAAATTCGAAATCCCACTAGCGCCAATGACATCGCCATCCATTGCGGAAACCGTCAGCGCGGCAACGTTTACTGAGGCTCCTTCACTGAACATCACTCCTCGAGGGTTAATAAGCACTACATGCCCATTGGACTCAATCAGACCCGCTATATTTGAGGTTCCATTTAAGACGCGATTTATCACCATCGATGACGCGTCAAATTTTCCATCTTCAACATTAATGAAATCAAAATTGACACCTTCACTTTCTTCGATATTGAATGATTGCCAATCAATGTGGGCAAAATCCCCGTTGATGTTGTAGTTGGATACCGTCAAATCGACTCCGCCGACATTTTTTTTCGTGTCGTCAACTTTGGTTACATTTGCACCAGTACTAACATCGATCGTACCGGGCGCGGCGTTAGCACTCTGAGATAACGCCAAGCCCATTCCCGCTACACTCACCGCAACAGAGAGCAAATTTCGTTTCATGTTCATGATGTTTGCCACTTAGCTCCATGGCGGCGCCTGGGCGCTGCCAATATCATTAAATTTGAAGTTTGTTTACTGCAGGAAGTAGGAGAAATCTGCGTATATCGTCGGGTCGTCGGCATTATCTCCGGTGCCATCGATGGAAGATTTTGACGTGGTAGGCCAGGCCAGAGAGAGCTGGCTGGCCCAGTTTTCACTCCAGCTGAACTTGAACAGAAAGCCCGCGCCGGCCAACGCGGCCCAGTCATTGTCCAGCCCGGGCTCGAAGTTATTTACTACCCCGTAGCCCGCATCAGCGATTACCGCGACCTGAAGAATGTCGTTCAGGCGACTACCGAAAATCCTCGGGTTTATCGCGTCGGGAAATGAGGGATACCATTCCGCGGAAAACAGACCTGCCTGATCGGCGGAGAAATCACGCACATCAAATGCGCGAACACCATTCGCGCCGCCCAACGTCAGCTGTTCGAAAGAAGGAAGGGCATTTTCACTGTATTGCCAGCGACTTTTGAGAATAAGCCGGGATTGCGCGCTGGTGAATGGCATCGGCAGGAACAAGAGTGAGCTGGTTTCCGCGGCAAATTTCTGGAAGTCGGAGTCTGTCTCCAGCTCAGATTCGCCGGAATAGCTGGTCAGCTCGCCATACTGGAATTTTGCATTGACCACATTCAACATCGGAATGGCACCGCCGGACAGACGATCCATATAAGCACCGATCTCACCACCGAGCGCGTGATCCCAGCTATCCAGCACTGGAGTGATGGACGTAATATCCGATTTCTTGTCAGTTACACCGAAGGAGCCCGTGATATTGAAGTCCCGCGAGCGCTTGAATTTTTGCTCGACGGTTACGCCATAGTTTTCGTTGACACCTTCCAGCTCCAGGAGGTTAATGAAGTTTTCATCATCTTCCGCATCGTGAATCTTGAACTTGTTGTAGTCGGCAGACACCAGCAAGCGGGTACGGGGACTGAACAATGGCAGGCTGTATTTAAGCTGGCCGAGATTGGAACCAAATCCGGAGTCGAAGTCATCAATACCGGAAGACTTCAGATAACCCACCGTCAGCTCATCCCCAATCCCAAGGGGGTTGAACCAATCCACTGCAGTAAAAATTCGGTTGTCGCCAGTAAAGGTGGAACCGTGGTTATCCATACGGGTAACCAGGCGCCAATCACTCTCATCCCTTACCTTCAGGTTCAGGCGTGTTTCGCCAGGATTATCGCCGGGACTGAAATAGCCGGTTACGTTCAATGCCGGTAGGTCATTCAACAGGTACAGAGATTCCTCGATACTATCGTGATTGACCAGCTTGCCTTTTTGGCTGGAAAAAGCTGCCGCCAGCTGCTTCTCACTGTACTTCTGGTTATCGTGTACCGAGACCTGGCCGAGAATGCCTTCCTGGACAGAAAAGGTGACGATACCGTCCTTCACTTCCTGAGCGGGAATCTGTACCTGGGCGAGAAACAAGCCTTGCTGCCGGTAAAAACGGGTTAGCTCAGCCGCAATATCCTCAAGATCCACATAACTGAGGCCGCGCTGGTTGTTCTGTCGCTCCAGCACATTGACCAGCTTGCGCAGTTCCCTCGGACCGAGGCTTTCCGGCGCGAAGCGCGCACCCATACCATCGAGCAGTAGCGCAATTTCCTTCAGGTTGTCGACCGTATAGCCGGCGGCAACCATCTTGTCTTCCTGCATGTACTTGACACGCAGCGCCTCCGCTTTCGCCTCAACCGTTTCCCGGTCTATACCGAACTCCGGATACTCTTCCAGGCGATGAAAGCGAAATTCTTTGACGGAAATTCTCGGCCCGATTTCCCGCCCGGATACTTCGGGAATATCGGTATCCAGATTCGGATCTCTGGCTTCCCGTGACCGGCGCTCAAACTCTTCGGCCACATCGGCGTCATTGATGTGTGGCACGTCCTGTTCAAATGCCTGGCGCACCCGGCTGCGAAAACCACTATCGTCGTCTTGCGCGCTTGCAACGGTTGTCGACAGCAACAGCCCCGCGATAGAAATTGAAAGAAATCCCTTTTTGAACAATGCCACACTTCCCCCTTGGAATATGCCAGATGCCTGCTGCAGCCGTATTTCCCGATCGCAACGATCAATCACTGCCGGCCAGATTCAAACGTTTTAATGTGCTCAGCGCACAAGATCGCGCACGATACGGAAGCCAGTAATTTCATCACCGGCGCCATTGTGGAGTGTTTTTGACGTAGCCAGACAACGGCTCATGGCATCCAGGCGGCTGCCGCCTGCGGCGATCAGCTGTTTGTCGACGCCGACAACCCACTCCTGCACATTGCCTACCGCATTGACGATACCAAATGGATTGGCCATACCTGCGTTCGCCGCGACCAGCTCCAACCCCCGCTCGATACCGCCGTAGCGCAGGGAACAGTTCCTGTCGGTAACTTCCGGTTGCCCGTTGGCACTGGCGGCGGCAAACCACTCACTCTCGGTAGGCAAACGATAACTGCGCCCGGTTTCCGCACTCAGCCACTGAATGTATTGCTCAGCCTGCTCTCGTGAAATGTTGTGCACGGGAAGTCCGCTGGACTCCAACGCGAGTCCCCCACAGCCGCCCTTGGCTTTGCAATAGCGAGCAAACTCGCCATTGGATATCTCATAGCGCCCTACCGCCAGAGGCCTTCCCGAAGTCCCCGTCACTACCACCATTTGCGGGCCAAAACCACCGTCACCCATAGGGTCAGCACAGGTGTATCTATCACCTTTGGCACCACTTCCCGGCCGCAGATGGGCACAATAATCAATATCGAAGTTGGCCAGTTGGCGCTGCGCAGGCAGCATGATGCGCGCCTCCTTCAGAAGCCCTTCTGTCCGCTCGGGGCTCTTGACGGCAAGGCGAGCAAAACAGGAACTAAGCTCATCGGCCAGCACCGGCCTCAGAACCGCGGCCTTGGCACTGTCGAGCTCTGCAAGGCGGGTCAGCGCAGCCTCGATTCCGGAAACCTGCATACCGAAGCCACACTTCAGCGAAGACTCCATCTCATCGACTACTGTGTCGATTTTGCGCTGTAATTCCGCTGCAGCCAGGCGCTGCTGCTCCCTGAGCTCTTGCAGACGGATACGCTCAGCCTCGCGCTCGGCGGCAATGCGCTCCTCTTCGAGACGCTGGCGGATCTCTTCCCGCTCCAGCGCCAATTGCCCGCGAATTTCGTCCGCGCCTTCCACCTGTTCATTCCAGGTTCCGGCCCGGCCAAGCATCTCCTCCGCTGGCTCAAGGTTGCCAAGGGTTAACTGGCCAGTGGCTGCGGCGATAAACAGGTCAGATACCTGACGGTGAATCGACTCCGGGAAGGCGACATCCTCAGGGTTCAGCTTGGTGTATTCCTCGAGCTCGATACGCAAGTCGCGCTCCCAGGAAGACGTGAGCACACTGAGGCCCAGCAGACGATCAATCGCTTCTCGCTTATCGGCGATGCGACGCTCGAGCAGCTCACGCTCCAGCTTTTTCTCCAACTCTATTTTTACCCGCTGCTGCTCTGCGACATTTTCCTGCTCAAGATGGGAGTAGCCGACGCCACCAGCCACTAGAGTTGCAGCGAAGAGTGCACCGAAGGCCCACTTCCAACCGGTTTTTCCGAAAAACTGGTGGACAAATTTGTCGACGGTCGCGGTGCGATCTTCACGATGGAATGCGAGTGCGGCTTCCAGCGCCCGCCACTGTCGACGTGTCAGGCTGCGAATGCGCTTGGGTCTGAGCTTCTTCTGGAAGGCTTTGTCCGCGGGTGTCTTTCCGTAGGGGTGGCGCCCACTGAACAGCTCATAGGCCACACAACCCAACGCAAACACATCATCCGAAGGCTGTGGCTCCCCACCTTTAAGCATTTCAAGGCTGGCGTAAGCCGGGGTTAGCGCCCCGAGCGTGCCGGCATCGAAAATCGTTTGCTCTCCGGCCTTACTGGCAATCCCACCCTCGGTTACCGCGCGCGCAATACCGAAGTCGATAACCTTTGCGCCTTTTTTCGCGGTAACGAAAATATTGCCGGGCTTGAAGTCCGAATGAACAATTCTGTGGGAATGGGCATAAATCAACGCCTGGGAGACATCGCGCAGAATCGCCGATGCCTTTTCTTTTTCCAGGCCGACATCCGCATGTTCCCGCAGCAGTTTATCCAGAGGCGCGCCCTCCAGAAACTCCATGGTCATAAAGACCCGCTCACCCTCACGGTCAAAGTCGAACACCGTTACGATATTCGGGTGAGCCAACGTCTGCGACTTTCGCGCTTCACGCTGTAGAGAAATAAAGGCGTCGGGGTGCTTCTGGAAGTCCTCGTTCAGCAGTTTGATCGCCACATAGGGATCACTATCGCTGGCCTCGAGCTTGCGCCGATCGAGCGCCTTGTATACGGCACCCATACCGCCAACGCCAAGGAGCTTATCCAGCTCAAAACGCCCTTTAATGACCGTCTTGGTGACTGCGCCCTCACGGGAAGTGGAAGGTTCGAAATGCACCGCATCACGCGGCTTGGGTAGCGGATGATTACTATCAATAATGACCGTGGCGTCCGGGTTACCCGAACTCAGCAGATCGTCAGTGTCGAAGTTTTGAGAACTTGGCACCAGTCCCGGATTCCCCCCAACTGGCGGGTGGTCGTTGGCCCCGGTATTTTCATGGCCAACAAATACCGTTACATCCGAGTCATCACACGCCGACAACGATTCGCCGGCTTTTTTGACTATTCGGGTTTTGTCATTCACAACCATCTCCCTGGCGTAAATTTGTAGCGCGTCCAATCGCTACGGTGGCATTGGCCCAGCAGAATCGCAAAATCAGCGTGAAAGAATCCCGAGTTTTCCGGCTAAAACTGTCGTAGGGAAAACTCGGGGATTCGTTACCACCGCAGAATTGGTACGGTAGTTTCAGATTGCGAAATAGAGCTCTTGCCAATCTGCTTGTGAGGTCGCGCAGTATATCGAACGCCTTCTACTGCAACAATTGAAGTAGCCCACGATTTTCACGGAAATTGATTACACACTCTTACAGACATTCAAATCGCGCCGCCATAAGTGAAACATGCGTACCAACAAATGGCAGGAAAAGGACCGGAGGCAAACACGCGTACCAATTAAGTCCTGGCTTATTCTTCTCCGCCAGAGCGAATTCCCAGAAAATCAGGCTGACCCTGGACGCAGAGTTCCGAGTGCTGACCATAGAAATAAACCGACGCCAAATACCATTAATAAATTCGTACCAGAGTAAAATTCACCTTGCCCCAAGCAATCCGTAAACATCCTGCAATGCCTCTCATCCATTGCCTTTAAATTGGTGCCAGAGTCGATTATTTAGTTGTAATTTAAGGTTTTTTTTTCAATCGGCGTCTGCTTAAATCTTTCCCGCTTGCCCAAATCGGCAATACCTGAACTGCTGCAATTGCGGTGGTAAAGGAATAACCACCCTAAAGCCCATACCATATTGAGGGATTAAAAATGGCTATTTACATGAACTTCAACAACAAGGCGCCTGCCGGTAACGTAACCGCAAAAGGCTACGAAGACTGGATCGAAGTAGACAGCTTCAATTTCGGCGTAGGCCGCGGCATCACCATGGAAGCAGGCGCCGTTGCCAACCGTGAAGCAACCCGCCCCAGCCTGAGTGAAGTCACCGTAACCAAGCGCATCGACGCGGCTTCCGGCGGCCTGTTCAAGTCATCCGTAACCGGTGACGAAGGTGTTAAAGTCGAAATTCACGTTGTGCAGACTGGCGCAAACTCTGTTGAGAAGTTCGCGGTTTACACTCTGGAAGACGTGATCATCTCCTCTTACAGCATCTCCGCTTCTTCTGGCGGCGCGCCAGCCGAGTCCATCTCCCTGAGCTTCTCCAAGATCGAAGCCGATCTGAACCACGCAGACAAGACCAACAAGAACCCGAAAAACATGCGTGTTGGATACGACCTGACTACTGCTACCCCGCTGTAATCCGGCCGGATATATCGCAAAGCCGGGCGCCGCAGCCAAAAGTTGCAGCGCCCGGCTTTTGACGTTCGCATGCAGATAATTTGAAAATGAAAACAACCTGGTCGGCTTAACACCCGGGTTGTTGGCACCTAGAAGGAATTGGGGCTGATATGTCTTCACTAAATCAAGACAAGCGCATGATCCGGACAAGCTGTCCGATTGGCAAAGATACCTTTATCGCCAGTGCCATCAGTGGTGAAGAGTACGTTTCCAAGCCCTACCGATACCAGATCAAGTTACTTTCCGACAATCACGACATCTCTCAGGATCAGATTGTTGGCAAGTTGTTTACCGCCAGCATTCATCACGCCAAAGCCCCACGATATATCAACGGCTACGTCACGCACTTTTCACTACACGACATCAACCCGGAAGGCCTGCGGCAGTACATTGCGGTCATACAGCCAGGATTTTGGTTCACCAATCTAGCGGGAAAAAACAGGATTTTTGAAAAGAAATCCGCCAAAGACATCATTGGCGAAGTACTCAAAGAGTACAGCAGTGTCATCAAATTCACTGACAAGATGACCGGCAACTACATCACCCGGGAATACTGTGTCCAGTTCAATGAAACTGACTTTCAGTTTATCAGCCGCCTGATGTCCGAAGAGGGTATTGCTTACTACTTCAAGCAAACCGATGGCAATCATGAGATGGTCATCTGTGACGAACACAAAGATTTTTACGATTGCGTGACCGAGAAGGTGGAGTACGACGGCGGCGGTAGCCACCCGATGAAAAATACCGTCAGTAGCTGGCACCGGGACTTTAATTACCACGGTGGTGGATTCTCCCTGAAGGACTACAACGAATTCACGGTGGGCAAGGACAATCTCCAGGAAGTAAAAACCAAAAATAAAATCAACCAAGTTGATAAGTACATACAGGACCTGTATGGGCTCAACCATTTCGAAGTGGACGCCGAACACAAACACAAGTTCAAGGATGACTACCACAAAGCGCTGGCAGATCGTGCGATTGAATCGCAGGAGTGCCGACATGATATCGGCCATGGTAGTAGCGACGTTCCGGAACTTGCCGCCGGTGGCCTGTTCAATTTAGAGCACACCATCAAGTCAGAAAAAGGCAAATACCTTCTGACATCTGTCCGCATAACCGCGACCGACAGCAACAGCGAAGAGACGCACTTCCGCAATACCTTCAGCTGCATCCCAGAAAAAGTCATGCCACGCCCGGACCCCATCAGTAATGCGCACAAAATACACTCACCTCAGATTGCACAGGTGGTGCAGCTAAAGGCCACTGACTCAGATAGCTCCAACGATCCCTTTACCCAGGTGAAGGTCAAGTTTCCATGGAACTCCAAACAGAACAGCTGTTGGGTACGTGTGATGCAGTCATTCTCAGGCAAGGATTGGGGGGCAAATTTCGTCCCCCGGAAGGGCCAGGAGGTGGTCATCACATACCTCAATGGTGACCCCGACCGCCCGATCGTTACCGGCGCTGTGTATAACGGCGATAATCCCGGGCCCAAATACACATCGACACAGAGCGGCTGGAAGACTCTGGTTGAGGGCAGCAAATTCAATGAATTGCGCTTTGACGACAAAAAAGAGAACGAAGAAATCTACATGGAAGCCGGTAAGGATCACAATTTTGTGATTCACAATGACCAAACCGGGAAAATCGAGAATGATCAAACCCTCGAGGTCAAAAACAACCGCTCCATAACCATTACCGAAGGTGACGAAACCATTACCCTGAGCAAAGGCAAGCAGACCACCACGATTGAAGGGAACCAGAGCACCACGATCAAGTCTGGCAACCAGTCCCTGAAGATCAGCAAAGGCACCCAAACCATTGATGCGATGGGAGCCATTAAGATTAAATCCAAGGCATCGATCGAGCTCAAAGTTGGTTGCAACAGCATCAAGATCAGTCCTTCCGGGGTCGAAATCAAAGGAACCATGGTGTCCTGTAAAGGGGACGCGAAAGCGGAAGTAAAAGCTGGCGCAATGCTCACCCTCAAGGGTGGCCTCACGATGATCAATTAATGGAGTAGTAAGATGACTGATCTGGTGAAGGTTCGTGCGACAACGGCTGCCGAGTTGCTTGAGCATATAGAATTAAGTGATGAGGCAGCACCACACCTGGTATTGGATACGGCACCGGAAATCAGTATTACACGCCTGATGGACGCCGGCCTGTTCCCCGATGCCATCAAGTTACTCGCCAGAGGCCTGCCAAAGCGCGAAGCGGTTTGGTGGTCCTGCCTCTGTGCTCGCGATATCCAAAGCCCGGAAACGGATGACAACAATGTCAACGCACTGATCGCCGCGGAGAACTGGGTAAAAAGCCCCACTGAGGAGCGACGTCAGGCGTGCAAGCAACTTGGCGAGATGACGCAATTCAAAACACCCGCAAGTTGGGCAGCAACGGCGGCCGCCTGGTGCCACGGTAGCCTGGCTGGCCCGGATGAGCCGGCCATTGAGCCGCCCGAGCACCTGTATGCGCACGCCGTGGCCGGCAGCGTCACCCTGGCAGCAGTGCTTTCAGATCCAGTGACTCCCGATGAGCCATTCACCCGATATTTACAGCAGGGATTGAGCCTCGCACGCGGTGGCAACGGAAAACAGAGATAACCGATATGGGAAAACCAGCCTCACGTATTACCGATATGCACGTTTGTCCCATGTCCACGGGTCCCGTACCTCATGTTGGCGGGCCGATCGCGGTGCCCGGTGGACCTACAGTATTAATCGGTAAAATGCCCTCAGCCACTGTAGGCAGTGTCTGTGTCTGTGTCGGTCCTCCCGACTCCATTGCCGTGGGCAGCTCTACCGTAATGATCCAGGGAAAGCCTGCTGCGCGCATGGGTGATACAACAGCTCACGGCGGAAAGATCATACTCGGCTGCCCTACCGTTTTGATTGGGGGCTAAACCAATGTGGCCTGGAGCAACGCGACCAACCCATTTTGCTATTGCATTATTTTTTGGATTAACACTGTCTACTACGGGATTTGCCATGTCCATTTTTGGAGGAAAAGAGGTTTATTTGTTTTCAAACGTTTCCGGCAAACTAACCTACGAAAACAAACCAGCCTCAAATACCACAGTACGTCGACTTGTGGAGGTCGATGGAAAGCATTACGAAGACACGGTACAAACCGATAGCGAAGGGCTATTTTCATTTGAGGCCCTGACCAAGAAAGATAGGGCCATCTTGCCAAAAGAATTCGTATCCCATCAAAAATTGATTGCCGAGCACGATGCCAAAGATATTTTGATCTGGGAAACGGTTAAGAGAAGTGAAGAAGAAAACGCCGAACTGGAAGGAAAACCGCTGAATTTCACCTGTGAACTAACGGACGAAACCCGCTTCATTCACATGATGCTGCACTCCATCGGCACCAATTGCAGCTGGGATAACTAAGGGAAAGTCATGGCATCTTTAATTTCACATACAGACGCAGCGAGCCTGGCAAGCGCAGTTTATGAAATTCAAAGCGATACCTTTACGCCCGCGACGATCGACAGGTTCAAAAGTAATTGGGATCTTTCAAATGAAAGCAGCGTGGTTAACGGGCTTTCTGGTACCCTTTGGGTCATAAAGAAAGAAACCGGGTTCGGTGTTGTTGCCGAAGGTCGAGGAGATTTTGCGGGAGACATTTTGATTCTTCTTCGCGGAACCGACAATAACTTTGACTGGGCTACCGACGCCACTGTTGGATTCTCTCCATCAGCCACCGGCAGATTCGTGCACACCGGCTTTAACGCCTGCTTCCACACGATTCTTCCGGAGCTTAAAAACCAGCTCAATGTTATAAAGCAGCGTTTTCAGGCTGCCAATAAAACGGTCCGGACAATCCACTGCGTGGGCCACAGTCTCGGCGGCGCCCTCGCCACCTTAACCGCCGAATGGCTGAACAAATCCAAGCATCTCCACTATACCGATGTAAAACTGTACACCTTTGGAAGCCCCCGCGTCGGTGGCATACGGTTTGTAAAACTGGTTACCGAGGAGATGGATAAGGGCAAAGACATCTACCGCGTTTATCACAAAACAGACGTGGTACCCATGGTCCCCCTTTGGCCTTTTTACCACCTTCCGGAAAGCAAGGCCGGATATTGCCTTAAAAGCCCTGGCAGTATGCCATCTGGCGAATTTCACAAGATGAAAAACTATATCGCCAGTGTGAGCAAAACCTCATCCTGGGAAACCATGTATGAGCTGGAACCAGAGGTTTCGCAGAGCGCAATCGAACAGTGGCTTTCTTCCGACGGGCCTTTAAGCCTGACGATGAACACCATGAACATGATCAATAAAGCGATTGCTTACGTATTGCAGAAAATCTTGAAGGTCGCCGGAATAAGCCTGCAGCTTGGCATTGCCTCCGGCGTAACGCTGCTGGACATGCTCGCGTACGTGCTCAAAAAGGGAATCGATTTCTCCAAGAAGCTGTCCACCTGGGTGTACAAGCTGATCAAGCGGATCATGGTCGCTCTGGGAATGAAGATCAAAAAAGACATCAACTTCACCACAAGCTTTATTCGCCATATATTCAAGCAGCTGAAGGATAAGATTGACCGCCTAGTTCAGATTGCCGTGCACTCTATCTTTGATCATTAACCGCAAAAAATAACTACTAGCAGAGCGAAGCTACTACCTGCACAAAGCTACTAGCTGAACAAAGCCATTAAAAGCCCCCCGGCAACACGCGTTGCCGGGGGGCTTCTTCGGGACCTCAGTTGACCTGATAGCTGAAGTCACCCTCTTCATCAGCGCCCACGTGGATCGCCGTCACTTCCTCTCCTTTGGCCATCTTGTCCAGGCATTCACTGGCTAATGAAGGCAGCAAGGTGCGGTTCAATATCACTTCGATATTGCGTGCACCGGTATCAGATTCCTGGCAACGGGCGACGATATTGATCAATACATCGTCGTCATAGCTGAAGCTGGCACCGTAGTGCTCTTTCACGCGCTTCTCGATTCGACGCATATTGATCTTACAGATCTCTATCAGGTTCTCGTCATCCAACGGGTAATACGCGATCACATTGGCGCGACCGAGAAATGCCGGCTTGAACTTCTGCAACAGGTGCGGGCGAATATTGTCCAGCAAAACCTCGGGTTCCGGCTTTTCTTCCACCTGACTGAAGATTGCACGGATGGCATCTTCGCCGGCGTTGGACGTCATGATAATGACGGTGTTTTTGAAATCGATGTCCCGGCCTTCACCATCTTTGATGGTGCCCTTGTCGAACAGGTTATAGAAAATATCCTGCACCCCCGGGTGCGCCTTTTCCATTTCGTCGAGCAGGATGACCGAGTAGGGCTTTCTGCGAGCCGCTTCCGTCAATACACCGCCTTCACCATAACCGACATATCCGGGAGGGGAGCCCAGCAGCATCGATACCTTGTGCTCTTCCTTGAATTCCGACATGTTGATCGTGGTGATATTCTGCTCACCCCCGAAAAGCTCATCGGCCAGTGCCAGGGCTGTCTCGGTCTTACCGACGCCACTGGTGCCGCAGAACATAAAGACGCCTACCGGTTTGCGTGGATCTGTCAGTCCGGCACGGGACGTACGGATCGCCTGGGCAACGGCTTCTAGGGCATGGGGCTGACCAATTACGCGCTGATTCAGGCGCTCTGCCAGGCTCTGCACCGCGACGATCTCATCGCTCACCATTTTACCTACCGGAATACCCGTCCAGTTGGCAATGACTTCCGCGATTGCCTGTTCATCGACGGATGGTTGCATCAACGGTGTATCGCCCTGAATTTCCTGCAGTTGGGCGGAAAGCGATTGCAGTTGCTGCTTGAGGTCACCCATCAATGAAGGGTCGGCACTCTCGTCACCGTTACGCTGCTTGCTGAACTCCTCATCAATCTGATCGCGCAGGGCGCGGATCTGGGTAATCAGCTCCAGCTCCTGCTGCTTTTGACTTTGCAGCTGTTCGAGTCTGGACTCTGCGTTCGCCTTCTGCTCCTGCAGTTGTTGCAATTGCTCTTCATGCACCCCGGTTGCGGCATTTTCGCGCTCCAGCTTTTCAATGGTTCTTGTGGAGCCATTGATGATTCGCTGAGCGTCCTCGATGGCGCCCGGGGTTGCAGACTGGCTCAGGGCGACGCGGGCACAAGCCGTATCCAAAAGGCTGACCGACTTATCCGGCAGCTGGCGGCCGGGAATATAACGGTGGGAAAGGGTTACCGAGGCCACTACCGCCTCGTCCAGGATGCGAACCTTGTGGTGTGCTTCCAGACTGGCGGCTATACCGCGCATCATGTCGATTGCCTTCTGCTCATCGGGCTCCTCTACCTTCACCACCTGGAAACGCCGGGTCAATGCCGGGTCGCGCTCGAAATACTTTTTGTACTCCGCCCAGGTAGTTGCTGCGATGGTGCGCAGTTCGCCACGCGCCAGGGCAGGCTTGAGCAGGTTTGCCGCATCGCCCTGACCTTCCTTTCCGCCAGCGCCGATCATGGTGTGCGCCTCATCGATGAACAGGATGATCGGCGTTACCGATGCGCGTACTTCTTCAATGACGGACTTGAGGCGATTTTCGAATTCACCTTTTACACTGGCGCCAGCCTGCAACAACCCGAGGTCCAACGTACGCACAGTGACGTCACGCAGTGGGGTGGGTACATCGCCACTGACGATCCGCAGTGCAAAACCTTCCACCACCGCCGTTTTACCAACCCCGGCCTCACCGGTGAGGATCGGGTTGTTCTGGCGCCTGCGTGTGAGGATATCGATACATTGACGAATTTCTTCATCCCGTCCCAGTACCGGGTCGATCTCGCCTTTGCGGGCGCGCTCGGTCAGGTTAACCGTATATTTGTCCAGTGCAGGTGCCTTGCTGGCTGCCGCAGATACGGCTGCCGCTCCGGCGTCAGCGCTGCCACTGGCCAGGTGGTTGGATTCACCACTGTGCCCGTACATGGCGCGAGCCGTTTCCCGGATGGATTCCGGAGCAATCGCTTTCAATTCCGGACACGAATCCAGCAGTTGGCGACGGGATGTTTCTTCCAGCAGTAACGCGGCAAGTAAGTGACCGGAGCTAACGGCACGGTGGCCGTAATCGATAGAGGCAAGCATCCAGCCATTCTTCGCCCCTTCAACAATGGTGGGGGACAAGGCCGCCGGCCGACTGCTCCCGGACTTGAAGCGGGCAATACTGGTAGCCAACTGTTTGGCAAGATTGGATGGATTGACGTCGTGCTTTTCCAGCAGGTGGTACAAATCGGTGTCCGCCTGATCCAGCAGCTTCAGTAGCCAGTGTTCCAGCTCTACATTGTATTGACTCTGTGCGAGGCATAAGCCGGCGGCCCCTTCCAGGGAGTCCCGCATATGCGGAGTCATGGTGTCCACGAGCCGTTTTAGATCAATGTTGATCATGGTCTTTATTCCCTTTTTACCGTCCTTGTTATTCCCGATAGCGGGCGTAAATTTGAAAAGTCACATCATCGGTTTTCAAGCCGCGGGCAGTGCCTCATCCGGTGAAATCTGATCGGCGCTGAGATTGATATTTACGCACTCGTCGTGCTCCTGGTCACTGGACATATGCGTGTTCCAGCCCAGCAGTGGCTGGTGTTCACTATCTGCGGCCAGCTGTACCGGCGCTACCTGGCCAGTGCCCAGAGTTACCGAGATTTCAAAGTCCATCTCGATACCAGCGCTAAACTGGATAAACGACTTCAGCGCTTCCAGCTTGTCACTGCCGGGCGCAATGGTCATATGGTCCTCGTAGGCCATGGGTTCTATCACTACGCGGAATTTATTCTGCGCCTGAAAACAGTGGGTGCCCATAATGGTGTCGACGCCGAGGCAGTTGTTTACGCCCTGGGGGTACTCTGGAGAAGGGAGTCGCGTGAGGACATCTTCCGGCAACTCGTCCCACTGCCCCTGAAACTGCTCTATCGATACCTGCAGGCCAAAATACTGCCGGATCATCCCTGCCAGTGCCGCAGCAGAGCACTGCTGGCGACCCAGGTGCCCCGCAAGACCGTAGAGGGCGTCGTCTGGCACCGGCATCCGGTATCGCATTTCGCTAGTACCGAGACCTGCGACCGCGGCAAGTGCCTGTGTAAAGGGGTCTGGTTCTCGGGTCTGGCGCAGGCGGCCGCGCTCATAGTTCACCGGTAATTGATATTTATGCCAGGCCTGATAGAGAAGTGAGATGTTCCGGTGGTGAAAGACATCCAGGAAATCTCGCAGAGCGGCATTTTTTTCCCGTAATTCCCGGTGTACGACTTCGGTGAGATAGTAAGGTGTAACACCCTGGCTACCAATCAACCCGGCAAAGCCAATCTCCATCAACCACTGCTTTTCGGCCTGGTCATCGCGCGTGGCAATTTCTTCGCTCCCGGAGATACTATCGCCGAGGTCGCGACTGGCCACTTTGAGCACATCGGCACCGACAAATGACAGGGACGTTTGCGCCTTGAAACGCACCAATTCCCGTGCAGGCGGTGCAGCACCGGCCAGTTGTTCCGATGCAAAGTTATTGTTTTCCACTCCACCCGGCAAAACTGCCTGTTCAAGCAAACGTACCGCCTGAAAGAACTCAAAGCGGTAAGGTTCAGCCTGGAGCTGGTCGATTACACTAAGGCTTTGTCGCCGGCGCGAGGAGGCCATCGCTTCAGTTCTCCGTCCCGACCGCTCTGCTTGGCGATCAACCTGGTGAAGGAATTAATAGAACAGTACAAACCGAGGAACCGTTCTATCACGCTGGCAAACAGCAGTGGGCTGGTACCCGTCAGCATCATGGAGTCCAGTTCCAGGGTCACTTCAGTACCCCGACAGAGGACGACACTGTGATCGATCTGGATCGGTGCGGTGATTGGCCGGGTATCCAGCTTCAGCAGCGACTCGATCATGTTCCGGGTACTGCCGGAATTTCGAAAGTCATAGAGCCTGAATATTTCTTTGAGCACATCGCAGCCACCGGCACCGCTCAGGGACAGGTGATTCAGGTTCAGGTGAGATACCAGCCGCCAGTAACCGCGCTCCCGTCGTGGCGGCCTGAGAGTGGCTGAGGGTGATACCACACAGCTGATGCGCTTGGCCGGCGCATCGCCATCCACGACAGAGAGATAAGGTTGCGCGTTGCCCGTAGGTAGTTTCTTGGGCAGGTTTCGATTGCAGCAGGTGAGTTTGAGATCCAGGGTCTGGTTGCTGACCTTGAGAGGGGAAAACTCCAGGTCGACCAGACTGACCTCGACCTCAGATGCCTGCTCGTTGCGGTGTTCACCTTCAACCACATCTCGCCGGCGCATATACCAGAAAGCCGATTGGCGGGCCTGGTGTTGGCTATGCTGAATACCATAAAAAGGTCGATAGCCTGTGGTATTGCCACTACTGTCCGTCGCGTTGACGTCATCAATGGAGTAAACCTCGAGCCCTTCACTGCGACGGACATCAGGGACCACGTGATAGCTGTATTCGGTATGTGTCAATGGAATCGGGTCGGCACTGTGACGGAAAAGATTCACCACCGGGGCACAACCAAGGGCAAACATGCTGGGTGCTATTTGTTTTTCCAGCTCATCGTGCGTCTCCGACAGGTAAAAATACAGATTCAGCGTATCGGTATAGTTTTCGTCGATGGCGTCGGCCAGCGACACAATATCCACGAAATGGAATTTCTCCGGAAACGCAAAATATTCGGTCAGTAACCGGTAACCCATAAAGGCCGTGTCTGGATAGGGCAGCAATCCCTCTTCCGGCTCCAGACCTACCTGGCGAATGCTATCCGGTTCCAGCTTCACCGGCTTCGGGTCGCCTTCACCGGTGGCGGCGACGATTTTTACACACTTACTCAGCAGCAGGTCATAGAGGTCGTAAATATGGCTCGGCTGCCCACGTAGAAAAAAGCGCAACTTTTCCGGCTTCAATTCTGAAAAGGAAATATCACTACTAAATGTCTTTAAGGATAATTTAAGTACCGCATTGGCGCCCTGGATCTCATTACAGCCCGGAGCAATAAAGGGCCTCGGCATCAGACTGGCGCTTTCTACCTGAAACGGACAGATATCAGCGGGATAGCGACTGGTGAAGCGACAGGTCTGCCCCTGAAAACTCTCACTCTCCAGCAGCGTATCAGCCTCCATAGTAACGATCGCATCCAGGTCCTGCTCCGGTTCAAACTGGATAATCGCGCAGGAGGGAATTGGCCGTAAGTAATGGGGGTACAATGTCTCCAGCATTGCATCGGTCAGCTCGGGAAAATCGTCGTTCAGCTTTTGCTGGACCCGGGCATTCATATAGGCAAAACCGGATAACAGGCGGCCTACCAGGGGGTCATCAACGGTATCGGTATCCAGTTGCAGGCGCGAAGCCGCCGCCGGGTGCATACGTGCAAACTCACCCGCGGTCTGCTGGACAAAAGCCAGCTCTCGCTCGTACAGGTCGATCAGTTTTTCACTCATTACATAATCTCCGAAACATCGACCAGCTGTGTCACCGGGTTCAGTGCCGAGTCGAACACAATGACTTCGGACGCCGGATTGATATGCAGCACCGCTTCCACACGAAACCGGATACTCGGATCTTCAACATCAACGTTCTGCTGGGTAGTGACCTTGACCGAACGTATACGCGGCTCAAAATTGATGATGGTGCGCTCAATTTCACGGCAGAAGCGCTTGCGACTCTCTGCGGACGACAAATTGATCGTCGACAGGTCGGGCAGGCCGAAATTGATATTCGAGCACTCGAGGTTTTCATGGCTTTCTGGCGCGGACAGGCAGCGGAAGCGGGTATTGAACAGGTACTCAAGATCCCGGCGCACGCCTTCCCGCAACTGGCGCAACACCTGGTGAGGACGATTGAGGTCCATACCACCGGAGGATGTCAGCAAGCGATCCAGTAGTGGCGCCAGTAAACGTTTTTCCCTGCTCATTAGCTCACTGCTCCCACACCGATCTGCGACAGGGCTGTGGTCAACTTCAATTCCGACACCAGGTGATCCACGGTGTAGTGGCTCTTCAGGTGAATCACACTTTGATAACTGCCTGGTTTGCCGGGCTCATCGACCACCCGGACCCGCGCCTCACGCAAGGGGTAGCGCGCGAGCATTTCCCAGGACAGGTCATCCCGACCGGTGGTGTAGCGATCCATCCACTGTTGCAGTTGCCGCTCGCAATCGGCGGCATTCAGATAAGCGCCGACCTTGTCCCGGATCATTACTTTGATGTAGTGGGCAAAGCGCGACGCACAGAGTATCTGCTGCAACATACTACTGATGCGGGCATTGGCCGTTGCCGACTTAGAGTTGTACTGTTTTGGTCGCTGAAGTGACGGTGCGCTATTGAAGGCGCTATATGGCGAGTCGTAGCAGTGACAAAGGCAGGTAAAGCCGAGGTCACTCAGTTCCCGCTCGGCAAAGTCGGTCACGAGGATGGAGGTCGACATACGTACCGTCTGGGGGCTACTGTCCACCCCGTAGGCCAAAGTGGGCAACTGGGTTACCAATCCGCCGCCCAGGTGATCGCGCGCGACGCCACGGATGTGGGAGAACCAGCCAACATCGTCAAACTCGCGAATGAGCACCGTCCCCATCGCAAACACCGCGTTGCCCCATAGATAGTTACGGCTGTGTACCGCGGCAACCTCTTCGCGGAAGCGCAGACCACCGTATGCGGAAAACCCGACACTATAGGGTTGACGCATCAGCACCTGGGGCAGAGTAATACCAACGAATCGACTGTCTTCCAGATCCCGAAGACTATTCCAGCGAATATATTGTTTCTGGCGGAATACCTCCGCGAAATCGATCGGTTTGGCAAGGTCGTCAAAATTGTCGACCCCGAACAGTTGCGGTGTGGCACTGCAGATAAAGGGCGCAAATGCGGCTGCCGCCGTATGCGCTATCCCCTGCAGGGTAAACACATCATCGTAGGGGTGGCCATCAAATGGTTGATGGGATACGTAGTAATCACCGATCAACAGCCCGAACGGCGTTCCGCCGGGAGTTCCAAATTCTTCGTTGTAAATCAGATGGAAAAAGCCAGACTGGTCGAAATCCGGTGCCCTTTCGATATCGCGGGACAGATCTTTCCAGCTGACATCCAAAAGCTTGGTCTTGATATTCTCCGCGCTGGGCGTCTGGTGAATCAGCATTGAGAGACCGCGCCAACTGGCCTCAAGACGCTGAAAACGCGGGTGGTGCAGAATACTGTTCAACTGATCGCAGATCAGCTCATCCAGCTCACCAATGATTTGATTCAGCCACTGGCGAACACTGTAGCGCTGGGCATTGGCGCAGCTGCACAATTCGAGCAGCCAGTATTCAAAGGCGAACAATTCGTCCGGCTCATTCAGGAATTTCTGCAATGGCTCGCGGTCACTGCCCAGAACAGCAGTCGACAACAGATAATCTGTTTCTGTGGCGTCTTTTGCAGATGGAATGGAAGCCAAGACGGGCTCTCCCGGAGCGAGATACAGGGATGGCGGGTGTCAGACAACCGGTGTCGGATGTCAAATCATGGCGCCGAATGGTTGCGGCCGCCCTCGGGGCGGCCGCCTGCGATTTATCCCGCGGTGGGGATATTCGCGACCATACGCATGGAAGTCGTCAGTTCTTCCATTTGCAACCAGGGCTTTAGGTAGGCCACGGCACTGTAGCAGCCGGGCTGTCCTGGGATTTCCTTCACTTCAACACGCGCCTCAGCCAGCGGGTACTTGGCTTTCATTTCCGCGCTCGCGTCCGGATTCGAGTTGGTGTACTGGGAAATCCATTTGTTCAACCAGCGCTCACAGTCACCCGCTTCCATAAAGGAACCCACTTTGTCGCGGGCCATTACTTTCAGATAATGGGCGATACGCGAAGTGGCCATCAAATAGGGCAGACGAGCAGAGATTGACGCGTTGGCAGTGGCATCCGGGTTATCAAATACCTTGGGCTTCTGCGCACTCTGGGAGCCGAAGAAGACCGAGTAATCGGTATTCTTGTAGTGACACAGAGGCAGGAAGCCCTGATTACTAAGCTCCGCTTCCCGGCGGTCGGTAATGCCGACTTCGGTAGGACACTTCTGGTCCAGGTCGCCGTCGTCGCTTTTGAACACGTGCGTAGGCAGGCCCTCGACCTTACCACCACCCTCGGCTCCGCGAATCGCGGTACACCAGGAGTTTTCTGCAAACGCTTTGGTCATGGTGGTTCCCATAACATAAGCGGCATTCATCCAGCAGTACTGGTCGTGCTCGGCGGGCTTGGATACACCGGACTCATCGACTTCAAATTCCTCAAAGTTGAACGACTCGACCGGCTTGGTATTGGCACCGTAAGGGGTACGCGCCAGGGTGCGCGGCATTACCAGCGTTACAAAACGGGAGTCGTCACTGTCGCGGAAACTGCGCCATTTGATGTATTCGCCAGACTCGAAGATGCCGCCGAGATCGCGCGGCTTAGACAGCTCGGTAAAGTCGCCGAATCCAAACATACCCGCGCCAGCGGCAGAAATGAATGGGCAGAAACCTGCGGCAGCAACGTTGGACATTTTGCTGAGCAGCTCGACGTCTTCCGGGTGGCTGGTGAACTCGAAGTCACCAATCATGCTGCCGAACGGCTCGCCACCGGCGGTACCGAATTCCTCTTCGTAGATCTTTTTGAAGGTCTGGCTCTGGTCAAACTCCACGGCTTTGTCCAGGTCCCGGAAGAGTTCACGCTTGGTGATGTTCATCATGCGAATCTTCAGCGTGGAGCCAGTTTCGCTGTTCATTACCAGGTGATTCAAGCCGCGCCAGGAACCTTCCAGTTTTTGGAATTTTTCATCGTGCAGGATCGCAGACAGCTGCTTTGACATCGCCTGATCAATGGCATGCACCGCCTGATTGATGGTTTGAGTCAGGTTGCGATCCCAGGTGACGGTACCTTTGAGTACTTGCTGAGTCAGATTGGCAATCAGATCCTGGGCTTCTTCCGGCTGAGTCTGTTTGGTTGCAGAAATAGCCTGCTCCAGCAGACTGACCGATTGCTCTTCCGTTTCCTGTTCCGCTACATTTTCAACTTCGGTGCTCATTACGCATCCTCTCCCTTGTCTTCACCGAGACCCAACTGTTCGGAAATCGCGCCGACGTTTTCGGTGCTTTTTAGAATATCTTCCAGAACTTTTTCCAGCTCCTCTGAGCGGTCCGCCTTGCTCAAAAGGTCGCGCAGCTTGCTGCGGGCTTCCAACAGCTGTTTCAGCGGTTCAATCTGCTCAACGATTTGCTCTGGAGAGAAGTCATCCATATGATTGAAGTCGAGGTCCACCGCCATTTTGCTGCCGTCACCGGCCAGGGTGTTCTCAACCTGCAGGTTCAATTTTGGATTTACCTTGCTCATCACATCATTGAAGTTGTCACGGTCAATTTGGACGAACTTGCGCTCTTTGAGCGCCTTGCGGTTCTCCATGTTGTCACCGGAGTAATCTCCCATGACACCGGTAACAAAAGGCAATTCCTTTTTCTGCTCAGCGCCATTGGTTTCAACATCATAAGTAATGTGAACACGCGGCTTGCGCACACGCTTCAGTTTGTTGTGAATACTCTCGGACATCAGGGTCTCCTTTCCTCAATACGGGGATGGTGATGATTAGGTCGAATTTACCAACTGGTTTCGGCTACAGGGGTCTCTTCTTTTGTTTCCCACCCACTATCTTGCTGGTCTGGGTCACTGGTTACCGCCGGGGCACTGGAAGCGGGAGATGCTTCCCGCGGCGCCGGGGGTGCTACATAACGCTGGCTATCGGAACCATCCAACTTCACCCCGGTAAGCTGTGAATACAGGGCTCTGGATTGATCGTCGGGCAGCAACTCGGTCATTAGCTCTGCCACCGTCATGCGTCCCCAGCTGATCAGGCGCTCCAGGCCCGGGGCAAGCGGTGTGTGAGGCTCGTAAGTTCGGAAATATTTCGCGGCCTTTTCCAGTAACAGCAAGGCATCTTCACGGGAGGCCACCGCACCGTTTGGTACCGCGATCAACTGGGAAATGGGGGCGGAAACTTCTCCGGTCGCGGCCGCAGAACTAACTTCTGCCGCGGTCGCCTCTGGCACAGGCTCAGCAACGGCCAGAGATTCCAATTGTGCTTTGTAGATAAAGCGCGTGGTGCGCAGCACCTCATCCAGCAGTGCGCTGATATTTGAATGTGGAGGTGCGTCGTGACCGCAGTGCTCACGCAGTTTTTCATTGATATTTTTGTAACGCGCCAGGGCCTCTTCCAGGGTTTCTACCAGATCCTGCGCCCATTGCGCGCCCGCACCCTGAACACATTGTTCAAATTCAGCGAGGCTGTAACCCAGAGTTTCAACGCGCGCAGCCTTTGCATCATCATCCGCAATTCGATCCGCGTCCCGCGCCTGCTGGTAATGGAAGAAAGAGAAGCCACCGAAATCACCTTCCGGCGTAATATCTGCATTGCGAATGGGCATCAACAAAGTGCCATCGGCACCGTCACCATTGAGACCGGTCAATGGCGCAACTTTGGTCTCGATACCATCCTCATCTGGCTCTGGATATAAGTTTTCCCAAAAGCCATCGATGAGGCGGTCGATCAGATCAATGCCGTCACGCAACCCCGGAAAGCCGTGTAGCCGAATCAGGGACTCGGCATACCAGCTCGCGACTTCGAGGTCTTTACTTTTTTCTTTGAGGATTTTTTCAGCGGTTTTGGAAACATCCCGCCAGGGCGCCATCAGGTCGGTATCGCCCTCATCAAACATGGCCGAGCGCTCAGCGGCGCGGGCACTATTTCTGGCGTCCTTGATGGTGTAGTAATCGGAGGTGGGCGAACGATCGGCGCGAATGTCCTCTCCCTGTGCCAAATCGCCAGAAATGGCCTGAGTAAGAGCATCAAGATCAATCACGTTGGCAAATGCCATGAGAATTCCTTTTCAGTTAGGTCGTCTAGACCACAACAGATCAAACCGGAGAACCTGAATGACCGGATTCAATCAACAGATTCCATAATCCATTACTAGGAAATTTCAGCAACAGACTGCACTGCGGCTCCGCAGGACTTTACTCGCGCACTGGCGTCCGGAATCAGTCCGGTATCAGCAGAAAAACTTGCGACTATCTGCTCAAAATCTGTCTTTCTAGCGGCGTAGTCCTCGGCCTCACACCAGAGAAACAGCGTAAAAATCTGGCCGCCATTTTTAATACAGGCCACCAGATAGTGCACCGGTACCGAATCCACCTGTGCCGCTATTTCACCAAAATATCCTGGAAAACAACCCTGCTCAAGGGGTGTCGGAGGCATCACAACAAGTCCCGATGCCACCTTGGAGGCGCACTGCTTCAACTGAGCATCACAATATTCAGCGATCGACGGAGCCATCTGAAGCTCCCTGAGCGACTGACACAACACTACAAGAAACTGATTTTCTTGGATATTTCCCGCCTGAATGACAGAACCCTTGTTCAGGTCTTCAAATATCTGCCAGCTAGCCGGCACCTTGAGTGAGCAACTTCGATCTTCGGCAAAAACCTCGGTATAACGCCGGATTACGGTGTCAACGGGCAACCTGGAATTTTCGGACTTTTCATCGTTGCTTTCCGATGAAATTTCTGACGAAACCGCTACCGTTTGAATTTCACCCTCACCACGACGCAATAGCTGCCCATCCTGAATCAATTCGGCGTACCAGCCCGCCTGCCAGAAAGCGTCGATCAACTGTTCGCCCTGTCGCGAATTCGCGCAGGTTTTCACTACCAGCCGTCCCCCGGTCAACAGTTGCTTTATACGGGAAAAATCCAGATTAAAGCTCTGCGCCAGGCGTCTAATCCCTTCCCGGCGCTCAACGCCATCCCGCAACACCCCGGTAAAAATGACCTGGCATGAGTCTGCAGACATTATTCATCCCTGATTTTTCGCCCTGGCTCTAAATCCTTGAACCAGAGATAACTTGTTGTATCGACAGATTGAACGCGGCCTGGCACCGGCCGCCACACAAATCTTCAAAGGCATTTCCAAATCAACGCGCACTCGCCTCCAGTACTTTTTCTACTGAGAGGCTGTATATGCGAATAAATGCCAGCGGCAATAAACGGTACGCACGTACCCGTTACGGAAAAACCAAACTACTATTTTATCGAAATTGGATTTTGATTAAACACCGTTTTCCTTGATCACCCGGGGAAATCCGCGTTTTTATTGGTACGGATATACCAATTAAAAGGAAATTGATTCTCTCGCTGCACAGCAGTTTATTCCTCACATAATACGTCCAGGCTCACCAGTGATACTTTGGCGCCCCAAGCATGGTGCAATAGACAGATGGATCCGGCAGCCCTGCACTCAACATTACGTTGTGATTCACACTCGGTGATGGTGCGCACCACCAGAGACTGAAGCTGGAATACTGATCCTTGCACATGGCTTGCAGCAACTCCGGGTATGCCAGATCGACGGCTCCCTCAACACTCAATAACCGTTGCTCCGCAGCCCCCTCCGGGGAGCTAGCACCGGCATCCGACATTGCCAACGCCGGGAAGCGCTCCGACAAGTGATCCACAAGCAGAGCATTCTGCAGTGCCTCAATGGCCAGTTCAGAAAGCGCTGCGTACCAACTTTCTGCCCGTACCTGAATATCAAATGGATTGGTGCCGGCGGCCAGGGGAACCGCCATTGTTACCGGAAAATATCGCCCCACACTGTCGACACTGGGAACCAGAATCCCGGCCCACGCACGCTCGCTCAACACTCCAGACGAAAGTGCGAAACGCCAGATCGGACTGGTCAGGTAATAATCCAGCCATTTTTCACCCACGAGCTCCCGGGAACCGTGCACCGCGCGCTGTAGCCATTCGTCCCATGGCGTAACAAAACTTGAGGGCAGGTCTCTCTGCACGAAGTCACCGTGGCCAGGTAACTTACCGAAGATACCTTTGCCAGCGGGCTTCATCGCCATTGATCCATCCATATCGTATTCCCTCTACTGATATTGGCGGTACGCCAGCGCTCACAACACCTGCGGGCAGCGATAGTTGCCAAGCAGGTTTTGATCAAATGGGTTGTAAACACCGGTGGCGGAAAGACGCAACTGTGCTGAACGCCCAGACTCACTGAAAGTCACCAGATACTCCGAACTACTCTTACCCTGCTCCAGGCGAGAATTCATCAGCAGACGGTACCAGGCCCAGTCCCCTTCAAAATGCTGACGATGAACCGTTTCATTCAAGTCTTCGAAAATAACCCGTACGCGATTACTTTCTCCGCCCCGCCAGTCGACTTTGGTACTGGTGCGCGGCCCGTGTGAATAGGGCACTCGCTGTGCGCCCATTTCCAGGGCAAACAACCGCACGCCGGAATCGAGTTTTGTGGGTTCCACCCGGAAGCTGTACCCGACCTGTTCCCCCTGACTGAACAGGGTTTTTCGAATGCGCTCCGCTCGCTGCATCTGCGCAAGAGTTGAACTCGAGACCCCCAGGCTGCGCCCCTCGAGAGATTTTGATTTCCAGCTACGGGTATCAATAAATGGCTTAAGGTACTCCTGTATAAACTGCTGCTCGACGCCGCCCGGCTTGAAGTAACTGTTGAACTCCATTACTGGCGCTTCCTGCTCGCCAGTCGAGCGCAGGGGAAAGCGGCCGGACAAGCTGCGATTGAACACGCTGTACACCTGCTCTCGCCACACCCTGTCGGCGTGGTGCTTGGCCTTAGCCATCACCAGTGACCAGGTACTATCAGCAATTTGTTCAAGCCAATGATCAAAAGGTGCCGGCGCATTCGCTGCCTTGATTCGCAACTGCTTGATTGCATCGCCCGCGCCATTGAATCGCGCCTTGGCCTTGTTAAACGCAACCTCGTCCGGGTCTACACCACTGTCGATTTCCGCCAGGTATTCCTGCAGCTGATTGATACTGGAAAGATATTCCTGAATACGCGCCGGTCGACCTTTTTCGCTACGCGTCATGCGCTGTAACTCTTCAAACCGCAAATCGACGATCGTCGGTTGAAATTTTTCGGTGATCGCATCGGCGGCGCCGCTTACTGCAGCGGCACCCATTCTTCGCGTGGTACTGGAGACCGGCAGTGGAACACCACTGGCATCCACCGAAATTTCAGGCCGAGGCGTTAGCCGTGTATTGTCCGCCGTTATTTCTGATACGGCCAATAGCGGTGAATACACCGGATCGGATAGTTTGGATAACACGTCCAGTGCCTGGGCGGTGGACTGGAATCCACGAATGGAAAAGGCGGTCAGGAATTTCTGCCAGCGCTGCTGGTATTCTCCCAGGTAAATCCGCTTCACTTCTTCGCCGAGTTTCTCCCGATCGTCTTCCGTGAAGTCTTCACCACTCAGTTCACCGCCGTAAATCCAGCGCTCTTCCGCGAGCTGATCCAGAAGCGGTGAATCGGCGCCAAACTCCAGCTCCTTGTAGCCCGCCTTGGTATACAGGTACGGCATCCTGAATTGTGTATCGGATGCATCGATTCCGAAGAGCTGGGCAGTGTCTCCACCCACTTCGCCATAAAGATCGATTTCTGTCATGCCCAATTCACTGCGTTGCATCTGCGCGTACAGGCGTTGCGGCACGGGTATCCGACGCAGCTGCTGTCGCGCACTTGCAACCACGCGCTCATTAGGCTCCAGGCCCTCTGGTAATGGCTCGGCAAAGAGTCGCTCCAGGTGACCGAGCAATTGCTCCTGCTTGGCGGCCTCTCCGGAAAGCTGCCGGGACCAGTCAGCACTGAAGTAGCTCTTCAGACCCTCAATATCACGCTTCTCCGGATTGAAAAACATCAAATACGTTTTCAGCGTCTGGGTCAGGGCTGGATCGCTACTATCCAAGCGCGCCAGATCACGCTCGAGTGAACGCTGCAGCGCGGGTAGGAAGCTCGTGCTCAACTGCTGACGGTAGAGCTTGTCGGCGGCCAGGTCGACGCGCTCGTCATAGAGCCCGAGGTTATTCAGCCAGGGATGCTCTTCTTTCTGATAAACACGGGACGCGGCGTGCAGCGGCTCCAACAATTTGAGTGAATCCACCGGCGTCAGACGTTGGCCGGCGGTACCTTTCTTTTGCGACTGGAACTCGGCAATCTTGTCTTCCACTTCACCCATGTAAATTTTGTTCTGGGTGATACTACCGGTCCACAGTAACAGTGCACCGACAAATACGGCAGCAGACCCGGCGTAAACAGCACCGCGGAACCAGCGGGTTGCCATTTCAAGCTTCCGGTTTACCCCAACCAGCTCTGCCTCCGGGAAGATGACATCTTTCAGCAGCCGATGCAGGAAGTAGCTCTTGCCCGCCCCCTGGAACTTCTGCGCCACATCGCGCTCGAGTCCAAAATCCGCACTGACGGAGGCCATCATCCGGTCGATCGGACTTCCCTCCTGGGTACCACTGGTAAAGTAGATTCCGCGCACCATGGGTACTGTATCGTAGCGATTCGGGCTAAAGGTCTGCTTGATAAAGTCGCTCAGTACGGTCTGCAGCCCTTCCATTCGCGCAGGAAAGCCCTGCAGCAATGCGCGCCGCTCCACGTTGCGCTCCTGGTGTATCCGCCATAGTACGCGCTGGTTCAGGCGTTCAACCAGGCTACGGAATTCACCAACAAACGTATCCAGCGGTGCTCCCGTTGCAGCACTTTGCTCTTCCGGGAAACTGACACCCCACACCTGTTCCCGCTCAGCCTGGGACAGGTTGTCAAAAAACTCGCTAAAACCTGCCACCAAGTCGCATTTGGTGAAGGTAAGGTAAATGGGGAATCGGATGCCCAGTTGCTGCTGCAGGTCATTAATACGCGCGCGGATGGTTTTCGCCTGATGCAGCCGTTGCTCGGTGGTCTGCACCATCAAGTCCTGCAGGCTAATGGCAACCAGAACCCCATTGATCGGACGGCGACGGCGGTAGCGTTGCAGAAGGCTCAGAAATGCCTTCCACGCACTATTGTCATACACCCGGTGGCTGTCCTGGGTAGTGTAGCGGCCAGCGGTATCAATCAGGACCGCATCGTTGGTAAACCACCAATCACAGTTACGCGTTCCGCCGACGCCACCCAGCGCTTCTTTACCGTGACTTTGTGCCAGGGGAAATTCCAGCCCTGAATTCACCAGCGCCGTGGTTTTACCCGAGCCAGGCGGTCCGATGATGATGTACCAGGGCAGCTGGTAGAGGGAAACTTTACCGTGCGCAGATTTGAAGCGCGCCTTGCGCAACACTTCCATTGCTTCACGAAAACGGGTGGACAGCGCACTCAACTCTTCGCGGCTGCGCTCCTGATCCGGGTCTACCTCTTCTTCCTGGGATGCCTCTATGCCTTCAATAAGTGCCTGATTCTGGCGACGCTCTACCAGCCACTGACTCAGGTTCCAGACCAGCCAGATCGCAAAAATAAAGACAATTATGGTTATCCGCACACCTGAACTCAGTGTGGCGTTATCACTGCCAAACTTGATGTAGTCGGCTGCAAACCAGATCAATAGCGATAGCGCACTCAACCCTATCAGCCCCAACACCCATTTGTTGGTAAAAAAATTGATCACTCGTTTCATGCAAAGCTCCAGGTTCCGGCGCCCTTGCGGCCGGGGGAATCAGTTCTGGCGTTCAGCGTGGCTGCGCAATAGTTTTTGTTTCTTTGGGGACTTCAATCATCAGCTGATCGATTTCCGTCGCTACCGGTGTCGCGCTCTGGTACAGCCACCAGCGATAGCCACTGAACGTCGCCGCGAGGACTCCCAGTACCACGCTGGCAATCACCCACAGGGGTATGTACTGGATCAAGCGGGTTTTTCGTTCCACGCAACCTTGCCAGCGGGGAGAAAGGTCTCGATCCATTGGCGGGCGATGACTTTCGATGGTGCGATAGAGGTTTTCACGAATCTGCTCCAGCTGTTCGTAGCCACGTTGCACCAGGCGATACTTTCCCTGGAAACCGAGGCTCAGGCACAGGTAAAACAACTCCAGCAGCTCAATATGCGATCCAGGTGTTTCCAGCGTGCGCTGAAGAATCTGAAAACATTTTTCACCGCCAAATGTTTCCTTGTGAAACAGGCTCAGCAGGGAATGCTGGCTCCAGCCACTGGCGGTACCCCAGGGAGTAGACAGCACGATTTCATCCACCACCGAACACAGCAGGTAGCGGGCGGTCAGCACGGTTTCCGGAGACAGGGACAACTGCTTTGCTTCGCGTTCGAAATTCTGTATCTCACGGGTCAGCCGCTTGTGCAGATCCGGCACATTGCTGTGGTTCATGGTGGTGCGCAGCTTGATGATGGCGCCCAGCAGCTTTGACGCGGCCGAAATCAGCGGGTTGAGGCTGTTTTTGATGCGTATCTCTGCCGCACCTTCGGCACCCGCAAATCCCTGGGGTTGTGACTGATGTTGCGACTGATGTTGTGACTGAGGTTGCGCGCCCCCCCCTGCACCACCTCGTGCGGCACCAGGCGTAGGGATCATAACTGTGCGGTCGCCGGCACTGGGAGCCGCCGGGGGTGTGAAGGCATCATTACTCATTGTCAGTTATTCCTTATTGCCCAGAGTTCCATGGTCAAACCTGGAAACTCGGCACCCAGGTGAACAGCAAATCCGCCAGACCGCTGCATGGCTTGCCAGAGCTCACCGGTACGTTCCAGCTCAAAATAGGTAAATCCCGCATGGTAGGGGATCTGACGCGGCGCCACCGGTAGTGCACGAATCGACAATCCCGGCAGCTGCGCCGAAATCAATTCACGAATTGCCTCGACCGGTGCCACCTTGGTCTGCCCCGGGAAGCGACTGCGCAAGAGATCACCCGGCATATCGGCTTTTGCGGCCATGATAAAGCTGGCCGTTTTGACCAGTGACGGATCGGTGATCGGTGCGACATAGATACCGAACTTGCGCTGCACCAGGTCCATGGCAATGGCGTTCTGTTCCAATACCGTAGACAGGGATTGGCGCAACGCAGAGAACAGGCCGGCGTAACTCTGCTGCAGGTTGTCGTGCTGGTAGCGAGGTATTTCCGGCGGTCGCTTATTGCCAGAAGTAAATGTGGATAATTCGCCGGCGAGCTGTAACAGCTCCAGGAACAGGTTGTGCGGGTGCAATCTCGGTTGCGCGGTGATCTGCTTGAGTAGTGGCTCAAAGCGGTTGATTACCTGTAACAGCAGGTAGTCGGCAATTTCAGCGGAACCGCTGCGGCCGCTGTCACTGAGGCGATGCCCCAGGGCAGAACCCCGGTGATCCAGCAGTCCTTTTACCTCTTCGATATAGGCTTTGATGACCGAGGATGCCTCGGCATTCAGTAGCGGTGGGATATAGTCGGAATCCAGCTCCACCGGTTTCTCCGGCTGCCGCTCGCGAATACGCGCAATACCTATGGCAGCGTAGCCACTAAGATCATCACTGCCCAGTTTTAGACAGGTGCGCAACTTGCCAACCTGAATACGCGCTGCCTCACCGGACGTTGACGCACTGTTGCGCGCATCAAAGTTACTCGCCTGGTATCGCGCCTGCGGGAAATCTTCCTGGTCTCTTACGGACTCCTGATTACCCGGGCGCTTCATCGGGATACACAGGTAGACCACCTCGTCGCGGGTATTCACCGGCACATCGAGCACATCCGGCAGGTGCTCATTTTCCGGCGCCAGCATCGGTGTTCCATCCGGAAAAATACCACTGACCCGAGACAGGGAAATTTTCCCCATTGCCAACGGCTCACTGTCGATGGCCAACTCCAGCATTCCCCAGGTATAGGGCCCCAAAGCCCCGGTCCTGGCTTCCAGCAATTGTTCGAGATAACGGTCCTGTTGCTGAAAGTGCTGCGGGCGAAGGAACATTCCCTCGCTCCAAATCACCTTGTTATTCGCCGACATACATGATCCTTGTTGTCGCGCCAGGCTTTAGCCTCGCGAGATGTTGTTAGTGCGCCTTGTCCGATCGCGTTAATCTTTTTACGCGATCGCGTTTAAAGTCCTTTGCCGGACTCGCGCAAACCTTTCAGGCGCTCGTATTCTTCGCTGGAGATGGTGACGGTTTCGCCCGAATTTCCCTTCGGCGCACTACTGCCGCGCTTACTGCTGCCCGTTTGACTGGTAGCAGCCGCACGACGGCGCATATTGAGTGCATCGGTGGAGGCGATGCGGGTTCCGGCGAGGGTGATCGCGTATTCGTTTTCCTTGTGATCGGTAATCGGTAATAACATCAGGCCATCGGCCTGTTGATACTGAACAAATTCCGCCAACAGACCGATATATTTGACTTCAGGGGTAAGCGGCAGCCGCTCCAGTCGTTGCTCGCCCGGAGCAAACTCCTTTAGCACCACGGTATCAATCAGGTCTTTGCCCAGGCGCGACTCTGCATTTTCGTAGAGGTTCAGGAATTCTTCCCGCGAGAACTGGCGATCGTCTGCGAGCATGAACACGCGCAGTACTACCGGTGACGCGCGACCATCGCTGTCCGGGTTTACGTTGTTTTGGATATCCACGGCCAGCGCCACGCTGGTATCCAAGTTGAGCGTACGACGCGTTGTCTGGCAGGCGGAAAGCGCCACTGCCAGTACTGCTACCAGCAGGAAATGTACTAATTTTTCTGTTTTCACGATTGTCTCCGGGTTTTTGATACGACTCTAATTTTTCGATGTCGCGTATTTTTCTGGGATCTACACTTTCCAGTAATCCACAAATGTTTGTTAGCCATTACTGAAACTTCTGGCATTTTTCAGCTCCGAAAGCTGACTTTCGTAGGTGGTGGCGAACTCCTCTCCGAACAACCGGCGGTAGCAGGCCTCCGGATCAGCAACAAGCCCGCGATACATCTCGACGAAATTTTCCCAGTTGCGTGCACTTTTACTACTGAATACACCGCCCTGTGATCCACTGCGCCGTTCGATATTGTCTGGATTGAAGAACTTGAGCATGGCGTCATAGCCGGCACGCATTCCCGCCAACACCGCCACCTGGTGATCGGACAGGTCATCGAAACTGTCACTCACCGCTTCGACCGGTGCCATAAAGGCGCCGTTACCGGCAAACATCGCACCCAGCGCGTCGCGGGCAGTGGCGCTGAACTTCAGGGGATTGTTAGCCTCGGTCTGAATCATGGTGCGCTGCACCCGCAACTCATTTTTGATACTGGTACGTGCACGCAGCAGGTCGATCAATCGCGACACTGTCTCCTCGACAATCTCTGCGGCCTGCTGATCCAGTTGCGGTAGCTGTTCCGCTGTAAGGTTCAAACCAATCTTTGTCGCCAGCACGCCACTCGCGGGCACTGATTGCTGCAGCGGTTGCGGTTGCGGTTGCGGTTGCGGTTGCGGTTGCGGTTGCGGTTGCGGTTGCGGTTGCGGTTGCGGTTGCGGTTGCGGTTGCGGACTTTGTGCTTCTACCGGCAGAGGAGAAAAGGCCTTGGAGGCGCCAGCAAAACTCTCGGCAGCCGGAGCATCAAAGCCCGGCGCACCCTGCACCTGCTCGCCGACCATCGCGGACAGAGATTCCGCAAAAGGGTTGGGCTCAGCGGGTGCTGGCGTCGCGGCCAAAGCGGGAGCAGGAGCAGGAGCGACTACAGGCGGCACCGATATTTGTGCTTGCGGCTGTGCCGGCATCGGCTGCACTGCGCCTCCCTGGAATCCCGAGTCCTGAAACCCCGAGTCCTGGAATCCCGAGCTTTGAAATCCAGAGTCCTGCAATCCCGAAGACTGGAATTCGGGAACAACCGGCGCTGGCGATAGAACCGGTTGTGGCTGTGCTTCAACCCGCGGTGCCGCTGAAAACTGCATTGCGTGATTGTGTGCGGGCGCATGGTCCTGCTCACTCCCATCCTTCCACCAGGCTTCGTCATCGCTCCACTGGGACTGACCGGCGGATGGCATACCGCCTCCACTGCCAAATCCGCCGCCCAATCCCGAGCCAAAATCGGTGCTGCTGCCCATGCCACCGACAAGGCCGGCAAGTGGATCCGCTGAGTTTCGGGCACTTGGATTGGCATTCAGGGCCTGCAGCGGATCGACCGGCGCTTCCTGACCGAGGAAATCATCCATCGAGTCCGCGGACTGTGAATTGGCCAGATATCCCCATTCGCCACTGTGATTGTTATTGCCGCCGGCGCCGGGCTCCAGCCAGCTGTCCAGTTCCCTGGCTTCCTGGGCGCTCTGCATTTTTGCCGCCGCTGCCGGGCTAAACGTGGTGCGATCGGCATTTTCCAGAAAATCGGCACCACCCAGGCCTTTTGGCAATCCGCTTTCTGCTTCCGGTTGCCGAATCGCAACCTTCAGCTGGTAATCACCCAGCGCGATGACGTCGCCATCATTGAGCGCGATACGATTGCCCTTGCCCAGAGGCTCGCCGGACTGGTTGTGGTAAGTGCCATTGGTACTCTGATCCACCAGATGGTATTGATTGTTGGCGAATACAATTTCCGCGTGGCGCGACGAGACCACCCGCTGAGGGTCCGGCAATACCCAGTCATTGCTGTCAGCACGGCCCAGACTGCCGCCGCCCACTTTGAACAGCTTGGTATGTTTGAGCATGTTGGCGCCTTCGGGATCGGCAACCACAGAAAGCATTAAATCCATGTCACTCAGACTCGCGCTATTTGGGTAAATGGAGCGGCACTGCCGCGGGCGGAAAAACGGATCTCAACACCAGGGCCCTCAACACCAGGGCCCTTTGAGCATCGCACCGGAAAGCGACTGCAGCTTCGGCAGCAGTATTTCGTCACGTCCCTGCACGGATCTCAGGGTACTGATCCCCGCGGCCTGAAAGCGCGCGGCGCCACGATCCGTCATCAATGCCTCTGCACAGGGTGTCATCCACTGCCCCTGGGGCAGGTTGCGCAAGTGCAGCGGCAAATCCGCAAACTGGTCCGCGGTTACCGGGCTCGCTTTTCCGTTGGTGACAAATTCACGACACAGGGAAAGTGCGAGCAAATAGGCACTATTGCCCCAGAGGTAATACTGGTGGCCAAGTTCCGGCGTCAATTCTTCAAACGCGAAATCTTCGGTGCGCGCCGTTTCGGCGCCATAGGGTAAACGCAGCATGAAGCGCGGCGCGGCCAGTGCCAGATGTTCGCACGCAGGATAGTCCCGCACTGCCTGCCAGCTTTCTGCGAAATCCTCGGCCAGTGGATAATGCCAGTCGTCGGGATCCATGGAGCCCGCCAGGCTGGTGCAGCCAGCCAGACGACTGTCTCCACCCATTACCATCGCGCTGCCCGCGGCTTCTGCCATGGTGGCGAGGTCGATCAACATATGGAGATCGCGCTCTTCATCGGCAATATAAAAATCCCCCACAATCAGGTTGTAGGGCTGGCTACCGGCAATTGCCTCCCGTGTTACCAGGCACTTGAACAACTGGGAGTTTTCAAGATCACTCTCGGCCTGCGCCAGGTCTGCGAGAATTTCAGCCTTGGTGATATCAATCAGGTGCAATTCCAGGCCAGGGTGATCTTCCAGCCGGCGCAACAGCAGGTGCAGGCTGCGCCAGCTGGCCTCCAGCTGGCGAAAATCACTGTGGTGCATGATCTTGCGCATGGCTTCGGACGCTGCCTGAGCAACGGCCTGCAAGTAAACATCCTGATTGGCATCCGGCTTTTGCTGCACGTAAGGTGCGACGATATCTTTGATCAGCTGGTCGATCTGGCCACCCGCGCTTTCTCGCTGCAACGCCTGGTAATGCTGGCCGGATAGAATCGCATCGAGCATGGACTGGGAAGAAGACTGGAAAGACGACTGCGCACTTGTGCCTGGCGCAGCACCTGACAAAGGCCCCAAGTCCGGGCGCCACTGCTGAATTTCACTGGCTGCGCGATCAAATTCACTCGGGGTAAGCAGCTGCTTTTCCAATTCGATAAATTGACGAAACAGTGGCACCCGGTTGTACAGGTAATCCGGGTGCAGGTCGTCAAACTCCATCAACCACAATGGATCATCCATTAGCGGAAGCTGCAGCCCAACCTGCATACGCTCAAACAGCTGCTCAAAATTATCTTTGCGCAAGCGATAAGCCGGCCGCGAAGCAATGGATTCCGGTGCGCACTGCTGCCGACTGGCACGGCCACTGAAGTCGCCGAGTATTGCCACCTTCAAACTGGCACTAGCGTACTCTTTTGTACGATCTCCCGCTTCCCGCGTATCGGCACCTTGCTTTAGGTCACCGAAAATTGCTGCATTGGTATGCACGCTTGCCCGACTCATAGTCCGCTCTCCATGGTGACGTTATTTTCATCCTTGCTGCCGGAAGGCGGCATCTTGTCGCCGGTTCCCACAGTATTCATTTCTTTTTCAATGACACGCTGGCTCAACGCATCCTGCCCCGCAGAGTCTTTCGAGGCTGCCGCCTGATTAGCGGCCTCTTTACTTGCTGACTTCGCTGTTTTGCGCGGGCGCCCACGTTTTAGCGGCCTTACTCGCTGGTTCGCAATCTGCTCGATTTTGTCTTTGAACACATCCCCCCCGAGCACCTGCCCGAGCTTGATGGTCTCGGCAATATATTCCAACAATCGACGATCAAAGCGGTAGCGGAACAGTTTCCGATAGGCTTCCGCCCTTGCCCGCGGAGTTTCTCCCAGCTCGCGGTAAAGGCGGTGATCGGTGATCACATCACTGTCTTCGGTACTCGCATGATGATTGAAACTGGACCATTGGTAGGCACCGAGAGAATCCGCAAGCCCCAGGTACAGCGGGCGCAGTTCCACATAGCGATAACAGGTCAGCAGGTAGGCATCGGAATCGATCAGGCTCGACTTGTAGCGTCCAGCCCAGAGGGTTCCCGAGCGCCGGTAGCGGTGGTTTACAAACTGAACGTAACGCCGGCCGAGGGATTGCATCATTGAGGGAATACCATCGGGCACCCGGGGTGTCGCAATAATCTGCACCATATTTGGCAAAAGTACATAGGCGTGCACATCCACCCGATACTGATCCGCTGCATTGCGCAGGCTGCTCAGGTAAAACCGATAGTCTTCCTCATCAAAGAAGCAGGGCAGATTGTTATGCCCCACCTGGACAATATGTTGAGGAATATCAATCAGATTAAGTCTCGGAAGACGGGGCATCTTGCCAAAAATTCCTTTTTAAATTGCACAGTCGTACCAACTGCACATCCGTTTCATGGGAAGGGGTTGGCATTATTGCAAATGATCCAAAAAAAATTCAAACGTTAGGCGTTAGCAAGTTAACATTACCGAACTTAATCACCGGAATTTCGATCGCGAGAAGAACGGAATCTCGTATTAGACGACACAGCATGGAGTAGCGACTGACATGGAGCCCATCAGGCTGGCAGTCAATGGCCGTACCGATATAGGCCAAGTGCGCGAAGAAAACGAAGACAGCATTCACTGCTACAGCGACCCGGATCAGCCGTTTGCCTACGTCGTGGTTGCCGATGGAATGGGCGGCTACAGCGGTGGCGCTACCGCCAGCAAAATTGCTGCTGAGACCCTTAAATTTCAGCTCGACAGCCTGCTCAACGCGACTTTCCTGGCCTGTTCACCAAACCAGCAACAACTGATGTTGCGCGCTGCGCTAGTGGATGCAATCGGTAGTGCCAACCGCAAAATCCTGGAAACCAAACAAACGCGCCCCCAGTTTTCACACATGGGTACCACACTGGTGGTTGCCGTTATATGGCAGGATTTTTTAATCGTCGGTCATATTGGGGATTCACGCGCCTACCTGTGGAATAACTACGGACTTCAGCGTCTCACCCGGGATCACAGTGTGGTGCAGGAAATGATTGATGCCGGCCAACTGACGCCGCAACAGGCACACTCGTCCCAAGTACGCAATCACATCACCCGGGCGCTAGGTGTTTCCGAGCAGGTGGAAGCAACCATCAACAGCTGGACGCTCAAGGAGAGCGCGCTTTTATTGCTCTGCAGCGATGGCCTGACCGAATATCTCAACGACCATACCATCGAGCGAGTGCTGGCAACCTATCGACCAGCCCTTGAGAGTGTTTACCACTTTATCGACGATGCAAATCAGTGCGGTGGACGTGACAATATCAGCGCGGGCATTATCGAATACTGCTGTCGTTCTGATGCTGTGGCGGAATTCTCCGGTGACCCCATAACACTAAAGCCAAAGCACAAGGACGATATTACGGTGCGGAAGCTACAGCGCTAGTCAGCAGTGGCCTCAAGGCATCATGGCCACCCATCAACAGTCTATTTTTGCGAGTAAGCGGCATGACACCGGATCGTCTGGTCGATTTTATTCCTTCGATTCTCCGTGAAATCCATCCACCCCAAATGCCACAGGAATCTGGCGATGCAGTGGCCATTTGCCAGTGGCTGAACAGGCAGCAGTACACAAGTAGTACACCAGTACCAACCGGCATTCGATCACCTCTTTGGCCCCAGCCACCGGCGGTCACCGCCTGCGACGATGCGCTCGCGCAGGCGCCGAATATTCCGCTGCTATTTTTACCTGCCGCACCGGTTCGGCTGTGCAATTTTCCGGGGCACAATGCTCGTGGCGACCTGCTGCCAAGCCTGTCCAACTGTCAGCTCGCTGCCGATCACGTTGTTGCCGCCAATGGTGAGCTGGCCTTTTCCCGGGTCGATTTTGAGATACCTGGTCCATTCACCTTTCGCTGGCAACGCAATTTCCGTCAAAGCTTGGATACCGATGTCGGACTGGGCATTGGCTGGCGACACTCGCTCTGTGAATCCCTGCAATTACCCCAAGCCGGCAGTGAAAATAGCCACAAAGTCATACTGCACGATAGTGAAGGCCGTATCATTGCCTTTGATTTACCGGCGATCGGTCACGGCTGTTTCAATCGCAGCGAACGCCTGTACCTCCTGCGCCAGAGCCTGCACAGCTTCCGCATCAGCAGCTTTAATCAGCCAGACAGAATTTTTCGGGCAGATGGCACCGGTAATACCGCGCCCCTTTGCGAGATCCGCGATGCGTTCGGCAATACCCTTTCGGTGGATTATCACGAGGGCGTGCCCCAGAAAATCGTGACTTCCTGGGGGCGTGTCCTTGAGTGCAACTATGAAGACGGGCAGTTGCGAAGCATCAGCAACGCTCAGGCCGGCAACGACGCTCCCGCTCTTTGTAGTTACGAGTATGACGAGAATAAAAACCTGGTGAGAGCCAGCGATGAAACCAGTTGGGAAGATTACAAGTACCAGGGCGAACAGCTCAGAGGCTTACAAGGCCAACCTGCCGGCCAGCTCGCGTTTGAATACGATAAAATTGACCGCTGCCATCGAGTTCGCCAGGGCTCACTGGAATTCCGATTGCAATGGCAACCTGCCAGGCGTCGTTGCACCCTATCCTGCGATGATCTTCACTCCACCCTGTGGCAGTTCGACACCCGTGGCGATCTGGTTCTGGAGCAGCAACAGGCACGCAGCAAACGCTATCTGTACGATCACTACCGAAACCTGTGCCAGATCATTGATGCCGATGGACAGCGCCGCATTTTTCGCTACGACGAATTCGGCCGGTTATTGAGGAGTACGGTGAATGGTAATCACCATCGCTATATCTACGACAACCTCGGACGCCTGTTAGCCGCAGGGGTGATCGTTGCAACCACGGTCAAAAATGGCGATTCACACACACAAAAATCGGCAACGGCGCGCTGGCAATTTCGCTATGAAGATCACCGGCACCCGGTCAGTATCTCTGATCCCGCTGGCAATCACTGGGCCTGCGATTACGATGAGCGCGGCCAGCTGCGCCAGCTAACCGATCCAGAAGGTGGCCGACTTGTTCTGGACTGGGATGCGCAGTCGCAATTGCGCGCCCTGCAACGAGGTGAACTCTCTATTTCCTGGAATTATGATCAGCAGGGAAACCTCACTCTGCGCGAGAGCAATCAGCAGCCTCTTCAGCGCTGGGAATATTCTGCCGATGGAGCGCTTTGCAGCGCAGAAATCGGCACACAAAAACTTTGCATCAATCGCGATGAACTGCAGCGCCCCTGTGGAATTACACAAGAAAAACATACGCTCCTGCAGTGGCAATATGACGATCGCAACCAGATAAGACACGTCCGCTTTGACAATGCGCCTCCCTGGGACCTGGAATACGACCCCCGGGGTCGCCTGCGGGAAATGCGTACCAATGAGCATATTTTCCACTGGCAATACGACCAATTTGGGCAGCTGGAGCAATTCACACCCGGTGGCGAGCAGCAACGTGAGTGGCAGTACGATCTCTGCGGGCGCGTCACCGAATTTCATGACAGTGACAACCACTGGTATCTGCAATACAGTGAATCCGGACAGCTGGAAGAGATACGCAATAACAGCGGGCAGTTCTGCCGTTTCCATTTCGACAGCTTTGGGCGCCTGTTACAGGCAGCGAACAATCACAGCAACCAACGCTTTCGTTACGACAGTCGTAATCGACTCCTCGCAGAGCACCACGATGTCAACGATGGCGAAAGCCTCAGTATCAATTACGAATTCGACCGCCGCGGCTGGCTGAAGTCGTCCGGCTCTGAACACTTCAATACCGCGTTTACGTTCAGCGCCAGCGGCATGCTGTACGGCCTCGACAGCAATGGTCAGATGGTGCTCCGAATCGAGTGCGAGGAGGCGCAGCAGACCTGGAATTTTGGCCACAACCGTGTGAAAAAAGAGTATCAGTGTGGCGACCAGACAAAAATTTCACTGGGCGACGCCAACCAATGGCAACCCATTGCGCAGGGGTGGCAACTCCCTCGTCCCGCTGTTTATTTCCGCTCCAGGGGTGCTAACGGCTCAGTGGGCACTGAACAATCGGCAAGGGCATTTAAAAATAGCGAAAAACTGGATTTACGCGGCAACATCATCAGCGAAGTCCGCAGCCAAGGTGATGGAGACGCGCAAATACCGGAAATTTCCACAGCAACCGGCAAACATCAGGGGCTTGAATACCATTATCAGTACGATGGCTGGGGTCTGCTGCACAGCGCTGAGTGCGGTGACTTCAAAACCTATTTCCGCTACGACGCTTTCGGGCGACGCCTCAGTAAAACCAGTACACACCGTCGCTCACGACGACAGCGGCGGCTAACCAGCCACTGGTCGGGCCTCGGACTCTGGAGTGAAAACGCCCAGCTCGACGGCAGTAACAACCGGATTCACTATCTGTTACACCCGCAAAGCGCGCTCCCCCTGGCGCGATTGAAAGATGAGGCTATTGCAAACTACTCTACGACTGCGCCAAGCCAAGCGCAGGCGGAAATCAATCCTGCCTCCCGCGCCTCCATCGCGGATAGCTGCCCGCTGCAGACGCAGATGGAGTACTACATCGCCGATGACTTCGGCCACCTGCTGGCGTTACTTGGCGCTCAGGGCAACCTTGTCTGGGAGCGCCAGGGCGGTGGAGAAAATCACAGTCCCGGGAGTTTCCACGGCTGTGCCGGTCTCTACGACAGTGAAACCCAGTTGATATACCGAGATTTCAGCTACTGGCATGCGGCAGATGCCAGCGCGCCGCTGGATGCCGGCCACGACAGGCTCATCTGTCTGCCTCAGGCTTCTCTAAAGAAACCCGCCACGTTTGGCGATAGTCAGCTGCGTGCACTCGCGCCGACCGCCGCCGTCGATCCACTGACGTAGGTGACTTTGGCCGAACCGGAAATCGGCCAAAGTCACATAATCGCAATCAGGCACCATAACTGGTACCTGTGTATCCATTTTTGACGCCCTATCCCCTTCTCCCGGTCGCAGGTTCCGCTAGCATGGTTGCCGCAAGACAGCGCTGTCATTTGTGGTCGAGACAGCGATTCCCTGGGTGCACACCAAATACCCAACACATCCAACAATAAACCTAACAATAAGCAAGGAAACCTTCATGAGACAGACCATATCCCCACTCGACAGGGAATCGCGCCAACACCTCGGCCGCAGCGCCCTCGCCGGTGTCGCAGCGTCAACCTCACTGCCGCTGTTGCTGCTCGCCACCACGCTCTCTTTAAGCAGCAACAGCTTCGCCCACGGCACCATGGAAGTCCCCGAGAGCCGCATTTACAACTGCTTTCTGAACAACCCGGAAAACCCTTCAGACCCCGCCTGTGCCGCAGCCAAGGCCACCAGCGGCAGCCAGCAATTCTACGACTGGAACGAAATCAACCAGGCCAGCGCCGATGGCAACCACCGCGCGCTGGTACCCGACGGCCAGCTCTGCTCCGCCGGGCGCAGTAAATACGCCGGCATGGATCTGGCCCGCAGCGACTGGCAGGCAACCCCGATCACCCCCAAAGCGGACGGCACCTTTGACTTCCGCTTTTACGCCACCGCCCCCCACAGCACACGCGAATGGGTGTTTTACATTACCCGTCAGGGCTATACCGGCAGCGAACCGCTAAAGTGGAGCGACCTGTTTGAATTCTGCCGCCTGGGCAACGAACCCGTAGGTGCTGACAAACGCTATACCCTCACCTGCCCGTTGCCGCAGGTAACTGGTAAGCATGTGATCTACACCACCTGGCAGCGCAACGACAGCACCGAAGCTTTTTATACCTGTACCGATGTCGTACTCGGCGATGGCGGCAGCAGCCCCTGGGCAGACCAGGGCCCACTGGACGCGCAGAATGACCTGGTTGCCAACAGTGTCGTTACCCTGCGGCTGTTTAACAGCGCAGGCAACGACCTGGAAACCCTCAGCTATACCTTGAGCGAAGATGCCACTGGTGCCGATTGGGGTTACGCGTTTTCGCAGATGGTCAACAGCCAGTCCCAGTACGCACGCATCGGTGTTCTGGACCCCAGCAGTGGTGACATTACTGCCGTCAGTGGTGGCAATAATCGTATCTACACGCCGACGGAAATGAGCCTGGCGGTGGAAGTGGATATTGAGACGCCGCAAGGCAACCTGCCCCCGCAGGCGGTGATCACACTGACACCGGACAACCTCAGCGGCGCTGGAAGCGTGAGCCTCTCTGCTACTCAGTCCAGCGACCCTGACAGCGACCCGCTGTCATACAGTTGGACCAGCAGTGCCGGCAGTCTCGGCAGCAGTACCGCCGTGGAAACCGCCCTGCAGCTGGATGCACCCGCCACAGCGCGCACCGTGACCGTTAAACTCACCGTTTCCGATGGCAGCCTGACAAGTACCGCGACGGCGGTTGTCAGCCAGCAACCCGCCTCTACCGGCGGCGGTGACTACGACTACGTCTATCCACAAGGGCTCGGCAACTATGTACCCGGGGAAACCGTGGTTCAGGGAAGCGATGGCAACCGCTATCAGTGCCGCCCATTCCCTCAGGGCCAGTGGTGCAATATCAACAGTGCCTATCACTATGCACCGGGCAGCGGCACCAACTGGGGCGACGCCTGGATCGCGCTGTGACGATACGCCAGCGCGAGTGAGCGCTGGCCATGTCACTCATAAAAGGGTCACCCATAAAAGTGTCACCAATAAAAACGCCCGGGAATTTCCGGGCGTTTTTATTGATCGAGGCTCTTAATCTACGGTCTATCTACCGTCTATGTATCCTCAGCCCACCGCCGGCTCCGGCGACTGGCGTAATGTCAGCATGAACAGCAGAAAAGCCGCCGCGCCGCAGATGGCAATCGCTACTACCAGAACCTGCGGCGTGCCATCAAAAACCGCACCGACGATACCGATGGCCGTCGCCCCCAACATCATCTGCATGGTGCCACCGAGTGCCGCCGCGGTACCCGCAATAGGGCCGTGATCGTCGAGCGACAACACCATGGTGGTCGGTACCACCAGGCCGAGAAACGCATTCCCCAGTAACAGCAGCGCTACCAATACCGCAAAATTATCCACACCACCCAGATTCAGTAGCAGGTTCAAGCCAGCACAGAGTGCGAAACCGAGCACCGCCCATTTGACCACCGCGACACCGCCGAAACGATCACAGAGATTGGCGGCAAACTGACTGGCAACAAAGAAACCCAGAGCATTCAATGCAAACGCAAGACTGAACTGGGTGGGCGTCAATCCGTAATAATCCGTATACAGAAAAGCTGCGATGGACAAAAACGAGAAAAAGCTCGCCATTCCCATACCGCCGATCAGGGTCATCCCCATGAAATAGGAATCCCGCACCAATACCCGGAAAGCATCACCCATGGCAGCCAGGCGCAGGGGAACCCGATCAACCACAGGTAGCGTTTCCGGCAGTGCAAAATAAATCAGCAGCAAACTGGCGACCGTGGCCAGTGCCACCGCATAAAACACCGAAGGCCAGCCGAAGGGGGTCATCAGCAAACTGCCAACCAGCGGCGCCAGCATCGGCGAGATAGATACCACCAGCATGATGGTGGTCATCAAACGCGTGGCTTCACTGCCGGTGTAACGGTCGCGGATGATGGCCCGCGGGATCGACATTACTGCCGCAGCCCCTACCCCCTGTACAAAACGCAGCCCGATCAGCCATTCGATCGTCGGTGCCAATGCACACCCTATCGACGCCACTAAAAATAATCCCAGCCCGAAATACAGGGGCGGCTTGCGCCCGAACATATCCGCTGCCGGGCCGTAGAACAGCTGGCAGACACCAAAGGCAATAAAAAAAGACACCAGAGTGTACTGCGACATGGCCGTCGGCACCCCGTAGTCTTCCGCCATCGCCGGCATTGCCGGCAGGTACATATCGATGGCGAAGGGGCCAACACAACTTAACAGCCCGAGTATCAGGGCCATTTTGATCAAATCAGGTTTCACGAAGCAGATACCTTTCCGTCGTTTATCGCGGGCAGTTTGCACCCAGACTCTTCCCGATTCTAACAGTAGCCACTAGCAGCCGCGCCCCTCGCGGCGGCCATCTGTGAATCAACGTTCACGCTGACTTCCCCCAGAGTCCGAGTCACCTCTACAATATTCACTCACCCAAATTCGAGACCTCCATGGACGAGCCCTTCACCATCGCCGGTGTCACCGTTGCCCGCGGCGAAACCCGCAAAATCGAACTCCCGATAGTGCGCCTGTATACCGATACGGAAATGGCCATTCCCGTATACGTACACCGCGGCAAGAAATCCGGGCCCACCATGTTTGTCTGCGCCGCCATACATGGCGATGAGCTCAATGGGGTTGAAATCATCAGCCGCCTGATCAACAGCAAGGCACTCAAATCCCTGCGCGGTACCCTCATCGCAGTGCCGGTGGTCAATGTCTATGGTGTGCTCCACCAATCCCGCTACCTGCCGGATCGACGGGACCTCAATCGCTCCTTTCCCGGTTCCGCCCGCGGCTCCCTCGCCGGGCGCATGGCCCATATTTTCCTGGAAGAAGTGGTCGCCAAGTGCGACTACGGCATCGACCTGCATACCGGCGCTCTGCACCGCAGTAACCTGCCGCAAATCCGCGCCAACCTCGATGACCAGCAAACCCGGGATATGGCCGCCGCGTTCGGCGTCCCCGTGCTCCTGAACGCCACCTTGCGCGATGGCTCCCTGCGCCAGGCCGCCGCTGATCTGGGCGTGCGCATTCTGCTCTACGAGGCCGGCGAGGCGCTGCGCTTTGATGAGCTGTGTATTCGTGCGGGTGTCCGCGGTGTACTCAATGTTCTTCGGCAACTGCAAATGCTACCGCCGAAGAAAGGCCGCCAGGGCATAGAACCCTTTGTGGCAAGGCGCAGTGGCTGGCTGCGCGCCGGTGACAGCGGCATCGTCAACCACAAGCGACAGCTGGGGGATCATGTAAAGAAAGGGGACACCCTCGCTACCATCGCCGATCTCTACGGCAATGAGCTGGACAAGGTTCTGGCCGACGCCGACGGCATCATTATTGGCAAGCAGAATATCCCCCTGGTGCAGGAGGGAGAGGCGATGTACCACGTGGCCTATTTCCAGGAACCGAACGAGGTGCTGGAAAACCTGGAACTGTTGCAGGATACGCTGCTGCCGGAAGAAAATTTCTGACGCAAACGTTTGCGGTGTGAAGTAACCCGGCCGCCACTGCAACGAAAACAGGGCAGCCAGGGCTACGAAACGAAAGACTTACGGCTTGCGCAGTAACTCCAGAACTTCCTTGCTGGGGAAACCCTGTAGCTCTACCCCGGCACTTTCCTCAAATTTCAGAATCGCTTTGCGGGTCCCACCACCAGCTTTACCGTCAATCTCACCGTCGTAAAAGCCTTTTTCTTTCAACTTGGTTTGCAGCTCAACCACTTCATCGTGATCGAGACGGGTGAAGGGGCGCTTCCAGTCTTTGGCTAAAGGTGCCGCGCCGCCAATCTGATCACCGAGAATCCCGACGGCCGCCGCGTAGCGATCGGAGTTGTTGTAACGCTTGATCACGAAGAAATTCTTCAGCATCAGGAAAGCCGGACCACCGCGGCCCGCGGGAACTTTCAACTCTGCCACGTCATCCGGCCGCGGGAAGGCCTTGCCGCCAACGCGCTTCACACCGAGCTTTTCCCACTCGGAGATTTTCAGCTTTCCTGCCGGCAGCTTGCGATCGGGAATGGTGACCTCGTAACCCCATGTCTGCCCGGAAACCCAACCATTTTTCTTCAGCAGATTGGCCGCGGTAGCCAAGGCATCCGGTACGGAATTCCAGATATCGCGCTTGCCATCCCCGTCCATATCCACCGCATAGGCCTGGTAGCTAGTGGGAATAAACTGGGTGTGGCCCATGGCACCAGCCCAGGAGCCGGTGAGGTGACTCTCATCAATATCGCCACTTTGCAGAATCTTGAGTGCCGCCAACAGCTGGCTGGTACCGAACTTCTTGCGCTTGGGATCCGCGTAGGCAAGGGTCGCCAGTGAGCGGACCACACTGCGCATAACGGTCTGGTTATCCAGAATCGCGCCGAAGCTCGACTCCATAGACCAGATGGCCAGCAGGATATTCGGGTTCACCCCGGACTGCTTCTCGATTTTATCCAGCCACGGCTGCAACTCTTTCTTTTTGGCGCGACCGCGCTGCACCGCGTATTTGGTAATGCGGTTGTCGAAATACTGCCAGGCCGGGGCCGTGAATTCGGGCTGAAAGCTGGCCTTGTCCAGTACCCACTGGTCAGGAGAGTCGATCCCTTTAAAAGCGCGATCAAAAGTTTCGGCGGTAATACCCTCTTTCATCGCGGTTTTTCGAAACTCCTGCTTCCATTTCTCAAACCCCGCATCCGCGGCTGCATTTGCCATCAATGGCACTGAGAGCAGCAGGGCAATAAAAAATGAAAAGAGGTGAAGCCGGGTTGCAGGCGCAGGACCCGATAACTTTCGGCTAGTGGGCAGGGGGGCAAAATGGCCCATAACAACTCCTTGGCAGTAACAGCTCGCACAAGGGTAGAACGGAAGCCAGCCAACGGAAAGGGACGAAAAGCGCCAGTCACTCAGGCTGTGACCGGCCCGACACTCTTTTCCTCTTGTAACGCAGGAACAACCGGTGTCATCAGCCCGCGGGCGGTATCACATAAAAGAGCACCGCAAAGAAGTGCAGCACACCGCCCGCCAGTACGAACAAGTGCCAGATGGCGTGGGAAAAGCGCAAACTTTTCCACAGGTAAAACGCGATACCCCCGGTGTAACAGAGGCCACCCAACACCAAAAGCCACAGGCCACCTGGCTCCAGGTTGTCCATCAACGGTTTGATGGCAGCAATCACCACCCACCCCATCAGGGCACTGAGTGTGATGGACAGCGCGCGGTATTTTTTCAGCGGCGTAAACTGGATAACCAGGCCAATCAATGCCAGTCCCCAGATAACCCCGAACAGGGACCAGCCCCAGGGGCCGCGCAGAGTCACCAGGGTGAACGGCGTATAGGTTCCGGCAATCAGCAGAAAAATGGATGAGTGATCCAGGGTGCGCAGCACCTGCTTGGCACCGGCATGGGTAACACTGTGGTACAGGGTAGAGGCAGAAAAACACAGAATCAGGGTCGCCGCGTAAATACTGCTGCTGACAATGTGCCAGGCATCCCCTCGCAGCGCGGCGAACGCACACAGTACTCCCAGCCCGGCAATCGCCAGCAGGGCACCAACACCGTGGGTGACGCTATTGGCGATCTCTTCCGCAAAACTGTAGCGATTGCTGGTGGGCAGGCTGCTGGACATAGTCGAATCCCAAATTGGACATGGCCACCAGTATGGCAGACTTTTGTGACCACGAATTGAATTACGGTTTCATGATCAGCATTTGCACAGCCAGAGGCAAGCACACTTTGGGACTGACGAGTTTTGGAATGCGATCGGATGATTGAGGGAAGCGGTTGATAGAGAGAGGCGGGGGATTCGAAGAAGACCTGAGGGGAGACGCGAGAGGAATCAGGGTAGAACAGAAACGAGGCACCGGCGGGTTGCGCCGGTACCTTGCTTTGCGAGAGGAATATCAGACGCTGGCGTTGTGGATACCCATTTCGCACAGTGCTGAAGATTCGCGCACAATGGTCTGCACCCGGTCCGGGCCAGTGGAAATGATATCGATGGGCGCACCCACCAGCTCTTCGATACGGGCGATGTAGTTGCGCGCTGCCTGGGGCAGCTCCGCTTCACGGCGCACGCCGAAGGTGGTGTCGCTCCACCCCGGCATGGATTCGTATACCGGCTCTACGCCTTCCCAGCCTGCGGCATCAAAGGGCACCGGTACCTCTTCGCCGGCGGCATTGCGGTAACCCACACAGATTTTCACTTCTTCCAGACCATCCAGCACGTCCAGCTTGGTCAGGCACAATCCGGAAATACTGTTGATTCGGATGGCATGGCGAACAGCAACCGCATCGAACCAGCCGGTACGACGCTGGCGACCCGTGGTGGCACCAAACTCGTGGCCCTTTTCACCCAGGTGACGACCCACATCGCAATCCAGCTCGGTGGGGAATGGGCCACCGCCGACGCGGGTGGTGTAGGCCTTGGTAATACCCAGTACGTAGTCCAGGTACAGGGGGCCAAAACCGGAACCAGTGGCGGTACCGCCGGCGGTGGTGTTGGACGAGGTAACGAACGGGTAGGTACCGTGGTCGATATCCAGCAGGGAACCCTGGGCACCTTCAAACAGGATGTGCTCGCCGTTTTCACGGGCCTTGTGCAGGTGATCCGCCACGTCGGTGATCATGGGTACCAGTTCTTCGCGCCAGGTTTCCGCCAGCTTGAGGGTGTCCTCGTAGCTGACCGGGTCGACCTTGTAATATTGGGTCAGCGCGAAATTGTGGTATTCCAGCAATTCTTTCAGCTGCGCACAGAAGTTGTCCCAGTTGCACAGATCGCCCAGACGCAGACCGCGACGGGCCACTTTGTCTTCATAGGCAGGACCGATACCGCGGCCAGTGGTGCCGATAGCCTTGTCACCGCGGGCCTTTTCCCGCGCCTGGTCCAGAGCCACGTGCACCGGCAGGATCAGCGGACAGGCCGGGGACAGACGCAGGCGCTTGCGCACGGGCACACCAGCAGCTTCCAGCCCGGCCATTTCTTTCAGCAGGGCTTCCGGAGACAGCACCACGCCGTTGCCGATCAGGCAGGTTACGTCCGGGCGCAGCACACCGGAAGGAATCAGGTGCAGTACGGTTTTCTCACCGTTGATCACCAGAGTGTGGCCGGCGTTGTGACCGCCCTGGAAGCGGACTACCAGTGCGACTTTCTCCGTCAGCAAGTCGACAATCTTGCCCTTGCCCTCGTCGCCCCACTGGGTGCCCAGCACCACTACATTCTTGCCCATGTGCGTAAATCTCGTGTCGTCAGTTCAACGTTAGACGGGCGGAAGGAATAAGGTCGGCCGCGCCCGTCGAGCGGCCTGAAATCAATATCAAGTCAACTGGAAAGCTTAGGGTTCAGCCCCGGGGTTTCACCACCCAGGTGTCCCCTTCCTGCACCAGCTCGCGGTTGCAGCGGGCCAGGGTTTCACTGTCCTCACTGCTGTTGTCCAGCATGGCGCTGATCACTATTTCGCCCTGGGCGCGGAGTTCTGCGGCTTTCTGCCACAACTGTTCGCAATCACTACAGGGGGCGAGAATCGCCGGGGGTTCGGCCGCACCGCTGGCTCCCAGGGTATTGATCGCCACCAGGTCGGTACTGAATCCGGTGGCCGCACGGTCGCGCCCGAACACGGCTCCGATACCGTTGTAGCGACCGCCGTTGGCCAGTGCCTGGCCGTGGCCGGGCGAGTAAGCCGCGAACACCAGGCCGGTTTCGTAGTCGTAGCCGCGCATCTCGCTGAGATCGAAGAACAGGGCAACCTCGGGGTAACGACGCGCTACCGCATCGGCCACTTGCTGCAGCTCTTCCAGGGCAAGGCGTAGGGGCTCAGGGCCATTGGCAAACAGTTCGCGAGCGCGGGCCAGACACTCACTGCCACCGGCGAGACGCGGCAGTGTGCGCAGCCATTGGGCCGCTTCCGCGTCTTCAACATTCGCCTCGACCCAGCGTTCGATATCCGCTACCGCCTTGCTCTGCAGCAGCTCGATCAATGCCGCCTGACGCTGACTGCTCAGGCCCACGGCCTCGGCCAGACTGCGGAAAATGGCCACATGGCCCAGATCCAGATGTATCTCGCGGATACCGGCAGTGTGCAGGGTTTCGATCATCAGGCTGATGACTTCGATATCGCCCTGCAGGCTTTCTACCCCATAGAGCTCAGCGCCGATCTGAATGGGCGCACGGGGGCCCATGGGCGCGCGCGGGCGGGTGTAAAGCACCTGGCCCGCATAACAGAGGCGGTTGGCGCCGCTGCGGGGAAAACTGTGGGAGTCAATACGCGCGGCCTGCGGGGTGATATCCGCACGTATGCCCAGGCTGCGGCCAGACAACTGATCGGTCACCCGAAAGGTGCTCAGGTCCACGTCGCGCCCCATACCGATCAACAGTGAATCGGTAAATTCCACCATGGGCGGGATGATGAGCTCGTAACCCCAGCGGTGGTAGAGATCCAGCAGGTTTCTGCGCAGGGTTTCCACCCGCGTGGCGTCCGCGGGCAAAATCTCGGCGATGCCATCCGGTAGCATCCAGCGTTCGGCTTGGGTCATGGTGTGGGCGTTCGACTAATTAGCGTTGCGATTTAACTGGGCGGTCAAAAAGACCGGGGTGAACCAGTGTCCAGCACTGTCACCGGGACAGTTTCAGCGATCGGGCCGGCACAAAAAAACCGGGCGCCGGCCCGGTTTCGAGGATTTTACCATCAATTGCCGGGGCTGTGACCAGTCCCGGCAATGGATAGGGCTTATTTGCCTTGAGAATCCTTCAGGTAACGGAAGAACTCGCTGTCCGGATCCACCAGCAGCATGTCGCTCTTGTCTTTGAACGACTCCCGGTAAGCGGTAAGGCTGCGGGAAAAACGGTAGAACTCGGGGTTCTTGCTGTAGGCGTTCGCATAAATGCTGGCCGCTTCGGCATCACCCGTACCGCGCAACTCTTCTGCCTTGCGGTAGGCCTCAGACTCAATAACCACCTTCTGGCGATCCGCATTGGCGCGGATGCGCTCACTGGCTTCCTGGCCCTTGGCGCGGTGATCCCGCGCTTCCAGTTCACGGCCAGTACGCATCCGCTGGAATACCGACTCGGACACCTCTGGCGGCAGGTCGATCCGCTTCACCCGAACATCGACAATTTCCACACCCAGATCGGTTTGCGCAGTCTGGTTCAGGTTTTTGGTGATTTCCGCCATCAGCTCATCACGCTGACCACTGACCACTTCGTGCAAATCACGCACACCAAACTGGTTACGCAGACGGTTGTTGATCTGTTCCGCCAGCAGGCGTACCGCATTGCGTTCGTCACCGCGCGTCGCCACATAAAAGCGGCCGACATCCATGATCCGGTACTTCGCATAGGAGTCCACCATCATGAACTTGTTTTCGCTGTTCAGCATGCGTACCGGCTGGGAGTCCACGGTCTGGATCCGCGCATCGAATTTGCGCAGCTCGTGTACAAGCGGCATCTTGAAGTAGAGCCCGGGACCATAATCGGTCCGCACGACTTCACCGAAGCGCACCAGCACCGCTTTTTCCGTTTCTTTCACCACGAAGGCACTGCTGGACAGAACCAGTAGGCCAATCAGTATCAGCGCGATGACAAAAAGTGATTTGTTACTGTTCATTGCACTTCCCCTTAGCGTACTTCGCGGCCGCGACGGGCGTTATTCACTTCGGTGCGAAGCTGGTTAATAACCCGCTGGGAGATCTCATCGATCACCTGAGGCGACACCTGCTGGCGCGAACTGCTACTGCTGGCGCTGTTTTCGGTCAGCTTGTCCAGGGGCAGATACATCATGTTGTTACCGCCCTTGATATCCACCATGACTTTGGAGGTGTTGCTCATTACGTCCTGCACCGCGTCCAGGTACATACGCTCGCGGGTCACTTCCGGCGCACGCTCGAACTCAGTCAGTAGCGCAGTGAAGCGCGCCGCTTCACCTCGCGCACTTTCCACGACTCGGGACTTGTAGGCTTCGGCCTCCTCGATCATGCGCTGGGCCTGACCACGGGCTACTGGGATAACTTGGTTTGAGTAGGCCTGGGCCTCATTTTGCAAGCGCACCTCATCCTCGCGAGCCCGCACGACGTCGTCAAACGCGTCCTGTACTTCCCGCGGTGCCTTGGCATCGGTGAGGTTGACCACGTCGACGCGAATGCCGGTCTGATACAGATCCAAATATTCCTGCAGACGCACCTGGGTATCGGCAGATACCTGGGTACGGTTCTGGGAGATAACGCCGTTCAGGGTCTGTGAGCCCACCACGTGGCGCAGGGCACTGTCGGTGGCTTCCTGCAGGCTCTTGAGCGGGTCGGCCACGCGCAGCACAAAGGACTCGGCATCATCAATATGCCACTGCACCTGCAACACCACGTCGACGATGCTGGCGTCTTCGGTAAGCATCTGACCGGTGGTGCGCTCGGTACGTACCTCGGTCATGTTCACCTTGGTGACGTGATCGATCAGCGGGGGATTCCAGTGCAGACCTGATTCTTCGGTGCTGTGATATTTACCCAGGCGCAGCACCACAGCGGATTCGTTGGCATCTACCTGATAAAAACCCCACAGGCCATACACAACGGCGAGCACGATCAATACCAGTGACCAGGGGAAGCTGCCGCCACCGGGGCGACCTTCATCCGCGCCAGAGGGTTTGCCACCAAACAGGCCGTTCAATTTTTGCTGCATTTTGCGCAGCAGCTCGTCGAGGTCGGGGGGGCCGTCATTATTACGATTGCCACCACCCCAGGGGTCCTTGTTATTACCACCCGGTTCGTTCCAGGCCATTTATCAACTCCAACTCATTCAACTTATTAATCGTTAGCTGTCGCGAAATTCTAGCATTGATTGCCGGGAGTAATCCGCATACAGGACAGTGTTCTTACGCCACGGAGGTCTTCACTCGACCTCCCAATCCTCCGGCTTCGGCTCTTCGTCCGGCTTTTCCGGAAGCCACTGTGGCGGATTGTTAATTTCTTTGAAGGGCGCCATCAGGCGCTGCAACTCCGAGCGTGGCATCAACACCTGCAGCTCGATATCGCCATTATCGCGATAATGCTCCCGCTGCACGGCGTTACCCTCGAACAGCTGTGCGCGCAAACGCGCGTGCTGCGGAGGGATGACAATCGCACCACTGACCATCTGCTCGCCGATACGCTCGGCAATGGCCTCCACCAGCAAGTCGCAGCCGGCACCGGTCACCGCAGACAACCATACCGCGCGCGGCACGCCCTGATCGTCGCGATCGATGCGCGGTTCTGCATCTGCCAGCAAATCCAGTTTGTTGTACACCAGCAGATGTGGCAAATCTGCCGCGCCGATTTCCTCGAGTACCGACTGTACCTCTTCAATCAGGTGCAAGCGATTTTCCGCCGCGGCGTCGACCACGTGCAGCAACAGCGTCGAACTGGCCGCCTCTTCCAGGGTCGCGCGGAAAGCCTCCACCAGGCGGTGAGGCAAATGGGATACAAAGCCCACGGTGTCCGCCAGGATCATCGCACCCACATTGGGCAGTTCCACTCTGCGCATCGTCGGGTCCAGGGTGGCGAACAACTGATCGCGCACATAGACGTCGGCATCGGTGATGCGATTGAACAAGGTCGACTTACCGGCGTTGGTGTAGCCCACCAGGGATACCGTGGCCACTTCGGCGCGACTGCGCGCGCGGCGCCCCTGCTCACGCTGACGGCGCACCTTGTCCAGGCGCTTTTCAATGGAGTCGATACGCGCCCGCAGTAGGCGGCGGTCGGTTTCCAGCTGGGTTTCACCCGGACCACGCAGGCCAATACCGCCCTTCTGGCGCTCAAGGTGGGTCCAGCCTCGTACCAGGCGGGTGGACATGTGCCGCAACTGCGCCAGCTCTACCTGCAGCTTACCCTCGTGAGTACGGGCGCGCTGGGCAAAGATATCCAGGATCAGGCCGGTGCGGTCCAGTACCCGGCATTTGAGCTCGCGCTCAATATTCCGCTCTTGGCTCGGCGACAGGGTGTGATCAAAAATCACCAACTCCGCGCCATGCTTTTGTACCGTCTGCTGAATTTCTTCCAGCTTGCCGCGGCCAACAAAAGTTTTCGGGTCTGGGGTGGCGCGCTGGCCAAAGATGAATGCCACCGGATCGGCACCTGCGGACAGGGCCAATTCTTCGAATTCCCGCGGGTCCTCGGGACTGTCGATGGCGGAGAGCTCCAGGTGAACCAGCACGGCCAATTCACCGGATTCCGGGCGATCAAAAAACAAGGATTATTCTCTTGAGCTCAAGACTGCACCAGAACTCTGGTGCTGAACAACAGACGCCCCGGGCGAGCCGGGGCGTTGTTTACAACTGGCTGTTTACAACAACAGGGTGAACGCACTGAGAATCGAGCCCCTGGGGCCAGTAGTGCATTCAGGTTAAACCCATTTCAGTCAGCGCCCGAACTACGCAGGCGCCGGTGAATACTACATGGGGGTTCAACCGATTCGGACTCAGCCGAAAGTATCGCGTTCACCACCCTCAGGGCCAGCGCCTTCAGCGCCCGGGCCAGCCGGGTTCATCAGGGGCACGCGCACAGCACGGGAGGGAACAACGGTAGAAATCGCGTGTTTGTAGACCATCTGGCTCACAGTGTTTTTCAACAGCACCACGAACTGGTCGAATGATTCAATCTGGCCCTGCAATTTGATGCCGTTTACCAGATAGATGGAAACCGGGATACGCTCTTTACGCAGAACATTTAAGTAAGGGTCTTGTAAGCTGTGCCCTTTTGACATCTTTTTTCTCCTTGCCAAAAGATAAGTCGCCAGATGACGCACGATCGCGCCCGCGAATCCCGCGGACTAAGAAACGGCCATGGTGATGCGGCGTATAAAAAGAGCCAAAAAGTAACCAAGGCTCTGTGAGTAACTGACTGAATTGGGACGGATACACCGGCCCACTCACGTTATGGCTGCTCAACTGAGAAATTTCAAGGCCTCAGTCAACATTTCATCGATTTTGCGTACTTTGCCGCCAGGCTCCTGTGCATAAATCGGATGCACATCAGGCCAACCGCGCAGCCAGGTCAGCTGGCGCTTTGCCAGCTGCCGGGTTGCAGCAATGCCCGCCTCCAGCATCTGCGCATAGTCCAGCTCGCCGTCGAGGTACTGCCAGACCTGGCGGTAACCCACCGCGCGGATTGCCGGCAAGTCCGGGTGCAGGTCTCCGCGGGCGCGCAGCGCTTTCACTTCGTCAATAAAACCCTGCTCCAGCATCCGCTCGAAACGCAGCGCGATGCGCTGGTGCAGTATTGCCCTGTCTCGCGGCAGTATCGTCAGCTGCTGCACCCGGTAACCCGCCAGTGGCGACTCGCTCACCTGCTCGGCGCGCAGCTGACTCATAGTCTTGCCCGTCAGGTGAAACACCTCCAGCGCGCGCTCGATCCGCACCGAGTGATTCGGGTGCAGTTCCGCGGCCAGCTCGGGATCAACCTGCTCCAGCTCACGATGCAGTACCGGCCAGCCCACCTGCTCGGCGCGGGCCTCTATTGCGGCGCGGAACTCCGGATCGGCTTCCGGCATTTCTGCCATGCCCTCCAATAGAGCCTTGAAATAGAGCATGGTTCCACCGACCAGCAGCGGAATTTTTCCGCGCCCACTGATATCCGCCATGGCCGCCAGGGCGTCGTCGCGAAAGCGACCTACGGAATAGCTTTCGGCCGGGTCGCAGATATCAATCAGCCGATGGGGGTAGCGGACAAGTTCTTCCGCATTGGGCTTCGCGGAGCCAATATCCAGGCCGCGATATACCAGGGCGGAATCCACACTGATCAGCTCCACCGGCAAATGGTCACTGATGGCCATGGCCAGGTCGGTCTTGCCCGACGCCGTCGGGCCCATCAGAAAAATAGCGCGAGGACGTGGATCGTTCATAAATAACCCGTATAAACCGTAACGAGCGGGCGGCTGGCGGCGTCCGCCGGAGCGCAGGCAGCGGAGTGTATTGCTAATACATGAGCAGCCGAGCACCGCCGGACGCCGCCAGCCGCCCGCGCAGTAGGTTTATTGGCCACGCATAAACCATTTATCCATATCGGACAGCTTGACCTGCGTCCAGGTGGGACGACCGTGGTTGCACTGGCCGCTGCGTTCGGTGCGCTCCATATCCCGCAGCAGTGCATTCATCTCAGGAATGGTCAGCTTACGGTTGGCGCGTACCGAGCCGTGACAGGCCATGGTAGAGAGAATTTCATTGATCTGGTTGCCAATCCGATCGCTGCTGCCCTCGGCGAGAAGGTCACTCAACACATCGCGCACCAGCTGTTCCACCGGCGCGCCGTGCAGCATGCTGGGCACCTGCCGCACCATCAGGGTTTCCGGACCGCCGCGCTGCAACACAAAGCCCAGTGAAGTGAAGACTTCCTCACGCTCCTCAAAGCAATCTGCCTCGCGCTCGCTGACCGCGAGACTCACCGGCACCAACAGCGGCTGCGCCTGGATACCACCGGTGGCGTGAGCGCTTTTCATCTTTTCATAGACGATACGCTCGTGGGCCGCATGCATGTCCACGACCACCATGCCCAGCTCGTTCTGCGCAAGAATGTAGATACCGTGCAGCTGGGCGATGGCGAAGCCCAGGGGCGGAGTTTCACTTTCGGACTCGGCGGGCATCTGCTGCGACCAAGCCCCGGCGGTTGCCGCGGCCACCGGCGCTTCTTGCACCCCGCCTTCATAGGGCTGGTGCAATTCGCCATAACCCTGCATTTGCTGCTGAATCCGTTGCGGTGACGACTGCTGGCTGTAGCTCTGGCCGACAAACCCAACGCCCTGCGGAACCGGCTGAGACGGCGCCGAGGACAGCGGCATCCGCTCCTGCCCACCGAATTCACCGGCAGCGAGACCGGACACCTGCGGTGCCGCCTCTTCCACCTCATCTTTTTGCCCCGGGCGCACGTCTGCCAGTGCCCGGTGCAGGGAGCCAAACAGGAAATCGTGCACCAGCCGGCTATCGCGGAAGCGCACCTCGTGCTTGGTCGGGTGCACGTTCACATCCACCGATGCCGGATCCAGTTCGAGATACAGCACAAATGCCGGGTGGCGACCGTGGTATAGCACATCGGCAAAAGCACGGCGCACCGCGTGACTCACCACGCGATCGCGAATGGCGCGGCCGTTGACGTAAAAGAACTGCAGGTCTGCTTGGGAGCGGGAAAAGGCAGGCTCCGCCACCCACCCCCACAGACGCAGGCCGTTGCGCTCCATTTCGATGTGCAGGGCGTTTTGCATAAAGGCGGGACCGCACAACTGCGCGACCCGGCGCTCCATTTCCGCACGACTGGTGCCACCGCGCAGGTTGTGTACACCCTTGCCGTTGTGGCGCAGGCTGATGGATACGTCGAAGCGCGACAGCGCGAGACGCTTGATGGTCTCATCGACACGGTTGAATTCGGTTTTTTCCGTACGCAAGAATTTTCGGCGGGCAGGGGTGTTGAAGAACAGGTCCCGCACTTCGACGGTGGTGCCTCGCGGATGGGCCGCGGGCGCCAACTGGGTTTCCATTTCGCGGCCTTCGGCGGAGACGACCCAGCCTTTGCCGGTGTCGTCACGGCTGCTGGTCAGTGCCAGGCGGGCAACGGAGGAAATACTGGCGAGAGCCTCGCCGCGAAAACCGAGGGTGGCAACGGCTTCAAGGTCTTCAAGTGCGTGAATTTTGGAGGTGGCGTGGCGGGCCAGCGCCAGGTGCAGATCGTCTTTTTCGATCCCTTTGCCGTTGTCCCGCACCATGATGCGTTTTACCCCACCAGCATCCAGGTCCACTTCCAGTCTGGTGGCACCGGCATCGAGGCTATTTTCCAGCAGTTCTTTGATCACGGATGCAGGGCGCTCGACCACTTCACCGGCGGCAATCTGGTTGGCGAGTCTTGGGGAAAGTAACTGGATATTTTCTGGCATTGGATCTGCGACTGAACCTTGAATTGACTGTGTGCCGCCCCCTTTTTTGGGGTTCTTTGGTATTCCGGTGGCGCCGGCGCACCGGGCACTAGTTTTTGGAACCGCTGTGAATACATCCCTGTACGCTGCGTCGGCGTCGTCCATGGCGCCGACGCTTCCAAAAACTAGTACCCGGCACCCCGGCTTATCTTCGGAGTTCTGAGCTACGTCAGGAACTATAAGTTTTCGTTACCACCGGGCTTCAATGCGAAGGCGGGGTGGTGGGGATGGGTTTTCAGGAGCGTCGCAAACAGGATGTTTGCGCCGCAGCGCCCAGGGATGGGTTCACAGCGGTCCTGAAAACCCATACCCACCAGCCCGACGCCACAACGGGTGCGCAAAAAACCCAAGATATAGCGGCGGGCTACCACTCAACCCGAAGGAATTGTAAGCGTCTGCCCCACTCGAATCATCGACGTCTGCATCCCGTTGGCCTTCTTCAGGTCGGTCACAGAAATGTTGTAGCGGGCGGCGATGCCCGACAGGGTATCACCTCGGGAAATGGTGTGCTTGCGATCGATACGGTTGCCGTTGGCCGCCAGCCAGCTCCCCGCCGGGGGCCTGGCTTTGAAGTGGGCCACTATACCCTCGCTGAGTTTTTCTGCCATGCGCTTCTGGAATGCCGGGTCACGCAGGCGGCGGGCTTCACCGGGGTTGGTGATAAACCCGGTCTCCACCAGGATCGAAGGTACATCCGGGTTGCGCAGTACCGAGAAGTTGGCCTGCTCAACCTTCTTTTTGTGCAGGTGAGTGAAGCTGCCCAGGGAGCTCAGCACACTGCTGCCGATATCCAGACTGGCACTCATGGTGGCGGTCATGGACAGATCCAGTAGTACGCCCACCAGGGTATCGTCCTTGTCGTTCAGGCTCAGGCTGCCCACACCACCAATCAGGTCGGATTCATTTTCTCGCTGGGCCAGGTAGCGCGCTGTCTCACTGGTGGCGCCACGGGAGGATACCGCATAGACACCCACGCCCCGGGCCTCTTTGCGGGTGAAGGCATCGGCGTGAATGGAAACGAACAGGTCCGCGCGCAGTTCGCGCCCCTTCTTCACCCGGTTGCGCAGCGGAATATAGTAATCCCCGGTCCGCACCAGTTTGGCGCTGAAGCCGGGCTCGCGATCGAGCTCCTTGTGCAGCTGGCGAGAAATGGCCAGCACCACATCTTTTTCCCGCACACCACCAGGACCAAGGGCTCCGGGGTCTTCGCCACCGTGACCGGCATCGATGGCGACCACAATATCTCGCTGGCCGCGGACCTGTACCTGCTCGATGGTTTTCTCTTCCACCTTGTCGCGGTCGTGCAGGTCGATGACCAGGCGATCCGGCAGCGCTTCGTGGCGGCGCAGGTCGAAGCTGCGCGGGGTTACCGCCTGCTTCAGGTCCAGTACCAGGCGCAGGTCGCGCTTATCTTTGGTCGCGTAGCGAATACCGGCAATGGGAGTATCCTGAATGGGCAGGTTGTCTACCGAGGCCTTGAGTTTGGCGCCGCTCACATCGATAACCACCCGGTGCGGGTTTTCCAGGGTAAACAGCTTGTGTTCGGCGGGGCCGTCGAGGTCCAGTACCAGGCGGGTGTGATCAGGCGCGCGCCACAGGCGCACACCTTCCACGTCCGCGGCGAATGTCGGCTGCACACTCAAAACGGCCAGGAAAGGCAATAGCCATGTTTTGCGCAGGCCCAAGAGGCCTCCGGCGCGACGCGCCCGCGAGGTGTGATGATTACGATACACCCGCTTTCCAGGCGGTGTCTCAAGCGGCAATCCTGCTGCGATCATTCTTATTGCCCTGTCGATCGGTTTTTATTTTGTGCCCGGCAACGGCTACTGCAATTGCGCCAATACCTGGTTGCCCGCCTCGCTCAGCGCCTCAAGCACCAGCCTGCGGCCCTCGCCTTCCAGGCTCAGAGAAAGCGTCAGATCCGGCTCCGGCAAAACGCCTGTGCCGCGCTCAGACCACTCCACCAGGCTGAGACTCCCGGGGCCGAAGTAATCCCGCACCCCCATGTACTCCAGTTCCTCTGCATCCCCCAGGCGATACAGGTCGAAGTGGTAAACCCGCTGCTCGGTGAACTCATATGGTTCCACCAGAGTATACGTCGGACTTTTTACCGCGCCACGGTGGCCAAAAGCCCGCAACACGCCCCGGCTAAAGGTGGTTTTACCCGCGCCCAGCTGGCCACCGAGAAAAATCACCAGCCCCTCGCTGAGACCGGAATCCTTGCAGGCTTTCCCCAATTGCTCACCGGCGGCCACGGTGGCGACCTCGTCGGCGAGAAACTGCGTGACCTGCGCGGGCTGCATTGCCATCAACTCAAATCCTCACTTAGTGGAGTTAATCGACCAGACGGCGAATATGCGGGAGCAGATCCGTCGCCAACAGGCCACGCTGGCCATCTGCCGCCGCCAGGTTACCCGCCTCGCCATGCAGCCAGACACCGAGGCGCGCCGCTGCTGGCAATGCCATACCCTGACCGATCAATGCGGCAATAATTCCCGTCAGCAGGTCACCCATACCCCCGGAGGCCATGCCCGGGTTACCGGTATTGACCAGGTCCACCCCATCCTCGTGGGCGATCAGAGTGCCTGCGCCCTTAAGTATCACCACGCCGCTGAATTTCTGCTGAATCGCTCTGGCCGCGGCCACCCGATCCGCCATCACTTCAGCGGTGGTCATGCCCAACAAGCGCGCGGCTTCACCCACGTGGGGCGTCAGCACCCAGTCGTCGCGCTGGACACCGGCCAGCACCCGGCCGCCGGCGAGAATATTCAGTGCATCCGCGTCCACCACCAGTGCCGCCGGTGCACGGCCGGCACGCGCCAGCAGTTGTTCGCTCCAGGGAGATTGGCCAAGGCCGGGGCCCACAGCGATAACACCTGGCGCTTCCAGCAGCGGCTCCAGCTCTTGGCCAGAGACCACCGGATGTGCCATCACCGCCGGGCAGCGGGTCAATGCCGCCGCCACATGCTCCGGACGACTGGCAATGGAAATCAGGCCAGCGCCGGTACGCGCAGCCGCCTCGGCCGCCATCAGGGCCGCACCACCAAAGCCGTGATCACCCCCCACCACCATCACGTGGCCAAACTGGTTTTTGTAGCTGTCGGCCGCGCGGGGCGCCAACCGCTCCAGGCTGCTGCCCTCATAGCGCAACAGGGAGGCCGGGATCGATGTGTAGACCTCTGGCGCGGCGCCGAGGTCTTCAAAGCGCACCTCGCCGGTCAACGCGGGACCGCGCCCCAGATACAGCCCGCTCTTGCGGCCGATAAAGGTAACGGTGAGATCCGCCTGCACCGCATCGCTTGCGACGCCACTGTCTGCATTCAGGCCCGAAGGAATGTCCACCGCCAGCACCGGCGCGGACAACTGGTTGATATAGGCCACTGTGGCATCCATGGGCGCGCGCAGCGCACCGCTGAATCCGGTACCCAGCAGCGCGTCCACCAGTACGGTATTTGCCTCGATTGTGGGCATTGCAGTGAGGTCCGACACCAGGGTCGCACCCTCGCGTTCGGCAAAGCGATAGGCTTCCAGCGCTTCCCCTTTCAATTTATCGGCCGGTACGGCGCTATAGACCACCACCGGCAACTGGCGCTGGGCCGCGAGGCCGGCGATCACATAGCCATCGCCACCGTTGTTGCCGCCACCACAAAATACCTGCAGCCCGCTCACCTCCGGCCAGCGTCCGCGCAAATGATCAAAGGCCGCGCGACCGGCACGCTTCATCAGCGACAGCGCCGGTATCTGCTGCTGGCTGATGACCTGCTGATCCAGCTCGCGCACGGCGGCCGCACTGTAAAGTTTCTGCGCGAGGGCGCCATCCGGGGTCACTTGGTTCTGGCTATCCATAAATCCGTACTGCTTCCGACTGTGGTCAATTTTTAAACTGTGGCAAAATAACGGCAAAGTATACCGCTTCACACCCCCGACTGCCCCTATGACCAGCACTCCCAAGCCCTCTTCCGATACCGCCACCATGCAGGAGCTGGCCGCGCAGATTCGACTCTGGGGGCGGGAGCTCGGCTTCCAGCAGGTGGGCATTACCGACTGCCAGCTGCAACAGCACGGCGAGCGCCTGCAGGCCTGGCTGGACGCGGGCTACAACGGGGATATGGAGTGGATGGGTGCCCATGGCGAAAAGCGCTGGCGCCCGGAATTGCTCGAAGAGGGCACCTTGCGGGTCATCAGTGTGCGCCTGGATTACCTGCCCCCGGACACACAGCCGGTACAGGTGCTGAAAGACCCGGGCAAGGCCTATGTCTCCCGCTATGCCAACGGCCGCGACTATCACAAGCTGATCCGCAAACGCCTGGCGCAGCTGGCACAGCAGATTGACCGCTATTGCGAAGAGCGCGGATTGGCGGCCAGCGGTCGCGCCTTCACCGACAGCGCACCGGTGATGGAGCGCGCCCTGGCAGAAAAAGCCGGACTCGGCTGGATTGGCAAGAATTGCATGGTGATCAATAGCGAGGCAGGCAGCTGGTTTTTTCTTGGGGAAATTTACACCAACCTGCCGCTACCGGTGGACGTGAGTGAGCAGCCGAACCAGTGCGGTGAGTGCACCGCCTGCCTGAAGGTGTGCCCCACGGATGCGTTTGTGGATGCCTACACCCTCGACGCGCGCCGCTGTATTTCCTACCTGACCATCGAGAACAAGGGCCCCATCCCCCTGGAATTCCGCGAGCCCATGGGCAACCGGGTCTTTGGCTGCGACGATTGTCAGATCATCTGCCCCTGGAACAAATTTGCCAAACCCACTGCGGAGAATGACTTCCATCCGCGACATGGGCTGGACAGTGGCGAGCTGGTGAATCTATTTCAATGGAGCGAGCCGGAATTTTTGAAGAATACCGAGGGCTCTGCGATTCGGCGAATCGGGTTTGAGCGCTGGCAGCGGAACTTGGCTGTTGCCCTTGGCAATGCAGATCCTGCGCCGGAGATATTCGAGGTTTTGGAAAGTTCGCTGGAATCTGCAACGCCGCTAGTTGCAGAGCATATTGAGTGGGCACTGGGGCAGTTGCGCAGTGGACGGCGGCGGAGACGGAAGATCAAACGGTCTTCTTAGTGCCCCCAGAGGTATTGAGTGCTCTGCTCTCACTTTATTGGCGCTCCGCCGCCACTAAAGCAAAAACAGAGCGCCAAAAAACCACCAAACCTTCAACTCATGCGAAAAAAGTGCTCACGATAATGTTTCAGCTCGTTAATAGAATCGTGAATATCATCCAACGCCAGATGCGATGAAGTTTTCTTCACCCCTTCCAGTACATCGGGCCGCCAGCGCCGCGCCAGCTCTTTCACCGAGCTCACGTCCAGGTTGCGATAGTGGAAGTATTGCTCCAACAGCGGCATATATTTCACCAGGAACCGGCGGTCCTGGCCGATGGAGTTACCGCACATGGGCGAGGCGCCCTCCGGTACCCACTGGCCGAGAAACTCAATGGTCTCCCGCTCCGCCTCGCGCTCGCTGATGTGAGACTCACGCACTCGCGCCACCAGCCCGGAGCCACCGTGCTGTTCCGTGTTCCAGTCATCCATCGCATTCAGCAGCGCATCGCTCTGATGCACTGCCATGACCGGCCCCTCCGCCAGCACATTCAGGCGCGAATCCGTCACCACCGTCGCAATCTCAATGATGCGCTCCTTCTCCGGATCCAGGCCTGTCATTTCCAGATCGATCCAGATCAGATTATTCTGGTCCACAGTAAACTCCTTACTAGCCCCGGCGGCGGGCAGATAACGGGTGAAATGGCGGGAAAAGCGCAAGGTACCGCAATCCCCCATCGATGCAAGTTATAATCCGGCGCTTTCCCCAAACCGAGCCTCCATGAGCAAACGCAAACTCAACCGCCGCCAGCAGTGGCGCATCGCCAAAATCCAGCAGGAGCGGGAGGCGCGCGCACGCAAAAAGGAGCAGAGCCTGGAGCAGGCCGGGGAAGAAGGTGACCTCGGGCAGGAGCAAACCGGCCTCATCATCGCCAACTACGGCACCCAGGTACTGGTAGAAAGTGAGAACGACAGCGAGCTGCGACAGCGCTGCCATGTACGCTCCAATATCGACACCCTGGTCACCGGCGACAAAGTGGCCTGGCGCCCGTCCATCGGCGAGTCCACCGGTGGCCTCGGGGTCGTCGGCGCACGCCTGCCGCGCCACTCGGAGCTGCAGCGCCCGGACCGCTACGGCGATATGAAAACCGTCGCCGCGAATATCGACCGCATCCTGATCGTCATTGCCCCCTATCCGGAGCCCTTCGCCAACGCCATCGACCGCTATCTGGTCGCCGCGGAAACCACCGGTATTCAGCCACTGCTACTGCTGAACAAAATCGACCTGATCGACGACAGCAACCGCGATCACCTCAGCGATTTGCTGATGCCCTACCCCGGGCTCGGCTACGACATACTGAAACTGTCTACCCGCACCGGCGAGGGCCTTGAAGAATTACTCGCACTGCTGGCCCAGGGTACCAGCGTGTTTGTCGGCCAGTCCGGCGTCGGCAAATCCTCGCTGATCAACGGCCTGCTGCCCGGCACCGATGCCCGCACCGGCGCCCTCTCCGAAGCCACCGGCAAAGGCACCCATACCACCACCGCCGCGGAACTGTTTCACCTGCCCAGTGGCGGCGATCTGATAGACTCCCCGGGCATTCGCGAATTCGGCCTCTGGCACATGAGCGAGCAGGAACTGCTGGAAGGCTTTGTGGAATTCCGCCCGTTTATCGGCCACTGCCGCTTCCGTGACTGTCGCCACCAGGGCGAACCCGGTTGCGCCATTCAGAGCGCACTGCTGCGCGGGGACGTCAGCGAAAGACGCATGGACAGCTACCTGCACCTGCGCAACAGCCTGGAAACTGAATAAGCCCGGAGCAGGGCAACACCACACTAGGAAAAACACGTGAGCGAAGTACCCCTGATCCTGGAGCCAGAACAACTGGCGCCACTGCTGGAACACGAAGAGATCAAAGTCGTCGACCTCAGCGCCCCCGCCAACTACCTGGCGGGACACATCCCCGGCGCCATTGGCCTGCCCTTCCAGGCTCTGCTGGCCGGCACCCCACCGGCTCCGGGCAAACTGCCCTCAATCGAACGCCTCACCCAGGTCTTCCGCGCCATCGGCCTCACCCCCGACACCCACATCGTCGCCTGCGACGACGAAGGCGGCGGCTGGGCCGGGCGCTTACTGTGGACACTGGAAGTCATTGGCCACAAAAAATACAGCTACCTCAACGGCGGCATGCTCGCCTGGAAAGCGGCCGACCTGCCACTCTCCACCGAAGAAGTCAGCATCACCCCCAGCGAAATCGACGTTGCCATCGCCGCCGACGCACCCATGCTCGACGCGGATCAGATTCAACAGCGGCTGACGCAAAACGACCTGCAAATCTGGGACGCCCGCTCCCCCGCCGAGTACAGCGGAGAACGGGTACTGGCAATGAAAGCCGGCCACATCCCTGGCGCGATCAACTGTGAATGGACCCAGCTCATGGACCCACAGCGCGACCTGCGCATTCGCGAAGATGCAAAAGAATTCCTCGCCGCACTGGGTATCGACGGCAACAAGGAAATCGCCACCCACTGCCAGAGCCACCACCGCTCGGCCTTTACCTGGCTGGTGGGGAAGTCACTGGGGTTCCCGATCAAGGCGTACCCCGGTTCCTGGAGCGAGTGGGGCAATTTGCCGGACACTCCGGTAGAAAATTGATTCTGAATTTTTACTCGCTAACGAAGTAATTATCTTTGAAGCGAAGGACAGGTGGCGGGGATTCGTTTTCGAAAGCGTCGGCAACAAGGATGTTGCCGACGCAGCGTACAGGGACGTATTCACAGCGGTTTCGAAAACGAATACCCGGTGCCTGGCCGCCACGCCAACATAACCAGAGCGCCAGCAGAACCTGGCACCAAGCCACCACTAACGGGACCAATAAAACTCAATGAACCCGAAACTGTTTATTTTCCTGCAGTACATCACCCCGCAACATCTGCTCTCCCGAGCTGCAGGCTGGCTCGCAGAAACCCGTATCGGCGGCATTAAAAATCCATTTACCAAATGGTTCGTGGAAAAATACAAAGTCGACATGAGCGAAGCACTGGAAGAAGACTACACCGCCTACACCTGCTTCAACGACTTCTTCACCCGCGCCCTGAAAGAAGGCGCCCGCCCTATCGTCGAAGGTGAAAACACCATCGCCGGCTGCGCCGACGGCGCCATCAGCCAACTGGGTGAAATTCACAACGGCAGAATCTTCCAGGCCAAAGGCCAGGACTACAGCCTGCTGGAACTCGTCGGCGGCGACCCCGAAGTAGCCGCACAATTTACCGGCGGCAACTTCGCCACCATTTACCTATCCCCCAAAGACTACCACCGCGTACACATGCCGCTGGACGGCGTACTGCAGCGCATGATCTACGTCCCCGGCGAACTCTTCTCGGTCAACACCACCACCGCCGAAAACGTCCCGCGCCTGTTCGCCCGCAACGAACGCCTGGTGTGCATCTTCGATACCGCCGCCGGCCCCATGGCCATGATCCTTGTCGGTGCCATGATTGTTGCCGCCATTGAAACCGTGTGGGCGGGACAGGTAGCGCCGGTCAAACGCCAGATCCGCACCACCCGCTACGATGAGCAGAAGCCCATTGCACTGAAAAAAGGCGACGAAATGGGTCGCTTCAAACTCGGCTCTACCGTGGTACTGCTATTTGGTGCCGACAAGGTGAAGTGGCTGGAAGCGTTGTCTGCGGAAACGCCTGTGAGAATGGGCGAGCACTTTGGGGATCTGGTTTAACTCCAAAAATAATTCCAGATTTTTCGGAGTACTTAACTCGACGCGAAGGTGTCGATACCGGGTACTTGCTTGCGAGACCTTCCGCGAGAGGGACCTCGCGGAAGAGCCCCCAGGGATGGGTTCACGGCGTGTCTCGCAAGCAAGTACCCGGTAGCGGCACCGCCCCAAGACTCCTTCGAGCGACCACGATACCCGTAAATTTTTCATGCCTGCCACCCCCGAATTTATTCGCAGTAGCCCAAAACTCGCCTTTTTCGCACTGCTTGCGGTCGCCGCCTCCGGCTTCGGCCAGACCTTCTTTATCGCCATTTTTGGCGCGGCCATTCGCGAAGACTTTCAGCTGAGCAACAGCTGGTACGGCGCCAGTTACAGTGCCGCGACTCTGCTATCCGCTTTCGTGTTACTGGGCGCAGGGACACTGGTCGATCGCTGGCCGCTGCGGCGTGTTGCCCTTTTGGGGGCCTTATTGCTTAGCGCCGGCTGTATCACACTGGCACTGGCCAATAGCGCCTGGATGTTACTGCCGGGATTTTTCCTGCTGCGTTTCGCCGGCCAGGGATTTATGACCCATATGGGCATGACCACCGCCGGGCGCTATTTCACCAGCAATCGCGGCAAGGTCATTGCCCTGGCGGCATTGGGCTTCCCCATCGCCGAAGCCTTACTGCCCACCACCGGTTCCCTGATGATTCAGGGAAGCGGCTGGCGCAGTGTGTGGCTGGCCTCTGCGGCACTGCTGGTAATGTTGGTGTTCCCCGCTCTTGTCTGGCTTGCGGGAAATGCCGGAGAAAAAAGCGAAGCGGGCGCGGTGGCCGCAGCGGAAACCAATGGCGACTACACCCGCGCGCAGGTTTTGCGCGACCGGGGTTTTTACTGCCTGCTGCCAGCAGCGCTGATGACGCCGTTTGTGGTAACCGCAGTACTGTTTCACCAGGGTGCCATCGCCGACGCGCGGGGCTGGTCACTACAGACAATGGCGGGAGCTTTTGGCGCTTATGCCGCGGGGCATTTGCTTGCGCTGTTTTTTGCCGGACCACTGGTGGATCGCATCGGCGCCCAACGCAGCCTGCCCCTGGCGCTTGCCCCCATGATCGGCGCCCTGCTGTTGCTGGCATTCTGCGAGCAGGCTTGGGTGCCTTATGTCTACCTGGCGCTCATTGGCATCGCCCAGGCAGGCACGGGTACCGCGGGCAGTGCGCTGTGGCCCGAGCGCTATGGCAGTAGCCACCTCGGGGCAATACGCTCTATCTCTCAGGCCAGCATGGTATTTTCCACTGCGGCGTCGCCATTATTGGTCGGATTCCTATTGGATCACGGATGGGATGCTATGACCCTGGCCTTGCTACTAGCGGGGATAGTTTTTGCTGCCTGCCTGCTGACCTCAGTCGCAGGCAGGACGAATATGCAGCAACGGCAGCAGGCGACCGCCTGATGGGCGAAAAGAGGAAGGAAGAGGCTTATCGGCGAGGCAGAAAACGCGCCAGAAAGGTTGGCACTCGCTGCTCGTACAGATACTGGTCGCGAACCGCGGCAACATTGATTTGCGGAAAACGGCTGGGGTCCAGGTCCTGGGTAATGGTAACCAGGCCGACCTGATCCAGGGATTTCTTGCCCTTGTCCACCAGTGCCAGCTTGCGATCGTCATCCGCAGCCATATCAAACAACTGCGGCTTTTCCAGCAGTTTCTTTGCCCGATCGGTCACCAGCATCACTTTCGGCTTCAGTCGCCGCTGATGGCTCTGCTCGACAACCACAGCAATTTCACCGGTGGAAAGCGCTACCTGGGTGCCGGTGGGGTAAAGGCCGATGGACTGGATGAATTCCACCACCAGCTGCTCCTGAAAGGCGGAATTGCGTAGATCGTAAAGTTGCGCAACGGCTTTTGACGGCGGCACCGGGAATTCCGCACCGCGAGGATTGGTGGCCTCATCGTAGAAGGTGACAATGCCGCACATACGCGCCAGCACCGGAATCTGTCCGCCACGCAGACCATTCGGATAACCGCTACCGTCGTACTGCTCTTTGTGGCACTGAACGATGGTGAGCACCTGGGGATCGATATTCGGGTCCGCCGACAGTAACTTCACACTGAAATCCACAAACTTGCGGTATTCCAGTTCCGCCCGCGGGTCACGCTTTTCCGCCTTCAGCACGGCTTCAGAGAGGTACAGCTTGCCCACATCTTTCAGTAGGGTCGCTACCCCCAGCTGTACAAGCTCCTGGCGACGCAAACCAATATGCCGGCCAAACACCACCGCCCACACGCTGGCGCGAACCGAGTGGCTGTAGGTCTCTTCATCTTTTTCCCGCACCCGTGCCAACCAGGAAAAGGCATCCGGACTGCGCAGCACACTGTCGACCATCTGCGACATGGCCTGGTTGATCTGTGCGGTGGGCAGTGGATGGTCGCTGCGCATCTGCACCATCACCTCATGCATCCCTTGCAGAATACGCTGGTGCAGCTCTTTGGCTTTGACCGCTTCTTTGCGGGCGGGCTCTGGCGCCGTGTAGTGATTGTGCTTTACCTGAACCGGCTTGCAATTGATCGCCACCGGAATGCGGCGGCTGTTTTTACCGGGAGCGGTCTTTTCGACTTCCGCTGCCTGGCTGGCCGCACTGGTTATCTTGCGCAGCTTGACGCCGACATCACCAACGGTTTTTACGACATCCACATACACAAAGCGGCAGTACTTCTGCAGCTGGCGGATTTCTTCCAGATCGCGGATATAGAAGCCCTGAAGGGCGAAGGGCGTGCGGGTCCACGGGCGATCCAAACGAGACACGAACATGCCTCGCTGCAAGTCTTCAACGAATACTTTCGCCTGTTGGATTGCCACTGATTGTGTGCCGCGTATTGCTGATGTTTTGTTGTATTTGTTAGCGCATCTTTGTATCGGCAAATTGCCCGATGCTCGCTGCCTGCTGCTTAGCGGGCCTTACCCACAAGATTGCCCAGTCGGCTCCCCTGACCGCACAGCCTACAGACAGCGCCCCGCCAGGTCGCAAAACCAGAGCGGGGCGAATTGTCACACAAGTCTACTCCCGAGTAGACATTTGTTTTGTGATGCATCTCACGATAAGTGAACTGAATACCACCTGGCCGCGACGAATTGCGGGAATATCCCACCGGTTTGGCACAATATTCCTCTTTCGCCCCATTTCCTTCGCCCCATCACCTTCACGCTGTCATTTCCCTCGCCACCTCTTACCGGAGAGAACAGCGGACAGGCTGGTTACTGGTGATAGCGGGCCGACAACTCCACCACCGCCTCAATCATGGCGCCGGCATGGGCGGGGTCGACTTTCGGGGTGATGCCATGCCCCAGATTGAAGATATGACCACTGCCCTGGCCGTAGGCGGCAAGGATGGACGCCACCTCTTCGCGAATTCGCTCCGGGCTCGCCAGCAAAATGGCCGGATCCAGGTTCCCCTGCAGCGCTACCCGGTCGCCAACGCGCGCGCGGGCCTGGGCAATATCAGTCGTCCAATCGAGACCCAGTGCATCGGCACCGGTATCGGCCATGCTTTCCAGCCACTGGCCCCCGCCTTTGGTGAACAGGATCGCCGGCACCTGGCGGCCATCGTGTTCCTTGATCAGGCCTTGCAGGATGCGGGCCATGTACTGCAGGGAAAACTCCCGATAAGCCGTGTGGCTCAGTGCACCGCCCCAGGTGTCAAAAATCTGTACCGCCTGGGCACCAGCGCGAATCTGGGCATTCAGGTAATCAATCACCGAATCCGCCAGCACCGTTAGCAGCTGGTGCATGTCCTGCGGTCGGTTGTAGAGCATTTCCTTACAGCGGGCGAAATCGCGACTGGAACCGCCTTCGACCATATAGGTTGCCAGGGTCCAGGGGCTGCCGGAGAAGCCAATCAGCGGTACCCGGCCGTTCAGCTCGCGGCGGATAGTGGTGACGGCGTCGGTGACGTAGGCGAGATCTTTTGCCGTATTCACCACTTCCAGCGCCGCGATATCGGCGCTGGTACGCACGGGCTTTTTGAACTTGGGTCCCTCGCCCTCCTCAAAGTAGAGCCCGAGGCCCATGGCGTCGGGGATGGTGAGGATGTCGGAAAACAGGATGGCGGCATCCAGTGGGTAGCGCTCCAGCGGCTGCAGGGTCACTTCACAGGCCAGCTCGGTGTTGCGACACAGGTCCATGAAGGTACCGGCATTGGCACGGGTGGCCCGGTATTCGGGCAGGTAACGACCGGCTTGGCGCATCATCCATACAGGAGTGCGGTCGACGGGCTGGCGCAGCAGGGCGCGGAGGAAACGGTCGTTCTGGAGCGGGGCAAACTGGGTATCAGACATGTGGGCAACGGCTGGGTAAATGGGCAGCCATTGTACCGGGGTGCCGCGCGGGAAAACAGGATTCGCGATAAAACACTGATGGCTTGCCGCCCGACGGACAATTGACCACCCGGGCAAGCGGGACTATTGTCTCACCACCTATGATGACGATATCTGGCTATATGAGTGGCTCTTCGAGCCACGCGCAACCGGCAGGCACCGCGGGTACGGTGCCGTGATTGGCAAGGGGCAGCCCCTGGCGGATTGGCACAGCGCCCTCGGCAATCTGGTGACAGCGCTGAGTAGCGATCTCTTTTACCGGGAACTGCTGACCACCATTCGCAGCCAGGTGCCGGTCGACTATCCGCAAGTCTGGCTGTATCACCGTGAGCACAGCCCATCCCCCCTCTATTACGACCTGCCGCCGGATGACGAGCGCAATCAGATAGACCTGTATGTCGCCGGCTCCTACAAGCAAGACCCCTTTTACCTCACCGCGTTCGAACGGGGTGAGCCGGGCGTTTACCGGCTCACCGAAATCGCCGCCCAGCGTTTTGAGCGCAGCGACTATTACAAAAGCTACTACGCGCTACTCAATGCCACCGATGAAATCGTATTTATTGCGGACATCAATGCGGACAGCTCCCTGCAGGTGTGCCTGATGCGCAGCGAAGCCTCGGGGCGCTTCACGGACTGGGAAGTGGAATTTCTGAGGGTTGCTGAACCTGTCGTCAGCGCACTGCTTCGGCAGCACCTGAAACTCCTCCCGCCGCAGCCGGCAACCCAGGTTGGGATGGAGAAAAATGTGGAACAGGCCTTTGGCCTGTTCGGGCAGTCACTGCTCACCGGGCGCGAGCGCGATGTACTGGGCCTCATCCTGCAGGGCTACCGCAGTCGGGTAGCGGCCGAAAGGCTGGGTATTTCTGCAGAAACCCTGCGCCGCCACCGCAAAAACATCTACCGCAAGCTGGATATCAGCTCCCAGAATGAGCTCTTCTCCCTGTTCCTGAGCTCACTCCATTGCCTGGATCACACCCCCAATGTGGATCCCCTCGCTACCTACATGAACATGCAGCTTGCGGATTCCTGATTTGTACCCCAGTTGGGGTATACCCTGCATCCCTACCTCTTCATAGTATGTCTGCAGTGCCTAACACGAAAATTACTAAAGGCACGTCCCAGCGGTGATAAATACAATAAAGATCCGGGAACTCAATTATGAGAAGTGTACCCCTGCGCCAGTGTGCGCTCGCGGCCGCCGTGGCCAGCCTGGTGTCGGTTGCCGCCGATGCCCAACAGATTGAAGAAGTGACGGTTACCGCCCAGCAGAGAGAGCAGACGCTGCAGGAAGTACCGATCGCCGTATCCGCATTCAGCGATAACTTCATGGAACAGGCGAATATCGACGATGTTCGCGGACTGGTCGCCCTGTCCCCCGGATTCAATGGCGCCACTGAAGACAGCTTCTCCGATGCCATGGCCATGCGCGGGATCAGCACCAACGACTTCGGTGTTGGCGGCGACCCTTCGGTTGCCGTGTTTATGGACGGTGTCTGGCAGGGCCGTAACGGCGGTGTCCAGACCAGTTACTTTGATGTGCAGCGTGCCGAAGTGGTCAAAGGTCCCCAGGGTACCCTGTTTGGACGCAACGCCATTGCCGGTGCTGTTAGCGTGTTCACCAACAAACCCACCGAGGAGTTCGAGGGCAAGGTGCAACTGGGAGTCGCCCAGTACAACAAGCGCGAAGCGACCGGCACCATCAACCTGCCACTGACCGACAACCTCTATTTCCGCGGCAGCCTCTACACCCTCAGCGACGACGGCTGGCTGGAAAACCTGCAGGGTGGCGAGGATTATGGATTCCACGAACGCAATGCCGCGCGCGCTGCGCTACGCTACGAGGGCGAAAGTACCGACGCCACTCTCACACTCAACTACGAAGATCGCGCGCAGAACAGCTCGATCTACTGGGATCCGGAAGCCGGCCTGCCCAAAAACAAGGTGAATAGCGATCTGCGCGGGCGCGACGCGATTGATGAAGGCGAAATCTTTTCGGCCACGGCCAATGTCACCATCAATCTCTCCGACGAATACACCCTGACTTCGATTACCGGGTACAAGACCTTCAATTTCTTTTATCTGGAGGATTACGACGCGAGCCCCGAACGGGTAAACAACTACCTGCAGAACTCCAAGGTTGACTACCTCAGCCAGGAAGTTCGCGTCAATTTTGATGACGGTGGTGACTTCGTCTGGTTTGCGGGCGCCAGCCTGTACCGGGAGGATATCGACAACCTCGCGTCGGCACTCTATGACGAGGACGCCCTGTGCCGCGCCATCAGTCGCACCGATGCAGAAGACTTCGACGGCGAAGTGAGCGGTTGTGCCGACCCCGGTTTTTGGATGGATTACTGGGAAGCCGACGCCGCCCCGGAGGCCGAAGAGCTTGCCATCAACAAGCGCGAGGACACCTTCAACCTGGTTTCCGCATCCGGATGGGCGGTGTTTGCCGACGCCACCTGGTCCGCCACCAGCCAGCTCGACCTGATGCTGGGCGCGCGCTACACGGTGGATCGCAAGGATATGGATATGCTGATCCCGGATTCCGGGGGTTGGCTGGGCAACAACTTTAACTATGAATTCGCAGTTCCCGACTGGATTTCCGCCGATGACGAATGGAGTGCATTCACGCCCCGCGTTGCCGCAAACTATGCCCTGAATGATGAAATCAGCTTCTATGCCAACGCTGCCCGCGGCTACAAGACCGGCGGTTTCGCCACCTTTGGTGTGGATCTGACAGGCATCGACGACGACGGGATCGCCATGCCGGGGTCCACCCCCATGCAATTCGACCCGGAGACGGTGCAGAGCTTCGAGGCCGGCATCAAGAGCAAGCTGCTGAACAACTCCCTGCAGGCGAACCTGGCCATCTACCAGTACACCTACGAAGACCTCCAGTTCGTGTACTTCGACAACGGCAGCCAGCTGGTGGAAAACCTGGGTGAGGCCGGCGGTCGCGGCGCGGAATTCGACCTGCGCTACCTGCCCAACGACCGACTGGATTTCTTCTTTACCCTGTCATACATGGACACGGAGATTACCAACGACAGCGATATTCGCGGTAAGGCCTGTGATGAATCCGGGTGTAAGGGCAAGTCTCTGCCGTTTTCTCCAGAGCTGAGCACCGCATTTATCGCTAGCTATCGCCACCCACTCAATTCCGGCGAACTGCTGTTCAGCTTCGAGCACATTGCCCAGTCCAAGCAGTACAGCGATATCGACAACATCGAGCTGGTCGCACAGAAAGCGTGGCAGGAGAGCAACCTGCGCCTGGGCTACCAGGCCAATGCCGATTGGAACCTGACCCTGTGGGTGGAGAACCTGTTTGAAGAACAGTACTTCGAACGCGGCTGGGCCAATGCCGATGTGGATAACCAGTGGGGCTATGGCCTGGTTAACACCCAGGTGTGGCCCAGCAAGCCGCGCACGGTGGGCATGGATTTCACCATGCAGTTCTGACCGGAAGCGGCGACGGCTCCGGTGCCCTGTGCGCCGGGCTGCCGTCGCGCCCCCATCAACCAAGGCGGGTCTGCATCCCGCAGCCCCGCAACCCGGGAATTCCAATGGAAACCTACGGACTCCTCAGTTTGCTGCCTACGGCGGTGGTGGTGGCCACCGCGGTCGCGACCCATCGCCCGATCGTGGCACTGGTCACCGGCGTGATCGTGGCACTCTTAATGCTCGACCCCGGCAACATCATGACCCCGCTCGCCGACACCGCGCTGTCTGTGATGATGGACGAGACGATCGGCTGGATCATTCTGGTCTGCGGCCTGTTCGGCAGCCTGATCGCGCTGCTGATACGCGCCGGCGGTGCCAGCGCCTTCGCAGAAATTCTCGCCGCCAGAGCGAACACCCGCGCCCGCGCCCTGCTCAGCACCTGGCTGCTGGGGCTGGTCATCTTTATCGATGACTACCTGAATGCGCTGGCCGTCAGCGCCTCGATGAAAAAGCTCACCGACAGGTTCGGTATTTCTCGCCAGATGCTCGCCTATGTCGCGGACTCTACCGCTGCACCGGCCTGCTTCCTCATCCCCATATCGACCTGGGCGGTGTATTTCTCGGGAATACTGGAATCCTCCAGCATTGCCGGTGAGGGCGCCGGCATGAGCCTCTATATCAGCGCGATTCCATTCATGCTGTATTCCTGGCTGGCCCTGCTGCTGGTCCCGCTTGTGGCAACCAGCCGCATTCCGTTGCTCGGCGCGATGAAAAAAGCGGAAGCACAGGCCACAGACGTACAGCCGCTCGACCGGAATGAAATAGAACTGGTGCCCCAGTCGTTGGGCGCGGCCGCCGTACGGCCCCGGTATCACGCGCTGAACTTCATCCTTCCCATCGTGAGCCTGGTAGCTTTCAGCTGGTACTACGACATCGACGTACTGAAGGGCGTGATTGCCACCCTCGCAATCACCATTCCACTGCTGGCCTTTCAGCGACTGATCGAATGGGGCGATATTTTCGACACGATACTGGAAGGTTTCAAAACCATGATTGCGCCACTGGCGATCGTGGTGGCTGCGTTCATGTTCAAGGCGGTCAATGACAGCCTCGGCATGCCCCAGTATGTCATTGAGTCCGTAAAGCCCCTGATGACCGCGCAGTGGTTGCCGCTGGTCGCATTCCTGTCGATGTCGCTGATCTCTTTTGCGACGGGGTCATCCTGGGGAGTCTTCGCGATCACGATTCCGATCGTCATTCCCCTGGCCGAAGCGGTAGGCTGCCCACTGCCGCTGGCGATCGGCGCGTTGCTATCCGCCAGTGCCTTCGGCAGCCATGCCAGTTTTTATGGAGATGCCACCGTGCTCGCGGCCCAGGGCAGTGGCTGTACACCAATGAGCCATGCGCTGACCCAGCTGCCCTATGCGCTGATCGCAGCGGCCGTGTCCAGCGCAGGCTTTGTCGCGCTCGGCTATATGCTGGCCTGATGCCGGCCTGATCATTTACCGTCGTAGAATGATGGAGCGACTGGCGGAAACGCGGGGAAGCTTCAAGAAATGGAAAGAAGCTTCAAGAAATGGAAAGAAGCTTCAAGAAATAGAAAGAAGCTTCAAGAAATGGAAAATAGACAGGCGAAAAAAAGGGGCGTTAACGCCCCTTTTTTCAATGCGACTTTCAATCAGATATCAAGATAATCAAGAATACCTTCGGCAGCCTGGCGCCCTTCCCAGATCGCCGTCACAACAAGATCAGAACCGCGCACCATATCGCCGCCGGCAAAGACCTTCTCATTACTGGTCTGGAACTTGTACTCCTGCTTCTCGGGCGCAACAACGCCGCCCCAGTCGGCCACTTCGATATTGTGGTTACCGAACCACTCAGCAGGGCTCGGACGGAAGCCGAAGGCTACCAGCACCATATCCGCCGGAATGATCTCTTCGGAGCCCGGCACCACTTCCGGACGACGGCGGCCGTTTTCATCCGGCTCACCCAGCTTGGTAGTTACGACCTTGACCCCTTCCACCTTGCCGTCACCGACAATTTCTACCGGCTGGCGGTTGAACAGGAAGCGTACGCCCTCTTCCTTCGCGTTCGCCACCTCGCGGCGGGAACCCGGCATGTTTTCTTCGTCACGGCGGTAAGCACAGGTTACACGCTTAGCGCCCTGACGGATGGAGGTACGGTTACAGTCCATCGCGGTGTCGCCACCACCCAGTACCACAACGCGCTTGTCTTCCACCGAGATGAAATCTTCTGGGTTCTTTTCGAAGCCCAGATTGCGATTTACGTTCGCCACCAAGAACGGCAGCGCATCGTACACGCCCGGCAGGTCTTCACCGGGGAAGCCGCCTTTCATGTAGTTGTAGGTACCCATCGCCAGGAACACCGCATCGTAGTCGGCCAGCAACTGGTCGAAGGTGATGTCCTTACCGATTTCGGTTTCCAAGCAGAACTCGACACCCATGTCGGTGAAGATCGCGCGACGCTGCTGCATCACGGATTTTTCCAGTTTGAATTCCGGGATACCGAAGGTCAGCAGGCCACCAATTTCCGGGTACTTGTCGAACACCACCGGCTGTACACCGTTGCGCACCAGAATATCGGCACAGGCCAGACCGGCAGGGCCGGCACCGACAACGGCAACGCGCTTGTCGGTCTTCTTCACCGCGCTCATATCCGGGCGCCAGCCCAGGGCGAAAGCGGTATCGGTAATATATTTTTCTGCGTTACCGATAGTTACCGCACCAAAACCGTCATTCAGGGTACAAGCCCCTTCACACAGGCGATCCTGCGGGCACACGCGACCGCAGACTTCCGGCAGCGAGTTGGTCTGATGACACAACTCCGCCGCTTCCATGATGTTGCCCTCACTGACCAGTCGCAGCCAGTTGGGGATGTAGTTGTGCACCGGGCACTTCCACTCACAGTAGGGGTTACCGCAATCCAGGCAACGGTGCGCCTGGCTGGCTACCTGGCGCTCGGAGAACGGCTGGTAGATTTCCACAAACTGGTTGGTGCGGGTGATGATGTCCTTTTTGGCGGGGTCCACTCGGCCCACGTCGACAAACTGGAAATCGTTGTTGAGACGCTGTGACATAAGTAAATCTCCCCCTTATTCGCCGCGCTTGCGTACATCGGACAGCAGTCCGGCGAGGCTGGCTGCCTTCGGCTTCACCAACCAGAATTTGTTGAGGTAGTCGTCGAAGTTGTCCAGCAACTCCTCACCCCAGGCACTACCGGTCTCGGCAACGAACTCTTCGATCACTTCGCGCAGGTGGCTCTGGTATTCCTCCAGGGCCTCACTGCTGATGCGGCGCAGTTCGATCAACTCGTGGTTGCACTTGTCGAAGAAATCGCGATCCATATCCAGCACATAGGCGAAGCCGCCAGTCATACCGGCACCGAAGTTGACCCCGGTTTTACCCAGCACAGCGACCATACCGCCAGTCATGTACTCACAGCAGTGATCACCTGCGCCTTCCACTACCGCGAAGGCACCGGAGTTGCGCACGCCGAAGCGTTCGCCGGCACAGCCGGAGGCGAACAGCTTGCCGCCGGTGGCGCCGTACAGGCAGGTGTTACCGACGATACTGGTTTCCTGGGACGCGAATTCACTGCCCTGGGGCGGACGGATAACCAGCTTGCCACCAGCCATACCTTTGCCGACGTAATCGTTAGCATCGCCTTCCAGATACATTTCCAGGCCGCCAGCGTTCCACACTCCGAAGGACTGACCGGCAACGCCAGTGAGGCGCAACTTGATCGGCGCATCCACCATGCCCTGGTTGCCGTGACGCTTGGCGATCTCACCGGACAGGCGCGCGCCGATGGAGCGGTCGCAGTTGGTCAGCTTGAAGCTGAATTCGCCACCGGCCAGGTTTTCGATTGCCGGCAGGGTTTCTTCCACCATGCGCTCGGCGAGCAAGCCCTTGTCCCAGGGCTCGTTCTTGGCACGCTGGCAGGTCTGCGGCTTGCTGTCGAGCAGTGCATCGGTATGCAGCAGCGGCGACAGGTCCAGTGTTTTCTGCTTGGCGGTGCGGCCTTCCAGAGTCTCCAGCAGGTCCACGCGGCCCACCAGTTCGTCCATGGTGCGCACGCCCAGGCTCGCCATCCACTCGCGGGTTTCCTCAGCCACGAACTTGAAGAAGTTCATCGCCATTTCCACGGTGCCAATGTAATGGTCGTCGCGCAGGTCCTTGTTCTGGGTGGCGACGCCGGTGGCGCAGTTGTTCAGGTGGCAGATGCGCAGGTATTTACAGCCCAGCGCCACCATGGGTGCGGTACCGAAGCCGAAACTCTCGGCACCCAGCATCGCTGCCTTGACCACATCCAGGCCGCTCTTCAGACCGCCGTCGGTCTGCACCCGTACATTGCCGCGCAGATCGTTTGCCCGCAGGGTCTGGTGGGTTTCTGCCAGGCCCAGCTCCCACGGAGAGCCAGCGTAGCGAATAGAGGTAATCGGGCTCGCCGCGGTACCACCGTCGTAACCGGAAATGGTGATCAGGTCCGCGTAGGCCTTGGCCACACCGGCGGCAATGGTGCCGACACCCGGGCGAGACACCAGTTTCACCGACACCAGCGCATCCGGGTTGACCTGCTTGAGGTCGTAGATCAGCTGCGCCAGATCCTCGATGGAATAAATATCGTGGTGCGGCGGTGGCGAGATCAGGGTCACGCCCGGCACCGAATAGCGCAGGCGCGCAATCAGATCGTTGACCTTGCCACCGGGCAGCTGGCCACCCTCACCGGGTTTGGCACCCTGAGCTACCTTGATCTGCAGCACCTCGGCATTCACCAGGTAATGCGGGGTAACCCCGAAGCGGCCGGAGGCGATCTGTTTGATCTTGGAAACCTTGTCGGTACCGAAACGCACCGGGTCTTCGCCGCCCTCACCGCTGTTGGAGCGGCCACCCAGTCGGTTCATGGCCTGGGCCAATGCCTCGTGGGCTTCCGGTGACAGGGCACCCAGGGACATGGCGGCGCTATCGAAGCGGCGCAGGATATTTTCCACTGGCTCCACTTCCTCCAGCGGAACCGGCTGAACATCTTTTTTCAGCCCCAATAGATCACGCAGCGTCGCCACCGGGCGCTGGTTCACCAGGGTCGCGTAATCGCGCCAGGCCCCGTAATCACCGGTACGCACTGCTTCCTGCAGCGCCTTGACCACATCCGGGTTAAAGGCGTGGTATTCCTGACCGTAAACAAACTTGTGCAGACCACCGGGGGAAACTTTCTTGCGCGGCTTCCACGCCAGCTGCGCGCGTTCGCGCATATCGTCTTCCAATTCCGGGAAGCCGGCGCCGAGAACACGCGCCGGTGCCTCCGGGAAGCACAGGTCGATCACGTCCTGGGACAGGCCCACCAGTTCGTACAGCAGTGCACCGCGATAGGAGGCAATCGTGGAGATACCCATCTTCGACAGGATCTTCAGCAGCCCCTTGCAAATACCGGTACGGTAATTTTTCTGTGCGGTGGCCGCATCCAGCAACAGTTCACCGGTTTCGATCAGGTGATTGATGATGCTGTAGGAGAAATACGGATGTACCGCGGTAGCGCCCACGCCGATCAGGCAGGCGAGCTGGTGCGAATCACGCGCGCTGGCGGTATCCACCACGATATTGGAGTCACAGCGCAAACCGTTGTGCACCAGGTGGTGGTGCACCGCACCGGTGGCCATCAGCGCATCGATGGGCAGCTTGCCCTCTTCGATTTCGCGATCCGACAACACCACGATCACGGTGCCGTCTTTGCGCACCGAATCCGCCACATCGCTGCACAGCTTTTCAATGGCACTCTTCAGGTCCAGCTGCGCGGGATCGTAATTGAGGTCGAAAATTTTTGCGGTAAATTCATCACGCCCCAGATCCAGCAGCGCGGTGTACTTCATATGGGAAAGTACTGGCGAGGACAGGATTACCCGGTCGGCGTGCTCGACGGTTTCTTCAAATACCGACTTTTCACGGCCCAGGCAGGTCTCCAGGGACATGACGATGGTTTCCCGCAGCGGGTCAATCGGCGGGTTGGTAACCTGCGCAAATTGCTGGCGAAAATAGTCGTACAGGCAGCGATTGCCCTCGGACAATACCGCCATGGGCGTGTCGTCACCCATAGAACCCACGGCTTCCTGACCGGCTTCCGCCAACGGGCGGATGACCTGGTCGCGCTCCTCCAGTGAGGAGCTGAACAGTTTCTGATAGACCTTGAACTGTTCGAAAGAAAAATTGTTGTCTACCGGCGCAGTCACCAGGGTGGAACGGATGCGACGGGCCTTTTCCTTCAGCCACTTTTTGTACGGGTGGGCATTTTTCAGCTCACCATCCACCTCAGCGGTGTGGCGCAGCTCACCCTTCAGGGTATCCACCGACAGGATCTGACCCGGGCCCAAACGGCCCTTGGCAACCACGTCGGCAGGATCGTACTGGTAAGTACCCACTTCCGAGGCAACCGTAATGAAGTCGTCCTTGGTGATCACCCAGCGGGAGGGACGCAGGCCGTTGCGGTCGAGGGTACACACGGCGTGACGACCGTCGGTCAGTACCAGCCCTGCGGGACCATCCCAGGGCTCCATATGCATGGAGTTGTATTCATAGAAGGCGCGCAGCTCCGAATCCATGGTGTCCACGTTCTGCCACGCCGGTGGAACCAGCATGCGGATGGCGCGGTGCATGTCGATGCCGCCCACGGTAAGCAGTTCCAGCATATTGTCGAGGCTGGAGGAGTCGGAACCCACGCGGTTGACCAGCGGCTTCAGCTCGGACAACTCCGGCACCAGTTCGGTGATGAACTTGTTGGTGCGCGCTACAGACCAATTGCGGTTACCGGTAATGGTGTTGATTTCGCCATTGTGCGCGAGCATGCGGAATGGCTGTGCCAGCGGCCAGCGCGGCATGGTGTTGGTGGAAAAGCGCTGGTGAAACACACAGATCGCGGTTTCCAGGCGCGGGTCTGCCAGGTCCGGGAAGAAGGCCGGCAGGTCCGCTGGCATCATCAGGCCTTTATAGGACAGCACTGAGGTAGACAGGCTGCCAATATAGGTGGCGTCGGTCAGCTGCTGCTCAGCCTTGCGGCGGGCAACAAACAGACGCGCATTGAACTGCTGCTGCTCAAGCGCACTGGCGGCATTGTTGATCAGCAGGTGCTCGAAACGCGGCAGGGATTCACGGGCAATCGGGCCCAGGCACTCCTCATCGGTGGGCACCACACGCCAGCCGGCGACTTGCAGCCCCTGCTCCTCTACAGCGCGCTCGAGAATGGCGCGGGCGCTGGCGGCCTCGGCCTCGTCCAGCGGCAACATGATGGAACCGACCGCATACAGGTCGCTCAGGTCCTGGCCAAACTGTTCTTTGGCTACGGTGCGCAGGAAGCCATCCGGCTTTTGCAGCAACAGGCCACAGCCGTCACCGGTTTTGCCATCGGCGGCAATTCCGCCGCGGTGAGTCATGCAGGTCAGCGACTCAATCGCTGTCTGCAACAACTTGTGGCTGGTTTGGCCCTTCAGGTGGGCAATCAGTCCAAAGCCACAGTTATCTTTGAACTCATCCAATCGATACAGACCGCTACCCATAGAATTCCTCAAAGTGTTATCGCTACCCGCGCTAAGGAGCCTTCTACGCCCTGATCTGCCACACTGACAATCAGTTCACATCCCGAAGGCCGCCCTGGGGGTATATTTATCTACTCTCTAGCCAAAGGTGCCGCAGAATTCACTGAGTTTTTGGAACCCCAATGACAAAAAAAGCCCGCGTGAGGGGCTTGGGTGTTTCTCGCTGAATGCGAGCCTGCGTTTGTTGTTATCGGCTCCTAACCCCGGCTTTCACCGAGGGGGCGCGCAATATTACTCGTGCCCCCCTGCAATTGCAAGATTCGCCAGATTTATTCGCTGCTGACAGCAGGTTTAACCGATTTATCTTCTTTTCGTGATGCTTTTTGTCAAAGAATCCTCAGTTCGGTAGTAAAACTACAAAACCATCACCGCGCACCACAGGTGTGCAAAGCGTCTATCAGCAACGCTCGCGGTGTATCGGCGACAACTTGCGCACTCCCCAGCGCCTCCAGCAGCACCAGGCGTAATTTGCCATCCTGCACCTTTTTATCCACAGACATCGCGCGCAGGTAATCGTCGACTGCCATATCCGCGGGGGATTGTTGCGGCAAATTGGCTTTGGTTAGCAGAGCGCGCAGACGACCCACCTCGTCCGACGAAATCCAGCCGCGCAACTGCGAGAGCTCTGCGGCCATAACCATTCCAGCCGCCACTGCCTCACCGTGCAGCCAGTTGCCGTAACCCTGTACCGCCTCAATCGCATGCCCGAAGGTATGGCCAAAATTCAATATCGCGCGACGCCCGGATTCCCTTTCATCCTCAGCCACCACCGCTGCCTTATCGGCACAACTGCGCTCCACCGCGTACGCCAGAGCTTCCGGGTCTCGCGCCAGCAGGCGATCCATATTCTGCTCCAACCATTCAAAGAAAGGTGCATCGCAGATCATGCCGTACTTAATCACCTCGGCAATACCCGCAGACAGTTCGCGATCGGGCAAAGTGGACAGGGTATCGATATCGATCAGCACCAGCTGCGGCTGGTAAAACGCACCGATCATATTTTTGCCCAGGGGGTGATTCACTCCGGTCTTGCCGCCCACCGAGGAGTCAACCTGGGACAGCAGCGTGGTCGGCAATTGCACGAAATCCACGCCGCGCTGGTAACAGGCCGCGGCAAAACCACTCATGTCCCCTACAACCCCGCCGCCGAGCGCAAGGATAGTGGTACTGCGGTCGTGACGCTTTTCCAGCAGGGTATCGAATATGCGATTGAGGGTATCCAGCGTTTTGAAGGCTTCGCCGTCGGGCAACTGGATCGAGTCTACCTTGGCAAAACCCTGCAGGCTTTCGAGAACGGACTGCAGGTAGAGCGGCGCGATGGTTTCGTTGGTCACTACCAGCACCTGCTGGCCGCGAACATACTGCTGAAAATACTGCGGATCCTGCAGCAGCCCGGAACCGATCAGGATCGGGTAGCTACGTTCACCCAGGTCGACATTAAGACTGTGCATGGCTACTCCCTTTCGCGCACAAACAGGTCAGAGATGAGAAACAGAGGAAAGGCGGCACTCTAGCACATTGCACCGGGGGCCAGTGTGGAGGAGAGGCTAGCGGCCAGGGCGGTGTGGCGAATCAAACTATCGTTCAACCCACAGCGTTTGCCGCCAGGCGATCTGCCACCAACTGGGAAGCCTGCTTCGGGGTACAGTCGTCGGTATCGCAAACCAGGTCTGCCACCTCACTATAAAAGGCTTCTCGCTGCTGCAGGATTTCCCGCAGCTTGGCCTTGGGGTCCGCCACCTGCAGTAGTGGTCGATTGCTGTTTTTGGAGGTCCGCTCCACCAGCTGTTCGAGGCCAGCCCGCAGGTACACCACAAAGCCATGAGCTTTGAGCAACTTACGGTTTTCCGGCAACAGCACAATACCGCCACCGGTGGCGACCACCTGGGGGGTACCGCCGCAAAGGTCTCTCAGCACCTCGCTTTCTCGACGGCGAAAGCCCGCCTCCCCTTCCACATCAAAGATCCAGGGAATATCGGCACCGGTGCGGTCTTCAAGAACCTTGTCCGAATCGGCAAAAGGCAGCTCCAGTTGGGCTGCCAGTAGTTTGCCGATGGTGGATTTGCCGGCCCCCATGGGGCCGACTAGAAAGATGGGCTGCGTGATCACTTGCTGAAGGACATGAACTCGTCTTGCATGATCCGCGGCGTGATGAAGATCAGCAGTTCGCGTTTGTCTTCCTCACGACTGGTGCGCTTGAACAGGTGGCCCAGGAAAGGAATATCGCCAAGGAAAGGCACCTTGGTTTCACCCTCCAGGGTTTGCGCCTCAAAGATACCGCCCAGGACAATGGTTTCGCCATTGGCCACCAGTACTTTGGTCTGCAGCGAGTTCACGTTGATTGCCGGGATCTGCGCACCGGTGATCACGTTGGTAAACAACTCACCAACACTGTTCTGATCGATGTTCAGATTCATGATGATATTGTCATCCGGCGTAATCTGCGGAGTGACATTCAGCAACAGTACCGCTTCCTTGAAGGTAACGGATGCCGCACCGGAAGAGGTTGCCTCCAGGTAGGGAATTTCCACACCGGAACGAATGCTGGCTTCCTGCTTGTCGCCAGTTACCACTTTGGGCTGGGAAACAACCTCGGCTTTACCCACATCTTCCAGTGCCGACAGCTCCAGGCCCAGCAGGAAGTCATCTTTAAGGATGGCATAAGCTACGTTGCCTACTGCATTGGAAACACCCAGATCAACCAACATGGGATCGTGCAGGGTTTCGGGTGCAGACAGGCTTGGGCCATTGCCATCGCCGTCAGAGATCTGTCCGAGCTGGCTACCAGAGCCGATACCGATGGCATCGTTATCAATGTTGTGGCTTTCCATGTAGTTCCAGCGAACACCGATGTCTTTGGTGAAGTCGGTATTGGCAGTAACAATACGGGCTTCAATCATCACCTGGCGAATCGGGATATCAATGGCATTGATCAGATCGCGGAACTGGGCAATTTTATCCTCGGTATCGGTCAGGATGATGGTATTGGTACGGTCATCGACGATGGCACTACCACGGGACGACAGAATGCTGCGGCCTTCCTGATCGTCTCGGCCACCGGCAAAATTGCCCTGACCAAAGCCACCGGCTCCGCCGCTTTGACCGCTCTGATTGCCGGCGAACAGAGTAAACAATTCACGGGCATCCGCGTAGCGAATCTGGATGTACTCGGTGCGCAGGGGCGCCAGCTCTTCCAGCTGCTTGCGGGTTTCCAGCTCGCGGCGTTCGCGCTCTGCGATCTCAGCCGCCGGCGCTACCATAACCACATTGCCTTCCTGGCGCTTATCCAGACCCTTGGCCTTCAGAATCAGCTCCAGCGCCTGGTCCCAGGGCACACCGTCGAGGCGCAGGGTGATACGCCCCTGAACAGTGTCACTGGCAACCAGGTTCAGGTCCGTAAAGTCAGCGATCAGCTGCAATACGGAGCGCACTTCAATGTCCTGGAAGTTCAGAGACAGCTTCTCGCCAGTGAACTGGAACTCCTTCTGCTTCTCACGCACCTGAGCCACCGTCAACGGTTTTACGCTCAGCACGTATTCGGTATCCGCCTGGTAAGCCAGGTAGTCGTAATCGCCATCATGAGGATCAACAGAGATCACGGTATTGCGACCGTCATAGTCCACACTGATGGAATTGACCGGCGTGGCAAAGTCGGTAACGTCCAGTCGCTGGCGCAGCGCTGGCGGCAGCTCGGCCCCGAGGAAGGTCAGTACAATCTTGCCCTTGGTGCGCTCGACATCAATATTTACTGCGGGGTCCGTCAGACTGACGATGACCTTGCCCTCGCCACCTTCACCGCGGCGGAAGTCCACATTGTTGATGCCCACATTGCCCGCCGGCTTGAACTGGGCGCTGCCACCGATATTGGTGCCACTATGGCTAGGCGCGGCCGCAACCGCAGCGGTCGTTGCAGTATCGGCACCGACCTCGAGAACCACCTGGTTGCCCACGCGCTCACTGGTGTATACCGGCAGCTGGTCCAGGTTCAGAATCAGGCGAGTGCGATCTTCACTGGACACGATCACTGCGCTGCGCGCAGCGCCTATGTCCAGGCTGTATTTTTTCTCCGGCAGGACACTCTCCACGCCAGCAAAATCCATCACAATGCGCGCTGGCTGCTCGATGGTGTAGCCGGTGGGTTCCGGCGGCACATCACTGAAAGTGAGCCGCAGCTGCAGGCGGCTGCCCGGCAGCTCCGAAAACTGGATATCGTTTAACTGGCTAGCCAGGGATGGCGCCGCCAACGGCAGTAACAGCAGGCCCAACAGCAACGCATTTGTGCGCGGCAATACATTGGCGACCCGCGCCAAACCTTTGGCGAGTTGCTTGGTAATCATTTTTAGTTGTCCTTCTCTTCCAAAGTCAGAGCCCGCGGCCGTTCGATCCAGCCGCCGGTGCCATCCGGCACAATTTCCAGTACATCGATTTGTGACGATGAGGCGTTGACTACACGCCCGTGATTTTTACCCATGTAGTTACCGACGGTAATGCGGTGAATACCGCCTTCACTGTCGCTAACCAGAGCCCATAACTGTCCACCCCGGGACAGAGTTCCCACCATGCCGAGGGCGTCAAAAGGATACCGCTCCAGCAACTCTTTCTGCCGATTCAGGTCCGGAGCCACATCCAGCTTGCGTCCGACCAAACGCTGATCTGCCTCCAGTACCGGACGCAGAAACGGGCTGCGCATCGCGGCCACACTGTAGACATAGGGGCTGTATGGGGTGAATGTAGGAATCGGGTCAATCTGCCCCTTGGGCTTGTGCTTGACCGCAGCCATCTTCTGGCGCAGATCACTGTGGTTACCATCCAGGCTGCAGCCTCCGAGAGCCAGCAGCGCAGCGGTCAGAGCGAAGTATTTATTCATCCCTCTTCTCCCTGATCCTTGTACCGGTAGGTTTTAGCGTTCACCACCATGTTAAGTAGTGCTGCGCCATCCTTACTGGTCTGAATATCGAAATCGTGCAGGGTAACGATTCGCGGCATACCGGCGATACCGCTGATAAAGGCACCAAACTCGTGGTAGCCGCCCTGCACCTCAATACGAATTGGCAGCTCGACGTAGAATTCGCCCACCTGCTCGCCCTCGAGGGCCACTTTCTGGATCGTCAGGCCGCTACCACGACCGAACTCATCGATATCTTCCAGCAACCCCGGCACCTCGGTGTCCTTGGGCAACTGCTTCAGCAGTGCACCGAAGGTCTCCTCCATCTCCACCAGCTGCTCGCGGTAGGCATCCAGGTTCGCAGCCTCAAAAGACTTGCGTTCAAACTGGGTGAACAACTCACGCTCTTTATTGGCCGCAAATTCCAGTTGCTGATAGCGGTCCTTGATCATGAAGAAATAACCGCCACCGGCCAGTACCGCGGCAATCAGGATCAGCAACACCACTCGTCCGGCCAGCGGCCAGACACCGACCCGGGAAAAGTCGATATCGTTGATATCCAGCTGATTCAGCTGTTTGAGAGTATCTTCAAGGGCCACGGTTAGACTCCACTGTTGGCGGCGTCGCCATCTTCTTCTTTTTTGCGGCCGCTGACACTGACCGTCATTTCAAACGCACTGGCCTGCTCACCAAATTCCGGCTTGGCAGTTACCCCGGTGAGGTTCGGGGACTGAAACCACTCGGACTGGTCCAGGCTGCGCATAAATGAGGAAACACGGTTATTGGATTCAGCCACACCGGAGATCTTCAGGGTTTTACCGGTACGCTTGAGGTTGGTAAGCCACAGCCCTTCCGGTGCCGCACGCACCATTTCATCGAAATAGCGAACCGCCAATGGACGATTACCCTGCAACTCCTGAATCACCCGCATGCGGTCGATCAGTTCCTGGCGGCGCTTCTTGAGATCCTGAATCTCCTTTACCTGCTTGTTGAGTGCGGTAATTTCCGTATTCAACAGCTGGTTGCGCTCATTCTGATTGGCAATCTGCGCATCTACCGTTTTCATCCACATGAATACGGAAAAGCCGGCGGCGACCACCACCAGCGCAGCAACCTGTTGAAATTCTTTCTGCTTCTGCGCCCGGTATTCCTGGCGCCAGGGGAGTAAGTTGATCTTTGCCATGTCTTAGAACTCCCGCTCGCGCATGGCCAGGCCGGCGGCAATCATCAGCGACGGCGCCTCGTTAACCAGGGCCTGGCGATTGACACGGGATGCCACGCTCATGTCCCGGAAGGGGTTAGCCACCATTGTGGGTTTGTTGAGTTTCTGGCCCACCAGGTCGGCAAGCCCTTCCATGGCGGCGACACCGCCACCGAGCAGGATGTAATCCACATCGCTATAGGAAGTTGAAGAGTAAAAGAACTGCAGGGAGCGGGTCACCTGCTGCACTACCGCATCGCGGAAGGGCTCCAGCACCTCGGGGTAATAATCGTCTGGTAGACCGCTGCCGCCCTGGCGCTTGGCCAACGTGGCCTCTTCCGCCGACAGGCCGTAGCGACGCTGGATTTCGTCGGTAAGCTGACGCCCACCAAACAGCTGCTCACGGGTGTAAATAGTGCGTCCGTCCACCATCACCGACAGCGCACTCATGGTGGCGCCGATATCGATAACCGCTACTACCAGCTGCTCCTGCGCGGGAAACTGGTTGTCCATCAAGGTGTAAGCGCGCTCGATGGCGTAGGCTTCAACATCCACAACCCCGGGCTGCATATCCGCTTCGGTGAGAGCTGAGATGCGCTGCTCGACATTCTCGCTGCGACAAGCCGCCAGCAACACCTCAACCTGACCCTCGCCCTTCTCGGAAGGTCCCTGCACCTCGAAGTCGAGATTCACCTCGTCCAGCGGGTAGGGAATGTACTGGTCGGCTTCCAGCGCTATCTGCGCTTCCAGGGCATCGTCAGAGAGGTCTGCCGGCATATCCAGGGTCTTGGTGATAACCGCAGAACCGGAAACCGCCACGGCCGCTTGGCGCAGGCGGGTTTTAGAGCGGCGCACCACCTTGCGGATGGCCTCGGCGATCGCCCCAACGTCATTGATATTCTTATCCACAACCGCATTCGGTGGCAGAGGCTCGGTTGCATAGCTTTCCACGCGATATTTGTCACCGCTGCGACTCAGTTCAAGCAACTTTACCGAGGTGGAGCTAATATCGAGCCCAAGCATGGCTTTCGGGCCCTTATTCAAGAAAGGGAGCATCCCCATTTTTCTTATCTTTTCCGTGGGTTATGGAGGTTTGATGGTATAGCACTTTAAATTACCGCCGCAACCGCCTTTTGCATAGGTATCAGCGCACATTATTCGTATAATTGTCGAACAGTGCCGCTAAAATTGATTAAGACGTATACAGAAGCATTCCAATGACCGAGAAAGCCCGCAACCGCCTGCTGTCCCTGTTGTGGCTGGCCCTGGCCGGTGCCGCCGCTGGCGCCATGGCATTTTCCAGTATCTACCTGTACCTGAAACCCGGGTTGCCTTCCGTTGAGAGCCTGCGCGATATCCGCCTGCAGACTCCCCTGCGCATTTACTCCCGGGATATGCAGCTGATCGGCGAATTTGGCGAAAAACGCCGCAGCCCCATCACCATTGAGCAGACGCCGGAGATGTTTATCCAGGCGATTCTGGCGGCGGAAGATGACACCTTTTACTCTCACAGCGGCGTATCCATCAAGGGTTTGATGCGCGCATTCCGCCAACTGGTGCAGAGCGGCTCTATCCAGTCCGGCGGCAGCACCCTGACCATGCAGGTGGCACGTAACTTCTTTCTCAGTCGGGAACAGCGCTTTATCCGCAAGTTCAATGAGATTCTGCTGTCACTGCAAATCGAACAGGAACTCAGCAAGGACGAAATTCTCGCCCTTTACATCAACAAAATCTTCCTCGGCAACCGCGCCTACGGCTTCCAGGCGGCCGCCCAGGTCTATTACGGCAAGGACATCAACGAGCTGAACCTGGCCCAGTGGGCGATGATGGCGGGATTGCCCAAGGCCCCCTCCACCTACAACCCCATTGCCAACCCGTCGCGAGCACTGGTGCGTCGCAATTGGATCCTCAAACGCATGCTGGACCTGCGTTACATCGACCAGGATCAATACAAAAACTCCATAACTGCCCCGGTCACTGCCCGCTATCACGGTCGCGACCTGGACCTTAGCGCCCCCTACGTCGCCGAAATGGCGCGAAAAGAGGCGGTCGACCTGTTCGGCGACGCCGCCTACACCGACGGCTACCAGGTCATCACAACCGTGGACAGCAAATTGCAGGATGCCGCCCGCAAAGCACTGCAGGGTGGTCTCGAATCTTACGACAGCCGTCACGGCTATCGCGGCCCCGAGCAGCGACTGGACCCGCAATTGCTGGATGACAACGACCAGCTGGTGGACCTGCTGCAGGAGATTCCGGAGCTCGGCGACCTGGAACCCGCAGTGGTCACTGCCGTGGCGCCGCAGAGCCTCAGTGTGCAGCTGCGCGATCGCCGTGTGATTGAAATCCCCTGGGATCGCGGTCTCAGCAGCCTGCGCCCCTATATTTCTGAAAACGCCCGCGGACCGCGCCTGACCTCCGCCGAAGAAATGTTCGCACCAGGAGACGTCATTCGACTGCGCCATGTGGTGGTCTCCGCCGAACAGGTCGCGAAAGAGCTGGCAGAGAAGCAAAAGCAGGCCGGTGCCGCAGCAGTGGCATCCGCCGCTGAAGCCCTTGCCGATACCGCGATCACGGAAGACCCGTTCGCCACCCCGGAAGGGCTGGAGGAAACAGAAACGGCAGAGCTACCCCAGGCCCGGGAAGAGTGGCACCTGGCCCAGGTCCCCGCTGCCCAGGGCGCCCTGGTGTCGCTGCAACCGGAAGATGGCGCCATTCGCGCTCTTGTGGGAGGCTACGATTTCCGCCAGAGCCACTTCAACCGCGTGACTCAGGCTGCCCGCCAGCCCGGCTCCAGCTTCAAACCGTTCATCTATTCCGCCGCGCTGGAAAAAGGCTACACCGCCGCCAGTATCATCAATGATGCGCCGATCGTGTTTGAACAGACTAACCTGGAAGATGTATGGCGACCGGAAAATGACGGCGGCACCTTCCTCGGGCCGACACGCCTGCGCAAAGCGCTGTATATGTCGCGCAATATGGTCTCCATTCGCCTGCTGCAGTCCCTTGGGCTCGATCGCGCCCTGACCTTCGCGGAAGGGTTTGGTTTTGAGCGCAGCAAGCTGGCGCGCAACCTGTCTATAGCCCTCGGCAGCTCCGCGCTCACCCCGCTGGAGATGGTCCGCGGCTATGCCGCATTTGCCAACGGCGGCTTCCGGGTGGAACCCTACCTGGTGGACCAGGTGCTGGATGTACACGGCGATACCGTCTACCAGGCCCTGCCCCTGACCGTCTGCCGCGACTGCCCGGAAATCGGCGAGGCGCCAACACCGGACGCGGAGCCCATCGATCTCGAGTCCCTGCAGCAACAAACTGCGCAGGCTGCACAAGAGCAGGAGCCCCTGGAGCTGCGCACCCTGCCGGTGGCACCGCTTGAGGCTGACGAACAGGCTCGCCCCAGAGCCCCCCGCGCCATGTCGCCGGAAACTGCCTACATCATGGATTCAATGCTGAAAGACGTGATCAAGCGCGGTACCGGGCGCAAGGCACTGGTCATGAAGCGCGGGGATATTGCCGGTAAGACCGGTACCACTAACGGTCCCCGCGATGCGTGGTTCTCCGGCTACAGCCCCTATCTGGCCACTAGCGCCTGGGTGGGTTTTGATGCCAACACGCCAATTGGCCGCAATGAATATGGTGGCTCGGCGGCACTGCCAATCTGGATCGATTACATGAGCAACGCCCTCGCGGGCTTGCCGGAGCGTCACCTGCCACAACCGGATGGCATAGTGACCATGCGCATCAATCCGCGCACCGGATTGCGCACGTCCAGCGGCGGTATTTTTGAAATCTTCCGCGCTGACCGGGTGCCCGGACGCGAAACCTACAGCAACTACCCGTCGATCTACTCCGATGGCCCGGACACCCCACCTGCCGGCAACGAACAGGCGCAGGAGTCACTGCCGGAAGAGCTCTTCTAACCGCGAATAAAGGGTCTTCGCTTCTCTGACGGATGCGCAGACCCTATACCTAGAATCCCGCACTCCTAAAAAGCCCCCACAAATAAAAACGCCGCTCCGGAAGAAGCGGCGTTTTTTATGGAAGATGGTTTGTGCCGGCCGGCTCATCCGGCCTCTCAAGCTAGCGGCGCTTGCGATAGGCCAGACAAGCCTCTTCCAGTGCACCCAGATCCGGGATTACCGCTGCTTCGCCGGACAGTGCCACATGCATCAACTCTCCCATGGCACATTCACCCTCGCGTCCCGCCAGGTCATCCGGCGTCACCCGCACCAGGCGTGGCGTGCCCTGCAGCACCACGGCAAAAAACGGCAGATCGCCATCGGCATTGCCACTGCTTAGCACCGCGATTCGACAGTTACTACGCAGGATCGGCATCGGATTGCCGCGCAATACTTCAAAGGAAACCAGCGGCAGTCGCAGTTCCCGCCAGTGCAGTTCCCCCATATACCAGTCCGGCGCATCGAACGCAGACACCGGGCTCTGCAGCGCAATAATTTCAGAAAGCGTGTCCACCGGTACCAGTAGCTGCCCATCCGACAGCGGTAACAGAAGACTGCTCACTTCCTGGGGAAGTTCGGTCGTTGGCAGGGCGTCGACTCCGCTCATGCTGTTGCCTCTTCGCCGCTTCTGCGGCCGTCATTTCGTTCGGCGTGGTGCACCGACTGGAAGATGATTACTGACATCAGGCGCCCGCCTCCACCTCGGTGAAATCGTGGATTGCGCCCAGCAATATTTCTTCCTGATAGGGTTTGCCCAGGTAGTGGTTTACGCCCAGAGACAGCGCGTGGTCGCGGTGCTTTTTACCGGTACGGGAAGTAATCATGATGATTGGAATATCCCGCAAGCGGCTGCTGGAGCGAATATTACGCGCCACCTCAAAGCCATCCATACGCGGCATTTCGATATCCAGCAACATCACATCCGGAATCACATCCTGCAGCTGGATAATGGCATCCTGGCCGTCTTTTGCCGTTATTACACGGAAACCTTCCCGCTCCAGGAAGCGCGTGGTTACCTTGCGCACGGTTACCGAGTCATCCACTACCATTACCAGCTTCTGAGCTTCCGGTTCTTCCCGGGCACTAACCTCAGGTGCCTGTTGCAGTAACGGCACTTCCGGTCGCGCCAGCAGTGCCGCCTGTTTTCGCAGCAACGCGTGGGCGTCGAGGATCACCACCACGGTACCGTCACCCGTCACAGTAGCGCCGGACACACCCTGCACCGTGGCAAACTGGGGCCCAAGGCTTTTTACCACAATCTCGCGGCTGCCCATGATGGCGTCGACCTGCAGTGCCATGGCAGTATTTTCCGAGCGCACCAGCAATACCGGCAACTGCATGTCTTCCACGTTCAACCGCGGCTGGGCACTGGACTGCAGCAGGTTGCCGAAATAATTGACCTGGTAGGGCTCGCCGGCGTATTCAAAGCGGGCCTCAGGACTGCGGTAATAGTGCTCCAGCTCAAACGGGCTGAGCCGCACAATACCCTCGATCGTATTCAGTGGCAGCGCGAACAGGTCCTCGCCGACCTTCACCATCAGAGCGCGGTTGACCGATACGGTAAATGGCAGCCGCACCACAAATTCAGTGCCCTGACCCGCCTGCGAGGCGATGGTGACATTGCCACCGATCTGCTTGATCTCGGCAGACACTACGTCCATACCAACGCCGCGCCCGGAAATCTGGGTCACTTTGTCGGCGGTACTGAAGCCCGCCTGCAGAATGAACTGCATAATTTCGTTGTTGGATAGCTCCGCATCCGGACGCATCAGGCCACTTTCGATCGCCTTTTCCCGCACCCGCATCAGGTTGATACCGGCGCCATCGTCACTGATGGTCAGTACCACCTCACTGCCCTCTCGGGCCAGTGCGACAGAGATACGGCCGCGCTCGGCTTTGCCCGCATCAAGACGCTTCTGCGGCGACTCAATACCGTGGTCGACCGCGTTGCGCAGCATATGCTCCAGCGGTGCGACCATCCGCTCCAACATGGATCTGTCCAGCTCACCCTCTACGTTGGAGAATACCAGGTCCACCTGTTTGCTCAGCTCCGCACTGACCTGACGCACGATGCGGCGCAAGCGCGGCACCAGACGCGAGAAAGGCACCATGCGGCTACGCATCAGGCCTTCCTGTAATTCCGTGTTGACCCGAGACTGCTGCAGCAACAGGGTTTCGGTGTCTCGTGCCTTGTGGCCCAGGGTCTGGCGCAATTCCAGCAAATCCGATGTGGATTCCAACAGGGAACGGGACAGTTGCTGGATGGACGAGTAGCGGTCCATTTCCAGCGGATCGAAGTCACCGTCCTGCTCGGCCAGCTGCTCCTGACGGAACAGAATCTGGGCTTCGGTTTCTTTGTCCAGGCGGCGCAGCTGTTCGTTGAGGCGGGACAGAGTGGAATCCATTTCGTCCAGTGCCAGTCCGAACTCGCCCACCTGCTCTTCCAGGCGTCCACGGGAAATCGAGGTCTCACCGGCCAGGTTTACCAGCTCTTCCAGCAGTTCAGAGGCAACCCGCACCATCTCCTGGGGCTGATTGCGGGGCTGACCGCCATCACGATCACCGACATTCTTCGACTTGCGGATGAACGGCAATACATTGCTGGACGCGGCCGGCGCCTGAGGCTGTAGGACAACGCCCTTCTCGATGACCTCAATTTCAGGAGCGGGATCGCCCGTCGAGGCAGCACTTTCCGTTTCCGCCTCATCGGACGCGCCGGACTCGGGAATGGCGGCTGTCGCCTGCTGCTCAGTGGGCTCCAGAACCTCCGCAGTGTCGATGCCATTGTCGGCATGATCGACACTTTCAGACACCTGACCATCTGCCCAGCGGGTTTCCAGTAACGCACAGAAGGCGGGCAGCTCTTCACCACCCATCCAGGCACGCACGGTTTCAACCCCGGCTGCCAGTCGGTCGTAAATGCCATGGGCGTCGGCAAAGAATCCGGCAGAAGGCGAACTACCGCTCTGCATATTCTCAATCACGGTTTCAAAACGGTGCGCCACTTCACCCAGGCCCATCAGCGCCGCCATACGCGCACCACCTTTAAAGGTGTGCAGCACACGCTTGAGCGCTTCTGGCGAAGCCTTGTCTTCTGGTTCCTGCTCCCAGTTCTGAATTAGCTCTTCCAGTTCATCCACCAGATCGCTGGCTTCCTCGAGGAATACTTCCACCACATCCGGGTCGATATCCGCGAGCAACGCGCGCTGGGCTTCGCTGATCTCGTCCGAGGACACAGGCTGTGCTGCTACTGGTTCAGAAGAGAACACAGGAGTGCTGAGATCTTCCTGCCGCTGACTCGCAGCCGCAGGACTTTCCATCGCGACGTCGACGTCGACGTCCAGGAGGATTTCATCTTCGCTGGGCGCGGGCTGTTCCGGCAGGCTCTCGGCTGCATTCTCAACCGCACCCTCAACCGCACCCTCAAAAGCACCACTCGCAATATCGTCGCGATCAGAGTCGGTGCCGGCGAGTTCCGCCTCCAGCCACTCCACGGTGAGCTCGGGCGCATCTTCTTCAGCGTCGGCCTCAAGGATCACCTCAGCCACGGGAGCGGGCACCTCGTCGACCGCTTCCGCCGCCAGCAGATCGTCGAAACTGAGGTCGGCAATATCACTTTCGACCGGTACTACGTCTTCCGCCACCGCAGCGTCGTCGACCAGAGTCAGGTCTTCAGGGGTATCTGCGGCAGTTTCAGCCGTGCTATCGGCATATTCGAATTCGCTGCTGTCGATACCGTATTCAGACAGGTCAAACTCTTCTTCTTCGCCGCTATCGTCGCCCTGTGCCAGATAACGCAGTGCTTCGCCTACGGCATCGCTGACCTGCGGGAGATCCTGGGCCGCGGCCACGGCATCCACCAGGTCGAGCAATTCATTGTGGCCCTGTTCCAACGCCGCCCACAGGGCAGGCTCTTCCTCCAGGTGCCCGTCGATAACCTGGCGATAAACCGCCAGCAACAGCAGTGCCAGTTCCTGCAAGGTGGGCAGCTGTGCCTGACCGGCAGCTTGTTGCAGCACATCCAGCTCTTCCGCCACCGGCAGCAATATGGTCTTGTCACCCGGGTGCTGGCGCCACTGGTTGAGCATTTCATCCGCGTCCAGCAGCACCCGCATGCCGTCGGCCATAATGACCGCCAGCAACTGGGGGTCTACCGCTTTCGGCTCATTGGCCTCGCGCTCGCGGATCAGGTGACCCACGGCACGTTCCTGCAGTTCCGCGACGCGCGCCAGGAACTGTTCACTGCGCTCGACAAACAACGGCTCGCCAGCGTAAATCTGATTCAGTACACCTTTCACATAACTTGCTGCATCGGCGATCAAATCAAAAATATCGCTGTCGATGGCAACCTGATAGGTCCGTAACTCTTTGGCAAAACGCTCCAGCGGCGCCATCAGCTCGGCCACCTGGGTTACCTCCGCCATATGGGCGGAACCTTTCAGGGTATGCAGTGCGCGGTGCAGGGGGTCGGAGGGAATGCCGTAGACGGGAGCGGCGCGCTCCATTTCGCTGAGGAACTCTGCCACGGTTGCCAGATGTGTTTCGGCTTCCTGGGCAAAGATGTCCCACAGCTGGGCGTTGTCGTCCACCTCAAAATCTTCAGACGCTACGGGCTCTGCCACAAAGGCATTTGCCGCGGCAGTCTCACTATCCTGATCACTGGCGGCCGCCACTTGCGCCTGCAGCAGCGCCTCAGGCACTTCGCCATGAGCCAACTGCTTGGCCCAGCCTTCAAGCTCGGCGGTGCGCGCAGGGTCCGGATCGCCGCTGCGGGTGCGGAAGCCGTCAACCATGGATGGCAACTTGGCAACAACCAGCTCGATCAAACGCACATGGGCACGTCCCGGGGATACCGTTTCATCCAGCACCCGGTTGAGCATGTTTTCCACAGCCCACGACAATTCGCCGACTTCCAGCGCTTCCACCATACGGCCCGAGCCTTTCAGGGTATGGAAGCCGCGGCGGAACTCCACCAGCGCATCGCGATCATCAAAATTGGCGGCCCACAGCGGGAAATAATGTCCGATGGTTTCGAGGACTTCGCTGGCCTCTTCTAGGAAGATTTCAACGATCTCATCGTCGATGATACTGGTTTCATCGTCCTCTTCGAGGACCGGCGCGTTGACGGCGGGCGCCTTCGCAGGACCGTCAAAAGGGTCTTCAAAAGAAGCTTCAAAAGGACCATCAACAGAAGCTTCCGCAGATACTTCTACCTCCGGCTCGACCGAAGATTGGTTGCTGCCGGAGTCGGCGGCAAACCAGCTTTCTTCCAGCAGGGACGGCTCGTCCGTATTCTCGCCGGTAATCGACCCTGCGGTGTCTCCCGCGGTGTCTTCCGCAGCGTCTTCTACAGTGTTATCCACAGCCTCTCGCGCTGCTTCTTCAACCAGCGATGCAGACAGGCCGGCCAGCGGGTCTTCGCTCACCGGTGCGGCGGCCGTCTCCCCGGGCTCGTCCGCGAGCACTTCCGGATCCAGGGTAAACTCGAAACTGTCGAGCGCCTGCTCTACCTCAGATTCTGGGCTTTCATCCGCAGACTCGGTTTCTGTGGGTTCGGCTGCCAGGGGCAACTCAAATGACTCAACCGCAGCGACCACATCCGTAGCGGGGCTCAGGATGTCGGCGGAATTGGTATCGACAGGCGCGGTGTCCGCTGCAGGCATTTCACTATTGGCAACGGCGTAGCCCAGAGTGGCCACACTGTCTTCAGCCAAAGCCAGCAGCATGTCCGCATCTTCAATGCCGTCCGCGCGGCGCTCAAGGTAATACTCGACACTGGTTACCGCATCAGCGAGGGTATCCAGAAGCTTCCAGTCCGGTTGATCGCCGGCGTCGATCAGCCGTTCAACAATATAACTTTTGCAGGCGCCGACAATTTCCCCGGCGCGCTGGTAGCCCACCATGTCGAGACCGCCACAAACTTCCTGCAGGCGCTTCGGCACCTGGGAGAGGTGGCCGGCATCCCAGTGGCTGGCAATATATTCGACTACCGCTTCCTTTACCGTTTCCAGCCCGATACGGGCCTCGCGCAGTACCTGATCGGTAGCTTCCCCCATCAGCGGCGATTCGCTGTCGACTTTCTTGTCGCGCTCAGCAGCGGCGGCAAGACCGGAATCCAGCTGCACCAGCTCGGAGGCCGCCTGCATCAGTAATTCATCGGGATCTGCCGCACGGGAGGCGTCCCGCAGGTGCTCGTAAATCTTGCGCGCACGGCTGCGCTGATTCTCAAGGCCGAGCACGCCCAGGGTGTCGGCAATACGCTTGGCAACGATGGAGGTATCGGAAAGCGGCGGGCGCTCAGTGGTGGTGACGCTCGGATCCAGCGCTTCACGGACGCTGGCAAGCTCTTCGCGCAGGGCGGTCACCGCGGTACCCATGGCCTCCGGCCCCATGGCCAGTGCATCTTCGGTATCCGGACGGGGCGTGCCGGGCACTGCCTTGTCGAGGGCGTACTGCTGATACAGCGCGCTGGTGCGCGGCCCATTGGGACCACACAGGTAAACATAAAACAACAGGTTGCGTGTCAGGTCGCGATCGGGACGCAGATCCAGAACACGCGCGCCCTGGCCCTGCAACAGGCGAAATTCCACATCAATCCGGCGCAGTAGCTGACGCAGTGCCGGCAGCACGTTCACGCGGTGATCCGCGATGCCTTCCAGCAAACCCTGCAAGATTTCCCACAGGTGCTGGCGCTGACTGCCGCTGTACAGCAGCCCCATTTTTTCGCTGACTTTATTCAGGTAGGCGAGACTTTCGCCGCTGTTCACATCGCGAATCAGGGAGGCGGCTGCGACGTGATACATCTTGCGCAGCTTGGCCACCAGCTCCTGCAATTTGGCAGGGTTGCCCAGCAGAGGCTGGCGGTTGCCGGTGGCAACATCCAACGGCGACAGATCCGGGGCAAACAGCGCGCCCTCGGTAATCAGGCGCTCGCGGCGCACTGCGCGCAGATCATTCAGCAGCGGCAACAGCAGCACCGCATTGTCGCGGCGCTGGAAAGCAATTTTTTCCAGGTAGAGGGGCAGCTCCAGCAGCGCACGCATGAGGAATTCGCGGGTTTCATCGCTATTTTCCACTTCGCCACTGGCCAGGGCGTGAACCAGCTGCTCCATCTCTTCGGCAAGCATGGCGGCACCGGTCAGCTCTGCCATATGCAGGCTGCCGTGCACCTGGTGAATCAGGTTGAGGCAGTTTTTCAGCAGGCCGGCGGAGTCAGCGGAAGCTTCCAGGCCTGAGGAATCAGAAACAGAAGAATCCGAGGCAAAAGTTTCCAGTTGCTGGCGCGCTTGAGCCAACGTCTCGTTGATTTCGCCTATCAGCCAATCCAGGGCTACAAAATTGGGATTGTCGCGACTCACGCCAAGTCCTCGGTAATTCAGTTTGCTCGCCAAACGACAGCGGCCGGAAAAGCCGCGGCCGGAGGGCTGCTTTACACCCCCGCTACTGGCGCAGCCGGGGTGTCCGCTTTTTTGTCGTTATGGGTATCTGCGGTAAATCAGGCCAGGGCCCGCTCTTCGCGCTCTTCCTGGGAGAGTGCGGCCAGACCGTCTTCCTCAGCGGAGACAGTCTCGTCATCCAGCATCGGGAATTCTTCAGACAGCTCGGCCAGGTCGCCATCGTACAGATCGCTCTCGCCTTCCACTTCGTCTTCGTTCGGCAGTTTGAAGCCGGCAACGGAGTCGCGCAGTGCGGAAGCGGTCTGAGCCAGGTTACCAATCGACTGTGCGGTAGCCTGGGTACCGGCAGAGGTCTGCGAGGTAATTTCCTGAATCACGTTCATCGTGTTGGAGATGTGACCCGCGGACGAGGCCTGCTGGCGTGCCGCGTTGGAGATGTTCTGAATCAAGGATGCGAGGTTGGTGGATACCGTTTCGATCTCTTCCAGGGCAACACCGGCGTCCTGTGCCAGGCGGGCACCTCGCACCACCTCGGTGGTGGTGGATTCCATCGAAACTACCGCTTCGTTGGTGTCCGACTGAATCGCTTTTACCAGGCCTTCGATCTGCTTGGTTGCGGCAGCGGAACGTTCTGCGAGGCGCTGTACCTCGTCCGCAACCACCGCGAAGCCTCGGCCTGCGTCACCAGCCATAGAGGCCTGGATCGCGGCGTTAAGTGCCAGAATGTTGGTCTGGTCGGCAATGTCGTTAATCAGGCTTACGATGTCACCAATCTCCTGGGAAGATTCACCCAGTCGCTTGATTCGCTTGGAGGTGTCCTGAATCTGTTCGCGGATGGTATCCATGCCCTTGATGGTGTTCTGTACCACCTTGGCACCGTTGCTCGCGATCTGTACCGAGCGTTCCGCTACCTGCGCCGATTCGGCGGCGTTCGCAGATACCTGGTCAATGGTCACGGCCATTTCGTTCACCGCCGCGGATGCGCCGGCAATTTCCTGAGCCTGGTGCTCGGAGGCCTCGGCCAGGTGCAGAGCGGTCTGCTGGGTTTCCTGGGACAGCGAGGATACTTCCTGGGCAGCACCGGTGATTCGAGACACCAGTACGCGCAGCTGGTCAATGGTGTAGTTGATGGAGTCCGCAATCGCACCGGTGAAGGCCTCGGTTACCGTGGCAGAGGTGGTCAGGTCACCATCCGCGAGGTCGGCCAGTTCGTCCAGCAGCTGCATAATCGCCTGCTGGTTACGCTCGTTGGTTTCGGTCTCTTCTTTCAGGGTACGGCGGGTACCGGAGAAGGCGGTGATCATCATGCCGAAGATCAACAGTACGAAGACACCGGCAATGATCGCGATGGTCTGGTTGTTGGGCTGACGCTCACCAGACAGGCTCACGATACGGTCGTTTAGGGTAGACAGGGCTTCCAGCAACTGGGGAGAGGATGTGGAGATACCATCGGCTGCCTGGCGGGTGGCAAACAGGGCCGGGGTCGCTTCGAAGATCTCGCGCACCGAGGAGCTTACGAATTCGAACAGCTCGGTAATTTCTTCCAGGGACTCTCGGGCCTCGGTGTCGGTAACGCGTGAAATACCCATCACCACGTCGCCGCCCTTCATGCCCTCAACCACCTTACCGAACAGGCTGGCATCGGTGTTGAACTGGTCCGCCGCGGATTCAGCGTCGTCACCGCCCTGCAGCATCTTATCGATGTTCCGGCCGATACGCTCGGCGCGCCACACCTGCAGCTGAGCCTGCTCCACCTGGTTGGCCGGTGCATTGTTGGCCAGCAGGATTTCCACAATGTTGTTGTGCTCTGCCTGCAGTTCCGGCAGCGAGTCGTTCAGGGTGCTCGCCACATCGTTCAGGAAGATAATGGAATCTTTGTTACCAATAATGGTGTCGGCCTGCTCGCGCAGCTGGCGCCATACCTGGCCGTAAACCGCCAGCTCCTGCTCCAGCGCACGCTTACTGCTCGGGTCCATGCCCTGCAGCTCGTTCCAGGTCGCCGACATTTGGTTGACGGTCTGCTCCAGGTCCGCAAACGCCTGCTCGTCTCCAGCAGTCGCTGCCGGCGCGTAGGATACAACCTGATAGGACAGTGCGCGTAGTTCCGCCACATCCTGCAGGTATTCCTTATCGCGGTCCGCGTGACTCTGCACCAGGTAGATGCTGACAATCAGCCCCGCCAGTGTGGCGAGTACCAGCAAACCCATAAACAGCGCTGCAGGGTTACTGCGCAACGCGGAAAATGAACTCTGCGAGCCTGTTTTCATAATTTACTCCTGACGGACCTGTGCAGCAGGCCAATTCTTGTTATCACCACTTTCGAAGCCAAGCGACTTCGCATCCCGTACCACCCACAGTAAGTGGGCACCCCCAACCGGCCATGGCCGACTATGGTTCGCAAACACTGGCGCCACTAACACCAGGGTTCACAAACACCGGAGCAAGCTCCGCCGTTTACAAGAAGTTTGACGCACAGCGTGCGCTTCCCCTCAGCAGCCCAGCCTAAGCGGACCGCACGCCCGCGCAGCGGGCGCTTCAAAAAACAGAATGCCGCGGCTCAGTGCGCCGCGGCATTCGCAAACTGGAAATCGTTGATCAAGGCCTGAAGGTCAAACACCAGCCAGCGCCCCTGTTGCAGCACGAACTGGCCACTGACCATAGGCGCGAACGGCTCCATCAAGTCCGCAGGAGGCAGCTGACCATACTCCAGCGCCAAATGCTGCATACCGTGAAGCTCGTCAACAATCAGGCCGACGTAAATTTTATCGTGCTCTAGCACCAGCACTCGCCGACGCTGCCGCGGACTGATCAGGTGGCCGCCGAAAAAGGCTGCCATATCAAACAATGGCAGCAGGCGACCACGCACATTGGCCACGCCTCGCACCCATGGCTGAACACCGGGAATGAAGGTGTACTGCGGTACCTCCAACAATTCCACGACATCTTCCATTGGCGCGACAAAGCGGTGTCCCAGAAGAGAAAAGCCGATGCCCGTCCAGTAAGGTTTGATTTCCTGGCGGGCAGGCAGCCCCTGCGCCTGCGCTTTTGCGCGATTGGCAATATCAACCAGCGCGAGATAGGGGGTAAGAGTTGATTGCACGTCGACTCAACGTCGGCCTCAGGCCAACACCTCCTCGATAGTGCCGAGCAATTTGCTCTCATCGACCGGCTTGGTCAGGTAAGCGCGCGCACCCTGGCGCATGCCCCATACGCGGTCGGTATCCTGATCTTTGGTTGTCACGATGACGATGGGGATACCGCTGGTTTCGCCGCCCTTACTGAGCTGGCGGGTAGCCTGAAAACCATTCAGGCCCGGCATGACGATATCCATCAGAATGACATCGGGACGCTGCTCACGAGCAACATCAACGCCATTCTCACCATTGGTGGCGGTCAGCACGGCATGGCCATTTTTTTCAAGAATGGTGGTCAACTTGTGAGTTTCGGTTGGCGAGTCATCGACGATTAGCACTCTGGCCATCTTTTCCCCCGAGATAGTGTTTCCGCTCCGATCATTGCTCTCCGCCGGGCGGCTGTTGTTGGCACAGATCGCACGAGTTTCCACTGTGCGACCACACGCTTTGTTATTTACTGCTGACTTTCGTGAATACCGGGACTTTCATGTCGCACCCCGGCTCTTACTAGAAAAGAGAGCCGGCATAGTCTACGCCATTTTTGCCAAACATTTCACGCGCCAAGTGGGAGACAACTCCCACTAATTTCATCAAGCCGCGTGATGCGGTTTGGCGTGAGCAGAAATTGCACCAAGTAATTCGCTTTTGCTGAAGGGCTTGGTCAAATATTGATCGCACCCAACCACACGCCCCTTGGCCTTGTCGAACAGACCGTCCTTACTGGACAACATGATCACCGGCGTGCTGCGGAATTCGCTGTTGTTCTTGATTAACGCGCAGGTCTGATAGCCATCGAGACGCGGCATCATGATGTCTACAAAAATAATATCCGGACGCGAATCGGCGATTTTTGCCAAAGCGTCGAAGCCATCGGTAGCGGTAACTACAGAACAGCCTGCTTTTTGCAGCAGCGTTTCCGCAGTGCGACGAATGGTTTTACTGTCGTCGATCACCATCACGGTGAGACTTTCCCAGTTGAGTTCCATAGTGTTCCTGAATCCCCTTTTACTTATTTTCAGACGCCGCCTGGAAACGAGTACCGTTTCAGCGCCTTTCTGTGCAACCTCATTACGGGGTCCGACGTGTGTTGCTGACGGTCGCTGAGAGCTACCGAAATTGGTCTCGCCAAGCGCACACAGGTCAGGAGGAAACTTTTATCACAGATACCAGAGTGAATCTAGCGACGACCGGGGCTCGCGACAGGCAATGATCAATTTGTGAGCAAGACCGCACTTCTGCGTCTCCCGGTGAAGATTTTCACCGGCCCGCAACATCCTTGCAGTCACCGCCCACTACTTTTACCTTAGCCACCATTAGCAACTCTCTAGCAACCCTGCCGCCCCCGACCGGGACCGCGGCAATTTCAGATTGATGGATTCGCACATGAGCCAAACTCTCGGCGTGGTCATGGACCCGATTGCCAATATTTCCTTCAAAAAAGACACCACGCTGGCACTACTGCTGGCGGCCCAGCGCGCGGGGTTCAAGCTTCACTATTTCTTGCAGTCCGACCTTTACCTGGACGGCAGCAAGCCCATGGGCAACGGCTCCCCCCTGGAAGTGTTCAACGATGCGGAAAACTGGTTCCAGCTCGGAGAGCGCAATCCGATACACCTCGGTGACCTGGATGTTTTGCTCATGCGCGTCGACCCGCCTTTCGACAATGAGTACATTTATTCCACCTATATCCTGGAAGCGGCCGAGCGCGCCGGCACCCTGGTAGCCAATAAGCCCCAATCCCTGCGCGACTGCAATGAAAAGATATTTGCCACCCACTTCGCCGACTGCTGCCCGCCGCTGATCGTCAGCCGCGACATGCAGCAGTTGCGCGCCTTCCACGCGCAGCATAAGGATGTCATCTTCAAGCCGCTGGATGGCATGGGCGGCACCGGTATCTTTCACGTCAAGCCAGACGGCAGCAACATCGGTGCCATCCTTGAAACCCTTACCGACAACGGCCAGCGCCAGATCATGGGCCAGCGCTACATTCCCGAAATCAAGGAAGGCGACAAGCGCATCCTGATGGTGGATGGCGAACCGGTACCCTACTGCCTAGCGCGTATTCCGCAGGCGGGAGAAACCCGCGGCAACCTGGCCGCCGGCGGCCGCGGTGAAGCGCGCCCGCTGAGTGAACGCGACCTGTGGATCGCGCGCCAAGTGGGCCCGACACTGAAGGAAAAGGGGTTGCTGTTTGTAGGCCTGGATGTGATTGGCGACTACCTGACCGAAGTGAACGTAACCAGCCCCACTTGCGTGCGCGAAATCGACGCCGCCTACGGCACCGACATCGGCGAACTATTGATGCGCGCGATCACAGACCGATTGGGCAAAAAAGGATAAACTGGCGGCTACCGCATTTTGCAGCGTCCGTATGGGACGCTGCAGGTGGCACGACAACAAACAACGTGCAGTAGAACAAGTAGTACAACAAGCAGTAAAACAATAAGCACAATGACAGCAGCCACCAGCCAATCCAATCGTCACCCGACCCCAACCTCAGCGCCCCCAGCTCAGGGCGACCGCTTTACCTTTGCGCTGTTTCTGGCCTGCGCGGCACACGCGCTGGTGATCTTTGGTGTGACCTTCACGGCACCGGAAGCCCGCGAGGCGCCGCCAACCCTGGAGGTCACCCTGGCGCAGCACCGCTCCCTGGAAGCGCCGGAAGACGCCGACTACCTGGCACAACACAACCAGCAGGCCAGCGGAACTGCGGAAACCCCGAAAGAACTCTCCACCGATCGCCAGGCGGAAATCGCCGATACCAGCATCCGCCAGGTCAATCCACTGCCCCAACAGCAGGCCGCACGCCCGGCCGACCAGCTGCGCCAGCTGGTCACCACCATTGGCGACAGTCCGCAACAAGCACCGGAGCTACCGGCAGAAGACAAGCGTTCGGACGAAAAGCGTGGCGATGCCCCCACGGACCTGCCCCCCAGCAATCCGGAGATCGCCAGCCTGCAAGCGCGCCTGGACAAGATCCGCCAGACCATCGCCCAGCGCCCACGCGTGCGCCGCCTCACTTCCGTCGCCACCAAGGCGTCCGCAGACGCGGCTTACCTGCACGACTGGCGCCAGAAAGTGGAAGCGATAGGCAACGACAATTTTCCGGAAGAAGCACTGGCCCGCCAGATCACCGGCGACCTGCGTATGATGGTACGGCTGCTGCCCAGTGGCGCGGTGGAGGAAGTCGTCATCCTCGACTCCTCCGGTGAGCGCATCCTCGACGACGCGGCCCAGCAAATCGTGCGCCTGGCTGCGCCCTTCGCGCCTTTCCCGCCGGAAATCCGCAAGCAGGCAGATCGCCTGGAAATCATCCGCACCTGGCGCTTTGAAATGACCGGCTTCTCCACCGCCGCCGGCACCAGCCCGAAGCGCGGCTGACGCTGGTCCGCCCGCCATTCAGCGCCGGCGACACAAAAGCAGAGAACACCTAAACTAATTCCATGCAGCCCATGAAACCGTCCATCGACAGCGACCTCACCCACACCAGTCTGCGCGGCCAGTTGCTGATCGCCATGCCCGGCATGCAGGATCCGCGCTTCAAGCAGTCGGTCACTTTTATCTGCGAGCACAGCGCCGAAGGCACCATGGGCATTGTGATCAATGCCCCCAGCAAGGTGCTGTGGAAGGAAGTCTTTTCCCAGTTATCGCTGGATGACGCCAGCCTGCGCGGCGACGAGCCGGTGCTGGTGGGCGGCCCCGTGGCCCAGGAGCAGGGATTTGTCCTGCACGGCCGCGGCATGCAATTCGCCTCCACTGCCGAGGTTTCTGAAGACATCAGTCTCACGGCCTCCAAAGACATCATTGAATCCCTGGCGGCCGGCCGCGGTCCCGACGACGTGCTGCTGGCACTGGGTTACGCCGGCTGGGGACCGGGGCAACTGGAAGAAGAGATCGCCGATAACGCCTGGCTGACCCTGCCCGCCGCGCCGGAAATCCTGTTCGCCACCCCCTGGGAAAAGCGCTGGCAGACGGCCGCCGCCCGTCACGGCATTGATTTGTCTGGCATTGGCACCCAGTCCGGACACGCCTAGGTTTCTCTCCCAAAATGAAAGCCATCACCGCCCTCGCCTTCGATTTCGGTACCAGCTCCATCGGCGTCGCCTATGGCCAAAGCCTCACCGGCAGTGCCCGTGAACTGGACCCGCTGCCAGCCAAAGATGGCAAGCCGGACTGGGATCGCGTCCAACGCGTGGTGGATGAATGGCAACCCAAAGTTCTACTGGTGGGCCTGCCCCTGAATATGGACGGCAGTGAAAGTGAGTTCGGTGCCCGCGCGCGCAAGTTCAGCCAGCGCCTGCACGGCCGCCTGGGACTGCCCGTCGAGCTTGTGGACGAGCGCCTGAGTACCCGTGCCGCCAAGGAAGAGGCGCGCGACCGCGGCCACAAAGGCAACTATGCCACGCAACCCGTGGATTCCATCGCCGCGCGTATCTTTCTGGAGGACTGGTTGCGCCAGCACGGCGGTCACTAAATCCTCACAAGCTGTTAAACTTGCGCGGAAATTCCCAACCGGCCCCGATTCCGCGCATGTCCGACTCTCCATCTACTCCGATCAAAGCCATCCGCATCGCCACCCGTGAAAGCGCTCTCGCCCTGTGGCAGGCCAACTACGTCAAGCAACAGCTGGAATTGCACCACCCGCAGCTCACCGTGGAACTGTTGCCCCTGACCAGTCGCGGTGACCAGCTGCTGGATATCCCCCTGAACAAGGTGGGCGGCAAGGGCCTGTTCGTGAAAGAGCTGGAAAAAGCCATGCTCGAAGGCCGCGCAGATATCGCCGTGCACTCCATGAAAGACGTACCGATGGAATTCCCGGAGGGGCTGCACCTGCCGGTAATCTGCGAGCGCGAGGACCCGCGCGACGCCTTTGTGAGCAATCACTTCGACACCATCGAGTCTCTTCCCCAGGGCGCGATAGTCGGCACCTCCAGCCTGCGTCGCCAGTGCCAGATACTCGCCCTGCGCCCGGACCTGCAGGTGAAATTCCTGCGCGGCAACGTCAACACCCGCCTGGCGAAACTGGATGCCGGTGAATACGACGCCATTATTCTCGCTGCCGCCGGCCTGCTTCGGTTGGAAATGCGTGAGCGTATCGCCGCCTTTATCGAGCCCGAAGTATTGCTGCCCGCCGGTGGCCAGGGCGCTGTGGGTATTGAATGCCGCCGCGATCCGGCGCTGGAAGCGTTGCTGGCGCCGCTGCACCACGCAGAAACCAGCCACCGTCTGGTCGCAGAGCGCGCCATGGTGCGCCGCCTGAACGGCAGCTGCCAGGTCCCCATCGGTTGCTATGCAATCTTTACCCCGGGCAACAGTGAACAACTCTACCTGCGCGGCCTGGTTGGCAGCCCCGACGGCGAAACCATGCTCACTGCAGAAGTACACGGTCACCAGGCCGACGCCGATGCCCTCGGTATTCGCCTTGCCGAGCAGTTGCTGCAGGCCGGTGCCGATAAAATTCTCGCGGCACTTTAAGCCGCACCTTAAGCCGCACCTGCCAACGGTAACGACGCCACACCCGATGAGCTCGCCCCTGCAACACCAGCGCATACTGATCACCCGCCCCGCTCACCAGTGTGGCGGCTGGCGCGACCTGTTGCTGGCACAGGGGGCCGAGGCAGACTGTATTCCCCTGCTGGACATTGCGCCGATAAAAGACGGGGATGCGGCGCAGGCGATCAAAAGCCTGATTATGGACTTCGACCAGTTCGACCACGCCATTTTTGTCTCCCAGAACGCCGTACAGTATGCCTTCGACTGGCTGGATGATTACTGGCCGCAACTTCCCCAGGGTCCCCGCTACTACGCCATTGGCGCCGCGACAGCCCGCGCCATCCAGAACCGTGGCGCAGAGCCGGAAACGGATAATCACAACACCTCCATGGACTCCGAAGCGCTACTGTCCCTACCCGGGCTGCGAAGCCCCGGAGGCCAGCGGGTGATCATCTTCCGCGGCCAGGGCGGCCGCACCCTGATGGGTGACACCCTGGTTGAACGCGGTGCGCGCCTCGACTACTGCGAGCTCTATCAGCGCCTGCTACCCGCCGACGCGGAAGAACAATTGCGCAGCTACCCCCATACTCCGCAGGCCATTACGGTGCACAGCGGCGAGACACTCGACAACCTGCAGCACGCCCTGCAGGCTAGCGGCCGCAACACCCTGCGCGCGTGCCCGCTGATTTGCCCCAGCCAGCGCGTCGCGTCCCACGCCAAAGCCCTTGGCTTTTCCCACGCCTACGCCGCAAGCAATGCCAGCGATAGCGCCATGCTCGCCGCACTGAAGGAAGTGCTGGCTGCCGGGCATTCCTGAATTCGCGCCAGTATCGGTAAAAAATTTCATTTCCACGCCAGACTTCGTATAAAGAACGGCTGCAGTCGCTATAATTTGGCGACAAAATTTCTTTCGGCACCAGCGCCTTCCGCCGCTGCCCCGCTGCGGACCCGGTAGCAACCGGCTCCTACGGCATACATTCTGAGCACGCGAGTCCATGAGCGATAAAAAAGCCCCAGCCTCTTCCACTGGCGACAGCAATCCCGGCAATCAGAAAGATTCACACCCCAAAGACCCGCACCAAGATGTGCCGCTGGTGACCCAAAAGGCCGAACCCAAAAGCAACTTCGCCAAGGCCGCTGCAGGCGGCAAGCCAGGCAAGAGCGACGGAAAGAAAACCACCAGCACCCCACCCAAAGCACGCAGCACAACAGGAAGCCGTGTCTGGACCTGGTTCTGGCTGTTTATTCTGCTGTTGGTTGCCGCAGCCGTAGTCGCCTGGTACTTCCTCCCGAGTGTGCGCCAACAGGTCAACCAGCAGCTGCAGGGGCTGCCGGTAGTCGGAAAACATTTCCGAAGCGACACCAGCGCGGCAAATGGAGCCCAAGTGAAGGCGCCGGCCGAAAGCAGCGCCTCTAACAGTATTGCCGCAGAATCCCAGCCCACGGATTCGTCCACAGATTCAACTACCGATAGCGCGAGCGCGCCCGCGACCCAGACTACGCCGCAGCCAAGCCCCCAGGTATCCGTGGAACAAAGCGCACCTCAGCCGGTGCCAGAGCAACCCATGCTGCAACCCGGCGACTCCCGCCCCTCGGCCACCTCCCCGGTTCCGCCACCGGATCACAGCGCACGATTGATCGCTGAGTTGCGCCAGCAACTGGGGCAACAAAATGAAACCATCCAGCAGCTACAACAGCAGCTCGCCGGCGTACAGCGCAATGTCACCGCCCAGGGGAATCGCCTGAGCCAGCTAGGCAACGCCAGTCGCGAAGACTGGCAGCTGGCGGAAGCCGATTACCTGTTGCGGCTGGCGAACCAGCGCCTGATGCTCGAGCAGGACAGCCGCGCTGCCCTCGGCCTGTTACAGGAAGTGGACACCATCGTGCGGGAAGTGGACATGCCGGATCTTTATGGCGTGCGCCAGCAATTAGCACGGGATATCACCGCCCTCAAGCTGGTGGACAATGTCGACCGCGAAGGCCTTTACCTCCGCCTGCGCGCACTGGAAGAGCAGATGGTGAAGCTCAACATCCAGCCAAAATTTGACCTCGCGAAACGGGACGCCGCAGCGGCACAGGCGCAGGAAGACAACACCGACGTCGGCGAAGCGCACTTCCGCTCCAGTTGGGGCAACTTCGTCAACTTCCTCAAAGACTCGGTGCGCATCCGCGATGGGGAGATCGACCCGGTACTACTGTCACCCCAGAGTGAAACCCGCTTTCGCCAAAGTCTGCGCCTGAACATGGAGCAGGCGGAACTCGCGGTACTGCGCGCGAACGAAACCGTCTACAAAGACGCCCTTAATCACGCCCGCCAACTGCTGATGGATTACGGTGTCGACAACCCCCAGCGGCAGGTCATCCTGCGCGAACTAGAGGAACTGGCGCAAAATAAAGTGGAGGCCGAGTTTCCTGACCTGAGCGCGTCACAAAGTGCCCTGCGCAATTACATCGACAAAATGCACAAGGTTTCTTCCGGGCAAACCCCCGATAACGATAACGGAGGCAGCTACCCGTGAAACGCTTCCTCTTCTTCACCCTGATACTGCTGCTCGGCGGTGCGCTACTGGCCGAAGCTATGCGGTCCTACCCCGGATACCTGCTGTTGATGGTTGGCGGCGATACCGGCAAACGCATCGAGATGAACCTGTGGGTGGCGGTCGGCGGCCTCGCTCTCGGCATACTCGCGCTGTTTTTGTTCTTCTGGCTACTGCGCAGCCTCGCTCGTGCCATTGAGGGCGGCTTCAGCCGTATCCGCTTCGGCCGCAGCCGCATGGCGCGGCGACGCCTGACCAACGGCCTGGTGGAATATATGGAGGGTAACTGGGCCCGCGCCCGTCGCCTGCTGCTAAAAAGCGCCGCGCGGTCCGACGCCCCTATCATCAATTATCTGGCCGCGGCGCGTAGCGCCTTCGAACTCGGTTACCGGGACGAAGCCAATGAACTGCTCGCCAAAGCGGAAGCCACCGGCGACGATACGCAGCTCGCCGTCGCCATCAGCCAGGCCCGCATGCAGCTGCTGGATAAACACTACGAACAATGTATCGCCAGTTTGCAGCGCGCCATGCAGGAAGAACCCAACCACCCGGCGCTACTGCAACTGCTGCGCCAGGCCTACTACCACATCGGTGAATGGAACGGTCTGCGGGAATTGCTGCCAAGACTGGAAAAGCACGGAACCATGCCGGAATCGCAACTGCAGCAACTGGAACTCGAGGTATACCAGAACCTGCTACGCGAGGCCGCCAACCGCAACGACAGTGAAAAGCTCCGTGAGATCTGGCAGAGCCTGAACGGCCGCTGGCAACGCAATATCGAGCTGCGCAACCTGTATGGGGAAATGCTGCACAAGGTAGGTAGTGATACCGAAGCGGAAAAGCACCTGCGCTGGATTCTGAACCGCGAATGGCGCGGCGACACCGTACGCCTCTACGGACACCTCACCGGAGCAGATCCCAACCAACAGCTGGTCGTCGCCGATGGCTGGCAGAAAGAGTACGGCGAAAATGCCGACTTGCTCACCTGCTTGGGCCGCCTGTGCCTGCGCAATGAAATCTGGGGTAAAGCCCGTCAGTACTTTGAGAAAAGCCTGCTGCTACGCTCGGATCCCGTTACCTCTGCGGAATTAGCCCGACTGCTGTACGCCCTGGGCGAAAAGGAGCAGGCCGCCCGCCTCTACGAGCAGGGCCTGCTGCAGGCGGTATCCGACCTGCCGCAATTGCCACTGCCAGACCAGAGCACCGGTGTGCTCAGCGCCCGCACATCCTGACAGAGACCATCGCTAAGCCGACAGCCTCCAACAGGCTCAGCGATAAAAAACGGCCAACCATACCGTCAGCTGGGCGGGATCCGTCCAGCTGACTCGGTGCCGGCAACCCGCGGGGATATTGACGTAGTCCCCCGCCTCAAGCGCAACCTCCCTGGTGTCGCCCTGCCTATCACTGGCTTTACCCCGCCCCCCTTCCGTACCCGCGCCCTTTACTTCTTCAAATGGATTTTCAAATTCCAACCGGGCAGCGCCCTGAAGTAAAAGCACCCACTCATGCTCCTTCTGGTCGTACCACTCACCCTTCGGCGTTATCTGGCCGCGGGAAGTGATGCGCTCAATCCGTATATTCTGGTGCCGTAAAAGGACTTCAAGTACTTCCGCATTTTTCGCATCAGGCAGCGCATGGAAAAGATTCACCTTATCGGTCATAGGGCAACCACGGCTTTATGAATGTATTAGCCGCCCTTGCCTCCCGGCCCCATAAAGAACCAGAGAATCAGCCCCAAAATCGGCAATACGATGACCAACAATACCCAGAGCAATTTCTTGAGACCACTCGCAGAGCTCTGAATAATTTTGATGATGGCGTAAATATCCGCGAGCAGGACGAGAAATCCAAAAACACCTTCCATAAAAATCACCCACCGTTTGAACAATTGCATCGATACAGGAAATGACAGTATAGGGTTACCACCCTACCGCCACGGACCGATCCGGAAAATTTAGTCATTCCCCAATGACAGAACCCCGTAACTGACGCACACACAAAACAGCCTACTCGCCCTGGCAAAGATCGAAGCCCAAAGAATCAATTAATGACGTCGAAATTTCCTTCCAGCAGCTGTCGAGCCGATATCCCATGGACAGGAAAACGCACCAGCGGTATTTTTCAGGACAGTGTTCTCCACGGATGACCGCCCCGATTCACGCACGGCAGTACCAACTAATTCACGCGAAATTGCGATTGTAACCGCAGTTCAAATTTAGCAAGGATGCCCCATGCCCGACACACCCTCTGACATCAGCCAATTCCTGTACACATTAATTGAAAGCAACATCAGCCCCCGCATATTCGGCCCAAAGTTCCAGAGCTACGGTGACTTTTGCAGTTATTTTGATGAGCACTTTGGGCAGCGACATGACATTCACGCCACCTGGAAAGCCAAGGGTAACGATAAAGACCAGTGGAAAACGGTAGATTTCCACGCACTCTATGTCGCCTGCTGGATCTACAAGCCAATGGAAAAAGGCACTTACTTTATTCGTATGACGCAGAGCGAGGCCAATAACGTCAAGGCGGGCTTTAAAAAGCTACCCACGCGAAAAAGTAGCCACCTCAGCAAGAGTGGGCGCTCCGCACACAGCGGCTGGAACTTCCTCGTAGGCTACCGGGAACTACTGGTACAGTGGCAGGAAACCAATGACCGAACCTACCTGATGCTGAAGGCGGAAGGTCACACCACCGGGCTTTCGGGCATCATTCCCCACCTGCAGAGCTGGCACCATAAAAACAAGACGGGTGAAGGACTTCAGGCCAACGCGACGCTTCACGAACTTGCCCAGGGCAACAACCTGCCCATTATTGCGCGAGGCGCGGAGAATTTTAGTAACACCTACAAAACCTTCCTGAAGGAACTGGGAAAGCGCCGTCGGGATGGCGCAACCGTCGCCAGTAGTCTAAAGGCCGTGAGAAGTGCGAAAGCAACCTGTACCGTGCGCGACATGCTGAATGTACTAAGTATGAGCCCCACCGGTGAATGGACGAACAAAACCAACCTTGAGGTGCGCGAAAAGCTTACCAGGCTCGCGCAAAATCCCAACCAAACCACCTCCAACGCTTACGGCAATATCGACATCACCCCGGAAATAAAACAGCAGTTCAATCGGTTTGCGCAACTGTTCCTCGACGAAAATCGACCAAATCAGGTGTACAACCGCTACTTTGAAGAAGTGCATGTAAACCCAGACCAGCTCTCAAATGCCGTCCAGGAGTTTATGACCTGGCACATACCGGAAAGCCTTCGGGCCCAGACGCAACGAAGATCGCGCATGCTCAACTTCTCATGAGCTGAGCCGGACATTTAGCAGTCAACAGAACCGGAAAGCCCCGAGGACTACATCATGGCAATCGACCAGATGTTCTTCTCGAGGCTTTTTCGTTTACTGCATTTTGTCCTACGAAATTTAGGTCATAGAAACTACGTGAAGAACCGAAGGCTAGCAACGCAATACTTGAGCCAATTAAGTTTTTCACGCTACCGACCATGCTTACCGCCTGCCAGCGAGTCATAACTCCATTTAAAAGTAGCCGAAGGAAATTTTTCTAAAAACAGACTTCTTGTATGCGCCATATCCTCATCTTGGATACGATCATCTGCCACCTCAACTTCAGTTACGTTATTGTAAATTGCAAGTTCTGAAATCAACTTTTCTAGACCGACGCAACTGTAGCATTTGGCACCGACTCTTAGTGAACGAACCGCACCTGGCTCAACATTAATTAGAGCCTCGTTATAATCAATTTCGTCCCAGAGAAAAAGTTTACCATCATGAAAAATGATTCTAGTTTCAGTGCTCACTAAATTCTAATGCCCCGCAGATTCCCGAAGGTCCAGACTAAACTTTTTGCGATCAAGCGGGAGTGACACTGGCTTCAGGTTCAACATTTTTAGTCCAATGAACATAGCCCCTTATATTTATAATCATAAATGCCACGTTCCCCACAGCCATTCCAACACTTTCCATCCAGGTAAGACCAAGAAATATGAAAATGAGATTAGAAAAGGCAAACAATAAAAAACCCAACCTTTGTCTATTCCCTAGCAAATAGGCTGAAAGCAGGCTAAGAATCATCCCTGCCCAATCCAAAAAGTAATACTGATACAGCGAACTCATAAATTCTAAAATTCCTTTATCTTGAACTTATTGTGGGTAACACGGGAGCCGAATACCGCAACCAGCCACGGCTTACTTTGTGTGCTTTTCACACGAAAATGCCCACTCAAAAAATGTACAAAGCAAGACGCCGGCGGCATTGCATTATTATGTATTGCGGGCTATCGACCGGGCTGCCACTCTTGGTGCACGGGGATATGCTCTCCGTACTCCAACCAAGAAACTTCGTGGGATTTCCAAATACCGAACTCTGCTCTAACCCCAGGATCTTCGTCTAAAGTAGCTACACGAAGAACGTAATTGGGATTACCTTCTTTCTCGGCGACTAGCTGAGATCCACAATTTGAGCAAAAGTACCGAATTTTTCCGGGCGATGATTCGTAACCCGAAATCTTATCCTCGCCCTTTTTCCACTTAAAATTTTTCTTCAAAACTGCAGCAGCGGTATTGAATGCTGCCGAATGTGCTTTTCTACAGGTTTTGCAGGAGCAGTGCTGAATTGAGCCTTCTAGCCTTTCTATTTGATACTGAACCTGACCACACAAACAGCTTCCTTTCATACTCATGAAGTTCCTTTAGTACTCTGACACATAAGGCCGTCAGCAGAAGTAGATTACCTTTTGGCAATTTGCGTCATAACTGGAGCGAAATGACCTGCGCAAGACGCATACAATGTAACCCGTCCGGCGGAGGGTCGCAGGCCTGGAGCATATTGCCCAGCCTTGCTATACACGAACTCCGCTCTGACTCTACATCCTGCTCTCTTGTTTAGACTCAACAGAAACAACCTTGTTGTTTTCTATCGTAACTACGACAAGTGACATACCGCCAAGAGAACTAGGAAGACGATACGATAGTATTTCACGCTTTATTGGTGTGCCGCCGTTTCCTTCATCAACGGCGATCGTTTCTACTTCCGAGTACATTGGAGCACCCGCAATGTAGATTACTTCCTGCTTGCTTTTTCCTTCCTGAATGAGCTTTCCATTTGGAAGCCGAAAAGACCCATTAGCGTGTGCAAAGAATGCAGTTACCAGCAAGACACTGAATAAAGTGAACTTTAATTTTTTCATATTTCGTACTCCGTTACTGACTGTGTATAACGTCGCGAGCGGCGACAGATTACTTTGGATACTTTATACGCAAAAATAGGAGCGAAGCGACTTACCCATAAAGTGCACAAAGTTGGGCGCCGGCCTGCAGCACATAGTTATGTGTTTTCACTGCACTTTCGAATTAGCTCAGTATACCCACGTATCTTTGCGTAAATTACGTACTCACGCCCTTCCGTAGTGAAAATTATGGAGCCAGACGAAAACATAGCTTGGCTCCATTGCGCAGGCTGATAATCAGCTGAGGGAAATGACTTGATAGATACAATTGATTGCCAAGGGACACAAATTGTCGAATTACGCGCATGAAACTGCAACCCCTCTGGCTTCACCGAAATGGGCCAATATCTTGCCCTATATTCAGTAAAAAAGTACTGCAGAATAACAACCAAAACCAACCAAATATAACCTTGTGGATGCTCCGAATTAATCCAAAAAAGGTCTAGAAACGCCAAAATCGCAAACGCAAACAGAGCCATCCAAATCGTGTAGATTTTTGCCCATATAGGATATTTATATTGATCCATCGTATCTACAACACAGAACGTCGGCATAACCGGCAGCCGGAGCGCAGCGTAGGCTGTCCGGCGCCGCAAGGCGCGAATTTCATAGCTTTGTTAAGCACAGCTAACCGTGATGCCGTCGAAGATGTTTGATAAGTCCATTGTCATCAAATTCTAATGAGACAATATTGGTGCTTGTGTATTCAACTGCCTTGCTCATGTGTGACGGCTTTACTTTAGCGTGTTCGGTATATTTTATGAAAGCAACATTACGACCAAACATTAATTGATCTATTTTTACCTCGCAGAAATAGACCTTGTCTTCCAACTTCGCAACCATACCTTTTCGGAGTTCAGACTTTTTTGTTACCGTGACATTGAACTTTATATGTTCATCAATGAAGTTGTCAGAGAATAGTGAGATGAATTTTTCGACATCTTCTATCGAGGTGTTCGGTTGTTGCCTCGCATTTTTTGCGCGAATAAATTCTTCCGCCTTATGTTTCAGTACAGTTTCCGACAAAGGAGTGCTAGACAATGCCGATGTTGAAACACACAACAAAATGACAACTGCTATTAAAATTCTCAATGGTTTCATCCCTTTGTGCTTGATGCCGTGCTCAGCGGCGGCTTACTTTGTGTGCTTTTTGCACGAAAATAGGAGCGCAGCGACCGTGCAAAAAGTGCACAAAGTAAGACGTCAGCTGCAGCACTTTGTTAGCCCCAGGGCTTCCACCAAGGCTTTTTGGAGGGCTGAAACTCCACCCTTTCAACTTCAGTTCCATTTGGTAAATTTTTGACCTGTTCCTGAATCTGCCCCAGAACCGAAAAATGAACTTCTATATCGGACGGTTCCAGATTGTCAGCTGTGATATCTCCACCTAGAGCAGGCGCCAGCTTAAAGCTATAAACCTGACCATGTTCAAGCAACTTGTCCGCTTGCCTTAAATCTCCGACAGCTTGGACAGCTAAAAACTCCGACACAAATTCTTTGTCAGATAGCTTTGCCTTCAATGCCTCTGGAGAGGCTGCAATATGAGAAATAACTCCATCCGCGACATTTAGAAAATGCACACTGTTGTCGTTTACATCTTGTAGGAAGGCTTCGCCAAACGCCGTGATCAATATTGGAAGCTTTTCATCTCCGATTAGCCACCGCCAGTCAGAAAGGATTTTTTCTCTTTCAAGATGGGAAAAATTCACAGTTAAATCATTAAGTGTCATGTTCTACTCATAGGGCTAACATCGTGCTCAGTCGCCGTAGGTAATTGGCGCCTTTTGTGCAGGGGTTATGCACAAAAGGTGACAGTTGCCGGAGGTGGGTTGCAGCGTCTTGTTAACTTTTTGCTGGCTTATGAAACTCAATGACATTGCTATCAGGGTCTCTTATAAATATGAATTCTGCACCATCTGGCAAAATAATTGGGCCTCCCGTGATGGGGGTTTTTTTGTCTGATAATTGAGATTTAACAGATTCAATGTCTGTTACCTCCAAAGCCATATGCGTATAACCAGTATGTTTTATTGGAATATCCATCAAAACATTTTCCACCTTTTCTTACTTGGCATTAAGAATGAAATTTATATTTATTTCCGTTGAATGCTCCATTATCGCGACAGGCTCAGGACCGACAGGCCCAACGATAAATTCAAAGCCAATTTTCTTATAGAAGTCTCTGGACTTATTCAGGTCAGAAACACGAATCCCGATATGGTTTATTCTGGTAATTTCTTTCACATTATTCCTTAAATGTTACGATCTATCTGAAAAGTTAACGCCCGCAGCAGGGGCGACCAATGCTGTGCACGTTTTGTGCGAAACTGGGAGCACAGCGACCCGTACAAAATGTGCATAGCGTTGGGCGTCCCGCGGAGGGCCGAAGGCCCGGAGCATCCTGCTTGAGTTTGTTATGTGGACCTATGCACGCCACCTCAGAACCCCACCAGAATAAGACACAGAACGAGCCTCGTAAGCCTGGCCATTGGAACAAATTACCCTCCAAAAACCGTCTTTATCCAGCTTTAGATCAGGATAAGACAAACCTAGCTCCGAAAGCTTGCTTTCCCAGAGAACATTCTCTTTATCATCGGGTAAGCCTTTATCCTCAAGGTCTTGATCGAAAACCCGAAATGCTGCGAGATTTTCTAGCTTTTTGCCCAATGATGCTTCCAGGAACTCGGGCGAAGCTGAGGCCCACGGAGTTTCGTAGCTAAAATTATGGAGTTTCGCTACAACTTTTCCTTCGAAAAGAAGCTTTTCTGGTGTTCTCATAACTTCACATAACGAGCCTGTAGAAAAACGATATTCATCACTACTCTCTTCCAGCTCTTTTCAATTGACTATTACCTGACCAAGATTTAACCACAAACCTTTAACATAATCACGCTTGTGCGCAGTATTTGGGAAATTGGCCACCGCACGTGTGGACAACCCTGTTAATCAGTGGATAGCTCCGTAATTCATCAACTTCTCAATGTTATGCACCAAACAGAACATTTGCCACTGCCCCTGCACTTTACGTTTGCCACGCAGCGAGAAGCGATTCAATCGCTTGT
>NZ_JALNMG010000006.1:0-390000 GCF_023156515.1 Microbulbifer sp. CAU 1566 | reverse complement strand
CTTTAACAGCGACATTCCCAACCCCGAAGGATCTACCCGAGACCCCGGTCGAACACTCAGCAAGTGCGCTTGGCAACCTTGCTTGAGGGCGCGCATTATAGCGAGCTCTCCGACCTCGGCAAGCACTTTTTGAAATTCTTTTTCAGAGAAAAACTCTTTGAAAATCAATCGGTTATCTTACTTTCTCGCCGCGCTTTGGGTTGCCCCTACAGCGGTGAGGGCGCGAACTATACGAGCCTGCCCCGGGCAACGCAAGCGCTTTTTTGAAAAAGTCGCAAAGCGGCCGCAATGCGGGGCCCGACAGTTTCGCCAGGGGGATCTCTTCAGAATAGTATCGAGACAGGAAGTTGCCAAATGCGGAAGGGGGAACTGCCGGCCAATCAGGATCAAATCAGACCGGCAGCCAATCTTGAGGGCTGCTACTTCTCCCCTGAATCGCCGGCATTGTGCACAGTAGGTTTTTCCTTACTTTCCTCTCCAGCCTCGCCTTCTGCTGCTGCCACGCTATCGCCAGCAACCTGACTGCGGCGCTTGCGCAGCCCTTTCAGGGCCCAGGTTACGGGACCGGAAAAGGTATAGATGATCGCAATCACCAGCAGCACTCGTGGCGGATCGATAGTGACAAGACTGAAGATCAGGATGATAGCCAGCATCATCACGAAGGGAACCCGCCCTTTGAAATCCAGCTTTTTGAAGCTCGAGTAGTGAAAATTGGAAACCATCAGCAGTCCGGCAGCGACAGTAACCAATGCAGCAACAATGCCAAGCCCTGTGCCGACATCAGCCTCATGCCCTACCCAGACCATACTGGCCACTATTGCTGCCGCAGTAGGGCTGGCAAGCCCGATAAAGACACCTTTGTCTACAGTGTCCACCTGGGTGTTAAAACGAGCCAGGCGCAGTGCGGCGCAGGCTGCATAAAGAAAGGCCGCCGCCCAACCCAGCTTGCCCAGGGGCTCCAGCCCCCAACTGAATACCACCAACGCCGGCGCCAGACCAAACGAAACCATATCGGAAAGCGAGTCGTACTGGACCCCGAAGGCACTCTGGGTGTCAGTGAGCCGGGCAACACGGCCGTCCAGGCCATCGAGGATCATGGCCGCAAAGATGGCAATGGCAGCAGCCTCGAAGTTGCCACTCATTCCCGCAACGATGGCATAGAAGCCACTGAACAGTGCGCCGGTCGTAATCAGGTTCGGCAGCAGGTATACCCCTTTTGCTCGCACCTTTTTACCGCTGGCAGAGAGCTCCTCTTCAATATGCTCATCTACCGGCAAGCGGATTTCCTCTTCTGCACGTGCACTATCTGCTCCCGAAGCGCCTTTATTGTCGCTCATACAAGCTTCCTTCCCGACTCAAATCAGTTGATATGGTTGCGAGTGTACAGTGACGAACCGGCAAAAAAAAAGCGGCGAGGCCGCAAAGCCTCGCCGCTTTTTGATCAAAGGTCAGCGCTTAGCTGTTACCTTCGGTCTTGTCGATGATTTTGTTGGCCTTGATCCAGGGCATCATCGCGCGCAGCTTGGCACCTACCTCTTCGATCTGGTGCTCACCACCGATACGGCGTTCCGCTTTCAGACGCGGTTGGCCAGCCAGAGACTCCAGCATGAAGTCTTTAGCAAATTTACCGGTCTGAATATCTTTCAGAACGCGCTTCATTTCCGCCTTGGTCTCTTCGGTAACAATGCGCGGGCCGGTAACGTAGTCGCCGTACTCTGCCGTATTGGAGATAGAGTAGCGCATATCCGCGATACCGCCCTGATACATCAGGTCGACGATCAGCTTCAGCTCATGCAGACATTCAAAGTACGCCATTTCCGGTGCGTAACCAGCTTCGGTCAGGGTTTCGAAGCCCGCCTGTACCAGCGCAGAAACACCACCACACAGTACCGCCTGCTCGCCGAACAAGTCGGTTTCAGTTTCTTCACGGAAGTTGGTTTCGATGATTCCGGAGCGGCCACCACCGTTCGCAGATGCGTAAGACAGGGCCAGCTCTTTGGCGCTGCCGGAGGCATTTTGATAGATGGCGATCAGGGTCGGGACACCGCCACCTTCCAGGTAAGTAGAACGTACAGTGTGACCCGGGCCTTTCGGCGCAATCATGATCACATCAACGTCTTTCGGCGGCTCGATCAGCTCAAAATGCACGTTGAAGCCGTGGGCGAACGCCAGAGCAGCGCCGGCTTTCAGGTTCGGAGCCACCTGCTCACGATATACCCCGGCCTGATACTCATCCGGAGTCAGAATCATCACCACATCAGCATCTTTAACCGCATCGGCTACTTCGGCAACACGCAGACCGGCCTTTTCCGCCTTGGCCCAGGAAGCAGAGCCCTTGCGCAGACCAACCACGACGTTGCTCACACCGGAATCTTTCAGGTTGTTGGCGTGGGCGTGGCCCTGGGAACCGTAACCGATGATCGCAACGGTTTTGCCTTTGATCAAAGAGAGGTCACAATCTTTATCGTAATAAACGTGCATAACTTACTTCCTACTTAATGTGCTTTGAATTTCAGTCCGGGCTGAAACCCGGAAATTCCTACTTCGATGTTTGACGCTCAAATACTGAGAATTTTCTCACCACGGGCAATCCCGCTTACTCCGGAGCGAACAACTTCCATGATGGTGTGCTCGCCCAGCGCCTGTAAGAAAGCGTCGAGTTTTTCACTGGTACCGGATACCTGTACCGTGTACATGTTGCTGGTGACATCAACAATCTGACCGCGGAAAATATCCACACTGCGCTTTACTTCATCACGCTGTGCACCGGTCGCGCGCACCTTCACCAGCAGCAGTTCGCGCTCAATATGTGAACCCTCGGTTAGATCCACCAGCTTAACCACGTCGATCAGTTTGTTCAGATTCTTGGTGATCTGTTCAATCTTGTGGTCATCCCCGATGGTGGTCAACGTAAGACGCGACAGCGTCGCATCTTCGGTCGGCGCCACAGTGAGGCTCTCGATGTTGTAGCCTCGCTGAGAAAACAGGCCAACCACGCGCGACAAAGCACCGGGCTCGTTCTCCATCAGAACTGAAATAATTCTGCGCATTTTGCTTACCTCCCTTTACGTCCGTTCCGTCTTGCTGAGCCACATATCCCGCATGGAGCCACTCGGCATCACCTGCATGGGGTAAACGTGCTCAGACGGATCGACGTATACGTCGATAAACACGGTGCGATCCTTGATTGCGAAGGCTTCGGCCAGCTTACCGTGCAGCTCATCGCGGTGCTCGATCTTCATGCCCAGATGCCCGTAGGCTTCCGCCAGCTTGATGAAGTCCGGCAGGGACTCTTCATACACACTGTTGGACAGACGGCCTTCGTACTGCATTTCCTGCCACTGCTTAACCATGCCCAGGGCCTGGTTATTCAGACACAGGATTTTCACCGGCAGATGGTACTGGGTTGCCGTAGACAGCTCCTGAATACACATCTGGATACTGCCTTCACCGGTCACACAGACCACTTCGGAATCCGGGAATGCCATTTTCACCCCCAGTGCCGCCGGCAGGCCGAAGCCCATGGTGCCGAGGCCACCGGAATTGATCCAGCGACGAGGCTTGTCGAACAGATAGTACTGCGCGGCAAACATCTGGTGCTGACCAACATCTGAGGTCACGTAGGCGTCGCCATTGGTGATCTGGTGCACCGCGCTGATCACTTCCTGCGGCATGATCATGTCGCCATCGGTGCGGTAGCGTGGCGCCGTATAGAGACCGTGGCGCTCACGCCAATCGTCGATCTGGCGCCACCAATCCACGATCGCGGACTGGTCCGGCATCTCCTTCGAGGCCTTGAGCATTTCCAGCATTTCGGCCAACACCGACTGCACCGTGCCCACAATCGGCACGTCTGCAGTGATGGTTTTGGAAATGGACGCAGGATCCACGTCAATGTGAATGACCTTGGCACCGGGGCAGAACTTGTTCGGGGTATTGGTTACCCGGTCATCAAAGCGCGCGCCCACTGCAAAAATCACATCGGCGTGATGCATGGCGGTATTGGCTTCGAAAGTACCGTGCATACCGAGCATGCCCAGGAAGCGCTTGTCGGTGCCCGGGTAGGCACCTAGCCCCATCAGGGTATTGGTTACCGGGTAGTTCAGGCGCTGGGCCAGCTCGGTCAGCAACTCGGCGCCGTCGCCCTGAACCACACCACCACCGGCATAGATCACCGGCCGCTTGGCGGACAACAGCAATGCCACCGCCTTGCGAATCTGGCCGGTGTGACCTTTGCCCGCCGGCGTGTAGGAGCGCATGCGCAGTTTTTCCGGATACTTATACGGAAAACGGTCCACCGGATTGGTGATGTCTTTGGGGATATCAATCACCACCGGGCCGGGACGGCCAGTAGAGGCGATAAAGAAGGCTTTTTTGACAACCTCGGGAATTTCTTCCGCGTTCTTCACCAGGAAGCTGTGCTTAACGATCGGGCGTGAGCAACCGACCATATCGGTTTCCTGGAAGGCGTCTTCACCGATTTTGTCAGAAGGTACCTGGCCGGAGATGACCACCATCGGGATGGAGTCCATATAAGCCGTCGCAATACCAGTAATGGCATTGGTTGCACCTGGACCGGAAGTCACTAGTACCACGCCGGTTTTACCCGTGGCGCGGGCGTAACCGTCCGCCGCGTGGGTTGCGCCCTGTTCGTGGCGCACCAGCACGTGCTTGATGCCCTTCTGCCGAAAGATGGCATCGTATATATGAAGTGCCGAACCTCCGGGGTAACCGAATATCAGGTCAACCCCTTCATCCTGCAGCGCGCGAACCAACATATCGCCGCCGGAGAGTAATTCCACTTGAGCCCCCTCAAAATTTCCCATTTTTAGGATCCGCATCATCCACAAACCACAGAAAAGCCGGACGGCGCGAAAGCCAGACGGCGATTCTAAAGGAAAAGCGTGATAAATATCAGCCTTAAACGCAGATTTAGCCCGTTTTTTAGGATAACTTCACGGTGACGCCAAATTGCGCGGAACCCGACCGGTAGCGGAACCGGGGTGCGGGCCCCAAGGCCTCCAGATGGGGAGGGCCTCCTCGACAGGAGATGGCGGGCGCTTAACCCGCCGGAAAGAGAATGAGAGCCGCAGGGTGTTGCGGTGCCATCGTCTTTGCCGAGCAAGGGGTAAATTCTCCAGCTTGAGCACTGGGTGTCAATAGAAGAAACACGATTGAGCCCCATAACGGGGCAACTCTGGTATCGGCCTTGCGCAAAATTGTTAACTGGGTTGCGAGATACCCCGCTCCCCCCGTTACAATCAGCGGCAGTCTGGTGACTTTACCCAGTCACAACCGCACCCAATGCGGCGACCAAGCACAACAACGACACAAGGCAACTCTTCATGCGCACTTTCATCGCGACCCTGACTCTCGGGCTTGGCCTGGCCGCAAGCGTGCAGGCCGACGGCATCTTCAAGTGGGTCGACGACAACGGGGTGGTGCACTTCGGCTCCCAGCCCCCGAAGCAGGAGCAGGTAGAAGTCGTGAAGGCGCCCAAATCCGAGCGATTCAAACAATGGCAGCAGGAACAGGACGCCCTGATCGCCCAGCGTAAAATGGCAACTGCCAGCGAGCCGGTGAGCGAAAAGACCGCTGGCGACTCCGAGCCGGCACCCCAGCCCGAGCAGCAGAATACCCAAGCGGCCGTCAGCCAGGCTGAAAAAGCGGCGCGCGCTCTGCGCTGTCGCAATGCCCAGCAACGGTTGCAGGAGCTGCAGTCACACGCCAGGGTGCGAGAAGTAGACGCCAGCGGAAACTACCGGGTTCTGCCAGAACAAGAGAGGCAGCAGCGTATCCAGCAAGCCCGCGAGACGGCACAAACCAACTGTTAACAGAACCCGCGCGCCAGACACCCTTCCCATAGGTTTCCCTTCAGTCAGGGTGGGACACTTAGCAGTCCTGCCCTGACAGCGTCACCCGTTGTGCCCGTGACGATAATCCCGCCCCAAATACATATACATGGCCGGCAGCACGAACAGGGTAAATACGGTCCCAATCGTCATTCCCGAAGCCACCACCAACCCCATCGCAAAGCGTGCCCCACCACCGGGGCCCGCAGCAATCAGCAGCGGCACCATGGCAAGCACCAGAGAAGCCGTTGTCATCAGAATTGGTCGAAGCCGAATCGCCGAAGCCTCTTCAATGGCCTCACGTTTACTGCGACCCTGTTGCTGTAACTGGTTGGCAAACTCCACAATCAATATGCCGTGTTTGGAGATAACACCGATCAGCGTCACCAACCCCACCTGGGTATAAATATTCAAGGTGGTAAGCCCCAGGCTGACGAAAATCATGGCACCACACACGCTCATCGGCACCGTCACCAGCATAATCAGAGGATCGCGCCAGGACTCAAACTGGGCCGCCAGCACCAGGTATATAACAATCAAGGCGAAGAAGAAGGTCAGCAAAAGATCAGAACCTTCGCTTTTGAACTGGCGCGACTGCCCGGAGTAATCCGTGGAATACTCCCGCGGTAAAACCTCCTGTGCGGCCGACTCCAAAACCCCAAGTGCTTCACCGAGAGGAATACCCGGCCGGGGCACTCCTGAAATGGTCACTGCATTCAACTGCTGGAATCGCTTCAGCTGCTGGGGTTCAACAGTCTCCTTCAACTGTACCAGCGTGGACATGGGCACCAGAGTACCGTCACCGGCCCGGATGTAATACTGCAGCAACTGTTCACCGGTCAGGCGATCCGCACGCACCACCTGAGGAATAACCTTGTAGCTGCGGTTCTCCAGTGAAAATCGATTGGTATAGGCACCAGACATCATGGCGCCCAACTCCCGCGCCACATCGGCCATGGTGATGCCGATCGACGCGGCCTTGTCACGATCAACCACCACCGTCAAACGCGGTTTATCGAGCTTCAGGTCCGCATCAAGGAAGATAAATTTTTTCGTCGCAAGCGCGCGCCCCATGATGTCATCGGCAAAGCTCGCGAGGCTGGCAATGGGTTCCGTGGTGCCAATCACAAACTCCACCGGCAAGGTACCGCCTGCCGTGGGCAGGCTCGGTGGCACGAAGGTGGCTACTTTCAGCCCCGCAATCTGGGAGACCTCCGCATTGATGACTTCCTGCATTTCCTGGGTGTTTTTATCCCGCTTGTTCCAGGAAGACAGCACAAAACCCGAAATGGCGCTATTGGCACTATTGCCGGCGCCACCAACGCCATTTAACAGAAACAGGTTTTCCACTTCCGGGTGGCGGTCGCGCACGCCGTTGATTTCATTGGTGTACTGTTCCATATAATCCAGGGTGGCAAAAGAGTCACCGCGGGCAATCCCCAACACAAAACCGCGATCTTCTTTCGGTTCCAGCTCACTGGGTGATGTGACAAACAGGAAGTAGCAGCTGACCAGAACGATCAAGCCAAAGACAAGAATCACCAGCCGATCATCCAGCGCACCGTGCAACCGCCGACGATAGCTGGACTCCAACCGCCCCAGGCCACCCTCCAGCCAGGCCTCAAAACGATTGCCGCGTTCACCATCCTCAGCCCGCAAAACCCTCGCCGCCATCATTGGCGACAGGGTCAGCGCTACCACCCCTGAAAGCAGCACAGCCCCGGCGAGCGAAAACGCAAATTCCACAAACAGGGTGCCGGTCAAGCCACCGAGAAAACCAATGGGGAGATACACCGCGATCAGGGTAGTGGTCATGGCAACGATGGGCCAGGCCAGCTCCCGCGCACCTTTAAAGGCCGCCTCCTGCGGCGACAATCCCTCTTCAATATGACGGTGCACGTTTTCCAGCACGATAATCGCATCGTCCACCACAATGCCAATCGCCAGAACCATTGCCAGCAGGGTGAGCAGATTGATGGAAAAACCCATCAACAACATCAGAAACAGCGCTCCCACCATGGACAAGGGCACGGCGACGGCGGGAATGATCACACTGCGCAGCGACCCCAGGAACAGATAGATCACCACAATGACAATCAGCACCGCCTCAGCAATGGTCTTGATGACTTCGTTGATGGAGTCCTGGATATACTCGGTGCTGTCGTAGGGAATTTCTCCCAGCATACCTTCCGGTAACTGCGGGAAAATCTCGCCATGCAGCTTGTCCCGCACATCGGCAATCACATCGAGAGCATTGGCGTCGGGCGCGACTTCCACCGCCACGAAAGTCGCCGATCGGTCGTTAAAGGTCACCGAGGTCTCGTACGACTCTGACCCCAGCTCCACTTCCGCCACATCCTCCAGGCGCACCAATTGATCATCGTCGGCGCGCACAACCAGTTTGCGAAATGCATATTCGGAGGCAATGTCGGTGGCCGCGCGGATATCCATCGCCACCCGGGTACCCTTGGTGCTGCCTACTGACGCCAGGACGTTGTTTCGCCGCAGTGCCTCGCTAATATCGCCGGGGGTTACTCCTTGGGCGGCCATCTCGGCAGGTTTGAGCCAGATACGCATGGCAAAGGTACGATTGCCGAGCAGGGCTGCCCGCTGTACTCCGGCAATGGTCGAGAGCTTTGGCTGGACGACACGGGTGATGTAATCGGTTATCTGGTTGTTATCCAGGATCTCGGAGGAAAAGGACAGGTACATGGCGGCAATGGTCTCTCCTACCGCCAGATCTACCGTGGGGTCTTCTGACTCCACCGGCAGCTCATTGCGCAGCTTATTGACCTTGGCCACCACCTGGGTGAGTACTTCGTTGGGATCGTAATCCAGACGTACATACGCCTGAATGACCGAAGCCCCCTGGATACTGGTGGAGACGATGTAGTCCAGCCCATCCGCGCTGGCAATTTCCTGCTCAAGAGGGGTGGTGATAAACCCCTGAACCAGATCCGCGTCGGCCCCCACATACACGGTGGTAATGGTGATCACCGCATTTTCCAGTTCCGGATACTGGCGGACATTAAGCTCGGACGCAGAACGCAAACCGAGAAGAAAAATGAACAGGCTGACTACACAGGCCAGTACCGGTTTGCGAATAAAGATATCGGTAAAATTCACTCGGCATCCTTGCCTGCGCTAGGCAACATTTTGAATCCCGCGTCTGCTAACTGTTATCCGGCTTGGGGTTCAATTGATCCGGTGGCGGGTTGTCATTGTTGATAATGACCGCACCTTCGTTGCGCAGCTTTAACAGACCACTGGTGGCTACCTGCTCCCCCGCTTCCACGCCTTCGGTGATTTCGATCAAATCGCCGCGCTCCTCACCGGTTTTAATGAAACGTTTGACGGCGACCCACTCGGGGGCATTCTTCGAGCCACTCTTCGGGGCGTTCTTCGGGGGATTGGTTGCGGCATTGGTAGCAGAGTTGGCTGTAGCTTTCGGGTCACTTGTTTTTGGTTTACGGATAACAAACACCGCATTGCCGTAGGGAGCAAAACTGATTGCCGTACGGGGAACCACGAGTACGTTGCGAAACTTTTCCACTTTGACGGCAACATCGGCAAACATCCCCGGGCGCAACGTTCGTTCGCGATTTTCCAATGTCGCCTGCAATAGGAAGGTACGGTTGCGGGGATCGATCGCCGGATCTATGGCCGAAACTCGCCCCTGGAACGCTTCCCCGGGAACGGCCGCGGCCGTCAGTTCTATGCCCTGCCCTTCGGCCACCCGGGAAAAATCCTGCTCCGACAGGGAAAAGTCCACATAGATAGGGTTCAGCTGCTGCAGAGAAACGACGGTATCACCGGGTGCTACATTCTCCCCCAGGTCGATCTGTCGAATACCCAATTGACCGGAGAATGGAGCGGTGATCGTCCGCTCACTGATGGTGGCGCGCTGCACCGCCAGGTTGGCAAGTACCTGATCTATCGTTGCCTGGGCCTGGTCCAGCTCGCGCAGTGTCGCAACGCCTTTCTTGTACAGCTCAGAAATGCGCTTGAAATCCCGCTCGGCCAGGCGCCGTTCGGCCTCCAGCACCTTGATCTGGGCGGTTTCCGGGTCCGCAGTCAACTCGGCAAGCAAGGTGCCCTTTTCCACCGACTGACCGGACTCGAAGTAAATGGCTTTAACCTCGCCCTGGGCCTGGGTCGTGACATTGACGCCATTGATGGCGCGCAGACTGCCAACCGCCTGCAGGCGAGTCTGCCAACGCTGCTGATCCACGCGCGCGGTGGTGACGGTGGCGGGCGGCAATGACATGTTGTCCATAAACTGGTTCATCATGTACTTGCCGAAGAATTTAAATCCGAAGACACCGCCAAACACCAACAGGCAACCCAGCAGCATCCACAGCATGCGCCGGTTAAATATCTGCCTCGCCAGTGCCATACATCAGATCCATTGATGCTCACCTCAGATTGCCGCCTGCCCCCAGCACAGGAGCAGGCAGCAAAACGACGAGAGGAAGTGTTATTTGTTGAAGACCGCCTTGTCGCCTTCCAGGGTCGCGTGGATGGTATCGCCGGGAACAAATTTTCCGGAGAGCACATCCTGTGCCAGTGGGTTTTCCAGCCACATCTGGATCGCCCGCTTCAAGGGCCGCGCGCCGTAAACCGGGTCAAACCCTACATCCGCAAGTTTGCCGAGAAGCTCGTCGGACATCTCCAGTTTCAGATCGCGATCCGCCAGGCGCTTGCGCAGGTTGTGCAATTGAATTTCGGCAATGGAGCGCACTTCGGCACGATTGAGCGGGTGGAACACCACCACTTCATCGATGCGGTTTATGAGTTCCGGACGGAAATGCTGACCGACGACTTCCATCACCGCCGCCTTCATCTGGCGGTAGTGGATTTCGCTGTCGATTTCGTCATCATCGCGGGCACTGGCGTATTTCTGGATCAGGTCCGATCCAAGGTTAGACGTCATCACTACCACGGTATTGCGGAAGTCGACGGTGCGACCCTGGCCATCGGTAAGGCGACCATCTTCCAGCACCTGCAGCAGAATGTTGAATACATCCGGGTGCGCCTTTTCCACCTCGTCCAGTAACAACACCGAATAGGGTTTGCGGCGCACCGCTTCGGTGAGATAACCACCCTCCTCGTAACCCACATAGCCCGGGGGCGCTCCGATCAACCGGGCCACGGAGTGCTTCTCCATAAATTCCGACATATCGATGCGCACCATGGCGTCTTCGGTATCGAACAGGAATTCGGCCAGGGCCTTACACAACTCGGTTTTACCCACACCGGTGGGGCCCAGGAACAGAAATGAACCATTGGGGCGATTGGGATCAGCAAGCCCCGCACGGGAGCGGCGCACGGCATTGGATACCGCCTCAACGGCTTCATCCTGGCCGATCACCCGGTCGTGCAGGTTGGCCTCCATCCGCAGCAGTTTTTCACGCTCACCCTCGAGCATTTTGGAAACGGGAATTCCGGTCCAGCGGGAAACCACTTCCGCAACCTCTTCATCGGTGACCCGGTTTCGCAACAGCTGGTTGTCACTGGTGTCACTGTTGTCGGAAGCCAGTTTCAACTGCTGCTCCAGCTGGGGAATAACACCGTATTGAATTTCCGACATTCGGGTAAGGTCACCGGCACGGCGCGCCGCGTCCATATCCAGCTTGGCCTGCTCCAGCTTGTTCTTGATGTCTGCACTGCCGGCCAGCTTGGCTTTTTCCGCCTTCCAGATTTCTTCCAGATCTGCGTACTCTTTCTCGATACTGTCGATATCCTCTTCCAGCTTTTGCAGGCGCTTTTTCGCCCCTTCATCGTCCTTGTCTTTCTTGACTGCCTCGCGCTCGATCTTGAGCTGGATCAGGCGTCGCTCCAGCTTATCCATCTCTTCCGGCTTGGAATCAATTTCCATTCGGATACGACTGGCCGCTTCGTCGATCAGGTCGATGGCTTTGTCCGGCAGCTGACGGTCGGTGATATAGCGCTGGGAGAGTTTGGTGGCGGCGATAATGGCAGAGTCGGTAATATCCACCCCGTGGTGCACTTCGTAGCGCTCTTTCAGCCCCCGAAGAATGGCGATGGTGTCTTCCTCGGTAGGTTCATCCACCAACACTTTCTGGAAGCGCCGCTCCAGTGCCGCATCTTTTTCAATGTACTGGCGATATTCATTCAGCGTCGTCGCGCCTACGCAGTGCAGCTCACCGCGCGCCAGCGCCGGTTTCAGCATATTGCCTGCATCCATAGCGCCTTCGGCTTTGCCGGCGCCCACCATGGTGTGCAGTTCGTCAATGAACAGGATGACGCGCCCTTCCTGTTTGGAAAGCTCATTCAACACCGCCTTGAGGCGCTCTTCGAATTCGCCGCGGAATTTGGCACCGGCCAGTAGGGAACCGAGATCGAGGGACAGCAGGCGCTTGTCCTTGAGCCCCTCGGGCACTTCACCGTTGACAATACGCTGGGCCAATCCTTCGACGATGGCGGTTTTGCCGACCCCAGGTTCGCCGATCAGTACCGGATTGTTTTTGGTGCGGCGCTGCAGCACCTGAATAGTGCGGCGAATTTCGTCGTCTCGGCCGATCACCGGATCCAGCTTGCCCGCCTCCGCGCGGGCGGTCAGGTCCATGGTGTATTTGTCCAGCGCCTGGCGCGCTTCTTCCGCCTGGGGATCATTCACCTTTTCATCGCCGCGCACTTTGCTGATGGCATCCTGTAGATGCTTTAAATCACCATGGGCATTGAGAATTTTTGAAACTTCACCGGCGGCGGCATCAAATGCCGCCAGCAAAACGGTTTCACTGGCGATAAAGCTATCGCCATTTTTCTGGGCTTTTTTATCCGCCAGGTTGAACAGGCGCATCAATTCTTGGGACATTCCCACATCACCGGTGGGCGTGCCCACAGTGGGCAGGCTATCGAGGCGTTTTGCGAGGTCATTGCGCAGGCCATTGATATTAAAGCCGGCCTGATTGAGGAATGCGGTGGTACTGCCATTGGACTGGTCCAGCAGTGCCTGCAGCAGGTGTTCGGGGTAAATCTGATTATGATCGCGACCGACGGCAATGGATTGAGCGTCGGCAATGGCCGCTTGCAGCGGGTTTGTCATCCGGTCGATGCGCATTGTACTTTTCCCTCTCCTGATCAATAACACGCCGGGAAGCCAGAACTACGGCGCGTGGAAACGCAATGACGAATACAGTCTAGTGCTGATCAGTAATTTGCGGGCAGATGAGAGGTTTTCAAGTTTTGCACTTCGTTACCACCTGTCCAGTTACAGGGCGAAACTGGACAGGACAGGAAAAGAGCAGGAGAACAGAAGTAGAGGGCGACGGGTTTACCCTGACTGGCGAATCTATTAAAACGCCAGACAGAAAACTATTCGAACCAGATAAGTGACGCCATGCGCCCGGTATTGCCATCGCGGCGGTAGGAAAAGAAGTCTTGCTCCTCAGAAACCGTGCAGCGGTCGCCACCATAAATCTCGGTAACCCCCAGTTCGGCCAACTCCGCGCGCCCCAGTCCGTAAATGTCCGCAAGAAAATGCAGTGGCTTTTTGGCATGCGGCACAAAACACTTGGCAATCGCGGATCCGTGGGATTCACTCATGGAAGACTCAAACGCCGCTTCTAACACATCCACCCCACATTCGAAGGCTTGTGGACCTATGGCCGGACCGAGCCACACCAGCAGGTCTTTTGGTGCCGTCGCCATTGCCCTGATGGTTTCGCGAATGACTCCACCCGTAAGTCCACGCCAACCGGCGTGGATAGCCGCCACTTCACTGCCATCGCGGCTGCATACCAGAAGCGGCAGGCAGTCCGCCGTCAGTACCGCACACACGGTATTCTTTTCGGCAGTAAAACTGGCGTCCGCGGTGCGCACTTTGCCATCGCCCTGCGCCTCGACCGCCTTGTCGCTGTGAATCTGTTCCAACCACTGGGGGTCGCCCGGTAGCGCAAGCTCCCGACGCAGCTTATCGCGGTTGGCAGCCACCGCCTCCGCAGCATCCCCTACGTGATCCGCCAGATTGAACGCGCGGTAATCCCCCTGACTATGACCATCGCCACGCAACGTAGAAAAGGCGCGCACATTGGCGGGCGCGGGCCAATCCGGGGTCAGGTAGTGTTCAGCAGACATGGTGGTTCCTACTAGGGTGGTTCCGACTAAGGTGGTTCCGTCGAAAGTCACGCAGTGTGTGATTGAGAAGTTAGAGTGCCGGGGTCAGTCTTTATCGTCCCGCAGGTACTCGAGAAGCTGCAGCATATCCTCAGGCATGGGCGTCGACCAGTGCATGGATTCACCGGTTTGCGGATGAATCAGAGCCAACTCGGCGGCGTGCAGGGCCTGGCGTGGAAACTGCTGCAGGGCTGCGATCAATTCCGGAGCGGCACCCGGCGGCAGTTTGCTGCGCCCCCCATACAAAGGATCGCCAATCAACGAGTGGCGAATATGCGCCATATGCACCCGAATCTGGTGGGTGCGACCGGTTTCCAGCTGGCAACGTACCAGGGTGTGGGCGCGGAACCGCTCTTGCACACGGTAGTGAGTAATTGCTTCCTTACCGCCAAAGTCCAGCACCGCCATTTTGAGACGATTCTGCCGGTGGCGTCCCATTGGGGCATCCACGGTACCGCCGACCCGCATGTTGCCCTGCACTATGGCATCGTACTGGCGGCTGACCGTGCGCGCCTTGAGCTGATCCACCAGGGCGGTTTGGGCCGGCAACGTCTTGGCCACTACCATCAGGCCACTGGTGTCCTTGTCCAGGCGGTGCACTATGCCGGCACGGGGGATCTGGTGCTGGCCGGGGCAGTGGGCTAACAAGCCGTTCAACAGCGTGCCATCCGGGTTGCCCGCAGCGGGGTGCACTACCAGGCCTGCCGGTTTATTGATCACCAGCAGGCTGTCGTCTTCAAAGACGATATTCAGGTCCATGTCCTGTGGCAGCCACTCGCCCTGGGGCTCGAGTTCGGCCCGCAACTGCAGGCTTTCTCCGCCGAACAGCTTGTCTTTGGGCTTGCCAGTACGGCCATCTACAGTGAGTTGGCCGCCTTTTATCCAGGCCTGCAGGCGCGCGCGGGAATAATCAGGGATCAAATCCGCTGCGATCTGGTCAAACCTCTGGCCCGCGCACTCCGCGGGCACTTCGATATCGATATGTATTTGATTGCTCATCCGAGAGGGTCTAATACTTTGGGCTGGCGGGGCGCTGTGGTTAAATAGCTGCCCTTCAGCCCCCGGTGAATTTTAGGGCGGCTAGTTTAATAAGGTTGAGACAAATAATGATAGAGCGTGGGGCAATGTGGTCTTGGAATAATCAGGCCTGGAAAACCCTGTGGTTGGTTCTGCTGGCCGTTTTTGTGGCCTCGTGCGCCAGTACCGACGAAGAGGAAGAGGGGCTTCCCTCCGGCAATCGCACCGAGCAGGCCTTCTATGAAGCTGCCCAGCGACAGCTGAAATCCAGCCAGTGGGAGCTGGCGATCAAGAATCTGCGGGCCCTGGAAGACAACTTCCCCTTCGGCAACTACGCCGAACAGGCCCAGCTGGAACTGATTTACGCCTATTACCGCGATTACCAGAACGATGCCGCCATTTCCGCGGCGGACCGTTTTATACGCCTGCACCCGCAGCATCGCAATGTGGATTACGCCTACTACATGAAAGGCCTGGCGTCGTTTACGGAAGGCAGCGGCCTGTTTGAGCGCTTTTTGCCCACCGACATGACGCGCCGCGACCCGGGGTCTGCCCGCGAGTCCTTCGCCTATTTCGCGCAATTGATGGCCCGCTATCCGGAAAGCCGCTATGCACCGGACGCCCAGAAGCGCATGATCCACCTGCGCAACCTGCTGGCGCGCTATGAAATCCACGTGGCCAACTACTACTTCAAGCGCAACGCCTACCTGGCCGCCGCCAACCGCGGTCGCTATGTAGTGGAAAACTTCCAGCAGACACCGGCAGTGCCAGATGCCCTGGCAGTCATGGTGCAGTCCTACCACCTGCTGGAAATGCCGCAGCTGGAAGCCACCTCGCTGAACGTACTGCGCACCAACTACCCCCATCACCCGGCCTTCCGCGATGATGGTACCTTCAACTACAGATACTACGCCGGCGCCAGCGGCCGCAGCTTTATCCACCGCATTACCCTCGGCCTGTTCGAAAAGTCCGACCCGCGCGGATTTGACAGCCGCGAGCTGTACAATGCGGAGTACCGCGCCGAAGACGCACCTCTTCCGCCGGAGCTGTAAAGCCCATCGCTCAAGGCTGACAAAAAGGCCCCCGCAGTGACACTGCGGGGGCCTTTTTTAATGGCGCAATTTTAGCGGCGGGCTTTACTCCCCGGCCTTCCAGCCATTGGTGATCGGGTAGCGGCGGTCGCGCCCGAAGCCGCGCTCGGAAATCCGCACGCCCACCGCCGCCTGGCGGCGCTTGTATTCGTTGCGGTCCACCAAACGCACCACCCGCATCACCACTTCCTCATCAAATCCCTTGGCAATAATCGCCGTGGCACTCATATCCCGATCGATGTACAGGCGCAGGATTTCATCCAGCACCTCATAGGGGGGCAAGCTGTCAGAATCCACCTGGTCCGGTGCCAGCTCGGCACTGGGCTCGCGGGTAATGACGGTTTCCGGAATCACTTCGGAGACACTGTTGCGGTAGCGGGACAACTCATACACAAGGATTTTTGGCACATCTTTCAGGGCATTGTAGCCGCCAACCATATCCCCGTAGAGGGTCGCGTACCCCACGGACATTTCACTTTTGTTGCCGGTAGTGAGCACCATAAAGCCCTTTTTGTTGGAAATAGCCATCAGCAACATACCGCGGGCACGGGCCTGCAGATTCTCTTCCGTGGTATCCCGTTCACTGCCGGCAAATTCACCTTCCAGCGCCTTCATACTGGCATCGAAAATCCCTTCGATGCCAATGACCCGATAGTGGATACCCAGGCGCCTGGCCTGATCCGCGGCATCATTCTTCGACAGGTCGGAGGTATAGCGGAAAGGCATCATCACCGCTTCCACCCGATCCGGCCCCAGCGCATCCACCGCAATCGCCAGGGTCAGCGCCGAGTCGATGCCCCCGGACAGCCCCAGGACCACGCCCTTGAAGCCATTTTTGTTAACGTAATCGCGCACGCCCAGCACCAGTGCCTGATACACCGATGCCAGATCAGGCAGGGGTTTGGCGTCGTTACCTGGTGCCAGAGACACTTCATTGCCATCACCATCGCCTTTACTGTCGACATTCACCGTGACCGGCAGCAGGCTCTCCACAAATTCAGGGGCACGCGCGCGCAACTCACCGTCTTTGTCGACCGCAAAGGAGCCGCCGTCAAACACCAGCTCATCCTGGCCGCCAACGGAGTTGACGTACACGATGGGCATCTTGCCCGCTTGCGCCTGGCGCCCCAGCAGGGCCAGCCGTTCCTGGGCCTTACCCCGGTGGAAGGGTGAAGCGTTGATATTGAGCATTAATTTGGCACCCGCCCGCTCCGCCTGCACCACGGGTTCCGGGTGCCAGATGTCTTCGCAGATGGTGATGGCGGTGGGAATTCCTTTAATGTCCACCACACAGGCCTGATCGCCGGGTACGAAATAGCGCAGCTCGTCAAACACCTGGTAATTGGGCAGCTTCTGCTTCGCGTATTCCGCCGCCAGCTCACCGTTCTGGATCAAGCCGGCCATGTTCAACACCGTGCCCGCTACCAGCCGCGGGTAGCCCAGCAGAACTGCGCAGGGCAGATCCGCCTGCAGCAGCTTGGCCAGAGCATCATCTATGCGCTTTTGCATACTGGGGCGCAAAAGCAGGTCTTCTGGCGGATAACCACAGAGCGTCAGCTCAGGGAACAGCACCAGGTCAGCGCCGTGCTCGCGGTGGGCCCTGCGGGCGACTTCGACTATCTGGTCGGTATTCCCGGGGATATCTCCCACCAGCAGATTGATTTGCGCCAGCACTAGCTGCAAAGTAGACATCTTTTTACCCCGTTGGATTGAGGCCGCTATTGTAGCCATGCCCACTGGGTGCACAACATCTGCGCGGCATTCGCCGGACGCGCCCCCAGAATGAGAATAAAAAGTGAGCAGCCAAACCGCCTCAGGTGACCCCCTGCACAGGGACATAACCCCGCCGCAACAAAATACCCCAGCTACTGCGGAATTGATCCGCCCGCGCCTGCGACAGCGGGACCTGCTCAAAATATACGCCTGGTACCGGGTAGCAATTGCGCTCATCCTGCTGGGACTGTTTGCATCCGGTATCAGCCGCGGCACCGTCGGCACCCTGTACCCGGCCCTGTACCTGAACACCGCCATTACCTATGCGGTGCTCAATATCGCCTGGCTGCTTTTTCTCTACCCTGGCCGCTTCCTGACCACGCCACTGCGCATCGGCAGCATCCTCAGCTGCGATATCATCGCCTTTCTGCTGTTGATCCAGGCCAGTGGTGGCCTGGATTCCGGTGTCGGCTACCTATTGCTCACCACCTGCGCGGTGGGCTCTCTACTGCTGGACAAACGCATGGGGGCCTTCCTCGCCGCCATCACCAGTATCGCGGTCATTGCGCAACAGTTGTTCGGGATACTGATCGGCCAGGCGGAAACCCAGGATATCGTTTCCGCGGGCAGTCTCGGAATATTACTGTTTACCGGTGTAACCGCACTCCAGTATCTCTCGACCCACATCCGCCTCGCCAACCAGAAGGCCGAACAGGAACGTCGGCAAGCCGCGCATTTACAGCGACTTACCCAACAGATCGTGGCCCAGATGCACACCGGTGTTCTGGTACTCGATGGGCAGGGAAATGCCGAGCTGATCAACCGCTCCGCACAGCAATTACTCGGTATCAACCGCATAGCCGGAGGTAGTCTCAGCCCGAAGTTTAATCGTGCATTGAACAGTTTGCGCAAACAATCGGGGGCCCACAGTGGCCTTGTCGAGGGGGCCGGGCACAGCCAGCTTCGCGCTAGCATCACCAGCCTCTCCAACGAATCCAAAAAAAGCACACTGGTTTTTCTCGAAGACAACCGCAAATTGTCACAACAGGCCCAGCAACTGAAACTCGCCTCACTCGGTCGCCTGACCGGCTCCATTGCCCACGAAGTGCGCAATCCCCTGGGTGCCATCAGCCACGCCGCGCAACTACTTGCGGAATCCGATTCCATTAGCGACGAAGACCGGCAGCTGACCGAGATCATTTTTCGTCACAGCCAACGGGTCAACCGAATCGTCGAGGATGTCATGCAGCTTTCTCGCCGCCAAATGACTGAACCTCAACTGCAGGACCTGTGTGTTTGGATTGAACAGTTCCTGACGGATTACCGCGCGGGAATGCCGGCGGAAACCCGCATTACACTGGAGACACCATCACACCCGATCTACGCGCGTTTCGACCCGCACCAAATGACCCAGGTCGTCACCAACCTCTGCAACAATGCCGTGCGGCACTCACACATCGCCACCGGCAGGGCGGAGGTAGTCGTAACTGTCAGTTTTGTAGTGTCCCGGGAATGTGCCCGCCTGGAGGTTCAGGATTTTGGCCCGGGGGTTGCGGATGAACACAAAGATCAGATATTTGAACCTTTTTTCACCACCCAGACTTCTGGTGCCGGATTAGGGCTCTATATTGCCCGCGAACTCTGTGAATCTACCCGGGCAAATCTTTATTACTGTCGCAACCAAGACAATCACAGCTGCTTCAGAGTAGAATTTGCCCACGCGGAACAGGTTTTCTGAACGCGCAACAAAAATAAATTTCACTGCTATCTACCATGGCCGAGCGACAACCGATTGCCCTGGTTGTAGATGACGAGCCCGACATCTGCGACTTGATCTCAATGACTCTGCGACGCATGAACGTGCGCGCGGATGTCGCCATGTCTGTCGCCGAAGCCAATCGTCGCCTCAATGAAAAACAATACGATTTCTGTCTTACGGATATGCGCCTGCCCGATGGCGATGGCCTGCAACTCGTAGAACAGATCCAGGATCGCTCACCAGATCAAGCCCTCCCTGTCGCCGTCATTACCGCCCATGGCAATATGGATACCGCCATTAGCGCACTCAAGCTCGGAGCCTTTGACTTTGTCAGCAAACCCGTCGACCTGGAGCGATTGCGCGCGCTGGTACAACTGGCCCTGCGACTGAATGAAGACCGCGATATTGAGCGGCAGGAGTTTCCGCCGCTGCTGCAGGGGCAATCCCCGGCCATTCAGCAACTGCGTTCACAGATAGAAAAAATAGCCCGCAGCGATGCCCCGGTGCATATCCAGGGCGAACCCGGCTCCGGTAAAGAACTGACTGCTCGCAGTATTCATCTCCAGGGGCCAAGGGCCAACAATGCATTCGCAATACTGCATTGCGCCGCCACTCCGGCAGAGCGACTTGAAAGAGCATTATTCGGAATAGACAAAGCGACGGAAAAAACCGAAGGCGTTTTGCACACTGCCAACGGTGGCACGCTGTTCCTGGATGAAATTACTGAATTGCCGCTTGAGCTTCAGGTCAAGCTGCTGGCGGCAATACAGGAAAAACGTTTTGCTCCGGTCGGCAGTAGCGAGTTCACTGAGCTCGATATCCGCATCCTGAGCGCCTCGCACAAACATCTGGTCAGTGAGGTGCGCAGCGGCCGCTTTCGCAGCGACCTGTTTTACCGTATCAACGTCATAGAAGTTGCCGTTCCCGCACTGCGCCATCGGCTTGAAGACATCCCGCTACTGACACGCAACCTCCTGCGCCGCCTGACGGCAGATAGCAAGGGGGCGCCCCCGAAAGCAGCCCAGGATGCGGTCAGTGCGCTGCAGGCGTACGACTTCCCTGGCAACCTCCGTGAGCTGGAAAACATCCTCGAGCGAGCCCTCACTCTCTGCGAAAGCAACACCCTCAGAGCCAGTGATCTACTGCTGCACGCAGAGAGCCCCATCCCCATCCCCGTGTCCGGTGACACCAGCAGCTACCCGGTGGCCGACCTGGCGTATGTACCGCCCAGAAGCCACGAACAACCGGCCACTCAAATTGGGACCTTGACGACGACCACCACCTACCCCGAACAGTTTTCCGCCTCGGACTACGAAACGCTGGATGACTTCCTGCAAACCATCGAGCGCGAAGCCATAGAAAGTGCGCTGAATGAAACCCGCTGGAACAGGACAGCCGCGGCGGAGAAGTTGGGGATTAGTTTTCGGTCGTTGCGGTATCGGTTGAAAAAACTAGGGCTTGAAAACGACTGACCCGGCAATAGCCGGGTCAGTTATATATAGCGATTTAAGTCGCCTCACCAGCAATTCGCGGCGTCAGATCCGGTAGCGCCCTGAACCCCGGCCTGACTCAGTGTCAATGTTTCGCACTTTTTATCTCCAGCTTGTGAGGTCCCCACTACCGGCGTAGCGGTCAGGGTAAATGTGGTCGCATCAATGTCATCGCCACCATCTGCCGCTATCGTGTACAGGTTTTCCCCAGAAGACACAGTGCCGCCACCATCGAGCGACTTGCCTACGGCACAGCTATCGTGCACATAGCTGTTATAGGCTGTGAAACAACGCTGAAGCCGCTGCGATACATCATTCAGGCTCGCCTTTGCATCTGCGCGATTACTCTTACGTACCGATTCCATATACGAGGGATACGCAATAGCCGAGATAATGCCGATAATTGCCACAACAATCATCAGCTCAATCAGGGTAAAACCTTTTTGTATTTTCATTGCCAGTTACCTTATTAACGCAGTTGACGCCAGGACATACGACCAATGGCATCGGGTGGCGCATCACCGTCGTGTGCGTCAGGATTACCCTTAATATCGTTTGTAGTAAGGATAATTCTATCGCGATCGCGGATAACTCCGGAATAGCCAATAATGGCGTACTCTGTTTTCGCCCCGTCCTCACCGAATATGGAGTGCGTATTGTCCTGATCCCCAACCGCGATTATCTCCATCATCCAGCCACTTCCGCCAAATGCACAGGGGTCTGTCGACGGGATTAGCGTTGGGAACAAAAGGCGGTCATGCTCCAATAGCGGCTTACTAGTTACACGTTCTCCCGCCGCGGTCGAAAAGTCCATATACCAACCATCTTTCGACGCCCACCAACTGGTATCATCATTGTTTTGGACAACGCGTGTATCACCGGACTCCGAAATTGTCTTCTGCATCAAGTTACTACGGCTGGATACAGCACTTCCCTGATCCGCGATCGCATATACGCTATTGACACCCACGGCACTGTTGTCCGCGCCAGTCAGGTAGCTGCCCGTCCCGAAGTACACCATAATCGCATTTTGCTTACTCCGGTTTAGCCCAAGCGTTGGTGTAGCAGTGATCGGCTGAACCTGATCAGCGACATTTGGGTCCGCCGATGGGTATTTTGCCGTGAATAACGGGCTACCAGAGAGCGCGACCTGCCACTCAATATCATTGCCACTCTTGCCCGCCTCAAACTTCCACATATTACCCAGTAGGTCACCGCCGTAAGCAGCAACAACCGCACCAGTGCCGTCGGTCAAAAGAGCCGCGCCGGACAAGCCATTCGAACCCGCAGTGCTGGCCTCCACTACATCAGAAGCAGTGAGGGGGTTAACGAGATCCACCACGAACAGGCGGGCCTTCTCTTCAGACGAGTTGTAGCCGTTTCCAAAAAACAGCTTCCACCCATCTTCCGTTGGCGCAATGACAGGCTGCTCCAGTACATTACCCAATGCGCCGGAAAAATCAGTTTCACTGAGCTCGAAAAGAATATCATCCTCATCAAAGCTCGTTGGATCGGTAACATCCAATGCAAATACCCCCCGACCACCGGCGCCGAGTGTTCCGACCAGGATATTTTTCCATTCACCACCGACATATGCATCACCGACGAACAGCGGGCCATCGACATTGTACTTATGCGGATTACTGCCTGTACCGTAATTCGGTGACGCCAAATCCTTCAATTTTGAGTAAACACCTGAGGGCACATACGCAAAGAGCTCTTTTCCTGAACTGGCATCAAACGCGTGCAGCATTCCATCATTTGCCCCCACATAAACAACCTCTTTCCGGGTTAATTTAGTGGCCATATAGGCTTGATACTTGTGCCCGCCCATAGTGTCAGGCAAGAGTTGGAAATTGTAATTTTTACGCCCTGCAAATACCGGACTCGAATTTACAATATCACCCAACAATGTTTCACGATCTCTCAGACCCTCCTGGTCGGAGCCTCGCACCCAATTAAGAACAGCTTTACCAGCCTCTTCATCCGTACTGCCTTCTCCCATCAGTGCCTGCTTTTGCGCATCTGACAATTGATCCCAGGCAAATACTGCACCATCACCTTTGCTATAAGTAAATACTTTTCTGGATGCCAAAGGCGTAAAACTCGCATCGCTGGTCGACCAAACCTCATCCCCTATGGTGGTAACCTTCTCCAGGGTGCCATCATCTTTTTCGATGGTTTTAGTAATCAGCTTGAGAGCTTTTAGTTCGCCATGCCAGTCAGAGCTGTCAAACAGCGCTTGATAAATTACGGTATCCGTACCCAAGCGGGTGGAGTTGGCCGCAACAGAAGAGGCTGATCCAGCGGCAGAAGCCACTCGCTCCAGTGCTTCCCCGAGATTTTCCTCGAGTTCTGACGGCTCAATCGCATAAAAATAATTTTCGGCACCGCCAGCGGCAATTGCATCGACACTCGGGGCTACGCCGTCTTCACTGTCACTGTATCCGCCCCACTTGGCCGCGTAGTAAAGCGGCTGCTCCAACAATTTTGCGCTAGAGCCACCGACTTTAAAGGTCTTGGTACCTGATTTTGCGTTAATACAGATTCCGTTGCCCCCGGTTCCATCATTACCGTCAGCCAGGCAAGTACAGTCGCCAGAAGCCGTGCAATCAGTTCCCGGGTAGGTAAAATTGTTGATTCCAGACTTCACATGAAATCCGTCATCTTCCGTTCCACTGATGACATAACCGAAACCGATGACATGTGAGGCGGCCTGGGCCATCACCCGGGTAGTTACGCTAATCGAGTCTCCCATAGCCGAATAAGCAATGATCCCCCACATATCCAGGTCATAGTCTCCCCCCTGCTCACTGTCTTCCCAGTTCACATAGAGAGTTCCGGACTTGCCATCCGCAGACTGTTGTAAGATCTTGAAATCCACAATGGCACAGTTGCCGTGTTCCACTGCACCCTCGCCCCATTCAGAGTAGAGTCTGGTGGACTTATTTCGACAGGCCGGCAAGATGGTCACCTTCCCTGCGTCCGTTGGCACTTCAACTTTCGGCACCGCGGGTGCAAGCGCCACACCATAGGTAGTTACGTTCTGAACCCCGGTAAGTGAGCTCTGGATATCATTGGCCCGAGCGTAATATGCAAGGCCGGCCAGATTATAAGAGCCCTCTAAGCGCGGAGCATCAGGACAGGTGCCTTGTACAGCCGACAAGCTTCCAACCGTTTTTGCGGTGCACAGCTGATTCTTTTCTGAATTGCTCGCTTCGCCCACAAAATAACTTCCATTGTGGATCTTTTCAGCATCCCCGATTTTGTTTGTCCAGGACTCAATATCAGTAGTCGATACGAGCGTAGCCCCGCCCAGCTGATCATTGTCATAAGAGCTGGTGGACGCGTTGAACTGGATAATGCTTGTTGCCGCACAGTAATTGGTACTATCGACAGGTTTTACCCAATCACGACGACTCAAATTGGGAATATATCCGGAGTCATCCGCCAGGAATGCCGCAGTCGCAGACTCACCTGCCAGGTACTTGAGAGACTCCAGATAAATTTCCGACTGTGGATTACCCCAGTTAGAACAATCCCCGTCGGGGAAGGAAGCGAGCCCCCAATTACAGCTATCCGAGCTCACATATTGTCCACTCTCATGATCGTAGCGCGATATCCGCAGCTTATTCAAAGTGCCGATAATACTGCCGCTATCTACAGGGTTGACAAAGGTGCCATCGGTAGCAACGGCAATTTCGTTTGCGAGGCTTCCAATATTTTTCCTTAGTACACCGCCAGATTTATTCTTGTCATAAGAGCCGGTTATAAGCCCGAAATGGATTTCGTCTTTTTCACCATACTTTTGCAGTAGCCCAGTCGGCTTTGAATTGCCACTGGGATATGAGCGGCAATTTTCTTCAAGCCCAACACTGCTATCACAAACCTTCACCCTGGCATAGTATTCACCACCATCAGTACTGATCGCGGGCTTGCTTGGGGCTCCGACATAAGAGTCCATTCCATAATCGGAGAGCAAATCAAATTTGGTACCGCCACTGTTACTCCACATGCACTGAAAAGCCTGATTGCTCGCCCACAGTGAGTAGTTGCCGAGCTTTGCGCGGATTAGTGGCGGCTCATCTATATTCTGCGATAAACCTTTTTCTGCATAGGTCACATTACAGAAAGTGATTCCCTGCTTTTCGGGATTTGACGCATCAGATGTGTAGGTAAATGGAGTAAAGTCTGCCAAATCACTGCCGCCGTAGTACTTGGCGAAAGCGTGTGCGTCTGAAGGGATATAGGCACGCTCAAGAATCGTTTCGGTAGCGGTATCGCTTTTTCGCTTCCCTCCATACAATATTTTCCGCACAGCATCCATTCGGGTCATGGACACCCAGTTGAGGAAGTTGCCACTCCAGTCGCCGCCCCCCACTGTCGTACAGCGGTGATCAGTAGTGATACTTTTTGGATTAAACACACCGCTTTCGTAGCTGTAACACTTGCTACTATCAAAGTAGCCATAATAGTCATAAGTGTTCATGTAAGTGGTATCAGCAATACCCTTATCATCATCATTAATATCGGTATAGTCATCATACGCTTTAAAATACAGCTGATGATCATTCGACATATTCAGCATTACTAACGGCTTGACTGGCTGAGCCAGGAACAGCGGGGACTGAGACAATTCCAGAGAATGCACGCTGTGAGCAACACCGATAGAGAGAATTGCCGTAGTCAACTTTGTTAACAATCGCGCTTTAGATGCGAGCCATTTCATGTTATTTCTCTTGATAATTTCGGTGTTTTTTATCTTTTATAGGTAGACTGCAGGATGACAACAGAATCAGCGGAACCGCCAGCACCCCGGCTGGTTACCCGGTAAAACACGGTCTCTTCTGATTTTAGAGTTTCAAGAAAGTCGATTGCGCCGCCTTCCGAACCTTTCACCACGGTGCTGACGACCTCTTCCACAACATACTGTGGTTCAGCAGAAACCCACTTCAAGCTCAGGTCGGTTCTTTTGGCATTGGTATCCGTCCAGTCGAATGTCGTCGACCAGTATCCAGAGTTGCTCGAGTTGTCGAGATCGGCGTAATAGCCACTACCAGTGAATGCAGGTAGAGTATCACCAGCAACATCATCCTCCCCTTGCCGTAAGGCCGCTTCAGCAGCCTGAAAGGCGAGATTTCGATCACGCATATTGCCGGCCATCATTTCCTGCATTCCACTCCCACGAATGGCAGCCATGCCGACTACCGTCATCAGCAGAACCATGATTAGCCCAACTATAAGGGTCATCCCCCGCTGTGAAGACATACGCATTGAATTATTCATACTCGTCCTATTCTGATCAGGGGAGGCGACTGCGGATACCCACGGTATTAATGAAGACCTGCCGTAGACGCCGGTCGCCCGGACTATTCTCCGTTGCACCGTTAAATGTATAAGGTTGAGGATCTTCGAGTACATTATCTTCAGTACTCTGTACCAGTAATTCCAATCGTACCGATGTAACTTCTTCCCATGCAGTACCAACTTCCGTTGCGGTCTGGTAATCGTCCGGTACTTTGTCACTGTTAGTATCACGGCCGTAAGTAATTTGCAGGTTCTGTACACCTTCCAGAAGTTCCTGTCCGGCGCTGCCATTCACCGACCGGAACAGGCTGGGAATTCCCGATGTACCGTTCGCAATGTAGTAAACCATGGTATTCATTTTGATGATCTGGGAATCAGGCCCAAACTTTTCATCAGGATCTTTGGATGAATTCCCGCCCCAAGAGGCAACGTTATTCCCGGGTTCAGCGCTGCCATCTTTGGAGTGCACAATATTGATTTCAACCGCCCCTCCGGTAGCCGTCAGGTTGGTAGCCTGGAACACTCGAGCTTTCTGACAATCGGAGACAACCAGGATATCGTTTTCGCAAAGACCGCTAAAACTCGCTTCCTTGTCATCGCAGGTTGCTGCGACGCCACTATTTTCCGCAAACAGCTGGCCTGATTCGTTGTTCCTCGTTACACCGATCCCGTTACCATTGGCACCACGAACTACAAGGACATCGGTACCCTGAATGATGTTGTCCGGGTACCCGTCGTCGACAGTCGCCCCAACGTTGTCGAGCCCCTCAATGCCAATTTCGAAATCAAATGCTACGGTATCGGAATCATTGAGCGTGTTGGTAAAGTTCAGTTTCTTGCTCATACACCCCATATACCCTGCCATGCGGATATCTTCGGCCAGAAACTCTACGGCCAGGCGCCCGGTTTCCTGTACACGAGCGAGCCCCTGCTGGGTGCTAAACGTTGCGCGACTGGAAAGAAATAACTGGACGACACCCGTCATAAGAATCAGGCCGATGGTGATGGAGATCATCAACTCGACCAGGGAAATGCCGCTCTGCTTAGACAAATTTTTCATCTGGCGTCTCAAATTTGGGTGGTGTAAACGAAAGAGCCCTGCTCTTCGGTTTTTTCGCCGGAGCTACTTTGTTCTGCCCATTGAATCTCTACGGTGCATAAACTGTTCGCATCGCAGGTCACGGCGCCGTCTGCTCCGGGAAGCATGGTTTCAATGGTCGTTAACCAGTCTCTTATATCATTGGATGCCACAGTGCCCCCGGCAGGCTTGGCTGCATCCATTTTCTGGTTGTAGCTACCCACGTTCTTCCGGTTGATCCGCACACGATCAAGAATGTCGTAAGCGAGAATGTTCGCTTGAGAGCGCAGGTAGGCACTGTGGTTGTACTGCAAAGATTTGCTTTGCAGAGCAGCCAGGGCAAGCAATGAAGTACCGAGAATCAAAACCGTAACCAGGACTTCAATAAGACCTGCGCCTCGCTGGTTGTAGATGGTGTTGTGCATAATCAGGAGCATCCTTGTGTCGTCCGCTGCCCACTAAGAACACCGGCAATACCAACGGTTACTTGCCGCGCCGAGTTACCACTGCAACCACTTGCAGCAGCAGTAAGGGTTATTGTTCCCCCGCCACTGTTACCGAGGGTTCCTTTTCGCGTAAAACGAACAAATGTCGCCGCACCGGCTTCCGTTACAGCCGCGCCCTTCTTCGGGCCCACCCAAAACCGCAACACCCCGCCCACCACGGGGCTGGCAGCATCATCTGTTGCAGCATCATCGGCCACTACAATCCAGTCATTTGCCCAGGTTCCGTTACAGGCCGTGCCATTTGTTGTTCCGCAAAGGGTTACCCGGTCTCCTCGTTTGATGGACTCAGCACGGGCATAGTTCAGCGCGCTGATCAATTCTTCACCAGTGGAAAGTGCACGGCTGTTGGCAATCAATGTATTGAAGCTGGGTATTGCAATAGCCACCACAATGGCCAATACCGCGATGGTGACCATTAACTCAATAAGGGTTAACCCCTTCTGCCTATACCCCATGAGTGAATCCCCCAATCCAAAAGCAGCATAATGTTATCAATTTGTATCTTCTTATCCGTGACCGCCCCTATAAAAGGCCAATTGCCTATATGGCAATCAAAATGGGACCACAGAACCAAACTTTCTGGCGCGTACTACATCACACGCTGTCAGGGCCCCTCTTGTGCTCTAGATATGCAATTAGGGCAATGATAATTTTGGCGAAGCCTACCACGGCACCTTCATCAAGGGTTCAACCCACCGATGAGCGGTGCCCAGGACAGCACGAACGGTCATCAGGAAGATGACCTGAGTAATAAACTTAACGACCAGGGAAGGACATGTGTGAACGAGGTCTTACTTTAATTGAGTTATTGATTACGCTGAGTATTTTGTCGGTTTTGCTCCTCGTGGCCACCCCCAGGATTGGTGAGCAGATCGAAGCTAGCCGTACTAGAGCGGCAGCAGACCAACTACTACAAGCGATACAACTGACTCGAAACAAAGCGGTTACAACCAACCGCCGAGCCACACTGCGAAAAATTGGTAACTGGGAAGCGGGCTGGGAGATTTTTTATGACCGGGATTTTGACGGCGAGAGGGACGGCGACGAGCCAGCTATAGCAATCGGCAATCCAATAAAAGGCGTCGAGATAAAGGCGAATGGCCCTCTAGCCAATTATGTTTCTTTTGTCGGCACAGGGGAAAGTCGCACCGCCGGAACACTGTCCGGCGGTGCGCTGGGAATGGGTAGCTTTACGATTTGCTCTGCAAATGGCCAAGGAGGTTATAAACTAACCCTCGCCAACACAGGAAGAGTTCGGCAGCAGCGTATTTCTGTGGAAGACTGCTAACGGGCAGACAGAGCGGGTCAGCCCCGTAACTCTTTCGGCAGGCTGAAACTGATGTTTTCCGGGATTCCGGCCACTTCGTCCGGGATGTCTGCCCCAAGATCCCGCAGCTTTTGGATCACCCTTTCGACTAGTACCTCTGGCGCCGATGCTCCCGCGGTAATCCCGATAACTTTCTTACCAACCAACCAGCTGGATTCCACACAATCTGGACCATCAATCAGATAAGCATCGGTTCCACAGCGCTCTGCCAGTTCACGCAATCGGTTGGAATTTGAACTGTTGGGACTACCCACGACCAGGACCAGGTCGCATTCCAGTGCCAATTGCCGCACGGCGTCCTGGCGGTTCTGCGTGGCATAGCAGATATCGTCTTTGCGCGGGCCGCGGATATTGGGGAACTTGGCTCGTAGGGCGTCGATTACCCGGGAGGTGTCGTCTACAGAGAGCGTGGTCTGGGTGACGAAGGTCAGGTTGTCGGGGTCTTTGACCTTCAGTTCGGAAACATCCTGCTCATCTTCCACCAGATAGATGGCACCACCACAGCTAGTGTCATACTGGCCCATGGTGCCCTCTACTTCCGGGTGACCTTCGTGACCGATCAGAATGCACTCGCTGCCGTCGCTACTGAACTTGCTCACTTCCATGTGTACTTTGGTCACCAGCGGACAGGTTGCATCGAATACCTTGAGGCCGCGGTCGGCCGCTTCCTGCTGCACCGCTTTGGATACGCCGTGGGCGCTGAAGATGACGATTACATCATCCGGCACTTCGTCCAGCTCATCCACAAACACGGCGCCGCGCTCACGCAGGCTGTCGACCACAAATTTGTTGTGCACGACTTCGTGGCGCACATAGATGGGCGCACCGAAAACATCCAGGGCTCGGTTGACGATGTCGATAGCGCGATCGACACCGGCACAGAAACCGCGGGGATTGGCGAGGCGAATCTGCATACTACTCAGTCCTTGACCTGTCTAAGCTGAAATCAGTTGACCGAGGCCACTTCGAGAATTTTTACGTGGAAGAACACCGTCTGGCCGGCCAGGGGGTGATTGAAGTCGACTTCCACTTCGTCGTCACCGATTTCACGAATCACACCGGGCAATTCGCCACTGCCGTTATCAAAAGAGATCACCAGACCTTCTTCCAGTTCGATATCCGGAGAGAAGTGACCGCGTTTTACCTTCTGGATATTGGAGGGGTTGCGCTGACCAAAACCAGCCTCCGGCGGCACTTCAATTTCCGCTTCATCACCGGCCGTGAGGCCAAAAAGCGCCTGCTCAAAACCCGGCAGCAGATTGCCATCGCCCACAATAAAAGTGGCCGGATCGCCATCAAAGTTGGAGTCAATTTCAGAACCGTCGTCCAGCTTGAGGCTGAAGTGCAGGGTTACGCGGCTGTGTTCGCCTATTACATTATTGCTCATGGGTACTGCCTTTAAACTTCTGCACTTTTCTCAGGAGAATCGTCGCTGCGATCCTTGAAAAACAACAATTCGATGACCAGCATGGCCGCGCCCACGGAGATGGCAACATCGGCAATATTGAATACCGGGAAGTGCCAGCTTCCGTAATAAACGGAAATAAAATCCCGCACATAGCCCAGCAAAATACGATCCCACAGGTTACCCAGGGCTCCGCCAAGAATGAATGCCAGTGCCATCGGTTCCCAGCGCTTCACCGCGGGCAGGCGCCATATCCAAACAATCACCACCGCACTGAACACGAGCGCGATAACGCCAAAAAACCAGCGCTGCCAGCCGCCGGCGTCGGCGAGAAAACTGAAGGCTGCACCGTAGTTTTCTGCATAGGTAAACTGCAGAAACCCGGGAATGATCTGTAATGCCGGGCCGTACATAAACTTGTCGACCGCCCATACCTTGGTGGCGATATCGGCCAGAATGACCAGCAGCGCCAGCAGATACCAGCGCCCAGGGGCGCCCAGGACTTTATGCCCCAAGGTGTTAGGCATAGTGACGCACCTCACCTTCACCACTGACATTGTCTACACAGCGGCCGCAGAGTTCCGGGTGCTCACTGTTGCTACCCACATCTTCACGGTAGTGCCAGCAGCGGCCACATTTGGGCGCATCCACTTTGTGTACGGCAACCCGCAGGCCGGCCAGTTCAGTTTCTTCCGCACCGGCGGCATCGGAAATCGGCTGCACGGAAGTGGAAGAACAGATCAGCACAAAACGTAGCTCATCTTTCAGCGCATCCAGTTTTTCCTGCAAACCGGGATCGGCGAACAGGGTGACAGAGGCTTGCAGAGAACCGCCGATGTTGCCCGCGCCGCGCTGCTCTTCCAGTACCTTGTTCACTGCAGTTTTCACATCCGCGATGGCATCCCAGTATTCGGCATCCATCAGGGATTCCGCCGGCAGCGCCGGGAACTGGTACCACTCTTCCAGCAGTATGCTTTCACTTTTGGCACCCGGTACAAACTGCCACAGCTCTTCGGCAGTGAAGCTCAGGATTGGCGCTACCCAGCGCACAAAAGCCTGCACGATGTGGTACAGCGCCGTCTGCGCGGAGCGGCGGGCGACACTATCAGCTTGGGTGGTGTACTGACGATCCTTGATGATATCCAGATAGAAGCCACCCATTTCCACCACGCAGAAGTTATGTAGCTTCTGGTAGATCTGGTGGAACTGGTAACGATCGTAAGCGCTAATGATTTCCTGTTGCAGCCTGGCCGCCTGATCCAACGCCCAACGATCCAGTGCCAGCATGTCTTCCACCGGCAACAGATCTTTCTCCGGTTCGAAGCCCGCGAGGTTCGACAGGAAGAAGCGCGCGGTATTGCGCAGGCGACGATAGGAATCCGCGGTACGCTTAAGGATTTCGTCGGACACCGCCATCTCGCCACTGAAATCGGTGGCGGATACCCACAGACGCAGAACGTCCGCGCCCAGCTTGTTGATCACATCCTGGGGCGCCACCGTATTACCGATGGACTTGGACATTTTGCGGCCCTGAGCGTCCACGGTGAAACCGTGAGTCAATACCTGCTTGTAGGGCGCACAATCATTAATGGCGATGGAAGTTTTCAGGGAGGACTGGAACCAGCCGCGGTGCTGGTCGGAGCCTTCCAGATACAGGTCCGCCGGGAAACGCAGACCATCGCGACGCTCCAGCACCGCGTAGTGGGTTACACCGGAATCGAACCACACATCCAGGGTATCGGTGACTTTCTGGTAGTTGTCGGCATCGTCACCAAGCAGCGCTTTGGCATCCAGGTCGAACCATACATCCATGCCGCCCTGATCCACCAGTTCGGCAACCTTGTCCATCAGCGCCGGGGTTTCCGGGTGGATTTCGTGGGTTTCTTTATGCACGAACAGCGCAATGGGCACGCCCCAGGTGCGCTGGCGTGAGATACACCAGTCCGGGCTGGCATCCAGCATGGAATCGATACGCGCCTTGCCCCAGCCGGGGATCCACTCAACTTCATCCGCTGCCTTCTGGGCGTGATCCAGCAGATCGTTCTGCTGCATGCTGATAAACCACTGCGGCGTAGCGCGATAGATCAGCGGGGTTTTGGTGCGCCAGCAATGGGGGTAGCTGTGGACCAGTTTGTCCTGGTGCAACAACACGCCCTTTTCTTCCAGCAGCTCGACAATCTTGCCGTCCACCTTATACACATGCTCGCCCGCAAACAGCGGCACTGTATCGCGGTAAACGCCGTTGTCGTCCACATAATTCAGGGTTTCTATGCCGTAGCGCTTGCCCACATTGAAGTCGTCGGGACCGTGGTCCGGCGCTGTGTGCACACAGCCGGTACCGGCATCGGTAGTGACGTGGTCTGCCAGGATCAGCGGCAGCTGTTTTTCGTAGAAGGGGTGGTTTACCTTCAGGTGCTCCAGCGCGGCGCCGTGAATGCGACCGACCACTTCACCACTTACACCCGCAGCTTCCAGCACCGCATCTTTCAGTTCTGCCGCAACCAGCAGGCGCTCTTCGCCCACCTGCACTACGACGTACTCCAGGTCCGCATGTACGGAAACTGCCTGGGAAGACGGCAGGGTCCAGGGGGTAGTGGTCCAGATAACGACAGACAGCTGGCCATCACCGGCATGGCCACCGGCGGCATCGGCGATGGCCAACGCGGTTTCATCGGTAACCGGGTATTTTACGTAGATGGAGAAGGAGGTTTTGTCCTGATACTCCACTTCCGCTTCCGCCAGCGCTGAGCCACCCACAACGCTCCAGTAAACCGGCTTGAATCCACGGGACAGGTGACCGTTTTTCACCACGCGGCCGAGGGCACGGATGATGTCGCCTTCAAACTGATAGTCCATGGTGCGATAGGGGTTGTCCCACTCACCGAATACACCTAGACGGATAAAATCTTTCTTCTGGCCATCCACCTGCTTGGCCGCGTACTCACGACACTTCTGGCGGAAGGTTTTGTGATCGACTTTGACGCCGGCCTTGCCGACTTTCTGTTCCACTTTGTGTTCGATGGGCAGGCCGTGGCAGTCCCAACCGGGCACGTAGGGGGCATCGAAGCCACTGAGGGTTTTCGATTTGACGATGATGTCTTTCAGAATTTTGTTAACCGAATGACCGATATGAATATCGCCGTTGGCGTAGGGAGGGCCATCGTGCAGGATAAACTGTTCGCGGCCCGCACGGGCTTCACGAATTTTTTCGTAGAGCTTGCCTTCTTGCCATTTTTTCAGAATCGCCGGCTCCCGCTGGGGCAGATTGCCGCGCATGGGGAAGTCGGTTTCGGGCAGATTCAGGGTCGCTTTGTAATCGGTCATTGGCTATCTACTTCAGTTGTAGCTCGGGGTTTTAAATTGTTGATTGCGCTTTGCACTCAAACCTCGAAAGGCTTACGGAGCCCAAAACTGGAAATTTAAGCGGGAGTGCTGGGGATCAGGTTTCAAAACCGTCGGCGACAGGGACGTCGCCGACGGAGCTTACAGGGATGTACTTGCAGCGTTTTTGAAACCTGATACCCAGTGCTCCGGCGCCACTGAACTCAAATCAGAGCTCTGCTGTTAAGCTCCGGGCTCCGTTGGAGCTGGTTCCGTGGCGGCAGAGCACCGGGTACGGACTTTCAGGACCGCTGTGAACCCATCCCTGGGCGCTGCGGCGGCGACGTCCCTGTCGCCGACGCTCCTGAAAGTCCGTACCCGGTGCTCTGCCTTCGCATCTGCGAGCTGTACTACGTCAGATACAAAGGGGTAATTTTTTTTTGCTCAATCTGGTTTGCGATGAGCAAACCAAGCCTTCGCATTTTCGATGTCTTCCGCGATTTTCTGTTTGAGTATTTCCAAAGACTCAAACTTCTCTTCATCGCGCAGCTTGTGGCAGAAAGTTACTGCGATTTCGCGGCCATAAAGGTCGCCACTGAAGTCGAACAAATGCACTTCCAGCAGCGGCTTTGCACCCTCGCCCTCTACCGTGGGACGAAAACCCACATTGGCCACACCCGCCACTTCCATACGGCTGCCAGACATCGGGCTGCCGTCGGTGCGTTTCGCCGTCACCGTATACACACCCACCAGCGGCGAGCGATAGCGGTGCAGGCGCACATTGGCAGTGGGCGCCCCCAGCTGGCGACCAAGCGCACGGCCGCGGGCCACCAGGCCGGTAATCCGGTAAGGTTTACCCAGCAACTGCTCCGCCAGAGCAAAGTCCGCATTTTGCAGTGCCTCACGGATACGCGTACTGCTCACCCGTTCGCCGGCAATCTCCAGGGTAGCGGTGTCTTCCACGGTAAAGCCCGTATCAGCGCCGGCTTTTTGCAGCAGGCGGTAATCGCCGCTGCGGTCGCAGCCGAAGCGGAAGTCGTCACCTACTACAAGGTGGCGCACGCTCAGTCCGTCCACCAGTACCTGCTGGATGAATGCCTCGGCACCCAGACTGCGCAGGCGCTCGTTGAACTGCAGACACAGAACGCGATCAACGCCGGCGTCGAACAGTGCCAGTACCTTTTCCTTGAAGCGCATCAGCCGCGCGGGGGCCTTTTCGCCGGAGAAGTACTCGTGGGGCTGCGGCTCAAAAATGATTGCTACCGACGGCAGCTTGCGCTCTGCAGCGCGCGCACGCAACTGGCTGATAATCGCCTGATGCCCCAGATGCACGCCATCGAAAGACCCGATGGTCGCCACACATTCCCGGTGGCCCGGCCGCAGGTTGTGCAACCCGCGAATCAGCTCCCGTTGCTCGGTCACAGTGCTTCACTCACCCTTTGTCGGTCTTGCAAAATCAAGCGACGCAGTATAACGGATTTTGGCTTCACGATGTGGCCCGAAAATGCCTTGGCCGCAAGCCACTGGCCAGCAGGATCAAGCCGTAGGTGGCGCCACCGGCTGCCACCAGCGCCCCCATGCGCCAGGCGCGCTGCCACCAGGGCCATTCGTGCCACGCCGGCCAGTAGTGCAATGTCGCCAGCAATACCGCGGCCATCGCCAGATTCGCCAGCAGCAGGCGCATCAGGTAGGCCTTCCAACCGGGCTCCGGGGCGTAAACGCCGCCCTGGCGCAGCCCGCGATAGAGCAGCCAGGCGTTGATCGCCGCCTGCCCGGCGGTGGCTGCGGCGAGCCCCATATGGCCGAGCTGGAAGTAAATGTGTAGCGGTATGACCAGCGCCAGGCTCAGGATCATCTTGGAACCAATGGCAATCAGGCCGAAGCGTACCGGTGTCGTCGTGTCCTGGCGCGCAAAATAACCCGGCGCCAGTACCTTGATCAGCATGAAAAACAACAGGCCGAAGGTATAGGCCCGCAGTGACCAGGCCGCCATTTCCATGTCCCGCGGTGTCATATTGCCGTACTGGAAGAGCACCGTGAGCAGCGGTTCAGCCAGCACAAACAGCGCTACCGCCGCCGGTAGGGCAATCAGGGTGACACTGCGCAGGGCCCAGTCAATGGTGTGACGAAAGCGCTGCGGATCGCCGCCGGCGTGCAACCTGGACAGGTTGGGCAGGATCACCGTGGCAACGGCTACTCCGAACACCCCGAGAGGCAGCTCAACCAAGCGATCGGAGAAGTAGAGCCAGGTTACCGACCCGGTGGGCAGGAAGGAGGCCAGCACCGTATCCAGCACCAGGCTGATTTGGGTGACCGACACGCCAAAAATGGCAGGCGCCATCAGGCGCAGAATTTTGCGCACACCTGGGTACTGCCAGTCCCAGCGTGGCCTAGGCAACAGTCCCTGACTGATGAGAAAGGGGATCTGGAACAACAGCTGCACCACCCCTGCCGCCAGTACCCCCCAGGCCAGGGCCATGACCTGGGGCTCAAACCAGTTGGCGGCAATGGTGGCCGCCCCGATCAGCACCAGGTTCAGCAACACCGGCGTCAGAGCGGGTATCGCGAAGCGATCGAAGCTGTTGAAGATGGCACCGGCAAAGCCAGTGAGGGATATCAGCATCAGATACGGAAAGGTGATGCGCAGCATATCCGTAGCCATTGCGAACTTTTGCGGCTCATTGCCCCCCCACCACCAACCGGGGGTAAAAATACCGGCCACCAGCGGTGCGCAGAGTACGCCGAACAGAGTAACCATCAGTAACGCGCCACCGAGGGCACCGGCCACCCGGTCATTCAGCTCTTTCACCGCTGCCAAGCCGCCCCTCTGGCGGTATTCTGCCAGCACCGGTACGAACGCCTGGGAGAAAGCGCCCTCAGCAAACAGGCGGCGGAAAAAATTGGGGATCTTAAAGGCTACAAAAAAGGCGTCGGCGGCGTCACTGGCACCGGTCAGCCGGGCAAATACCATGTCCCGCGCCAAACCCATAACCCGGGACAACAAAGTGGCACCACCGACCACGGAAGTTCCGCGCAACAATCCCCGCTGGGGACTATCTTTCGTAACTTGCGCTGCGGGTGTTGCCGGCGCCGCCGGTGGCGGTGCCTCGGCCTGATCCTGCTCCGAAGGTGGTTCTGCCACGTCCCTGGTTCCTGATAACTGACGGAAGAATAAATCGCGGGGTGATGATGGCCGGCAAGTCTACCGCAATCCACCCCCACCGCCATCTACGCCGACCTGCACCAACCGAAACAGCACGCTACGGTTGGCGCAAGGTGGAACTATACTGAGGTTAAGCAGTTGACGAGCCCTGCAGGGAATGGCGGCCATAGAGGAGGAATGGAATGACCATCAACGCACTGATTATTGCACTGATTCTAGCGGTGATCCTGTATGCCGTGGTTGCCTTGGGCCCGCGGCCACAGAGAGTGAGGGTACGAATCGACCAGCCCCGGGACCGCCGCTACCGCCGCCAGCAGAGCTAGCCTGGCGACGCAGGCCTTGCAGAACGGACTAGCGGAACTGTTTTTCGGAACTGTTTTCGGAACTATGCGGCGGAAAAAGAGGCTAAAGGAATCGGGTCCAGAAGCAGCCCGGGCATTAAAGATTGCCGTAGGCTGAACTGAATCACAGGGCACACCGCCACAATTCGCCATAATTGCTGCGGAATTTGCCCCACTGGCGCCACGCCAGTGCCTCCTTGCGGGGGTTAAATGACTATCAACCGAGGCGGGAACGCAACCCGGCCGGAACCAAAGAGCAGTCATTTCAAACCTCAAATCGCAAGGAACACGATCATGAAAAAGATGGTATTGGCAGTAACCCTGAGCAGCCTGGCCCTGAACACCCTGACCCTGAGCAACGTTGCCACGGCCGCCACTGACACCGACAAAGAATTCCAGGGCTCAGCCCTGACCCCGGCCAAACAGGCCACTGTATTCACCGGCGCCGCAGTTGCGGGCGCCGCCGTAGGTGGCCCGATTGGCTTTATCGCCGGGGCCCTCGGTGGAGCCTGGCTGGGCGAACAGATCAAGCAAGCAGAAGAGGCCGACATGCTCGCAACTCAATTGACGGAAAGCCGCGCAGAAATGGGCAACCTGGCACAACAACTGGACGCGGCGCGACTGTCCGCCAACGATGCTCAGGAGCTGGCGCTGGATAGCCTCGAGTTCCAGATGCTGTTCACCACCGGTGACGACCAGCTTCAGGAAGCCCAGGAGCGTCATGTCGCCGCTATGGCCGACTTCCTCAACCGCCACCCGCAATTGCAGGTTTACCTGGAGGGCCACTCCGACCCCCGCGGCAGCGACGGTTACAACAATGTACTTTCCGACCAGCGCGCCCTGAGTGTACAGCGCGCCCTGGAAGCTTACGGTGTGGCCCCCGAGCGTATCGAGCGCCGCGCCCTGGGTGCCAGCCAATCCAAAGCTCCAAAGGGCGACGCGGACGCCTATGCCCTGGAGCGCCGCGTGGACATCCACTTCGGCACCCCGGAATCCGTGGCCGGCGCCTTCTAACGCCACCCGTTCCAGCCGCTTTCCACACACGTGACCGGTTGCCGCTCTGCAAAAGCGGCAACCGGTCTCGGACGACTCTCGGCAAGCTCTATTCTCCAGCCCTGTAACATTTAGCCTTGCGCGCCGCATCCAGTATGCCGCGCGCTTTTTAATGACTCCCGGGCCATCGGCCAGCAGGCACACTTTGCCAGCCAGCTCCGCTTCGGGCATGATTTTCCGCCAGATAAAATGCCAATAACGGTGCCGGAAACCCCATGACCAGCCCTACCATCGCCATTGTCGAAGACGAAATTGCCATCGCCGAAAACTACCGCGACGCCCTGCGCCGCACCGGCTATCAGGTAAACCTTTACCACACGCGCCCACAGGCCCTGGAGGCCTTCCGTCAGCGCCTGCCGGACCTGGCGGTCATCGATGTGGGGCTGGGTGCAGAAATCGAGGGCGGCTTCGACCTGTGTCGGGAACTGCGCGCCATGGCGCCCACCCTGCCGATCCTGTTCCTCACGGCGCGGGATTCGGAACTCGACATCATCTCCGGTCTGCGCCTCGGCGCCGACGACTACCTAACCAAAGACATCTCCCTGCCCCATATGCAGGCCCGCATCAGCGCCCTGCTGCGCCGGGTGAGCGTGATGCAATCCCAGGGGGATGACAGCGAAACCCTCACCCAGGGCGACCTGACCCTCGACGTATCGCGACTGCACTGCCACTGGCAGGGGGAAGCCGTCGACCTGACGGTGACGGAATTCTGGATTGTGCACGCACTGGCCAAGCGCCCCGGGCACGTCAAATCCCGCAGCCAGCTGATGGAAGCCGCGCGGGTGGTACTGGATGACAACACCATTACCTCCCATGTGAAGCGCATACGGCGCAAGTTCCAGACCATTGACGGTAATTTTGACGCCATCAGCACTGCCTACGGCATGGGCTATCGCTGGCAGGTTTAAGCACACCCACAACTTTAAGCACATCTACACCCACTGAAACTCACCCATTGAAGCCTTCCCTGTGAAACTGCGCCGCCAACTCATACTGCTCAGCCTCTGCACCCTGGCCCTGCCCTGGGCGGGTTGCCAGTATCTGCGCCAGGTGGACAAGGCCCTGAGCCAGGGCCAGATGCAGACCCTGGAAGCCACCGGTAACGCCATTGCCGCACGCCTCGCCAGCGCCCCCGAGCTGATCGCACCGGACCCCAGGCGAACCGGCCGTCCACCGGGCGCCCAGCTGTACCTGAACCCCCTGCCCCAGGCGCCGGTACTGGACGGCTACGGAGAAGAGTGGCGGGGACTGGCATTGCCCCCGCGACAGCTCTTGGACCAAGACGGCAAGCCCCTGGCCCAGGTCACCCTGGGCAGAAATGGCAGCCAGATATACCTGCTGTTGACCGCCAAAGATCGCAGCCCCAGCTACCACGATCCCCGCAGTAGTGACATTTCCAGCGGCGACACGGTGCAGCTGTACACCGCCCGCCAGCAGTACACCCTGCCTGTCGCCAGCCAAGGCCCGGTGCGCGCCCTCTGGTACAACCCCCGCCGCGGCGAATACGAGCGCGAACTGCGCATTCGCGGGCGCTGGACCGCCGCCCCCCGGGGCTACCAGCTGGAGCTCTCCATGCCCTTCGACCTCACCGATGGCGAACTGGCGATCGCGGTGGAAGATCGTATCCGCAGCGACGGCGGAGAAGCAGCGCGCCACACCAGCACCCTGCCCGCAGACGGGCGCCCCGGCATACTGGTGGAGCCCCTGCGCGATCTGCAGCAGGAACTGAATCATTTCGCGCGCCCGGAGCTGCAGCTGACGGTGGTCGACAAAGAGGGGTTTGTACTGGCCAGCAGCGGCACTGACTTTGCCGAAGAGCGGGAAACGTCAGATTCTTCCGGCGAGCGCCACTGGCTGCTGGACTGGCTCTACCGCCAGATCCTCACTACCGACCAGTTACCGCCGCTACCGCGCCAGTACCCGGACTCCCTGACCCAAAACCGGGACACCGCCGGCCAGTGGTTCCGGGCAGCAGACGAAGCCAACGCCGGCGATGATCGCATCGGTGCGGTCAGCGTGCCGGTAGTCACCCGCGCCGACGACATTATCGAACGGCCGCTGTTGGGGCGGGTGATTGCGGCGCAGTCTGCCAGTGCCCTGCAATCCCTCACCGAGTCCGCCGCCCGGCGCCTGTGGCTAACCACCGCCGGTGCCGCCGGACTGGTGCTGTTACTGCTGCTCGGCTATGCCAGCTGGTTATCCTGGCGCATCCGGCGCCTGCACCGGGCCGCCCGAAACGCGGTGGATACGAGCGGCCGCCTGCGGGGAGACTTTCCACAACCCTTTGTTAACGACGAGCTGGGCGCCCTGAACCGGGCCTTCGCCAGCCTGCTGGCGGAGCTGGACCACTACCACCAGTACCTGCGCAGCCTGGCGGGCAAACTGTCCCACGAACTGCGTACTCCGCTGGCGGTGGTGCGCTCATCCCTGGACAACCTGAGCGCCGGCGAACTGGACAGCGACAGCCGACGCTACGCCGAGCGCGCGGCCGACGGCGGCGCGCGCCTGTCTTCCATCCTCAATGCCCTGTCGGCAGCAACACACCTGGAGGCCAGCATCAGCCAGGCGGAACGGGAGGACTTCGACCTCGCCGACCTGCTGCAGCTCCTGACCCAGAGCTACGCCGATGCCCACCCCCACCACAGGTTCGAGCTGCAGCAGACACCACCGCCGCCGGCACAGCTCCACTACCACGGTGCCCCGGAGCTGCTGGCACAGTTGCTGGACAAGCTGATCGACAACGCGGTGAGCTTTGCCCCCGACGGTAGCCAGATCACCGTCAGCGCCAGCGAGAGCAAGCGGGAATACCGGGTTTCCGTCAGCAATGACGGCCCCCTGTTGCCCGAGGGGTTCGGCCAGAAACTGTTCGACTCCCTGGTCTCTGTCCGCGATGACGGCGGCAAGGCCGGCCACCTGGGATTGGGACTGCATATCGCGCGGTTGATTGCGGATTTTCACGGTGGCCAGCTGAATGCAGCCAACCGGGAAGACCGCCAGGGAGTGACGTTTACCCTGACGCTTCCCCGCTAGCGCCCTGACGCTACATCGCTAGCAACGTCCGTGTCCGCAGCGGTCACAAACTGCTGGCGCAAGCGGTTGACAAACAACCAACGCTGGGGATAATGTCGCGTCCCAAACGGGCCCCCGGCCCGAAGTTCGAGTTTTATTGATTCCAGACAGGAGCAACCGGTGGCCAATTCACCTCAAGCGAAGAAACGCGCGCGCCAAAACGAAAAGCGCCGCAACCACAACGCCAGCCTGCGCTCCATGGTGCGCACCTACATCAAAAAGGTAGTTGCGGCCATCGATGCAGGTGATGCAGAAAAAGCCAAGACCGCCTACACCGCGGCAGTGCCGGTTATCGACCGCATGGCTGACAAAGGCATCATTCACAAAAACAAGGCTGCTCGTCATAAGAGCCGCCTGAACGCCCAGATCAAAAAGCTGGCGGCCTAAGCCGCTGCTTGTTCTGAGCATGAAAAAGCCCCGCCATGGCGGGGCTTTTTTGTGTCTGCTTATTTTGTGCCTGCTGATTCATACCTACCAGCTGGCGCCCGGTGATGCCTGACGCCCTGCGGGCAACCTCAGGAAAGCAGTATCAGATTATCCCGGTGAATCAGCTCATCGTCGTCCCGGTAACCCAGCAAATCGACAATTCGATCTGAGGGTTGACCGCAGATTTTCAGCGCCTCGGAACTATCGTAATTCACCAACCCCCGGGCAATTTCCTCGCCTGCCGCATTGATACAACTCACCAGCTCACCGCGGTGAAAACGCCCATCCATTTTCACCACCCCGACCGGCAACAGGCTTTTCCCCTGATTGCGCAGCGCCCGCTCGGCACCGGCGTCCAGATGCAGCCGGCCGCGCACCTGCAGCTGGCCCGCAAGCCAGCGCTTGCGCGCCGTCAGCGGATCCGCCTCCGGCAGCAGCAGGGTCCCCAGATCCTCACCGGCCACAACCCGCTCGATAACCAGGTCCGCACTGCCGCCGACAATGACCGTGCGCGCCCCGGAGCGCGCCGCCAGCTGGGCCGCGCGCACTTTGGTCGCCATTCCGCCGCGGCCGAGACCACTGCGGGAACCGCCCGCCATCGCCACCAGCCGGGGATCCGTCGCCGTTGCCTCGCGCACCAGCTCCGCCGCAGGATTGTCGCGGGGATCTTCAGTGAACAAGCCATCGGCATCGGTGAGAATCAACAGAACATCCGCCTCCACCAGATTGGCCACCAGGGCGCCCAGGGTGTCATTGTCGCCAAAGCGGATTTCGTCGGTGACCACCGTGTCATTTTCATTGATGATGGGCACCGCCCCCAGAGATAGCAGGGTCTTGAGGGTACTGCGGGCATTCAGGTAGCGGGTGCGGTTGGAGAGGTCGTCGTGATCCAGCAGGATCTGAGCGGTGCGGCAGTCGTACTGGCCAAAGGCATGCTCGTACACCTGCACCAGATGACTCTGGCCGATAGCGGCGGCCGCCTGCAGCTGGTGGATCGACTCCGGCCGCTTGCGCCAGCCGAGACGATCCATACCCGCAGCGACAGCGCCAGAGGATACCAGCAGCACCTCGATGCCCTGCCGACGCAGGGCACTGATCTGACCCGCCCAGTTCTGGATAGCCGCGCGGTTGACTCCGCGGCCATTATCGGTCAGCAGTGCGCTGCCAATTTTGATAACCCAGCGCTTGCTGGAAGAGAGTTGCTGGCGCGACGAGATAGAATCCATTTCTTCCTCTTGTAAAAACGCGCCTCAACAAAACAATCAACTAAAGAGACGCCTGATTCAGGGGCGATATTCTACATCCACGTCGTAGTCATCGTCGTCCCAATCTTCATCATCCTCGTCAGATTCTTTCGCCGCTTTGCGCTTGGCACGCTGTGCCTGGCGCTGCGCTTCGATGCGCTCCCGCGCCTCGCGCTGCATCTGCCGCTGAGCTTCCTGCTCGGCCTCGAACAGCTCACCATCCAGCTCTTCCTGATGCTTGACCTCTTCCAGGTAATCCATCAGCTGCCCGCTGAGTACATCGGTGCCCTCGCCGCGAATCGCCGCCACCCGGAACACCGGTCCCTGCCAACCAAGGGCATTCACGATGGACTGACAGCGCTCTTCCAGCTCGTCTGCCGGCACCAAGTCAGTCTTGTTCAGCACCAGCCAGCGCTCACGCCCGGCCAGGGTGGGACTGAAGGCTTCCAGCTCACGCTCGATCGCCAGCGCATTCTGCACCGGATCAGAACCGTCAAACGGCGCCAGATCCACCAGGTGCAGCAGTACCCGGCAGCGGGTAAGGTGCTTGAGGAAGCGGATACCCAGACCGGCACCTTCCGCCGCCCCTTCGATCAGACCAGGGATGTCCGCAATGACAAAGCTGCGATACTTCTGCACCTGCACCACACCCAGGTTCGGTACCAAGGTGGTAAAGGGGTAATTCGCCACTTTCGGCTTGGCCGCAGACACGGCGCGAATAAACGTGGATTTGCCCGCATTGGGCAGCCCCAGCATGCCCACGTCGGCCAGCACTTTCAGTTCCAACTTGAGGTTGCGGCTTTCACCCTCACTGCCGGGCGTGGTCTGACGCGGCGCGCGATTGGTACTGGACTTGAAGCGGGTATTACCCAGCCCGTGCCAGCCGCCCTGAGCTACCAGCAAACGCTCACCCGCCACCAGCAGATCCCCCAGGGTCTCCCCGGTATCCACATCAATGGCGGTGGTACCCACAGGCACCTTCAGCTCGAGCTCTTCACCTTTGGCACCGGTACAGTTGCGCCCGCGGCCGGGTTCACCACTTTGCGCGCGGTAATTCGGCTGGTAGCGGTAATCCACCAGGGTATTCAGTGACTCATCAGCCACCAGATACACGGAGCCGCCATCGCCGCCGTCACCGCCATCGGGACCACCCTTGGCGACAAATTTCTCGCGACGAAAGCTCAAACATCCCTTACCGCCGTTGCCGGCCTGCACCGAAATCGGCGCCTCATCTACAAATTTCATGGCTCTACTTACCGGGTTGACCGGTCTTCAGTGTAATTTGCCCAAGATCAATACAAAAAAAGGGGGCAAGATACAAAAAAGCCCCGCAATTGCGGGGCTTTTTATCGGACGCTATGACCGCTTAGGCTGTTTCGATGGAAACAAACTTGCGGTTATTGGCACCCTTGACCTCAAACTTCACTACGCCATCGGCAGTAGCGAACAGAGTGTGGTCTTTGCCCATACCAACGTTTACACCAGCGTGGAACTTGGTGCCACGCTGACGAACGATGATGCTGCCTGCAGAGACAGCTTGACCGCCAAAGCGCTTAACGCCCAGGCGTTTACTTTCAGAATCGCGCCCGTTGCGCGTACTACCGCCAGCTTTCTTATGTGCCATGAGTAGTTACTCCTCTTCTGTTACCTGGTGATTAGCCTTTGATGCCAGTGATTTTAACTTCGGTGTACCACTGACGGTGGCCCTGACGCTTCATGGAGTGCTTACGACGACGGAACTTGATGATTTTCACCTTCTCGCCGCGGCCGTGGCTCAGCACTTCTGCAGTCACTTTGGCACCTTCAACAACCGGCGCACCGATGTTGATAGCGTCGCCGTTCACAACCATCAGGACCTTATCGAAATCGATAGATTCACCGGTTGCTACTTCGATTTTTTCCAGGCGCAGAACTTCGCCTTCTTCTACACGGTGCTGTTTGCCACCGCTTTCAATAACTGCGTACATATTTCTATGCTCCAACAAAATGGACGACACGAAGCAGCGGCAGGCCAAACTAATGACCGGTTAGCCAGCATTTTGGGAGCTTGCGCCGTGTTGATTAACACTGTTTCCCCGACTCCGGCGGCTCCCATGAGGGATAGGCCCGGTTTGAGCGGGGCGCAGATTCTAATCAATTCGCACGATTGATACAATAGTGCGTTTTTCGGGCAGGCTGTCCCACTTCACGCCTTTCCGCCCGGGGCCAAAACCGCTAGGCTTGCCGCCCTGAGAGAAAATAAGCGCAGTATAAGGAACCCTGAATGTTGCCTTTCCACCAGGTAGCCGCCGACGATTTTGCGGCCGTCAATCAACGTATCATCGATCAACTGCATTCCGACGTTCCGCTGGTGGAGAACATTGGGCACTACCTGGTCGAGGCTGGGGGCAAGCGCCTGCGCCCGCTGCTGGTGCTGCTCTGCGCCCGCGCCGCCGGCTACCAGGGCGAGAACCACATAGACCTGGCCACCATCATCGAGTTCATCCACACCGCCACCCTGCTGCACGACGACGTGGTAGACACCTCGGATATGCGCCGCGGCCGCATCACCGCCAACGCCCAGTGGGGCAACGCGCCGGCGGTACTGGTGGGCGACTTCCTCTATTCCCGAGCCTTCCAGATGATGGTTGCCCTGAAGGATATGGACATCATGTCCATCCTCTCCGACACCACCAACACCATCGCCGAGGGCGAGGTACAGCAATTGGTGAATGCCGGTGATCCGGCGGTCACGGAAGCCAACTACCTTGCGGTTATCCACAAGAAGACCGGCGCTCTGTTTGAAGCCGCCTGCGAAACTGCCGCAGTACTGGCCGACTGCACGGAAGAACAGCGCCAGTCCCTCAAACTCTACGGCCGCCACCTCGGCTCCGCCTTCCAGCTGGTAGACGATGCCCTCGACTACCGCGGCAACTCCGAGGAGCTGGGCAAGAATGTGGGCGACGACCTGGCCGAAGGCAAGCCTACCCTGCCACTGATTTATGCGATGGCGAATGGCACTACAGAACAGGCCACACTGGTACGTGAAGCGATTGAACAGAAAAGCGCGGAGAAGCTCACAGAAATTGTTGCAGCAATTGAGGAGTGCGGTGCGCTGGACTACACCTTCGATCGCGCCAGAAAAGAAGTGGAACTCGCCCTGGAAAAACTGGAATTTTTGCCGGATGGTGAGCACAAGACTGCATTGCAGCAGTTAGCGGAATTTTCGATTCAGCGTAACAAATAGATCTCCCACTTTCCCGAGTGAAAAGAAAGCCCCGGAGCGATCCCGGGGCTTTTTTTTTGGGGGCCCTGTTAGAGAACCGCCCACATAATACCGATCAACCAAGGAGCGGCGAGCAAAACGGGCACCCGCCACGAAAAGACATAATTCTCGATAGCTCCAGAGGACTCCAGTTCCGCGTCAAGCTCAACGAGCAGTGCACGAGCATACACCGGTGCATTCGGCCCCCACATACTTAAGGTGGGTATAGGCGTTTTATCGAAATTCAGCCGAAACTCAATTTCTCTGCCCGATAGATCTCTATTTACGCTACCGTCCGGGGTCCCAGTGACAAATCGCCCCTGAATTTCTTGTGACGAACTCGATATCTGGATAATTTTTCCGCTATCCGCCAAACGTTGCATTGCGCGGTGTAACACTTCCCCACTATATCCGTAGAGCTGTCGCTCGGAGGACAGCCACACTCTTCCCTGACGAAGCAAAAACAAACCTACAATCGCAGCCAAAAACACGAATAACACAAAATTAAATTCTTCACCGCGAAATACGTAGGCTGACACTATCAACGCAATCTGGATGCGCACCAGGTCCACAGATACCGAAAAAACCCGACGACGCCGAAAGGACGCTGCCATCCATAAACTTATGCCCAGCATAATTATCGTGGGCAGAATTATCCCATCGAGTCCGCCCACAAATTCTAGAAAGCCGGGAATAAACAGCCCGGCGGAAACAAATCCACAAAAAACGACAAACAAAATAACCGGAAGAAACAATACAGAACGGATCGAATTCATGAATATTCTCGGATATAGAATGCACATCCAAGCTTAAACAACAAATAGGATTCTAGCGACAGGAGAGCCGAAACTGTTACAAAACTCACAGACTGCCACGTGAGAGTGAAAAATGGGAAAACTGCGGAAGATCGGTAGGACTTAACAGCGGAATTACTAAAAAGAAAAGAACAAGCGGAGAAACTGTGGGCGGGAAACGCCCACCCACAGTATCAATATCAACCGCGAATCAGGCCGAGTAACTCATCGGTCTTGGCCTTCATCAGAGTCTCATCCCCACGGGACTCGACATTCAGGCGCACAACCGGCTCGGTGTTGGACATGCGCAGGTTAAACCGCCAGTCGTCGAAGGCAATGCTCAGGCCGTCTACGTGCTCGACGCTGTTGGCACCAGCTGCATATTTTTCTTCTGCTGCGGCCAGCAGTGCTTTCGGGTCTGCCACTTTGGAGTTGATCTCGCCACTGCATGGGAAAGCGGCCATACGCTCACCCACCAGTTGTGACAGAGATTTGCCACTGCGGCTTACCAGCTCCGCCACCAGCAACCAGGGAATCATGCCACTGTCGCAGTAGGCGAAATCGCGGAAATAGTGGTGCGCGCTCATCTCGCCACCGTAGATGGCGTCTTCCTTGCGCATGCGCTCCTTGATGAAGGCATGGCCGGTTTTGCTCTGTACCGGCGCACCGCCCGCGGCCTTGACGATATCTTCGGTGTTCCAGGTCAGGCGTGGATCGTGCACCACATTGGCACCCGGGTGCTTCGCCAGGAAGGCTTCCGCCAGCAGGCCAACCACGTAATAGCCCTCGATGAACTCGCCGCTTTCGTCAAAGAAGAAACAGCGGTCGAAGTCGCCATCCCAAGCGATACCGAAGTCCGCACCGCTCTCGCGCACGGCGATGGCAGTAGACTCGCGGTTTTCCGGCAGGATCGGGTTGGGGATACCGTTGGGGAAGTTGCCATCTGGCTCGTGGTGTACGCGCACAAATTCGAACGGCAGGCTCGGCGCCAGCGCATCCACTACAGAGCCGGCACCACCGTTACCGGCGTTGACGACCAGCTTGAGCGGCTTCAGCTCGGACACATTGACATAGCCCAGCAGGTGCTTCACGAAATCGTCGCGGTGGGCAAAGGTGTGCAGTTCGCCACGCTTTTCCACTGCCGGGAAGTTGTTTTCTTCTGCCAGGCGCTTGATGTCGAGCAAACCGGTATCGCCACTGATGGGACGGGAGCCGGTGCGCACAAACTTCATGCCGTTGTAATCCATGGGGTTGTGGCTCGCGGTCACGCAGATGCCACCATCGAAGTCGCCGTGGAATGTGGAGAAGTAAATTTCCTCGGTGCCGCACTCGCCAATATGGAAAACATCGGCACCGGCGTCGCGCAGGCCGTTGGCCAGGGCATCGGTCAATTCACTGCTGGTGAGGCGGATATCATGACCCACCACAACGCGGCGGGCATCCAGAAACTGGGCAAACGCGCGGCCGACACGGTAGGCCACATCAACGTTCAGTTCGTCGGGCACACGGCCGCGAAGATCGTAGGCTTTAAAACAGGTTAATTCAGACATATCAGCCTTTTTCTCCGGGCAAATAAACATTTTGGTAAACGTGGTTGGTGGCTTCGATAAAGCCGTCGACGGAGCCGCAGTCAAAACGGCGACCCTTGAATTTATACGCAAGAACGCAACCGCGTTGAGCCTGCGTCAGCAGCGCATCGGTAATCTGCACCTCGCCATTTTTTCCTGGCGGGGTCTCGCGGATCAGGTCGAATATATCCGGCGTCAGAATATAGCGACCAATGATCGCCATATTGCTCGGCGCCTCTTCCGCCTTGGGCTTTTCCACCATGTCCGTGACCTGGTACAGGCCCGGCTTGATTTCATTGCCGGCAATTACGCCAAATTTGTGAATCTGGTCCTCGGGCACTTCTTCTACCGCCACAATACTGCAACGGAATTGCTTGTAGAGTTGCACCATCTGGCCGAGAACACCCAGCTCTTCATTCAGGCACAGGTCGTCCGCGAGCACTACCGCAAACGCCTCGTCGCCGATAAGACGCTGCCCCTGCAGGATGGCATCGCCAAGCCCGCGCATCTCGCCCTGGCGGGTATAGGAGAAACTGGCGGTATCGATCACCTCGCGCACAGAGTCGAGGTAGCGTTCCTTGCCGGTACCGGCGATCTGGTGCTCCAGCTCAAAGTTGGTATCAAAATGGTCTTCAATAGCGCGTTTGCCGCGCCCGGTGACGAAGCCGATCTCGGTAAGGCCGGCCTCGATGGCCTCCTCTACCCCGTATTGCACCAACGGCTTGTTCACCAGAGGCAACATTTCTTTGGGCATTGCCTTGGTTGCCGGCAGGAAGCGGGTTCCGTACCCGGCCACCGGAAAAAGACATTTTTTGAGCATTGCTCCCCCTCATTAAAATACTGAATCGGCGCTCTCCGGCGCCGAATTTCAGCAACTTATCACAAAAATGAGGCAAGAATCAGTCCAGCCTGAAGACCGGCGGCCAGAGCCGCCCAAAGCCCGACGTTTCGCGCTATACACAGAGGGTCAAGGGTTAATTGAGACAATTCCAGTCACAAAAAGGCTTATGACCGACTGGACAAGCTATCCTTAGCCCTTAGAATGCCGGCTCGTGTAAAGAATGCCCAAAATCGGGGACCCAATGAGTAATTTCGTTCAAAAAAGCAGCTACACCCGCGAAGAACTTCTGGCCTGTGGCCGCGGTGAAATGTTCGGCCCGGGCAATGCCCAGCTGCCCGCCCCCAACATGCTGATGCTGGATCGCATCACCCATATTGCCAAAGACGGCGGTGAGTTCGGCAAAGGGGAGCTGATTGCCGAACTGGATATCACTCCGGACCTGTGGTTCTTCGACTGCCACTTCCCCGGCGATCCGGTCATGCCCGGCTGCCTTGGCCTCGACGCCATGTGGCAGTTGCTGGGTTACTTCCTGGCGTGGAAAGGCAACCCCGGCCGCGGTCGCGCCCTCGGTTGTGGCGAGGTGAAGTTCACCGGCCAGATTCTACCGACCAACAAGAAAGTCACTTACCATATCCAGATGAGCCGCCTGGTAGAGCGCAAGCTGGTGATGGGTATTGGCAATGGCTCTGTATCTGTTGACGGTCGCGAGATTTACACTGCCAAGGATCTGCGCGTTGGCTTGTTTACCCGTACAGACAACTTTTAATCCGTCTGTCGGTCAAACAAGACACTGTCATATAAAAAAATAACAATTCACTCTATACGTTTTATTGGAGATCACTATGCGCCGGGTAGTCATTACCGGAATGGGCATCACTTCCTGCATCGGCAACAATACCGAGGAAGTGCTGGCCTCCCTGAAAGCCGGCCGCAGCGGCATCCGTTACATGGATGAGTACGCCGAGCTGGGTCTGCGCAGCCAGATCGCCGGTGTCGTCGATATCGATTTCAAGGAACACATCGACCGCAAGCACCTGCGCTTCATGGGCGATTCCGCCGCTTACGCCTACGTTTCCATGGCCGAAGCCATCAAAATGGCCGGCCTCGAAGAGTCAGAAATCTCCAACCCACGCACCGGTCTGGTCATGGGCTCTGGCGGCACCTCCACCGCGGCGATCATTGAATCTGCGAATATCCTCAAAACCAAGGGTGTTCGTCGCGTCGGCGCCTACCGCGTGCCCCAGGTGATGGGCAGCACCGTATCCGCGTGTCTTGCCACCCCGTTCAAGATCAAGGGCGTGAACTACTCCATCTCCTCGGCCTGCGCCACCTCGGCGCACTGCATCGGCAACGGTGCCGAGCTGATCCAGATGGGTAAACAGGACATCGTATTTGCCGGCGGCGGTGAGGAACTGGCCTGGAGTCTGACCCACCTGTTTGACGCCATGGGTGCCCTCTCCTCCAAGTACAACGATGCCCCGACCACCGCTTCCCGCCCCTATGACGCCAATCGCGACGGTTTCGTAATTGCCGGCGGTGGCGGCTGTGTGGTTCTGGAAGAGTACGAGCACGCCAAAGCCCGTGGAGCCAACATCATCGCCGAACTGGTGGGCTACGGTGCCACCTCTGACGGTTATGACATGGTGGCCCCCAGCGGTGAAGGCGCGGCACGCTGTATGCAGCAGGCGCTGGCAGGTATGGACGGCAAGGGCCTCGAAGGCGGTGTGGACTACATCAACACCCACGGCACCTCCACCCCGGTAGGTGACGTCGCTGAACTGCGTGCAATGAAAGAAGTGTTCGGCGACAAAGTGCCGGCATTCGCCTCCACCAAGTCCCTCACCGGTCACTCCCTGGGCGCCGCCGGCGTACAGGAAGCGATTTACAGCCTGCTGATGATGCAGAATGGCTTTATCGCCGCCTCTGCCAACGTGGAAACCGTGGACGAAGCGGCCGAAGGCCTCGACCTGGTGACCGAGCTGCGTGAGACCGAAGTGCGCCGTGCACTGTCCAACAGCTTCGGCTTCGGTGGCACCAACGCCAGCCTGATCTTCGACAAGGTATAAGCGTTAAAGGTGTAGGAGCTGGAAGGTTTAAGATCGAACAGACTTAGACCACACCAATAAAAAAGGCGAACTGCACGCAGTTCGCCTTTTTTATTGGGCACAAATTGCGTTTCAGCCTTCCGCTTTCTGCAATCGCTCCAGCCACAATTCCACCTGCCGCGTCAGCCCCTGGCGCCAACTGCGCTGCTGTATACCGAACACATCCCGCAGTTTTTCGCAGGCCAGTACCGACGAGTGGTCTGCCGCTGCCGGCGACAAGGCCAGCAGCTCAGCGGCGAAATCTTCGCCATACAAAGACTGCACCCGATCCACCACCTCACGACCGAAGTCCATCGCGGTACAGGTATCCGCAGAACCAAAATGGTAAACACCGGAGCGGGGGGCACCACTGGCAAGCTGCTGGGTCACCGCCACCACAACCCGCACCAAATCGGAAACCGTCACCGGATTACCCCGAGTGACGTCGTCCAGCACGATCGGCTTACTCTGTAGCAGGCCGGAGACAATCCGCCCCAACAGGGCCCGCTCGCTGCGGTCCACTTTCCAGCCGAGGCGCAGGATGCTGGTATTTTCCAGTGCACCCAGGCGCTGCTCACAGTAGAGCCACTCACGGCCGCTCTCTGTGTCGGGGCTTGGCTCGTCGTCCTCATGGATTTTCTTGCGCACACCGCCGCCAAATACGGCGTAGGAAGACAGGTGCAACAGCGCAGTGTACGAGACCTGCGCCAATGCGTCACAGACATCGCGGGCCAGCTCCTTGCGGGCACTGCCGGCACAGCTGGCCGCGTTGATCACCAGCGCCCCCGCCCGCACCTGCGACACCTGCTCCGGACCCAGTAACTGAACCCGGAAGCCCACGCGTTGCAAGCCCTTTTGCAAGGCACTGTCGATGGCGTTGCCGGCGCCGATCAGGGCGACCGTATCCGGCTGGTAGCCTGTGTGATGCATGGAAGTGAAGACTCGCCTTAGAACGGAATATCGTCGTCGAAGCTGTTATCGAAACCACCGGCCGGCGACTGATTGCCCGCTGGCTTGTTGGCCGGCTGCTGGGATGGGGCCATCGGAGACGGCGTGGAACGGCCCTGGGAAAACTCGTCCTGATAGCCGCCGCCCTGGTTAAAACCACCACCCTGCTGACCTTGCTGGCCTTGCTGGGAGTAGCCACCCTGGCCGCCCTGCTGGTAGCCGCCGCTACCCTGTTCACCGCGGCCATCCAGCATCTGCATTTCGCTGGCGACGATTTCGGTGGTGTAACGGTCCTGGCCGGACTGCTTGTCCTGCCACTTGCGGGTACGCAGTGAGCCTTCCAGGTATACCTTGCTGCCTTTGCGCAGGTATTCACCGGCGATTTCAGCCAGGCGGTTGAAGAACACCACGCGGTGCCATTCGGTGCGCTCTTGGTTCTGGCCCGTCTGCTTGTCTTTCCAGGTTTCAGAAGTCGCCAGGGTTACATTGGTGACTGCGCCGCCACTGGGGAGGTAGCGGGTTTCCGGGTCGCCGCCCAGGTTACCAATCAGAATTACTTTGTTTACGCCCCTGGCCATATGCCTCTCCTCTCGGTCGGTCCTCTATATGCGGTATACGCATACGGACCTGCTCAATGTTTGGATTTAATGAAAGTTTTACTGAAATTCAGAATCGGAAAGCGGCGCGGAGGCTTGCCCCGGACGTCCCCTGAGTCACTCAGGAATATCGCCGAGCAGGCTGCCCGCACCGCTTACAGTGTATTTTTATCCAGCAGCATACAACACTCGCCCGGGGGCCGTCACCGCCGGTGTATCAGACGCTGGCAAGCGGTACCCGGGTGCCACGCATCTGCCACCAGGCCAGCGACCAGAGCACCAAAACGCCCAGTGCCAGGGTCGCTACAGTGCCCGCGCCGCCGCTCCCGTAAACCACTCCACCGAGGCTTCCGCCGGCAAATGCCCCCAGGAACTGCAGGGTGGCGTAAAGACCGGTCGCTGCGCCGCGGCACTCCGCCGGTGCCACTCGGGTCAGCTGGGCCGGCAGCAGCGCTTCCAGCAAGTTGAAGGCGAGGAAAAATACTCCCAGACAAACGATGACCCAGGCTCCGTGTACCTGCGGCATCAGCGCCACGCCGCCAAAAATCAGCCCCAGCAGGGCCAGGCGCATGGCTGCCGGCACCTTGTGACGCTTCTCCGCCATTCGCATCAGCGGCACCATAAAAATGAAAGCGCCCAGCATCAGCGGGCCGTAGAGCTTCCAGTGCTGGTCACTGGGGAGGTGCAACTGATCTACCAGTAGCAGCGGTAGGGGTACGAACATCATGGTCAACAGCAGGTGCAGGAAGAAGACACCGCACACCAGCCGCCACACATCGCCCTGGGCCAGCAGGCGGGAAAAGTCGCCCCGCTGCGGCCCGCGGCGCTCAGCCACCGGCGGGTTCGGCACCAGTCGCCACACCAGCAATATACCCAGTAGCGCCAGCAGCGCAGTCAGCCAGAAAATGGCCGAGAGACCGCCAAAACCGGCGACCAGAGGCCCCAGTACCACGGCGAGTACAAAGGCAACACCGATGGAGGCTCCGATCACCGCCATGGCTTTGCCACGGTTCTCATCCCGGGTCAAATCCGCCGCCAGTGCCATGGTGGCCGCGGCAATGGCGCCGGCGCCCTGGAGAATCCGCCCGGCGATCAATCCGTAAACCGAATCGGTGAGCGCGGCCACCACACTGCCGAAGGCAAATACCAGCAACCCCACAAAGATGACCGGCTTGCGCCCCCAGCGATCGCTCAGCACCCCCAGCGGAATCTGCAGAAGTGCCTGGCTGAGCCCGTAAGCCCCCAGCGCCAGGCCCAGCAGTGCCGGCGTGCTGCCCTGATAGTCGGCGCCATAGAGCGACAGCACCGGCAGCACCATAAACAGGCCCAGCATGCGGAAAACATAAAGGGAGGCGAGGCCGGCAAGGGCGCGGCGTTCAGTGGAGTTCATGCGGAGGTTCCGGACACAGCGAAAAACGGAGCGCATTGTAGCAGCCGCGGCAGCGGAGGTTGATCCCCCGCCACCTAAGGGCCAAATAGCGCCAGGCTATGGCGATACGACGGTCAACAGCAGCCGTCAATTGCGCCCGTACTGGTCCTCGAAGCGCACAATATCGTCCTCTCCAAGATAGCTGCCGGATTGCACTTCAATCAGCTCCAGAGGAATAGAGCCCGGATTTTCGAGGCGATGTACCACCCCCAGCGGGATAAAGGTGGACTCGTTCTCGGTCAGCAGCAGCTGGTCGTCACCGCGGGTCACCATGGCGGTACCGCGCACGACTATCCAGTGCTCGGCGCGGTGATGGTGCATCTGCAGAGACAACTGGCAACCGGGTTTGACCACAATGCGCTTGACCTGGAAGCGCGGCCCGGCGTCGATGGAATCGTAGTAACCCCAGGGGCGGAACACCTTGCGGTGGTTTTCCGCCTCGCTGCGCGCGCTCTGCTTCAGGCGCTGCACCAGTTTCTTGACCTCCTGCACCCGGCTCTTGTCCGCCACCATCAGGGCGTCGTCGGTGTCGACCACCACCAGGTCCTTTACACCGAGGATTCCGACGAGGCGGTCACCGCCGTGTACCAGACAGCCGCTGGCGTCTTCGGCCAGCACATCGCCGCGCAACAGGTTGTCGTTTTCATCCCGCTCCGCCAGTTCCCACAGGGCCGACCAAGAACCGACATCGCTCCAGCCCGCCTGCATGGGAATAACCGCGGCGGCTTCGGTTTTTTCCATTACCGCGTAGTCAACAGAATCCGACGGACACTGCCCGAAGGCCTCGGCGTCGATGCGGGTGAAGTCCAGATCCCGCGCGGCCCCACTATAGGCTTCGCGACAGGCACTGAGAATTTCCGGGTGATGCAGCGCCAACTCTTCCAGATAGCGACTGGCGCGGAACAGGAACATGCCGCTGTTCCAGTTGTACTGGCCACTGGCCAGATAGCCTTCCGCAGTTGCCTGATCCGGCTTTTCCACAAACTCCGCCACTTTCCAGCCGGAGGCCAGGGAATCGCCACTGCGGATGTAGCCGTAGCCGGTCTCGGCACGGGTGGGCACTATGCCGAAAGTGACCAGATGACCATTTTCGGCCAGCTCAGTGGCGGCGATCACAGCCTGCTGGAAGGCAGTGGTATCGGCCACCACATGATCTGCCGGCAATACCAGCAACAGGGGATCCTCACCCTTCTCCACCGCAGCCAGCGCTGCCAGGGCAATGGCAGGGGCGGTATTGCGCGCACAGGGTTCCAGCAGGATGGACTGGGCCGCGCGATCAATTTCCTGCAACTGTTCGGCAGCGGCGAAGCGATGATTCTCGTTGCACACCAGGATCGGCGCCTGCACCGCAGGCAAGCCACTCAGGCGCAGCGCCGTGGCCTGCAGCATGGTCTGGCTGCCGGCGAGGGACAGGAATTGTTTCGGATAGGCTTCGCGGGACAGCGGCCACAGGCGCGAGCCGGTGCCACCACAGAGAATGACGGGGATCATGATTTCCGGGTCCAGACTGGGTTATTCAATTCAGGTTATTCGTATTCAAAGCAGGGGGAATTTTGGCACACTCCCGCACCGGATTATACTTGACCGTTTTCTCCCGCCCGGTTCGCCGGCGGCGACGCCCGTCTAAAACACAGGACAACTTGTGGATACGATTTACGTACGGGGTGCCCGCACCCACAACCTGAAGAATATCGACCTGGATATTCCCCGCGACAAACTTATCGTGATCACCGGACTCTCCGGCTCTGGTAAGTCCTCACTCGCGTTCGACACCCTGTACGCCGAGGGCCAGCGCCGCTACGTGGAGTCCCTCTCCACCTATGCGCGCCAGTTCCTGTCGATGATGGAAAAGCCCGACGTGGACACCGTGGAAGGCCTGTCACCGGCCATTTCCATCGAGCAGAAATCCACCTCCCACAACCCCCGCTCCACCGTCGGTACCATCACCGAGATTTACGACTACCTGCGCCTGTTGTTCGCCCGCGTCGGCGAGCCGCGCTGCCCGGAACACCACGAGCCGCTGCAGGCGCAGACGGTCAGCCAGATGGTGGACCAGGTACTGGCGCTGCCGGAGGGCACCAAAATCATGCTGCTGGCGCCGGTGGTGCGCGACCGCAAGGGTGAACACCTGCACGTGTTCGAGCAGCTGCGGCGGGACGGCTTTGTGCGCGCGCGTATCGACGGCACCGTATGCGACCTGGACGACACCCCCAAGCTGGATAAACGCAAGAAACATACCATCGAGGTGGTGGTCGACCGCTTCAAGGTGCGCGACGATCTGCAGTTGCGGCTGGCGGAGTCTTTTGAGACAGCACTGAACCTCACCGATGGCATCGCGTCGATCAGTTACATGGATGGCGGGAAAGATGACCACCTTTTCTCCGCCCGCCATGCCTGCCCGGTATGTGATTACTCACTGGACGAGCTGGAGCCGCGCCTCTTCTCGTTCAACAACCCCGCCGGTGCCTGCCCCGCCTGTGACGGCCTGGGCGTGAAGCAGTTCTTCGATGAAGACAAGGTGATCCTGGACCCGGGGAGCAGTATTTCCGAAGGTGCCATCCGCGGCTGGGACAGACGCAATATCTACTACTACCACATGCTCACCTCCCTGGCGGAGCACTTCGATTTCGATATCGACAAGCCGTGGCAGAAACTGCGCAAACGCGATCGTGAGGTCATTCTGCACGGCAGCGGCGATACCCCGGTGGACTTCAGCTATGTCAACGACCGCGGCGACGTCACCATCCGCCGCCACACCTTCGAGGGCATCATCCCCAACTTCCAGCGCCGCTACCGGGACACCGAATCCCAGTCGGTGCGCGAGGAGCTGGCGAAATACCTGAGCACCCAGAAGTGCCCGGACTGTGCAGGTACCCGCCTGCGCCGGGAAGCGCGCAATGTGTTTGTGGACAACCGCACCCTGGCGCAGATCACCGAGCTGCCGGTGGGCGATGCCTTTGAGTACTTCGCCAACCAGCTGCAATTCAAGGGCGCGCAGAAAGAGATTGCCGACAAGATTCTCAAGGAGCTGCGCGACCGCTTCCGCTTCCTGGTGGATGTGGGCCTCAACTACCTGACACTAAACCGCAGTGCCGAAACCCTGTCCGGTGGTGAAGCCCAGCGCATCCGTCTGGCCAGCCAGATTGGCGCCGGTCTTGTGGGTGTGATGTACATTCTCGACGAGCCCTCCATCGGCCTGCACCAGCGGGACAACGAGCGCCTGCTGAATACCCTCACCCACCTGCGGGACATCGGCAACACTGTGATCGTGGTCGAACACGACGAGGACGCGATCCGCGCGGCGGACTTCCTGATCGATATCGGCCCCGGCGCCGGTGTGCACGGTGGCGAAGTGGTCGCTGCCGGCACCCACGAACAGGTGGCCAGTTGCGAGCGCTCACTTACCGGCCAGTACCTGTCCGGCAAGAAACAGATCAAGATTCCGGAAAAGCGCATTGCCGCCTCCGCAGAGGTGTTGAAGATCGCCGGCGCCACCGGCAACAACCTGAAAAATGTCGACCTGGAAATCCCGGTGGGGCTGTTTACCTGTGTCACCGGCGTTTCCGGTTCCGGTAAATCCACCCTGATCAACACCACCCTGTATCCGCTCGCGGCCACCGCGCTGAACAAGGCCACCACCCTCAAGGCATCGCCGCACAAGGCGATCGAGGGACTGGATCATTTCGACAAATGCGTGGATATCGACCAGAGCCCCATCGGTCGCACCCCGCGCTCTAATCCCGCCACCTATACCGGAATCTTTACCCCCATTCGCGAACTGTTTTCCGGCACCCAGGAGGCGCGCTCCCGCGGCTACAAGCCCGGTCGCTTCAGCTTCAACGTAAAAGGCGGCCGCTGTGAGGCCTGCCAGGGCGACGGTGTGATCAAGGTGGAAATGCACTTTCTGCCGGACATCTACGTGCCCTGTGATACCTGCAAGGGCAAGCGCTACAACCGCGAAACCCTGGAAGTGCAGTACAAGGGCAAGAGCATCCACGAGGTGCTGGAAATGACCGTGGAAGACGCGCGGGAGTTTTTTGACCCGGTGCCTTCCATTGCGAAAAAACTGCAGACACTGATGGACGTGGGTCTTTCCTACATCAAGCTTGGGCAGGCCGCGACCACGCTGTCCGGTGGTGAAGCCCAGCGGGTAAAGCTGTCCCGCGAGCTGTCCAAGCGCGATACCGGCCAGACCCTGTATATCCTCGACGAGCCCACTACCGGCCTGCACTTTGCCGACATCCAGTTGCTGCTGGATGTACTGCACCGACTGCGCGACCACGGCAATACCATTGTGGTGATCGAGCACAACCTGGACGTCATCAAGACCGCAGACTGGATTGTGGATCTGGGCCCCGAGGGCGGTTCCGGCGGCGGCGAGATTATTGCCACAGGTACGCCGGAACAGGTGGCCAAGGTGAAGGGGTCCCACACCGGGCGCTTTCTTAAATCGATGCTGAAAAGCCGGTAACTTGTCCACAGGAAAATCCAACCATATGGGCTAGCCGGCACGGAGGGCCGCCGATGACCAGCGTCGATATCAATTGTGACCTGGGGGAAGGTGAAACCGCGGAAGACTGCGCGCGCGATGCGCGCATCATGCCGTTTATTTCCCGCTGCAACATTGCCTGCGGCGGCCATGCCGGCAATGCCACCACCATGGCGCTGTCGCTGCAAAATGCACGCGCAACCGGTATCGCCGCCGGTGCCCACCCGGGCTATCCAGACAAGGAAAATTTCGGCCGCCGCTCCCTGTCCATGCCTCGCCAGGATCTGCTTTGCTCCGTGCGTGAGCAGATACTCGCACTGCAGACCATCGCGGAACATGAGCGGGTAACTCTCAGCCACATCAAATTACACGGGGCCCTCTATAACGACGCCGAAGCGGATGAGGAGCTCGCCGAAGACCTGGTGCAACTGATTGCCCGGGAATTCAGCAACCTCCAGATTCTCGCCCTGGCCAACGCCGCAATGGAGCGGGTCGCAAAGAAATACCGGCACCCGGTACTGCGTGAAGGTTTTATGGATAGGCGCTACCTGAACGATCACCAGCTTGCCCCCCGCAGTATGCCCGGATCGGTGATGTCATCGTTCGACGAATGCCTGGCACAGGTCCTGGCTCTATCCACCGGCCAACCCTTCTTATCGATCGAGAAAAAACCACTGCAGTTTTCCGTCGACAGTATCTGCCTGCACGGCGACAACCCGCGGGCAGAATCGATTGCGCAGGATCTGCAACAGGAACTGCTGCGCGCCGGAATCCGGCTATGCCAATAACCAGCGCCTTCGAATTGCAGCCCAACGGTGATGCCGCACTGGACATCCGCTTTGCGGAAGCACCCGGCGAGCCCCTGAGCGAACGGATAATTGCCCTCGCCCAGGTAATCGAATCGGCATCCCTCCCCGCGGTTACCGAACTGGTGCCCGCCTATCAGTGCCTTACGGTGTGCTTCGACCCGCTGCGACTGCTGCCCGCGGATCCCGCTGACCGTCCCGCGTCCTCCGGCACCGATACCCTGATAGCAATGCTGCGAGCGCTGACCGAGGAAACCCTGAGCCGCGCACAACCGGCGCAGGGCCCCCGTACACTGATCCGGATACCCGTGTGCTACGACAGTGACTTTGCGCCTGATATGCCCGCCGTCTGCGCCCAGTCCGGGCTCAGTAAAAGCGAGGTGATTACCCGCCACACTGCGCCGCGTTACCTGGTGCATATGCTCGGGTTTACCCCGGGGTTTCTCTATCTGGGGGGACTGGACCCACAGCTGCACTGCCCGCGCAAGGCGCGCCCCGAGCTCAAGGTGGCCGCGGGCTCGGTGGGTATCGGTGGTGCCCAGACCGGCATTTATCCACAGGCGACCCCCGGTGGCTGGCAGGTGATCGGCCGCACCCCGCTTGCGCTGTTCCGCCCACGACAGGAAACGCCGTTTATCGCCCGTCCCCTCGACCGGGTTCAGTTTGTGGCGATTACGGCAGAACAGTTTGCGGAGATGGATCCACTGGCCACTCCAGTGTGTGTACCGTTGGTGAATACCACGAGTTCGGAGGGCGCGCGATGAGCCTGCTTATCATTAAGCCGGGTTTGCAGACCACGGTTCAGGACGGCGGACGACCGGGAAACCTGCGCTGGGGACTCGCCTGCGGCGGTGCAGCAGATACGTTTGCGATGCACCTGGGCAACCTGCTGCTCGGAAACCCGCCCTCACACCCCTGTCTCGAGGTGGCGGTGACAGGCCCGGAAATCGAATTCACCGCGGATGTCACCATCTCGGTGACCGGCGCACGCTTTGATCTGTTCCATAACGACAAGGCGGCCGACAACGACCAGGTACTGGCAATGCGCAGTGGCGACCGGCTCCGTTTCGGCGCGCTGCGGTCGGGGGTCCGAGCCTATATCGCACTCGCCGCAGATATGGACCTTGCGCCCATGTTCAACAGCCTTTCCACCCATATGATTGCGGGCTTCGGCGGAATGCGCGGGCGCGCACTGCAGGCGGGCGATCGACTGCCCCTGCGCCACAGTCGCATAGCGCCAACCCGGGCACTACCCGGGGAGTACCGCCTGGATTACCGCGCCCGACCCCTGCTGCGTGTGCTGCCGGGCCTGGAGGCCCAGTATTTTTCCAGCGATGCACTGGCGCAGTTTTACCAGGGCGGTTTTACCGTTTCACCGCAGAGCAACCGCATGGGTATACGCCTGCAGGGGAGTCCACTCCCCCTGCAAAACATGCCCCAGCAGATTTCCTCCGGCCTGTGCCCCGGCACAGTACAGGTACCCCCCAATGGCCTGCCCATTGTCAGTTTTGTCGAGGGCCAGACCATCGGCGGCTACCCGCGCATCGCGCACGTCATCAGTGCAGACCTGCACCGGCTGGGACAGTTGGCGCCCGGTGCGCGCCTGGACTTTGAAGCCGTCGACCTCAACACCGCCCACCAAATCCTCCGGGACAAGTCGCGACTGCTGGCGGAACTTGATTCCCGGCTGTAACCCGCGAACTGGCGACGGCGGAAAGCTGGGTATCTGAACGCCATCCCCGGATCCTTATATCTCCCGCATCTCCAGATCTTTAGCTCCCCAGATCCCTGGCAACAGCTCCCCTGCCCCCTGGCAACTTGTCAAAACCTGACAGCTCTTCCGGGAATTGGCGCGGGATCCCCTTCCCGAGCCCCAAGGCTTTCGCTAACTTCTCCTGCGCAAATGACAACGCTGTCAAACGTTTCGATTGCGCTAACTGAAATAACAATAAATGGAGAAGACATGTCCACTCAGTCCAGGCCCTCAGCGGCCGCCAAGGCACACATGCTGCCAATCACCCCATTCCGGAACCCCCGCTCAAACCCCCTGCGCGGCCCGCTGACGGCTTTTGCCCTCGCAACAACCATGTGCATTCCTGCACATGCCGTTCTGCCCGCAGAGACTTATGAGGCCGGACAGAGCTACGCTGGCGGCAGCACGGTCTGCTACCAGGAAGACCTGTTCCGGGCCCAGTGGTGGGCCGGCCCTAACGATTCTCCGGAAGCGGCCTATACCGCCAGCAACAGCTGGGACAGCCCCTGGATCCTGGATGGCCCGGGCTCCTGTACCTTCGGCAATGGCAATCAGGCACCGGTGACCAGTGCCTCTGCAAGCCCCGCGGAAATTAGCGGCGCGGGCAGCATCGCACTCGACGGCAGCCTGTCATCGGACCCGGATGGTGATGCCCTCACGTTCCAGTGGACTCAGATTTCTCCAGCCTCACCGGTAGCGGCAATTCAGGCGCCAAATGCCAGCGGCACCCAGGTAGACCTGCCGCCCGTAGAGACCGATACCCAGTACGAGTTCCGGCTCAGCGTATCGGATGCCGAGCAGACGGATTACACCACCGTGCAGGTAATGCAGTGGGCAGATCCATACATACCGCCGCTGCCAACGATTGTGATTAGCGCCCCCGAGAGCACCAGCGCCTGCCCGGGCACTATTACCCTCAGCGCGGAAAACTCCTCCTATCCCGACGGTGAAACCTATGTTCTGACCTGGAGGCAGATCAGTGGACCCGCGGCCGAAATCCTCACGCCCAACAGCGAAATCACCGCGGTGAATTTGCCCGATGCGGGGATTGATTCGGTCTACGCCTTCGAACTGCAAGCTACCAATGGGGAACTGATTGTTAGCGAAAACGTTTCCGTTCAACAGCAGTGTGGCGACAGCGGTTTCCGTATTCCGCTCAGTACCCTGGAGGCGCGGGAAGCCGAGCTGACCTCAAGCCCGCTGTTTACCCAGGTGAAAGCATCGATCGTCACGCGGGAAAATTCCGAAGTAGAAGCAGTCACTCCCGGTCGCAGTGAAAACCCGGAAAACGTACAGCGGGTAGAGTCCATCATCGGCAACCCGGACTGGAACTTCCTGTTCCCGGTGCGCGCGGCGGAGTATTCATATACCAACTTCCTGCGTGCTGTTGCCAAATTCCCGGCATTCTGTGGCGACTATAGTGACGGCCGCAACGCCGAGGCGATCTGCCGGAAATCTCTTGCCACCATGTTCGCCCACTTCACCCAGGAGACTGGTGGCCACACCCCGCACTGGGCGGAGCCCGAGTGGCGCCAGGGGCTGTATTTCATCCGCGAACAGGGGTGGAGCGAAAGTACCCCCAATGGCTACGGTATTTGCGACCCATCGACCTGGCAGGCACAGCAGTGGCCGTGCGCGACCTTTGCCGATGGCAGTTACAAAAGTTATTTCGGTCGCGGCGCCAAACAGTTGAGTTACAACTACAACTACGGCCCGTTTTCTGCCGCCATGTTTGGTGATGTGGGCGTACTGCTGGAACAACCGAATCTGGTGGCGGATACCTGGCTAAACCTCGCCAGCGCGGTCTTTTTCTTTGTGTACCCGCAGCCGCCAAAACCCAGCATGCTGCATGTCATCGACGGTACCTGGCAGCCCAACGGTCAGGACCTAGGTAGCGGACTGCTACCCGGATTTGGTGTGACCACCATGATCATCAACGGCGGCATTGAGTGTGGGGGCAGCAGCGAACACGCGCAGTCGCAAAACCGCATCGATTACTATCGCAACTTCGCCGACTACTTAGCGGTGGAGATACCCGCAGATGAAATTCTCGGCTGCGCCAGTATGAGCCGGTTTGCCGTGGGTGGCGCGGGCGCCATGGAAATTTACTGGGAACAGGACTGGAGCTGGGATCCCCAGTATCCAAATGGACAGAGCTACGCTTGCAAGCTGGTGGGTTACCAGACACGTTTCTCCGCATTCATCGAGGGTGACTACGTGCGTTGTGTGGAGCACTTCTTTGACGTAAACGTCGATCGCAATCAGTAATCCCCGAGATTTGCGCAATTAAAAGAGGCCGGACGTTACTGGCCTCTTTTTTACAAAAACCCCGGATTGCGCTGTTTGGAAACAGCGGTAGTGCCCGGTGGGCTTACGCAAGCTGCCCAGACCAAACCGGCATTGGCGCTGCGCCACAAAACCCGAATCTTGAAACCCGAAACCCGAAATCAGGAACCTCAGGAGTGCACCCAGGTGACAGTCTCGTCTTGATGTTCGTGCTTGTCACCACAAGGGGTAGCCTTTGGCGGCACATAGCCCACACGAGATGTGGGTTCCATATGACGCTGCTCCCAATAGGCCACAGCTTCCCCACACAGGGACTTTTGCTGCTCGGTCAAGGCAATACCATTGGGCCATTTACCCAGCTCGATTGCGCGCTTGAGGCTACCCACGATCTGGGGATTCAATATCTTCAGCAAATCATCCAGGGACTGGAACATCACACACCCATCAAAAATTGCAGATCAGAAAAAAGAAAAGCCGGTCAATGACCGGCTTTTCTTCGCTCGGCACAAAAAAAGTACCGAAAACCCTAAAGCGGGACGCCTCAGGCTTCTGCAGCTTCAGCAGTCTCGTCCGCTACCGGACGGTCTACCAGCTCAACATAAGCCATCGGAGCCTTGTCGCCTGCGCGGAAACCACATTTCAGAATGCGGATGTAACCGCCCGGACGGGCTTCGTAACGGGGACCCAGCTCGTCGAACAGCTTGCGCACGGCATCCTTGTCGCGGATACGGGCGAAAGCCAGACGGCGATTGGCAACACTGTCTTTCTTGGCCAGGGTGATCAGCGGCTCGGCGACGCGACGCAGCTCCTTGGCTTTCGGCAGTGTGGTTTTGATCAGTTCGTGCTCGACCAAGGACGCAGTCATGTTTTTGAACATGGATTTGCGATGGGCGCTGGTACGACTGAATTTACGGCCACTATAACGATGACGCATAACTCAATTCCTCACGACTTCAATTGCTTTCACAGCAAGTCGTCTGGGAGTGGCGCTTGCCGCAGGCGCACACCACTCGGTTTTCTTCACGCGGGCGGGCAAACACGCCCGCGCCACAAACGCTTTACAGGGAGCTCAGCTTGCTGTCGCCCTTGAGGCTGGCCGGCGGCCAGTTCTCAAGACGCATACCCAGGGACAAGCCACGGGAAGCCAGAACGTCCTTGATTTCGGTCAGGGACTTCTTACCCAGGTTCGGAGTCTTCAGCAGCTCTACTTCGGTACGCTGAATCAGGTCGCCGATGTAGTAGATGTTTTCTGCTTTCAGACAGTTAGCCGAACGCACGGTCAGTTCGAGGTCGTCAACCGGGCGCAACAGCACCGGATCCACTTCCTCTTCCTTGGCTTCTGGCGCTGCATCCTTCTCGCCTTCCAGGTCCACAAACACTGCGAGCTGCTGCTGCAGAATGGTGGCGGCGCGACGGATGGCTTCTTCCGGATCCAGGGTACCGTTGGTCTCCAGGTCCAGAACCAGCTTGTCCAGGTCGGTGCGCTGCTCTACACGAGCCGCTTCGACGCTGTAAGAAACGCGACGAACCGGGCCGAAAGAGGCGTCCAGCTGCAGGCGGCCAATGGCGCGGGTCTCTTCTTCGTCTTCGCGACGGGCGTCGGCGGGCTGGTAGCCACGGCCGCGCGCAACGGTCAGACGCAGGTTGAGTTCCACATCGCCAGTAATGTTGGCGATCACGTGCTCTGGGTTCACGATTTCGATGTCGTGATCCACCTGGATGTCTCCAGCGGTAACCGCACCCGGGCCTTTCTTGCTCAGGCTCAGTACTGCCTGGTCCTTGCCGTGCATCACCACCGCAATTTCCTTCAGGTTGAGCAGGATTTCAATTACGTCTTCCTGCACACCTTCGATTGCGCTGTACTCGTGCTCAACACCGTCAATCTCGACTTCAGTGACGGCGCAGCCCGGCATAGAGGACAGCAGGATGCGGCGCAGTGCGTTGCCGAGAGTGTGGCCAAAGCCACGCTCCAGCGGTTCCAGAACCACTTTGGCGTGGTTCTGGTTGTACTCGGTGACGTCAATACGACGAGGTGTCAAAAACTCGTTGACAGCAGTCTGCATAGCCATACCTGTATTACAGTTTTATTCCTTAAATGGAACAGAGCCTTACTTGGAGTAGAGTTCCACGATAAGGTTTTCATTGATCTCTGCCGGCAGATCCACGCGATCCGGAACACGCTTGAAGGTACCTTCGAGCTTGCTCGCATTCACGTCTACCCACTCAACGTCACCGCGCTGTGCAGCGAGGGAAACGGAGTTCTGGATACGCATCTGCTTTTTGGCTTTCTCGCGGATAGCGATGACGTCGCCTTCTTTCACCTGGAAAGAAGGGATATTCACAGCGCTACCGTTAACCAGAATCGCCTTGTGAGATACCAGCTGACGCGCTTCTGCACGAGTAGAGCCGAAGCCCATGCGGTAAACCACGTTGTCGAGACGCTTTTCCAGCAGTTGCAGCAGGTTTTCACCAGTTGCACCTTTCAGGCGCGCTGCTTCCTTATAGTAGTTACGGAACTGCTTTTCCAGCACGCCGTAGATACGACGTACTTTTTGTTTTTCACGCAGCTGAACGCCGTAGTCGGACAGGCGACCGCGACCGGCGCCATGAACGCCAGGCTTGGTTTCCGCGCGGCACTTTGACTCGTGCGGGCGAACGCCACTTTTCAGCTGAAGATCGGTACCTTCCCGACGGGAAAGCTTACATTTTGGTCCAATATAACGTGCCATTTCGTCAACCCCCTCTTACACGCGACGTTTCTTGGGCGGACGACAACCATTATGCGGGATCGGCGTCACGTCGGTGATGTTGGTGATCTTGTAGCCGCAGTTGTTCAGTGCGCGAACAGCAGATTCGCGACCGGGGCCGGGGCCCTTCACTTCGACATCAAGGTTTTTCAGGCCATATTCCTGAGCAGCAGTACCTGCGCGCTCAGCGGCAACCTGGGCTGCGAAAGGGGTACTCTTACGAGAACCGCGGAAACCGGAGCCACCAGCGGTAGCCCAGCTCAGAGTATTACCCTGGCGATCAGTGATCGTCACGATCGTGTTGTTGAACGATGCGTGGATGTGGGCAATACCGTCGACAACGGTCTTTTTGACCTTTTTGCGAACAGTAGTTTTTGGCTTAGCCATACCTGTATCCTAAATCCTGTAACCAAGCTCCTGTTAAGGGAGCGTGTAAAGACTTGCGCGACTCTTACTTGCGAATCGGCTTACGCGGACCCTTACGGGTACGGGCGTTAGTCTTGGTGCGCTGACCGCGAAGCGGCAGACTGCGACGATGGCGCAGACCGCGGAAGCAACCCAGGTCCATCAAACGCTTGATGTTCATGGATACTTCACGACGAAGATCACCTTCAACGGTGAACTTGGCGACTTCGCCACGCACCGATTCCAGTTGGTCTTCGGAAAGATCGCGGATCTTGGTGGATTCAGCGATACCAGTCGCTGCCAGAATAGACTTAGCCGTGGTGCGACCGATCCCGAAAATGTGGGTCAGGGAGATCACGGCGTGCTTGTGGTCTGGTACGTTTACACCAGCAATACGTGCCATAGAGGCATACTCCACGTATTGTGAACCGGCTCATCTTGGTAATAGGCGCGGCTCAATTCTCGATACGGCGCTGACAGCGATTAAAAAGCCATCGGCGCCACCAAAAAGGCGCGCAAGAATAGCTTTTCAAACACCAAATTGCAATAGCCCACCGTCCCAGGGCCTAAACCCGGGGATGGCAGACGACAGTCAACGCCCCCTTTTTGAAGCCAGGAGTTCAACTCCCAACTTCCACCGCCAACCTCATGGTTTACGGTGCTGCCTTTTAACACGGGGCTGTGCCAAGAGGCAAATTCTTTAATGAACAATTGGTGCCAACCTCATCCTGGAGAGAGCACCTGACTCACCATCCTTGGTGAGTCATGGGAATCAGCAATGACTGCTGATTAGCCCTGCCGCTGCTTGTGACGCGGCTCGGCGCTGCAGATTACCCGCAGAACGCCTTTGCGACGTACGATTTTGCAGTTACGGCAGATCTTTTTAACAGAAGCGCGTACTTTCATGACCTTACCTCAATTCATTCCTGCTGCGGCGGCTACCGGTTAACGGCGGCCGTAGCCTTGCAGATTCGCCTTTTTCATCAACCCTTCGTACTGGTGGGACAGCAAATGCGACTGCACCTGCGCCATGAAGTCCATCACTACGACCACTACGATCAGCAGAGAAGTACCCCCCAAGTAAAAGGGAATGTTCAGCCCAACTACCAGGAACTGCGGCAGCAGGGATACCAATGCGATGTATACGGCACCCACCAGGGTCAGACGAGTCAGAACGCTGTCGATATAACGTGCGGTCTGTTCGCCGGGGCGAATACCGGGCACATAGGCACCGGATTTTTTCAGGTTGTCTGCAACTTCATTGGGGTTGAACATCAACGCCGTATAGAAGAAGCAGAAGAAGCCGATCAGCAGCGCGAACAGGATAATGTTCAGCGGCTGGCCCGGGCCCAACTGCAGTGCCATCCACTGCAGAATCTGCGCGCCGATACCTTCACCACCCTGGCCGAACCACTGCGCCAGAGTCGCAGGGAACAGCAGGATACTGCTGGCGAAGATCACCGGGATAACACCGGCCATATTCACCTTCAGCGGCAAGTGGCTGGACTGCGCAGCCGGCGCCTGGGAGTAACGACCCGCCTGACGACGCGCGTGGTTGATGGTGATGCGGCGTTGACCGCGCTCCATGACCACGACGAAGTACACGACAGCAATCGCTACAAAACCAATCGCAAGCAGCATCAGAATATGCAGCTCACCCTGGCGCGCCTGCTCAAAAGCCTGACCAATGGCACTGGGCAGTCCCGCAACAATACCGGCGAAGATCAGCATGGAAATACCATTGCCAACACCGCGCTCGGTAATCTGCTCGCCCAGCCACATCATGAACACAGCGCCGGTTACCAGTGACACTACGGCCACGAAGTAAAATCCGAACGCCGGCTCAGCGGAATAAGCCAGGTTTTGACCGGCCAGACCAAACGTCATCCCGATACCCTGGATGAGTGCAAGCACTACAGTCAGGTAACGGGTGTACTGATTGATCTTACGCCGTCCTGCATCACCTTCTTTCTTCAACGCCTCCAGAGAAGGCGTTACCGCGGTCATCAACTGCATGATGATGGACGCGGAGATGTAAGGCATGATGCCGAGGGCCAGAATACTCATCCGTTCCAGTGCGCCACCGGAGAACATGTTGAACAGGCCAAGGATGGTTCCCTGGTTCTGATTAAACAGGTTCGCCAGTTTTTCCGGATCAATACCGGGCACTGGAATGTGGGTCCCTATGCGATAAACAAGAATCGCGAGAAACAGAAAACGAAGGCGAGCCCAAAGCTCGCCTAATCCCTTGCCGTTACCCAGGGAGTTAACACCAGATCCTGGTCGTGCCATTGGGGCCTCGATTTAGTCTTCTACTTTTCCGCCAGCAGCTTCGATGGCTGCTTTAGCACCCTTGGTGACACCCAGACCTTTCACGGTAACCGCTTTGGTCAGTTCACCAGACAGGAACACTTTGGCGCGTTTAATGTGGCCGCCGATGATATCGGCATTTTTCAGCGCTGCCAAATCAATAGTGTCACCTTCTACCTTCGCCAGCTCCGCCAGACGCACTTCCGCAACAAAGCGGCCAACGCGAGAGGTGAAACCGTACTTCGGCAGACGCTTCTGCAAAGGCATCTGACCGCCTTCGAAGCCCGGACGAACGCTACCACCGGAACGGGCCTTTTGACCCTTGTGACCACGGCCACCGGTTTTACCCAGACCGCTACCGATGCCGCGACCAACGCGCTTGGCGCTGTGCTTGTGACCCTCAGCGGGAGACAGTTCATTCAAACGCATGTTACGCCTCCTCTACTTTTACGAGGTAGTTCACTTTGTTGATCATGCCGCGCACAGAGGGAGTGTCTTCCACTTCCACAGTGTGACCAATGCGGCGCAGACCCAGACCAGCAACACATGCCTGATGATTTTTCAGACGACCGTTGATGCTTTTAACCTGGGTTACTTTGATGGTCTTTTTAGCCATGACTCATTCACTCAAAGCAAGTTCAGAACGGGCCGCAGCGGTAATACTGCCGCGGCCCAAACCGAATCAGTTCAGGATTTCTTCCACAGACTTGCCACGCTTCGCGGCAACGTCTTCAGGACTGCTCATCTGGTCCAGTGCACTGAAAGTAGCGCGAACGACGTTTACCGGATTGGTAGAGCCGTAGCACTTGGCCAGTACGTTGTGAACGCCAGCCATTTCAAGCACGGAGCGCATGGCACCACCGGCGATAACACCGGTACCCTGGGAAGCGGGCTGCATGTAAACCTTGGAACCACCGTGGCGACCGTTGGTAGCGTACTGAATGGTGTCACCGTTCAGGTCTACCTGGATCATGTTGCGACGCGCAGCTTCCATTGCCTTTTGAATGGCAACAGGCACTTCGCGAGCCTTACCACGACCAAAGCCAACGCGGCCATTGCCATCGCCAACTACAGTCAGTGCGGTGAACGCAAAGATACGACCACCCTTTACAGTTTTGGCAACACGGTTGACCTGGACCAGCTTTTCCTGGAGGCCTTCGTCATTGCCTTTTTCGACTTTATCTCTAGCCATAACTCAACCCTTAGAATTTCAGACCGGCTTCACGGGCAGCGTCTGCCAGGGCCTTAACACGGCCGTGGTATTTGAAACCGCTACGATCGAAGGCTACCGTTTCAACGCCAGCGGCTTTCGCGCGCTCAGCGATCAGGGTGCCAACGGCTGTCGCAGCGTCGACGTTACCGGTTTTGCTTTCACGCAGGTCCTTATCCAGAGTAGAGGCAGAAGCCAATACCTTGTCGCCATCGGCGGTCAGGATCTGTGCGTAAATGTGGCGAGGTGTGCGGTTCACTGTCAGGCGAACGGCGCCCAGCTCACGCATTTTGGCGCGGGCACGACGTGCACGACGCAAGCGAGATTGCTTTTTAACGTTCATATCTATGCCTTACTTCTTCTTAGCCTCTTTGCGATACACGCGTTCGTCGGCGTAGCGGACACCCTTACCTTTGTAGGGCTCCGGCGGACGGAATGCGCGGATCTCAGCGGCTACTTGACCTAACAGCTGCTTGTCGCTGCTCTTCAGTACGATTTCAGTCTGGCTCGGGGTTTCGGCGCTAACGCCTTCCGGCAGGTCGTAATCTACCGGGTGAGAGAAACCGAGAGTCAGGTTTACGGTTTTACCTGCTGCTTTCGCACGGTAACCAACACCGTTCAGCTGCAGTTTCTTTTCGAAACCCTGACTGACACCGACCACCATATTGTTAACCAGTGCACGGGTTGTACCCGCCAGTGCACGCGCCTGCTTGGAGCCATTGCGCGCGGCAAAGGTCAGCTGGCTCTCTTCCTGCTTCACTTCCACATCGGAGTGGATGTTGAAGCTCAGATTGCCGTTACCGCCTTTTACGGCGATATCCTGACCCTTCAGGTCAACAGAAACACCAGCGGGGATGCTTACTGGACTATTTGCTACTCGAGACATTTCAACCCCCGCTTAGAATACGGTGCAGAGCACTTCGCCACCGACACCAGCCTGACGAGCGGCACGGTCAGTCATCACACCCTGAGAGGTGGAGACGATCGCGACACCCAGGCCACCGCGTACGGTAGGCAGAGCTTTCTTACCAGCGTAAGAACGCAGACCCGGACGGGAAACCCGATCCAGCTCAGCGATTACTGGTTTGCCCTGAAAGTATTTCAGTTCAATAGTCAGCTCAGGCTTGCCACCTTCGCTAACGCTTACTTCAGTGATGTAACCTTCGCTCTTCAGAACTTCAGCTACCGCCACTTTCAATTTGGATGAAGGCATGGAAACACTGCCCTTTCCGCGGCCCAGGGCGTTGCGGATGCGGGTCAGCATATCTGCCAACGGATCTTGCATACTCATTACTTAAGACTCCTCAAGCCAACCTTACCAGCTGGACTTAACCAGGCCGGGGACATCACCACGCATGGCTGCTTCACGCAGCTTGTTACGGCACAGGCCGAATTTGCGGTAGACAGCGTGGGGGCGACCAGTGATACGACAGCGACGTTGCTGACGTACCGGGCTTGCATCGCGCGGCAGTTTCTGCAGCTTGAGTTGAGCCTCCCACTGCTCCTCTTCGGAAGCAGTGGCACTGGCGATGATCGCCTTCAGCTCTTGACGCTTTTCAGCGTACTTAGCTGCGGTTCGAGCGCGCTTGTTCTCACGCGCAATCATGGATTTCTTCGCCATGGAATCCTCTTAACCCTTGAAAGGGAAGTTGAACGCTTTCAGCAGTGCACGACCTTGATCGTCGTTAGCTGCTGTAGTGGTAATACAAATATCCAGACCACGGATTTTGTCTACTTTGTCGTAGTCAATCTCCGGGAAGATGATTTGTTCTGTAACACCCATCGAGAAGTTTCCACGACCGTCGAACTGCTTCGGGCTGATGCCACGGAAGTCGCGGATACGCGGAATCGCGATACCGATCAGACGCTCCAGGAACTCGTACATGCGCTCACCGCGCAGAGTTACCTTACAGCCGATCGGCCATTCTTCACGGATTTTGAAACCCGCGATGGACTTACGCGCCTTGGTCACGATGGGTTTTTGACCGGTGATTGCTGTCATATCAGTAACAGCGTGTTCCAGTACCTTCTTATCACCAACAGCTTCGCCGACACCCATGTTGACGGTGATCTTGGTGATGCGCGGCACGGACATCACATTCTCGAGGCCAAGCTCTTCTTTCAGCTTGGGCGCGAGTTCTTTGCTATAGAGCTCTTTAAGCCTTGCCATGATATCTACCTGACCTACTTATGCGTCAACGGCATCGCCGCTGGATTTGAAGACGCGAATCTTAGTGCCGTCTTCCAGTACTTTGAAGCCTACCCGGTCAGCTTTATTAGTTGACGGATTGAAAATGGCCACGTTGGAAGCCTGGATAGCGGCTTCCTTCTCAACGATGCCACCTGCAACGCCCAGCTGGGGGTTCGGTTTCTGGTGTTTTTTGATCATCTGAACACCGGCAACAATCAGGCGACCGTCGTTCAGCACCTTACGTACGGTGCCGCGCTTGCCCTTGTCGCGACCGGCGATAACGATCACTTCGTCGTCACGCTTGATCTTGCGCATAACTCTTCTCCGCTCGTGGCTTAGATTACTTCGGGAGCCAGTGAGATGATCTTCATGAACTTCTCACCACGCAGCTCGCGGGTAACCGGGCCAAAAATACGGGTGCCGACCGGAGCATGGTTCTGGTTCAGCAGCACCGCTGCGTTATCGTCAAATTTGATCAGGGAGCCATCCGGGCGGCGCACACCTTTCTTGGTGCGAACCACTACCGCATTCATTACCTGACCCTTCTTTACTTTACCGCGAGGAATTGCTTCCTTAACGGTCACCTTAATGATGTCGCCAACGCCAGCGTAGCGACGGTGGGAGCCGCCCAGCACCTTGATGCACATGACACGGCGAGCCCCACTGTTATCGGCTACTTCTAAGTAGGATTCTGCTTGAATCATTGTTCCTCTCCGAAAACCTGTTTAGGTCTTCACAGTCAATGGGCCAGGGTTAAACCTTCGCCGCACGCTCTACAATTTTCTGCAAGGACCAGGACTTGCTCTTGGACAGCGGACGAGATTCTTCGATGGTTACGACATCGCCGATGCCGCACTCATTGTTTTCGTCATGTGCCTTGAGCTTGGTGGACTTGCTCACGATTTTGCCGTAGATCGGGTGCTTAACACGGCGCTCGATCAAAACGGTGATGGTTTTATCCATCTTGTCACTCACGACCTTGCCGGTCAGAGTCCGCTTCAGTTGTGCTTCAGCCATGATTAATTACCTGCCTTCTCGGTCAACACAGTCTTAATGCGAGCAATGTCGCGACGAGTCTGCTTCAGCAGATGAGTCTGGTTCAGCTGACCGGTGGACTTCTGCATGCGCAGCTTGAATTGTGCTTCAAGCTGGCTCAGCAGTTCCTGGTTCAGTTCTTCAACAGACTTTGAGCGTAGATCTGCAGTCTTCATTACATCACCGAACGCTTAACGAAAGTTGTCTTTACAGGCAGCTTGGCCGCGGCGAGCTCGAAAGCTTCACGGGCCAATTCTTCGGAAACACCCTCCATCTCGTAGAGGACCTTGCCTGGCTGAATCTGGGCAACCCAGTACTCAACGCCACCCTTACCTTTACCCATCCGAACCTCGAGAGGCTTGTTGGTGATGGGCTTGTCCGGAAACACACGAATCCAGATTTTACCGCCACGCTTAACGTGACGAGTCATTGCGCGACGAGCCGCTTCGATCTGGCGCGCAGTAATGCGTCCACGACCGATGGCCTTAAGGCCGAACTCGCCAAAGCTCACTTTAGAGCCGCGCTGGGAAAGACCGCGGTTGCGACCCTTCTGTACCTTGCGGAATTTTGTACGCTTCGGTTGTAGCATCTGCGCACCCCTTACTTAGCAGCTTTCTTGCGAGTCTTCGCTGGCTTCTCTTCGGGGATTTCGTCACCGATGACTTCGCCTTTGAAGATCCAAACTTTCACACCGATGATGCCGTAGGTAGTACTGGCTTCATAAGTGCCGTAGTCGATGTTGGCACGCAGAGTGTGCAGCGGCACACGGCCTTCACGGTACCATTCGGTACGGGCAATCTCGGCACCGCCAAGACGACCACTTACCTGAATCTTGATACCTTCAGCGCCCTGGCGCATAGCGTTCTGTACGGCGCGCTTCATAGCACGACGGAACATAACGCGACGCTCCAGCTGCTGGGCAACGTTCTGGGCAACCAGGGTTGCGTCCAGATCAGGCTTGCGCACTTCTTCGATGTCGATGTGCACGGGCACACCCATCTGCTTGCTTACCTCGTTGCGCAGACGCTCTACGTCTTCACCTTTCTTGCCGATCACGATGCCCGGACGCGCAGTGTGAATGGTCACACGAGCGGTATTGGCCGGACGTTCGATCTCGATGCGGCTCACGGAAGCGTGGGCCAGTTTTTTGCGAATGAATTCGCGAACTTTCAGATCCGTGTACAGCTTGTCTGCGTACTCGTCGCTGCCGGCATACCAAACAGAGGTATGCTTTTTAACGATACCCAGACGAATGCCGGTAGGATGTACTTTTTGTCCCATGGTTTTCTCGCCTGCTCTCTTATTTCTCGGCTACTTTCACAGTAATGTGACAAGTACGCTTAAGAATACGATCGGCACGACCCTTGGCACGCGGCTTAATGCGTTTCATGGTCATACCCTCATCCACGAAGATGGTGGAAACCTTCAGCTCGTCAACATCGGCACCTTCGTTGTGCTCGGCGTTGGCGATTGCAGATTCCAGAACCTTCTTGACGATCGCAGCACCCTTCTTGTGGCTGAAAGCCAGGATGTCCAGGGCTTCCTCGACACCTTTGCCGCGAATCTGATCAGCTACCAGACGCGCTTTCTGTGCCGACAGACGAGCACCGCGTAATTTTGCTTGTACTTCCATCTTTAATACCTCGGCTTAGCGCTTCTTCGCTTTCTTGTCCGCGGCGTGGCCACGGTAAGTGCGGGTAGCAGCGAATTCACCCAGCTTGTGACCAACCATTTCTTCGTTGACCAGCACGGGTACGTGTTGACGACCGTTGTGAACAGCAATCGTCAGGCCCACCATTTCCGGCATAATCATGGAACGGCGAGACCAGGTTTTAATCGGCCGGCGATCATTGGATTCGATCGCTGCCTCCACCTTTTTGATCAGATGCAGATCAATAAAGGGACCTTTCTTTAATGAGCGTGGCACTTTAGATTCCTCTTTAGATGCTCACACATCGCGCGCGGCTTACTTGCCGCGACGACGTACAATCATGTTGTCGGTGCGCTTGTTCTTACGCGTTTTCTTACCCTTGGTCGGAACACCCCAAGGCGTCACAGGGTGACGGCCACCGGAGGTACGACCTTCACCACCGCCGTGCGGGTGGTCTACCGGGTTCATCGCCACACCGCGAACGGTAGGACGAACACCGCGCCAGCGTTTGGCACCAGCTTTACCCAGCTTGCGCAGGCTGTGTTCGGAGTTGCTCACTTCACCCAGGGTGGCGCGGCACTCGGACAGAACTTTACGCATTTCGCCAGAGCGCAGACGGATAGTCGCGTACTGACCTTCACGGGCAACCAGCTGTACAGAAGCACCGGCAGAGCGGGCCAACTGAGCACCTTTACCAGGCTTCAGCTCGATACCATGAATCACGGAACCAACCGGGATGTTGCGCAGCGGCAGGGTGTTACCTACAGCGATAGGCGCAGCGTCGCCAGACTGGATCTTGGCACCAGCCTTCAGGCCTTTCGGTGCAATGATGTAACGACGCTCACCGTCGGCGTAGCACACCAGAGCGATGTGGGCACTGCGGTTAGGATCGTATTCCAGACGCTCAACAGTGGCCGGAATGCCATCTTTATTGCGCTTGAAATCCACTACGCGGTAGTGATGCTTGTGACCACCACCGATATGACGGGTGGTAATGCGACCGTTGTTGTTACGACCACCAGTCTTGGACTTCTTCTCAACCAGCGGCGCGTAAGGCGCACCCTTGTGCAGGTCGGAGTTAACAACCTTAACCAGGTGACGACGGCCGGCAGAGGTCGGTTTTGCTTTTACAATAGCCATTGCAACTTTCCCCTTTACTCAGCAGCTTCGAAGTTGATGTCGCTGCCTTCGGCCAGACGAACGTAGGCTTTTTTCCAATCGTTGCGTACGCCCATGCCGTAGCGGGTACGCTTGGTTTTGCCTTTAACGTTCACGGTGCGAACCTGCTCAACAGAAACGTTAAACAGCTTCTCAACCGCAGCCTTAACTTCGGCTTTGGTGGCATCGGTGGTTACTTTGAAAACTACCTGGTTGGCGGTGTCCGCCAGCACAGCTGCTTTCTCGGAAATTACCGGACCCAGCAATACTTTGTAGATACGCTCTTGGTTCATCCCAGCACCTCATCAATTTTCTTCAGTGCAGAAACGGTAACCACGACCTTGTCAAAGCGAATCAGGCTTACCGGATCGATTGCCTGTACGTCGCGAACATCGATCTTGTGCAGATTGCGCGCGGCCAGGTAGAGGTTTTCGTTAACCTCTTCGGTCACGATCAACGCTTCAGAAAGATCGTACTGTGCCAGCTTGGTTACCAGCTGCTTGGTCTTCGGCGCTTCCACGTCGAAGGACTCAACTACAACCAGACGCTCCTGACGAGCCAGCTCGGAGAGAATGCAGCGCAGTGCAGCGCGGTACATTTTCTTGTTCAGCTTAACGCTGTGATCACGCGGTTCAGCAGCGAAGGTTACGCCACCAGAACGCCACAGCGGGCTGCGGATAGTACCGGCACGTGCGCGGCCAGTACCTTTTTGGCGCCACGGCTTTTTGCCGCCGCCGGAAACCGCAGCGCGGTTTTTCTGAGCCTTGGTACCCTGACGAGCGCCAGCCATGTAGGCGACAACTGCCTGGTGCACCAGGTCCTGATTGAACTCACGACCGAAAGCCACTTCAGAAACTGCAACAGTGCCCTTAGCGCCTTCAGGAGTAGCGATATTCAGTTCCATATCTATTTCCCCTCAGACTTAGGCTTTAACTGCCGGACGAACGATTACGTTACCGCCGGGCGCGCCAGGAACGGCACCTTTTACCAGCAGCAGATTGCGTTCGGCGTCCACACGAACCACTTCCAGGTTTTGCGTGGTAACACGCTCGGCACCCATGTGACCGGCCATTTTCTTGCCTTTCCACACGCGGCCAGGAGTCTGGCACTGACCGATAGAACCGGGAGCGCGGTGAGACAGAGAGTTACCGTGAGTAGCGTCCTGGGTACGGAAATTCCAGCGCTTAACGCCGCCCTGGAAACCTTTACCTTTGGAAGTGCCGGTTACGTCAATCTTCTGACCAGCTTCAAAGCCAGCAACAGTGATTTCAGAACCGATTTCGAAGGACTCTTCAGAACCGTCAGTACGCAGTTCGAAAAGAGCAGAGCCAGCCTCAGTATTGGCTTTGGCGAAGTGGCCCGCTTGGGGCTTGGAGACACGGGAAGCCTTACGGGAACCCACAGTTACTTGAACCGCGGAGTAGCCATCAGTTTCCAGAGTTTTCACCTGAGTGACGCGATTTGGAGCTACCTCGATAACAGTTACCGGGATAGACGCGCCATCTTCAGTGAAGATGCGAGTCATGCCGCTTTTGCGGCCGACAATACCTATAGTCATCTTTTCAACCTCTCAGTGCACGGGGCTTTAACCCACTGCGGCCGCCCAATTTCAGAGCGTTACACTACCCGAACCTTTTTCGTTCGGGATTCGGTAGTTAATTTGAAGTGTTAGCCGAGACTAATCTGAACCTCTACACCGGCCGCCAGATCGAGCTTCATCAGCGCGTCAACGGTTTTTTCGGTGGGCTCTACGATGTCCAGCAAACGCTTGTGAGTACGAATTTCGTACTGGTCACGCGCATCTTTGTTGACGTGCGGAGAAATCAGTACGGTGTACTTCTCTTTGCGAGTCGGCAGCGGAATGGGACCGCGTACTTGAGCGCCAGTGCGCTTGGCCGTCTCTACGATCTCCTGGGTAGACGTATCAATCAGTTTGTGATCGAACGCCTTCAGGCGAATTCGAATGCGTTGACCCTGCATGGAATCAAACTCCAGTCATTAAAGCTAAAGAACGTCCTTTTACACAGCCCCGAGGGCGGGCGAAAAGGAGCGCGAAGTCTACGGGCGAAGTTTTGATCTGTCAACCGCAATCGAGGTTACAAAACATGCGGCCAGCCTGCGGGCTCGGCTGACGCGAAGCTACACTCAAGTAAAGCACTTGCGGTGCGCAAAACAGGAGGACTTCTCATGACTATGGCCTCCACAGTCAGTCAATACCTGAACGATCGCTCGGCCGCATACCGGGTAATTCCACACCCCCACAGCGCCACCAGCCGGGAAACCGCGCACAAGGCGGACGTCCGCGAGGATCGGGTTGCCAAAGCGATTTTGCTGCGTGATGAACAGGGTATGGTGATGGTGATCATTCCCGCAAGCGCCAGCCTGGATATGCGGGCGGTCTACGACGAAACCGGGCGCAACCACCTGGAGATGGTGCCAGAAAGCGATTTCGGCAACGTCTTTCCCGATTGTGAGGTGGGCGCACTGCCGCCGCTGGGGCCAGCCTACGGCATACCCACTCTGGTCGACAGCAGCCTTGGCCGCAGCGATACGGTTTACCTGGAGTCCGGTGACCACGAGTCCCTGGTCGCCATGGACGGTCGGGAGTTCGATCGCCTGTTATCGAGCTGCCGACACTGTGACCTTAGCCGCGACTGGTATTAACTGATCAGTCAGTGTTTGGCCCCGGGCCACTTATGCTGAGCCCGGGGCTGCCTCATATAAGGCAGAAAGATAAGGGAGAGCCTTATAGTGGCTCAATAACGGATATTCATCCGCGCGTAAAATATACGCGAGTCCTGATTGGGTGTGGCCTCTTTTTTCGCTTCCGCCGCCGATAGCGTTACTCCCCAGTTGCTACCGGCAACACTGAGCCCCAGGCCCGCGGCCGCCAGCGGCGTTTGTAACTTACCGCCGGCAGTATCGCCTGGATCCAGGGAAGAGGCTTCGCCGTAGTCGTAGAACAGATAGGGTTCCACGGCAACGCCCCACGGGCGCCAGGCATCGTAGTGCACTTCCAGCTGGCCATACCATCCCCGGTCTCCACTGACCGCACTCGGTAGGTAGCCACGAATGCTCGTTGGGCCGCCAAGCGCAAATGACAGGGAGCCCGGCAATTGCTGGCCGTCACTATATTGCCACTGCGACAGGAACAGGCCGTAGAGACCGCTATCCCGGTAACGGAAATAGCCGGTCAAACCACCATTAAACAGTGTCTCCCGGGTCGCCTGTCGGGCGGTGGCGACGTCGGACTTGTCATCGAAATCGGTAAGGGACACCATCTGACGGCCACTCAACTGCCACTGGCGCCCTACCCAGTTCAGACTCACGCCCAACTGTGCCTGGGTTATTGCATCGTCACTGAAAACAACACCGGCGATTTCGGTGGTCGACCGGGTGTAGCCGGCCGCGCCCAGCGCATTGACCCACAACTGTTCGCCAGACCAGGCAAGCCAGGAGGACTCCAGCCCCAACCTATAGGAATCCCCGGCCACATTACTGGTAGCGAAGTCCCCCTCGGTCAGGTCGGTACGGGTTAGTGAGCCGCTGCCACCGACACGCCAACGAGAGCCGCCCAGGGGACGGTTGTAACTGAGACTCAGGGACTGGGCGCCTTCGCTGCCGGAAAGATACGCGATTGAGCGGTCGCCATCGGACAGCAGGTGCTGGTGCCGGTACATGAAGCCGAGTTCCTCGCGCCCCGAGCTTTCATAGCCGTAATTATCGGTAAAAGCCTGAAAGAATCCGCGCTCGGGCTCCTGGACCGTGACCACGATATCGGTCAAACCGAAGGACTCACCGCGACGTAATTCGGCGCGAATACGCTCGTCATTGACCCGGTTGAACTCCAGGATGTCCGCCTGCAGGCGCGGCATATCGACGGTTTCCTGTCCCCGGTGGGCCTCCATCCAGCGGGCCAGGAAGGCTTCCGAGGTGTACTCGTTGCCTTCAAACCGGATAGCGCCGAGCTTCCCCTCAATCAGGCGAATGACCACCACACCTTCCTGCACTTCCTGCTGCGGCAGCACCGCCACCGCGGTATAGACGCCCTGCTCGCGGTAGCTGCGATTGACCGCCTCTACGATTTCCATCAACTGGCTATGCGCGACCTGCTGGCCCAGGTAGGGGGTGACTATGTCCCGCAACTGCTGCTCGCTTAACAGCTCCGACGGGCTGAAGCGCACACTGCGCAGTTCGAATACCGGGCCTTCAAGATCGCGCGAGTCACCCAACACTTCGATCTCTTCTAACGTTGCCGGCATCGGCGGTGTCGGCCGCTCCAACAGCAGCTGTTCGCGACGGCGAATTTCTGTTGCCTGGGCACCAGCGTCCGCCCCCGGAACAAGCGCCGGCACGCCGCTCTCTGTCTGCGCCCACACACCCGGCGGACCGAATATGCCCGCAAGCAGGACCGTGAGCACTTTAGAATCAAACCTTGCCACGTTGTTTTACATCTCCCCGGCCGGCTACCAACGGCCGGCACTGATTATTTCTAATGATTAAGCGGCGATCAGTCGCGCATGGCCAGCGCGCCATCCATGGCAACCTCGGCGTAACCGGGCTCCTCAACTTCCGGGTCCAGCTCGCTGTATTCGTCTGGATCCAACCAGTCCACCGGCTGCCAGAAGTATTCCTCAGCGTTGAGGAAGTCCAGCGGATGACTGAACCAGAGACGCTGCAGGTCACGCCCTTCCGCGCGCTCCCCCTGAATCGAGTTTTCCAACTGGTATTCAATAGACAGACGAGAGAAGCCGGGCTCGCCCTCAACATATTCGCCTTCCTTGCCCTGATAAGTCAGCACTACCGGGTCGCGGTAACGGGTAACCTGGGCATTGGTGAGCAACAGATTGTCCCGCGTATCCAACCAGAACTCCCCGTAGGGGGTCACCAGCTGACCGCTGACGCCCTGGGGCGAAAGGTCGACATTGTTCAGGGACAACGTCAGCGCACCACTGATCATATCCAGCGCAGAGTAGACTTCCGCACTTTCCAGGCGGAGGTCACCACTGGTGGCTATGGCGCCGTAGTCGGTGAACAGGCGATCAATAGTGAGGCGACTGGTGTTATCCACATTCACCCCGACCCACTGCGCCGCTGCACCATCGATACCGGTTAACGTCAGGAAGGTTTCCGCACTGCCCTGGCTATCCACGTTGATATCAATACTGGGGCCGCGGACTTCCAGCGGGCCGGACGTGGTCAGGTTTACCTGATTCAGCTGAACGCCTTCGCCACCAATAAAGGTGCCCTGCGGGACCGTCAGCTGGTTAGCCAGCAGGAAGCCATCTATCCACAGATGCGGCGTGCCAATCAATTCCTCGATATCCACGTCGCCAAACGCGCGAATCCGCACGTCCCCATTTTGCGCAGACAGCAGTTCTGCGTGGGCGTCATTCAGCAGGATCAGGTTGATGTCACCTTCATCACTGACGGCGGACAGCCAGGGCAGATCCATCACCAGAGGGGCACCAATACCGGTAGCAGCGGTGAAGTAGCTGCGGCCACCGACAACGCCCTGCAAGTGCAGGTCGGAGTCACTACGCCCGAGTATGCTGCCTTCAGTGCTCAGGTCGAAGGCGTAGTCGCCACTCCAGCTGCTGCTGAGTGAGGACAGCAACATGTCTTCACGGCTGTGAACCCGAAGCGCGCCCTGTGCCTCCATTCGGCTGTCTGCACCCATGGTCCAGCGATTGGTGTCGATATCGACCGCACCACCGACTTTGACGAGCGTGGACGCGGCCTGACTGATATCGCCAGCCGCGCTCAGAGTCAAAGCACCACCGGTGTAAATGTTGCGTTGCAGTGCAACATCGCCACCACTTTGCAACAACAGATCGCCGCCCAGGTTGAGCTGCTGCAGCTCCGCGTCGCCATCCAGTGCTACACGGCCACTGCCGACCACTTGCAGGCGAGCGTCACTGGCCATCTGCCAACTGTCTGCCCGCGCGGCAAAATCCCCGTGCACCACGAGGCGCTGCCCTTCAGCCTGAACCAGAGCCGCTGCGGCATCCACTTCCAGGCTGGCAAAGACCTCTGCCCGCTCATTGAGCTGTACGCCAGCGCCGCTAACCAGGCTCGCGTCACCACTGCCGATAAACTGGGCAAGCACAATATCGCCAGCACTGTCGATTTCAGTGGTACCGCCAACCTGTAACAGGCTGCCAGCCCCCATTTGCCAACTGGCTAACTGCGCAACAAGGCTGCCGGCATTATTCAATTGGCGACCTTCCTGCACCAGCAGAGTGCCATCTGCGCTGATTGCACTATTACCACCAATGGCCACATCGCTGAACAGCGCCACATCGCCGCCAGCAACCAGTGACAGATCACCGTCCAGCGACAGGTCGCTGTTCAGGGTCCAGCTGCCGCCGCTGACAATATCGGCACTGCCGGCGAGATCCAGCGTGTGCAGTACCTGTCCATCGCGAGTGCGAATGATGGTATCGCCCAACACTTCCAGCAGAGCCTCGTCGCCCATATCAAAGCGCTGCCCGTCCAGAATGAAATCACCGTTTGTATGCATAGTGCGTGCAGCCGCAAGTGACACAGCGCCATCTGCATTCAGCTGAAGATCTCCCGCTGCGGTCACGTTATCCCGCAAGGCAATAGCGCCGCTGGCACTCAGCAATGAAAGTGCATCGCTCGCTGCCAGGATATACAGGGAAATATCACCGTCACTTTCCAGTGCGAAACGACCACCGCTCTGCAACAGACTGTTGTCGCCCGCATACCAGCTGGCCGCCGCCACAACAACATCCCCAGCGCTGACAAACTGGGTCAAGGCCGACTGCGCCACATCACCACGCAGAGTGAAATCAGCACTTGCAACGGTGACATCATCAGCCAGCGTCAAGTTGTCGCCATCGACGATGGTTAGCGATCCGCTGAAGTCTGCAGTTTCGCTAAAGGTGATATCGCCACCGGCAGTCAGCTCGCTGTTGCCACCGATGGTCAGCAGTGCGAATTCTTGTGTTGCACCTGTCGCAGCGGTGAGATCGCCGGTGATATCCAACTGGGCACCACTGCCCATGATGAAGCTGTAGCCGTCCAGCGACAGGTCAGAACCGCCCAGCAACAAGGCTGCGTCACTCATGGTGATGGTATCGACAGCATTCAGGGAAAGAGCATTCGTCGCAGTCAAAAACTCGCGCAGGTTAATACCAGCGCCGCTGTCGAGCGCCACGGTGCCGCTACTAGAAAGCTGCGCCAGGTCCATTCCCGAAACAGTGGTAATTGCCACAGCACCACCAGTTTGCAGCAACGCGCCGTCACCCATACTCCAGCTGTTAGCGGAAGCCAGCAGATCGCCATCAAGCGCGAAGGTTTGTGCCGCTGTCTGCGATACATCTCCGCGCAAAGTCAGATCTGCGCTTGCCGCGTTGACGTCACCGACCAGCGCCAGATTGTTGCCATCGACGACGGTCAGGGCACCGATCAAATCTGCAGTTTCATTGAATGCGATATCGCCACCGGCGGTGAGCTGGGTGTTACCACCAACAGTCAGCAGTGCAAAGTCTTGTTCAGCATCAGTATCGACAGTGAAGTCGCCGACCAGATTCAGCTGAGCGCCGCTGCCCATGGTGAAGCTGTTGCCGTTGAGGATCAGATTCACACCGCCCTGCAGCAGAGCTGCGTCATTCATGGCGATGGCGTCTACTGCCTGCAGGGTAACGCTGTCTGCGGCGATCAGGGATTCGCGCAGAGCAATTCCAGCACCGCTGTCGAGCGCGACGGTGGCACCGATATTCAGCTGCGCCAGATCCATACCGGCTGCCGTGGTGATAGCCAGAGCACCACCGATTTGCTGCAGAGCACCGTCACTCATGTTCCAGCTGTTAGCGGAAGCCAGCAGGTCGTCATCGAGCGCAAAAGTTTGTGCCGCAGACTGGGTGACATCGCCGCGCAGGGTGAGATCAGCGCTTGCCGCATTAACGTCACCGACCAGCATCAGGTTATTGCCATCAACGATGGTCAGGGCACCGGTCAGTTCTGCGGTTTCATTGAACGCGATATCGCCACCGGCAGTCAGCTGGGTGTTACCACCAACAGTCAGCAGTGCAAAGTCTTGTTCAGCATCAGTATCGGCAGTGAGGTCGCCGACCAGATTCAGCTGAGCGCTGCTGCCCATAGTGAAGCTGTTGCCGTTAAGAACCAGGTTCGCACCGCCCTGCAGTAACGCTGCCTCATTCACGGCGATGGCGTCGACTGCCTGTAGGGTAACGCTATCGGCTGCGATCAGGGATTCGCGCAGAGCAATACCGGCAACGCTGTTGAGCGCAACGGTAGCACCGCTATCCAACTGCGCCAGATCCATACCGGCTGCCGTGGTGATCGCCAGAGTGCCACCGGTTTGCAGCAGTGCACCGTCACCCATGCTCCAGCTGTTCGCGGAGGCCAGCAGATCGCCATCGAGCGCAAAGGTTTGTGCCGCAGACTGGGTGACATCGCCACGCAGGGTGAGATCAGTGCTTGCAGAGCTCACGTCACCGACCAGCACCAGGTTATTGCCATCAACGATGGTCAGGGCACCGGTCAGCTCTGCGGTTTCGTTAAACGCGATATCGCCGCCGGCTGTGAGCTGGGTGTTACCACCAACAGTCAGCAGTGCAAAGTCTTGTTCAGCGTCAGTATCGGCAGTGAAGTCGCCGACCAGGTTCAGCTGAGCACCGCTGCCCATGGTGAAGCTGTTGCCGTTAAGAACCAGGTTCGCACCGCCCTGCAGCAGCGCCGCGTCGCTCATGGCGATGGCGTCGACTGCCTGCAGAGTAATGCTATCGGCTGCGACCAGGGATTCGCGCAGAGCAATACCGGCACCGCTGTTGAGCGCAACGGTAGCACCGCTATCCAACTGCGCCAGATCCATACCGGCTGCCGTGGTGATCGCCAGAGTGCCACCGGTTTGCAGCAGTGCACCGTCACCCATGCTCCAGCTGTTCGCGGAGGCCAGCAGATCGCCATCGAGTGCAAAAGTTTGTGCCGCAGACTGGGTGACATCGCCGCGCAAGGTGAGATCAGCGCTTGCCGCATTAACGTCACCGACCAGCATCAGGTTATTGCCATCAACGATGGTCAGGGCACCGGTCAGTTCTGCGGTTTCATTGAACGCGATATCGCCACCGGCAGTCAGCTGGGTGTTACCACCAACAGTCAGCAGTGCAAAGTCTTGTTCAGCATCAGTATCGGCAGTGAGGTCGCCGACCAGATTCAGCTGAGCGCTGCTGCCCATAGTGAAGCTGTTGCCGTTAAGAACCAGGTTCGCACCGCCCTGCAGTAACGCTGCCTCATTCACGGCGATGGCGTCGACTGCCTGTAGGGTAACGCTATCGGCTGCGATCAGGGATTCGCGCAGAGCAATACCGGCAACGCTGTTGAACGCAACGGTGGCGCCGCTATTCAGCTGCGCCAGATCCATACCGGCTTCGGTGGTGATCGCCAGAGCACCACCGGTTTGCAGCAGAGCACCTTCACCCATGCTCCAGCTGTTCGCGGAAGCCAGCAGGTCGCCATCGAGCGCAAAAGTTTGTGCCGCAGACTGGCTGACATCGCCACGCAGAATGAGATAAGCGCTTGCCGCATTGACGTCACCGATCAGCACCAGGTTATTGCCATCAACGATGGTCAGGGCACCGGTCAGTTCTGCGGTTTCATTGAACGCGATATCGCCACCGGCGGTGAGCTGGGTATTGCCGCCAACGGTCAGCAGTGCAAAGTCTTGTCCTGCATCAGTATCGGCAGTGAAGTTGCCGACCAGATTCAGCTGAGCGCTGCTGCCCATAGTGAAGCTGTTACCGTTAAGTACCAGGTTCGCACCGCCCTGCAGCAACGCCGCGTCATTCATGGAGATGGCGTCGACTGCCCGCAGGGTAATGCTATCTACTGCGATCAGGGATTCGCGCAGAGCAATACCGGCACCGCTGTCGAGCGCAACGGTAGCTCCGCTATCCAACTGCGCCAGATCCATACCGGCTGCCGTGGTGATCGCCAGAGTGCCACCGGTTTGCAGCAGTGCACCGTCACCCATGCTCCAGCTATTGGCGGAAGCCAGCAAGTCGCCCGCGAGAGCGAAGGTTTGTGCCGCGGACTGGGTGACATCGCCACGCAGGGTGAGATCTGCGCTTGCCGCATTGACGTCACCGACCAGTGCCAGATTGTTGCCATCAACGATGGTGAGGGCACCGGTCAAATCTGCGGTTTCATTGAACGCGATATCGCCACCGGCGGTGAGCTGGGTGTTACCACCAACAGTCAGCAGCGCAAGCTGTTGCTCGGCGGCAGTTTCGGCGGTGAAGTCGCCGACCAGATTCAGCTGAGCACCGCTGCCCATGGTGAAGCTGTTGCCGTTAAGAACCAAGTTCGCACCGCCCTGCAGCAGCGCCGCGTCACTCATGGCGATGGCGTCGACTGCCCGCAGGGTAATGCTATCGGCTGCGACCAGGGATTCGCGGAGAGCAATACCGGCACCGCTGTTGAGAATGACGGTAGCACCGCTATCCAACTGCGCCAGGTCCATACCAGCTGCCGTGGTGATAGCCAAAGCACCACCGGTTTGCAGCAGTGCGCCGTCATTCATGCCCCAGCTGTTCGCGGAGGCATCCAGCACGCCGCTGATGACAAAGACTTGCGCCGCGGCTTGAGAAATGTCACCGCGCAAACTCAGGTCGGCGTCGGCCGAACTCAGGGTTCCCACAGCAACATCACCGATCAGCGACAGGTTACCGCCGTCGCTGATTGTCAGAGCACCACCGAAATCCGCCGTATCGTTGAAATAGATATCGCCACCGGCCGCCAGCAGCGAGGCACCCTCAACATCCAGTAGTGCGAATTGCTGATCGCCCGCGGTGGCCGCCTCGAAGTCACCGGCTACCTGCAGGCTGGCTGCCGCATCCATAACCAGACTGGCGGCATCCACAAACAGGTTAGCGTTGGTGGTCAATGCATTGTTAAACGCCAGATCGCCACCGGCGTTGAGGGCAATCCCGCTCGCACTATCAATATTGTCCAGCGTCATGTTGCCGCTAGTGGTGAGCTGTACCGAACCCGCGAGGGACTGCAGTCCAGCACCGGCTCCCATGCTCCAGCTGTCCGCAATGCCGATCACATTGCCGTAACTTACGAGAGACTGGCCCGCGGACTGGCTGACCGCGCCGCGGGCGGTCAGGTCGACGCCGCCGACAGAGGTCGCGTTGCCAACCGCCACATCCCCGACGAAAGACACATCTGCAGCATCAGTAATCAGTAGGCCCCCGGCAATATCGCCGGTCTCGCTGAATGTCATATTACCGAGACTGCTCAGAGTGACATCGTCACCGGCAACCAGCTGGGCGAAGCGGATACTGTCGGCAGATTGCAATTGCAGCTTGCCGCGTGTACGTACCAGGCTACTGCTACCCGCATTGAAGCTGCCCACGGTTGCCGTTGTGCCCGCAATACCGCGCAGCGCGCCGAAAATATCAAACAGCACATCGTCTGCGACCATCACCGCGCCATCGGCTTCCAGCAACATGTCGGCGCCGCTCACCGCGGAGCCCACGGTGGTGGTGTTCTGGAAATCGAGATCGCCGCCGGCATCAATGGTGAGAGCGGCAGCGGTGGTCAGCAATCCAAAGCTGCTGTCATCGGACAGGGTAAATTCTGCCGAGCTACCGCTCTGCAGCAGGCTGGTTGCATCGGCGTTCCAGGCGGAAGCCACAACCGTCATCGCATCGGAGCTGGTGAGCTGCTGGCCAGCGGCTTGTGAAACCACACCGTCAACATCGATCAACAGATAATTGGCCGCAGCGGAACCAACACCGACATTCCCGTTGAATGCCAGATCGGCAGCGCCGGAAATATCCAGGAAGCCACCGATATCCGCACTGTCATTGAAGGCAATGTCGTCACCGGCAATTACCGTCATGTCACCGCCGACCGTAAGCTCTGCAAACTCCTGGCCCGCCAGCGTTTCCACTCCGACGTCGCCGTCCACCATCAGGTGACTGCCCACCCCCATATTCCAGCTGTTGGCTTGTGCCAGGGTGCCGCCAATTCCGCGCAGGCTTCCCGCAACGTCCAACAGCACGGCGTCTACTACCGTCACGTCACCGGCGGCATTCAGCGCAAGGTCGCTACCTACAGAGGTGTCGGCGAGGAATGTCACATCGCCATCACTGTCGACCTGCAATGTACCGATAATATTCAGTGCACCGAATTCTGCACCGCTCATACCAAGATCAAAAGCAGCACCATTCGCAGAAATAAGCTGGCTATTTACATCCGCCAACAGGCCAGTGGCGGTCACATTGATCGAGCCCGCGTCGACCGTACTTGCATCCGCTAGGGTAAACAGATTGCCATTGCTAATCAGGAAGGCACCGCTGCTATAGGCGCTGCCCCCCAGTGCCACATTGCCGCTGCCGCCATTCAATGCAATGGAAACCGCGCGCGCGGCTGCGCTGCCAATATCGCCCTGCACTTCCAGTCCATCGTTCGCATCGAGCGTGACCGCAGTACTGCCGAACAGATTACCGGTAACGAGGATGGCGTTACCTTCCAGGTCGATATTCCCCGCATTGACGCTGCCGAGTGTCAGCATCGCCTGCGCATCGGCAAATACATTGGCTGCGTTCAACTGCGCCGCATTGATGCTGCCACTGACGTTATCGATCAGGTTCAGTGCAGTCAGATTGATATCGCCACCGGCAATCAGCGTCTGCAGATCCATGCTGTCGATTGCCGTCAGGGTCATGTCGCCTTCGGAACGCAGCTCGGTTGCCGCAGCCATCGCCATGCTCTGGGCATCCGCCAGCAGGCGGGCGCTACCACCACTCGACGCGCTGGTATAGGCCACGTCCACGTCGCCATTGAATTGCAGATGGCCACTCGCCACCAGGTCCAGGTCACCACTGGTGGTGACGTTACCCAGAGTCATGCTACCGGCCGTCGCGTCGAAGTCGCCGCTGCCGATGGTGATGTCGTGGGTATCGAGAGTGATGTTGTCCGCTTCGAATTTCGCCAGGCCGTTGACCTCAACGACGCCGGTAGCCGAAGTGAAAATATCGCCCGCGGCATACAGGTCGAGTGCGTCTGCGCGCAAGTCGCCAAACAGCACCAGATCGCCGCTGGCATCGATGCTCATGACGCCGGTGGTCCCTCCGGCAATTGCCGCTTCCGACGTGTCGGCGATATTCAGCCAGGCATCGCCGGCACCGAAGGCCAACTGGCCGCCACCGGACATGCGCAGGTTCAGCGCCTGTGAGGAAGAACCCAGATTGTGGTCTGTGTAAAGGCCGAGACGGCTGGCGGAGATCACGCTTTCGCTATCGAGGCCGACAATATTGTCACTGCTGACCATCCAGATACGATCACCGGCACTGATGGCGTCCACCACCAGGTCGGCGCCGGTCTGGGTTACATAGAGACTGCCTGCAGCGCCCGCCTGGCGCAGCACGCCAGAGAGCTGCAGTTTGAGGTTACTGCTGCCCGCGCCGATATCCCCCTGGGTATTGGCGATATACAAATCCCGCGCGGAAATATTGAAGCCCGATGATGCTGCACTGATGGAACCGTTCACTGCCAGGCGCACATCACTGGTACTTGAAGTGATATTGCCGATAGTGAGGCCACTGGCAGATTCGATATAAATTTCGTCACTCGCGCTGACATTCAGCTCGCCGGTGGTGTCGATCTTGATCGGGTCCACCTGCGACACGCTGAAGGTCACCAGATCGCCGTTTTCGGTTGTTTCGATATCGCCGGGGCCCGCTTCCAACAGCGCGATTTTCTGCGCGTCGGTAATCACCGGATTGTTGCGATCGATGGAGAACACCAGGTCCGCGAGATCCTGGCCCACACTACCGCCGTTGACGGCGATATGCAGGTTCGGCGCAACGATATTGGCTTCACGGCTCGACAACGTAGCCTGGGCATCCGCATTCAGCGCTGCCGCGTTGATGCTGATATCCAACTGGCTCTGGCTCCACTGGGAGCCCTCGGTGAGACCGGTATACCAGCTGGAAGTGTCGTCGATCTCCAGCGCGTAACTGCTGTCGTAGTTGCTGGTGAACAGGTCGCCGTAGTCGTAGCCCTCAAGCGTGCCTTTCTGCTCCAGACCGATGGCATCGGCGGCATCGGCATAGGTATCCGGTGCCGCGACCTGATCGGCAAACCAGTCTTCCAGACCGAAGAATTCCGCCTTCGCCGCCGCGGTCGCTTCCGCATCGGTGGAAACACCGTAGCGGGATTTGAAGCTGTCCATAAACGCCGCATTGATGGTGAAACCCGCTTCACTATCGTCATCCAGGCGCTGCTTGATCAACCAGTAGGTGTGGTAGTTACCAGTGAACTGGTTCTCGTAGCCGGTAACGGCCACTTCACCCGCGCTGCCGTCCTGAATGCCAAGGCGATCCCATACGGTTTGCAGGTAGGCCAGTTCCTCATCGGATTTCTCGTTCTGGCCGATACCGTTCAACAGGCTGCCGTTACCGAGGCCGATGACCACATCCTCACTGGCAGAAATGGTGTTCACGGCGAGGTCGCCCACGGCCTGATAAATCGCAATATCGTCCGCGGCTTCCAGGGTGACTTCGTTGACGTCCAAATTGATGTAGTCGTAAGTCGCGCTGTCGCCGATGGTGCCGACACTGCCAATGCTGCCGGAATAGCTCACCAGGTTCAGGGTATCGCCCTGAATATGAACGCCGCTGCCGACGCCGCTCAATCCCTTGTCCACTGAGCCGACGATGTCGTACTGCGCAGCAAAGCGCTCCAGATTCACCGCGCCGGATTTACCGGTGATATCAAAATACAGAGAGCCGCCGTTGGCATCCAGCGATACGGTTCCGGTGGTGATGTTAAGCGGATCTTCCAGCGTGCCCAGGTCACCCTGCCCGGCATACAGGCGCAGGATATCGGCATTGAACGAGGCGCCGGTGCCGGTGGTCAGGCTGGCACTGGTGTTGATGTCGGTGGTGCCCAGCGGGTTGTAGATGTTGCCGTTGATGATCACGCCGGCGCTGGAATCGATATCGATACTGCCGGTGCCGACACCGGTAAACGAAATACCGATGGTGTTATCCGCCTTCACAAAGGTGTGCGCGGACATGCCCAGCTCGTAGGGGATATAGGTGCCCGGGTCGGTATTGGTCCAATTGGAACCGTAGTAATCCGAGTAGCTGTAACCGATGCCCCACCGGTAGCGGCTGATACTGGTGGCAGAAAGCTCCTGCTGGATAAAGCCTGTGGCAGAGCCATTGGTACAGGCGCCCCGGAAGGCGCTGCAGCTGGTGTAGTAGCTGGCACCCAGATTCCACTCCAGCGCGCCGCCGGCGCCGGTGCCCTGCCAGGTGCCCACGGTGTCGGGGTACTTGGCCAGGTAGCCATCCGGGAAGTCAACGTAAGAGCGGCTGACGGAAGCGTCTTCGCGCATGTAGTACAACTGGCCGGCGAGTGGGTTATAGGTGGTGCTGGAAGTCGTACCGGTACCACCGCTGGCGCCCAGGTAGGTGCCATCTTCCCAGCTGGCGGCATAGGAAGTGGTTTCGTACTCCTGAATCTGGCCGCCGGGGCTGTGCACGTACCAGTGGCTGAAGTAGTCGCGGGTACTACCGCCATCACCCATGTTTTTGGTGAAGTTGTGATCGGTAATGCGCACGATACCCACGGCATCGTCGCCCGCATCCAGGCTGTTGATCACCAGTTGGGTATTCGAGTAGTTATCGATATCGATCTGGCCGAGGCCGTCGCGCACCAGGATCTTGCCGTCTTCACTGGTGGAAGAAACCATCGCGTTGATCGACAGGTAGCCGCCACCGGATACCGGCACATCGTCCACCAGCAACTGCTTGCTGGCCACGTCGTAGGTCAGGGTGATGCCCTCGGCACCGCTGATCTTGCTGACCTGCGGATCGATGTAGATATAGCGATCTTCGAACGGCGTGACGAACATGTTCACGTAGTTGGGGTTTTTTACCTGCAGGGTACCGCCGGGCGTAAGCGCAATCTGGTCACCGTCAGCAAGTCCCGCGGCGGCAATGTACTGGGCGATGGCCGCATCGAAACCACTACCCACCGTGACCGACCAATTATTTTCGGTGCCCACTTCAATGGTGCCATTGATGTCCACCCGCCTGGCATTGATCACCACCTTCTCGCCAACAATGGTGGCACCGGGCGCACCAAGGTCGCTTTTCACCGATGAGTAACTGGCGCTCTGAATCAGATTGCCCGTTTTGTCGTACACCGGCTGGAATTTCCAGTGGCGTCCGCCGCGGCTGGAGCTGTCGGTCTTGAATTTCAAATCCACCGCGTCACCGCCGCCGTATTCCTGGGAGTCACTGAAGCCCCAGTTGAAGAACACGTGTATCCAGTCGTAGTCGGCGTTGTCGTCCGAAGGATTGTCGAAGTAGCTGTGTTCGTTGTTGTAAGCAGTGCCGCCAATATGACATTCGTTAGCGGTGGCGCACGCATAGAACCAGTTATTGAACTCGTTGATGCCCACGGCATCGATATCCGCTTCGTAGCGATCGCTGATCCAGTAATGCACGAAGTCATATGCATTGACGGGCTTCCACTTGTCGGTGAAGTTCACCAGCGAAGCTGGAGAGCGCCCATAGGAAACATCCGCATTGCCGGCGTTTACCACCAGCGAGCCTCTCTCCACAGTGATATTGATGGTATTGGCAGAAACCGCCGACTGCTGTAACAGGTCGCCCTCTTCCAGGGTGATATCTACCGTGGACAGCAGGTTGGTGATGTTGCCGTCGACGATCACATCGGAATTCAGGTAATTCGTGCCCGACGGATTGTGGGTGATATGGATACCGGAGCTGACGCCGGTGGTGGTGCTGTTTTCCTCGGTGATATAGCTGCTGTCGAGGCTGGCACCGCCGGTTACATACACATTGCCGCCGGTCTGGTTGGCGATATACAGGTTGCCCACCAGCAGGTGCTGATCGTCGCGGTTGTTGATATCGATGTAGGCATCGCCGCGGGCGGTGACCATGGGGTTATTGCCAAAACCACCCTGCAGGTCGATGGAATCCGCCACCAGGCTCACGTTGCCCGCAGACGCCGCGATACCGGTCACCGAGATCACATTGTTTTCCTGCTCGGACAGATCGCTCAGGATCACGTTCAGGTTGGCGATCTCGGTCTTCAGCGCATTGATTTCATCCAGGTAGGGATTTTCACCGCTGTCACCGCTGGTACTGGTGCCACCGACACTGCCGCTGCCGCCAGTGCCACTGTCGTCGCTGCCATCGGTGGCGGTACCGGTTGTAGTGGTGGTATCAGCGGTCCAGTTTTCGTATTCGTCCACCAGCGTCTGCAGCTCGTCGATATAGGCCTGCAGGCTGGCGCGGGAGGAGTATTTGTCCGACAGCTGCTCCGCCATGCCGTAGCCGGCAAGCTGGGAAGTGATATTGCCGCTGTCGTCGATATCCACCCACTGATAGGCGTTCTGGCCGGCGACGATATTGCCGGAACCCTCGAATACCAGGGTGGAATTGGCGTTGGTATCGCTGGAGCCGAAAGTGGTTTCGGTAGAGAAGAGCTCGAGATAAGGGTTGCGCTCGACGCCGTCGGCATTGGCGTACAGCGAGCCCTCGTTGGCCTCGACGTTTACATGGCCATCGCTGCCGACATCGATATCGTCGCCCAGGATCACCTTGTTGGTGAGATTGATATCCGCGTTGGCCGAATTGCCCGCGGGAATGGGTACCGCGGTCCAGTTGTACACATTGGTGCGCGCGTCGGCGGACAGCTGGTTTTCCGCCAGATAGTTGGAGCCGCGCCCGGCGTAAATACCGATATCGCCGTAGCCGTTAATGACAACGTCCTGCCCGATATCCACTTTGTTGGTGACGGTGATATCCACATCGGACACGCCACCGGCCACGCCGGCGATGGCCCATACCGTGGTCTCGGCCTGGGCGGTCGCGGAACCCGTAGTGTAGGTACCGATACCGATCTCCCCTACCGGGTTATAGATCAGCGCGTTGTCGCCGATGTTCACGGTGTTGCTGGTGGTCGCGTCAATATCCGACTCGGAGCCCGCGCCCTGCAGGGCGCCGCCCACTTTCAATACCGAGGCGTCGTACACGTTGAAGCGCGAGTGGGCGTCGATAAAGATGCCGTGATCGTACTCGCTGTCGAGCCATGCCAGGTCACTGATGGCCAGCACGGCGTTCTGGCCGATGGAGACGGTGGCGTCGATACCGGTGAGATCCTGATTGGAAATGGCCGCGGAACCGTTGGCGGCACCGCCGGCGCCGGCATTGATGCTGGTCGAGAAGCCGGATTCTGCCGGGCTCTGGATTTGCATCGCGGTGTTTTCAGCCTCGATATCGATTTGCAGCGCTTCGAAGCTGACGTTCTGGCCCAGGATCACCTCGGCATCGTTGTCGATATCCGAGTTGGACACCGCGCCGGAGCCTCCGACCACCGAGACGGTGGTGGAGTCGGTGCCGGCAAAAAACTGGCTCTCGTGCGCGGCGGACAGGCGCACCTCGCCCCCCATGAGCGGCACGGCAGTATAGCCGGAAGCCCAGTCGGCGATTTCAACACTGGCAGCCTTGTTATCGCTGGAATTGTTGTAGCTGTTGGCGTTCGAGACCGCCGCGGAGCCGGCGTAGTAACCGCCACCGCCCGCGGTGGTGAAACTCTGGTTCTCGTCGTAGTTGTAGGCGTCGAGAATAAAATCGCCGAGGCGCAGGGTGGCGTTGGAGATCGGGTTGGAGCCGTATTCCACCCGCGCCGAGGTGCTCGACTCGGCGGTGGAGAAATTGAAACCACCGGCGTAGAGGCCCACGAAATAGCCATCGGCATCCGCGTACTGCACCGCGGTATTGCGCGCGTAGACACCGAAATCATTATCCGGAATACGCACGCCGTCGCCGACTTTGGCCACGGCCTGCGAGCGGTTCTCCGCCAGCGCTTCGGAACCCGCGACACCGGCCAACAGGCCGCCGGATGCCGCAAACGCATTGGCGTCGGCGCTCACGTAGTCATCGTCCGAACCATCGCCGGTTTCCGCGCGCATGGTCACGGTGCCTTCACCGGTGAAGTAGGTACCGTCGGCGGCTTCTGCCACAGCGGTGGCATCGGCGATGGCGTAGGAGAAAGAGCCACCCATGGAGCCACCCACGGCCACGGTCACGCCGTAGGCTCGTGAAAAGACTTCCGGTACTGCCTGGGCATCAATATTGACCGCGCCGCTGCCCGCAGAAATGGTGCCGTATACCGTGGCATTGACGTTGGACTCGTCACGCGCATCGGTAATCACGCCCTGCACGCCGGCGAGCAGGCCACCCGCCAAGGCGAAGGCACTGGTTTTTACCAGACCTCCACTGTAGGCATCGAGGTCGATATTGTTGTAACCGTCGATGCTGTGGCCGGTTGCACCCAGCCAGGCATCCACGTCACTGTTCTTCTCTGCAAAACCGATCGACACACCGATCGCCGCAGCACCGACACTGACACTGAGCGAGCCATCGGTGGGGTCGCCGGGCTTACCGGCATCCAGGTCGCCCACTCTGAGTTCGGTGGTGTCGCGTGCCGATACTGAGAGATCGCCGGTGTCATCACCGGCCGCCGACGTCACGCCCGCCACGGTGCGCAATTCACTGCGCAAGTCGTTGTAGCTGATCGCAACGCCGGTGCCGCCGCCGCTGATGACGAAGGATTTCATTTCGCCTGCAGCATCGTCATCGGACACGTCCATCACCTGCGCATCCACGGTGACGTTGTTCGCGGAGAGATCGGTGTCCACAGTGGCGATGGTCATGTCGTACAGGCGGGTGACACCCACGGCACCGCCGATGGCGATACTGCCAAGGGAGGCCGCGCCCAGGCCCTGATAGGTGTGCAGCAGGGTCTGTGCGTCCACATCCAGGGTGTCCGCATCGATAGCGCCGCCGGAGATGCGCGCGGCCACCACGCTCTCACCGCTCAGCTTCAGCGAATTACCGGATTCGGTGCTGGTGGCGGTGCTGGGTGCAGAAGTGCTCTCGATGGTGGTACCGCTCTCTTCCTCTATCGCGGCGATATCCGCGCTGGAGAGATGCGGGTTGTAGGCCGCGGTGTCTTCCGCCATCACGCTGTTCGCAGACTGGCGCGAGGGATCGAATTCGTCTTCGGCATTGGTGCCGTCGTCGGTGGTGGTATCGCCCTGGCCAAACAGCGCCACACCAATACTCACCGCCGCACCCACATTGGTGGAGGCGCCGCCGGCAATGGAGATCATCCAGGCTTCGCGCTGGGCAGTGGCATCCATATCCAGCAGCGCAGTGTCGATTTCCGAACCAACCACTTCCGAGTACACCTGGCTGCGGCCCAGTACCACGTTGGCCACGGCGCCGACACCGACGCTGTTGCCGACACCGATGCCCAGGGTTTCCTGGTCGACGTCGAGAATTTCCTGCGCATTGACCACGACGCTGGTGGCATCGTTGCTGCCGTCCTGCCCTATGATCTGGGTAGTGAAGTAGTCGTCGGTGCTGTCGGCCGCGGTACCGTTATCGTGCAGCAGCCCGTGTACCGCCGCACGGGTCTCGCCTTTGAACTCGGTGACGTTGATCATCGCCGCCACGCCGACACCGGTGCTGACACCGGCGCCGAGGGAGTAGCTGTTGACGCTCTCCAGGCGGTCCGCATCCACTGTCACATTGTCGGCCTTGATCAGGGTACTGTCGGCATCGGCGTTATCGTCCAGGTCGTTGCCGATCAACGCGGTGCTGTTGCCGCCGAGAATATTCACCGCGAGACCAATACCCACACCCACGTTGGTGCCGATACCCGCCGAGCCGGCCGCAGAGTTCACATCCTGGCGACGCTCTGCATTCACCACCACATCACCGGCGGTGACGGTGCTGTCGTGCAGCCATGCCTTGGTGCCGCCCTTCATCAGGTTGATGGTGACCGACGCGGTACCACCAATACCGCCCTCGCCACCGACGCCCGCGGCGACACCGGCGGAAACCGCCTGCGCCAGCTGGGTGGAGTTGGCCTCCAGGGTCAGTTCGTCAGCATTGACGGTGGAATTGTCGATCTCCGCACTGGCGGACTTGCCCATGTGGTTGGTAGTGAAACCGCCCACACCGGAACCGCCGAGCGACACCGCAATGCCGGCGGAAACGCCCAGACCGTAATCGTGGCTGGAGCCGCGCACAGTGACATCGGCACCGTCCTGATTGGAAACGCCGCTGTTGATGGTGGCATTCTTGATGTAGGCGTCGGTGCTCGACTCGAACACATTGGTGGCCACGTTGGCGGTGATCGCCACGTTCTTGCCACCGGAGCCGCCCACGGTAATCGCCTGCTGCTTTACAAAACTGGTGGCATTGACACCAATACCGGTGATGGCTTGCGTCCCCTCTTTCAGGTTCTGCGAACCAAACGCCGTGGTGAGGTCGTCCATGGACACATCGCCGTTACCCACCGCGCTGGAATTGCCATCACTGTCCTCATCCGTGGCGGAAAGGTCCGGCAACGCCGTCATGCCGGAGAGTTCACCGTCGAGAATATTGAAGGTGCCGGCAAGACCCAGGGCCTTGACGGTGGCGTCTTCGATATACGCCTGGGTCTTGCCGTATTCCACCGCGGTGGAAATGGCGATGGCACCGGCGCCACCGTTCAGGCCCACGCCCACGGCGCCACTGCCTACCAGGTTTTCGGTATTGGCCAGGGCTTCCACGCCCACGTTGCCGTAGGCATTGATTTTGGCCTTGTCGGCAATGCGCGCGGTGACATTGCCGTCCACCACACCGGTGCCGACAGAGGGCGCAACGGAAACCTGCTTGGAGGCCGCCACACCGGCATCGATGGTGAGCAGCCAGTTGTCACGCAGCGCTTCCAGATAAACGTGCTTGGCGTTAAGCACGGTGCTGGAGTCAGAACTATCGTCGCCGAGGATTTCGCTGGTTACATCGCTGTCAATACGGTTCACCGCCGCGGCAATACCACCAGCAGAACCGCTGGCAGAACCGGCGCCCATCCAGGCGGTGGAGACACTGTCGGTGTAGTCCGCGGACTGCACGCGAATGGTGCCGCCGGTACTGCTGGCGGAGCCCAGTGCGTTGCTACCCACATTCTTGATCGCCGCCTGCACCGTCTGATCCAGATCGGTAACGCTGAGGGCACCGGCAAAGGCCAAGCCGGAGCTGCCGCTGGAGGCGCCGATACCGATGGCATTACCCACCAGCAGGTTGGCGTCGCCGTCGGAGCCGCTGGATGCTTTGACGGTAACATCGCCGGAAGCTTCCAGGTCGATATTGCCAATGCGCGCGAGTGTTTCGTGGCCGCTGTCACCGATCAGGTTGAGCGCGACCGCAAGACCGGCGGCAAAGCCGGTGCCGGAAGAAATTGCCACGGAGCCGGCCACGTTGACCAGGTCCATATCGTTCTGCGCAGTCACCGACACATCGTCGGCGTACACGGTGCCATTTTTGTAACCGTCCCAGTCTCCCAGCTCCGCGCGCACGATGTTGTTCAGGCTGTTGACCGCGACCGAACCGACGCCCGAGTACTTGCCGGTGGCGACACCGAGGCCCGCGGCCACGGTATACAGCAGTGCCTCATCGCGCGCAGACACATCAATGCTGCTGGCGGCGCTAGTACTGGTGTTAATGGTGGCGTTTCTGATGATTGCGGTTTTTTCCGTCTGCACATCCGCGTGCGCATAGGACAGGCCGAGGTTGGAACCGCCCGCCTGCAACACGCCGGCTACGGCAATAATGCGTTCGCCTTCACTGCCGTAGCTGTAGGCAGAACCGGTGCCGTCGTCACTGGTGTGGATCTCGGAACTATCGAACGCCGCAGCGCCGGTGAAATCGAAATCTTCGTTGACCGAACTGGAACCAAGGGTGTCCAGAATCGCGTCCAGGCTGCCGACCTTGGTGCCCGCCACATTGACCGCTACCGTATCCGCACCGGTAATGGTGACGTCCTCAAGACGCGCCTTGGTGTCGCCCTTGATGGAGCCGATGGCAAAGCTGCCCATAAAGCCGAAAGAGTTTTCAGCGTTATTGTTGTAGCCAACGCCGGCGGCGCCGATGCCAATGCGCTGCAGGCCGCGGGCACTGATGTCGATGGTGTCGAAGTTGTAAATGGCACTGTTGGTAAAGAAAGCATCGTCCGCGTGGGTAACGACCGCTTCCACCGACTTGCCGCTGTAGACGTCTTCGTCATAAGCGGACGACAACACATTGTTACCGTCCGGGTTAGAGTCGCCAATCAGGTTCGCGGGGTCGTCGATATCCGCAAAGGTAATCGCAAGACCGAAACCGGTTTTGCCGCCGCCGTACAGGGTACCGCCGCCCACACCGATATCGGTATTATTGTAAGCACTTACTTCGAAATCGTTGTCGCCGTCACCACTGCCGCTGACGGTACTTCCCTCCATGCGCGCAGAGGTGCCATCGCGCACCTGGGCACCGGAAACGGACACACCGGCGGAGGTGGATTTACCACCGGCGCTTGGCGTATCGATGGCCAGGGCCAGGCCTATGGAAGTGAGCTCACCGCCATGCAGCGCCTGAATGGATAAATCATCGACGTTGCGCACATCGGACTCGATCAGCCACGCCAGCGCATCGTTGAAGGTAATCTGGTAGGCGATGGCGCCGGCCATGGCGCTGGAGTTCGGTGTGGACGCGGACTTGGACAGGTTCAGTGCCGCGGAACCGGAGGCAGAGACAGAAATGATTTTCTGCAGGGCCTGGATATCCAGGTCCAGCTCCTCACCCGTGTGCCCCTTGATGGTGGCGCCGTCGACGATGGCTTTTGCATCGAGGTTGGACACGGTGACGGTGACGCTGCCGGCACCGGCAAGGCTGGTCTGGTCGGAGTCCACCGAGGCAGTGCCATTGTCACCGGAACTGGAACTGTCGTTGCTGCCGCTCTGGGAGGCGGAGTCCACTGAACTGCTGCTGGAGCCGGAATTGGCTTCACTCTGGGAGCTGGCCGTGTTGCTTTCCAGATCTCCGGACCAGCCACCAAACTTGCCTCCGTACCAGCTTTCGAATTTTTCACCGATACCGGGTTCACCGGTGTCTTCGGTAAGTAGCGCACCGGCCACCGCGACACTGCCGGTGGAGCCGCTGGATTTACCGCGCACTTCCACATTGCGCGCAATGATCGCAGGCGAGCTTGGCTGGGAGGGATTGGTGGGCGCGGACGGATCCGGCTGGGATCCATTTTTGAAGCCGACTTTTGCTTCTTCTTTGGAGTTATCGCCGATAAACGCCTTGGTATCGCCCTGGGTAATATTCGCGGCGATCGCCACACCCACGGCGCTTTCACCAGCGGTCCAGTTCACCGCACCTGCTGCCGCCCAGTTACCCATCTGGTGGTCGGCGGTAATGATCAGGTCATCTGCGCTCACATAGGCGTTATTGGAAAGGGAGGCGTGGGTCAGTGCTTCGCTGTTCAGAATCGCGATCACACCATTGAAGCCGGTGCCGGTCCCCATGCCGGAAGACGGCGTCACCACAAAGTGGCGCTCGTCGGTTTCCGAGGTGACCTTCACATCGCCTGCGGCAGTAATGCTGGCATCGCCGATACCGGCGACCGCCTGGGTGGCCTGCTGCACGAAGGTAATGCTGCCGCCGATAGACTTGCCATCGTCATTGGTGCCATTGCCGTTCGGCAGAATACCCAGGGTGCCGATATTGCCGGCCACATGGGCACTTTCAATCAGATTGTAGGCGCGCACCGCCACCGAGCTGTCAAAGTCGTATTTATAGGTAACGTCTTTGAAGGGTTCGAAATCGCTGAAAATACCGGGGCTGGTGAGACTGGAGTCGAGGTTGTAGGAAACACTCCAGTCGCTGGTGCCGGTCGTGGTGATCTCAACGCCATCACCGATCCACGCCTTGGTGTTGATATCGTTCCACTGCACATTCACCGAACCGCCGTAGGCTTCTTTATCCGCCGCGGCGCCGGCATTGGCGAAGGTGGTGAGAATATTGTTCTGCAGACCGCCGGTGCCATTGAATTTGCTGATGACGTCGGACAGGGACTCCCAGCGATCGTAGGTGGAAACGATCGGCATTTTCTGCTCGGAAACCACACCCAGGTTCTGTGCCTTGATGGTGGTGTAGTCACCCACTTCTGCAACCGCATCGCCCTCGTGAATCGCGAAGTTAAACGCAAGCGCTGCGCTCTTTTCCGCAGCGTTGGTCTGCTGTGCGCCGGCACTGCCATCCTTGGGTGAGGTCACTGCGGTTTCTGCCGAGGTGCGGTAACCGCCCTGGTCGCCACCCACCGCGCCGCGGCCATCGCCGCCGAGAACCGCATCGTTATCGGTACCGAGATCGGTGGCCGCCGCCACCAGCACATTGCCGCTGGCGTCGATGGTCGGGGCATCGCTCTGGCCGCTGGCGTTGGTGCCGAGATAGGCGTAGGCCTCTTTATCCGAAAGGTTGAGGGAAAAAGACAGGCCGCCCTTCCAGTCCACCTTGCCGGAGGAATCACTGGATGCACTGGAGTCCACGCCGCCGGGCAGATATTTGGTCAGCAGGCTGGACACACCGCCCTGCACTTTCCCCATGCCGGACACCAGTTTGGAACCGATCGTGCGCGTGAGAATGCTACCGCCCACTGCGACACCGGAGTGCACCCGCTGCTCTACAGTGCGATCGAGAGCCACGACGGTGACGTCGCCCACCTGATCGGCGCTGCTGCCGAGATCCGCGCCCATTTCTGCGGTGGCACTGGAATCGAAGTCGCCCACCGCCACGGCGATGCCATAGCGCGTATTGGAAAGTCCGTAGACCGAAGCCGAGGTGTAAAAGCGGTTGAGGTTTTCTGCGGCCAGCAGCAGGTTGTCGGCATCCAGGGTAGCGCCGGTTTCAATCACCGCCTTGGCGTCGACATCCGCCTCACCCACTGCGACGGCAGCAACCACCTTGTTGGATTTGTCTGCTTCCAGCACGAATGCGCTGGAGGAAACATAGGCTTCGTTGTGCGCGGTCACCGCCAGGTCGCCACCGGCGCTGATGGTCGCACCGGATTTGACGGTGGTGGTACTGGTGGCATCACCGCTGACGTAAATACCGGCGAGCGCTGCGGTCAACACGTCGGCGCCCATGACTAGCGCCATGGCCTCAGCCACCGAGTGTGAATCCGCAGACAGGGTGACGTTACCGGCGGCGGTGATATTGGCACCACTGTTGACGGTGACGGTCGCGTCGGAATCCGCTTCCATATAGTTGAAATCCACACCCGCGAGCGCGGCCACGGTTTTCAGGCCGAGGGTAGTGCCGATTTCTTCGTAGATGGAACTGGTCGACGAACTGTAGGCTTTAGCCGTAACGTTATTGGCTTCGATGGTGCCGGACAGGTCGATGCTGGTTTCGGCCCTGGCTTTGCCATAGCCCACCGCATCGGTTTCACTCGCGGTCAGGTTCACGTCACCGTCGGTGGTACTGCTGTCGCCATCCACCGTATCCAGCACACCGGTGCTGGCCAGGGTAATCTTTTTACCTTTCAGGTCGATGTTACCGACGGTACTGCCGCTACCAGCAGTGCTGGTGAGACTGCCCGCGACAGTAATGGTGTCAGCCTCCACCGAGATACCTGCAGCGGTAACCGAGGCCGTGGACTCAATAGTGACACTGTCGGCGACAAACTTCAGCAGGCCGCCGTAGAGAATATCTTCGGCCCAGCTCAGGGATGAATCACTGTTCAGGGTCAGGGCGCTGGCATTGAGGCCGGTCAGGTCCAGGGAGTCATCGATATTTGCGGTCAGCAGAATCGATTCGGACGCGTTAAAGGTACCGCTGTTGTAAAAACTATCGACGTCGAGGGAAATATTGTCCGCGTCCAGGGTGGTACCGGAGGTTACCGTGAGACTGCTGCCATTGAAGCTGATGTCTTTGCCGGTGAAATTGAAGTCCGTTCCGCTGCTATTCCAGACAATATCGTCCGAGTCATAGCCGGTTACCGCTGTGCTAGACAACACTATGTCGTTGTCGGTACTGATGGCCAGCAGGCTGTAGTTCAACATGGAAAGAATGCCATAGTCGGCATCCTTCACCAGGCTGATGGTGCCAAAAGTAGCGGCATCGCTGTCGCCGGCATCGGCAGTTACCGTGCCTTCAACAATGGTATCGCCAGATTCGAGGGTGACGTTGGCAGCAGTCACCGATGCATTTTTGGTAACGGTAATGCCCGCAGCGGTAAGGCTGAGGTCACCATCAAAGTCCACGTCCGCCGCTAACTTAAAGTCATCGACCCCGGCATTTTTGTACTCGGTATCCGCGGTATTTTTCGCAAACACCATATTGTTGGACGTGGTAAGCGAGAGGCCGTCGGCAGAAATCTTGGCAAAATCAAAAGCCAGGGTGGCACCGGACAGGCCGACCTGACCGAGAGTAGTACCATCGCCTGCAGCCTTGAGCCAGGCATCCGCTTGTACACCACTGGTCGCTGTCAGGGTGATATCAACCGCGGTGACATCGATCTCTGTGGTGATGTCGTCGGCGTTGACCTCCAGTGCAAAGCCAAGGTCAACCGCACCACCAGTCTCTTCCCACACAATGTCGCCGGCACTCGCGGTCAGGCTCGCGGCATTGTCGGTAATGTAGAAATCGTTCACGGTATCGACACGCACGATTTCCGCGGTGATATTGCCGAGATCATCGTAGTCGGCGTCGCCATCCAGCAGCACAGTGCCGGTGCTGCCGTCGGCAGTGGCATCCGCAGAGAGACTGCCATTAATCGCGATATCACTCGCGTGCAGACTGACATCGGAGCCGGAAACAGCGTTGCCTGCTGCGATCGCTATACTGCCACCGGTGATATCCAGCTGATCGTAGGCATCGACATTACCTACGATCACCAGGTCACCGGTGCTCGCGCTATCTGCCAACACCACCGCGCCGCTGCCGCCGTCAATTTTGGCGGAGGCACTGTCAATATCAATCAGACCCGCGGTCGCGGTACTGCCATCGTCGGTACCCAACGCCGTCATATTGCCGCTAATGGTAACTTGTGTATCGGCGGTAATATTGACGTTGCTCGCCAGCACTTCACCGGCAAGATTAATGCTGTCACCAATAAAGGTGGCCACTGTCTCGACGTCGTTGGCCGTTACCGAGTCGCGGGTATCGATGGTTGCCGCACTCGCCACATCAATGGTGTCGGCACTGATGGTAATACCACCGTCGGCCAGCAGATCACCGGCCAGGGAAATGTCCGTGGTAACGCCGGCACCCGCGGCACCGATATAAATACTGCCACCATCCTGCTGCAGCTCGGTGGGTGCGCTGGCATCGCCCACATTGACCTTCGCCGCATCGACATAAATGGCCTGGATAGCGTTACCCGCGGTCATTACCGCTCCGCTATCCACCACCACCTGATTACCGCGGATATCGATTCCGCTGGCAGTATTGATTTTGCCAGAAACGGTAACCAGACCACTGGAGGAAACCGCATAAGAATTATCGTCGAGCGCGGTGATTCCATCATCGGAAAACGCCGGCGTACTCAGATCCAGCCAGCTGTCGATTTCACTCTGGGAAGGGGTTTTTACCGAGAGCTGCCCCACGTTGATAATCCCGGACGGGCCTACCAGAAAACCATAAGAGCTGGCGAATACCACATTGCCGCCCAGGGTCCCATCCTGGTAGCTGTTCAGTACACCATGCACTTCCGGGCGGCTATTGCGTACGATGTTCACCAGCTGGTCGATATCCTTGTCCAGCTCCAGGTTGACGGTATTCAGATCCCCCACCACGAAGTCATTGAAAACGTTGACTCCGACACTACCGTTTTTGTATTTACTGGTGACCTTCTGGACGTTGCTCCCCAGATCCTCAACATCCGTAAACTTATCCACAGCGTCGATATTGTGGGTCGCCGCAAATAGATTGACCGCCCCCCCCGAAAGCAACGCACCCAGAGTTACCGTTTTGCCTGTATGCGTGCGCTTTCTCCAGTTTGGTTCAGCGCTCTGAGTGCGAGTGGCATAGCGAATGGCACGGGCAAGCAGTTGGTGGCGAAAGGGCTTCATGTGTATGGTCCTTGAAAACGGCTGGGAGTGTTTTCGTCGTTTTAATTTTTTTAATGACCGCCAAATGAACGGCCATGTTTATTTCCTTGCTAAAACAGCAAAGCAGTCGCGCCGAAACTACGGCTCACGACTGCTTTCGACCGGGGTGGAGACACTAAACCCCGGGTATTTATTGCCGAAACGCCGGCGTTTTTAATTCAGCGTACCGGCCTCGGCTCGCTCTTTCGCTTCCTCGACGGCATTGGCCTTCAGCTGCTGCCTGGAGAGCTGCCGCAAGGCACCAAGGGAGTGGAGATGGGCATAAACCCAGGCCAATTGACCACTTTTAAACCAGGCCTGTACCTGCTCGGACTCCACCTGCAACAGCTTGGCCTCATCCACCACGTGTAATCCTTCAAGACGTACCGGCTTGCCATCGCCAGCCATTACCTGGATATCAAAGGGCTTGAACAATTCCTGCTCAGCCAGCGCCGCGCAGAACTCACGGGTAGCCTTGTAGGACTTGTCAAAGTTGGTGAGAAACTGCAATACGTTGTTCAGGGTCTCGCTGTTTTCCCCCTGCTCATCAAACAGCGGCTGACCGTCTTCTTCAGAAAACTGGTCACTCGTCTCATCAAAACAGACAGTCTGGTTATCGGTCATGGCGAAGGGGTAGCGACGGATAAAGGCCGGTACATAATTGCCCTGCCATACACCGTCCTCGTCAACCTGGGCGTGCTGGTTATTGCGCAGGGACAGTAAGGCCAGGGGAAAGTACTGACCACTTTCACTGCGACTGAAAAAAATTGGCAGGTCCCGGCTGGCTTCAAAGAACTCGATACCGGTAAGCGGGACAGAATTGATCTCGCGGGAAAAACGGAATTTATCACTCGGGGAAAACTTCAGGCTGCGGTGATTCTCACGGTTCAGGGCAACCGGCTTGCGATAAAACAGCAATTCACTCATCAATGTATTCTCAAAATCTTAGATATATAGTTTTTGTAACCATCCCGCGGAGATACCCCATATCAGGGCTATGTGGCGGGGAAAACTTTATGTGACAAATTTAACGCCTTTAACGTGAACCGATAAGAATTATTTTCAACCGTAATCACCTTAAGGCAGCTAAGTCACGAAGACACCCGTAATCCGATGGCAAATGGGAAAAAACCTGAGGGTCAATGGCCCTGCTCTTAAGGGCATCCAGCGCACCTGTATAGCCATAAGACTCAGCAATTCCGTTGGTCGCAGGGTAATCTCCGGAAGTAAATGCGCGCTGCGCAAATTCAGTTTCGCCCCAACCACCGGAAAAGGTTCGACGGTCGACCAACTCAATGCGCGCACTGAGAAAAACAAACAAAAAAACTGCCCCTCCGAGTGCCCCCGCAGCCAGAAACTGCCTTAACATAGCGCTTAGCTCACTGTTTGCTCCTGAATCCACTCTTGTCACTGCGAGGCGTTACCAAGTCACCTTTCGACGAGCCCTTGGAGATAATTACGGAACGGCAACAGCATTCCCCTCATGTAGAGAGAAATATTTTTAAATTTTCTCTGAAATAACTAGAACAGCTTCGGAAACAAAAAAACCGGAGTGCTTTTTGATCAACCACTATGTCCCAGCACGAACAATTACCCGAACTGACCGGGCAGCTTTATGAGGAACTGCGCCGATGCGCAAGGCGCATCCTCGGCAATCAGCCTGATGGCCTCACCCTGCAGACGACGGATGTGGTGCACGAGGCCTGCCTGCGGTTAATGGAGTCCCCCGCACAATTTGAAAGCCGCACCCACCTCTACCGCTGCGCGGCCAAGGCCATGCGACACCTGCTGGTGGATCACGCCCGGGCCAAATCCGCACAAAAGCGCAGTGGCCAGCATATGCGCACTATCTGGATGGACAGCCTACTCGGGGATATTGATGTGAACCTTGGGCTAATGACCATTGACCAGACGCTGACCGAAATGTCGCAAATCAGTGATCGCCTGGAAAGTATTGCGGAACTGCACTACCTCGCCGGTTTTACCCAGAGCAAAGTGGCTGAGATTATGGAAATCAGTGTGGCTACCGTGGAGCGGGAGCTGAAGTTTGTTCGCGCCTTCCTCACCGACCGCCTGCAAGAGCAGCACCACCCGACCTGCGCCTGAGAATATATGCCGACTAACAATATCCGACTGAATGTCATCAAAGACCTGTTCGACCGCTGCTGTGAGTCACCCGCGAACGATCGCTCACAAATACTGCAAGCCAGCGATGCCAGCCCGGAAGAAATTGCGGAAGTAGAGCGCTTGCTGGCCTGTCACGACAGTGCCGACAGCAGCGGAAGCCAGACCAATATCATCGGACAACAACTGAAAACCCTCAGCCAGAGCCTGCCCAGCGGGCAACTGCTGGGGGCATATGCCATCGAAGAGGAAATCGGCCGCGGCGGTATGGGGATTGTGTTCCGCGCGAAACGGGCGGACGGGAACTACGACCAGCAAGTAGCAATCAAGATAGCCCCCAGTTTTGCCAGTAGCGAAGAACTGAAGCACTTCCACCAGGAAAGACAGATTCTGGCGAAACTGCAACATCCCAACATTGCCACTCTTCTGGATGGCGGCAGCACCAATGACAAGCGCCCCTACCTCGTCATGGAGTACGTGGAAGGTCACCCGATCCACGAGTATTGTCGGATCAACAACCTGGGCCTGCGAGCCCGTCTGCGCCTGTTCGCTGCCGTTTGTGAAGCGGTCAGCTACGCCCACAGCCATCTGATCATTCACCGGGACATAAAGCCGGATAATGTACTGGTGACCGCCAAAGGCCAGGTCAAGCTACTGGACTTCGGTATTGGCAAGGCCTTGCAGGTCGATGGCGAGCGCACTCAAGCCACGGCATTGAAAGGCATGACGCTGGCCTACGCCAGCCCGGAACAAATACGCGGCGAACGCACCACCACCGCAACGGATGTCTACGGCCTGGGCGCCCTGCTGTATTTCCTCCTGACCGAGCAATCTCCCCACCGCTTCGGCGATAACAGCGCCGAAAAAGCAATCCAGGCAATCTGCCATACGACCCCCACTGCCCCCAGCCGCGCACTGCCGGATTCAGCCACCTTCACCGAGCGCCGCTTACTCCGCGGAGATCTGGACAATATATCCAGCAAGGCGTTGCGCAAGGAGCCGGAACTTCGTTACGCCAGTGCCAGTGAACTGCAACGGGATATTGAACGCTACCTGCGCCGGGAGCCCGTCCTGGCCACGCCGCCCAGTTTCCTCTACCGCGCCGGAAGGTTGATCTCCCGCTATCCTGCAGCCTCTGCACTGGCACTCTCCGTTTTCCTCGCCGTCACAACTGGATTGGCTGCATCCCTGTACTTAGCCAATCAGTTGCGTAACGAGCGAGACAGTCTGCTGTTAGCAAGACAGGAGACGGAGCGGCAAATGCTAAGTGCACAGCGTACTGCCGATTTGTTGACGGGAATGTTTGATGCCGCATCACCCGAGACAGCGCAAGGGCGGACTATTCACGTCGACGAGCTAATCAACGCAGCCACGGCAAAGACCAGAGCGACTCTGGATAATGAGCCACAGATAAAGTCCACGTTACTTTCGACACTCGCTCAGGTTAAGTCAAAAACCGGTAAATACCGCGATGCGGTGGAATTACAACAGGAGTCTCTGACCCTCTTGTCGAAAATTGAATTCCCAGATATCCATCAAGCAGCACACCAGAGAGCGGAGAGCCTTCTGCTGCTCGGCAGTTTTTTACGAATGGTCGGAGAGCGAGAGAAGGCTAGAAAAGCCTTTACGGAAGCTAGCGAGCTAATCCGTACTAGCCCACAGAAAACCATTGAAGCAACAATATTTTATGAGGAGGGGAAACTGGCTTCCAAAGAAGGAAATGCAGAAGCAGCTATTAATCTCTTCAAAAAGTCACAAGAAATCTGGGATATGCAAGCTGATCACGGAGGCGCAAAAGGGCTACTCAATCGGCACGGGCTTGCAGACGCCTATTTCTTGAAGGGCGATTTCCATTCGTCAGCAGAAATAGGGGAAGAAGTACTTGAACAGCGAATCAAGCTCTTAGGAAACACCCACCCCGACACCATTAACAGTTATCGTCACCTGGCCCGCAGCTATATGCGCACAGGCAACTGGATTGAGGCACGTGAACGCCTGGAGTTCGCATTTAGAGAGTGCGAAAAAATATTCACACCTGACCATAAAATCTATCGCGACACCGGCGCAATCTATGCACGACTGATCAGGCGGTTTGGAGAAGATCAAAAAGCATTGGAGATTCTGACTCTACTATTAAAGTCGGACGCTCAATCTATCGAATCCACATCGGACCTACTAACTCATCGCGGATTCACTTATTTCAAGATGGGGAACCTAGAAAAGTCTATTGAAGACCTGAAGAAAGCGAATGATATCGAGGGAAAACTTTATCCACCAGACTCTCCAAATGGACTGATTACTAAAGCAAATCTTGGTCTTGCCCTTGGGATAAACGGTGATGCAAAAAAAGGAATCGAAATCCTAAATCAGGTTCTCGATATTAACATTCGTCACTACGGTGTAGATGATTACGGTGTAGGAGCATGGCTTCTCATGCTGGCGAAGATACACCTCGCAGAGGGAAATTTTCGCGAAGCATGGGCTTTCGTATCACGGGCAAGAGAAAACGGCGACAAGAACTTTGAACGTAATCATCCCATCGTATTGGACACAGACGAAGTTAAAGCAAAGATTTTATTTGCCACGGGAAAATACGACCAGGCCCTACAGGAGTACTCCGAACTCACACATCGATATGAGTCGATCTTCCCTAGCGACGCGCCCATTTTGAAAAACCTTCGCGGGGAAATGGCGAAAATAAAAGCACGAATTTAACCCACAAAAAAAGCCGCAGTGTTTCCACTGCGGCTTTTTTGCTTCAGATCAGGAGTAGAGATTACTCGATGATCTTGGCTACAACGCCAGCACCAACGGTACGGCCACCTTCGCGAATCGCGAAGCGCAGACCGTCTTCCATGGCGATCGGAGCGATCAGGGTAACGGTCATTTGAACGTTATCGCCCGGCATTACCATCTCGGTACCTTCCGGCAGTTCGCACGCACCAGTTACGTCGGTGGTACGGAAGTAGAACTGCGGACGGTAGCCCTTGAAGAACGGGGTGTGACGACCACCTTCGTCCTTGGACAGTACGTACACTTCCGCTTCGAACTTGGTGTGCGGAGTGATGGAACCCGGCTTCGCCAGTACCTGACCACGCTCTACTTCGTCACGCTTGGTGCCGCGCAGCAGGGCGCCGATGTTCTCACCAGCACGACCTTCGTCGAGCAGCTTGCGGAACATTTCAACACCAGTACAGGTAGTAGAGGTGGTTTCTTTGATACCAACGATCTGGATTTCGTCACCAGTGCGAACGATACCACGCTCTACACGGCCGGTTACTACGGTACCGCGACCAGAGATGGAGAACACGTCTTCGATCGGCATCAGGAACGGCTGATCGATAGCACGCTCAGGCTCAGGGATGTAGGCGTCCAGGGTTTCTACCAGCTTCTTAACAGCGCTGGTGCCCATTTCGTCTGCATCTTCACCGTTCAGTGCCATCAGGGCAGAACCAGCGATGATCGGAGTGTCGTCACCCGGGAATTCGTATTGATCCAGCAGCTCGCGCAGCTCCATCTCTACCAGTTCCATCATCTCGGCGTATTCTTCAGAACCAGCGCCGCCACAGTCTTCTGCCAGCAGGTCAGCTTTGTTCAGGAATACTACGATGTAAGGTACACCTACCTGACGGGACAGCAGGATGTGCTCACGGGTCTGCGGCATAGGGCCGTCAGTCGCGCCACATACCAGGATAGCGCCGTCCATCTGAGCAGCACCGGTGATCATGTTTTTAACGTAGTCGGCGTGGCCCGGGCAGTCTACGTGTGCGTAGTGGCGGGTCGGGGACTCGTATTCAACGTGAGAGGTGGCGATGGTGATACCGCGCTCACGCTCTTCCGGTGCATTGTCGATGCCGTCGAAGGCAACGGCAGCGCCGCCCCATACTTCGGAACATACGCGGGTCAGCGCAGCAGTCAGGGTGGTTTTACCGTGGTCAACGTGACCGATGGTGCCCACGTTTACGTGGGGCTTGGAACGTTCAAACTTTTCTTTTCCCATTTTCAGGATCCTCTAACTAAAAAGTTTTAAAGGTACTAAAGCTTAAGCTTTGTTCTTGGCGATGATTTCGTCAGCGACGTTTTTCGGCGCTTCCGCGTACTTCTCGAATTCCATGGTGTAGGTCGCACGGCCCTGGGTAGCAGAACGCAGGTCAGTGGCGTAGCCGAACATCTCGGCCAGCGGCACTTCCGCATTCACAATCTTACCAGAGGCAGAATCTTCCATACCCTGGATCAGGCCGCGACGACGGTTGAGGTCACCAACCACGTCACCCATGTTCTCTTCCGGAGTAACCACTTCCACTTTCATGACCGGCTCGAGCAGTACCGCGCCGCCGACCTGAGCCAGCTTCTTGGTTGCCATGGAACCGGCGATCTTGAACGCCATTTCGTTGGAGTCCACATCGTGGAAGGAGCCATCGTACAGGGTAGCCTTCAGGCCCAGCAGTGGGTAGCCGGCAAGTACACCGTTTTTCATCTGCTCTTCGATACCCTTAGCAACCGCAGGAATGTATTCCTTCGGTACCACACCACCAACGATGGCGTTTTCGAAGACCAGCTTCTCTTCGGAAGTGTCTTCAGCCGGCTCGAATTTCACCCATACGTGACCGTACTGACCGCGACCACCAGACTGACGAACGAACTTGCCTTCGATCTCAGAGGTGTTGCGGATAGCTTCACGGTAGGCTACCTGCGGCTTACCGATGTTGGCTTCTACGCTGAACTCGCGACGCATACGGTCGACGATGATGTCCAGGTGCAGCTCACCCATACCGGAGATGATGGTCTGGCCAGTCTCTTCGTCGGTCTTAACGCGGAAAGACGGGTCTTCCTGAGCCAGCTTGCCCAGTGCGATACCCATTTTTTCCTGGTCCGGCTTGGACTTAGGCTCTACCGCTACGGAGATTACCGGCTCCGGGAACTCCATACGCTCGAGAACGATCTTGGCGTCTTCGGCACACAGGGTGTCACCAGTGGTCACGTCTTTCAGGCCGATCGCAGCAGCGATGTCGCCCGCCAGTACTTCTTTGATCTCTTTACGATCGTTGGAGTGCATCTGCACCATACGGCCGACGCGCTCTTTCTTCATCTTCACGGAGTTGTATACCGCGGTGCCGCTCTCCAGCTTACCGGAGTAAACGCGGAAGAAGGTCAGAGTACCAACGAAGGGGTCGGTAGCGATTTTGAACGCCAGTGCAGCGAACGGCGCACTGTCGTCAGCTTCACGGGTTTCAACGGTTTCGCCGTCTTCCAGAGTACCTTCGATCGCCTTAACTTCAGTCGGCGCCGGCAGGTATTCGATAACCGCGTCCAGCATGGCCTGTACGCCCTTGTTCTTGAACGCAGAGCCGCCCAAAACCGGTACGATTTCGTTAGCCAGGGTACGCTGACGGATAGCTGCCTTGATCTCTTCTTCGGTCAGCTCACCTTCTTCCAGGTATTTTTCCATCAGTTCTTCGTTGGCTTCCGCCGCCGCTTCAACCAGGAACTCGCGCATTTCTTCGCACTCGTCCTGCATATCCGCCGGGATATCGCCGTATTCGAAAGTCATCCCCATGTCTTCTTCGTTCCACAGGATGGCTTTCATTTTCAGCAGGTCGACAACGCCCTTGAACTCGTCTTCAGAACCGATGGTCATCTGCAGCGGTACTGCAGTGGCGTTCAGACGGGTTTTCAGCTGGCCTACAACCTTGCGGAAGTCGGCACCAGCGCGGTCCATTTTGTTGACAAATACCATGCGCGGAACCTGGTATTTGTTGGCCTGGCGCCATACGGTTTCGGTCTGCGGCTGTACGCCGGAAGAGCCGCACAGTACGACCACGGCACCGTCGAGTACACGCAGGGAACGTTCTACTTCAATGGTGAAGTCAACGTGTCCGGGGGTGTCGATGATGTTTACACGGTGCTGCGGGAACTGCTGCTGCATACCAGCCCAGAAACAGGTGGTCGCTGCAGAAGTAATGGTAATACCACGCTCCTGCTCCTGCTCCATCCAGTCCATGGTTGCGGCGCCTTCGTGCACCTCACCGATTTTGTGGGACAGACCAGTGTAGAAGAGTACGCGCTCGGTAGTAGTGGTTTTACCGGCGTCTACGTGGGCGCAGATACCGATATTGCGATAGCGTTCGATAGGCGTTTTACGTGCCACAGTTGTATCCTCGATATAACGGCAAAAGGCAGCGCGGAGTTTTACCTTCCTTGCTGCCTTTCGGTTTTAATTTCCGATGGAAATAATCATCAGACTTAGAAGCGTCACTATCTTAGAAACGATAGTGAGAGAACGCTTTGTTGGCTTCCGCCATACGGTGCACGTCTTCACGCTTCTTGACCGCGCCGCCCTTGTTCTGGGAAGCATCGATCATTTCATTGGCCAGACGCTGCGCCATAGACTTCTCACCGCGCTTACGGGAGAAATCTACCAGCCAGCGCATTGCCAGCGCGGTACGACGTGCGGGACGCACTTCTACCGGCACCTGGTAAGTAGCACCACCAACGCGACGGGATTTTACTTCCACCATCGGGGCGATGTTTTCCAGGGACTCTTCAAAAATTTCGATCGGATCTTTGTTCAGCTTTTCTGAAACCAGATCCAGTGCACCGTAAACGATGCTCTCTGCCACAGACTTCTTACCAGAGATCATGACATGGTTCATGAACTTGGCCAGGGTCACGTTCCCAAACTTGGGATCGGGCAGTACTTCGCGCTTGGCGACTACACGTCTTCTTGGCATGGTATTGCCTCTCTTCAGGGTTACTCCGAGACGCCGCCGTATTAACTAACAAATAGTAATTACAACTCGGCGAGCTCAGCCTTACTCCGGTTATTCGTTAAACCGAAACGCAAATTGACCTTAGGGATTAACCCTTAGGGCGCTTGGCACCGTACTTAGAACGGCCCTGCTTGCGATCGTTTACGCCGGCACAGTCAAGTGCACCGCGTACAGTGTGGTAGCGCACACCCGGCAGGTCTTTTACACGACCGCCGCGAATCAGCACCACGCTGTGCTCCTGCAGGTTGTGGCCTTCACCACCGATGTACGAAGTTACTTCGTAACCGTTGGTCAGGCGCACACGACAAACTTTACGCAGCGCAGAGTTTGGTTTCTTCGGTGTAGTGGTGTACACACGAGTGCAAACTCCACGACGCTGCGGGCTGGCTTGCAGTGCAGGTACGTCGCTTTTTTCAACTTTGCGTTTTCTCGGCTTACGAACCAACTGGTTGATCGTTGCCATTAAAAATCACTCCAAAATAAAACGCCCCCACCATCTACAGCAGTGAGGGCCTATCGTCAGTGCATGACCGCCTTTCGCCCGAGGACAAAAAACAGCCTTACCCCATTAGCGGGGGCCGCATTCTATAAGCGACGGCACCCCTAGTCAACCACCCACCGAAGTAAACACTAACTCCGGCTTATGATTGCTATCCGGAACCGACCAGGAGGAACGACTTTTCAGTCAACCTCCTGATCAGACCACTCCGTTCTATCGACCTCAGTCCCCGGAAGATTTCAGGGCTTCGGTCAGCGCTGCTTCCACTTCCTCTGCAGACGGGCCGTCGGCGTAACCGCCCTGGCTCATTTGCAGGCTGCGCTTGCGCTTGCGCTCGGTGTGGTACGCCAGGCCGGTACCGGCCGGGATCAGACGTCCCACTACCACGTTTTCCTTCAGGCCGCGCAGGCTGTCTTCCTTGCCGGTTACCGCCGCTTCGGTCAGCACCCGGGTGGTCTCCTGGAAGGAGGCCGCAGACAGGAAGGACTCGGTCGCCAGAGACGCTTTGGTGATACCCAGCAGCAGACGCTCGAACTGAGCCGGTTGCTTGCCTTCAGCACGCAGGCGCTCGTTCTCTTCCACCACGCGCTGGTACTCCACCTGGTCGCCCTTAATGAACTCAGAGTCGCCCATCTCGAGGATCTCAACTTTACGCAGCATCTGACGCACGATGGTCTCGATGTGCTTATCGTTGATGCCTACACCCTGGAGGCGGTAAACCTCCTGGATCTCGTTGGTGATGTAGCGCGCCAGTTCTTCCACGCCCTTAAGACGCAGAATGTCGTGCGGGTTGGACGGGCCATCAGAGATAACCTCACCCTTCTCTACGGTTTCACCTTCGAATACGGTCAGCTGGCGGTGCTTTGGAATCAGTACTTCGTAGTGATCCTTGCCATTAGCCAGCGGCTTGCCATCACGCGGGGTGATCTGCAGGCGAACCTTGCCTTTGGTTTCTTTACCGAAAGACACGGTACCGGAGATCTCCGCCAGGATGGACGGCTCTTTCGGCTTACGGGCTTCGAACAGGTCGGCAACTCGCGGCAGACCACCGGTAATATCCTTGGTCTTGCCGGATTCCTGCGGAATACGCGCGATTACGTCACCGACGTTCACCTTGTCGCTGTCTTTCAGACTGAGGATAGCCCGCGGCGGCAGCGCATAGTGCGCCGGTGCATTGCTGCTCGCCAGAGTCAGTTCTTCGCCATTCTCGTCAACCAGGGTTACGGCCGGACGCAGATCTTTACCCGCCGCCGGGCGCTCTGCCGGGTCGATGACCTCGATGGAGGACAGACCGGTAATTTCGTCAGTCTGCTTGCGAATGGACAGACCGTCTTCCATACCGGACAGTTTCACCCAACCGGCCACCTCGGTAATGATCGGGTGAGTGTGCGGGTCCCACTTGGCCACGATCTGGCCACCGTCGATGGTCGAACCTTCGTCAACACTGATCACAGCACCGTAAGGCAGCTTGTAACGCTCGCGCTCACGACCGGCGCTATCGGCCACTGCCAGCTCACCGGAGCGGGAAACTGCCACCAGGTTACCGCCTTCAGTTTTTACGGTCTTCACGTTGTGCAGACGCACGGTACCAGGCTGCTTCACCTGAATGCTGTCCGCCGCAGAAGCACGACTTGCCGCACCACCAATGTGGAAGGTACGCATGGTCAGCTGGGTACCCGGCTCACCAATGGACTGGGCCGCCACAACACCCACGGACTCACCTGGGTTGGCGCGGTGACCACGGGCCAGGTCGCGGCCGTAACACTGGGCACAGATACCATGGGCGGTCTCACAGGTAATTGCGGAACGCACCATTACCTCGTCGATACCCAGGGTTTCGATACGCTCTACCCACTTCTCGTCGATCATGGTGCCCGCAGGCACCGCGATCTCGTCGCTGCCCGGCTTGGTTACGTCGCGCGCAACCACACGGCCGAGGATACGGTCACCGAGGGATTCGATGACGTCGCCGCCCTCAATTACCGGCGCCATGGTCAGACCATCGTCGGTACCACAGTCGATTTCGGTGATAACCACGTCCTGAGCCACGTCTACCAGACGGCGGGTCAGGTAACCGGAGTTCGCGGTTTTCAGTGCGGTATCCGCCAGACCTTTACGAGCACCGTGGGTCGAGATGAAGTACTGCAGTACGCTCAGACCTTCACGGAAGTTCGCGGTAATGGCGTTCTCGATAATGGAGCCATCCGGACGCGCCATCAGGCCACGCATACCGGCCAACTGACGGATCTGCGCTTCAGAACCACGAGCGCCGGAATCCGCGTACATGTAGACGGAGTTAAAGGAGTCCTGCTCGGTCTCTTTACCGTCGCGATCGATTACCGGCTCTTTCTTGATACCGGCCATCATCGCCTGGGTCACTTTGTCGTTGGTACGGGACCAGACGTCGATGACCTTGTTGTATTTCTCACCCGCGGTTACCAGACCGGATGCGAACTGGGTTTCGATCTCTTTCACTTCCTCTTCCGCGGAAGCGATCAGGTCGGCCTTGGCCGCCGGGATCTCGAAGTCGTTCACACCGATGGAGGAACCGGACTTGGTGGAGAAGTCAAAACCGGTGTACATCAGCTGGTCAGCAAAGATGACGGTCGCCTTCAGGCCCACCTTGCGGTAGCACTCGTTCAGAACGCGGGAAATCGCCTTCTTCTTCATCGGCTGGTTCACGTACTCGAAGGGCAGGCCTTCCGGTACGATGTTCCACAGCAGGGCACGGCCTACGGTAGTGTCGTATACCTTGCGCGACGGGTGTTTTTCACCGTCTTCACCGATGACCGCTTCGTTGATGCGCACTTTCACTCGCGCCTGCAGGCCAACCTGCTTGGCGTAGAAGGCACGGCTGACTTCCTTGATATCGGAGAAGAACATGCCTTCACCTTTATCGTTCACGCGCTCACGGGTCATCCAGTACAGGCCCAGTACCACGTCCTGAGACGGTACGATGATCGGCTCACCGTTGGCGGGCGACAGGATGTTGTTGGTGGACATCATCAGCGCGCGGGATTCCATCTGCGCTTCGATCGTCAGCGGTACGTGTACCGCCATCTGGTCACCGTCGAAGTCAGCGTTGTACGCCGCACACACCAGCGGGTGCAGCTGAATCGCCTTACCTTCAATCAGTACCGGCTCAAACGCCTGGATACCCAGACGGTGCAGGGTCGGTGCACGGTTCAGCAGTACCGGGTGCTCGCGGATCACTTCGTCGAGGATGTCCCACACCACCGCTTCTTCGCGCTCGACCATCTTCTTGGCCGCCTTGATGGTGGTGGCCAGGCCGCGGGCTTCCAGCTTGCCGAAAATGAACGGCTTGAACAGCTCAAGCGCCATTTTCTTGGGCAGACCACACTGGTGCAGACGCAGGGTCGGACCAACCACGATCACGGAACGACCGGAGTAATCGACACGTTTACCCAGCAGGTTCTGACGGAAACGACCCTGCTTACCCTTGATCATGTCGGCCAGGGATTTCAGCGGGCGCTTGTTGGAACCGGTGATGGCACGGCCGCGACGGCCGTTGTCCAGCAAGGCGTCAACAGACTCCTGCAGCATGCGCTTTTCGTTGCGCACGATGATGTCCGGCGCGTTCAGCTCGAGCAGGCGCTTCAGACGGTTGTTACGGTTGATCACGCGACGGTACAGGTCGTTCAGGTCGGAGGTCGCGAAGCGGCCACCGTCCAGCGGTACCAGCGGGCGCAGATCCGGCGGCAGAACCGGCAGTGCCTGCATGACCATCCACTCCGGCTTGTTACCGGACTTGTAGAAGGCTTCCAGCAGCTTCAGGCGCTTGGACAGCTTCTTGATCTTGGTCTCGGAGTTGGTTGCCGGAATCTCTTCGCGCAGGCGCTGAATTTCAGACGGCAGCTCGATATCGTTCATCAGCTCCTGGATGGCTTCGGCACCCATTTTTGCTTCGAACTCGTCGGCGAACTCTTCCATTGCTTCGAAGTACTGCTCGTCGTTCAGCAGCTGGCCGCGCTCCAGGGTAGTCATACCCGGATCGGTCACCACGTAAGATTCGAAGTAAAGCACGCGCTCGATATCACGCAGGGTCATATCCAGCAGCAGGCCGATACGGGACGGCAGGGATTTCAGGAACCAGATGTGGGCAACCGGGCTCGCCAGTTCGATGTGGCCCATGCGCTCACGACGCACCTTGGCCTTGGTCACTTCAACACCGCACTTCTCACAGATGATGCCGCGGTGCTTCATGCGCTTGTACTTACCGCACAGGCACTCGTAGTCCTTGACCGGGCCAAAGATCTTGGCGCAGAACAGGCCTTCGCGTTCCGGTTTGAAGGTACGGTAGTTGATGGTCTCCGGCTTTTTCACTTCGCCGTAGGACCAGGAACGGATCATGTCCGGCGAAGCCAGACCGATACGGATAGCGTCAAATTCTTCGAGCTGATCCTGGGCTTTCACCAGGTTTAACAAATCTTTCAAGGCCTTTCCTCCACTAGGGGGTAGTCATTCCGGCCAACTGCCTTTGGGGCCGGAAGTGCCGGTGGTGGTGATTCGCAATCGCCGCCACCGGCCTCTGTCTACTAAATCCGATTGATACCAGTGTTACTCGTTTTCCAGCTCGAAGTTCATACCCAGCGAGCGGATTTCCTTAACCAGTACGTTGAAGGATTCGGGCATGCCCGGCTCCATGCGGTGGTCGCCATCCACGATGTTTTTATACATCTTGGTACGACCTTCAACGTCATCGGATTTGACCGTGAGCATTTCCTGCAGGGTGTAGGCGGCACCGTATGCTTCCAGTGCCCACACCTCCATCTCACCGAATCGCTGACCACCGAACTGCGCCTTACCACCCAGCGGCTGCTGGGTAACCAGGCTGTAGGAACCGGTAGAACGCGCGTGCATCTTGTCGTCTACCAGGTGGTTCAGCTTCAGCATGTACATATAGCCCACGGTGACCGGACGCTCGAAAGAGTCACCAGTACGGCCGTCGAACAGGGTGATCTGACCGGAATCCGGGATGTCCGCCAGACGCAGCAGTTTCTTGATTTCAGGCTCTGCCGCACCGTCGAATACCGGAGTCGCCATCGGCACACCGCGACGCAGGTTTTCGGCCATGGCCAGAACTTCCTGGTCCGTCAGCTCATTCAGGTCTTCAACACGGCCACCGGTGGAGTTGTACACCTCTTCCAGGAAGCCGCGTACCTTCTCCGCTTCCTGCTTTTCTTTGACCATGCGATCGATCTTCACGCCGAGACCTTTCGCCGCCATACCCAGGTGCATTTCCAGTACCTGACCGACGTTCATACGAGACGGTACACCCAGCGGGTTCAGAACCACGTCCACCGGCTCACCGTTTTCGTCGTACGGCATGTCTTCCACCGGCTTGATCACGGAGATAACACCTTTGTTACCGTGACGGCCGGCCATCTTGTCACCGGGCTGGATGCGACGTTTGATCGCCAGGTACACCTTGACGATTTTCAGTACGCCCGGTGCCAGGTCGTCGCCGGATTCCAGCTTTTTCTTCTTGTCTTCGAACTGCTCGTCCAGCAGCTTGCGACGCTCTTTCAGCTGGGCTTCGGCTTTTTCCAACTGCTCGTTCAGGCTCTCTTCGGCCATGCGCAGCTTGAACCAGTCTTCGCGCGGCAGCGCGGACAGGGTTTCAGCATTCAGCACGTCACCTTTCTTGACGCCCTTGCCACCGGCCACTGCCTGACCTTCCAGTGCCGCGGCCAGACGCTCGAAGGTCGCACCTTCAACGATGCGGTACTCTTCGTTCAGGTCCTTGCGCACTTCGTCCAGCTGGGCTTTTTCGATCGCCAGGGAACGCTGGTCTTTCTGCAGACCGTCGCGGGTGAAGACCTGGACGTCGATCACGGTACCGCGGGTGCCGGAAGGCGCGCGCAGTGAGGTGTCTTTAACGTCGGAGGCCTTCTCACCGAAGATCGCACGCAGCAGTTTTTCTTCCGGAGTCAGCTGGGCTTCACCTTTCGGGGTGACCTTACCGACCAGAATGTCGCCAGCGCCCACTTCCGCACCGATGTACACGATGCCGGACTCGTCCAGCTTGTTCAGCGCAGACTCGCCCACGTTGGGGATATCCGCGGTGATTTCCTCACTGCCCAGCTTGGTGTCACGGGCAATACAGGTCAGTTCCTGGATGTGGATGGTGGTGAAGCGGTCTTCCTGTACCACGCGCTCGGATACGAGGATGGAGTCCTCGAAGTTGTAGCCGTTCCAGGGCATGAACGCGATGCGCATGTTCTGGCCCAGTGCCAGCTCACCCAGGTCAACGGACGGGCCGTCGGCCAGGATATCGCCACGCTCAACCACGTCACCGGTCTTCACGATCGGGCGCTGGTTGATACAGGTGTTCTGGTTGGAACGGGTGTACTTGGTCAGACCGTACAGATCCACACCCGCATCACCGGCTTCTACTTCATCGTCCGCTACGCGAACAACAACACGGCTGGCGTCAACACGCTCGATCACACCGCCGCGCTTCGCTACCACACACACGCCGGAGTCGCGCGCTACGGTGCGCTCCATGCCGGTACCTACCAGCGGCTTTTCAGCACGCAGGGTGGGAACCGCCTGACGCTGCATGTTCGATCCCATCAATGCGCGGTTGGCGTCATCGTGTTCCAGGAACGGAATCATCGCCGCAGCAACGGATACCACCTGACGGGCGGACACGTCCATGTACTGGATTTCGTCCGGGGTCTTCAGGGTAAATTCGTACTGGTAACGCACGCTGACCAGGTCATCGGTAAAGCGACCGTTCTCGTCCACCGCAGCGGAAGCCTGAGCAACTACGTAGTTGGCTTCGTTGATCGCAGACAGGTATTCGATCTGGTCGGTCACCTGGCCGTCGACAACCTTGCGGTACGGGCTTTCCAGGAAGCCGTAGTGGTTGGCGCGGGCATAGGTGGCCAGGGAGTTGATCAGACCAATGTTCGGACCTTCCGGCGTTTCAATCGGACACACGCGGCCGTAGTGGGTCGGGTGCACGTCGCGCACCTCGAAGCCCGCGCGCTCGCGGGTCAGACCACCCGGGCCAAGAGCCGATACACGGCGCTTGTGGGTAACTTCTGACAGCGGGTTGTTCTGGTCCATAAACTGGGACAGCTGGGAAGAGCCAAAGAACTCTTTTACCGCAGCGGCCACCGGCTTGGCGTTGATCAGATCCTGCGGCATCAGGCCTTCGGATTCCGCCATGGACAGACGCTCTTTCACCGCGCGCTCTACACGCACGAGACCCACGCGGAACTGGTTTTCGGCCATTTCGCCCACGGAACGTACGCGACGGTTACCCAGGTGGTCGATATCGTCGACCATACCGCGACCGTTGCGGATTTCGATCAGGGTTTTCAGAACATCGACGATGTCGTCTTTGCTCAGGGTGCCTTCACCGGTTTCGTCTTCGCGACTCAGACGGCGGTTGAACTTCATACGACCAACCGCAGACAGGTCGTAACGCTCGTCAGAGAAGAACAGGTTCTCGAACAGGGATTCCGCAGATTCCTTGGTGGGCGGCTCGCCCGGGCGCATCATGCGGTAGATTTCTACCAGCGCTTCCAGCTGGGTGCGGGAAGGATCAGCGCGCAGGGTGTCGGAAACGAACGGACCGCAGTCGAGGTCGTTGGTGTACAGGGTCTCGATGTCTTTGACATTCATGACCTTGAGCTTGGCAACCACTTCATCAGTGATTTCGCTATTCGCCTCTACCGCCACTTCACCGGTGGACTCATCGATGATGTCCTGGGCCAGAACACGGCCGTTCAGGTAGGTCAGCGGTGCTTCCAGGGTTTCCACACCAGCCTTTTCCAGCTGACGGATGTGGCGCGGGGTAATACGACGCCCCTCTTCCACGATCACTTTGCCCTTGCCGTCCTTGATGTCGAAGGAGGCAACATCACCGCGCAGGCGCGACGGGATCAGCTCCAGGCTGACAGTGTCGTCATTCAGGGTGAACTTGCTGGTGTCGAAGAACATTTCCAGCATTTCCTGGGAGCTGTATCCCAGGGCGCGCAGCAGAATAGTCGCCGGCAATTTACGACGACGGTCGATACGCACGTAGACCAGATCTTTCGGGTCGAATTCGAAATCGAGCCAGGAACCGCGGTAAGGAATTACCCGCGCGGCGTACAGCAGCTTACCGGAAGAGTGGGTCTTGCCCTTGTCGTGATCGAAGAATACACCCGGGGAGCGGTGCAGCTGGGATACGATTACACGCTCGGTACCGTTAATAACGAAGGTACCGTTTTCGGTCATGAGCGGAATTTCGCCCATGTACACTTCCTGCTCTTTAATGTCCTTGATGGACTTATTCGCAGATTCTTTATCGTAAATGATCAGGCGTACACGCACACGCAGCGGGCAAGCGTAAGTCACGCCACGCAGGGTACATTCCTTCACATCAAATGCCGGCTTGCCGAGGGTATAGCTCACATATTCGAGCGCGGCGTTACCGGAATAGCTAACAATTGGAAATACAGACTTGAACGCCGCCTGCAGACCGATATCCAGGCGCTCGTCTGGGCGCGTGTCGGCCTGAGTAAATTTGCGATACGAGTCCAGCTGTATCGCAAGCAGGAAAGGTACGTCCATGACCTTAGGCAATTTGCCAAAATCCTTGCGGATACGTTTTTTCTCAGTGTATGAGTAAGCCATTCATATTCCCCAGCTTGATCAATGACAAGACTTCAGTAGAGATGCGGTCAGATTTCTGACAGTACGCAACCCGTCCGGGCGGGAAGTCTCTGCACAATGCACTACGCTTTTAACAGGCGGTTAAAAACCATACTGCCCTGTGCGCAAACTTCACGATTTGGACCGTTTTTCAGCATTCAAAAGCCCGATGCTGCAAACGGCAAAAAGGCCGGCGGACAAAAGTCCACCAGCCTTTCCGCCAGCCCCGCGAATTGCGGTTGCTGGCGGTGATGTGTAAAACCGAATTACTTCAGTTCTACGGTAGCGCCAGCTTCTTCCAGCTCTTTTTTGGCTGCTTCAGCGTCGTCTTTGGACAGAGCTTCTTTAACGGTGCTCGGAGCGCCGTCAACCAGAGCTTTCGCTTCTTTCAGACCCAGACCAGTGATGCTGCGAACCGCTTTGATCACGTTCACTTTCTTGTCGCCAGCGGAAGCCAGAACGAGGTCGAAAGAGTCTTTCTCTTCAGCTGCAGCTTCGCCGCCAGCCGGGCCAGCCATAACTGCAGCAGCTGCGGTTACGCCGAACTTCTCTTCCATAGCTTCGATCAGCTCAACAACGTCCTTAACAGACATTTCAGCGATCGCATTGATGATATCTTCTTTAGTCAGAGACATGAGTTAGTACCTGATTTCGTGTGAGCAGGAAACTGCTCGTATATTCATTAAAAAGTGAAAACTGCCGCTTCGCGTTTGCGAAACCCTTATGCAGCTTCCTGCTCTTTTTGGTCGCGAACGGCCGCAATAGTGCGAACCAGTTTGCCAGCAGAGGCTTCTTTCATGCAGCTCATCAGCTTCGCGATTGCTTCATCGTAAGTCGGCAGGCTTGCCAACAAAGCGATGTCAGTCGCTACGCCTTCGAAGGCGGCACCTTTCAGTTCCAGCTTGTCGTTGCCCTTGGCGAACTCTTTCAGGATGCGCGCGCCGGCACCCGGATGTTCGTTGGAAAAGGCAATGATGCTGGGACCGACGAATTTCTCGATGAGACATTCGAATTCGGTACCGGCCAGAGCGCGACGCGCCAGAGTATTGCGGACGACTTTCAACCAAACGCCGTTCTCGCGAGCCTCTTTGCGCAGGGCAGTCATGTCATTCACGGTTACGCCACGGGAATCCGCAACGACCGCAGACAGAGCACCCTCAGCAGCCTGCTGGACTTCCGCGACAATCGCTTTCTTGTCTACGAGTCCAATAGCCATAGTGTCACTCCTGGATTTGAAAAAAGATCGGGACATCATGACCCCGATCCGTTCCGGTGCTTAAAGCTCAAATCCAGTAAAAATACTGGTTTGGGCACACCGTCTGCGTAGGCTCGCTCTCCTCGGTTTAACACCGAATGACCAACCTGGCCGGAGAGTGGATTAAGCAGCGCGCATTTAAACCTCAAATACTCGCCACACCTACGGTCTTTGACGACCCGCCACCCCGCCTGGAATAAAACCCAGGTAAAGTGGCGAACCCCAAAGTTCTTTTTACTGAACGCTATTAACCTTCAGAGAATTCAATTCTCGGAAATTATTTAACGTCCAGAGTAGCCTGGTCGATGGTCAGACCCGGGCCCATGGTAGTGCTCAGGGTGATCTTCTTCAGATACACGCCCTTCGCGGAAGCCGGCTTGACCTTTTTCAGGTCAGCTACCAGTGCTTCCAGGTTTTCTTTCAGTGCATTGGCGTCAAAGCCAACTTTGCCGATACCGCCGTGAATGATGCCGCCTTTGTCAGCGCGGAAACGCACCTGACCAGCCTTGGCATTCTTAACCGCAGTCGCAACGTCCGGGGTTACGGTGCCGGTCTTCGGGTTCGGCATCAGGCCGCGCGGGCCGAGGATCTGACCCAGCTGACCAACAACGCGCATAGCATCCGGAGAAGCTACAACCACGTCGAAATCCATCTTGCCCGCTTTTACTTCAGCGGCCAGCTCATCCATACCTACCAGGTCGGCACCAGCTTCTTTAGCAGCGTCGGCGTTGGCACCCTGGGTGAACACGGCAACACGAACGGTTTTACCAGTACCGTGCGGCAGAGTAGTGGCACCACGAACAGCCTGGTCGGACTTACGCGGATCAATGCCGAGGTTGATGGAGGCATCAACAGTCTCTGCGAACTTCACGTTGGAGAATTCTTTCAGCAGCGCTACAGCTTCGTCGAAACCGTATGCTTTACCCGCTTCCAGTTTTTCAGCGATTGCGCGCTGACGTTTGGTCAATTTAGCCACTTACAGACCCTCCACTTCGATACCGGCACTGCGCGCAGAACCCGCGATGGTGCGCACCGCTGCGTCCATATCGGAAGCAGTCAGGTCAGCTTTTTTCATTTCCACGATCTCTTCGATCTGAGCGCGGGTCACTTTACCAACTTTGTCGGTATTCGGACGGCCGGAACCGCTCTTGATCTTGGCAGCCTTGCGCAGCAGTACAGCGGCGGGCGGCGACTTCATGATGAAGGTGAAGGAGCGATCGCTGTATACAGAGATCACTACTGGTACCGGCAGGCCCGGCTCCAGATTCTGGGTCTGTGCGTTGAACGCTTTACAGAACTCCATGATGTTCACACCGTGCTGACCCAGTGCAGGACCAACGGGGGGGCTCGGGTTGGCCTGGCCGGCCTTCACTTGCAGCTTGATGTAAGCTTCTATTTTCTTAGCCATTACAGCTTCCTCTTTAACTGGGTATTAGCGCCTGCGCTGTACACTCATACAAACGTGCAACGCTCAGCTCCCCTGCTTTGTCCCGCCTCGCCGAGCAAAAGCCCAACAGGGTTTTCAGGGACGCGAAAGCCCTCTTCCGCCGAAACGAAAGAGGGCCGAATCCTTCCAGCTCGAAATCAGCTCTTTTCTACCTGACCGAATTCCAGCTCTACCGGAGTGGAGCGACCGAAGATCAACACCGCCACCCGCAGGCGACTCTTCTCGTAGTTGACCTCTTCGACCACACCGTTGAAATCATTAAACGGACCGTCGATGACACGCACCATCTCACCCGGCTCGAACAGCGTCTTGGGCTTGGGCTTGTCAACAGAGTCATCGATGCGATTCAGGATTGCCTGAGCTTCGCGATCGGTAATCGGCGCAGGCTTGTCCGCCTTACCACCAATAAAGCCCAGCACGCGCGGCGTTTCTTTCACCAGGTGCCAGGTATCATCATTCAGTTCCATTTCCACCAGCACATAGCCAGGGAAAAACTTGCGCTCGCTTTTACGCTTCTGGCCGGCACGCATTTCCACCACTTCCTCGGTGGGCACCAGAACCTCGCCAAAGAGGTGATCCATTTCGTGCAGCTCAATGCGCTCCTTCAGAGAAGTCTTCACACGCTTCTCATAGCCGGAGTAGGCCTGAACTACATACCAATGCTTTGCCATGGATTAACCTTTAGCCAATAATCTTGGAGGCGGCCCAACCGAGACCGGAGTCCAACGCCCACAGAATGACCGCCATCAGCAGCACAAACACCACCACGATCAGGGTGGTCTGAGTGGCCTCCTGGCGACTCGGCCAGACTACCCGACGCACTTCATTCTGAGCTTCGCGCAGCAGATTCCAGAAGGCATTACCTTTCTCGGTCTGCACCGCCACGGCAACAGCACCAAGGCAAAGCACAACGATTGCCAGCACACGATACAACAGGGGGATTTCGGCGTAGTAGGAGTTGCCCGCTACAGCGGCGCCAATCAGCAGCACCACCAGCAGCCACTTCAGGCCGTCAAGACGAAAGGTTTTCGCCTCTACTTTAGCGTTCATACAGAGAAGCCTTTAGTGCGCCAGATACTGCAAGGCGCCTTTATTGCCAACGACCGCAAAGAGCGACAGCAGTACAGGATAGCCTAAACTCAGGCTCCTTGCGGACATCTGAAATTTGGCAGGCCAGGAGGGACTCGAACCCCCAACAGCCGGTTTTGGAGACCGGTGCTCTACCAATTGAACTACTGGCCTGGAACACTTCCGGAAGCAAACTGCGTCACTACCGGAAAAAATGAGGGGCGGATCATACCATCCAACCCCACATTTGCAAGCGCGACCGTCAATTCATATTGACGACCGCACTCAATGCATCGATTACTCGATGATTTTGGCTACAACGCCAGCACCAACGGTACGGCCACCTTCGCGAATCGCGAAGCGCAGACCATCTTCCATGGCGATCGGAGCGATCAGGGTAACGGTCATTTGAACGTTATCGCCCGGCATTACCATCTCGGTACCTTCCGGCAGTTCACACGCACCAGTTACGTCGGTGGTACGGAAGTAGAACTGCGGACGGTAGCCCTTGAAGAACGGGGTGTGACGACCACCTTCGTCCTTGGACAGTACGTACACTTCCGCTTCGAACTTGGTGTGCGGAGTGATGGAACCCGGCTTCGCCAGTACCTGACCACGCTCTACTTCGTCACGCTTGGTGCCGCGCAGCAGGGCGCCGATGTTCTCACCAGCACGACCTTCGTCGAGCAGCTTGCGGAACATTTCAACACCAGTACAGGTAGTAGAGGTGGTTTCTTTGATACCAACGATCTGGATTTCGTCACCAGTACGAACGATACCACGCTCTACACGGCCGGTTACTACGGTACCGCGACCAGAGATGGAGAACACGTCTTCGATCGGCATCAGGAACGGCTGATCGATAGCACGCTCTGGCTCAGGGATGTAGGCGTCCAGGGTTTCTACCAGCTTCTTAACAGCGCTGGTGCCCATTTCGTCTGCATCTTCACCGTTCAGTGCCATCAGGGCAGAACCAGCGATGATCGGAGTGTCGTCACCCGGGAATTCGTATTGATCCAGCAGCTCGCGCAGCTCCATCTCTACCAGTTCCATCATCTCGGCGTATTCTTCAGAACCAGCGCCGCCGCAGTCTTCTGCCAGCAGGTCAGCTTTGTTCAGGAATACTACGATGTAAGGTACACCTACCTGACGGGACAGCAGGATGTGCTCACGGGTCTGCGGCATAGGGCCGTCAGTCGCGCCACATACCAGGATAGCGCCGTCCATCTGAGCAGCACCGGTGATCATGTTTTTAACGTAGTCGGCGTGGCCCGGGCAGTCTACGTGTGCGTAGTGGCGGGTCGGGGACTCGTATTCAACGTGAGAGGTGGCGATGGTGATACCGCGCTCACGCTCTTCCGGTGCATTGTCGATACCGTCGAAGGCAACGGCAGCGCCGCCCCATACTTCGGAACATACGCGGGTCAGCGCAGCAGTCAGGGTGGTTTTACCGTGGTCAACGTGACCGATGGTGCCCACGTTTACGTGGGGCTTGGAACGTTCAAACTTTTCTTTTCCCATTGCGGGCCTCCCAATATAAGCGTGAGCCGAACTAGCGACTTTACGTAAGAACAGCCCCCGCGCACCCCATGGGGCCTGCTCGGGAACCAATGCACCCGGGGACAGCGAAAGACACAAAACCCGGATACAAATAACCGCGGAGACACAAGTCACCGCGGTTACGAATAATGGAGCTCATGGGCGGATTTGAACCGCCGACCTCACCCTTACCAAGGGTGTGCTCTACCCCTGAGCTACATGAGCTTACTCCTGACCCGACAAACCTGCCGAGCCGCAAGCGGGGCCGCCTGCAATGCATCCGGCACAAACCGAATGACTTTTTGACAAAACCTTGCGATCCAAACTTTTGCCAACTAAGGCTCCACACAATCAAATGGAGCGGGCAGCGGGAATCGAACCCGCATCATCAGCTTGGAAGGCTGAGGTTCTACCATTGAACTATGCCCGCATACCGCGTGCGAAACCTTCAACAACAGAAGACCAAACAACCTCTTCTGCCTTCGATGCCAGCACATAGGCATCTGAATAATGGTGCAGGGGGGTGGATTCGAACCACCGAAGCTTGCGCGTCAGATTTACAGTCTGATCCCTTTGGCCACTCGGGAACCCCTGCTCGAAAGCGGTGCGTATTTTCTACAGCAACCATTTCGATGTCAACAATTTTTTCCTTTAATTTCACACACTTAACTGATTTTCTTCAGCAGCCTGCAAAACAGGAAAGAGATGGAGCTGGCGAGAGGAGTCGAACCCCCGACCGGCTGATTACAAGTCAGCTGCTCTACCAACTGAGCTACGCCAGCATCTCTGTTTGAACCCCTCTCAGAGCTCTTACCACTTCGGGTTTGTTGACACCCCCTGAAGTGGAGGCGGGATTCTAGGGGAAGTGATCCTGACAAGCAACAGGCTATTGTCGCTTTTCTTCACCTCGCCGCTGTCCCGGCAAAAATCCCTCCAAGCCGCGGCCCGGGAACCGCGCCCAAGCACGCCAAATTGTTCGCCAAACTACTCGTCACCAGCCTCGCGAATCTCGCTGCAAAGGTTCTGGCGCCGGTCGATTTCTGGATAGTCCAACTGCAACTGCTCCCAGAAAGCCTCAGCGATCTGTCCCTCTGCGTCACCATCCACCACCACCCATCGCTCGAGATAGGTCTGTGGCTCTTCCCGGTATTGCGCACGGAACCCGCGCTCTTTCAATTCTTCAGCCAATGCCTGGGCGCGCTCAACCTCGGAAAATATCCCGAATGAGATACCGTTTTCCAGCGACCCCTTGGGTATAACATAGCTGTCGATTCCCGCCGCCTGCAATTCACGCAACTTGCGAAATGCTTCCTGGGAGGAATTCAGCGGAGCGAGGTATACCCAGTATCGCATCTGCCCCTGCATCTCGATCTCGCGCAGGGCCGCCGTCACCTGGAGCGCCTGCAAACGCCTGGCTACATCCTCTCCCTGATAAGCCTCACCGAAGGGCCCCACCAGTGTGCACAGCGGCTCAGAAGGGCTCGCCGGCGTCGTGCGTGGCGAATCTACACCGCCGGAGACTACCGGCGGCTTGGCAGCATTGACTGTAGGCGCTTCCGGCTGCACCAGGCTGTCGGGGTCCGCTTCGTCCACCAGGGTGATACCCGCAGCGTCATCAGAGCCCGCAACAGATACGGTAACCGCTGAGGGAGACCGCTCAGCGGTAAGAAACCACCCCAGAAGCCCGAGATTGGCAACCACTAACAAGAGGAAAATCCAGCGCATATTATTCGATCAACAGGTTGTTACGATCACAGATAAACAAGGCGCGCATTTTAGCGGCTTGCCCAAGATTCCGGCATCTACTGGCGCACAGGATACGCCCGATGATTATTCAAACTCAGGTACAAACTCAGGTACAAGCTCAGGGATTTCAGCGGGGCCAGGGATTGGTCAGCGCCAATCCCTCCATCACCAGATCCTCAACCCACTCCCCCGAACGGTCACACAGCGACGCCACGAGAGCCCCATCCCCACCGGTGAACCACAGCCGCGGCACTCGCAAGCCCGTGACTGCACACTGGTGCGCAAGGCCATCGTAAGTGCGCTCAATGGCACCGAGCACCATCAGCAGCAGCCCCCGATTTACCGCGCTCTCGGTATCGCAGCCGGGCGCCAGTGACATACCCTCTTCATGGACTGCCGCCACTTTCACCGCATCCGTATCGCTGTACAGGGCACGGCGCATCAGGTTAATACCCGGGACTATGTAGCCTCCCAGGTGCTCCCCATCCCCGCCCAGCAGATCCAGCGTCACCGCACTGCCGCAGTCGACCACCAGTGCCGGTGATGGATGCCTCCGAAAAGCGGCCAGGACAGCCAGCCAGCGATCCACGCCGAGCCGTGAATACTCCGGATAAGCACAGCGAACGCCGCCACACTCGGCCGCCACCCGCGCAAACTCTACCTCCACACCCAGTGCGGCGTGCAGGCGACTGGCAATCCCACTCTCGACACGTGGCCCTGCCACATTGCCAATACGCACCCTGGCCGGCGGGCGCTCAGACCAGATTGCGGGCAGCTCTTCTGCATCCCACCAGTCTCCCGGAGCGAAAGCGCCGCGGGCGACAACTCCGGGCTGCTCGCGTTCCGCCGGCACTGAAATCAAGCGCCACTTGCAACGGGTATTCCCCTGATCCAGCTCAAGAATGGTACTGATACTCAAGTTTTGTCACCTGACCCTATCGGCTCTTGCCCCGCCCCCGGCCCAGGATTTTGCCCGGCAGCCCGCAACGAGACCTCACCACCGTGGAATACTTTTTGCTCGTCGTCCATTTCCAGTAACAGCGCGCCACTTGCGTCGACTCCACGGGCGATTCCACACCAGCGCTGCTGGGCAGACTGCACGCAAACATCAGCGCCGGCAAACTGGTCCAGCGCCAGCCACTCCTCACGCCAGTGCGCAAAACCGGCACCGGCATAGTCGGACAGCATTGGCAGTAGCTCATCCAGCAGGGCAGCGACCAGGGCATTGCGGGAAATGCCAGGACGCACCTCCGCCAGATCAATCCAGGGCTGGCCGATGGCCTCTGCAGCCGCTGCCGGCAAATGCATGTTCAGCCCTATTCCCACCACTACCGCGCAACGATCGGTGAGGTCGCCACTCAACTCCAGCAATACGCCGGCGAGCTTACGCCCCCGACACCAGACGTCATTCGGCCATTTCAGGCGCAGGTCCGGCACATCGAATTTCGCCAGTGCTCGCACCAGCGCCACCCCCACCGCAAGACTCAATCCCTCCAGCAACTGAACGCCGCCGCTGAACTGCCACCCGATGGAAATACTGATACCCGAAGCAAAAGGGCTTTCCCAGCTGCGGCCGCGCCGACCGCGCCCGGCAGTCTGCTGCTCCGCCAGCATCACCAGGCCGTGCCCGCTACCGGCATCCAGCGCACTCAGCAGACGTGCATTGGTGGAATCCACCTGATCGAAAATCTGTATCTGCGACAACAATGCGCCAGTATCCCCGGCAAGGTAGCGTCGAATATCGCTCTCCGCCAGCAAGTCCAGTCCACCGGGCAAGCGGTAGCCGCGCCCTTTTACGGACTCGACCTGCAGCCCCAGCGGTTCCAGTTTTTGCAGCTGTTTCCAGACGGCCGCCCGACTCACCCCCAGTGCTTCACCGAGGGATTCACCGGAATGGACTTCGCCATCCGCCAGCAGATTCAGCAGCGGGCGCAAAGGTTCGACGGTGCCAGTGACAGGGTTGACGGGATTACGCGGGACCAAATTCATTTCTCCGGAAGTTGGCATCAAATCGAAATACGTGTGTGACTGCGCTAAAAGTCAGCGATCAGGGGCCGGAACTCAGAGATAGCGGCGACAGTAGCGTCGCCCCAGGGCGGTGAGAATTTCGTAACCAATGGTTCCCGCGGCCGCGCCCATATCATCGACACCCAGCTCAGGCCCGAGAACCTCAATGGCCCCCAGCTGACCACGCTGGGAGGGGCTGAGCGCGGAAATATCAAACACTGTGGTATCCATGGAAACGCGCCCCAAAATGGGCACCCGAATTTTCTCTCCGCCGACCACCGCCATGCCGTGTCCACAACCGCTCAGGGAGCGCAGCATGCCATCTGCATAGCCGCCCCTCACCACAGCCAGCCAGCTGCCGGCTGCCACCGACTGGGTTGCACCGTAGCCGACCCAGCTATCGCCATCGACCTGCCGCAGCTGCAGCACCGGCAGACGCAGGTTAACAACCGCAGACATGGAATTTTTTGTTCCCGGCTCCGGGTTCACGCCGTAGAGCGAGCAGCCGGGGCGCACCAGATCGAAATGGTAGGCGTCTCCGAGACAAATACCCGCGGAGTTGGCCAGGCTGGCCTCCACTTGCGGGCACAGCTTGCGCAACCGGGAAACTGCGTCGTCGAAAAACGCCAGTTGCGCCGCATTCTGCGGGTGCCCGGGTTCATCGGCGCAGGCGAGGTGGCTGAGAACCAGTTGCAGGTTGACCTGTTGCAACAGCGCCGGCGTCTGAAGCAGTTGGTTAAACTCTGCCGCTCCCATTCCCAGACGGGTCATGCCGGAGTCCAGCTTGAGTGCACAGGGCGCCGCCGCCATTCCGGTTCCGGCGACATCGCGCCAGGCGCGCAGCTGAGCCACGCTCACCAGCACCGGAACCAGGCGTGCGGCAACACAGCGCTGCTCAAAGCCCGGACGGACACCGGTCAGAATGAAAATGCGCGCATCATCCGCAACCAGTGCCCGCAGCGCCTCCCCTTCACGCAGGGTGGCAACGAAAAAGTCCCGACAACCCTCCTGGTACAAAACCGGGGCGACGCGCGCCATACCCAGTCCGTACGCATCGGCCTTGACCACAGCACCGCAGCGGCTGCGGGCGCTGAGCCGGCCACGCATCCGGGCATAATTCCCCGCGATGGCACCCAGATCAATACTCAAGACCCCTTCGCACTCGTCTTCAGTCATGGCCGCAGTCATCCCCAGAATTCAACGCTAATGCGGCTCACGCCGCAGACAACAGGCTTTCACGCTGCAAAGCACGCGCGCCAAAAGCAACAGCCGCCGCTACCAGTAAAAGGGTAACGGCGGAGCCCGCCAGCATCCAAAGCGGCGAAACCGCATCGCCTACCAGTAAACCTTTCAACCACTGTTGCTGGCCAATCATGGGCAACAACTGCCAGCTGTCCGCCAGTTTGACCTGCGCGATATCCAGTATCGTCAACAACATGACCGGCGCGATCTGGAAAATGCTCAGCTGGGTCTGGGCGTCCTTGAAGGACTGCGAGCGCAGTGCGAGCAGTATCTGCAGCACCGCCACCAGCAGTGCCAACGGCAACAGTAGCAGCCCCATGGTCACCACACTGCCCAGCGTTGTGGCCTGCTGGATACCGAATTCCGCCAGCGGCATCACCGGCATCAATGCGACCAGGGCACCAATGGCCAGAAGCGCCCCCAGCCAACCGAGGCTCGCGGCGGCGAGCATTTTTGCGGTCATAATCTGCCAGCCGGGAATCGGCTGCAGTAACAGGGTTTCAAGACTCAGGCGCTCGCGCTCACCAGCAGAACTGTCCACCGAGGTTGCCAGGCAGGCGATAAACAGCGTCATGATCAGCAGTCCAGGCACCGTGGCGAGTATCAGTGCGCCCCGGCTCGAAGGCGTACTGACGTCGCGGGTTTCCAGCTGCCAGGGCGCCAACAGCTGCGGTGCTACGCCCCGTGCAGACAACCGCTGGATGACCACCATCTGCTGCAGCTCCCCGAGGCGCTCCTGCAAGTCGCGCTGGGCGCGCCCGCTGCTGGTATCCGAGCTGTTGAGGTACAGGTACAGCCGCGGCGCGCGAAACTCCTGGTAACGACGGGCGAAATCTTCCGCGACCACCAGCACCAGATCGTAGTCGCCGGCCAGCAGGTCACGGGGCTCGCCGCTATCCAGCACCTCAATTTCCAGGTCGGGCGACTGCAGCTGCTGCTGGATCAAGGGCGCGCGCTCCGCTCCCAGCAGTGCCACCCGCGTGACTTCCTGGGTCTGCTTTTTGGCGATAAACACCATGCCCCCGGTCAGTGCCGCGGGAAACAACAGCGAAAAGCACACGGCCATCAGCAAGGCGCGTCGGTCACGCCAGGCTTCCAGCAGTTCCTTGCGCAACAGCGGTGCCATCCGCTTCCAGCCCTGCATCCATTGTTGCGCTAAATTGTTGCTACTCATGCGAGCTCTCCCTGTTCCGCTGCCGGGCGCTGCCCGTAGGCCAGCGCGACAAAACTGTCTTCCAGGTTGTCGCAGCCGGTCTCCGCGGCCAGCTCTTGCGGGGTGCCACTGCCGACGATCTGCCCCGCCGCCATAACCAGCACCCGGTCGGATAACTCGGCTACTTCCGGCATCACATGACTGGAAAAAAGAATGGTGGTGCCCGCCGCCCGCAGCCGCAGCAGCGTCTTGCGCAGCAGCCGCACCGCCAGTACATCGAGGCCACGTGTGGGCTCATCCAGAATCAGGTGCGGAGGACGATGTACCAGTGCCCGCGCCAGGGAGACTTTCATTCGCTCCCCCTGGGAGAAGCCCTTCATACGCCTGTCCCACAGTGCTTCCAGCTCCAGCTCCTCGCGCACAGCACTCAGCGCATCCGCCAGTTCTACGCCACCCAGCCCCTGCATCTGGGCAAAAGACGCCAGGTACTCGCGCACCGTCAGGCGCTCGTAGAGCCCCTCGCGATCCCCTACCACGCCCAGCTGCCGGCGCGCCGCCATGGGGTCCTGCGCGGGATCCGCATCCCCGACCAGTACCCGTCCGGAATCCGCCTTGAGCAGACCACAGATAATCCGCAGGCAACTGGTTTTGCCCGCGCCATTGGCACCAAGCAATGCGGTAATACGGCCATCGGGCACATCAAAGTTGAGGTTTTTCAGTACCGGGGTCGCACCGAACGACTTGCTGATGTTTTCAATCCGGATCATTTGTCCGCTACCTCCTGGTCGCCCTGCACCGGCATATCCCCGGTAGGTCCTTGCTCTTCGCCAGTATTCGTCGGGTGACGGTCAGCCGAGTCATCCGCCGCAAGAATGGATTCCGCTTCCGGCACCACCGGCTCGGGCATCAGAGCCGGGCCATAGGCACCAACCATAAACGGCGGACGATGAATGTCCTCCAGGCAGCTGCCATCCAGTTTTTCGCCCGGGTGTTCGAGAAACGTCAAAATCAGGTCGGGCATACAGCCCCGCGCGGAATTGATATGGCCTCCACCCTGTACCACAAGGTGCTGCCGATTCGGCAGATAGTCGAGCTGTTGCTCGGCATACAGTGGTGGGGTAATGGGGTCGGCGCTACCGGAAATCAGCAGCACCGGATGACCGCGCTCTTCGGGTTTGTCGTAGGGGCGCGCCGGTACCGGCCACACATCGCAGCCTTTCACAAAAGTGCGAATGAAGGCATCACCAACAAAAGAGCCAGCGGTGTCTGCGGCAATATCCGCAGCGCTAATCCGATTCATTTCCTCGGCACAGGCAACCGAGAAGGTAAGCCCCATTGACATGGCGCCTTCCATTTTTGCAAACAGGCCAAAAATGCCGGACAGCGGCGCATAGTTGCCGCGGCTCGCTTCGGTGATGGCAAAAGGCAGTTGCGCCGCAGAGGCCGGATCGTACAGCGCCGTGCGCAGGGCACCGGCCAGTACCCAGGCTTCCACGGGTTCCTCGGAAGGTCGGCCGGTCATGGGATCGGGAAAAGCACGCGCCTGCTCTTCACTCCAGTTCGCCAGCAGCACGTCGAGCTGGCGGCGCCAGTCCCCGAAGCCTGCGCATGCCGGGTCTTGGCTACAGGCAAGTTGCAACTCCTGCAGCGCCGCCTCCGCAGCGCCGGCCGCGAGAAATACCTTGGTGTCTATTGGCGCCACGCCATCGAGCACCAGACTCTGCAGGGAATCCGGATACCACTGCTGATACAGCAGCGCGGTGCGCGTGCCCCAGGAGCCTCCCCAGAGAGAAATCCGTGGGTGCCCCAGCGCCTTGCGCACGCTTTCCAGGTCCTCAACTGTCTGACGGCTGTTGATGGTCAGCGGGCGCTCACCAGCACCGGCATAGCACTCGGCCAAACGGCGGGAAAACTGATCCAGGTCTGACGGCACATCTTCCTTCAGGCCGCAGTCGAACGCATCGGAACGGCCACCGCCGCGGCGGTCGACCATCACAATATCCCGCCCCCGGTTCAGTTTGCGCAGGGAGTTCAGCAACCGCGCCAGATCACTGGCCGCCTGCCCCGGCCCCCCGGCCAGCAGATACAGCGGCTCTTGCTGGCCACTGTTCAGCGCCGGCGCCACCAGCACCGACAGCGCTACCTCACCGGTATCGTCCACCGGGATCTGGTAACAGCGCAGGGACTCTGCCCAGCCGTCGGCGTAGCAGGCTTCGCTTGCGGGAGCCTGCCAGGCTTGCGCGGCCTGGGAGCGGTCATCCGCACTTGCCGCGGAACCACACAAGGCGGTGACCAGTAGGGCCAGCCCTGAAAGAGACCTTAGAGACCTTACAGACTTTGCAGGCTTTGCAGACTTTGCAGACTGAAGAGATTTAGCAACCACTGCCGCTGCCCTGCCGGGCCGCCTGCCGCTCGCATGCGAGCTTTTGGGGGATAACGTCCTTGAATCCAACACAGCTTCCTTATTTTTCACCTTGTACTCACCTGACGGGATACGAAACTTGCCCAGTCTACCGGACTTTTTCCGCGCCCGCCCACGTCTTGCGGGCCCTGCGGGGAATATCCGTGGCGCCCTGCGGCGCACAGTGGTAAGGTTTGCGGTCGCTTGGTAATCGAATAATTTCTAGACACCGACCAATGAGCTTTTCAGATAGAGAAAAACAACTAGTAAGGGCAGCCTTTGCCTGGGGGCAGATCACTCAAAAAGAAGGCTATACCCTGTCTGATCTGGAAATCGAGAAGTCGGTGCTCTTCCGCCGCCTGCTGGCGGGCCGTCCTCCCCTCGCCTTCCCGCCCCCCCTGCGCCACGGCTTCCCCTGGTACGAGGTGATCGAGGGCCGCAGCGAGCATGTAGTCAACGCCTCTGAAGCTTCCCCAGAACACAGCATCATCGCCCCCGGCAGCAAGCCGGGTGATACCTGCATCCTGATCGATGGCGCTTTCTGGCGCGTGGCAGAAACCCTGCGCGAGCGTGAGGAATACCTGGTGGAATGGGGCGAGTACCCGATGCAGTGGCGACTGCAAAAGCACTGGGAGGTCAATTACGAGATGACCCAGCAGCTAAATAGTTTCCGCAAAGAAAACCCCGATGCGAATGTGAGTCTCACCAGCGGTAGCGGCCAGAAGGAATACAGTGAGTTCCGGGTGGACGACGACCAGACCGTATGGCTCTCCGAGTGGCACCTGACCCGTATTGGACTGCCGGGCTGGGTGTGGGTTGGACTGGAATCTGAAGCCGAACCTTCGGTGCACGACCTGGCGCCACTGTGCCAGGACCAGCTGGGCCCCCTGGTGCTGGGCGTTTCCGGTGCCGAACGCGGCCCGGGATGGCTACGCATCGAACAGGCCGGTGGCGATGCCCGCTACATCAAGCTGGGTGATGAGCTGGAATACAAAACCCTGATTGCCTCAGCGGTAACCGAATTTGACCGCTTGCTGCACAGCATTGCCGGCCATGACCTGGCCGTAATGGATCGTCGCAATGGCGAACTGCTGCGCTGCTACCGCGTGCCCATGCAACTCGCACCTCTGGAACAGTTTGATCTCGGAGATGTGAATTACGATCTGGTGCCAGAGAACGCCTACGCGGGATAGCCTACCGGCACGCGAGGTTATTTACTTCGAATCTCCTTTCGGTGGCGACGCTGTCACCGGGGAAAGTTTGCGGGACACGCCGTAAACCCATCCCTGGGGGCTCGGCTGCGGCCATCCAGGCCGCAGACGGTCCCGCAAACTTTCCCCGGCGACAACGTCTTCAATTCCACCTCTGCTACTTCGACCAACCAGCGCTTACGAAGTAAATAGCTTCAAATTGAAGCAAGGGTGGCGGGTGTTTGTTTTTGAAAGCGTCGGCGACAGGGATGTATTTACAGCGGTTTCAAAAACAAACACCCGGTGCCATTGCGCCACCGGGCTGTTTTGAAAGAACCACCACCGCCGCTCAAATCAGTCTACATCCCGCCCACGCCCAGCGCGCAGCAATTCAAACCACTCTTCCCGATCCAATTCCATTTCCAGAGCAGCGAGAGCCGCAACCAGTCGTTGCGGGTTTCCACTTCCCAATACCGGCACCATCTGTGAAGGGTGCTTCAGCAGCCAGCTCAGTGCCAGTTGCATGGTGCCACTCTCCTCATTCAATCCGCGGGTTTTACACAGTGCCTGCAAAGCGCTTCGTACGCGCGCGGAATCCGTATCCTCGCCGCTAAATAAACGCCCACCAGCAAATGGCGACCAGGCCATGGGAATGATCCGGTGCTGCTGGCAATGATCCAGCTGGCCGTCGAACAGGGGTTGGGAATGCAGCAGGGAAACTTCAACCTGGTTCGCCACCAGTGGCTGTGACAACCGCGACTGCAAAAGGTCTACCTGATGCGGTAGGAAGTTGGACACGCCGAGGTATTTTACCTTGCCTTCGGCCACCAGTTGCTCCAGTACGCCTGCCAGCGCATCCGCATCCATCAGCGGGTCCGGGCGGTGCAACAGCAACAGGTCCATCTGCTCGACACCCATATCCCGCAGGCTGGTTTCCACCGCACCGCGCACGTGTTCCGCACTGGTGTCGTAGTGATTGATACGCGCACCCGAGGCAGCGCCGGCGAGGCGAATACTGCACTTGCTGACAATTTCCATGCGCGCACGCAGTTCCGGCTTCAGCTTCAGTGCCTCGCCAAAAGACTGCTCGCAGCGGTAATCCCCGTAAATATCCGCCAGGTCAAAAGTGGTAACACCCAGGTCGAGCATCTGCTCAAACAGGCTCAGACGCTCGCGTGGAGAGTAGTTCCAGTCCGTCAGCCGCCACAGGCCAAAGGCGATACGGGAAAGGGAAAAATCGGAGAGGAGAGAGGATGGTACGCGCTGCATAAAAAATCCGCCGGATCGGGAAATGATTCCGGCGGATTTTCGCATATTGCCCGGGAGAGAAAACCCTCCCCGGGGTCGGCTTACTTCAGCTGCAAAGTCTCGGCGATGTCCGCCCAGGATACCAGCTTGAAGTTCTGCGTCTGGCTCGGCATGCGGTTGCGGCCGTCCTGTACCACCAGCAAGCCCTGCGGGTACTGGCTGCCGAACGATGCACTGGAAACTTCCAGGCCGTCGGTTTCCGAGCTGCCATCAAGATTTTTATCCAGGTTGATGTCCACCTTGAAGTGGCCCACAAACTGGCTGCCGTCGCGGCTGAATAGCGCATAGCTGTTATTACCCTGACTGGACACCACCAGGTAGCTCTTGTCGCCCGCGTGATAGAGGCCCATGCCTTCCACGTCCGCCGCCAGGCGCTCGCCATCTACCGGTGCGATCAGCTGCGGCTTGGCTTCTCCACTGAGGAAAGCAGCAATGTCCAGGCGCCAGATACCGCCGTCTTCTTCGCCGAAGAACAGCATCTGTTTTTCATCATCGACGACACAACCTTCCACCTGGCTCTCAACCTGGAGTGTGGCAACTTTTTCCAGACTCCAGTCCACATTGCCCGTGCCGGGGACTATCTGCAGTAACTGCACGGCGCCGTCTTTATCCGACACCCAGGTCATCAGGTCCGCGCCCTTGCGGTAAACACAGAGCCCGTAGGGATCGTCCATTTCCAGATTGCGCAGGCCCAGGTATTCCACTTCACCGGCAGCGCTGATACCGAACAGGCTGACACCGGGATCGGTGCGATTGGTGGCAGCGGCGATGGCAACAAATTTGCCGTGCTGCATCGGCCGCAGGTCCACGTTATTGACGCGACCCACCGCGAAGTGCTCCAGCAGCTTGCCGTTCAGGTCGTAGACGCTGAGACCACTTTTCTTGTCGGTCCCCAGAATCAGGCTGGCCGACGGGTTGACCGGGTTGACCCAGATTGCCGGGTCGTCGGCGGCATCGCCCCCGGATTGCACCGGTGCCGTCTGGCCACTGGCACGTACCCGCGGTATTTCCACTGGGCTACGGAAGGCCTGCATTTCCGCCACGGGTTCCGGTAGGGTCACGGCAAAGCGGTGCACCTGGTCACTTTCCTCTTCCAGCGCCAGTAATGCACCCTGCTGCACCGCCGCGGAAACCGGCTCAATATCTGCCAGTGCTTCGACAAACAGCGGGCCCTGGCCGGGTGCATTGATATTGAACGCCAGTACCTTCTCACCACCGGTAAGCCACAGGTTGCCACTGCTGCTGTCCAGCCACAGGCCGCCGAACTCGCCCGCCGGCAATTCGCTGGCGGCGACGAAAACTTCGCGCGCCTCGTCCATTTCCGCGTCCGCATTCAGGCTCCAGATTCCCAGGGGCGGCTGGGCTACCAGCAGCTTGCCACTGCGGTCGTCGACCACACAGGAGGAGACCTGTTCACCGAAGTACAGCGGACGCAGGCCGGTGAATTCCCACGCCTGTTCCCGGGGGTGCACCACATATTCGTGGCCCAGGCCATTTTCATCGATGGCAAACAGGTGGGTCCGCCCCGCCTGGCGGGAGAAGCACATGGCGACTTGCGGCGCTGTGGTGGCCATGGACGCCAGGTAGCGAATGCGCGGGCTGCCGTCTTCCACGTCCAGCAGGCGCAACTGCAATTCAGCGCCGTCTTCGTCGTAGACCGCGATCAACCAGCTGTCATCGGCCAGCTGTTGCAGCGCAAAGCGCTCGACGGTGCCGCCATCCAGTGCCAGTTTTTCTTCGCCCTCGCCAGTGACCAGCACCAGGCCGCGCTTTTCACTGGCCAGCAGCAGGTAATCCTTGCCACCAAGCGCCAGTGGTGCCAGCTGACTGGAAACCACATCCGTTAGAGCAAGTTGCTGCTGCGAGGTAATCCGCTTTGGTTCCGCGGCGGTTTTTTCAATCTGGGGGCCGCAGGCGCTTAACACACCGGCGGTGGCCAGAGCGGCTGCAACTTTATAAAAGGTTTTGAACGCCATAACAGTTTCGTTTCGCAATTGTTCCGCTTGCTTCCGGGGCCCAGCTTGTCTGCTGTCGAGACCCACAATCTGGGACCACATGCCGCGTCAAAATACGCCACAGGTGTGACCGGAATATGGCAAACAGATGACCAATGAATCCTATATAAAAAAATAGCAGAAAGCCCGGGCGCTCTGGGTGATCCAGAAGCGCTCCGGGCTTGCTGCCCAGGCCTCAATCAGATGAGACCGTGTCTAGCCCCAGGTTTAGAAAGTGCTGTAGGTAACACCCAGCACGTAGGCAGGGCCGTACTCTTCGTACTGGCCGTTATAGCCGCGACGGTTGGCGTAGAAAGGTTCGTCGGTGAGGTTGACCGCATTGAAGAACACCTGCATGCCGTTTTCGAAGCGGTACTTGGCGGACAAATCTACCTGCATGTGGTTGTCTTCATACAGGTCGAAGGCTTCGTCTTCCAGATCCACCTCCAGCAGGCGCTCGCCTTTGTAGGCGGTGGACAGACGCAGACTCAGGGCGTCGCGCTCGTAACCAACGATGAAGTTAGCCACCAGATCCGCCTGGGAAGGCAGTGCGATCTTGTCACTGCGTTCAGCATCTGCCCCCAGGCCCAGGCTCGCTTCGGAGTCGGTCATGGTGGCGTTGGCACGCAGCAGGAAGCCGTTGTCGAAACCGCGGGTCCAGGACAGTTCGGCACCGGTCAGGGTCGCTTTATTACCGTTGATTGGCTGGAAGATCTCCGCTTCCTCCACTGCCAGGCTTCCCACATACATGCTGTAGTCTGCAGTGCTGGCCACGTCGGCAGTTACCACGAAGTTGTCGATCTGCTTGTAGAAGGCCCCGACGGAGAACATGCCCAGTGCATCAGCGTAGTACTCGAAAGAAGCGTCGAAGTTGCGCGCTTCATAGGGATCCAGCAGCGGGTTGCCGGCTTCCACTTCCAGCTCGCCCTCATCATATTCGATGGCGGCCGGAGACGGGTTCAGGTCACCAAAGGACGGACGGGACAGAGACTCGGTGTAGGCCGCACGCAGCACAATGTTATCGCTGTAGTCGAACTTGAAGTTCACGCTCGGGAACAGCTTGCTGTAATCGCTCTGGTATTCCACTGCAGAAGCATAAACGTCTTCGGCGATCTCCTCAGAGCCGGGGATGGCTTCGCCGGATTCCGCTACACGGTAGCCCTGGCCGGAAAAATCGGTGGCTTCGTAGCGCACACCGTAAACCAGGTTGGCGCGGCCGAAATCGATGTCGTTCATTACGTAGAACGCAGTGATGTCTTCGTTCATCACATAGTCGCGCGCACTATCCAGAGCAGTATCGGTTTCGTCGACTTCGAAGTTGGCGAGGTTGGCATTGATAAAGGCGTTCAATGCGGCTTTGTTTACGCCCGGACCGAAGGTACCGAGGCCGTATTCGATACCGTTGCTGGCAAAGTCTGCGAGGGTGAAGTCACCGCCGAAGCCATCGTATACGGTGGCATTCAGGTCACCGGTTTTTTCGCGGCGACGCTCCTGCATACCGAACTTCAGCTCGGACGGCTTGCCAGCAACGTCAATATCGCGACGGATGTCGATGCGGAAGCTGACTTCTTCATCGTCGGTGTAGTTGTCTTCGATCACCAGCTCATCCAGCTCATAGCTGGCGGTATCCAGAGCACTGCCGCTGGCAACCATCTGCGGAATTTTACCGGCGCGGGTGTAACCCAGTTCCAGCCCCTCCTGAACGAAGGTGGTGTCGCGACGGTGCGGCTCGGACTCTTCTGCGTGGGAGAAGCCCAGCGCGTACTCAACACCCCAGTTGTTCAAGTCGTGGGAACCGCCAACCACCAGAGACAGGATCTCCTGCTCTTCATAGCGGTCTTTCAATTCCTTTTCCAAAGCCGCATCAGACCAGGTTACCGCGCTACCGGAAATGGTATCCGGGTCGTCGTTCTCTTCATCCAACTTGTAAGAATTGCGCTGGCGCTCCTCACTGTCGGAAAAGTCGGAGTAGAGGCTGTGCAGATACAGCTGATGGCCTTCGGAAACTTCCAGGTCAAAGTTAGCGGCGAGACCGGTGCGCTCACGGGTAACGGTGTAGTCGCGCTGCTCGATTTCTGCCGCAGTGATACCTTCGCTACCGTCCAGCGCAGTGAATTCTTCCCAGACGCCATCGGTTTCCACGTTCTCGGAACCGAAATTGCGCTCCTGGTGAGAGGCGGCAATGGCAACGCCCAGAGTGCGGCCATTCAGGTCGAATTTATTGGTGTAGGTACCGGCCAGCTTGGGGCTATTTTCACTCTGCAACTCGCCGTAGCCATGCTCTACGGTCACCTTGTATGTCTGGCCGTCGTGATCCAGTGCGTTAATGCTCTTGATCTCAATGGCACCACCGATGGAGTCGGCGCTCATGTCCGGGGTAAGGGTCTTGAAGACTTCCAGGCTCGCCAGCAGGTCAGACGGAATCACGTCCAGGGCCACCGCACGGCTGTCGGTTTCCGGTGCCGGCAGGCTCATGCCGTTGATGGTAGAAGCGTTCAAGTTGGGATCAATACCACGCACACCGACAAAGCGGCCTTCACCCTGGTCTCGGGCAATAAAAACGCCAGCCATACGCTGCAGGGCTTCGGTCACATTGGCATCCGGCAGTTCGCCAATGGCCTCGGAGGTTTGTACCGCAACGACTTTATTGGAGTCGCGCTGACGCTCGATATCACTGCGGGCATTGGCGGCCTGTGCGGTGACCACAATGGTCTCCATCAGCTCGCCCTGCTTTCCCGCTGCCTGTTCAGTGGCCTGCTGCGCGCCAGCATTGACGCTAATTACCGCCGCCGCAATAGGCGCCAGCATTTTCAGATTGAATACAACCTTGGTCATAGTCCCCGTCCCCGTTGGATTTGATTTAGTCGGAAGAAGCCGTTGGGTGACCGGTACTTTGGCGTTGAAATCCAAGTCCGGCCTGTTGATTTGTGGGCGCAGGCTAGACTTGCGATGTGAACTTTGCGTTACGCTTTTTTTAAATTTGTCATAAAGCGCCGCTAATCTTGGCTCAGAAAAAATGCTGCAGTCACTGCGACCTCGAACAAAAACGCGGCCTCTGGTGCCAATTCGGCACACGCAGGTGACGAACAAAAAAATGGTGAACAATTTATGACAGATTGCGAAAACACCCAGGAACAAACCCCGAAACAATCCCCGGACCACCCCCCAGAGCAACAGGAGCAAAGCATTAACCTGCAGCGCCGAGCCCTGTTCAAAGCGGTGGGTGGCGCCGCCGCAGTTGCCAGTGGTGCGGCGCTGCTGCCCGGCTGCAGCGAGCCCAAATCGCGGCAAGCGGGTGACGACCTCGGCTTCACGGAGATCTCCCACAGACTCGACTTCGAACATCATCTACCCGACGGTTACCACGCCGATTTACTGTTGCGCTGGGGCGACCCCCTGGATGCGTTCGCCGGCAAGTTTGTGCCGGACAGACTCGACGCCACCGAGCAGGCCCGTCGTTTTGGCTACAACAACGATTTCATCGCGTTTATGCCTCTGGCCCCGGATGCGGGTCCCGGAGAGGGCGACAGGCACAGCCTGAGCCGCAACAGCGAACGCGGCCTACTGTGTGTGAATCACGAATACACCCAGCCTCACCTGATGTTTTCCGGCTACACCGAAGACAGTGCCAATCGCGGTACCAGCCATGAGCACATCGCGGTGGAGCAGCAGGCCTGCGGGCACAGTATTGTGGAAATTGAAAAAACAGCGAACGGCTGGCTCCCGGTCACCGGTAGCCCCTACAACCGCCGCCTCTCCCTTACCACCGCAATGGATATCGTCGGCCCCGCCGCCGGTGACCAGCGCCTGCAAACCGGCGCCGATCCCAGCGGTACCCGGGTTTTCGGCACCGTTGGCAATTGCGCTGGCGGCAAGACACCCTGGGGAACCGTACTGATTGCGGAGGAAGGGTTTGGCGGCGCTTTCCAGGGAGATCCGGACAATGTGGCGGACGAGGTGGAAGCCCGAAACCACCACGCCTTTGGCATATCCACCGACAACCGCAACTGGGGGGATTACGATCGCCGCTTCGATATCTCCGTGGAACCCAACGAGCCCAACCGCTTCGGCTGGATGGTGGAGTACGATCCTTACGACCCGGATTCGGTGCCCCGCAAACTCACCGCCCTGGGGCGTTTCGAACACGAGGGCTTTACCCTGGTCACCAAGCCCGGTCAGCCAGTGGTGGCCTATGGCGGTGACGACGACGAACACCAGTTTGTGTACCGCTTTGTGTCATCCGGCATCTATCGCCCCGGCGACAGTGCACACAACCGGCAATTGCTGACCGAAGGCACTTTGTACGCAGCAAAATTCAACGAAGACGGCCAGGGTGAATGGCTGCCACTGCGATTCGGTCACGGCCCCTTGACGGAAGAACAGGGTTTTCGCAATCAAGCGGACGTACTGATCGATTGCCGGCGCTCTGCCAAACTGCTGGGCGCAACGCCAATGGACAGGCCGGAGGATGTGGAAACCAATCCGGTGAACGATTGCACTTATGTGATGTTGACCAAGAATAAAAAACGCAAGGAAGGCGACGAGCATACGGCCAATCCACGCGCGCGCAATACCGCAGGTCATGTGCTTGAAATAGTGCCGCCGGGAAGAAGCGGCGAGCGGGACCACGCCAGCGACAGCTTCCACTGGAATACCTTTTTGCTGGGCGGCAACCCGAACGCAGAGAACCCGGCGGAGCGCGGCGCTTACGGCCAGCAGCACCCGGGGAACATCTCTGCCAACGGGTGGTTTGCAAACCCGGACAATGTCGCGTTTGATCAGCGCGGCAATATGTGGATTGCCACCGACGGCTGTGAGAGTTTCGGTTTCCACGATGGGCTCTGGGCAATGGCAACCGAAGGTGAGTTGCGCGCGGCACCCAAGCATTTCTTTGGCTGCCCTGAGGGCGCGGAGATTTGCGGGCCCGAATTTACCCCCGACGGCAAGACCCTGTTTGTCTCTGTCCAGCACCCGGCAGACGGTGATTTTTCCACCTTCGACAAACCGATGCACCGCTGGCCAGACAATGACCCCGACTTGCCACCACGACCTTCCGTGCTCGCCATTCGCCGCAAAGACGGCGGACTGGTGGGCAGCTAAGTGTGTCGGAGCCAAAGCCGCTAGCGGCTTTGGCTCATTAGCCCTTGAACGATCTGGCCCAACGCGCGACGGCCGCTCGCCGCCAAACCAGTAAGCAAACCGCGATCGCAAAATAAATCGCCGGCTCAATCCAACCGCTCTTCACCGACCACCAGAAATGCCAGCAGGCGAGCAAGACCACGACGTACAGAAGTCCGTGGAGCTTCTTCCAGCTTTTTCCCATTTTTCTGAGCAGTGCGGGAATCGAGGTAATCGCCTGTGCCAACAGAATAAGCCAGGCAGAAAAGCCCAGAAGAATATAGGTGCGTTTGACCAGCTCACCACCAATCAACGACCAGTCGAGGCCAAGGTCCAGCGCCAGCCAGGTGCAGAAATGCAGGCTCGCCCAGGTAAAACACCAGAGCCCGAGGGGTCTGCGCAGGCGGTTCAATTGCCCAAATTGGAGTGATTTCGCCAGCGGGGATACCAAGAGCGTCAGCAGTAACAAACGAATACTGCCCATCCCCAAGTAGTGAATCAGCTCCTTGACCGGATCGCCACCGAGACGACCCTGGTTAATGGCCACAAACAACCACAGTAATGGCAGCAGGGCACCGATGTGCACCGCCAGCTGCAACACAATGGCCGTAGGTTTTTTCCAACCGCCGGCCACTAGTAAAACTTCCTTAAATCCATGTTGCGGTAAAGAGAGGCCACTTCCTCGCCGTAGCCATTAAACGGCAGCGTGGGCTGGCGCTTGACCGCGAACAGACCACCGGGGCCGATAAAACGCTCACTGGCCTGGGACCAGCGCGGGTGGTCAACCGCGGGATTCACATTGGCATAGAAACCGTATTCGTTGGCAGCGAGCCTGTTCCAGCTGGTGGGCGGCATTTGTTCCACCAACTTGATTTTGACGATGGACTTGATGCCCTTGAAGCCATATTTCCATGGCACCACCAATCGAATGGGGGCGCCATTTTGTGGCGGCAGGGTTTTACCATAAAGGCCGACCGAGAGAATGGTGAGCGGGTGCATGGCCTCATCCATGCGCAGGCCTTCCACATAGGGGTAATCCACACCGCCGCCCACATAGCGGTTGCGCTGGCCCGGCATCTGCTCCGGATCGTAAAGGGTTTCAAACGCGACATACTTAGCGCGACTGGTAGGCTCGAAGCGTTTGAGGAATTTGCCGAGTTCAAACCCCACCCAGGGGATGACCATGGACCAGGCCTCGACACAGCGCATGCGGTAAATGCGCTCTTCCAGACCGATGTCTGCCATCAGTTTCCACACATCGACCGTGGCCGGCTTGGCTACCTCCCCTTCCACGGTCAGGGTCCAGGGTTCAATTTTGAGCCCCTGGCTGTTTTTCGCCGGGTCGGTTTTACCGGTGCCGAATTCGTAGAAATTGTTGTGGTTGATGACCTTGGTTTCCGGCGTCAGCACCAGACCGGGGACCGGCTTTTGCGGCGAAAATTCCAACGGTTTGCGCGGAGCCTCCTTGCCATTATCGCCACCGAATAGATCCAGGCCCCAGGTACTACTGGAAACCGCCAGACTGCCGAGGCCGGCCCCCAGGCCTTTTATCAACGTGCGCCGGGAGACATAGGACGACTCGGGTGTAGTCTCTGCTTCGGTCAAAGCGCTGCGCGTACGTGATTTGATCAACACTGGGCTATCCTCCTTCTTACTTGTCGGCAGCCGTCGCCGGGAATAGTTTTTGCCTACAGACTGTTGGTCGCTAGCGGACTGAAGTTCTTACACTGCTCCGGCCGGTTTACGCAGCCACCTGGTCCCGCCAATTGCCAATTGGGTACTTATGTCTATTAGGTACCTATGCCAATTGGGTACTTTAATGTCGAACCACAACACCATCCGAATCTAAGAACACTTCCAAATGGGTTTGTTCCTATTTATATCCATTCGCGATGTAGAACAAATTTCTTGGTGCCTGCTATCCGGGCAAACTATTGTTTTACCACGACAGCTATCTCCCCGCTCCCATGGTGGGATTGGCTGGAAACCCCGTAATCACTGCGAGGTAGCACAAATGCTCGAGACGATTATCGTTATTCTGGTTGTGCTCTGGCTATTGGGGCTGGTGAGCTCCTATACCATGGGCGGTTTCCTGCACATATTACTGGTGATTGCCGTCATCCTGTTGATCCTGCGCCTAGTGCGCGGTCGCGGGCCATAGCAGAGATTCCAGTAGACAGGCCAGTAAGCGCCAGTCACAAAAAACGCCGGCTTTCCGGCGTTTTTTGTGACTGGTGAATAGGTGCGCAACCGCGAGCTGGATCACGTCATAAAAAATTGCTGCAGTCCAACCAGCACATTGGTGGTCGCCACCGAGGCCAGGATCAACCCCATGACCCGACTGACGATGCTGGCGCCGGCATTGCCGATCCAGCGGTAAATCCAGTTGGCGGTCAGCAACAACAGTAAAACGATGCCCAGTACCGCAAGCATCGCGCTGGCGGTATTCATCTGGTGAATGGGGTCGAACCGGTGGTTGTCCGTGAGCACCACCGCGGCCAGCATGGCACCGGGCGAAGCAATGGAAGGGACCGCCAGGGGAAAGATCGCGGTCTCGTGCCCCTCACGGATGATTTCCACCTCCCTTTCCGGCTTGCCCTCGCCAAAGATCATGGTCAGGGCAAACAAGAACAACACTATGCCGCCGGCCACCTGAAACGCCGACAGCGGAACGCCAATGGCTTCGAGCAGATACTGCCCGAACAGCAGGAAAAACATCAGAATACCGGTGGCCACCGCTACCGCCAGAATCGCAATCTTGCGCCGCTGCCACTCACTGTGGCGGCTGGTAACGGCAATAAAGACCGGCAGTGTGCCCACCGGGTCGATCACCGCAAAGAAAAAGACAAAGCTACTGATCCAATCGTTCAAGTGGTCTCCCGTAAGCCCGTGCTAGTATCGGAAAAATAACGGAGATGATTCCACAAGAGTCTAGTGCATGACAAACCATTCCCCGACGGCGCGCCGTATCGCCAAAACGATTCTCAATGGCTTTGATGCCTACTTCGCGGACTTCCAGAATATTACCCTGGGCGCCAAGGCGCGCTTCGAAACCGCCGCCTGGCCAGCCGTGCACGAAACCAATAAAGAGCGCATTGACCTGTACAAAGTCAAGGTCAACCAGGTGTTGAAGCTGGTGCACTCGGTCACCAGTAAAGATACCACCCAGCTGGAGCTCTGGGGGCAGGCCAAGGCGACCTATAGCCAGCTCATTACCAACAACAACAATTACGAAATTGCCGAGACTTTTTTCAACTCGGTGTTCTGCAGCCAGTTTCAGCACGCCCACATCCACGACAGCCACATTTTTGTGAAATCCTCCCGCGCCCCGGACGAGAAGCCGCTGCGGGATTACAGCATCTATATCAGCTACAACGGCCGCCACGGTCTCCGGGCAATGATCGAGGATATTCTCGCCGACTATGAATTTTCCATTCCCTGGGAGGATCTGGAACGCGATCTCGGAAACATCTGCGACGCGCTGCGCGAAGGGCCGCTGGCGGGCAAGCTGGAAGATGAAGACGACGAACAGCGCCTGCGGGTGGATATGCTGGAGTCGGTATTTTACCGCAACAAGGCGGCCTACCTGGTAGGCCGGCTGATGTTTGGTGGCGAGGTGATTCCGCTGATTCTGCCCTGCCTCAACAATGGCCGCGGCAGTATCTTTGTGGACACCGTTATCTACGACAACGATTCTGCCAGTATCATTTTCAGCTTTACCCGCTCCTATTTCATGGTGGATGCGCCCATCCCATCGCGGTTCGTGCGCTTTCTGTCCACCATCATGCCGCTGAAGGAAAAGTCGGAACTGTACAACTCCATCGGTTTCCACAAACACGGGAAGACCGAGTTCTACCGCCACGTACTGGCGCATATGAAAGTGAGCAACGACAAATTCATTATCGCCCCCGGTATCAAGGGGATGGTAATGAGCGTGTTTACCCTGCCTTCTTACCCGGTGGTATTCAAAGTCATCAAGGACAAATTCGACAACCCGAAAACGGTGACCGAAGAAATCGTCAAGGAAAAATACAAGTTCGTATCCCGCGCCGACCGGGTGGGCCGCATGGCGGACACCCAGGAATACACCAACTTTATTTTTTATCGCAATCGCTTCAGTGAAGAGCTATTGCAGGAGCTGCAAACCCTGGCGCCATCGAAGCTGCTGATGGACGACAAGTGGGTCATCATCAAACACCTGTACGTAGAGCGACGCATGGAGCCGCTCAACCTCTACCTGGATGCCGCCGACGAACCCCAGACCATCGCCGCCATGGAAGAATACGGCAACGCCATCAAACAGCTGGCCGCGGCGAATATTTTCCCCGGGGACATGCTGCTGAAAAACTTCGGCGTCACCCGCCACGGGCGCGTGGTGTTTTACGATTACGACGAACTCTGCCCCCTGACCGAGTGCAACTTCCGCAAGATCCCGGAACCGCATACCGCGGAACAGGAACTGGCAGACAGGCCCTGGTATACGGTGGCGGAAGCGGATGTATTTCCGGAGGAATTCCGGCTGTTTTTCTCCGGCAACCCGGTGGCCCGCCAGGCCTTTGAAGAACAGCACAGCGATCTCTACGACTACCGCTACTGGCAGCGCCTGCAGGAACGGATTCGTGCGGGCCGGGTGGAGAGCACCTTCCCCTACCGGCGCAAAGTGCGCTTCCGGCGCCTACCGATCAAGCGCAGCCAGTAACCGGGTCCAGGCTGGACTCACTGGCGATCAACTACCGCCGTCACAAGCTGACGCTAAAGAACCGGGCAACTCACCGGGCAGGCTTGCCCTGCCTCCGGTGAACCAGTAAAACTAACCGCAAGCATTTTCGCCAGCAACAATCACCGCCAGTGATTGCCGGAACAGCGAAACATTATCCCGAAGAATAATAAGAAGTTTTGGGAGCGGATATGGATTTCGACGCACGACTGATCCCCCTGCACCGACACCCCCTGGGGTTTATCGAGGTCTTTTGCGGGCTCGGCGCCAGTTTAGAGGCGCTGCTGAAAGGCACCGGTATTTCCCCCGCCATGTTTGAACTTCAGGAAGCGCGTATCAGCTACAACCAGTGGCGCGCGCTGCTGCACAATGGCGTGCACCAGTGCGCCCACGCACAGCTGGGGCTGATCGCAGGACTGAAGTTCGACTGGAGTTTCTGGGGGCCTATGGGGTTTATGGTGCATTGCAGCCCCAGCCTCAAGGACATCGCCGAGGCCTTTCGGCGCTATATGGTTACGGTGCAGCCCTTCTACGCCCTACACGCGGGCCGTTCCAACTCCTACCTAGACAAGGGAAACCGGGTGGTCGAACCCATCAACTACGCCACCTCCCAGGACACGGATCCGGTTCTTAAAGATTTCCTGCGACAGTTTCGTCTCGCCACGACCCTGCGAATCTGGGATGAGTGCGGCAACAAAACCGTGACGGACCCGGACATCCATGTGCGGCTGGACCTGCCCGTGCCCAGCAGCTACGGGTATTACGCGCAACTGCCCTGTCAGTCCCTGCAGTTCGGCTGCGACCAGTCGACGATTTCCGGAAGTATCGAGCTGGTGTTCAAGCGCTTCCGGCCCATGCGGATACGCACTTATGAACGCCTGCAACGGGAGTGCGAACTGGAGCTCGATCGTTTTTCCGAGCGTTTCAGTTTCGGCAACCGGGTGCGCTGGCATATACGCTCCCACTTCACTCCGAACCTGGAACTGAACCAGGTCGCGGAACAACTGCAACTGTCGCCGCGCAGCCTCTCCCGGCGCCTCTCCGCGGACGGCGAAACCTTCCGCGGCCTGCTGCATGAAATCCGCATGGAGATCGCCCTGCACCATTTGCAACACTCCTGCCTGGCAGTGGAGGAGATTGCCGAGTACACAGGCTTTTCCTGCGCCTCAAGCCTGCGCCGGGCGGTCAAGAACTGGAGCGGGAAAACGGCCAGTCATTTACGCACTCCGCAGGCGGCTCCCCTGACCTGAGCGGCGACGCCATTTCGCATCACCAGGTGGCAAATTGCGCCCAACGGTTATGCACACAATCAACGGCTATAGTTTTAGAGAAGCGATCGAGTACCGATGGAGGTTTGGCAGTGCGGTATTTAGGCTGTGGCGCGGTGTGCGTCGGTTTGGCGTTGTTGAGCCTGGCGCAAACGGGTTGCGGCTATCTGCCCAGCGAAATGGAACCCAAGCCCAAGGCTGAGAAATCAAAGGCGCCGGAGTCTGCCGCCGGCGTCAGCCTGCATGCCGCCAGCTGCGACAGCCGCGCCAAGGGCTACCAGACGGTCGCCTTCGACGACCTCTACGATGTCACCGGCGACCCCCGCCATCCCTTCAGCCCCGCCGCGAACATTCCGGCCAAGTACGATGTGCGCGCTTATGTGTGGGGTTACGACAATTGCGGGGAGAAAGGCACCTGCCAGCACGGTGACTACTACTGGTTGATCAAGCGCGGTCCAGAGGATGATTTTTCCACCTGGGTCGTCACCCCGCAGTTCCCCCGCATTACCATTGAGTCCCGCTGCAAAGGCCAACTGAAAGTGGGCGAGCGCTACCGCTTCTCGTTTGATAACGGCAAGCTGGTGGGGTTCAGCAAAAACTGAATGTCCGGTTACACATCTCGCTTTTTCAAATACCGGTAAATCGCATCCTGCGAGCGCACATTGCGCTTGCTCTTGCGGTTGGCAATGCGACCATTGCTCTGATCCGTATCCAGTAACCGCGCCTTCTGGTTGTCCTGCCATTGCAGTTCGAGAATATCCAGCACTGTCTGGCGGTGCTCGGCAGAGAGCAGCGGAAACGTCACCTCTACCCGGAAATCCAGGTTGCGGGTCATCAGGTCTGCAGAAGAGAGATAGACCTTTTCCTCGCCACCATTGTGGAAGGCGTATACCCGCGCGTGTTCAAGAAATTTGTCCACCAGGCTGATGACCTTGATATTGTCAGACAGGCCTTTGCTCTGGCACAGCAGTGAGCACATGCTGCGCACGATAATGCGTACCTTAACGCCCGCGTCGCTGGCCCGATAGAGGTGCTCGACTACCTCGGAATCCACCAGGTTGTTGCACTTGATGAAAATCTCCGCGCGCTCGCCGGCCACCGCCGCGGAGATTTCCCGCTCAATCGCCGCCAGCAAATTGGGGCGGTTGGAATGTGGCGACACCCAGATGTGCTCGTAGTCCGGCTGCAGATGGGTCTGTTTGATGAAATCAAATACCCGGTAGGCGTCCAGACCCAGCTTGTCATCACTGGTGAGCAGGCTGAAGTCACAGTAAAAGCGCGCGGTGCTTTCGTTGAAATTGCCGGTACCAAAGTGGCTGTAATAGCGCTCGCGCCCCGCCTCCTCGCGCACGATGGAAATCAGTTTGCAGTGCACTTTCAGACCGGGCACGCCGTAGATTACATCGACGCCGGCATCGCTCAACTCACTGGACCAGTGCAGGTTGGCCTGTTCATCAAAGCGCGCCTGTAACTCCACCACCGCGGCGACCTGTTTCTGGTTGCGCACCGCATTAACCAGGGCTGCCACCACCCGGGAATTTTTTGCCACCCGGTAGAGGTTGATGCGAATTTCCCGCACCTTGGGGTCAATCGCCGCGGAGGCCAGCAGCTTGGTGATCACCCGGAAGTCGTGATACGGGTAATAGCAGAGGCGGTCGCTTTCTCTCAGCCAGTCAAAAATATTGGCACTGTCCGGCAGCGTGGGCAACGGCTTGATACTGGCGTAGGTATGCCGCTTGATATCCGCCGGAAAACTCATGAAGTCTTTGGAATTGTGGTAGCGGCCGCCAGGGGTATAGCTGTCATAGCGCCCCATCTTCAGCTTTTTCTTTATCGCCTGCAGCAGTGCCTCGGGCATGGTGGAGTCGTACACCAGACGCACCGGCTCGGCCTGTTTGCGTTTTTTCAGGGACTTGGCGAGACGGTCAACGATATGCTGGGTGACATGCTCGCCCATTTCCAGCTCGGCGTCGCGACTGATTTTGAAGGTGAAGGCCGCCGCCTTTTCGATCGGCAGCACGTAGCGGAATACATCCAGCAGACAGGCGCGGATCACGTTATCGAGAACGATATACACCTTTTCATGGCGGCCGTCCCGGTGGGGGATGGCGATAAACCGCGGCAGTATATCCGTGGGAATTTCCAGCGCGGCGAAGCGCAGGCTGCCATCTTCCAGTTCCAGATAAATGCCGAAGTAAATGCTCGCTTCGTTCAGTAACGGCATGGTGTCCCGGTCATCAATAAAAAAGGGCTCAAGCTCCGGAAGCACCTCCCGGTGAAAGAACTCCTCCACATAGACCCGCTGGCTGTCGGTCAACTGGCGCTCGTTGATGACATGAATATTGTGTCGCCCCAGGTCTTTCAATGCCTTGGTATAGGCATTGCCAAAGCGCGCCTGCAGCCGCAGCACTTTTTCATTGATGTCCCCCAGCAGTTCGGAAAAATGCTCTTTTTTCTTGCTGCCCTTGGCAAAAGTGGCAAGGCGGCGTACATCCGCCACCCTAACCCGGTAGAATTCATCGAGGTTGTTGGAAAAGATGCCAAGAAAGCGTACCCGTTCAATAATAGGTACGCTCTCGTCTTCCACTTCCTGCAGAACACGGGCGTTGAATGAGAGCCAGCTGAGCTCTTTGGGGTATAGGGGAATCTCTTTTGCCATACTCTCTACTGCGTTTTCCAGCAAATTGCGTCCGTGAGCGACAGAGTTTTCCGGGTGGCCCAGACGTTTCGGTGCGCACATAGTTTCCGGCGCAACAGGGTCTAACACCAGCGTATCGTTAGTCATTGGCAGATTTTTTCCGGCACATCAAAGCCATAGGTGATAATCACGCAGTTTGCTACATATTTGTTACAGGGATTTGACAACCAATAAGATGACAAACGACACCGACAACGGGCACGAACGTTACGCCGCACTGGACCTCGGCTCCAACAGTTTTCACTTGCTACTGGCGGAATTCCGCGACCAGCGCATGGTGCGCCTGCACACCGACCGCGCCATGGTGCGCCTGGCGGAGGGACTGGATGCCGAGTGCAATCTGGATACCGCGGTGGCAGAGCGCGCACTGGAAGCCCTGCGACGTTTTGCCCCGGTGATCCAGGGTTTGCCCGACGACAATGTACGCATCGTCGGCACCAATACCCTGCGTGCCGCCAGCACCCGAGCCGACGGCTTCCTGGAAGCGGCAGAAGCCATTCTCGGCGCCCCCATTGAAATCATTTCCGGTATTGAAGAAGCACGCTTGATTTACTCCGGGGTCATGGCGGCGGCAGAAGGCCCGCCCTGCCTGCGCTGTGTAGTGGATATTGGCGGCGGCTCCACGGAGTTGGTGCGCGGTGTTGAAACACCGCGGCAGTTACAGAGCGTCAGCATGGGCTGTGTCGCTTTCAATCGCCGCTTTTTCGACAATGGCAAAATTGAATCCGGCAAACACAACAATTTCATCCGCGCCCGTCGCGCGGCCCAGGCGGAATTACAGGAGCTCAGGCACCTGGCAGACGATGCACTGGTGATGGGCGCCTCCGGTACCGTCAAATCGGTGGCGCGCGTGCTGAACGATGGCGAACTGCTGCCGATACTGCGGGAAGACCTGGATAAGCTCGCCGAGCGGGTAGCGGCCTGCAAAACCGTCAATGCCATTGACCTTCCCCACCTGGACCCCGAGCGTCGCCCGGTGTTTGCCGCCGGTCTCGCCATTCTGCACGGTATATTCCGCGAGCTGGATATCCGGGAAATGCATGTCTCTCCCTACGCGATCCGCGAGGGCATAGTGCACGACCTCGCCGGGCGCGCCCACGGTGGCGACCGCCGTGCGGATACCGTCAGCACCCTGATGGAAAACTGGAATATCGATCCGGACCAGGCCAGGCGGGTCGCCAATACGGCGCTGCAATTTTTCGGCCACCTGAACCCGCATTCGCTGATGTCACAGAGGCGCATGTTGCGCTGGGCCGCGGACCTGCACGAAATCGGGCTGGCGCTTTCCCACAGCAGTTTCCGCAAGCTGGGTTCGTATATGATCGAGCACGCCGATATGGCGGGCTTCGGCAAAAGTGAGCAGGAAAACCTGGCCTACCTGGTGCGCAACCAGCGCGGCGACATCAAAGCCGTGCAGGAGCACTACGGCTTCCACCCCAACAACGACCTGCTACTCTGCCTGCGCCTTGCCTGTATCGTGCACCGGGATCACGTCGACCGCAGTATCGATGGCCTGCAACTGTCCGCTGACGGCCCCGGCTACAAACTGGCGATTCCCAGCGACTGGCTCTACCAGAACCCGGCCATCGAGGATCTGCTGGCGCTGGAGGTAGAGTGCTGGGACGACAAACATATCAAACTGACATTGAGTGATTAGTGCCAAATTCCAACGAATCATTTACCCCCCTCAAAGACCTCTGCCTGCACCACCGGTACGCCGACCTGGGCGCGGTATTCGGCACCCCCACCGCGCCGACACCACTGCAGAAGCCGCACCTGATTCACGTCAATACATCGGTAATGGCACTGCTGGGTTTGGACCCCGCTGAAGCAGAGCACCCGGACTGGGCCCAGCTCACAACCGGCGAAAAATTATTTGCCGGCAGCAAACCCTTCGCGATGAAATATACCGGTCACCAGTTCGGCGGCTACAACCCCGACCTCGGTGACGGTCGCGCACTGTTACTGGGTGAAGTCGAGCACGGCGGCAAGCGCTGGGACCTGCACCTGAAAGGCGCCGGCAAAACCCCCTACTCCCGTTTTGGCGACGGCCGCGCGGTTTTGCGCTCCACCATCCGCGAGTACCTCGCCGGTGAGGCCCTGACCGCGCTGGGAATTCGCAGCACCCGTGCCCTGTGTATCGCGGGCAGCGAGGAACCGGTGGCGCGGGAGAAAATGGAAACCGGCGCGGCCCTGATTCGGGTTGCCCAGAGCCATGTGCGCTTCGGGCACTTTGAATACCTGTTTTACACCCGCCAACTCGAGGCCCAGCACCAGCTGGTGGAATTTGTGTGCGCGCAATTTCTGCCGGAGGTGGCCAATGCGCCGGTTCAGGAACAGGCCGAGGCATTGCTGCGGTTTACCGTACGGCGCAGTGCGGAACTGGCGGCCGGCTGGCAGTCGGTAGGTTTCGCCCACGGGGTGCTGAACACCGACAATATGTCGATCATCGGCGACACCTTTGACTTCGGCCCCTACGGTTTTCTCGACGATTACGAACCCGGATTTATCTGCAACCATTCGGATCACACCGGGCGCTACGCCTTTGATGCACAACCGGGCGTGGTGCTGTGGAACCTGAATGCCCTGGCCCATGCCTTTTCATCACTGCTGGATACAGAAGTCCTGAAAGACTGCCTGGGTCAGTTCCAGCCGTTGTTGATCGAGGCCTATTCCGGTTTGATGCGGGCGAAGCTGGGTCTAGCCCTGGAGGACGATGGCGACCAGCAACTGTGTGCCGACCTGCTGCAATTGCTGGCGGACGGGCGGGTGGACTATTCACTGTTTTTCCGCGCCCTGAGTCGCTATTGCGGCGAGCGTCCGGCGGAGGCGCTGGAAGCACTGGTTGCCCCTTCCCAGCATGAGGCACTGCACGGCTGGCTGGGACACTACGATCAGCGCCTGCAGAAAGAGACGCGCTCGGCACAGGAGCGCAGTCGCGCCATGCTGGCAACCAACCCCAAGTTTGTACTGCGCAATTACCTGGCGCAGCGGGTTATTGATGCGGCGGAGGCCGGGGATTTCCAGCCACTGGAGACGCTGTTTACCTTGTTGCAGTCGCCGTTTGCGGAGCACCCGGGGTTTGAGAGCTGGGCGGCGGCGCCGCCGGAGTCAGGAAAGCATTTGCCGATCAGCTGCTCCTCCTGAGACTCAACGAAAACACAACAATATTGCGAGCCAAAACATCTGGTTAAAACACTTGGTCAAAACACCTGGGCAAAACTATCGGACTACACTGTGGTGGATGCCCCGAGGCGGAAATAGACCAGATATGGTGTTATGGTCACACCCTGTTTCCCTTAGCGATGGATGCCTTATGAAAACTCTATTCCTTGCAATTACCACTTTGCTGTTGAGCACCCAGCTTGCGTTCGCCGATGTTGTCGGCCGCTGGAAGACGATCGATGATGAAACCGGGCAGGCGAAGTCGATCGTGGAGGTTTATGAGAAAGGCGGTAAATATTACGGCCGGGTGGTGGATCTGTTGATGAAGCCGGACGATACGGTGTGTGAGGCCTGCCCGGGGGCGAAGAAAGGCCAGAAAATTGTGGGCATGGATATCATCACCGGGATGGTGAAGAAAGGAGATATCTACGAAGGCGGACAGATCCTCGACCCGGTGAAGGGCAAGGTATACGACTGCCGGATGTGGGAAGAAGGCGGCAACTTGATGGTGCGGGGCTATCTCGGCTTCTTCTATCGCACCCAGACCTGGTATCCGGTGAAGTAAAGAAGTACTGAATTAGTTAGGTGGCGGTGCCGCTACCGGGTAAAGCCTTGTGAGACACGGGCTAGGCGCCCCCCCTCAACCCATCCATGGGGGCTCTTCCGCGAGGTCCCTCTCGCGGAAGGTCTCACAAGGCTTTACCCGGCATCGCCACCTTCACAGCGACGCTCACACAATAAAACCACTCCGCTTACCCGGCCTTTCTCCCCTCTGGTCGATCCGGATTTGAAAGCAAAAATACCAGCGGCATCGCCGCGATATTGATCCACATCAGCATCTGGAAATCGTTCACGTACGCAATCTCCGCCGCCTGTTGGGTAATGGTGCTCATTACCTCCGCCGGCAGTGTGCTGAGCTGATCAGCGGATGGCAGGCTCATTCCCGGTGGGATCTGCACCCGCTCGCCCAGCTGCTGCTGATTGATCCACAGGTTGCGTGTCAGCGCGGCCATCACGATGGACACGCCGATGCTACTGCCGAGATTGCGCGACAGGCTGAACAAGGCGGTGGCTTCGCCGCGCAAGCGCGGCTCCAGGGTGGCATAGGCCAGGGTGGAGATGGGGACGAATACCAAGCCGAGTCCCAGGCCCTGTACAACACCGGTAACGATCAGGTCGTGCTGGCTTACCTGCAGGTTGAAGCCGGTCATTTGCCACAGGGAGAAGGAGATCAACCCCATTCCCAGCAAAATTAACCCGCGCGCGTCAAAACGCTGCATCAGTTTGCTCACCAGCATCATCGAGATCATGGTGCCGATGCCCCGCGGCATGAGGATCAGGCCGGTGGTGACGACCGGGTAGCCTTTCCACTGTTGCAGGAAGGACGGCAGCAGGGCCATGGTGGCAAGCAGGGTAATGCCGACGATAAAAATGAACACGACACCGGACGCATAGTTCTTGTCGCGGAATAGCCCCGGCGACAGGAAAGGGTTGCTGGTGGTGCGCGAGTGCACGATAAACAGGTACAGACCGAGCGCCGCGGCGATGGCGTAAAGCTGGATTTCCAGTGCCTCGAACCACTCCACCTGTTCGCCCCGGTCCAGCAGCATCTGTAAGGCACCCACCGCCAGCGCGAGCATGGCGAAGCCGAAGGCGTCGAAGCGCAGTTTGCGGGTTTCAGTTTCGGGTACGAAGAAGTAGATCCCGAGCATGGACAGGATGCCGAACGGCAGGTTGATGTAGAACACCCAGCGCCAGGAGTAATACTCGGTGAGCCAGCCGCCGAGTGTGGGGCCGAGGATCGGGCCGATCATCACACCGACGCCCCAGATACCCATGGCGGAGGCATGCTTTTCCTTGGGATAGGTGTCGAGCAAGGTGGCCTGGGACAGCGGCACCAGTGATGCGCCGAATACACCTTGAAGTAGCCGCCACAGGATCATTTCATTCAGGCTGCTGGCCTGGCCGCAAAGCATGGAGGTAATGGTGAAGCCACCTACCGACCACAGGAACAGCTGGCGGCGACCGAAGCGCTGGGCGAGAAAGCCCACCGGCGCGGTCATGATGGCGGCGGCGACGATGTAGGAGGTAAGCACCCAGGTAATCTGGTCGCTGCTGGCGCCGAGGCTGCCCTGCATATGTGGCAGGGCGACGTTGGCGATGGTGGTGTCGAGTACCTGAATGATGGTGGCCAGCATGACGCTGAGGACCACCAGCAGTTCGCCACCGCGTGCTTTGGCCTGGGGACCCGGCGCAGTCTGGGCGCTGGCTTGTGCCGTTTGACTCATACCCGTTTCATACCCGTTGTCTCATACCCACTGACTTACACCAATCGACTCGCGGTCAGGCGCAACCGCTTAAAGTACGACACGGCTGTCATCGCCATTGGCGGCGCGGGCAGAAACCAGCTTTTTGTCTTCCGCAGTATCGATCACCACTTCCGCACTCATGCCCGCACGCAGCACTGGGACCGGGCTGTCAGCAACATGGTCCACCGGCAGCAGGCGCAGGCGCACCGGTACCCGCTGTACCACTTTCACCCAGTTGCCACTGGCATTCTGCGCTGGGATCAGCGCGAACTCGCTGCCGGCGGCGCCACTCAGGCTTTCCACCAGTGCCTGGAATTTGACGCCGGGGTAGGCATCCACGGTGATTTCCGCCTGTTGCCCCGCATGTACATGCTCCAGCTGGGTTTCCTTCAGGTTGGCTTCTATCCACATGTCATCGGTGCTGAGCAGTGTCACCACAGACATACCGGTCACTGCCAGTTCACCCACCTGTGGCGTCTGGTTGGCGATGACGCCAGACACCGGCGCCACAATGCGGGTGCGGGAGAGCTGATAACGGGCTTTTTCCAGCTGTGCCTGGGCCACCATCACATCGGCCTGCTGCTCCAGCGGCACCTGGGAATTGCCACCCAGCTCTGCACGCAGGCTGGCAAGCTGTTCCGAGCTGATGGCAATTTTCGCGCGGGCCTGATCCAGCTTCTGGCGGGACTCGTCCAGCTGGGATTCCGACAGCGCGACTTTGCCGAGCTTTTCATTGCGGTCCAGCTGGCGGCGGTAGAATTCCGCATCGGTCTGGGCCTGCTGCAACTCGGCCTCTGCCTCGGCGTAATCCGCCTGGCGGGCGTGTACCTGGTTTTTCATCTGCGCGAGATGGGCCTCGGCTTCCGCCACTGCCAGGCGGAAGTTAGTGTCGTCCAGCTGCACCAGCAGATCGCCCTTGTTCACGTGCTGGTTGGCCTTGATGGGCACCTCGGCGACGATGCCGCTGACTTCCAGCGCGAGGGACAGCTTGTCGGCTTTCACATAGGCATTGTCGGTGTGCACGCTGTTGCCACCACCCCAGATACACCAAGCCGCGATAGCGCCGGCGATTGCGATACCAAAGCCAAACGCCAGTGGGCGGGATTTTATTTTGTTCACGACCTCAGTCACTCGACCGTCTCCTCTCGGCTCAGGTTGTCACGCACCCGGCTCAGTAAATGCATCAATTGCCGCTGCTCATCCGCGCTGATACCTGCGAGCGCCTGGGCGCGGGTATGTCCGGCGAGCCCCTGCAGGATGTCCAGCACTGGGGCGGCGGCATCGGTAAGAAAAATACGGAAGCAACGCCGGTCCTGGGGATCAGGCCGGCGTTCCACCAGCCCCTCAGATTCCAACAGGTCTATCTGGCGGGTCAGGGTAATCGGGGCTACGTCCATGCGCTCAGCCAGCGCCGCCTGCTTCAGCCCCTGGTCTTTATTCAGGATCCAAAGGACCTGCCAGCGCGAGCGGGTCAGCCCATGGCTTTTGGCGCGGCGGTCGAAATTGCGTTTTAACAGGCGCGCGGCGGTATGTAACTCGAAGCCCAATTGGGCTGCGGTATCGGTTTTATTCACGGATTTTTTGCATTCCGGGTATTTTTGAGGGTGCTTATTGTAAGCATGCTTACGAATTTGGCAAGTTAGCCCCGAGTGACAAGCACCCGTAAACATCCGGTGACCGGGAATTCAGCCCCGCGGCAATGCGAGTGTCAGAGCAAGCGTCAGAGATAGGAATGGAGGAATGGAGGAATGGAGGAACGCTGAAAAGAGAATGACAAGCGGATGAAAGGAATCGAAGCGAAGAAGGCAGCCGCTACAACCGGCAACTGTTCAGGAGTGGAGATGACAATAGCGACCCGGCGCAGACATACGGCGCCGGACCGCTGATCAAGCAGAGATCCTAAAGTGATTGTGCGCTAATTTCCCCGACCGTCATTTCAGGTTCAGCCGTTTCGCCCAGCTCACGCTCGCGCCCCGGCAGCACCAGATTCAGCACTATCGCCGTAATCGCCGCGGGAATCAGCCCCGATTCAATAATCGCCTGCAGGTTTTCCGACAGGTTGATATACAGCCCCTCGTTCGCCGGCAGGCCGATGGCCACCGCCAGTGACAACCCGATCACCATCATATTGCGCTTGTTGAATTCAACCTGGCTCAGCATCTGGATACCAGCACTGCCAATCATCGCGAACATGATGATCACCGCCCCGCCCAGCACACCGCTGGGGATGCTGGTGATCAGCGCCCCCAGTTTCGGCACCAATCCCGCAATCGCCAGGAAGCCACCACCGATGGCAACCACATAGCGGCTGACGACACCGGTGAGTGCCACCATGCCCACGTTCTGGCTGAAACTGATCTGTGGATAACTGTTGAAGATCCCGGCAAACACCGTGGTGAGCCCGTCGGCCATGACGCCGCCGGACAGCTCGCGCTGGGTCGGTGCCCGGTTCAGGCCGCCGGCGGTGGTACCGACAATATCGCCAATGGACTCGGCACAGGTAACCAGCGACAGCAGCACCACCGGCACGATCGCCGCCATATGAAATTCAATCCCGATGGCAAACGGCCGCGGCAGTGAAATCCAGCTCGCCTCGGCAACCTTGTCGAAATTAACAATGCCAAAACCAATGGCCGTCACAAATCCCACCAACAGGCCCAGCAGTGGCGCGGCTTCTGACCAGATGCCGCGGCCAAACTGGTGCAGCCCCACGGTTACGAAAAACACCAGCGCCGCCAGGGAGATATGCTGCAGCGATCCAAAATCCTCGGCACCGTAACCGCCACCGATATACGCAAACCCTACCGGCATCAGCAGAATACCAAGCATGATGACAAAGGTGCCGGTCACGATGGGCGGAAACAGGGTCCGTAGCCAGGGCAAAAAGAATCCCACCAGGGCCATGGCGATACCGCCACAGAGACCGGCACCCAGTGCCGCGGGCACCCCCATCCCCACGGCGATGGGGATCAGCACCGGTACAAAGCCAAAACTGGTGCCCATAACAATGGGCAAGCGCGCACCGATGCGGCCAATTCCCAGCGACTGGATCAGGGTGGCAACACCGGCTACAAACATCGCCGCCTGTACCATAAAGGCAGTGTCTTCCGCGGATAAGCCGGCAGCGCCGGCAATCACAATCGGTACCGTGACATTGGCCACGAACATGGCCAGTACATGCTGGATACCGAGGGGCACCGCACGCGTCAGCGGCGGCATGTAGTTCACATCGCGATTTTCGGGCGCAACTGTCCCGTCGGCCACTTGCGGGCCTGTAGAGAGGCTAGACATGGGTGTTTCTCCTGATTTTTATCGTTATTCAGGTAGTTGTTCAGGTCGTTGTTCAGTTTTTTCGGATTCAGAGTGCGCGACGCAAGCGCTCGGCGGCCTGGCCGTGTCGCGCCATCAGCGCCTCCAGATCCAGGTCGACCGGCAGGCCGTCGAGGATTCGCCAGCGCCCCGCGACCATCACCCGGTCTGCGCGGCTGGCGCCGCAGAGCAGCAGCGCGGCCAGCGGATTTTCCGCACCGGAAAAACGCAGCTCATCGAGACGGAACAGCGCCAGGTCTGCCTGGCTGCCCGGCTCCAGGGTGCCGATATCCGAGCGCCCGAGGCAGCGCGCAGAACCTTCGGTAGCCCAGCGGATCACCGCCTGATGGGTTACCTCCGCAGGGCTGTAGCGCAGGCGGCCAAGTAGCAGGGCCTGGCGCATTTCCTGTAACAGGTTCGAGTGATCCGCCGATGCGGAGCCATCCACCGCCAGACCCACCGGCGCACCCGCCGCTTCCAGTTCCAGAGTCCGGCAAAGTCCGGAACCCAGTACCATGTTGGAAGAAGGACAGTGGGCGATACCGGTGCCGGCGCTCCCCAGGCGCTGGATTTCAGCGTCGTCAAAGTGGATGCCGTGTGCCAGCCAGGTACGGCCCGACAACCAGCCGCAGTCCTCCAGGTAGTCCAGTGGGCGCATGCCAAACAGACGCTGGCAGAATTCGGTTTCATCGCCGGTCTCGGCGAGGTGGGTGTGCAGTCGCACATCGCTGCTCTCAGCCAGGCGCGCACTTTCCCGCATCAATTCACGGCTTACGGAAAACGGCGAGCAGGGAGCCAGAGCCACCGTAATCTCCGCGCCTTCGCCGCGCTGGTGGTAACGATCGATCAGTCGCTGGCTGTCATCGAGAATCGTCTGTTCGTCCTGGACCACGGCTTGGGGTGGCAGGCCGCCGTCCTCCTTGCCAAGGCTCATGGAGCCGCGAGTCAGCGCCGCGCGCACCCCGAGTTTGTGCGCTGCCTCCACCTGACAATCAATGGCGTTCGCCAGGGCTCCGGAAAATATGTAGTGGTGATCTGCCGCGGTGGTACAGCCCGACATCAACAGCTCCGCCATCGCCAGCTCGCTGGCGACACTGAGTTGTTCTTCATCGAGATTGGCCCAGACGTCGTAAAGCGTCACCAGCCAGGGGAAAAGTTCTTTGTTGAGCGCCGGGGAATAGGCGCGGGTGAGAGTCTGGTAGAAATGGTGGTGGGTATTGATCAGGCCCGGTAGTAGTACGTGTTGCGAGGCATCGAACACCTCGTCTGGCGGCACACTGGGCCGGCCACCGGCAGGCACCTTTTCCACAATCCGGTTGCCGTCGATAACGACGCCGCCGCCGGCGTCATCATCACTACAGGCCAATGGATTGCGAATCCACAAAGTGGCAGTTTCTCGCTTCACAGGTCTCTCCTTCCTCGCCTTTCTCGCATCGCAGGCGCACACCGGAACCCCGGTATGCAGTTGTTTATTTTTTTGTATACATTAATGTATTCAAAATTGCCCCACTTGGGTGCGGATGTCAACCGCAAAAATATCGGGGAGAGACGTGGTAGGCGCGAAGAGGCAAAAGTTCCGCCAGGCTGCGGGGATTCGGCCGGCGCCGACGGGGATGAAACAGGCGAAGGTGTGGATAACACAGGATAAAAAAAGGCCGGCAAAGCCGGCCCAAGAGAAATTGCGAGGACACCGCAATAGAGAGATTGTTTAGCGGCCGATTCTGCGCAGCGCGGCGGAAGAGAAGTCCCGGCGGTTAACCTTGCTGCCCCACTCCATGAACTTCGGTTCCTCGTTCGCCAGTCCGGTCACCAGGTAGCGGCCGGAATCCAGGTCGTGGAATACCTCGGCGGACATCCAGGGGGTACCCACGTCGTAGAACATCACGTTGTGGCCCTCACCCAGGCGCCACAAATTGCCGCGGCCATCGTAGTGGTCCACGACCGACACGCCCCAGGTATCTTCGTCCAGGAACATGGTGCGCTTGGCGTAAATGTGGCGCTCGCCGTCTTTCAGGGTTGCCTCCACTTCCCACACCCGGTGCAGCTCATAGCGCAGGTGCTCCGGGTTCAGGTGGCCGGCCTGCACGATGTCGTCATACTTCAGTGCCGTATCCATCAGCTTGTAGTCGTTGTACGGGATGTACATTTCACGCTTGCCGATCAGTTTCCACTCGTACTTGTCCGGGGCACCGTTGTACATGTCCAGGTTGTCGGCAGTGCGCAGGCCGTCGGTGCCCTCGGCAGGACCGTCATAAGCCACGTTCGGCGCGCGGCGCACACGGCGCTGGCCGGCGTTGTAGACCCAGGCGCGACGGGCTTCTTTCACCTGGTCCACGGTTTCGTGTACCAGCAGCGCGGTACCTGTAAGACGCGCCGGTGCGGTGATCTGCTGCAGGTAGTAGAACAACACATTGTCGTCGCCCTTGTCGTCGCGACCACCGTCGAGGAATTCCGGCCACACCAGCTGGTCGGTGAATTTAACCGGCACGAAAGAGCCGTCGGCCTGCACCGGAATTGCAGTGGTGTTGCGAATCGCGGAACCGCCGCGGTAACGGGTGATGTGGTTCCACACCACTTCCAGCGCGCTCTGCGGTATCGGGAAAGGAATCACAGTATCAAAATTGGTGACACCATTGCCGCCGGAAACCAGTTCCGCATTGACGGCATTGCTCTTCACCACGTCGTACAGGGACTCAGGGTAAGCTGCAGAACGGCGGGTCTGGTATACCGGCATACGGTATTCCGGGTACTTCTTGAACATGGCCAGCTGGCCCGGGCTCAGTTTGTCTTTGTACTGATCCAGGTTGGCGTTGGTGATCTCGAACAGCGGCTTGTCTTCCGGGTAGGGGTTCACCGGGCGACCCGGGTCACTGTTGGCCTTGGCCACTTCACCGCCACTGATCAGGCCGCCATTCCAGGCGGGAATGGTACCTTCCGCATTGCCCGCTTTTACTGCACCCAGGGGTGTCAGGGAATCACCCAGCTTGGCAGCGTCCTGTTCGGAAACCTTGGCAAACGCGCTACCCGCTACCAGCGACATAAGCAGCATGGCTGCCACAGTCATTTTTTTCTGCATGGTCTTATTCATGTCCGCTACCTCTTATTAGTAGGAGAGTTTGAAGCTCAGGGATACGAAATCCTTGTCTTCCAGAATGTTGTGGTTGCCACCGTCGAACGCGGTGTAACCGAGGGTCGCGCTGTACTTCAGCTTGTACACGGCTTCCACTGCCAGGCCGAGGGACTTGGCACCCTCGTTAAACTGCTGACCGGGCTCCGCGGAGTAACCGTCCACGTCGTGGGACCAGGCCAGTGTCGGATTCAGGGAAATACCGGCAAATACATTCGGGTATTCCAGTGCCGCACGCGCGCGATAACCCCAGGCGGAGTCGGTGACATAACCGTCGGCGCGACAGTCGCCGTCGATCTGCCCCATGGCCACCAGGTTGGAGCAATTCACACCGTTACCCAGATCGAAATCGCCAATACCAAACACGGTGTTGCGGCCGTAGCGCTGGTCGGAATCTTCCACCCCGTCCAGCATGGACACACCCACTTCACCGATCAGGGCCAGGCGTGAAGCGCCGAGTACGCGCTCGAAGAACTTGATCGCGGTAACCTGCAGTTGGGTCTGGTCGAAGGTGTCAAATCCGGCAACAGCCTCTCCATAACCGACCGCGTTCACTCGGTTGGAAAAGGTGAATATCGGACTCTCTGTCAGTGCGCCGTAAAGAACATCGGTGCCGTTGATCTGCACCGGGGTGTCGGGCTTGTAGGACAACTCACCGGACAGGGCGATGCCGGACACATTGGTGGCAAAACTCAGGCCGTATACTTTCAGGTCTTCGGGAAAGCTCACCTGATATCCGGGGTTCAGCGCCGACAACTGGCCACCGGTAGGATCCAGAGATTCGGGAACAAAAATCAGCGGGTTTCCAAGCTGGTCGGTCGCGCCCGTTGCTGGCACAGAAGAGCGAATCGCGCTGACGTAAGGCATGCGCGAGTGAATATTCATGAAGTAAACACCGAACTCGGTATCGTTCAGCGCAGCTGCATAGTAGCGCGCGGCAAGACCGTACTGACCGCCATCTTCCGGTTCGATATCTGTCAGACGCTGCGCATAAAAGCCCTGCTCCACCGCGGCCTGATCTGCAAGCTGAATGGTTACGCGATCACAGCCGTCCGCCGCATAGTCCGCGGAAGAAAAGTAGGTGCCGCAACCGTCGATCTGGGTTTTCTCCCACTCGTACTGGTAAAAGCCTTCGATGCTCAGGTTTTCGGTAACACCGGCGTTGAAGTAGCCCATCCCCACCGGCAACAGGCCTTCTTTCAATTCCGCACCCGGGCGTCGGAATGCGCTCACATCTACCGGGTTGATGGCATTGATACCGCCCTGGATAAAGGTACTCTCACCCCAGCTCAACACCTGGCGCCCGAGGCGCAGGCTGACGGGCATCTCGGCAATTTCCGTATCCAGGTAGGTGTAGGCATCCAGCACCGAGAGACCGGAGAATTTGGCAAATTCGGAAAAGCCTTCGTCGGAAAGCGGCGCATTGGCTGCGTAATTATTCGAGTTGGTACCGTGAGCACGGTTTTCACCTTCCAGCTCTTTGTCGTACCAGTACTTGACCCGCAGGAACATTCCGAAGTTGTCTTTCGACAACTCGATGTCGTGCACGCCCTTGATAATTTTTGAAAAAGTCTCGCCTTTTTCAAAGTTCAGATTGCCGTCATCGGTGGTGCTGGTGAAGCCGGTTCCGCCGTTGAGGTAACCGATAAAGTAAGGGTCCGCGTCGCCAAGACGCCAGCTTGCGCCAACGTCCAGTTGCGAGTTCACCCGCAGTGAAATGTCATCGTCTGCACCGAAATAGAACTCGGCGGCCTGTGCGGGTACTACGGCAGCGCTGATGGCCGCAGCGAGCAAAACTCGATTGAAACCAGAAAAATTTATTCTTATAGGCATTGGTGTTCTCCCATTCATGCATGGGAAAACTTAAAACGAGAGCCGCCAAGGGTCGATCCCGTTCAATGTGCGTTACGTGCCAGTTGTTTATCCGTACATGCCGCACAGGGACAGTGATGCCAGTGATCGTAAAAAGCACCGGCTTAATTAAGGTGATGCACCACCTGGTTTTCCCGGTAGTCACCGGGTGTCAGCCCGGTCCAGCGCTTGAATGCTCGATTGAAATTGGTGACCGAAGAAAAGCCCACCAGGTAACCGATTTCGCCCAGGGACAGGTTGGCCTGCCCCATGTATTTGACCGCCAGCTTCCTGCGGGTTTGCTCAAGGATTTCCTTATAGCTGGTGCCCTGCTCACTCAACCGGCGCTGCAAGTTGCGCAGGCTCATACCCAGACCCTCAGCCACTTCGGTCTGTGCCGGCGCACTGCCCGGCAGATAGTCGTAGATCTTGCAGCGAATCAGATTCACCAGATCACTCTTGTCCACCCGGGCCAGGTACTCATCCAGCATCGCCTCGTGGCTGCGGGCGAGAAAACTGTTGTGGGTCAGCAGCTTGCGCTTGGCATGCTCTTGCCGGAAAACCACCGCGTTATAGCTGTGGCCATAGTGGATTTCGCAACCGAAGAATTCCTGTAAAGGATCCACCGCTTGCCTCGGCTGCTCGGCCTCCAGATAAACACACAGCGGCGTGAGATCACTGCTTACCAGGTCCCGCGCGAACTTGACCAGCGAGGCAATAAAGACTTCCGCCTCGCGCATGCCCAGCCCCGGCACTACACGCTGTTCAAGGCGCACCGGGCGAATACCGAATTCAAAACCGCCGGTCACTTCTTGCAGGCGCACATTGCACAGGCTGGAAACGATACGCCGGTAACGCACGATGTAATCGAGGCTCTCGCACAGGCTCGGCGCTGACATCATGGCGTAGCCCAGTACGTGCAACATGCTGGGGTGGAAGTTTTCTGCCATCAGCACCCGCATATCCCGCCCGGGGGCTCGGGTGCTGGCATAGTTCAGCAGCTCCACCAATTTGGTGAGAGTCACCCTGGATTCCAGATCCCCGAGTTCCTCCCAGTCAATTTCGCAGGCCGCCAGCGCCTCCTGCACATCGACATCACAAGCCTGCATGGCCCTGACCATCAAGATCAGCCAACCGCTCATCACCGCGTGTTCAATATTCACTTTTTTATCCTGACTTTTATGACAGTGAACATAATTGGACGATAGTCTATCAACACTCAAATCAGGATGCCGTAACAATCTGGCCTGTTGCGCAGGAATCAGTGACTCATGACCACCGAAAATTCACAGCGACGTCGAGAGATAACTTGTCGCGGGCGCGAAAGACCCTGCGGGCTCGGATAATGATTTGGCGCGAATGACATATCGAGTCGCGAAAGGGCTACCAGATAATCGGGCGAACGAATAATAAACACGCAAAGCGACTTATGAGACTTTCAAGACTTTCTTTCCCCCAGCTTCTGCTGTCGGCAATGATCGCTGCCCAGCCCCTGGCCGCCAGCGCCAAGGTCGAGCTGCTGCAAACACCGGCGCTGCAGAGCAGCCGCGCCGCCCAAGGCGTCATCACTAATCTTTACCCGCTGGACGCCGGCTACCTGCTGACCGGTGAGCGCGGCCTATTGCTGCAGTGGCAGTCCGATGGCCAGTGGCAGCAGCTGGATTCTCCCGTGAGCGTAGGCCTCACCTCGGTCGCAACACTCGCCGGCGGCAGTGCCGTGGCGGTGGGCCACGACGCAGCCATCCTGCACCGTTCCCGGGATGGTGACTGGCAGAAGGTGTTTGACGGCTACGACCTCACCCGCCTGCAGATCGCCGCACTGGAGTCGCGCCGCGACCAGCTGCAGCAACAGATCGACAACCCGGAGGAAGATGCCGATATCGACGAGCTGGGGTACCAACTGGAAGAACTCGAATTCGCCCTCGAAGACACCCAGGCCGAACTGGAAAGCGGCCCCAACAAGCCGCTGCTCGATGTCGTTGCCGCCAGCGACCAGCGGCTCTTCGCCACCGGCGCCTACGGCACCCTGCTGCGCAGCGATAACGGCGGTGAAAGCTGGCAGCTCGCCAGCGCCGGCCTCGACAACCCCGACCGCTTTCACCTCAACGCCATCACCCGCGGTGCCGATGGCAGCCTGTATATCGTCGGTGAGAGCGGCACGGGCTTTGCCTCCCGTGATGGCGGCGACAGCTGGGAAGCCATGGAGCTGCCCTACGACGGCAGCCTGTTTGGCATCGTCAGCCAGGCGGGCTCCCGCAACCTGGTGGCCTTCGGCCTGCAAGGGCATGTGCTGATCTCCCGCGACGATGGCAACAGCTGGCAGCACCACCAGCTGGATGCCGGTGCCAGCCTCCTCGGCGGCACCATCGATGACCGCGGCCGCGTGGTACTGGTTGGCCACGGCGGCCTGGTCGCCAGCTTCTCCATCGCGCAGCCCGACGACATCACCGTGCGCAAACACCCCTCCGGTGCGGCATTCTCCGCAGTGGCAGTAGAGGGCGAGCAATTGATTCTGGCGGGCCAGTTCGGCGTCACCGCCTGGCACATGAACTGAGGTAGCGGCAAGCATGAGCAATACAATTTCGAACCGACAAGCTGCTGCACCGGCCTCCGGGGTACAGGCATTTTTCGAATCTCTGGTGTTCGGACAGCGCGCGCTGGCGCTGTCGGTCCTGTCCCTGTTACTGGTATTCCTCAGCTGGCAGGGCCTGCAGGTGCGCCCCGAAGCCAGCTTTACCAAAATGATTCCCGGCAACCACGAGTTCATCAACAACTACATGGATTACCGCCAGGAACTCGCGGATCTCGGCAACGTGGTGCGCATCGTGGTGGAGAGCAAGCAAGGCGACATCTTCACCCCTGAATTCCAGGAAGTGCTGAAGCAGGTCACCGACGAGGTGTTCTATGTCCCCGGAGTGAACCGCGACGGGATGAAGTCCCTGTGGACACCCAACGTACGTTGGCAGGAAGTCACCGAAGAGGGGTTTGTCGGCGGCGCGGTGATTCCGAATGGTTACGACGGCAGCGAGGCCATGCTCGCGCACCTGAAGGCCAACGTGTTCAAATCCGGCCAGGTTGGCGTGCTGGTAGGCAACGACTTCCGCTCCGCGATCGTGCTGGCGCCGCTGCAGGACGTGAATCCGGTAACCGGACTGCCGCTGGATTACCGTGAGCTGTCGGATTTCCTCGAGCAGAATGTGCGCGACAAATACAGCAGCGACCAGGCCCAGATTCGCATTGTCGGCTTTGCCAAGGTGATCGGTGACCTGATCGACGGTGCGGTGCAGGTAGTGCTGTTCTTCGTGCTCGCGGTGCTCATCACTTTCGCCCTGCTGTGGCTCTACTCCCGCTGCTTGCGCAGCACCTTCGCGGTGCTCGCCTGCTCCATCTTTGCGGTGTTTTGCCAGCTGGGTGTACTCAACCTGCTGGGCTACGGCATCAATCCCTACTCCATGCTGGTGCCCTTCCTGGTATTCGCCATCGGCGTCAGCCACGGGGTGCAAATCATCAGCGCGGTGGTGCACAACACGGTGCAGGGTGCCGACAGACTGACCGCGGCCAAGCTCGCATTTCGCTCCCTGTACCTGGCCGGCATCACCGCGCTGGTGAGCGACGCCATCGGCTTTACCACCCTGATGGTGATCGACATCGGCGTCATCCGCGAGCTGGCCATCGCCGCCAGTATCGGCGTGGCAGTGATCATCGTCACCAATCTGGTGGCGCTGCCGATCATCGCAAGCTTCGTAGGTGTCTCCGAATCCGGCGTGGCTTACGCACGTGCGCGCCAGCACCAGCCCTCACTGGTGGAGCGCCTGTTCGCCCGCTTCGCGCGCCCGCGCCAGGCCAAGGCGGTGCTGGCCATTGCCCTGATCCTGTGCGGTGCCGGCGCCTACTACGCGCAGTTCATGAAGATCGGCGACCTCGACGCCGGTGCCCCGGAACTGCGTCCGGACTCTCGCTACAACCGTGACAACGCCTACCTGGTGGAAAACTACAGCACCAGCACCGACGTGTTCGTGGTGATGGCGAAAACCGAAGCCGAGCAGTGCGTGGCCTACAGCAACCTGGTGTGGATGGATCAGCTGTCAGCCCACCTCAGCAATGTGCCCGGTGTGCAGAAGGTTGCCTCGGTGGCGGATGTCTCCAAGTTCGGCAACTTCGGCATGAACGAGGGCTCGCTGAAATGGTACGGCCTCAACCGCAACCAGTTCATCACCAACGCCTCGGTCGCCAAGGCGCCGGAGGGACTGATCAATTCCGAGTGCACCATGGCGCCGGTGCTGGTGTTCCTCAACGATCACAAAGCGGAAACCCTGGATCGCGTGGTCGCCGCGATGCGCGCTTTCAATGCCGAGCGTACGCCGGACTCGGTGGAATTCCTGCTGGCCGCTGGCAACGCCGGTATTGAGGCCGCGACCAATGACGTGATCGAAAAGGCACAGACGGAAATGCTGATCTGGGTCTACGGCGTGGTCATCGCCCTGTGCCTGCTCACCTTCCGCTCGCCGCGCATTGTGCTCGCGGTGGTGCTGCCGCTGATGCTGACCTCCCTGCTGGGTCAGGCGCTGATGACGCTGATGGGTATCGGTGTGAAGGTCGCCACCCTGCCGGTGATCGCCCTCGGTGTGGGTATCGGCGTGGACTACGGCATCTACATTTTCAGCAAGGTGCGCGAAGCCCTGGCACAAGGCAAAAACCTGGTGGAGTCCTACACCTACACCCTGCACCAGACCGGCAAGGCGGTGGCCTTTACCGGTGTCACCCTCGGCATTGGTGTCGCCACCTGGGTCTTCTCACCGATCAAGTTCCAGGCCGATATGGGCCTGCTGCTGACCTTCATGTTCCTGTGGAATATGCTCGGCGCGCTGATCCTGGTACCGGCCATTGCCTGGCTGCTGCGGATCGACAATATGGCTGCGAAACCAGTAACTGCACCGGCAGCGACACCTGAGTCAAAAACTCAAGTGGCCTCCGAGAAAGCGAAACGGGAAGTAGAGCCGGCCTGAATCCAAAGGCGATAAACAAGTGAAAAATAAACGGTAAATAAAAAGGGCAGCCATTTGGCTGCCCTTTTCCGACTGCGGTGAAGCTTACTCGGTGTCACTGCCGGGAGTTTATTTTTCCTGTACTTCCACTTTATCCACCTTCTGGAAACCACGCGGCAGTTTGTTACCGCGGCGGCCCCGCTCGCCCTGATAATGCTCCAGCTCGGACACTTTGATCTTGGTGTGGCGCTTGCCGGCGTGGACCAGCAATACATCGTTGCCTTCCAGCACCGCAATGCCCACCACAAATTCTTCCCGGCTGGCGGCGCGGGCGGACGGGATATTGATGATCTTGTTGCCCTTGCCTTTGGACAGCTGCGGCAGTTCCGTTACCGGGAACACCAGCATGCGGCCCTCGCTGGTAACCGCGGCGAGCAGTGCAGACTCGGGATTTTCGATTTCCTGCGGCGGCAGTACCCGCGCGTTTTTCGGCAGGCTCAGCATCGCCTTACCGGCCTTGTTGCGGGACTGCAGGTCGGCGTAAGTGGCGATAAAGCCGTAACCGGCATCGCTGGCCAGCAGCACTTTCTGGTCGTCGTTGCCCATCAGCAGCCCCTCGAAAGTGGCGCCGGAGGGTGGGTTGATACGGCCGGATAGTGGCTCGCCCTGGCCCCGCGCGGAAGGCAGTGTGTGCGAGGCAATGGCGTAACTGCGCCCGGTGCTGTCGAGCAGCAACGCCGGCTGATTGCTCTTGCCGCGGGCGGCGTACTTGAAGCCGTCGCCGGCTTTGTAACTGAGGGACGTGGGATCGATATCGTGGCCCTTGGCCTGGCGAATCCAGCCCTTGTCAGACAGCACCACGGTGATCGGATCTGAGGTGAGCAGCTCGGTTTCGCTGAAGGCTCTGGCCTCTTCCCGTGCGACGATGGGCGAGCGACGCTCATCACCGAACTCGTCGGCGGCCGCCAGCAGTTCTTTCTTGATCAGGGTCTTGAGGCGACGCTCACTTTCCAGGGTTTTGGTCAGGGTATCGCGCTCTTTTTCCAGCTCTGCCTGCTCGCCACGGATCTTCACTTCCTCAAGGCGCGCCAACTGACGCAACTTGGTGTCGAGCACATATTCCGCCTGCACATCGGAAAGCCCGAAGCGCTCCATCAACGCCGCCTTGGGCTCGTCGTGGGTGCGGATGATCTCGATCACTTCATCGATGTTGAGGAAGGCAATCAACAAACCATCCAACAGGTGCAGGCGCCTCTCAACCTTGTCGAGACGGAACTGCAGGCGGCGTCTTGTAGTGACGGTGCGGAAGCTCAGCCATTCGGACAGGATCTTGTCCAGGGACTTCACCTGCGGGCGGCCGTCGACGCCGATCATGTTCATGTTGACCCGGTAGCTTTTTTCCAGGTCGGTAGTAGCGAACAGGTGATTCATCACCTGCTCCAGGTCCACCCGATTGGTCTTGGGCACGATCACCAGGCGCGTCGGGTTTTCATGATCCGACTCATCCCGCAGGTCGCTGACCATGGGCAGCTTTTTCGCCTGCATCTGTGCGGCAATCTGCTCCAGTACCTTGGAGCCGCTGGCCTGGTAGGGCAGCGCTGTGATGACGATATCGCCATCTTCCTTGGTCCACACCGCGCGCATTTTGACCGAGCCTTTGCCGGTCTCGTACAGCTTGTGCAGGTCGCTGCGCGGGGTAATGATTTCTGCCTCGGTGGGCATATCCGGGCCCTGGATGTACTCGCACAGCTCGCTGACCGTAGCCTTGGGGTTCTCCAGTAGATGCACCGTAGCATCCACCACCTCGCGCAGGTTGTGCGGCGGAATATCGGTGGCCATACCCACGGCAATACCGGTGGTGCCGTTCAGCAGGATATTGGGTACCCGCGCCGGCAGAACCGCCGGTTCGTCCATGGTGCCGTCGAAGTTCGGCTGCCAGTCGACAGTGCCCTGCCCCAGCTCGGACAGCAGTACCTCGGAGTATTTGCCCATGCGGGATTCGGTGTAACGCATGGCCGCGAAGGACTTGGGATCGTCCGGGGAACCCCAGTTGCCTTGGCCATCCACCAGCGGGTAGCGGTAGCTGAACGGCTGCGCCATCAGCACCATCGCCTCGTACACAGCGCTGTCGCCGTGCGGGTGGTATTTCCCGATCACGTCGCCCACGGTGCGCGCGGACTTCTTGTATTTGGCGGTGTTCTTCAGCCCCAGCTCGCTCATGGCGTAGACAATACGGCGCTGAACGGGCTTAAGGCCGTCGCCGATATTGGGCAGGGCGCGGTCGAGGATCACGTACATGGAGTAGTCCAGGTACGCCTTCTCGGTATATTCCGCCAAATGCTGGCGTTCGGATGCTTCGTAGACTGAGGGCTCGGTCATACTGCGAGAGTCTCGTTATTTTGTTCGGTGTCTGGATACAAGAGGGGGATTATGGCGGCGAATGCCAGCCGGTTCAAAGAGGGAGCAAGCTCATTGCGGCACGACATCACTTTGCGGTGTTCCCGATAGTTCACTTTTCAACCAACCTTTGAACTTTACGACCTTCTCAGAGGGTTTCTGCCGCCTCTCCAACAAGTAATAGGTGAACCCGGGTAGCCGGCAGTTTGCGCGATATGGCAATAGCCACCCCTGCTGTACGGGCATCTCTACCAGCAGGTCACTCACAAATGCCGCGCCCTGCCCGGCCAGTGCCGCCTGGATGACATGCATCTCTTGATCAAAATGCGCCTGTAATGGGATTTTGCGGCGCGGCATAAATTGTCGCCACCAGTGGTCAAGAGTCACGGCTGGCAGCCCGGAATTCTGCCAGCGGGTCTCAAATACCGGGACAGCCCGCCCCTTTTCCAGTTTCTCAATAACTGGCGGTGCGCCATAAAGGCCGAAGGTTTCCGGTGCCAGAAGCTCAGCATCAGAAGGCGGCGGCCCATATCGGATCGCCAGATCTACTTTGCGGTCCCGCTGCAGATCCACCAGTCTCTCATCCGTCTGTACGACAACGCGAAGATCCGGAAATTCACGATAAAAACCCTGTAAACGCGGCACCAACCACAAGGCCGCAAAGGCACTGGTGGTATTCACCGTCAACACTTTCGGTTCACCGGAAATTTCTTCGACGGCATCTGCCAGCGTCTGCAAACTCAGGCGCGCGGCATCTGCCAGCACGCGCCCGGCATCGGTTAAAGACACCGCGCGGGTACGCCGCTCGAATAGTGCGACACCAAGTTGCTGTTCCAGATTACGAATCTGGTGAGACACTGCCGTGGGCGTAATATGCAGCTCTTCCGCCGCGTCCTTGAAGCTCAGTAATCGTGCAGCCGCTTCAAACACGCGAACCCCATTCAGATTTCCGATTAGCTCCTGCATTTTCCACCAACAAATGAATTTTTCTCATCTATAGGTGAGGAGGTATCTTTTGTCAATATCTCCAGGAATAACCATAGTTACATCATAACCACAGCCAATACCTTGGAGTTCGCCATGAAAAAAATACTGAAAATTGATACCAGCGCCCGCGCATTGGACAATGAAACAGCGTCTTACCGCTCTCTGTCTCGTCAGTTGGCCGCGCATTTTCAACAGCAATGGCTGGAACACAACGAATCAGATAATTTCATCCATAGAGATGTCGGGGCGACTCCGCCCGGGTTCGTGAGCCAGAACTGGATAGCAGGTGTATTTACCCCGGAAGAAAAACGCAACAAAGAGCAACAGGCATTGCTCTCGCTTTCCGAGCAATTGATTGCGGAAGTTGCCATGGCAGATCTGATACTGATCTCCACACCAATGTATAACTATGGTATGCCTGCAAGTCTGAAGGCCTGGTTTGATCAAGTTGTCAGGGTCAATAAAACCTTCACCTTTGACCTTGCGCGCGGAGACTTCCCCCTGCAGCCGGTGTTTTCCGGAAAAACTCTGGTACTGCTGACCTCTAGCGGCGAATTCGGTTTTGGTCCTGGCGGTATTCGCGAGTCCATGAATCACCTGGGGCCACACATACGTACCCTGAGCCACTACCTGGGAGTCGAAAACTTCTATGAAATCGGCATTGAGTATCAGGAGTTCGGTGACGAGCGCCATCAGCGGTCCATCGAAAATGCCTACCGTGCCGTTGATCAACTGGTTGTCCGATTAAGCACCGTGGACTCTGAACCCGTCGCAAGCACCGGTGCCTGAAGCATTCCAATCAAGAGGATCTGTGTTAACTTCTCCTGCAACCAGGATCACTATTCCCAGGATTGCAGGGGACGCCATATGCCCGCTTTATTTGCTTTTCTACACCACCTAGCCTTCCTCGCCCTGGCCGTCACCCTCACCGTGCAACTGGTTGTGCTGGGACAACCCCTCACCCTGCCAAGTGCGCGCAAGCTGCAGCTTGTGGACCGCATTGTCGGTGCCTCGGCGGTGGCGCTGTTGATCGTCGGGCTACTGCGGGTGTATTACTTTGAAAAAGGCACCGAGTACTATTTCCACAATGTCGCGTTTCACGCAAAGCTAGCCCTGTTCGCCCTCGCCGCAACCTTATCCACGCTACCTACGATTCAATTTCTGAAGTGGCGCCGGGAGATCGCCGTGGGCCAGGTGCCACAACTGGCGGATAGTCGCCGCCGCTGGTTGCGGATCATCGTGCATACGGAATTGACCGCACTGGTTGGCATGGCTCTGTGTGGGGCACTGATGGCCAAGGGGATCGGCTATTTTGGTTGAGAGCGGTTACTGAGATGGGAACCTTGCCTTGGGGTCGATAAACACACTGAACATATCGCAGCTTGCCGCGGGCGATCTCGCGCCACTGGATCTTTCCGTCGCGGCGGGGGAAATCGTGTGTATCTCCGGGCCATCTGGCATCGGCAAAAGCAGGTTGCTGCGCGCCATCGCCGACCTAGAGCCGCATGACGGACAGGTGCGTCTCGGTGATACATCACGTTCAGCAGTTCCTGCACACCGCTGGCGCCAGGCGGTGATGATGGTACCCGCGGAGAGTGCCTGGTGGGCTGAAACCGTGGCCGCGCACTACCCCGAGAACGCCGCTATTCCACCTTGTCTCGGGCTGCCACAGGAGTGTATTTCCTGGCCAGTCTCGCGCCTGTCTTCAGGTGAAAAGCAACGGCTGGCACTGGTACGCGCGCTCGCCCGAAACCCGCGCGCGTTACTGCTGGACGAGCCCACCGCGAATCTGGACGAAGACACCACACGCCAGGTGGAAAGCTGGCTGCTGGACGAAATCCGAAGGCGCCAGCTCCCGGTTCTCTGGGTAGCCCACGCGCAAGCGCAGATCGCGCGGGTCGCGGATCGCCATTTCCATATCAATAGTGCAGGCGAACTAGTGCAGGTGAACTAGTGCAGGCAAACTAAAGGAACGCGCATTGTGAACGTGATTGATCTCAGCTGGTGGCATCTGGGCATCGCCGCCGGACTGGTGCTCGCCCTTGCCGTCTGCACCTGGCTATCACAATTAAAAATTGGCAAGTCGCTACTGATCGCCGCCGCCCGCACCGCTATCCAGCTGACCCTGATCGGCCTGGTACTGGAAACCCTGTTCAGTACCGACCGCTTATTGTGGGTGGCACTGATGGGTGTGCTCATGTTGCTGCTTGCCGGACGCGAAGTGGTGGCACGGCAGAAATATCGCCTGCGGGGAGGTTGGAGTTTTGGCATCGGCACCCTGTCGATGTTTATCTCTGCGTTCGCGGTTACCGTGCTCACCTTGACCTTGGTGATCAACCCTACGCCCTGGTACACGCCACAATATGCAATTCCGCTTCTGGGCATGTTGCTCGGCAATACCATGACCGGCATCGCCCTGGCACTCGACCGCCTGACGGAGAGCGCGCGCCGATCCCGCGCTATCATCGAAAACCGCCTGATGCTCGGGGAGCCCTGGCAACAGGCTTTGGGAGAATTCCGCCGTGAAGCCATGCGCGCGGGACTGACGCCGATCATCAACGCCATGGCCGCGGCCGGGATTGTCTCGCTGCCAGGTATGATGACCGGCCAGATCCTCGCCGGCACCGCGCCGGCGCTGGCGGTGAAGTACCAGATACTGATTATGTTCACCATTGCCGCCGGTACCGGCTTTGGCACTTTTGTGGCAGTGACGATTTGTGCACGCAGATTATTTGACGGACGCGAACGATTGCGACTTGACCGATTGCGCAGCGAGGGAAGCACCTGAATCGGCAACAAGAAAATTACAAGAAGTAGAGAAGATAATAATGAACGATTGCTTGATCATCGGCGGCGGCCACAACGGCCTGGTGTGCGCCTGCTACCTCGCAAAGGCCGGCAAAAAAGTAACCATTCTGGAGCGCCGAGATATCGTCGGCGGTGCCGCGGTTACCGAAGAGTTCCACCCCGGGTTTCGCAACTCTGTCGCCAGCTATACCGTCAGCTTGTTAAATCCCAAGATTATCCAGGACCTGAACCTGCACAAGCACGGCCTTCAAGTGAAGCTGCGCCCGCAGAATAATTTTTTCCCACTCTCCGACAGCGGCAGCCTGTCGTTCCATAAAAATCCGCAGGATACCCTCGCGGAAATTGCGCGCTTCTCGGAAAAAGACGCCGCAGCCCTGCCTGCTTTTTACGAAATGCTGGAAACCGTGGCCGATGTATTGCGGGAAGAGCTGCTGCGCACACCACCGAATGTCGGCGGCGGTTTCACGGACTTGATCCGCGCAGGCAGCTTCGGCATGCGCGCTAGAAAGCTCACCATGACACAGCGCCGCGACACCCTGGACCTGTTCACCAAAAGTGCCACCGATGTGCTGGATGCGTGGTTTGAAAATGACCATGTGAAGGCTGCGTTCGCGTTTGATTCCATCGTCGGTAACTACGCCGCCCCGAGTACCCCGGGCTCAGCGTATGTGCTTCTGCACCACGTGTTCGGCGAGGTCAACGGCGAAAAAGGGGCCTGGGGGCACGCCATCGGCGGTATGGGGGCGATTACCCAGGCCATGCTAAAAGAAGCCGAACAACTGGGCGTCGAGGTGATTACCGGCGCCGAGGTGGAAGAGGTATTGATCGAAGATGGCCAAGCCAAGGGCGTGCGCCTTATCAATGGTGACACCCACCGCGCGCACAAGGTGATTGCCAACGTAGGCCCGAAACTGCTGTTCGGCAGGCTGATCGACGAACAACATCTGGATCCGGAATTCCAGCGCCGGGTGCGCGGCTTCAAGGTCGGCTCCGGCACTTTCCGCATGAACGTCGCCCTGAAAGAACTACCCGACTTTACCTGCCGCCCCGGCAGGGAACTGCAACCACACCATCAGTCCGGTATCGTCATCGGCCCGAGCATGCAATACCTGGAACAGGCCTACCTGGATGCCAAGCAGTTTGGCTGGTCGAAAAAACCGATTGTCGAAATCCTGATCCCGTCGACTGTGGATAACTCGCTGGCACCAGAAGGGCAGCATGTCGCCAGCCTGTTCTGCCAGCAGTTTGCCCCGCAATTGCCCGACGGCAGAAGCTGGGATGAAGAGCGCGAGCAGGCGGCGGATACCATCATCGATACCGTCACCGAATACGCGCCCAATTTCCGCGATGCCATCATCGCCCGCCAGATTCATTCACCGCTGGACCTGGAGCGCAAGTTCGGACTCATAGGCGGGGATATTTTCCACGGCGCACTGGGGCTGGATCAGCTCTGGAGCAACCGTCCGTTTATGGGCTTCAGTGATTACCGCACGCCCATTAAGGGGCTGTATATCTGCGGCTCCGGCACCCACCCCGGCGGTGGAGTGACCGGCGTGCCAGGGCACAATGCGGCGCGGGAGATTTTGAAAGATTGAGATTTACCCGCTACGGGAAAGTGAACAATGAAACAAGCAGCGGGCACCGATCACGGCGCCTGCTGCGGATACTTTAACGACTTTACCTTCTATAGTTTTTCATTCCTGACCTTGTTGATCAGCCCCCCGGCAATGACTGTCGATACTTCCTCTTCACTCATATCATGCGTAACGTTCAGTGACTTACCATTAGCCAGCTGTACAACAATCTCCCGTCCGGCCTGCAGCTGCTGGGCGATGTTCTCCAAGCCCAGCATGTCTCCCTGATTCAGGCGCGCGATATCCGAAGGCTTATTGAACAGCAGCGGCACCACGCCGAAGTTGATCAGATTGCGGCGGGCTATGCGGGCCATGGAGACGGCAATTACTGCTCGCACTCCCAGATAACGGGGAGCAATGGCGGCGTGTTCGCGACTGGAACCCTGGCCGTAATTTTCACCGCCGATCACGAAGCTATTCCCATCCAGATCTTTTGCCCGCGAGTAAAAGGTTTCATCGATACGGGAGAAGGTATAGTGGCTGATGGCAGGAATATTTGAACGCAACGGCAAAATATCGGTTCCCGCAGGGAGAATTTCATCGGTGGACACATTGTTACCAGTCTTCAGCAAAATCGGCCCGTCGATTTTGTCCGGTAAAGGCGCGAAGTCTGGCAGGGGCTGAATATTGGGACCTTTTTCAAGTTCTACCGGAATTTCATTACTGGTGTCCTGCGGAGGCAATATAAGTGGGCGCATATCATTGAGTTTTTCCGGCTCGGAAAAGATTGGGTAATCCATATCCATATCGCGGGGATCGGTAATTTTGCCCATCAGCGCACTGGCGGTCGCGGTCTCCGGGCTGCACAGGTAGACCTGGTCTTCTTTGGTGCCGGAGCGACCGGGGAAATTCCGCGGCACGGTACGCAGGCTGATGCGCCCACTGGCAGGGGCCTGCCCCATGCCAATACAACCATTGCAGCCGGTCTGGTGCAGGCGCGCCCCGGCCTGCAGCAGGGTGTTCAGGTCGCCACTGCGGCTCAGTTCTTCCAGTAGCTGGCGGCTGCTGGGGTTGATATCCAGGGATATTTCTTGCGGCAAATGCCTTCCCGCCACCATTTTCGCGGGTACGGAAAAGTCACGCAGCCCGGGGTTGGCGGAGGATCCGATATAGCTCTGGTAAATAGGCTTGCCCGCGACCTCGCGTACGCTGACCACTTTTCCCGGACTGGAGGGGCAGGCAATCAGTGGCTCCAGGGTAGAGAGATCGATACTGTCGTGGGCATCGTAACTGGCGCCCGTCTCCGCCTGCATCGGGACAAAATCTTTTTCCCGGCCCTGCTGCCGGAGAAAGGCCCGCAAATTGTCATCCGCGGGGAAGACACTGGCGGTGGCCCCCATCTCCTGGCCCATATTCGCAATTACGTGGCGATCCATCGCCGTGAGATTGGCGAGGCCAGAACCATAATATTCAAAGATTTTGTTCACGCCGCCTTTGACATCGTAGCGGCGCAGCATTTCCAGAATCACATCCTTGGCACTGACCCACGGCGGCAGCTTACCGGTCACTTCCACCCCAATCACATCCGGCATGGTCAGTGAAAAGGGTAACCCGGCCATAGCCAGCGCGACCTGCAGGCCGCCAGCCCCCATTGCCAGCATCCCCATGGAGCCCGCGGCACAGGTGTGACTGTCGGAGCCCAGCAAGGTTTTACCCGGAATACCAAAACAGGCCATGTGCACCGCGTGGCTAATGCCATTACCCGGGCGGGAAAACCAGATACCCCATTTTCGGCTGGCGCTTTGTAGAAACAGGTGGTCGTCCGCGTTTTTGAAATCTGCCTGGATCAGGTTGTGATCCACATACTGGGCGGAGACTTCGGTCTTGACGCGCGGTAATCCCAGCGCCTCGAATTCCAGCATCACCATGGTGCCGGTGGCGTCCTGACACAGCGTCTGGTCAATTTTGAGCTGCACCGCCTCACCGGGTTTCATGTTGCCACTGACAAGGTGTTGCTCGATCAACTGGTGGGCGAGATTTTTTGCCATAACGATATTCTCCGAATCATCATTCAGTGCAAGCCGACAACGCCGTGTCGCCAAGTGACATCAGTTGGAAAACTCCACCCGCGGCGCTCCGGAGTCGGTTCCGATATAGTCCGGTGCGCACTGGATGAAATCTTCCTGGTCGAGACCGGCTTCAATCAAAAACTTTTGTACATGGCGACTGCGGCGATTGGCCAACTGTAATAATTCCTCGCGCAATCCCCTGGGGGGATCGCGATAGAACTCTTCCCGTGTATTCCTCTCCGCTGCGCGCATGGCGCCGACTTCGTGGGGGAACATCATCTCCAGATCCTGTGCGGTCGCCACACCGCAGATACCAGGGCGGGCCTTGGGGTTGTCGCGCAGTGTTTCGATCATCTCACTCAGGTCGGCCTCGGCGCGGGCGCTCAGCACATCGCTACCCGGGGTAAATTCCAGCTCGGAAAAACTGACTGCACGAAAACGCGCCCAGGCCAGTTTTGCCAGACTGTAAATACCAACTGGCGTGAAATAGGCGAACAGTGCTTCGAGAATGGCGCGCTGCAAAAGGTCACTGAAAATAAAACTGAAAGAGAACTTGGGATCGTAGAGTTCACCGGTAACCGGCATTTTGAAACGCACATCGCCGTTGCCATCCTTCATCAATGCCAGTGCCAGGCTCAGGGGAATGATACTTTTCTTGACCTTGAGGTGATCGGAATCCCGCACCCGACGCACCTTGATTTTCTGCAGATTCATTTTTGCCAGCGCATCTACCTGGTTGTCTTTCACCTGGATATTGACCTCGGCATCCAGTTGCCCCTGCAAAATTTTGTACCCTAGCAGTGCAGCGAAGTACGGGGTTGTGGGAATCAGGTTGGCACCTTCCACGTAACCCAGTATGCCGGCATCCCAATGGCTGTTTTCGAGCAAATTGATCTGTCCTGCCAGATGCATTTCACTAAACCCCCCGGGGCGGGCGTTGAAGACCACCACTGCAGGCGGGTCCTCATGGTAATTACTGGCCCCTTGCAGCAACAGATTGATACGGCGGATCGGGACTTTTGCCTCGTACTCGCCGGTATTGTCCATCCACAGGAAGCGCCCGCGATCGACATAAATCTGGCGGATGCGATATTTAAACCGGTTGGCTTCGCGCGCAATATCACCGCGCCGATACTGATACTGTGCCAACTCCGGGGTTTCACTGCGAAAACGCTCCCAGGCCCCCAGATCACCTTCTATGCCGCGCGCAAGAATACTACGGGGCTTGATCAGGTCGATGGTATCGATATCCAGTGCTTTGCTGTCGGGGTCATAATTAAACTGGCTCAGCTGCAGGGATTCCACTTCCGTGTTCCACTGGTGATTGACGAAGTCCTGAGCGCGTTCACTGCGGCGAAACAATTTGCTGTTGGCGAATTCCAACCACAGCAGGCGGACTTTGTCCCGCGCGACCGCCAGCTCCCGCGCTTCGATCAACTCGCTTTCGAGTAATTGATCTCCCCCCGCATCCAGCACCATCAACTGGTGCAGTGTTGCCTGCGTCAGATCCAGTTGCCGCTGTTCGAAACTGAACTGACCCGTCGTCAGGATTTCGGCGAGATTGATACAGTGATTGATGCCATTGATATAGCCCTTGGGAATACAGCTACTGACATTGTGTATTTGCAGGTTTTTACTCAGCAACTGGCGGCTGCCGAAACCCAGTAACTCTGCCTGCAGGCTTTCGATATGCAACAGCTGCGCCGGCAGGCCCGCCGGGTAATCCTGCTGGGTAACCTGTACGCCCTCGACCCGGATGTTGTTGAAGAGCCGCTGGGATGCGCCGCTACCAAAACTGCCCAGGCGGATTTTATGCTCGGTCTCTACCGTGACCCGCCCCACCTGGTAACAGGGTGAAAATGCCTTTTCCGCCAGGGTAAAGGGACTCATGCAACCGCTGAGGCCACTTAAGCTTCCCTGCTGTAACGCCATTGCATCACTTGAAAATACCAGGCCGTTGACCGCCAGGTGGCTAAAGCCAATGCGCTGGCGCTCTCCCTGGCGGAAGAGAAAGTCCGACACCGCAATCTGACCGTTTGCCCGCAATTCCTCCCCTGCGGCCAGGCGCTGGCGACCGGTAATATGCAACTGTGAAAATGAAATACAGCGCGCTTGTTGGTCATTCACACCGGCTGCGCTTGGCAGGCAGCCGGCAAAGTCCACCGCATTCAATTCCTCCACCTGCACGCGCGCGCCGCCGGGCCATTCCAGGGATTGCCAATGCAGCTGCGCCAACTGCAGCGCTGGTGCCTGCCCTTCGGCAGGCACCAATCTGAGATCACTGGCGCTCAGCGGACCCAGTACAAGACGGTTCAGGGTTTTATTCTCGGAAGCGGCTGCGGTACGCCCCAGGGGAATCAGGTTGTCGCCACTCAGGTGCACATTGCCGGAGGAAATGCAGCCACCCCAGCGGCCGCTGGCGTCCCCCCGCTGGCGGGCAGCCGCCAGCCACTCCTGCAGGCCACAACCGCGGATGCTGCTCAGCTGAATATTGTGTAGATTGAATTCTACCGGTGGTTGCCCCGCGCCGGGGGACTGCCGCATGCCCAGAGTTTCTATCTGCAAGCGGCCCAGTAGCAGTTGTGGCGGGTCGTCGAGTTCCCGGTGCAGGGCGAGGGACTGTAATACCAGGCCATTGCCTACGGATTGTAAATCGCTACCGCGGACACAGCGCGGCAGCCGTTGCTGCGGGCTTCCGGGACTCGGCCAGCAAAAATCCAGCTGCGCGGCTTGCAGGTCCTGTAACTGCCAGTTCGTCCGGGCGCCGGCATTGCGCGGTAAATTCACCCGCAACGACACGCTGGCGAGCTGTGAAATTTCTGCCGTGACATCGGTACTTTTACCGGTGAGGGAAAAGTGCTGCAGCGCCAGGTCCTTGAGGTCTGCATGAAGTCGGTTGTGGTCGTAATCCAGGGAAAACTGTTCACCGGTGTGCAATTTATCGAGGTCCACACAACGCGCCGGGGAAAGGCAGAACGCGGCCTTGTCCAGGGACGCGCCGGGAATATCCAATTGCATACGGGCAGAGGATGACGGCGAGGCCGCCGACTGGATCCGAAGCGCCGCCTTCGGCAGTTGCAACTTCGACAGCTCCAGCAGGGGCTGCTTATCTGCCCCCTGGATATCCGCCTGCGCCAGCTGCAGATCCGCCGCGGTAAACACCAGCCGAAAATGTCCGCCGCTGCCCCTGTTGGCCGAATGAGTCGCCACATCAGCGGCCGTATCTCTATCACCAGCCGTGTTGTCTTCCGCAACGGTTGCAACACTGCGCTTGCGGTCGATCGCCAGATTCAGCGGCTGCTTCTGCTGCAGTTCGCGGATCGCAAAACACTCTGGACGACGTTTTCCCGCACCGCTTGCGAGCAATGCCTGCCAGGTGATCGGCAGGCAGCCATCGAGGCGATCGAGAGAAAGTGAAGCCAGTTCCAGCTCCATTTCGCGCGCAACAATTTCCTGCGTCGCATTCATGTCTCCGATTGCCCGCCCCGCGGAGCCACCCTGTTCCGTACCACCGGGTGACGCCAATAAATCTTCGCCGGCGTGCTCGGCCAGCGATTGTGTCCCGTCTTGTGGCAACTGACCTTTTTCAGCGCCATCATCCGCCGGATCTGAGCCCGACGCCGCCTGGCCAGCGCCCCCCGGCCACCAGAATGCATCGTCCGTCGCGAAGTATTCCCCGGCGCGCAGCTGCTGGCTGCGCAATCGGAAAAAGCCGACGCCGGTGTGTAGTTGATTAACGAGCAGTCCCGTCTGCTGCGCTGGATCAGCACTGAGATGATCGGAAAGAAGCAGGCTTTCCAGCCCCAGTTCACCGAGGATCAGGTAAGGTGAATCTTCCAGCGCCAGGATAAAGTCGCCCTTCGCATCCAGCCCTCGGACACTGGTACACAGTGGTGAGAGCCTCAGCGGCGTTAACCCCTCCGGGACACAGCCCCGCAATTGCTGCAACGCAATGTCTTCCACCAGGTAGCGCTGATCCGTGGCGGAGATTTCCATCCTCGCCCAGTTCAACTGCGTCAACTCGATGCCATTTTGCGGCGCCAGTTTGCCGGTACTCGCAAGGCCCCGCGCTTTGCCGGTGTTCAGGCGCAATTTCGCCAGCTGCACCGGTCCACTTTGCAAACCCCAGGTCTGGGGCAGTGCATCACCGCGTGCGACTTTGCGCGCAAATTGCAGGGTCAGGTTTTCCGGCACCTGTAGCCGGGAGAGAAATACGCAGTGATCCTCCCGCCCCCACAATTGTCCCGGAACACACCCAGAGGCACCATCGAGACTCAATTGCTGCAAGCGCAAACGGCGACTTTGGTTGCGGTACTGCAAGGCACCAAGGCGCAGGTTATTGCTGGTCAGCGGCTTTTCCAGCGGGGTGTTGGCATCGAGGTCGACAACCGAGCCCTGCACCAGACTGGCTTCGGTCAGGTCCACCGCCAGTCCCTGTTCCCAGCCAATCGCGGTCGTTTGCGGCAGCCGGAGGCTGCCGGCCCGAATGCAATAGTGGTGGACGGCGGGTTTTTCCGGACCAGTACGCAGGCGGTTGGGGCACCAGGAAAATCCGCTGCTGCCGGCACTCTGCCACTGCAGGGTCTTTGATTCCCGCAGGTAGTCAAAACCGTTGAGTGCGATCGTTTCGGCGTGCCAGTTGGGGTGGCGGCGATTGCGATAGCGCAGGCGCACTTCCTGCCCCTCGACCCGGCGCCAGGCTATTTCGGCTCCATTGCCAAAGGAAAACAACGCGGGGCCCTTAACCTGCAGGCGGCGTGCAGTGGCACAATGGCCGGTGATTCGCCCCAGCCCCGGCACGGCCTGCGCCCAGCGGTCTGGCAGGCAAGCGGCAAACTTGCGGGTAAACACTTCTGCGGTGGTGAGCGCATTGCCCGGACGCGCAAAGCGGATTTTCCCGGTCTTCAATCGAACCAGTGCAATGGTGGGATTTTCTTCCGGCGACTTGCGCATATCGCCTTCGCCCGTTTCCTGGGTTTTTCTCGCCAACCCCGACGGATAGGACTGGCCGGGTAATTCATCCCAGGCCAGCATGTTTTCCAGCAAAAAATCATCGGCTCCGATGGAAAACTGCAGCGGCTCCTGCTTTTCCCGGAATCCGGCGACGAAAAAATCCTCCATCGCCAGTGCACCAATGCGTGCGCAACTCGGGCTTTTCCATTGTGGTTTGTGCTGGTAACACACCACCGCGTCGCGCAATTTGGCGCCGGCGAGATCCACATGCCAGTTCTTCGGTTTTTTCGGCCCTTCCCCCAAATGCCAGCCACCGATTTCCCAGATCCGGCCGCGTTCGCCGGGCTCCGATTCCAGATCCAGGTACACCCCTTCGAGTACCGTTTCCTTGACGTGGATTTTTCCCTGGAGCAGTTTCCACCAGCTGAGCCCCAGGGTTGCCTCGCGGACGCTGAACCCCCGCTCGAACGCATTGCGCACCTGCACCCCGCGCAAATGTGCGCGCAGGCGCGGCAGGGAAACATTCACATGGGCGACCTGCGCTTCCAGACCGCGCTCCTGCAGCCAGCGTTGTACCGCGCCGGGCAAAACCAGGGATACGAAGATGTTCAATCCGCCAATAAACAACAGGAAGAACATCAGCAGCCACAGCAGGCGGCGTATTCCTCTGGATTGGGCAGGATCTGTAGCGGGCGAAGTAGACATCAAAGCTCGGCGCACTGGGAATTTCGCGCAGTGGCAGCGGTCTATGGCAGAAGACCGAACTGCGCGCTTTCTACATTAAAGACCAGCCGGCGTTGGCCAGATGTCGCCAGCAACCTCTTATGAATATTTTTACGGGTCTTTTCTTACTGTCCCCATCCGAGCGCACTAATTCCGGCGCCACATGCCTCCAAACTGTGCGTCGAATCCGTGCTAATCGGTCGCGCGCCGTTACACTGTATATATTTCGATCAAAAGAAGACTTTCCCGGCAACCCAGATCGAAACCGTCATATCCAGACACACATAGCGAACCATTTTTCGGGCATCAGGTAGACGACCATGCAGGAGCATCCTCACTATCAGGACATAGTGCTGATTGGCGGCGGCCACAGCCACGCCATGGTGCTGCAGATGTGGGCAAAGAATCCGCTGCCTGGCGCGCGCCTGACACTGGTATCTCCCCAGGTACAGAGTGCCTATTCCGGCATGCTGCCGGGAATGGTGGCGGGCCATTACAGCTACAGTGATATTCACATTGACCTGCCGCGCCTGTGTCGCGCCGCCGGCGCCCGTTTTATTCAGGCCTGCGCCCACCATATTGATCTCGCGAGCAAAAAAGTGTCGCTGCTCGGGCGCCCGGACCTGGACTTTGACCTGCTCTCACTGGATGTGGGAGCCACCCCCTGCCGGCATATTCCCGGATCGGAACTTGCCATTCCGGTCAAACCCATCGGCCACTTTCACCGCTACTGGCAACAACTGAAACAACAGGTACACCGCGAACACCTGCCCCTGCGGCTCGGCGTGGTCGGTGGTGGCGTCGGCGGTTGTGAACTGGCCATGGCCATGGCCTGGGCTTTAGAGGAACAGCTGTACAGTGGCCGGGTGGAAATGCACCTGATCCAGGCGGGCAACAAGTTGCCCCAGGAGTACCCACTGCTCGCCCGCAGGCTGGCAGCGCGGGAATTAAGCCGCCTGAAGGTGCAGGTGCACCGCAACTGGCGTGTCACTGAAATTACCCCTCAGGGTGTGCACAGTGATGAGGGGAAATTCCTTCCGGTCGACAAGGTGATGCTGTGCACCGAAGCGGCGGCGCCACCGTGGCTGGCGCAGTCCGGGCTGGCGCTGGATGACGCGGGATTTGTGCTGATCGACGAATATCTGCGGGCACCGGATCACCCGCATATTTTTGCCGTGGGCGACGTCGCCAGCCTGGCCCAGAATCCGCAGCCAAAAGCCGGGACCTTCGCCCTGCGACAGGGCCCCGCCCTGTATCGCAACCTGCGCGCCACACTGTTACAACAGCCCCTTAAGCCCTACCGCCCGCAGCGAAATTTTCTCAGCCTGCTGACCTGTGGCAGCCAGAAAGCCATCGCTTCGCGCAACGGCTTTGCCGCTGCCGGCCAATCCCTGTGGCACTGGAAAGACCATATCGACCGCAGTTTTATGCGTCGCTTTGCCGAACTGCCGGTAACCGGGCAAGCGCATCGCGCGGCGGCCAATCGCCCCGCGTCCCTGGGATCACTGCTTGGACGCAATCCGCAAATTCTGGAACAGCGCGACAATATCTCGCTCGCAAAAATTCGCTCCAATGGCAGCGGCGCGAAAGTGGCGGCCGACATTCTCGGTAATGCACTGGCGAAACTGCCGCCCCAGCAGTCGCCTGGCCTGTTACGCGGTGCCGGTGACGACGCCGCGGTGCTGAAACTGCCGGCCGGGAAATTACTGGTACAGAGCTCTGACCAATTGCGCGCGCCGGTGGCAGACCCCTGGCTGTTTGGACGCCTGGCGGCTTTGCATTCGCTGTCGGATTTGTTTGCCATGCACGCACAGCCGGTTTCCGCGCAGGCGCTCGTCACGCTGCCGCTGGCCGCAGCAGAAATTGCCGGTCGCGACCTGCAGCAACTGCTGGACGGCGCGGTGCGCGAATTGAACCAGCACAACTGCGTTCTCAGTGGCGGCCACACTTCCGAAGGCGCCGAGCTGCAGCTGGGGCTCACCGTTAACGGTATCGCCGATCACCAGCAGCTGCTCAACAAAACCGATCTGCGCGCCGGCGACTGCCTGATCCTGACCAAACCCCTGGGCATTGGCACCCTGTTTGCCGCCGAAGGGCTCGGCAAGGCCAAGGGCCGCTGGCTGCAACAGGCGCTTGAAGTCATGCTGCAGAGCAATGCGACCGCTGCGGAAATTTTTGCGCGCAACGGCGCCAATGCGCTCACCGACGTTACCGGCTTCGGCCTTCTCGGCCATTTGCTAGAAATGCTGCAGTGGCAGCCCAGTGTCATCAATCCCACACCACCGGTTGCCGCCACCAGCAGTACCGGCGGCCAGTACCAAACGCAGCTCGGTGCCAGCCTGTTTGCCGACGCACTGCCATTGTTACCCGGCGCCACTTACTGCGCGGAACGCGGCCTTGTTTCCAGCCTGCACCAGCACAATACCCGGGCCTATGCGGCGCTGCAAAACCCTGCTGCCTGGCAAGCCGACCCGCACCTGCCACTGCTGGTAGACCCGCAAACCTGTGGCGGCTTGCTGGCCTCGGTACCCGCGGATTTTGCCGAGGACTGCATCACCGCACTGCACGCCGCTGGCTGCCGCCACGCTGCCATTATCGGCTTTGTGGACGAATTGCCCGCGAACCGCGACCAGTTGTCGTTTGCCTCACCGGCGCTTCAGCTGGCGCCACAGCCGGTCTACCTGGCGAAAAGCGGCGACTGGAAACGGATGGCCCTGCGCTATACGGAAATGATTTCCTGAGCGGGCGCCGCCGCTATCGCCACCCGCGATCCGAGCCGCACTTCAGGCCGTGATAATTTCTACTGAAACCATTCTCCGATTGCCAAACAACGCTTTGGCGGCAATACTGCCGGGTAAAATCGATCCCGCAGAAAGTCGATAACGAAAGTACAAGAACAAAAGTACAGGGTCATCACAGAGCGCGCCGCCACCGGCAGGCGCGGAGAGCACAATATTTTTTAGCTCTACAGGAAACTCTGTCATGCAGAAAATCGTCATAATCGGCGGTGGTGCCGGTGGTTTACAGCTGGCTACCAGCCTCGGCCGTCATTTCTCCTTCAACCGCTTCCACCGCCGCAACAAGTCCCCGCTTGCGGAGATCACCCTGGTCGACAAAAACCGCACCCATATCTGGAAACCCCTGCTGCACCAGGTCGCCACCGGTGCACTGGATTCCAGCCTCGATGCGCTCAACTATCAGGTGCATGCCCGTGCCAACGGCTTTCACTTCGAACTGGGAAGCCTGCAAGGATTAAACCGGGAAGAAAAAACCATTCAGCTCGCCGAGGTATGCGGGGAAGATGGCACACCGCTGGTACCCGCGCGCGAACTTGAATACGACTACCTGGTATTCGCCCTCGGCAGCCAGAGTAACGATTTCAATACCCCCGGGGTGCGCGCCAACTGCCAGTTCCTGGACAGCGCGGAACAGGCGCAGAAATTCCACACCAAGCTGCTTGATCAGTTCCTGCAGCTGGAAAACCGGGTCACCGAGGAAGTGCACATCGCTATCGTCGGCGGCGGTGCCACCGGGGTGGAACTGGCCGCGGAGCTGGTGGATGCAGTACACGAAATGGGGCACTACGGGCGCATCAAAAACGGCGACCTCAAGGTCACCCTGATCGAGGCCGGCCCGCACCTGCTACCGGCGCTGCCACCGCGCCTCGGCAACAGCTCGGAAAAGGAACTCACCAACTTGGGCGTGCGGGTGCTCACCGGCACCCAGGTCGCGGAAGCGACCAGCAACGGTTTTGTGACCAAAGACGGCGAGGAAATTCCCGCGGCCATTCGCGTGTGGGCGGCGGGGGTAAAGGCGCCGGACTTTCTGCAGCAAATGGACGGGCTTGCACTCAACCGCCAGAACCAGATCGAGGTGGAAACCACCCTGCGCTCGAAAACGGACCCCAGCATTTTCGCTCTGGGCGACTGCGCCGGCTGTATCGACTCCGCCGATCACAAAGTGCCTCCGCGGGCGCAATCTGCGCAGCAAATGGCAAAGACCGCCCGCGACAACCTGATCGCACTGGTGGAAAACCCCGCGGCAGAACTGCAAGGGTTTACCTACAAAGACCGGGGGTCACTGGTGTCGCTATCCAAGTTCGATGCGGTGGGCAGCCTGATGGGTGGACTGGTCAGAGGCAGCCTGACGATCGAGGGGCGGCTCGCAGGGCTCGCCTATCGCTCGCTGTACCGCATGCACCTGGCAGCGCTGCACGGCTGGCCCAAAGCGATGCTGCTGTATCTGATCGGGCAGGCCAACCGCTTTGTGAAGCCCCGCCTGAAAATGCACTGATCCATACTGTGCCAAAGTTACATTGCGCAAAAAAAGAGGCCCATCCGGGCCTCTTTTCAATTTTTGCATATTACGCCTTAAGCCTACTTTGCCCGTCGATCAATCGGCACAAGCAATAACGCCACCGCCAAACGACAGTGCCATACAGCTGCTTGCTACAAGCGCGACAGGCGATCCCGAATACTTGTAGTGATCAATAAGGTGTCGCAGCCCATCGTCGCTCGGCTGGTAATCCCAGCGGGTGATCACCGGCGTGTTTACCGTGTAAGTGCTTCCGTGGCTTTCGGTACGTCGGGTCAACATTTCCCCATGAACGCCATAGGTGCGTCGCTCACTGTAATCCGTACCGCTTGTACCATCACTGTGATGTGAGGAGTTCTCTTGCAACACTAACTGCCCGCGACTGTTGTAACTATATTCGGTGGTGTACGTAGTCTCGGGGTTGCCATCCAGATCGCGATCAAAGCGTGACTCCAACCCCGTGAGGTTGCCGCTATTATCGTAGCGGTAAAGCAGGGTATGGCGAGACTCGATGCTGCCATCCGCGTAACGGTCAGACTCTTTGATTTCCTCAACCAGAAAGCCGCGATTGTCATAGCGTCTGCGAGTAGTCAATTCGCTATCCACTATCCCATCGGCCTGCCCGTCAGTGCGTTGCACCTCCTGAATCAGTCGGTCGCTACTGTCGTACATATACGTCGACTCGGTGCGTGTATCGATCACGCCATCGGCACCGGTGCTGCCGCCATCGATGGTATTTAGCGAGGAGGATCTCAGCCCGGCGGAGGAATACTGATACTCAATGCGCTGGTGCAACTCGAGACCCGAATCGCCATCGGTATTATTTTGCCGCTCTATGTCACGCACCAGGCCATTACCGGTAAAGCGGCTGACCGTAAGGTCCCGGCGTAGCAGTGTGCCTTCGGCATCCTTCCGTTCGTACTCCAGACGAATTTGATTGCCGCCACTATCGTACTGATACAGCGAAACTGAGCGCGCATTCACCTCGGGATCGCCGGTTTCGTGTGACTGCTCAAGTAGCAGCCCGCTGCTGTCGTAACGATAGTGGTAGGAAAACCGGGAGTCCGCCAGACCATCGTTGTCGGTATCGTGTTCGGACTGCTGTTGCAGCACGCGCGCCTCATCATCGTAGCGGTAGGATACGACCTGACGCCAGGTCTGGCCATTGCCGGGGATCTGCATACGCTGCACTGTTTCCGGCAAGCCAAAATCGTTGTACTTGGTCTCGGTTTCGTGCTCCACGCTACCGTCCTCCCCGGAATCCACCGACTCCTTTACCGGCAGCTGTGCCTTCACTTTCAGGCCGAGGCTGTCGTATAGAAAGACCAGCGGTGCCGCCAAGGAGGGCTCATAGTCGATATCGAATGCGGTGCGGAGGGTGGTCAGCGCAGTCAGGTTGCGCTGCTGTGGGAAGAGGTAAAGATCGGACTCGAAACTGACCTGGTAATCCGCCAGTTCAGCGTGCCAGCCGTCAAGATTGATCCCATTATCCAGATCGCGATCACGATCCAGAGTCGCCAATAAGCGTATTCTGTTGCCCACCCGATCCAGGTCTGTGACACGCGCGCGATTGCCCAGATCAGCCCTGAGCACGGCTTCGTCGACCACCGGCTGGGCACCCACCAAATCAAACAGGTCCAGGGTCGGCTCGCCGCGGGCCGAACCCAGCTCAATGCCACCGAGGGCAAAACGCACGCTTTCTCCGTCGCGGTAGCGGAAAATACCGTCGGCGTCGATCAAGCCGGAGTGGCTAAGGGTCTCGTAAAAAACGCCAGTAATTTTGCCAGCGTTGAATATGCCCTCGGCTTCCTCACCCGTGCCGCCGCTCCCGGAGCTACTACCCGAGCCACTGCTGGAACTTGAGCTACTACTGCCACCAGAATCCGTAGATCCAGACCCACCTGAACCACAACCGCACAGTAACAGGCAGCAGACCACCGAGATACCACTACACAATCGGCGGCAGTATTCTGCCGAGCACAGTATCGCCACAGATGTCTCCTTATTATTTTGTCGATTTCATTCCGTCGATAAATGGCCGCTTTAAATTTATCCGGCACCGAGCAGCACACCGGGATTATTGATAGCAACGCCGATGGGCAATGTAAAGAAAGGGCCCACTGCATTGAACGATCTGGAATGAATTGGGCTTCAACACAATAAATAACCCGCCAACCTTGTATTAGAGTATGCAAGCGGGAAGAGCCGGTGTATTCGTGCTATTTTGCACCCCGAAATCCAGGACGAAATAAACGCCCCGCCACAATGAAGCATTGCCATCACTTCCTGATCGCCTCTGGCCTGCTGTTCTTTACTAACAGCCTGAGCGCTGCCGTCACCTCGCCTGACGACGGCCAGCTGGAACAGCTGACGGTCACCGGTACCCGCGAGCTGCGCCCAAGTCGCGAGCTGGCAGAATCTCTCTCGGTGGTGGACCGGGAAACCCTGCAGTCTGCCGCGCCCATCCATCCCAGCCAGGTGTTTTCCACAGTGCCCGGGGCACTCGTCAGTCGCGGCAACGGCCAGGAAAGCCTGATTGCCCTGCGCTCACCGGTACTTACCGGCGCCGGCAGCTGTGGTGCTTTTGCCATCACCCAGGATGGGGTTCCCGTGCGCGGCACCGGCTTCTGTAACGTCAATCAACTGTTCGATACCGCATTTGAACTGGGCGGACGCATTGAGGTGTTGCGCGGGCCGGGCACGGTGCTCTACGGCTCCGATGCCCAACACGGTGTGATCAACGTGCTCAGCGAAGCGCCGGCGAATGGGCGGGAATCCAGCGCGGTCATCGAGGGAGGCGCCAACGACTATCAGCGGATAAAGCTGCAGCACAGCCGTGGTGATACAGAGGGAGGTTTCCGTATCGGCTTCAGTGGTAGCCGCGACGGCGGTTACAAACACGACGCTGGATATGATCAGCAAAAACTGCAACTGCTCAATGATAGTGATTGGCGAGACTGGTCAATGCAAACGCTGGTTAGTCTGGCCAACCTGAACCAGGAAACCGCGGGCTACGTCACGGGAAAAGACACCTACAAAGACAAGGATCGCAAACGGGAAAACCCGAACCCGGAAGCCTTTCGCGAAAGTCTGTCCGCACGCATCCAGGTGCAACTGGCGCGCACGCTGGACAATGGCAACCACCTGCAGCTCACCCCCTACGTCCGTCACACGAACATGGAATTTCTGATGCATTTTTTGCCGGGCACCCCAGTGGAGGAAAATGGCCAGCAGGGGCTGGGCGTGCAGAGCGCCTATCGCCACACGGTGAATCACCATCTGGAATTGAGCAGCGGTATTGATCTGGAATACACCGATGCCTGGCTCCGGCAGACCCAGGACGGCGGCTTCTCGGTTTTTCCTGAGGGCAAACACTATGATTATTCGGTTACCGCGGCCGTCGCTGCGTTATTCAGTCATGCGGAATTGAACGTCAATGAGAGCACCACCGCAACACTGGGCGCCCGCACAGAATACCTGCACTACCAGTACGACAACCACATGATCGGCGGTGATACCAAAGACAGTGGTGAAGTGTGTAGCAACACCTTTAGCGGTGCCACCGGTTGCCGCTATTCACGCCCCGACGATCGCAGCGATAGCTTTTCCAACCTGTCCGTCAATACCAGCCTGCTCCATCACTTCACTAGTGCGTTAACCGCTACCCTGCGCATTGCCCATGGCTTTCGCGCACCGCAATCCACCGAGCTGTACCGACTGCAAAATGGCCAGACACAGGCAGACCTGGATTCCGAGGAAATTGACAGTTTCGAGTTTGGATTTCGAGGCCGAAACGGTAACGGTAATAGCACCGCGCTGGACTACAGCCTCACAGGTTTTTACATGAAAAAGTCCAATGTCGTATTTCAGTCTTCCGACCGGCTCAATTTAAATAGTGGGGAAAGCCGGCACTATGGACTGGAATACGCGCTGGATTGGACACTGACCGACAAGCTGTCATTGAATCTGGCCGGCACTTTTGCCCGCCACCTCTACACCAGCAACGTCAGTGAGCCGGGTTCCGGACTGATTCTGAGCGACGGCAATGATATTGATACGGCACCGCGCCAGATGCACTCCGCTACCGTCAATTTCAGTCCGATGGATGGCACCCGATTGGCATTGCAGTGGCAGTCTATGGGCAGCTACTTCACGGATATCGAAAATGCGCATCGCTATACCGGGCACGACCTGCTACACCTTCGGCTACTGCAGTCCCTGCGCAGCAACCTGACCCTGGGGCTGCGGATCGAAAATCTGACCAATACCGACTACGCAGAGCGCGCGGATTTTTCAAGCCTCGGTGGTGGCGACCGCTACTTTATCGGTGAGCCACGCAGCATTTACGGCGATATCCGTTTCAATTTCTGAGCGAGTCCATATCCGGCAGAAGACGCCGTTTTCTGTCAGGGCCTAATGACCGTGGGCCCACCGAGATTAACGCCCGGGGCTTTCCAGAATTCGTCCCAGTACAATTGCCATTGCTGGGGCCAGCTCAGGGTGCACAGGGTACCGCCCTCGGCAAAACGGTAATTCCAGCAGGGCAGGTTCAGGTCCAGCGTACCCACTTCGGTGTACATGGGCTGGCGGTAGCGGAAGTGGTCAATCAGGTAGCGCAGGCCATCGTCGATTTCCAGATAACGCCAGCGCAGCCGCAAGGGTGTATTACTGATACCGGTCAACCCTTCCCCTTCCCGATACCAGTTTTCCAGTTGCCCGCGTGATCCATACACCCGGGTGATGGTGATCACGCTCTGCTGCTCGTCATTGCCATTGAATGTGGTGATTTCGGTTTCCCGCAACTGCCCACGCGTGTTGTAAAGGTATTCGGTCAGTGACCTGCCCTCGAGAATGTCATCACCATTTTCGTCCAGCGACATTTCAACCCGAATAAGGTTGTCATCGCTGTTGTAGCGGTACTCAAAAGTACGCCGGAAGTCCGCGGTACCGTCCAGGTTGACATCGGATTCCCACACTTCTTCGCGCAACTGGCCATTGCTCAGATAGGCAAACTGATAGGTATTTTCACGGTCGACAATGTCATCGCCATTGTCGTCAAAGCGCAGGGTTTGCCTCAGTAAACGTTCACTGCTGCTGTAGCGGTAAGTGGCCTCCATTCGCTCATCAACCACCTCGTCTATAGCGATGCTTACCCCATCATCCAGCTCATCCAACTGCTCCACCAACAAACCGGCGGAGTTGTAGAAAAATTCGAAACGGCGGCGGCGCTCCAGCAGACCATTGCCATTAAGATCCGTTTCTTCCAGTCGGACAATCAGCAGGCCATCGTCGTCGTACCGGTTTTCGATGCGGAAAAAGCGATCGTAGATCTCATCCACATTGATATCCTGGCGGTAGCGAAACAGGGTTTTATTGCCGCCCTTGTCATAGCTGAAACGATAATTCCGCCGCTCACTCAGTAATGGCTGGCCGTCTTCCTCAATAACTTCTACCAGGAAACCATTGTCATTGAAGAAACGCTCTGAACGATAGAAAAAATCGATGGTTTCATCTTCGTTGGTATCGGTTTCCCGCAGCATGAAAACAGGGCGCGCCATGCTGTCGTAGTCGTAAAGCAACCGCTCCCGCCAGGTACTGGCGGTGTCCGGCAGAAAGGTAAGGCGAATATCCTCCGGTAGCCCGAAATCGTTATACACCCAGCGCACTTCCTGCTCGATGGTATTGTTGTCGTCAAAATCGCGGGTTTCGCGCACTGGCACCAGCGTGGGCACAAAAATACCAAGGACGTCATAGAGATAAACCAGCGGTTCCTCCAAGGGCACCCAGTAATCGATATCAAAGGCGGTTTTTATCGCAGGCAGAGAATCCAGGCCGCGGCGGAAAGGAAAGGCGTAGAGATCATAGGCGAAGTCCAAACGGTAATCGGCGAGATCCGAATCCCAGTCGCTGAGGTCGATGCCGTTTTCCGCGTCCCGATCCCGGTCCAGGGTGAGAAACAGCAGCATCATATTCGACACCAAATCCAGGGCATCCGCCCGCTGATGATTTTCCAGCGCGGTGCGCAGAGCGGCCTCTTCGGTAAAGGGCACCGCATCCACCAGATCAAAGGGATTCAGTTCCGGCGCTCCCGTTGCCGAACCGAGCGCAATACCGCCGAGGGAAAAGAACACCTCTTCCCCAGCGCGGTAACGAAAAGTACCGCTGCTGTCGGTCACGCCGGAGAAGCTTGGGGTCTCAAAACGCAGCCCCTGAATACCAATAAATTCGCCGCGTAATTCCGGGCCGGTACCGGCACCAGAACTGCTGCCCGAGCCGCTACTGGAACTGCCACTTCTGGAACCGCTGCTGCTGCCACTGCCCAGGGCGCGGCTGCTGGGGTCGCGATCCGAATCGCCACCAAAATCGCACCCGCCAAGCAACAGGCAAAGGGAGAGACACAGTGAGAAGCACAATGAATGACACAAGGAATGCCACAGGCGTAATGGCAACCCGGAGGGCAAACGCGGATGGCGGGCAATGACACCCAGTGGCACTAGCCTCACAGGCACGGGCGACTCCTTGTCGATCAACAACAAACTAATACGTACCGTTCAGATCTAGGAAAGTATTGTTGATAACCCCCGGCAACGGCTTGTGGATAGCGCGGGAAAACACCGATTGACGTAAAAAGAAAGGAGTTGCACCGCTACAAGGGAAGAAATACGCCGCGTCCAAAATCAGGTGGGATACGATATACGGGCAGGACGCGCGGTAAAAAACAATTCGGCGATAAAGCGATGAAAGGAAATATAAAAAAGGGAGTACAAAAAAGGGAATACAAAAGAGGAAAAAGTATTCCGGCGGCCGCAGCCGCCGGAATCGGGATCTTATCGAGCAGGGAAATCAGATTTTCCAGGACTGCACTTTTTCCAGCCCATGCTCAGCAACCCACTGGTTCAACTGCTTGGGATTGCGCTTTTTCTTCTCGATGGTGGCATTGGTGTAAGGGTTGCGGTAGTGACCGGTTTCCAGTTTCGGTTCTGCCGGCTTTGAAGTCGCTGCTGCACGGCGGGTGGTGCGTCGACCGCCCTCGCTTTCACGCTTGAGCGCGCGGGCAACGCGGGCCTTCAGGGTGCGTACGTAATCCGGTGCGTCTTCCTCACCCAACTGACCGACCAGCCAGTCAACAATCTGCTCACCGCGAACCGAGTAGAACTCTTCTTCTTCTACTTCATATTCCGCCGCCAGATTGATCAGCGCCTTATCAAAGGCAATTACGCCCTGCTTTTTACGTTCTGCTTTGGCCTTCTGCTCTTGCAGCTCTTCGATTTTGGCCTGGTGCTCAGCGATTTGCTGTTCAATCTGGTCGTATTCCTGAAACATGGTTGTGGAGCCTCTGTAACAATCAAGTTATGTTGTTTCGATCGTGTGTTGCTGGCGATTAATCGCCAGTATTGTAATTCGTGGCTCGCCGGCCAATACCGGTGAGTAAATGATCCTGCGGGGATTCAGCGCGAGCCAGGCAGGCTTGGCGCTATATACCGGCCTATATCAAATAGACAAACCCACTCGGAAATATATCCATATCCAACGGACGCTATTCGGGGGCAAACGATTCACCGAATTTCCGAATTACCGTACATATGTTCAGCCACCCATATGTCGAACGATATATTCGTTCGTCCGCGGGTACATGCATGGTGATTATCGGAGTGCGATTTATATCCCCTGGAAGCCTTCCCAGCCCCGCCGGATATATCCGTATCGCAACGCTCGCGCCCCCCTAAAGCCCATTCGAGCTAAAGTCCGGTTACCCTAAAGTCCGATTGCTCTATAGCCCGGTTGCCCTAAAGAAAGTAGGCAACAACGCGAGCAGACGGCGATTAAGAGTTTTTATCGGATCCATTCGAATTCACTATTAATGAGGTCGACGGCCGATATTTCAACGGGGGGCAGATATTAAAGCCCGGGCTATATAAAGCGCAGCCCCTGAGGGTGCGCATAATACTGATTTGTCCGCCGCTAGCCAACTGGCTTTATATTTTTTAACTGCTATTGGCGACATTTCTGCCCCGGCCCACAACGCCTCGCTATTCTATTCTTGTCTAAACGGTAAATACCGCAGTAAATCCAGCCACGGGGGAACATAGCCATGACAAAAGTGCGGGATATCCATCATATGCCGACCCTGGCGGCACTGATGACACCCTTTCCCTACCATATCGATATTGATGCCTCCATCGAAGCGGCACAGGCGCTGATGGAGGAACACAGCGTCCATCACCTGCCGGTTACCCGCGACGGCGACCTGGAAACCATCATATCCCGGGGCGACATCGAAAGGGCCCAGTCTCCCGGCCACCGCTTGGAAGAACAGCAACTGTATGTGCGCGACCTGTGTGCCCGGCGCCCCTATATCGCAGACATCCATGACCCATTGGACAGAATCCTGCTGGCGATGGCAGACACCGGTATCGGCTCGGTACTGGTGATGAAAGACGGAGAACTGGCGGGCATCATCACTGTGACCGATGCCCTGCGCTTTTGCGGCGAGTATCTGGCGGATCTGGCACAGTCACCGGATGACGACGTTGCCTAACGACGCCAACCGGCGAATTACACAGTTTACAGCGGCCAGACCCACAGCAGCATGGGTACGGAAACCAGTATCACCAGTATCTCCATGGGCAGCCCCATGGGCCAGTAGTCGCCAAATTTGAAGCCACCGGGGCCCAGGATCAGGGTGTTGTTCTGGTGCCCCACGGGTGTCAGGAAGGCACAGGAAGCCCCAATGGCCACCGCCATCAGGAAACTGTCTGGATTCACATCCAACTGCCCTGCCGCGCTGAGTGCAATAGCGCACATCACCGCGGCCGTAGCCGCGTTGTTCATAAAGTCCGACAGGGTCATGGTAACCACCAGGATCAACACCAGCGCGATGACCGGATTACCCTGGGCGAGATTGTCCAGCATCGATTTGGCCACCACGTCCGCCGCCCCCGAGGAGTCCATCACCTCAGCCACCGCAATCAGGGCACCCAGCAACACGATCACCGAGCCGTCGATCGCCTCGTACACATTGCGCAGGGGCACCACCTTCAGCGCCATAAAGGCGAGGGCACAGGTGGCGAAGGAAATGGCCGCCGGCAACAGGCCGAAAGCGGCACCGGCCACCGCCAGCGCCATGGCCACCAGCGCCACATAGGCCTTCTCCTTGTTGGGAATGGTGATGTCCCGCTGCGCCAGGGGCACGCAGCGCTGCTCGTTGGCGAAGTTACTCAGGTTCTCTTCGGTGCCCATCATCAACAGTGCATCCCCCGCCATCAGTGGCGTCGAACGCAGGCGCTTCACCGAGCGGCGTCCCTGGCGGGACAGCGCCAGCAGGTTGATTTCGTAACGCCCCGCCAGCCGCAGGTTTTGCGCACTACGGCCGATCAGGTAGGAATCCGGCAGTACCACCAGCTCGCGCAGTACCAGATCCGCTTTATCCCTGGCGCGCTTCTCTTCAGACTCTTTTTTCTCTCGCTTACCGTCGCCGGCTTCGTCAGACACTGGCGCCGGGGTTTCCGGGGCGACACCTTCGCGCGTCAGCTCGGGGGGAATTTCCACCTCGTCGATATCCACCAGCTTACGCGTACCGGTGGGCGCCGATGCGGGCGCGGGCGCCCTCTCACTAGCCTTGTCGGCCTCGGTGTCCCCGCCAGCTCCGTCCGCCTTGCCGTTACCGTTTCTTTTTTCGCCCGCCTGCCCGTTCGCCTGCTTTTCCTTGTCTTTGTTGTCGGCCTCGCCGCTCTCCGGGGCTGCCGCCAGGGTCAGCCCCAGGCTCGACAGCACCGAAGACAGGGATTCCGGTTCTGCCTCGATCACCAGCAGGTCCCCCGCGCGCACCCGCAGCCCCGGCATGGCGGTGGATACCCGCGCATTGTTGTGGACCAGGCCGATCACCTGGGCATCCTCATCCCCGATCATTTTCACCAGTTCCGCCAGGGACTTGCCGATGGCCGCGCTCTTCTCACCCACCAGCGCCTCGGTGAGATAAGTGCCGGTATCAAAGGTGCCCGCCCCCGCCTGGGTGCGCGCCGGTACCAGCCGCCAGCCGATCAAGGCGACAAACATCACCCCCACAAGCGCCACCACCAACCCCACCGGGGTGAAATCGAACATGCCGTAGCTGCCCGCACCGGCACTGGCGCGAAAGCCGGACACTATCAGGTTCGGGGGGGTGCCGATCAGGGTGGTCATACCGCCGAGAATGGTGCCGAAAGACAGCGGCATCAGTACCTTGCCGGGAGGCAGCTGGTAGCGGTCCGCCAGGTCCGTGGCCACCGGCATCAGCAGGGCCATGGCGCCGACGTTGTTCATGAATCCGGACATGCCGGCACCGAGGGCGGTAAGTGCGGCAATGGCGAGGGTGATACTGCCCTTCTTGGGCACGACTTTCTGCGCCAGCGCGTCCATGGCGCCGGTATTCTGTAGCCCGCGGCTCAAAATCAGTACGCAGGCCACGGTCACTACGGCGGGGTGGCCGAAGCCGGTAAAGGCATCTTCCGGCTCGATCAGCCCGGTGAACACACAGGCCAACAGCGATGCCAGGGCAACCATATCGTGGCGCCAGGGGCCCCAGATAAACAGGACAATGGTGACGGCGATAATGACAAGGATGATTATCTGGTCGAGGGCCATAGCGGGACAGAATTCCAGATCTGATTCGGCCCACAGAAAATCGTTGGGCTAACCACAAACATAGTGGATTTGTGGTTGGATGCCTGTCGCAGTGTTTTGTGGCGGCACTACCACCGGGTAGGACTTTGCGGGACACGAGCTAGGCGCCCCCCCGTTAACCCATCCATGGGGGCTCGGCTGCGGCCGTCCTGGCCGCAGACGGTCCCGCAAAGTCCTACCCGTTGGCAGTGCCTTCGCATCCGGTTATGGCGCGGATTATGAACAGAGTTACTGGTTGGAAAACTGCAGACGCTTTAGGCCGAAGCGTTTGGACAGCAGGCGGTCGCGTAGCCGGCGGGGCAGCCAGCGGGCCATCCAGGGGAGCAGACGGCTTTTGTTGCCGATTCTGAGGAGCGTTGCCGGGCGCTTGCGCAGTAACTCGGCGGCTAGGCGCTTGGCCAGGTCCCGCGCCAGGGTGGCGTTCTGCTGGGACTCCACCGCCCGTGCCCTTACGGAATCTTCACTGCGTTTGTACCAGGAGTCTGGTGCCAGCATACCGCGCAGTGAGGTTTCCGCATGGCGGCCAAATTCCGAGGCAATGGCGCCGGGCTGTACCGTAATCACACGGATGCCAAAGGGCTTCAGTTCCAACCGCAGCACGTCAGACAGGGTGTGCAGGGCGGATTTGGAGGCGCAGTAGGCACCGGAGAACGGCGTGGGCAGGACCCCGGACACCGAACCGATATTGCAGATGATGCCGTGGCGCCGGGATTTGAGCAGAGGCGCACAGGCCCGGGCCAAGGCCATGGGGGCAAAAACGTTGGTGCGGAACTGGGCCTCCAGCGCGCGGGTGTCCAGTTCCAGCAGCGGGCCCATCTGCCCGTAGCCCGCATTGTTGATCAGGATATCCAGGCGACCGTAGGCGGTTTTGATGGCGTGTACCACGCGGTTGATATCCGCCTGGGAGTTCACATCCAGCGCCTCGGTAGCGATACCCAGGTCGGCCAGTTCCAGCAGGCTTTCGGCGCGGCGCGCGGTGGCGATGACAATGGTGCCACGACTGTGCAATGCCAGTGCCAGTTCACGGCCGATACCGCTGGAACAGCCGGTGATCAGCGCCACCCGGTCCGGCACCACATAGCCGCGGCCGATCTGCGCCAGGCTCTCCGCCGCAAAGCTGTGATCGGAAGGACGGAACCGGTTGGCGGGGGGCTTGCTCACGTTACTGCTCCAAAACTGCTTTCAAAGGGCTCAATCCGAGGGGCCCGTAGTTGGGGTCGGGGTGGGTGTCAGTTTGAAGTGTGGGTTTTCGATCAACCCGAAGACATTGCCAAACGGGTCCAGGAAACTGGCCATCAGTATTCCCTCCCCCACATCGACAATTTCGCCGTGCTGGCGGGCACCGAGTCCATTGATCCGCTCTACCTGGGCAGCGATATCTTCAACACCCCAGTAGGCCACCACGCCGTCGGCACGGCTGGTGACGTTGCGTGCATCCGGATCCAATCCCAGCTCGAAACCACCGATGTTGAAGCCGACATAGCACTCGGCCTCAAAATAGGGTTCCACCTCGAGCAACGCGGTATACCACGCCTTGGCTTCTTCTACGTTACTCACACCGTAAATAACAGTGCGTAACCCCAAAAACTGACTCACCTCAGACCTCCTAGCGGAGCATTATTTCCGGCACTGGCGCCGGCTTCTTGTTGTCTGTATTTTGAGCAGGATTGACTCAGAACTATTGCAGCTCCTGCTCCAGCTGTTCCAGCAGGTCCAGGGGTTCGATTTCTTCCCCTTCGAGCTCTGCATTCCAGTTGATGCCCACCAGCAGTACATCTTCGTGCATACCGGTGAGCCAATCGTCCATAAATTCTTCGAGATCGACCGGCACCACTTGGTAGTCCGCCCAGTCGTCAGCCACGTGGGCCTCGGCGAACTCCCGCTGGGACCAGAAGGGCATGACATCGGTATCGGCGTGGCGCTCCGATTCACACAGGGCAAATCCATCTTCCCCTTCCAACGCCCACACACAACCCTGCTCTACTGCCTCGGGCAGGAAGCGGTCGCAGTTTTCCTCAAAGTCGTCTCCGAGAGGTTCCAATTCCATACCGGCTTGCCTTAAAAATGATTTTCGCAGTTTACGCCAGATTGGCGGTGATAAGTAGAAACTTGCGCTGGGTTGTGTGCGGAAAACGAGCAGAAAGTTACAGCCGCAGCCGGTGGCCATTTTCCTTCAACCACCGCCGCAGCCGCTTGTAGTCGGGGCATAAACTTGCCACCAGCGCCCAGAATTCCCGGCCGTGGTTGTGGTGTCGCAAGTGGCAGACCTCATGGATAACCAGATAATCCACAACAGGCTCCGGTGCCAGGCAAACCAGCCAGTTGTACTGCAACTCACCGCGAATGGTGCAGTGACCCCATTTGCTGCGCGTGCGCCGCACTTTTACCGATGCAAATTCCAGCCCCAGCAGCCCGGCAAAATAACGCGACTTGTCGGAGAGTAGCGCCAACGCCTCACGCTGATACAACTTCTGCAAAGCTGCCTGAATCTGCCCCTCATCCGGTGCGCGACTGCGACTGTACAGCTGGATATAGCCATCCCGGATACCCGCATCTGCCGCACAGGCCGCACGATCCAACTCCAGGGAGGCCCCCAGCCAGGGAAAGTGTGCGCCAAAAGAAAAGTGATGATCGGGAACCTGGGACTCGCGCTGTGCCGCGCGCGACAGCTGCTCGCGCACCCACTGGATATTGTCCCGTAGGAATTGATGGCCGTGGCGCTCCGCGCAGCGCTGGGGAATACGCACCTCAGCGCCGCGCTCTGTCACCACCAGCCCCAACCGCTTGCGCCGGGGAGAGCGCAACAAACGGTAGGAGACCTCTTCGAAGGTAAATAGCTCCCCGCTGGCCGGCATAACGATCGAACTACTGCGAAGTTTATTGGGAGGGAACCGGCACCACCGCCATGGTGATCCGGGAGATACAGTTGAGTTTGCCCTTGGGATCGTGAATACGAATTTCCCACACCTGACTGGAGCGACCAAGGTGCACCGCGGTCGCCTTGGCGGTTACCGTGCCCTCGGGTACCGGACGCAGATGGTTGGCATTAATCTCCTGGCCAACACAGTAAAACTTGCTGTTATCCACCACCATGTTGGCGCCCATGGAACCCAGGGTTTCCGCCAGTGCCACACTGGCGCCACCGTGAAGAATGCCAAACGGCTGACGAGTGCGGTCTTCAACCGGCATGGTGCCCACCAGGTAGTCGTCACCAATTTCCGTAATCTGCATACCGAGATAGGTGGGCATGCAATTGCCCATGCTCTGGTTCACTGCGTCGAGTGTCGGGTTACCGTGCCAGATTGCCATAGTTACACCTTGTTAACATTCACCACTGAAACTGCGGATGAATATCAGTAAAACAGGGCCGGATTGAAAGCACCAAAGCCGCCAAACCGCATCATCTCAGCTTCCAGATGGCGCATTTCCCGCAGCAGGCTGCGGCGCTGGCTGCGCAGTGCGCGGGCTTCCTCTTTGGTCTCGGCCTCATCAAGGGCCTTTTCCACCCGGTACACTTCACGCTCCACGTCGTTGTACTGGTTTTCCAGTGCGGCGTACTGCTGCTCGGCCTGATAGACCGCGAGGCCGCGCTCGTAGTTGACCATGAACAGGTCGGCGGTAGGACCCGTGCACACACCTTCGTAGTTGTGTCCGCGGCGTCCGACAACAAACCCGTTTTCCGGGGTGCAGTAGCGCTCTACCCCCTCTTCGTAGCCGCGCATCCAGGCGTCGGTGTCGGTGCGCACGCCGTACTCGTGACACTTCTGCGCTATTTGATACACCGTTGCCTGGCTGCGGCCGCGGGCGCCGTCTTCGATACCGCGCTCATACCAGAGCCCGGCCTGGCATTCATTTTCAGAAATTACCGCGCAGCCGCTGGACAGTGCCAAGACGGCGGGGAGGGAAAGGAAGGTGAATAGTTTCCAGAGCTTCATAGCTGGCCTGTGATTCGAAGTGACGAACTTGCTGTGAAGGCAAAGTGCCGGGTACGGGTTTTCAGGAGCGTCGCAAACAGGATGTTTGCGCCGCAGCGCCCAGGGACTGGGTTCACAGGGGGGCGCCCAGCTCGGTCCTGAAAACCCGTACCCGGTGCTTTGCCGCCACCGCCGAGATTCAGAGCTCCCATTTAGCCTGCTCCAGAGTGAATCGGTGCTGAATCAACCAAAGCGCTTGTCGGCAACAAAGGGGTTGGTCTGGCGTTCCTGGCCAAAGGTGGACATGGGGCCGTGGCCGGGGATGAATTTCACCTGGTCGCCCAGGGGCCAGAGCTTTTTGGTGATGGAGTCGATGAGGTCCTGGTGGTTGCTCATGGGGAAGTCGGTGCGGCCGATGGAGCCAGCGAACAGCACGTCGCCAACCAGCGCCAGGTTGCTGGCACGGTGGAAGAAGATGACGTGGCCGGGGGTGTGGCCGGGGCAGTGGACGACTTCGAGCACTTCATCGCCGACGGTAACGGTGTCGCCGTCTTTGAGCCAGCGGTCGGGAGTGAAGGTTTCGACCGGAGGGAAGCCGTACATCTGGGCCTGGACTTCGATTTTTTCGATCCAGAACTGGTCGGCTTGCTGGGGGCCTTCGACGGGCAGTTTGAGGTCGCGGGACAGGGGTTTGGTGCCGCCGACGTGGTCGAGGTGGCCGTGGGTGAGGAGGATTTTTTCCAGTTTGAGGCCGCGTTCTTCGACGGCGGCGAGGATGCGGTCAACGTCGCCACCCGGGTCTACTACGGCCGCGCGCTTGCTGTCGTCGCACCACAGGAGGGTGCAGTTTTGCTGGAAGGGCGTGACGGGAACCGAGTGAAATTGCAGAGCCATGGGAATACCTGTTTTGTCTTCGGTGCCGAGTATAACGCTCGCGCTCTTATCCGGCTAAGGTAACTCCGGGGTCTCGATTTGCTCCTGTGGCGGTGTCTCTACCGGGCAACCTCTTGAGAGACACGAGCTAGGCGCCCCCCCGTTAACCCATCCCTGGGGGCTCGGCTGCGGCCGTCCTGGCCGCAGACGGTCTCGCAAGAGGTTGCCCGGTATCAACACCTTCGCATCCCGTTCCACAGTCTCGTTCGTTCAGGCTATCGCTGTAGCCCGCTGCAACGGGCTCGGTCTGCGCGCGGTGGACTTCTTCAGCAGTTCCTTCACATCTTCAATCAGCGTCTTCTGCACCAGCTCGCTCTGCCAGTAGCCATCGTGGGAGACCAGCTGTGGTCCCCAGCTGGCGGCACTCCAGTCGGCCAGGGGGCGGGTCTCGAAGTCGCGGTAGACGGCCTGGTTGTAGGAGGGGCTGAGGGGTTTGAGGGGCCAGCCGAAGAGGTCGTCGGGGTGGTAGAAGTTTTTCCAGCGGAAGTTGTAGCCGCGGGTGTCGGAGGTAACGGCCTGGATCTGGTCGCGGGCCATGGCAGCGGTCCACAGGGGGTTGCTGGCGCCGAGGGTGTACCAGTGGGCGAGGGTTTTGCCGCGCAGGAAGAGGTCTTTGGCGGAGCCTTTGTGGACGCCTTTGGGGCCTCCGTCGCGCCAGATGCCGTGGCTGATGGTGGCGCGCTGGGCGTCCCACAGGTAGTTCGACAGGATGCTGCAGCCGATGGAGTGGCTGAGGAGGATGACCGGGGCGTTGTCGCTGGTGGCTTTGGCGGCGTGTTCGAAGGTCTGGTAGATGGCCTGCTGGGTTTTGTCGTAGTTGCCGCCGCGCTGGTCTATGTCAGCCAGCTGAGACGAAGCTTCGGCGAGACCGTAGAGCATGAATTTGCGGGCGCGCAGGTAGTCCATATCGCGCTTTTGCATGGCTTCGAACACCCGTTCCAGGTTCGGCTGCAGGTGTGCCTGGCACAGGATGGGTTCGGCGTGGATGCGGGACCAGTCGTCCCCGAGGGCAGACTTGAGTGCCTGAAACAGCGGCTCGGCAAAGCCTTCGTCCACAGCGCCCATACCCGGCGCCGCCAGGATTACCAGATCGGCCATTATTCGCTCCCCAGTGTTTTTCTTGATTTTTATTGGATACGAATACTTCTCCGGGGTTGCCCGCGCATCCTCTTATTGTCTGTTTTTGTGCCGCCCTTCATGAAACGAACGGCAATCGGGTCACCACAAGCGGAAAAAGCTACCACTGGTTGGTCACAATGGGAAGATTCGCGCCAGAAATGCGGCCCGATCGGCGTTTTTTTACGAAATTTTAAAAAAAAGTGTGCCGGGAAGGGAACGGAAGCGACAGAGCACCGTCAAACAGTACAGTTCCCCTAGATCGCGCTCGCAGTGTCAGCGTGTAGTGATCGAACTCTCTCATCGTATCTCTGCTTGAAGCCGGCCTTGCGCCGGCTTTTCTTTATGTGCAAATAGCCGATCCCCGGATGTAATACCTGGCCCGCCTGCCAGGCCGGTGGCGGGTTAAGTGATCACTGCTGTACTGGCCGCGGCGCAGTAGCGCTCGATAAATACCTGGTGTGCCGGCAACTTATCCACAGCCCTGTGGATATTGCTTTTCAGCCCGTCCAGCGCCTGGCGCAACTGATCCTCGCTCATCAACCGCCCCATGGGGTGGTAGCTTTGCGGATACAGGCGCTGGCCGAGCATTACCTGTACCCAGCTGTCGGGGCGGAACAGCTCGTCGGCATTGCGGTGCACCTGGGCACTTTCGCGAAACAGCTGGATGCGCTCGGCCAGGGAATCCGGCACCGACATGTGTTTGCAATAGCGCCAGAACGCACTGTCTTCGCGCTCGGTCAGCTTGTAGTGCAGCACCACGAAGTCCCGCACCTTCTCCAGTTCGTCACGAGACTGCTGGTTGAAGCGGTCTTGCAGTGAAGGCGCAATGCCGTCGAAGGGGAACAACTGCAGCAAACGGGTAATACCGATCATGATCAGGTGAATACTGGTGCTCTCCAATGGCTCCACAAATCCGCTGGACAGGCCGAGGGCAATGCAGTTTTTCTCCCAGGCCTTTTTCCGGCGACCGGCGCGATAGCGGATCAGGCGCGGATCGAATAGTGGCTTGCCGTCGATTTCTGCCAGAAATGCCGCACGCGCTTCATCGTCAGACTGGTATTCACTACAGAAGACCATGCCATTACCCATACGCGACTGCAGCGGTATCTGCCAGCGCCAGCCGGCACTGTGGGCGATGGCGCGGGTGTTCGGCCGTGCCGGTTCCACCGGCTGTGACTGCAGCGCATAGGCGCGATCCGTGGGCAGCCAGTGTCCCCAGTCCTCGAAGCCAACGTCCAGGGTTTGCTCCATGAGTAGCGCGCGGAAACCCGTACAGTCGATAAACAGGTCCCCTTGCACTGCCCTTCCGTCGTCCAACAGCAGCGACTGGATAAAGCCGTTCTCCTTAGCGCGGCACACTTCACGAATATTTCCCTCGGTGCGCGACACGCCCCGCGCTTCGCAATGACGGCGCAGAAACTGGGCGTAGCGGGTTGCGTCCAGGTGGTAGGCGTAGTTCAGCACCGGGTTTTTCGAGGTGGCAAACTTGCGATGGTTGAGTGCCCGGGTTTCCAGGCAGTAGTCACCAATATCGCCACCAAATCCGAGGCTTCTCGCATGCAGCCAGAACTGGTGAAATTCGCCCATCCAGGTGGCTTTGCCGAGCTGCCCGAAGCCGTGCACATAGCGATCGCCATCTCGCCCCCAGTTTTCGAACTCGATCCCGAGCTTGAAGGTGGCCTGTGTCGCGCGCATAAACTCCGCTTCATCAATCCCGAGCAGCGCGTGGAAAGAGCAGATGGTGGGAATTGTGGACTCCCCTACTCCGACGGTGCCGATTGCATCCGACTCCACCAGTTCTATTTCGATCAGTGCACCCAGCTGTCTCGAGAGTGCAGCAGCGGCAAGCCAGCCGGCGGTACCACCGCCGGCAATGACAACTTTTTTCACGGTGTGATTTTTCATGTCAGTTTCTCCCGCCCCTGATCAACGATTCAGGCGCTGCAGTAGTTGCGCCCGCAGTCGGCGTGCACTCAGGGTATCCAGTTCTTCCAGGGCACCGCGTGCATGTTCCGGCAAATGCGCCCGGGGCAATTCCGCATCGCCGAACAGGTAGTATTCGAACAGGGCGCGCCAGGCCAGCTTCTCGCTTTGCGGCCTGTCGCGCAGGCTCAGAATACCGTGCAGCAGGGTATGCATTGGGGTATCCATAAACGCGGGCGAAGGGTTCCACCAGTAATTCATCATGACGTTGAATGGTGCAAGTGCTTCCACCTGATGCCACCAGAGTGCCGGATAAAAAAGTACATCGCCCGGTTCAAGATCCGCCACCTGGGCCACTTTTAATGCCTCAGCAAAATTCGGGTAACGCGTGTAATCCGGATTGCGAAAATCCACCATACTCACCACCTGCCCACCCGGCGAGAGTTCCAGCGGCCCGGGGTAAAGGTTGGCCACCTGGTCCGGTGGAAACAGCGTAAAGCGGCGTCGACCTACCAGTGAGCAGGCGATATTGTGGGACTTGTCAAAGTGCGCCCGGGCCAGGGTGCGGTTGCCCAGCCAGATACTGGCCAGCGGAGCGAACCTGGCAAGCGACTCGCACCGGGATAACAGGTCATTACCAGCGCGAAAGCCCGGCAGGCAGGCATCTACGGTGGTGGACCCGATATAAAAAGAGGGAGGCGCGTCTTCATCGAGATTATTCTCGACGTGCTGAAGAAAATCGCTGAGCGAAATTCGCTCACTGGAAAAGTTGAGCCCGCTGAAATCGGCGCTATAGCCGAATTGCCCGTCAATTTCCGGAGCGCCGATATAGGCCACAAGCGGAGACCCGTTGTAAAACTGCTCCAGGTAACGCATTGCCGCCTGCGGCGATTCGAGTCCAGCCTGCACCAGCGGCCAGTTGCGGGCAAAGCCTTTCATTACCACAGGCTTGTCGGCATCCAGCAGCTGCTGCAGTGGGAGCTGCGTCAGGTCAGAACCATCGATCACGGGTACTTTCACGGGTACTTTGTTTTTTATTTCAATCATGGTGATCCCGAATTTATTGTTTTTTTGGCGAACCCTAGCTAACCATTGCCACACTACGGCGGTTCTTCCGCTCAATCAGTTGGGGAATATTTCCCAGTGACGCGAGTACATAAAATGCCAGCTGCAGATATCCTTGGCGATTCAGCGATTCCAGTTGCGCACCGGTCAACGCCGCCATTCTTTCCCCGCTGATGGTACTGAAGTGATCGATGATATAGCGCTCATTATCGTTGAGCTGCAGCTCCAGCTTTACCGGCTCGATCAGGTCACAGGCTGCAAAAGCGGCAAACATGTCCGGGCTTCCGGCTACCCCACGATGAATCCGCTGGAGAATTTCACTGATCCGCTTGAGATAAGGCGAATGACCACCATGGGTAAGAAAAACGGCCTGGCCCTGTGACCGGTTCACCCGTGGACTATCCATATCGACATGGATCATGGGCTCACCCGATTCACCGTGCAGCCCGATCAGGAAAGGGCCGCGGGCAATTACCGCAGGAACGTAATTGGCATCCCAGTCAGATTCATCCAGAAACAGGTTTTCGTCCCGCGCCAGCCCGAGCAGGGCGATCGACTGGTAGTCGCCGCCCGCGCTATCGCGATAAAACAGAATCGGATACTCCCGATGAATATCCGCGTACTCAGAGGGAAAGGTCAGTACCTGGTTGACGTTGTCACCGAATCGGGCGCCATGCTCGGTAATGATTTTCAAATCGTGATGGTTGACGTTGTCCAACAATGTTGTTTGATTCATGACTCTCACCTGTCTTTTATTGTTCTGTCTTCTATCGTTCTATCACGGTATCGCTACAACGCAGAAAGGGGCCACTGCAATTGCAGTGGCCCCTCGCGTCTTCCTGGCAAGCTTACGCTGCCGATGGGCATCAGAACTTGTACTGAGCGCCGATCAGATAGCGAGCGTCCAGTTCCTGGGCAAACCACACATTACTCTCATCGCGCCCGAAATGTTCCAGGCTTTCCTCGGTGAGATTCAGCCCTTCGAACAATACGGTGAGGTTGTCGTTCACCTCGTAGCTGATGTTCATATCCAGCTGTCCGTACTCACCCACATAGACCGGGTTGTTGGAAGCGCCGCGGTTTACCTGAGACAGGAACTGATCCCGCCAGTTGTAGGCGAGCCGCGCGGAAACACCAAAGTTCTCGTAGATCACCGCCAGGTTGGCACTGTCACTCAGGCCGAGCAGTGCGAACTGGGTTGCCGTGGGGTCGGCACCGTTGTCGAAGCCGACATCACCGCGCACCGTGGTGAGATTTGCCTGTAACCCGAAGCCTGTTTCACCAAAGAAGTGCTGCGCCGCAACTTCAAATCCATGGATCTTGGCTTCGCGATTATTGACCTTGGAGGTCACATCGAATTCGAAGAAGGGATCATCCGCATTCGCCACCACATCGTATTCAGTGAGGATTTGGTCTACGTAACCCTGAGGCAGGTTACCGTCCACCAGTTCACCTTCGAACATGGTTTTCGCATCGGCAACACCGAAGTTATCGATCAATGCGGTCATGGTGAACAGATGCGCCTCGCTGGCATCTATGCCCATTTCTTCCAGGGCTGCCAGCGCATCGCCAGAGCGGGTACCGGGGGCGCCGGAGCTCGGGTCACGCAGATCGAACAGGGATTCACGGAACTTGCCGTCGCCGATAAAGTTGGCAACCCGTTTCTCATAGAATCCAGCCGATACATAACTGCTATCACCGTAGTACCACTCGACCGAGAGATCGAAGTTATCCGACTCAAGCGGCAGTAGTTCCGGGTTGCCGCGACTGCCGACGGGTACTATGCCAAGCGCGGTGGGCCCGGAAGGTTTTTCCGCAGAAACCGAGGAAAAAATTGCCGAGTAGTCGGGGCGCGCGATGGTTTTACTGTAAGACACGCGGCCTTTCAGGTCTTCGCGTAAGTCGATGGAGAAATCCAGACTGGGTAGCAGGTTGTTGTACTTTCCGTTCAGGCTGACCGGCAGCACATTGTCCGACAGGCTGCGCTCAAAATCGTTGTCCGACTTCCACACCATATTGGACGGAATATAGACCCGTGAAGTGGAGGTGGTATCGGTCTGTTCAAAGCGGGTACCGATCACCAGCTGGGTCGGGAAATCTCCCAGCTCACCATCCAGAGTGAACTGGAAATAGGCCGACTGGATATCTTCTTCCACCACGTTATAGATTTGCGTGTCAATATTGTCCGCCGTCCAGGGATCTGCCAGCGCGGCATACAATTGGCCAGCGTTGCCTCGATACGCCGTGATCCCGTCGCTGCCGGGATTGTAATCATCAAACATGCAAGTCATGCAGAAGGCTTCCACCAGATCGGCGGGCACATCCGGGTTGCGGTTACCCCAACCACCCAGCGTCTGGGTGGTACGCATATTCTGCTGGGTCATTTCCGACGCGATAGAACTCAAACCGAAATCGATACGGCCGTTGTCGAACTCCCAGCTGCCATCCACCGCGAACTGATCAATCTGGTGTTCCTGACTGGCGGTGGTAGTGCGCGCTACCGAGGTCGCCAGTTCATTGGCATCGATCTGGCCATTGCCGTTGTAGTGATCGTCGTTGACGATGATGTCCGCAACCGGGAAGCCACTGCTGACATCGAGGGAGTGTCCATCTACCACAAATGCGCCAATACCAAAGCGGATGGAGCTGGTGCCCAGTGGGCCATTGGGATTTGATTCAGATTTCGAGCTGTGGGCATCGAAACGGAAACTCAGGTCGTCACTGGCATCCCAGTCGGCATTGAAACCGAAAGACTGCAGCGTATTCTCGGTAGAGCGAAGTTGCTGTTCAAAACTGAGGTCTTTTACATCACCGGGAATATCCTGGTACTGATACAGCGGCGTAGCGACAGTGGAGTTACCATCAAAGGTCATTTCACTGCGGATAGCGTTAAACCAGTTACCCTGGTCAACCCGCTGTTCGGTCTGCTCGTTATTGGCGTAAAGCGCATCGGCAGTCAGGGTCAGGTCTTCACGGGGGCGGAACTGCATGGTGAGCTGCGCGTTGGTACGCTCACGTTGATTGGTGGACACGTGGTAGCGGCTGTCTTTGGGAACGGCTACCAGCTGGTCATCGGCGGGCGCGTTGTTGATCACCGTGTCATTGCCGACAAATTCACTGGATCCGTCATTGATCGAGGCACCGGTGCGGATATCCCAGTCGTTTACGGTCGCACTGCGGGCGCCACCGTTGCGCTCCTGATAAGAGCCGAACAGAGCCACGCCAAAGGTTTCTTCGTCGTTGCTCCAGCTGAACAGCCCGGAGGTTTCCGGGGTGATATCATCGCCCTCAAAATTCACACCGGTATCGTGCATGCCTTTCACACCCAGGGATGCCTGAATACCCGGGTTATCCAGCGGCCGCACCGTATTGATATTCACCGTCGCACCGATACCGCCGGTGGGCGAAGAGGCGCGACCGGTTTTGTATACCTGAAGACCGGCCACGCCCTCGGACGCCAGATTCGAGAAATCGAACGAGCGGCCGGTACCGGCATCACTGTTTTCCTCGACGGACTGGTCGCCACCAACCATCGACACACTGGATGCGGGCATCTGGCGGCCGTTCAGGGTCACCAGGTTGAAACTCGGACCAAAGCCGCGCACGGTAATTTCAGAACCTTCTCCGTTTACGCGATTGATCGACACACCGCTAATCCGCTGCAGGGATTCCGCCAGATTAGTGTCGGGGAATTTGCCGATATCTTCGGCAGAGATCGCATCCACCACCCCGGCGGAGTCACGCTTGATATCCATGGCGCGCTCCATGGACGCGCGTATACCGGTCACGGTGACTTCTTCCAGGGTGGTATTTTCCTGCGCGAACAAATGTGGCGTGCAGGTCATGGAAGCGATGGCCGCCACCACAGCACCGGACAGTTTCGTGCGTTTGAACATTTGGATTTCCCTCTTCGCATTTCGCCGCGGTCGACGGTCTCCGACAGAACGTCACTGGAGCTACCTCGGCGGCTCTTATTGGTTTTTGTTTAAATTCCGATCTTGAGAAAATAGAGGCTCACCTGATCGCTCCAGGAACACAGGGTTTCAGCTCTATCTACTGGGGAAGACGATTGATGCGTGGGGATAGTCCCCCCGGCGAAGAAAAAACCTCCCGATTGTCGGGGAAACAGCCGCGCGAACAGCGCAGATCCGGGCCCATCGGTATCCTCCCCCCTGGGGGAGGACGCGAACGAATAGCGGGGCTGGCACACTAACGTTGTACAATTGCGCCTCCGGGGTTCTGAAGTGGTTCTGGTGAATGGAAACCCCGGCTCAAGCCCTGCTGACCGGTTATTGCCATGCTTCTAGCCTCCAAGTACAGCCTCCCCGACTGCCCGGAACACACCCTGCAAAGGCCCCGGCTGCAATCACTTCTGGAACAGAGCCAGAGTGACCAGTTGTTACTGGTCACCGCGCCCGCCGGCTACGGCAAGACCACCCTGGTGACCTCTTGGGCCACGGAGCAGGACAACCCGGTGGCCTGGTACTCCCTCGACGGCGGTGACAACGAGCCCGGCCAGTTCTGCCGCTACCTGGTGGAAAGTGTGCATCGCGCCACCGGCAACGGGGTACCGGAAACCAGCAAGATTCTCGCCGCCCAGCACAATCTCGACCCCTCCCTGGTCATCAGCCAGATGCTGTCGGAACTACGCCAGCTGCCCAGTGAGCTGCGCATCGTCCTCGACGACTACCACCAGATCGACAACCCGGCAGTGCACGATGCCACCCGCTTCCTGCTGCGCCACGCACCCGCCGGTATCGGCGTGGTCATCACCAGCCGCAGCCAGCCGCCACTGGGGCTTGGCGCCCTGCGTTTACAGGGTCGCTTGCTGGAGCTGACCGCAGACGACCTGGCACTGACCATCGACGAAACCACCCAGCTGCTGACCCGGCGCCTGCCCTTTGCACTGGGCAGCGACCGCGTAGCGCAGCTGCACCAGCTGTCCGAGGGCTGGCCACCGGCGATCCAGATGTTTGCGCTGTCGGTACGCAACCAGGAGGAAGTGGACCGCTACCTGGGTGAACTGGAGCAGGGGCACGGGCATATCCTCGATTACCTTGCCGAGGAAGTGCTGGAACGGCTGGCCCCGGAACTGCGCCAGCTGCTGGCCCGCACCTCCATCCTGACCCGGGTCAACGGGCTGCTGGCGGAGCGTCTGAGCGGTCAGAGTGGCGGCCAGCAGCAGCTGGAAACCGCCGCCAGCCGCGGCCTCTTTCTGCAGGCGCAGGACTCCAGCCGCCAGTGGTTCCGCTTCCACCCGGTCTTTGCCCGCTTCCTGCAGCGCCAGCTGTCCGACGGTGAAGAACTCACCCAGCTGCACCAGACCGCCAGCGATACTTGGCAGGAGCTCAAGCAGCCACTGGAAGCCCTGCGCCATGCGCTGGAAGCGGAAGACCGCGCGCGGGTACACCGCCTTATCGCCGAGCAGGGTGAACAGTTCCTGCGTGAAGGCCAGTTCCGGGTACTGAACGACAGCCTCAACTGGCTCGGCGAAGACCAGCTCAAACGCCACGCCTCTTTCACCCTACTGGCCGCCCGCCTCGCCCGCGACAGCTTCAACTACGACCGCTGCAACAAGCTGCTGGCCGCCGCCGAGAGCTGGCTGCAACGCGAAGACCCGCAGCAGTGGCAAGCATTCGAGGGGGCCTTTGCAGCCATGCGCGCGCAGGTTTCCGTATCCCGCGGCCAGATTCTCAAAGCCAAGGAGTACGCCCAGGAGGCGCTGGAGCTGTTACCGGAAGAGCAAGACAGCGAGCGCATCGCCGCCCAGCTGGTCATCGGTGAAACCAGTTTCTGCCTGGGGGAGCTGGATCAGGCGATGCACCATATGGAAGCGGTGGAAAAGGCCACTCTCGCTCGCCACGACATTCCCAACGCCGCCTGGGCCCTGTGCCAGCAGACCGAAATCGCCTTTGCCAACGGCCTGCTGAAAAAGGCTGCGGCGCTGCAGGGCCGCGCCCAGCGACTGATCGAGGAACACCACCTGGTGGGCCTGCCGATCTCCGAATTTATCTATCGCCTGAAAGGGCAATTGCAGTGGGAAGCCGTCGACCTGGATGGCGCCGCGGAATCCGCCCGTCGGGGTATGCAGATCAACCGCAAGGTCGGTGAGCGCTGGCTGCTGCCGGAATACACCCTGCTGCTGAAAGTGGCACTGGCGCGGGGGGATAAAGATGAAACCCTCGAGTGGCTGGAGCGTGTGGAACACCTGCTGGCGGGCGAAGAGTACCACCGCGACTGGGTAGCCAATGCGGATGCGGCGCGCATGCGCGTGTGGCAGGCGCTGGAAAATACCGATGCCATCGCCAGCTGGCAGGAGCAGGCAGAACCGGTGGTCGACCGCCCCAGCAACCACTTCGAGCAGTGCTACGGCCGCAACCATGTGCGCGCGCTGATTTCCCTGCACCGCTGGTCCGATGCGAACCGTCTTTTAGGTCGCCTGCAACAGGTGGCCGTGGAGTGCGGTCTGGTCACCGACCAGCTGCGCAACCGGGTACTTGCCGCCCACCTCGCCTGGCTGCGCGAGCGCCGCGAACAGGCGCTGGAGCATATCCGCGCCGCCCTCACCATCATGCAGGACAGCGACCTTATCGCCAGCTTCCTGCAGGTTGGCAAGCCGATGATCGTGATTTTAAAAGCGGCGCTGGAGGAAACCGGCAAGCTCGCACTGAGCGAGCCGTTGGCAGACAAGGCCCAGCAACTGATCAAGCTCGCCCAGCAGCAGCCAGAGCTGGGGGGCGGCATCCGCATCGAGCTGGACGAAACCATCGTGCGCGAAATCCTCGCCAGCGATGCGGTGCCGGACTTCCTGCGCCACTCCCCCCTCACCCCGCGGGAGTGGCAGGTGCTGAACGCCATCCACTCCGGCCTGTCCAACGAGCGCATCGCCCGCCACTTCAAGGTGGCCCCAAGCACCATCAAGACCCATATCCGCAGCCTCTACCAGAAACTGGACGTGAAGGACCGCCAGGAGGCCATTGCCCTGGCGGAGCAACTGCTGCGATCAGTACAGGATAAGCCCTGATCACCCCGCCTCCCGACCGCCCTGCAAAGCACCCTCCCCCCCGTTCGGGGAGGAGGTAAGGCGCCACCGGCGTCGCCATACTGACCCTAAGCTAATAGCTATCCATAAAAAGCTTTCAATAACGGACTCACGGTATGAGCGGTATTCACACAGACAAATCAACCGGGGAATGGTGGCGCAACGGCGTCATTTACCAGATTTACCCGCGCAGTTTCTGCGACGCCAATGGCGATGGTATCGGCGACCTGCCGGGCATCTGCCAGAAGCTCGGCTATGTGAAATCCCTCGGTGTGGACGCCATCTGGATCTCCCCCTTCTTCAAGTCACCCATGGTGGACTTCGGCTACGACGTGTCCGATTATCGCGATGTAGACCCGATCTTCGGCAATCTGGACGACTTCGACAAAGTGATCGAAAAAGCCCACGAGCTGGGCCTTAAGGTGATCATCGACCAGATCCTGAGCCACACCTCTGACCTGCACCCCTGGTTCGAAGAGAGTCGCGCAAGTCGCGACAATGCCAAGGCCGACTGGTACGTATGGGCCGATGCCAAAGAAGATGGCAGCGCGCCGAACAACTGGATGTCCAACTTCGGTGGCAGCGCCTGGCGCTGGTGCACCCGCCGCCGCCAGTACTACCTGACCAACTTTCTCAAGGAACAGCCGGACCTGAACCTGCACCATCCGGAAGTCCAGGAGCAGCTGCTGGCGGACCTGAAATTCTGGCTAGACCGTGGGGTCGACGGTTTCCGCCTGGACGCCATCAACCACGCTTTCCACAACCGCTCGCTGGAAAACAACCCGCCGCGCCCGGTGAAGCTGGATAAAAATGGCCTGCCGCCGGTAAACAGCTACGAGTACCAGTGGCACATTCACGACAAATCCCAGCCGGAAAACCTGGTGTTCCTGCAGCGCGTGCGCGCCTTGCTGGACGAGTACCCGGGCACCATGACCGTGGGCGAAGTGGGCGACGACAACACCCACAAGATCATGGCCGAGTACACCACGGAAAACCGCCTGCACATGGCCTATTCCTTCGACCTGCTGGCGGAAGACTGCAGCGCGCAGTTCCTGCGCGACACCCTGGAAAAGAACCGCCAGGTGATCGAGGAAGGCTGGCCCTGCTGGTCCATTTCCAACCACGATGTACCGCGCTCTTTCAGCCGCTGGAACAAGGGCTTCGACCCGGAAACCGCCCGCGCCCGCGCGCCGCTGTTCTTCCTGATGCAATTGATGCTGCGCGGCAGCGTGTGCATGTACCAGGGCGAGGAACTGGGCCTGCCGGAAGCAGAGGTGGCGTTTGAAGACCTGCAGGACCCCTACGGCATCAATTTATGGCCGGAATTCAAGGGCCGCGACGGCTGCCGTACCCCCATGCCCTGGTACAACGGTGGCGAAATCAATGCCGGCTTCTCCAAGGTAAAACCCTGGTTGCCGGTGGCGGAAGAACACTACCATCTGGCCGCCTCGGTACAGGAAGATGACCAGCACTCGATGCTGAACCGCTTCCGCGACCTACTGAAGTGGCATGCGGATCTGCCAGCGGCACTGGCCACTGCCAGCCAGCGCATTCTGGATACCGCCAATGACCTGCTGGTATTCGAGCGCGGCAATGAGGAAGGCGAAGGCTATTTCGTGGTACTGAACCTGGGCCACGAGGCGACAAGCTTAACCCTGCCGGAAGAATTTACAGGCAGTGAAGACATCACCCCCAGCGGCTTCGCTGGCACCGTTAACGGTGAAAAGGTAGAACTGCCGGTCGCGGCCGCGCGGGTTTTCTATCGCAAATAAATTACGGTAAGTAAATTGCCGTAAATAGACCGCCGCAGATAAACGGCGCCACGAAACAGGAAAAATTTCGGACTTATTGAGAAATTGGCGCGCACTTGTGCAAGTGCAGCGAACCGGGCCCGGGTATCGCACTCAAAGGGTTACCTCTCAATAAGAACGTTCACTTTGTTGCTCTCTCGTCAAAGCACGCTTTCCAGACTTTCTGGATTGTTTCAAGCCGGCTCCTTAGCCGGCTTTTTTTTGCCCGCTACTTTTGACCTGTCTCGCCCTGAACGAAATTCATCTATCACCATCGCCCGTCATTCCATTTAAATGTAAAAGGCGCCAAACCCCGATCCTACCATGCCTCTCACTTGCCCAGAGGTCTGCAAAACCAACCGGCAGGGCTCATCCCGCGGCCAAATCGGGAAACACCGACGCGCCGCTTTGGGGAAATTCACAGGTTTTTGTGCGCCCAGGGTGCAGGGGTTTCTATACCCTGAAATTTGCCAGAGCGAGCGTCACTCTCAGCGGGCTCAGCTGGCAATACCGGAAGCGCGTACACAGAGACCTGAAATTCGCTCGCAAGAGCAGATGAGGTATCTATGCATTTACCTGCACAACGTTGTTCTTCCTTGCTGAAAAAAATTCTTGTAGGCAGCAGCCTGATTCTCGCCGCATCCGCGGTTTTCGCCCCCATCGCCCAGGCCGGTGATTACCCCTACCCCTACCAGCAGCACAGATCCATGACCGATGGCAGCGCCTGGTGGCGCCGGGATGTGATCGGTGGAGCGCCACATATCATTATCGATCTCAGTGAACAGCGGGCGTATTTCTACAAGGGCAGCCAGCTTGCCGGTGTTTCTCCTGTGGCCACGGGAATCTCCGGATATCGGACGCCTACGGGCAGCTTCCGCGTGAGCGAAAAAGATATCGATCACCGATCCAACTTGTTTGGCCACTATGTGGACCGCGCCGGCTATGTGCGCAAATCCAGTGTCGATGTGCGCCGGGATTCACGTCCTTCGGGCACCATGTTCCGCGGTGCTTCCATGGACTTTTTCATGCGGGTCAATGGCGCCGTTGGCATGCATGCGGGCAAGGTCACCGGGCGCCCGGAATCCCACGGCTGTATCCGGCTGCCCTGGCATATGGCAAAGATTTTTTATGAAAATGCGCCCATGGGCACCAAGGTGACCATTCGACATTAACCTTCGCCGTTATCCTTCACCATCGAAACACGCGACCTTGTATTCAGGTGCGCAAAAACAAAAAGGGCAGCTTTCGCTGCCCTTTTTGTTTGCTATTTTTTGATATCAGCCCAGGCTTCCCAGCACACTGCGCATGGTCCAGAAGTCCCAGCCCTCCGGAAGCTGTGCGCGGTCCTCTTCACTGGCGACAATACCCCGGCGATGTTCCGGCCATGCCAGCACCGCAACACCTTCGTATCCGGCAAAACGATGGAACAACACCGGCGCGGAAAGTTTTCGCTCCAGTTGCTCACACAGCGGATGCCACGACAAGGGAAGCTGCCTGCGCACCCAGGACCATTCCCGGTTACTCTCCGCGTCGGACTCCTGCACCGGTGAGTGCGAACTTTCGATTTGAGCGCTGCGCCGCGCGTGACTGGCTTCCAGCGCACTGTTACCCGGTAGCGTAAGCACCCCCATCGCCTGCTGTTGTGCACAGAGCACACAGGCATCAATGGACAGCCCCAGAGCCATTCCACGCTCAACGGGTACAAACCAGTGCTGCCCGGCAGGCACCTGCCATTCACAGAAGCCACAGGTGCCACTTTCGGCGGACTCCGGTGCTATCTGCTGCAGCGCCTGTACCACCTTGCCGGGCGCCCAGAAGTTGGCCTCATCTCCGGGGAAAAATTCCTGCGCATACTGGCTGACATGCCAGTGAAAACTGAAGGCGGCAGCAACCCGGTTGCGATCGCGCGGACCGAGGCCGCGGAAGCCGCGGTGGTTTACCTTGGCCAGGCAGTACTCACAGGGGTGCGGCGTCGCCGTGAGCGCCGGTGCGGCGAGCGCCTCGCGAGCAGTGCCGATCCACACCACTTGTTGCGGGTCCTCCAGTGCACCACAGCAACTGGCCAGGTGCACCCGGTGAAAGAACTCCCCACGGATCTGCTGATCTTCCACCGCAGCCACATCCACCGCATACACCATGACCGGGTGGCCCCGATACATCCAGCCGTGCTCGGTTTGATCCAGATCGCCGAGTGTGACTTCCATCCCCTTGACCAGAGCCTCCGCGATAGCGTCGCCCCGCGCGTCTAATATTTCAGAGGGATCGGTGAGGTCTTCCGTGTCTGGTAGTTCATCGGCCTCGGGTTCCGCTGGGCTGTTAATTGGCTCAGGGCTGTTAATTGACTCCGGGCTACTTACCGATTCAGGGCCGTTTTCCAAGTCAACAGCATCTTCCGTCAGCAGGATATCGTCATCGGAATGCCGCGCATCGGGCGGTGTCCCCATACCGGAGATGGCCTGAGTGAGTGCTTCCAGATGCCGGCTCCAGCGCCCCATCAGAGTGACTCCTCGAGGATACTGTGGATCTTGGTTTCAGAATTGGTGATCACGCGGAAGGCCACTCGCTTGGATTGTTCGATATTTTCACTGCCGTCGGCATTGTAAATCGGCCGCGAGGAAGAATATCCGACCGCCGCCACATTCTGCATCATCCAGGCGTGGTGAGCGGTTACTTCGTCCAGGGTGTAAACGTAGCGCAATACCGAGCGCGCGCGGTCCTGGGACAGGCGCAGGTTATTGAAGTAGGTATCGTTGCGATCGCTGCTCTGGCCCCAGCCGGAGCTGGTATGCCCCTCGATACGTACCGCCTCCACCGACGCCTTGAAGGGCGCCAGTACGTTCATATAGCGAGGGAAAAATTCCTCGAATACCACCTGATAACTGGCGCTGAGCGCGGCCTCACCGGTATCGAACATGGCATCGGAGTTATTGAAGGCGACGGTCAGGGTATCCCGATCGATGGTCGCGCCCCAGCGCGCCAGGTCCGGTGCAAATTCATGTTGCAGGGACTCGTAAATTGCCAGCTGGTTTTCCCGGTAGGACATGGCAATGGTGCGAATCTTTTCCCGCTCGATCATCACCGAACGCATCATCGCCACAGCAATACACAGGAATACCATCATCAGCCCCGCCATCAGGTCGGACACACTGATCCAGGAGGCCTCGCCCTCACTGCCGCTGCGCACTCCGGAACGGGAAAACCCCGACCTGGTGGACATCAGGCAATTTCCTCGCGCGCGCGCTCTGCGGATGCGGCGGCTTGTGTCAGGCGCTGCATCTGCGCCACCAACTGGCGGTAATCCCGCGTAAATTGACCACTAATGGTTGCCAGCGCCTCACCCATGGCCGCGATAACGCCCTCCACTTCCTCTTCCATCTTGCGCTCCACCAACTGGTATTGCTTGCCGATGGAATTCTCCGCGTCGCCCATGCTCTTGCGGATCACGTGGCTGAGGGCATCCATCATTTCCTTGTGGGTGCGCGCCTGTTGCAGGGCCAGTTCCTGCATACCATTGCGGTGGGTGGTAACGGACTCCTGCACCAACCCCTGGATAAAGTCCGCATCCAGGCTCGACATTTTCTCGAAGGCACCGGAGACCGCCTCGATCTGGGCACCCAGCAGTTCGCTCTGCTTGGCGATACTCACCAGCGACTGCTTCATATCGCTGGTCATCACCTGCTGCACCACATCGATACCCTGCACGAACTGGTCGATGCGCTCACCCAGATGTGGCAGTACGTCCTGCATTTGCACACTCACGCCGCGGTAACGCTCCAGTTGCTCGTTGAGCGCCTGCATCTGCTCACGGGCCTGGGTGTTGACCCCCTGCATGCCCTCGAAGAACTGCGGTACCTCTGCCAATTGCTGGTGAATCTGCTGCAGGTCCCGCGCAACCTGTACCAGCCCCATCACCGCGGTGTCACAGTGTTCGGACCAGTATTCCACCCGCTCCTCGTGGGCCTTGTACTCGCGCGTCAGGGTTTCCACCATGCCATCAAAGCGGCCGAAGTTTTCCCCAAAGCGTGTCATGTTGTCGCCGAACTGGGATTCCACGCGTTCATTGAAACGCACCACGACCTGCTCCATCTCCTGAACCAGTGCCTGGGAGACCTGCTCGGAAAGATTTGCCAGCTGAGTTTCACTCTGCGCGAGTTGACGCTCCTGCCCTTCTACCAGCGCAGTTTGCAAATGCTGCAGCGCACTGTGGATATCGGCCAGTTCCGTTACGGTAGCAGCTTCTCCGGGCATCGGGATAAAGCGGGTCAGCGCTCGTAGCAGTATAGAGAGACCAATACCGCACACACTGGTGATAAAAGCGGTTTTCAGTCCATCCAGCAGATTGGCGATACTCTGGTCGATATCCGCAAGGCTAAATTCAAACAGCCCGATAATCACGCCGGTAAAGGTACCGAGAATACCCAGGGAAGTGAGCAGTCCCGGAGCCTGCTCAACGAATTCCGCGGCGCGACGCGCAAAACGGCACACCAGCGCCAATGCAAACAACACCAGCATCAGGGAGAGGAACCCTTCGGTGACCGCATCCGGGCTCAGGGCAACAAAGACAGAGCGCAAAAATTCAGACATGGAAGTAATCTCGTTTGGAATCTTCTCGAATTGTTTTTTATAGAAGCTGTTTTATACGGGCTTGCTTTATACAGCCTTGTTTTATGCAACCCTGGTTTTATACAGGCTCGGTTTCCGGTTACGCCTTCAGCTGCAGCACAAATTCCTGCACCGAATCCCCGGACGGCAAACGCCCGAGGTGGTGGCTGAACAGGCGGTAGCCGGGTAACAGCCGCATCAGGTCGGCGGTGCTGCCGAGGGTGCGGTCACTGCGACTTTCGGAGTTTCCGGTCACCGCTACCCGTTCATCTTCCAGCACTTCAAACATGGCCGGCCGCTGCGGCTGCTGGCTGGATTTGTACACCAGGAAATGCAACTGGCCGCCAGGTACCATCCGCCCCGCCAGCAATTCTCCCAGCGCTTCGATCTGCTCGGGACTGCAGAAATTCAGCAGATCCCACAGGAATACACCGTCCAGCCTGGTGCCGGGATCAAAACTGAACATGGACTCACTGAAGCCGCTGCGTTCACCGTGCATTTTCTTGCGCCAGGCCAGGGAGGCGTGCAGGTCTTCTACATACAGCGCGCCCACTTTCTTTTTCAGGGCATCGATGTTGCGTCCGTTTTTGCGACCACAATCCAGCACCGTGGCGCCGGCCGGCAATGACTCCAGCGCTTTGCGAATGCCGGCAAACTCCATGCGCTCGTCATCGCGCACCTGGCGGAAGTAGGCACTCACATCGGAGGCACCACCACTGCGCACCTGGTTGCGTGACGCAATGCTGTCGTATTCGAGAAAATGCTCGGTAACATTCTGATCCATGCCTTCCCGCTTCATCAGGGAATTGAACAGGCTGAAGCGATCCATACATTTCAACAGGGTTACCGTGGAGTGTCCCTTGGAGGGCACTTCCGGATAACTGGGGTCGTCCACATATTCGAAACAGAAGTTTTCCAGCAGGCGGAAACGTCGCGGCTTGTGCGGCTGATTGCGCCCGGTATAGCGCATGGTATGCAGAATCGTGCCCTGCTTCAGGTGCGGCTGCAGCAGGCGAATCAGATGCTGGATAACATCAAGTTCAAGAAAATTGAGCAGGTCCCAGCACAGGATCACGTCGAACTTGAGGTTCGCGGGTTTGGGGATCAGATGATCTTCCAATGCCTGTAGCGGATCACCGCCATGCTGATTGTCAGCGAGGTATTCCACCAGGTCTTCAATATGACACTGGCAATTCAGACTGAGAAAGGCCTGGGTGGTGCCGGACGAGAGAGGTCCGAGATCGAGAATTCGGTCCCCGCTTTTGACCATCTCGGTCGTTAACGCAGCGAGGCCAAAAGAGCGGTGTTGCATTGTTTATCGCAAGAATTCGGGGCGTGAGCCAGGGTTTTTAAACAGGAGTATGCAACGCCGCTCGGGGGGATGATGCGGCGTTGCAACGGGCTATCAGCTGTCAGCCAGCTCCGCTTCCTTGGCCTGTTCCTTGGCAGTTTCTTTCGAGGCAAAAGATTTTTTCGCGGCGGCAGGTCTGCTCGGCACTTCATCTTTCGGTGGCAGGTTCGGGTGAACCAGCTTCTCTTTGAACTCGGAATGACGGGCTTTCATTTCGTCATCGGTATCGACCATATCCATGGAGCCGCGGAATTTACCACCATCGTCCAGCTGGATGCGCGGGGCAATCAGATTGCCTTTAACCACTGCGGTGTTGCGGATTTCAATCAGCTCATCCGCCAGCGCGTCGCCGGTCAGGGTGCCGTTGATGACAATATTCTGCGCGTGGATATTTGCATTGATTTCACCCTCGCGACCAATGGAAAGGTCGTGGCCTTCCATGATAACGGTGCCTTCGATGGTGCCTTCAATATGCAGGTCTTCGGTACCAATCAGCTCACCACGGAACTTGATGTTTTTACCGATTACAGAGCGATCCTTCGCCATGGATGCGCCAAGCTTATCCGCGAACGGACGCTCGGTTGCACCACTATCGTTCATTCCGGAAAGAAAAGAGTTGGAATCCAGATTCGCATCTGGTTTTGGGTCGAGCGGGTTCGCCATTGTTCCACCTAATGTAACCGTAGAGTGCTTTTGTTTTTAGTGAAACGACGTTTGTAGCTTTTTTCTCTGACAGTTCCCATAGCGAGCGTGACAAAAATCCGTTGGCACGCTCACTTTGTGAGAACTTTCACAATAATTTTTTACGCGCCAACGGATAAATCCCGACTTTCGCATAAAAAGCGCGCAACCCATTGCGTCGCCCAATTTTAGTGCCGGCGTCAGGCTTCCGGCGTTTTTACGAAATAATCGTGCGCAGCCCGGTTAACCCGTCCGGACAATCGCAAGGTCGAAACCATTGTGGGTATCGCCATCACTGCGTACATGCCGGTAATGAAACTGTTGACGATATTCAGCGACAACACTGCCCCCGACACAATCAGCAGCATATAGATCACGGTGTACACCACCTGGAAACGGGTACCAAACAGGAACACAAAGCACTTCATGCCGTAATACCAGAAGGTAACAATGGTACTGAACGCCAGCGGCACCACCATGATGAGCAGCAACACGGGACCCCAGCCGCCAAATACACTGCTGAAGGCATTGGCAGTCAGCGAGACGCCCGCAATCCCCTCTGCGTCCTGCCAGACTCCGGTGAGCAGGATGACCAGGGCGGTACAGGTACAGATAATCAGGGTATCAACGATCGGGCCCAGCATGGCCACCACACCCTCGCGCACCGGTTCTGTGGTTTTGGCCGCACCGTGGGCCAGGGACTCGGTACCGATACCCGCTTCATTGGAGAAGGCTCCGCGACTGATACCGATGGCAATCACCGTACCCAGCGCGCCGCCGACCACCGCCTGACCGGAAAACGCATCGCGAAAAATCAGGCCAAAGGCCGCGGGGATCTCCTGCCAGAAGTAACCGATAACCCCTAGCGTCAGCACCAGATAGAACAGCACCATGGCTGGCACGATACGCACGGCAAAACGCCCGATGCGCTGAATGCGCCCCGCAATGACCACCAGCGCCGCCAGAGCCAACAGCACTCCCATAGCAAAATCAAATTGCAGTGCATTATCCGGGCTCACCCAGCCGAGCGGTTCAGCAAAGGAAACCCGCAGTAACTGCACCATCTGGTTCGACTGGAACGAAGGCAGAAGGCCACAAAGGCCGGCAATGGCAAACAGGTAAGCCAGCGGCTGCCAGCGCTTGCCGAGCCCTTCGCGGATGACATACATAGGACCACCCTGGATTTCGCCGTTGCTATCGCGGCCGCGGTACATCACCGCCAGGGTGGCGGTATAGAACTTGGTGGCCACCCCGACCAGCGCCGTCACCCACATCCAGAAAATGGCTCCGGGCCCACCGGTGCTGATGGCAATGGCCACCCCGGCAATATTGCCCAACCCCAGGGTGCCAGACAGCGCAGTGGACAGCGCCTGCCGGTGGGGCACCTGGCCGGGATCATTGGGGTCATCATACTTGCCCCGCAGCAGGTCGATACTGTGGCCAAGGTGGCGATAAGGCCGCGCGCGCGAACTGATCAGTAGGAAAAGACCACCGCCTACCAGCAGCACCAGAAGCGGCGTGCCCCAGGCGTAGGCAACGAAGGTATCGAGGGCGGATTCGATTGTTTGGAGAAAGTTCATGAAATGCGGAGTGGCTCGATTGCTAAACCGGTAATGCTCTCGCAATCCCGCACAGATCTCAAACCGGGCGTATCATCTAGAGGGATATTCGCTCGGTCTCCGGCGCTATCCTAGCGGGCTGCAGTGGAATCAGGGTCACATAGCCCCCGGATATTTTCGCTCTCAGGCCCAGTTTCTCCGCGACCTGTGCCAAGGCAACATCCCAGGGCACCTGATCTATCTGCAGGTGGTCAATATCCCCATGCACCAGCTCCAGGCCACTGACTTGCAGGCCGCCAAATTCCGCAAACATTTCGAGCACCTCGCGACCGTTGACCTGTTCCAGCTTCATGGACAGCATCTCGTGTTCGGGGCCTGGGACCTCCCTGCCGGCAACAGGTCCAAGAGCAATGGCGATCCCCAGACCGGTAAAGACGAACAAAATCACCAGGGACAGCGCGAGCCTCACGGGCATTGACGACCACCGTTTTCCATCAGGCGCACTTCCAGTGGACTGCTGCAAAACCTGCAATTCCGGTTTTCGCCTGAGTTGCTCCTCTAAGCCCACCAGCAGCTGCTGTACATCCACGCCATACACCCGGCAGATATTCTCGAGAGTATCTGCAGAGGGCAGCGCCTGGTCATTTTCCAGCTTTGAAAGGTATGACTGCTCGATCGCCATTTTCCGTGCCGATTCCGTCTGGCTCCAGCGCAGCCGCGCACGAATCAGTTTCAGACGTTTTCCCAGACTCTCCATATACCGACAACAGCTATTTTGTGGCTGCAAAAGAACAGGGGGACTATTCCATCGCGGCGTGGTTTGACGTTGACGGGCCAGCGCCCAGATCAAAGTCTACCAACATTTTCATTACGTCACGGCAGGCAACCCCCTCCACCTTCAAGGTCACCAGTTCCTCAGCATGGATAATCTGGTGCATGTATTCAGATTCAGGACACTGCTCCACCACGTTTTGCCACACCGACAGTAACGGCTCACCTTCCGTGGTCAACTCAACCAAGTCGTCGGCAGCAAAAACGATAATTGGCAGGATAGATAAAATCAGGGCGGCAATAGAACGCATAGGATGCTCCTCAATGTGTTTGATAGTGCGCAGAAATTACCTTCGGGTTGCCGAAATCGGGAAGGAATAAACTGGAATATTCGGGAATAGCATGGGATCGCAGGCTTTCACCGCGCTTCAGCCTGAAAAACAAGCAAAAAAAAGCCCCGACCAGCGGGGCAATGCAAGATGACATCAATTGGCGATATCAAAGATGAAACGGGGAGAAAGCAGTCACTCGATCAGTTGCCCGCTTGTGCCAGGTCCGTCTCGGCTTCTGCCGCTTTCGGCTCGCTGACCCACAGGGCGCACACGGCTGCCAGCAGCCAGCTGATACCACCGAGCACCAACGCGTAGATGGCCTCGTTGTCGAAGAAGGTACGCAGCACAAACCCCAGCACACTGGCCGCCAGCAGCTGCGGAATGACGATAAAGCCGTTGAAGATACCCATCATCACGCCCATTTTGCGCTGGGGTACGTGGGTAGACAGCATGGCGTAGGGCAGCGACAGGATCGATGCCCAGGCAAAGCCCACACCCAGCATCGGCAGCAGCAGCCACTGGGGATCGCGGATAAACAGGAAGGACAGCAGCCCGAGGCCACCCAGCGCCAGGTTCACGCTGTGTGACAAATGCATACCCAGGCGCCGCGCCAGCACCGGAATCAGCAGCGCGGCCAGGGCCGCAAAGCCGTTATAGGTGGCAAACAGGATACCGACCCAGTCGGCACCGTCATTGTAGGCCTGGGAAGTGACTTCACTGGTGCCGAAGTGGAAGCTGGTCACCGCCGCGGTGGTGTAGATCCACATGGCAAACAGCGCAAACCAGGAAAAGAACTGCACCCACGCCAGGCGCTTCATGGCGTCGGGCATGGAGTAGAGATTGGAGACAATTTCCTCCAGCATCCCTTCTTTACCAGTCGCGCGCCCGCGCAACACCAGCGCCAGCAGTTGCAGGGCACCCAGCCCGGCGATCAGGCCGGCAAGGATGTACAACTGCTGATCCAGTCCCTGCTGCCACACAAAACCCGCGAAAGCGGCACCCACCAACAGCATGGCGCCACCGATGGTGCGGTAACTTGCGCTGTGATCCTGCACCGGCTCGTCCGCCTGCCCCGCCAGCTCTGGCGACTCAGCAGATTCAAACGCGGCCTGTTGCTCCGGGCTGTACTCACGGGTCTTGAACACACTCCACAGCACCGCCAGCAGGAAACCGATCCCGCCCACATAGAAAGAGATGCGCACGGAATCCGGCACCACACCTTCCGGTGCGGTATTGGAAACATCAAACCAGTTTGCCAGCATCCACGGCATGGCCGAGGCGACCACCGAGCTCACACCAATAAAGAAGCTCTGCAACGCATAACCAAAAGAGCGCTGCTTCTGCGGCAACATGTCGCCCACCAGCGCACGGAAGGGCTCCATGGAGACGTTGATGGACGCATCCATTACCCACAGCATGCCCGCGGCAATCCACAGGGTGGGCGAGTGCGGCATAAACAGAATGGCGATGGAGGACAGAATGGCACCGGCCAGCAGGAAGGGACGGCGACGGCCAAAGCCGGTCCAGGTGCGGTCACTGAAGTAGCCGATCAGCGGCTGTACCAGCAAGCCGGTCAGTGGCGCGGCCACCCACAGTACCGGGATATCGTCGATCTCGGCTCCAAGGGTCTGGAAGATACGACTGACATTGGCATTTTGCAGCGCAAAGCCGAACTGGATACCGAGAAAGCCGAAACACATGTTCCAGATCTGCCAGAAGCTCAACTGGGGCTTGGCGCCGGCAACCGCCGCTGTAGATGGATTTTGAGACATTGGGATCACCGCTGACTGACTTATGGTTATGCGGCAATTGTCTCAGCAGCGGCAAGCGTGGCCATCCTCCCCGGCGGGGGCGGAGGTGGCCGGCGTTTCCAGACTTCTCTATTTAGCCCACGTCTACACCCACACCAGAATCGACACTCTTGATGAGTATGGCGCCAGCGGCGCTTTACCGTAGGTGTCCAGGCAGTCAAGAATGGATTTTGAAATGGCCGTAAAGTGCAATTATGGGATCTTTATTAATTAAAAAAACTATAAAGTCCCAATATAAGAACTTTAATTAACTTATTCATTAAATCCCAAAAAAGGGACATAATCTCTAAAACTGATTCTTAAATCCCATATAAAGCACCTTATGGATCCTGAATTGAAATCTCCCGCCGCCATTGCCGAAAGCCTCGGCCAGCGCCTGAAGCAGGCACGCCTGAACCGTGACCTCACCCAGCTGGAAGTGGCCGAGCACGCCGGTGTCAGCCGCAAGGCCGTGCTCAATGCGGAAAAGGGCAAGGTCCAGCTGGAAGTCCTGATCGCCATACTCCAGGCCCTCGACCTCACGGCCCAGCTGGACAACTTCCTGCCACCGCAGCCGCCCTCGCCGATCCAGCTGGCCAAATTGCAGGGCAAGAAACGCCAGCGGGCCTCGGGCCAGCGCGGCAAAAACGAAGGGGGTGACGACGACACCCAGGAGGAACCGGAATGGTAATGGAAGTCATCGGCGTGGATTATTTAGGGCAAGACGGGCAGGAGCAGACCGCCGGCGCGGTCAGCTTCGACACCGACACCGGCGTCGGTGCCTTCGAATACGACCCGGCATTCATCGACACCGGTATCGAACTCTCCCCCCTCAAGATGCCCCTGGCGCGGCGCATCTACAGCTTCCCGGAACTGCGCTTTGATACCTTCCGCGGCCTGCCCGGCCTGATTGCCGACTCCCTCCCCGACGACTTCGGCAATGCGGTACTCAATGCCTGGATGGCCGCCCAGGGCAAACACCCGCAAGACATCTCGCCCCTGCAGCGGCTGCAGTACACCGGCAGGCGCGGCATGGGTGCATTGGAATACACCCCCGCCACCCGCATCAAAAAACTCAATGCCTCCCAGGACATCGCCATCGACGAACTGGTGGCCATCGCCCAGGAAGTGCTCGACCACCACAGCAGTTTCAACGTGCACCTGGACAAAACCGGCGAAGACAACCGCGAAGCGATGATGGCTTTGATGTCCGTCGGCATGAGCGCTGGCGGCGCCCGCCCCAAGGCAGTCCTCGCCTTCAACCAAGACTTCACCCATGTGCGCTCCGGACAGACCGACGTACCCGAAGGCTTCACCCACTACCTGATGAAGTTCGACGGGGTCAGCGAACACAACAAAGACCGGGAAACCTTCGGCGACCCGATGGGCTTCGGTGCCATGGAATACGTCTACCACCAGATGGCCAGTAACTGCGGTATCGAGATGATGCCCTGCCACCTGCTAAACGAAGGCCATCGCCGGCACTTCGTCACCGAACGCTTCGACCGCCGCGGCAACAACAAGGTCCATATCCAGACCCTGAACGGCATCGCCCACGTGGATTACAAAGTCCCGGGGTCCTTTTCCTACGCGGAGCTTTTTGGCATCGCCCGGCAACTGAAACTCAGCGCAAAAGAAGCCGAGCAACTGCTGATACGCATGGTGTTCAATATCGTCGCTCGCAACCACGATGACCACGCAAAAAACTTCGCCTTCCAGCTCAATGGAAAAACCTGGCAACTGGCCCCCGCCTATGACCTGGCCTACAGCTACAAGCCGGGCAGCCGCTGGGTAAACAGTCACTGGATGAGCCTGAACGGCAAGCGGGAAAGCTTTACCCGCGAAGATATCTACAGCCTGGAAAAAGTCAGCCCGCTGTTTAGTCGCAGAAAGATCGATAGCATTGTGGATAAGGTGGTGGAGCAGGTATCACAGTGGCGGAGCCTCGCCCTCGAGCACGAAGTGCCACTCTCACTGATCGAGGAAATTGAGGGGAACCTTAGGCTTCAACTCTGATTCAAAAAAATTCGGTATGCCGAATATTTGAATGAGCCATGCGATAGAAGCGACAAGCTTCAGTCGAACAGGCATGAGGGAGACAGGAAGCGATCAAGACCACGAGATTTCCGAACACGAGACTTCCGAAGAAGAACACATCAACAATAAATGAACAGGGATATGAGTAAAAATGACTGAGACACTAAGTTTGGCAAAACAAATGGATGCGAAGCTGGAGGATGACCTCTGGCTGGACGACCACCTCTTTGAGATTCGCGAAAAGATTGTCGCACGGGCAAAAGAACTACTGCTTGATGCCGATAACGAGCTCACCAAGGCGGCGGCGCTGTCGGAAGCGGCGAAGGAGTATGCCCCGGGCATGCGCTTTCCGGACCCGAAGCAACATTCCTGGCGTGAAAACATTCTCTCCCAATTATCCGCGGTCACCCTGATTTCCGCATTACTCGCGGTTGTCTTCGGCTGCATCGCTTTCGGTATCTCCATCGCGACCGAAGAGGGTGAGCCGGTGCCGGATGTGTCTGGCTATATCGATCTGGTGAAGATATTCGCCGGCGCTGTAGTAGGTTCGACTGGCGCGGCGGTGGTGGCCAATCACTCTAGAGCCAAAACGAAAGCCTGAGCCTTTAGTTCGCGTACAGTATTTTTCGCAGGTTAGCGTTTACCCGCAGGGAGCACCATGAAACGATTTATTCTATCCGTTATTTTTTCGCTGTTTAGTTCACTGTCGTTTTCCAAGGACCTTACCGGTGTCTGGGAGCTGGTTTCCGGCAATTATGTCGATGGCAGCGGCAAGCTGGTCAATTACAAAGATCTGGACTTAAAAGCATTAAAGGTGATTTCGGATTCGCACTTCAGCTTTACTTCAATGAAGGGCGACGTATTTTGGGCGTCCGGTACCGGCAGCTACGAACTGAGCGAAGGCCAATATATCGAAACGTTACGCTACAACTCCTTCGGGGAGCCAGCCGGGACAACCTTTGCGTTCACTACCAAAATCGAGGAATCGCTCTGGTTTAACGAACGCTGGAAAGATGGTGAGCGCGTAGAGTACGAGGTTTGGCAGCGCCTTGAGTGACCGGAGAGACTTGCGGTTGGCGGTCAAGGCCGCTAACCGCCACGCTTACCGGCAGGTTTCTTTGCCAGAAAGATCGCATGCCGGGCACCCTTACCGGGCCTCTCGCGCACGGTTTTCACCTCCACCTGAAAGCCCGCCTTCTTCAGCCTGCTCGCGTACACCGCATCCGGTGATGCCGACCACACGGCCAGTACACCTCCCGGTTTAAGACTCTTGTAGATACAGCTGGTGCCCTCCACCGAGTAGAGCCAATTGTTGTCGCTGTGGGTCAGCCCCTCGGGGCCGTTGTCTACATCCAGCAGTACCGCGTCGTATTGTTCTTTGGGCGCTACCAGCAATTCAGCTACATCGCCGATATGCACCGTCACACGACCGTCGTCCAGTGGCCGGCCAGCACAATCGCCCAGGGGCCCGCGGTTCCACTCCACCACTTCCGGGATCAGGTCAGCGACGATAACGTCCGCACTGGCAGGCACAGCTTCGAGCGCCGCGGCCAGTGTGTAGCCCATCCCCATACCACCGACAAGCACCCGGGCTTTTTCACGATTCTTTAAGTGCGCACAGCCCAGAATCGACAGCTGTTGCTCGCTGTGAAACCGACGACTGTTCATCAGCTCACCGCGAGGGCCGGACAGGGAGATGGAGAACTCCTGATCACGCTGGCGTAGCGTGAGGGTGCCGCCATTATTGGGAATCTGGGCACTACCGAGTTCGATCCAGGGCTTCATGCGGGGCTCACTTATGGGCTGTAGGGCTTACGGGTTACCGGGCGGATTGTAGGGACAGCAGGTGTGGATAACGCGCGCAATGTAGCACACGTTGGTTCACTGTGCCGATGACGTTAAAATGACCGGATACCGCTGACACACACCACTTATTTTTTTGAGCTGATCATGAACCGCAGAAAGAAAGTCAACCAAATTCTGAAAAAGAAGGCCAAGAAGGCAAACGACAAGCTCAACCCCAAAGGCAAACCGCGCTACATATCCAAGGCCGAACGTGCGAAACTGGAGCAGCAAACGAGCGATCTGCCGGTAGTGGAATCGGAAGCAGAACACAAATAGAACCAGCCAATACTGGCTGACTTACCGCCAGACCTCGCCTGACTCAAGCCATCAAGGATGAAGAACAATGCTTGAAATTCGACAACTGCTATCCGTCTTTTTTCTGAGTACCAGCATCTACCTGGTATTTGATCTTTTCGCTCAGGGATTTAGCCTGACTGTTCTGGCAGGCACAATCGTCTTCTACTTATTGGCTTACTATACCTGGCCGAAAAAGGAGAAAGAGAGTGATTCTGTCTGGCTGGATATCGCGGAGCTCATCGTCGAACTGCCTTTCCGACTGATTGCTTCCCTGTTGCGGGGGTTGGGCCGCCTACTTTCCAATAAGAGCGGCCCGGATTTTGATATAGATCTCTAAGAAATACCAAGAACGCATCAAGAATCAAAAACCATGCAGATCATTTTACCCGCCATTTTCATCACCATCCTGACTTACACACTGTATCGGGGTTATCAGAAATCACTCGCCGCCAAGCGTGCCAAACTGATCGATGCCTTCCAGTTTCCCAACACCATCACCGCCAAAATTATCGACAAATACCCGCACTTGAGTGAATCGGATGCCCGGCGTGTATTGAAAGGTCTCAGGGAGTATTTTCACGTTTGCAATGTCGCCGGCAACCGGATGGTATCCATGCCATCACAGGTTGTGGATGTTGCCTGGCATGAGTTCATTCTCTTTACCAGAAAATATGAACACTTCTGTAACAAAGCGCTGGGACGCTTCCTGCACCATACTCCCGCAGAAGCCATGAAATCACCTACCCTTGCGCAATCCGGTATCAAGCGAGCTTGGCGAATTTCCTGCTATAGGGAAAACATCAAGCCCAAAACTGCACACAAGCTGCCACTGCTATTCGCGATCGACGCCCACCTGGAGATACCGGATGGATTCAATTACGCATTGGACTGTACCCGCCGAGGCTGCAACGATTATTGCGCGGGCCATATCGGGTGCGGGTCGGGCTGCAGTGGCGGGTGTGCAGGCGGATCATCCGGCTCCGACGGAGGCTGTGGAGGCGGCTGCGGTGGCGATTAAAACCATAATGCCCGTCATTACCGCCCGGCTAATGACACTGGGAGCGATCCTCCTCGGCCTCTCCATTTCAACTGCCCTCGCCGCTCCCGTCGAGGGCCAAATCATAAGCACCGACACGATTACACCAGCTCCGATAGGCAGTGCTTATATCGATACATCATTGCCTGCCGAGTTCTCCGAGGAAGTGGCACTGTGGTCCGAGAGCTCTTCGGTACTACAAGATGGGATACGCCAGATCTCCAGAGATACATTCGCCAACAGTCATCCCGAACTCGTCATTACTCACCCGTCGTTACTGATCTACCCTCCTGAAACCAACACATCGCGCGCTGCGATTATTGTATTCCCCGGCGGAGGCTACAAAGGAGTCGCGATAGCCCGGAAAAGCACGATTGGGTTTAATGGTGCCGATGTGTGCGGATGGCTGAACGAAGCAGGTGTCACTTGTATCATTTTGAAGTATCGGGTGCCTAACACCGGCTGCAACTACAACAAGAAGACTCGCCAGCACGAGACGCCGGATATCCCACTGGCGCTGCAGGATGCACAACGGGCAATTTCTACCGTCCGCTTCAATGCGGAAAAATACGGTATAGATCCAAAAAAAATCGGCGTTCTTGGGTTTTCCGCAGGGGGCAATCTGGCAGTGCTATCCAGCACCAGCTCCCGGAATAGAACCTATACCCCGCTCGACGAGATTGACCAAGTCAGCAGCCGACCTGACTTCGCTATTCCGGTCTACCCTGGCCACATGACCATGGAGCACAAGAACAAAAGACCGAAATCAGTGGCCGCGCAGGAGTTGAATACCGACATTGAGGTAACGGATGAGGTTCCGCCAACATTGCTAATACACGCTGAGGACGATCCAACCAACCCGGTCTATTACTCGGAGCTTTATGAAAGCGCATTGAAAGGCGCGGGGGTCAAAGTAGATCTCATTACCTACCGGACTGGTGGTCATGCATTTGGCGTCAAGAAACAGAATAAAGAGAGTGACCGCTGGACTGCGGATACCATTCATTGGCTAATGAACCTCAAGATTCTTTGACAGGATAAACGTGTAGGAACCCTAAATGATCAGGAGCAGACTATGGACTTAGGCGCTTTTTCAATCAGCCTCACAGTTAAGGATATCGAAGCCTCCAAGAATTTTTACGAGAGCCTCGGATTTGAATCTCTGGGGGGCGACTGCGGTCAGGGTTGGACGATACTGAAGAACGGTGACCATATCATCGGTCTATTTCAGGGGATGTTCGACAAAAATATGCTCACCTTCAATCCCGGCTGGGATCAGTCCGCACAGAATACTGACGCCTTTACTGACGTGCGTGAACTGCGCGAGGCGCTGGTGCAGCGCGGGATCACAATTGTCAACGATGGTGCAACGGGCGATTCGGGGCCGGGCAGTATTGTCATTGAAGATCCTGATGGCAATCCGATCCTGATTGATCAGCACAGGTAGCTGCGTATACAAGTCCCCAGTATCCCGGGATAACCTCAACGCTATCTAAGAACTCGCCAGAATATCCGACGACAGAATACTTTTTCGATGCCGTTGGCGATACTGGAGTTTTAATAAGGAACGACTACGCCTTTCTACAGCTTATCCCTTAAGGATTCTCGATGATAAATTCCTACACCGATAACGGATACGTTTATTGCAGAAACTTCCTCAATGGGAATGAATTTACGCCACTTAGAAACGTGATCGAGAAGTTCCACCAGTCCTGGAAGCAGGAAAACGCCGAGTTCTACGCGACAAGGGCAATCAACTCAGCCTACCTCACCGGTCGCAAACATCTCGAAGAGATCGACCGAACTACGCTGTTCCAGTTTATCGGCTCCGCCAAATTGATGGAAATCGTGACCGGGATCATGGGCGACGGGGCGAGCTTTATGAACACGCAGCTGTTCTTTGATCCGGTAAATGCCACGCAGAAAAACTACTGGCACCGGGACTCGCAATATGATTTTTCGCTTGCCGAGCAGCAACAGGCACTGCACGGCCCCAATGCCATGCACTTCCGCATTCCGCTCGTGGATGAGCCGGGGCTGGAACTGGTGCCCGGAACCCACAAACGCTGGGATAGCACGGAAGAACTGGATGTGCGGCTGGAGCGCAACGGTCATCGGAACCACGAGCCTCTAGCTAGCGGGGTGACCATCCCATTGAATGCCGGTGACCTCCTGGCATTCAGCGCCAATATGATTCACCGCGGCATTTACGGTATGGGCCGCCTTTCTCTGGATATTCTTTTCTGCGATCCGGTTCCGGAGTTATTGCGGTACGCCGATGCGAGCTGCCTTCCTGACGAGAAAACCTTGTGCACGCTCGAAAAACCAGGTGCTTTTTTACAGGCCATCGAATTAAAGAATGGGTGTAGAGGAAGCTCCACTCCGCAATGGGGATAGATATGCTATGAATACGGGGAAGCCCAAACGCTCCTTAATGCGAGAATCATGAGCAAGTCAACCAAAGCGCTTTTTTCCCTGGTCTTTTCCATTCTGCTACTGCACTTTCCGAGTGCGGGTGCCGAGGAAAAGAGTGCGTATAAAATCGAACACATGAAGGACAATGTCTACCGTTTCAGCGCGGGGCATTACCGTTCGGTATTCATGGTGACCAAGCAAGGGATCTTTGTTACGGATCCCATCAGCGATGAAGCGGCGAAGTATCTGCGGGAGCAATTGACCAAACGCTTCGATGTACCAATCCGCTATATCGCCTACAGTCACAACCATGTAGACCATACGCTCGGTGGGCAGATTCTGGCACAGGATGGCGCAGACGTAGTGGCACATGAATATGCCGCGGAAGACCTGAAATGGACCAGGGCTCCCACTGCCCTACCCAACATTACTTTTCGCGACACACTGGATATTGCCCTGGGCGACAGTCGCGTGGAACTCCGCTATCACGGACCAAATAACGGGCGCGGCTCGGTCAGCATGCGGTTTATGCCGGCCAATGTACTGTATGTAGTCGACTGGATTGTTATTGGACGAATGCCTTATCGAGATCTACTGGGGTATGACATCCACGGCATGATTCACTCGACCCGCGAGATCCTCTCCGGTGAGCCCTTTGACCTGTTTATTGGCGGCCACGCAGAAACCGGGAGCCGCAAGGATGTCGCACGCTACCTCGCTTACCTCGAAGCACTCTACGCTGCCGTCCGCGATGGCATGCTGGCAGGTAAGTCCTTAAAGGCACTCCAGTCAGAAATAAAACTTCCTGAATATGCCGACCTGCCAATGTACGATGAGTGGCTGCCGCTAAATATTGCCGGGGTCTACAAGTCGCTGGTAGAAGTCTCCTACTTCAACTTTCGACCCGACATCGACGCTGAGTTTTAACGACTTCCTGAAAACGGCGCGAAACTTTTTCATCTGTCGGAACTGGGCAGCAGCCAAACCGCCTTCCCTCGCGGATATTCATCTTGCCTGCACCTAATGTGCGAAATATATCTAACGCTTTCCGCTAAGGTCTATGCATTTTTTGGCGCATTTTTCATTTCGCGCATCCTTTATTGAAGCAGCCTTGCAATTGCCCTACTCTGGTGCGGCTCTAGTTAAAAAACAATAACGATAATCGGGTCACGATAGCTTTTCGTCGTGACGAAAAAAGCGAGCTATCGATCCCGATATCATAAAAATAATAGGATGGATGATTATGCGAGAATTCCGAATCAAGGCACTGACCCTGGCGGTCGCTGCTGCAACCGCACTGCCTGCATCGCTGGCATTTTCACAACAGGCCGCCGAAGAGAAGGCGGCGACCGATCACGGCGTGATGGAAGAAGTCATCACCACCGGTACTCGCAAGGAAGGGGTTCTGCCCACCGAAACCCTCTCCCCGGTCGATGTACTGGGCGGTGACAAGTTTTCCGATCAGGGCAGTTTCGACCTGACCGAATCCCTGGCCAAAGTGGCCCCCTCTTTCAACACCCAGCGCTTCCCCATTGCCGATGGCACCGCGTTTATCCGTCCGGTGACCCTGCGCAATCTCTCTCCCGACCAGACCCTGGTGCTGGTGAACGGCACCCGCCGCCACCGCTCCGCGCTGGTGAACCTGCAGCTGGCACCGCTCGGCACCACCAACCAGGGCGCTCAGGCCGTGGACTTTGCCGCACTGCCATCCATGGCCATTGAGCGGGTGGAAGTACTGCGTGATGGTGCTTCCGCCCAGTATGGTTCCGACGCCATTGCCGGCGTGGTGAACGTGATCCTGAAAGACGACGCCGAAGGTTTCGGCCTGTCTGCGCAGACCGGCGAGTACTTTGAGGGCGATGGGCAGCGCACCACACTCGCCGCCAACGGCGGTTTTGCGCTGGGCGAGCAAGGCTTCGTGAACGCCACCATTGAACACTCCACCGCCGATAAAACCTGGCGCGGTGCCGCGCGTCCGGACGCCGAGTTTGTGGGCACTATCGTGGGCGAGGAAAATGTACCGCTGGATGGGCTCGGCCAGCGCTGGGGCGACCCGGAAGTGACCGCCACCAAGTTTTTCCTCAATACCGGCTACTCCCTGAATGACACCACTGAGCTGTACGGCAATCTGGGTTACTCGAAAAACGAGACCATATCCGACTTCTTCTACCGTGGCCCAGTGCTGGATCCGTCCGCCGAGTTCGCGGCCCGCGAGACGCTACAAAAAGACGCGGACGGGGATTTCATGCCCGACGCAGCGCCCCAGTCGCTGGTGGACGACATTATTGCCCAGGGCCTGAACCCGTCTGACTATCTGGTGGCCGACAGCACCAGTGACAGCGGCTTTGTTCTGCGCAACCCCATCTACAGCCAGTTCCCCGGTGGTTACAACCCGGCGTTCGGTGCCGATATCACCGATCTCTCGGTGGTGGCTGGAGCACGCGGTGAGTGGGCCAACGGTATCAGCTGGGACCTGCGCGCGCGCAGCGCCGAGAATGAGGTTTCCTATGTGCTGGAAAACTCCATCAACCCGAGCCTGGGTATCAATTCTCCCACCACCTTTAACCCGGGCACCCTGACCCAGTCAGAAACCAGTGTGAATGCGGACTTCGTCAAACCAATCGATGTAGCCGCCTTTGCCACCCCCATGAACCTGGCGTTCGGTATGGAGTGGCGGGACGAGACCTACAAGATCGGTGCCGGCGATGAAGCCTCCATTGCCGTAGGCCCCACCGCTGCCGTCTTCGGTGTGGGCTCCGACGGCTTCCAGGGTTTCCCGGTAGAAGCCGCCGGTGAATACAGCAGTGTGAGCACCGCCGCCTATGTGGATCTGGAAGCGGATGTGACCGACAAGCTGCTGCTGGGTTCCGCCCTGCGGTTCGAGAACTTCGAGGAGTTTGGCTCCACCTTAAACTGGAAGCTGTCCGCCCGTTACGACTTCACCGAAAACTTTGCCCTGCGCGGTACCGCCAATACCGGCTTCCGCGCTCCGACCCCGGGCCAGGTGAACACCCTGAACGTGACCACTACCTCGGACTCCGCAGGTAACCTGATCCCGAACGGCACCTACCCGGTCAATCACCCGGTGGCCATGGCGCTCGGCGCCAAGGAACTGACCCCGGAGGAATCCACCAGCTTTACCCTGGGTGCGGTGTGGAGCCCGCTGGACAACACCAGCGTAACCATCGATTACTACAACATCGAAATCGAAGACCGCCTGGCACTGCGCAACAACACCATCGGTGCGGCTGAAGTGGCCCTGCTGGACGGCGCCGGCGTAACCAATGCCGCGCTGCTGGAAGGCAGTAATGCCAACTATTTTGTCAACGCCTTCGACTCCGATGTATCGGGTATCGATCTGGCGGTAACCAGCGATTTTGACGTCGCCGGCGGCTTGCTGGTGGTGGACCTGCGCCACAACCACAACCAGCAGGAAGTCAGCAAGGTTGCCCCCAACACCATCAACCAGTCCCGAGTGTTCGACCTGGAAAACCAGGTTCCCAGTGACCGCACCACCCTGACGTTCGATTACGACAGCGGTGACCTGTTCAACGGCTACCTGCGCTTCAACCGCTACAGCGGATGGGAGAGCACGTTTGGCCTGTTTGGCCCGGGTGACGCTTCCGATGCCTCGTCTTACGGTGGTGAAATTCTGGTAGACATCGAAACCACGATCACCCTCAAGGAGAACTACAAGATCTCCCTCGGCGGTGAGAATATTTTCGATGTTCAGCCGGATGATGAAGCCGATCCCACCCTGCAGTTCCTGGGTGTTCGTCAATCGCTGACGTCGCCGTTTGGTTTCAATGGTGGCTTCTGGTACCTGCGCGCAAGTGCGGAATTCTAATCAACACGGCATACTACAAAGCCTCCCCTTCGGGAGGCTTTTTTTTGCCTGCCAAATACTTACTTTCGAAAACCCCATGCACTTAAAGTGCTTATCACAAGCAGTAACCAATCCATGGATATCGTCGATCTTGCACAGATCCCACAAGCAATCGAGACACTGGCGCGCTGGCACTACGACGAGTGGCAGCAGCTGTACCCGGAAGAATCCCTCGCAGATTTCATCGCCGATCTCCGCGCGTCGACCGCTGCGATACCGGTGCCCTCGACCTTCGTGGCCAGGGAAAATGACGTGCTCATCGGATCCATCAGCCTGCTCGAACGCGATATGGAGATCGACGAGCCCTGGACGCCCTGGCTGGCGAACCTGTTTGTTCATCCCGACTACCGCCAGCGCGGTGTCGGTAAGCAGCTGATAAAACACCTGACCCAGTTCTGCCGAGCAAACGCGGTAAAGCAGCTCTACCTGTTTACGCCGGAAAGCCGCAGCTACTACGAGACGCTAGGGTGGACGCTGGTGAGGCGTCAGGCTTACAAGGGACAGATGGTCGACATCATGGTGCGGGCAATATCAGCAGAAGCGCCATAGAAAGCTCCCGATTAGTTTCTCCAGAAAATAAAACCCCGGGGCTGGCCCGGGGTTTTATTACAACGCTATTTAATCTCTCTGTGCTCACCTAGTGCAGCACGATGACCTCGTTGGCATCCAGGTTCAATACCGCGGAGCCTCCGCTGACATTCACTGTGTCGCTGCCCACCAGACTGCTGTATTGCCCATCCGCCAGCGCCAGGCTGCTCACGTTGATCGAGGTGTTGCCACCGCGGTTGACTGCAACCATTACCACGTCACTGCCCTGGACACGTTCGAACACCAGAACGTCCTGATTGACCCAGCGCTCGCTGTAACTACCGGAAGCCAAAGCCGGGCTTACGGCGCGCAGGTTGGCCAGCGCGCTGATGAGCTGGAAGGCCTGCGTGGTTTCGCTGAAGGATGGCATACCTTCGCGGTTGAACGGGTCGTGGCCGACCTGACCGTCGCCGTTGGCGGTGAACCAGGTGCTGTTCTGCTCACTGCCGTAGTAAATAGTAGGAATACCCGGCAGGGTCATGACCAGCGCCATTCCCAGGTTCTGACGCGCGTCGGCAAGAGACTTGGTGAAGCCTTTACCGGTACGGCCGTTGTCCACAGGACCGGTGGTTTGCAGGAACACGCTGGTACGGGTCGCATCGTGGTTGTCGAGGAAGATGGGTTGCCAGCTTTCGCGATTGCCCATCGCACCCGCGCGGGACACGATGTGCGTGTTCAGCTGGGTCATGGTGATATCGCCGGCAATGGCCGCTTCGATGTTATTGCGCAGCTGGAAATCCAACAGCTCGGAGCCGCGGTCTTCATTGAGGAAGGTCATCGACAGGCTCTCACCGGCACCGGCGCCGTGCCATTCACCGAAGATATATACATCCGGGTCGACCGCGCGCACTGCCTGGCTGAAGCGGTTAATAAAGTTTGGCTCTATGTGCTTGATGGCATCGATACGGAAAGCATCCACCCCATGGCTCATCCACTTGATCGCCGCATCGATCAGGTACTGATCGGCAGCGCTGTTGCTGTTTACCCCGTGGTTGAAGTCGGTGAGGTTGAACAGGGTTTTGTTGCGGAATGCCCAGGGGTCATCCCACTCGCCACCACAGGTGGTGGAAGGATCGCTGTCACCACAGTCGGAGATGGCACCGTTGTGGTGGTACCAGGTACCGTTGTCCTGATTCACATCGGTGATGAAGGTGCCCTCTTTGTAGAGTGCGCCGAACTCGTATTGGTCGTCCTGGTTGGAGTGGTTGAGAGCGATATCCAGCACCAGCTTCATGCCGCGGGCTTCCATCTCAGCGTCCAGCTGATCCACCAGCGCCCAGTCACCCAGGTGCTCGTCAACTTCATAAAAGTCGCGACCCCAGTAGCCATGGTAGGCACCATCCGAGCCTGAATTGTCGATGTTATCGTTCAGCGGAGTGACCCAGATGGCGGTTACGCCGAGGGCCTCCAGGTAGTCGAGCTTGTCGATCAGGCCCTGGATGTCGCCGCCCCAGTATTTCTTCCACTCGGACAGGCCGCCGGCAGATTTTGTGCTGGAGGTAGCGGCGGCGTTGTTGCCGTTATCGTTGCTGGTATCGCCATTGGCAAAACGGTCCACGAACACGAAGTACATGCTGCGGTTGCGGAAATCACTCAGCACCGGCTGTACAACTTCACAGCCACTTGCATCCACGGTAGCGCCAGCCGGGGTATTCGGGCACTGGTCTGTGCCGTCGGGTACGCCGTCGCCATCACTGTCCTGGGGAGCGGCACCGCAGTTTTCGCCAAGGTTGGTGGTCACGCTCATCACGGCGCTGTTGTCACCATCGACAACAACTTTGGTCCAACCACTGGCCGATACATCTTCCACCGGGAATTCGTCACCGCCCCAACCACCATCGGGGTCGATCTTGAAGCGCGGGCCGCCGTTGCCGTCACCGGCAATGAAGTTGCGGCAGGCTTCGTAATTATCGGTCCCGGCAACACGGGTCAGCAGGTCGCCCGCTACCCAGCCGTTGTGGGTGCCGCGCAGGTGCAGGGATAAGCCCGGCAGGATTTCACAACCGTTCGCGTCAACAGTCGCACCGGCAGGGGTGTTGGGACACTGATCGGTGGAGTCTGGCACGCCGTCGTCATCAGTGTCGGCAATGACTTCACAGCCGTTTGCGTCCACTTGCGCACCGGCGGGTGTGTTGGGGCATTGATCTGCACCATCCAGTACACCATCGCCGTCCGAGTCGGCTCCGCCGGTACCGCAGTTAACGGCCATGTCCGTGGTCACGCTGGCCACGCTCAGGCTGTTGCCGTTAACCACGACTTCCGTCCAGCCGCTTGCCACTACATCGGCTACCGGGAACTCGTCGCCACCCCAGCCGCCGTTGGGGTCAATTTTAAAGCGCGGGCCACCGCCACCGTCGCCACCGACAAAATTGCGGCAAGCGCTGTACAGGCCGCCGCCAATATCGCTCAGCAGATCACCGGCTACCCAGCCATTGTGGGTACCGCGGAGGTGCAACTGCAGGGTGACCACAACTTCACAACCGTTGGCATCGACCTGAGCGCCGGCGGGGGTATCCGCACACTGATCCTGACTGTCGGGTACGCCGTCGTTATCCGCATCAGGTGCACCCGCGGGCTGGATGCTGTAGTCCTTGGTGTCGGTGTAGAACTCGATATCCCAGGTGCCGGCGGCGACGGCGATGTCCGGGCCGTTCTGCTGCTGGTTGGTACCGTAGTTCTCGCTCCAGTCGCCCCAGCGGTCGATCTTGAACTGGCCCGCCGCGGTGAACACCACATCTTCAGCAACCATGGTGTTGCTGCCGACATCGGTCATCTGGTCCGCTTGCCAGTTGTTGTGGGTACCGCGCAGGAACCACTCCGCCTGCGCCATAGAACTCGCACCCAGCAGCAGTGCCGCCAGGGCCAGGTAGCTCTTGTTCATGTTCATCATCTCGGTTGATTATTTTTCTCGGTCGCGCGCCCGGCGAATTTTCTACCGCAATTCCACTCTGATTCGGGCTCCTGTACATACTGGCGAACTGCCGGAGTAATACCTCCTCCCCACGCGGGGCGTGGTAAAAATACGCGCCAGGCCAGAGCGTAGAGTCCCTTCACTGCTCACTGCTCGAGATCAATCGCTCCAATCATCCAGCCATAGGGTGACAGCGTCACACCAACGCCGTCCCAGCCGTGGGCATACAGTGGTTTGGCATGTGTGAACTGGGAGTCGAATTCGCACACCTTCGCCGACATATTCACCAGAACAACAATTCTCTCGCTGTCATTACGGCGAATAAAACCGATGCAGCCGGCGGGAATATCTTGCGGAAAATCGGTGCAGCCTGAGCGCAGTGCCGAGTGGCTACGACGCAGGCGAATGAGGGTTTGATAATGCGTGTAAAGGTCACTGTCGAAGGCGCTCCACTTCAGCTGGTAGGGATCAAACAGCACGGCCCAGTCTGTCCAGGTAGACTCAGCGAACTCCTGTCCCATCAAGATGTGTGGGACCCCGTCCATGGTCAGCTGCACGACCGCTGCCGGGCGGTGAGCAGAGTGCCCCAAAAAATTGGAGATTCGTCCCTGCTCCTTTTCCTCTAACCAGCGCATACGCAATGCACCGCGCGGGAAGCTGTAGGTCGACTCGTTCCAGTAGCGCGCGAATGCCGTGTTATCGACCTCCCCTCGCACGCAGCGGCGCAGCATTTCACGGGTGCCGCCCTCATAAGTCAGATCACAGGCGGCCAGGTGGTGGAACTCGTCATAGGCCTGAGAGATCAGTGCGATATCCGGGCGCACAGCTGCGAGCTCAGTCCGGATCTGATCGAGGAAATCGCGGGGTGTGATGTCGGAATCATCAAAACGCAAGCCATCGATATCAAAGAGTTCGATCCACTTGCGCATACTGTCGATCAGGTAACGTCGCAGTTTGCGACCCGAAAAGTCAAAACCGGCAAAGTATTCTCGGTTTGGAACGGCATAATAAATGCTGCCGTCCGCACGCCGTGTGTACCAATGAGGATGCGTACGTGTGAAAGGGTGATCAACACTACTGCGGTTAAGTGTCCAGTCAAGAATCACACGCATACCGCGCTCATGCGCAGTGTGCACCAGCGTGCGCAACGCAACATCATCCCCCAATGCGGCATCAATCGCGTCGAAGTCCCGTACCGCATATGGATCACCCAGCGCGCCACGCCGCCCCACAATACCGATGGGGTGCACAGGCATAATCCAGAGCACATCCACTCCCAACTCACTCAAATAGCCGAGCTTGGTACGCACACCATCAAAGTCGCCACCAAAAGCGGGGACCGACAATTGATAAATAACACCATCCCGCAGCCAGTCGGGGCTGGCGATCGAGGGGCGTGCGTACAGAGGGCCCGGCGCCGATTCGCTTAGACCGTGCTGGCGTATCAACACCTCTCCCGTCTCGTTCACGGTTAAACACGAATTGTTCTGGCCGTCCTCCGATATCCAAGGATTGGCGGGGTCAACAATCCAGTCCTCACCATCAATCACAAACTTGTAAAGATGCCGCCCGGCGGGTATCGGCAAGGTGGTCTGCCAGCGGGTGACGGAGACGCGCTCCAGCATACAGGCGTCACCTACCCAGCTATTGAACGTCCCCGCCAGTGCAACAGTGGACACTCCGGGTGCAGCATCGTAGATAAAGCGAACACCGCCGGAAACAGCGCGCGGTAACAGGGAAGGGTCAGCGTGAAATTGCAATTCCATGGTTTGGTATGTGGACACCATTACTGGCGAGCCATCCTTTCTTTACATTCATCAGCCAGCGAGATACTGCTGGAAGGGCCCACCGGGATGCGCAGATATAGCTTCTCGCTCGCGGGCAGTTGAACATACTGGCGAACTAGCCGGTCATTTCCTCCTCCTCCCGAGGGGGCGGGCAGCAATCTACCGGGGCGCAGTGGAAAGATGCGTCTGATCAGCAAGTGTGCGGGCACGGGCGACTCCCCCCGGCGGGAGGGGGATAACAGCAGCGGGATCTGCGGGCACAATGATGAAAAAAAGTGCGAATAATCCCCCCGGGCAATGCCCCCGGGTCCCAGATACAGGTGACCGCGATGATGATGGATAGACCCCGCCCCATAGCCCTGCTGTCCGCACTGATGGCGCTCTCCATGGGCTGCAGCGCCGCAGAGCAGCCCGCGGTCGAGCGTGTAGAACCTCCGTTCTGGTGGACGCAGATGGCGGAGCCCAATCTGCAGCTGATGCTGCACGGGGAGGATATTGCGAGTGCTGTGGTCAGCCTGGACTACCCGGGAGTGACCGTGACCGGCACCGAGCGGGAGCAGAATCCCAACTACCTGTTTATCAACCTCGCCATCAGTGATGGCGCCAGGCCCGGCACCCTGCCCATCGAACTGCGCAGCGGCGATACCCGAGTGACCGTGGAGTACACACTGAAGCAGCGTCGTGCCGGCTCTGCCGAGCGCCAGGGCTTCGACAGCAGTGACACCATTTACCTGATCACCCCGGACCGCTTCGCCAACGGCGACACAGCCAATGACCGCACCGCGGATATGCTGGAAGGCCCGAACCGCAAGAATCCCGGCGGTCGCCACGGCGGCGATATCGCCGGCATCCAGGCCAACCTCGATTACATCGCGGAGATGGGCTTCACCCAGATCTGGCCCAACCCACTGATCGAAAACAACCAGCCGCAATACTCCTACCACGGCTACTCCGCCACCGATTACTACCGCATCGACCCCCGTTACGGCAGCAATGAAAGTTTCCGCGCATTTGTGGCAGCGGCGAAGGAAAAAGGCATCGGCGTAATCCAGGACATGGTGCCGAACCATATCGGCGACGGGCACTGGTGGCTCAAGGACCTGCCGGGCGATGACTGGCTAAACGGCCAGGGGTTAGAAAAAGGCGAATACGAATACACCAACCACGCGCGTACCGTGCATATGGATCCCTATGCCAGCCACAAGGATCACCAGCTGTTTACCGACGGCTGGTTTGTGGATTCCATGCCGGACCCCAATCAGCGCAATCCGCGCATGGCCAACTACCTGATCCAGAACGCGGTCTGGTGGGTGGAATACGCCGACCTCTCGGGTATTCGCGTGGACACCTATGCCTATTCCGATGCGGATTTTCTCACCCACTGGTCCGCGCGCATGATGCGCGAATACCCCAACTTCAACATCGTCGGCGAGGAGTGGACTCGGCAACCGGCACTGGTGGCTTACTGGCAGGCGGGTAACAAAAACCGCAACGGCTACGTCTCCCACGTGCCGAGCATGATGGACTTCCCCCTGCATTACGGCCTGCGCGAAGGACTGGAAAAGCCGGAAAGCTGGAGCACCGGCCTGGTTACTCTGTACGAATCCCTGGCCAACGATGTGCTCTATCCCGATCCCAACAATCTGGTCATCTTCGGCGGTAACCACGACACCAGCCGCCTGTACAGTCAGCTGGACGAAGACCCGGGCAAGTTCCGCATGGCCGTCGCCTACCTCGCCACCATGCGCGGAATACCCCAGTTCTATTACGGCGATGAAATCCTGGCGAAAAGTCCCAAGCAGCGGGATGACGGTGTAGTGCGCAGTGATTTCCCCGGCGGCTGGGCCGGGGACAAGGCCAACGCCTTTACTGGCGAGAACCTGAGCCAGGCGCAAAAAGAAGCACAGCAATTTGTGCGCACCCTGTTCAACTGGCGCAAAGACAAAGACGTTATCCACAGCGGCAATCTCAAGCATTTTGCGCCCATCGACGGCCTCTATGTGTACTTCCGCTACGACGAAAAAGACACGGTGATGGTGGCGATCAACAAGAGCGATAAACCGCGGGAGTTGCCGCTGGCACATCTGGCGGAAATGCTCGGCGACAAATCCACCGCGATCGATATCACCACCGATAAATCCAAACCGCTGACCGAACTGGTCATTGCCCCCAGCGATGTGCTGGTTGCCGAAGTTCTTTAATTATTCCAGTTAAAAGCAAACGATTTAAAAGAAAACGACTTTTAAAGAAAGCGACTTAAAAGAAAGCGACGATGAAAGTACTAAAAAGCAATAAGCCCACAAGTCTGTTCCGCAAACTCGGGCTGGCAACACTGGTGCCTGCCCTGATCGCCGGCACCGTGCAGTCAGCGATCGCGGATTCACCGCGCAGCTATCAAAGCCACCAGCTGCTCGAAAACAAGCTGGTGATCGAAACCAGCGACAGCCAGGTGACCCTCACGCCGTTGAACAGCGCTGCACTGGAAGTTCACTACCAGCGTGACGGGCTCAAACAACTGCCCTCTTTTGCCCGCTCAAATCAACTGAAAGCCGACGTTCAGGCACAGCTGAGTGTTTCCGAGCAGGCGCTGCGCTATTCACTGGGTGAACTGACCGCGGTTATCCACAAGTCGCCCTTTCACATCGAATATCTGCGCGATGACAAACCGCTCCTCAGTGAAGAACACGGCTTCTTCGCCAACCAGACCATGCGCGGCTTCCGCTTCAAGCTCAGCGAAGAGGAGAAGCTGATTGGCGGTGGCCAGCGAGTGCTGGGTATGGATCGCCGCGGCCATCGCCTGCCGCTGTATAACAAAGCCCACTACGGCTACACCACCGAATCCGAGCAGATGTATTTCAGCCTGCCGGCGGTGATGAGCAGCAACAAATACATTCTGCTGTTCGACAACAGTGCCACCGGCACCATGGACCTCGGTGCCAGCGAAGACAGCGTCATGCAATTCGAAGCCGTGGCCGGGCGCACCGGCTATATCGTGGTTGCCGGCGAGACTTATCCACAACTGATCGAGCACTATGTGGATGTCACCGGTCGCCAGCCGATGCCACCGCGCTGGGCACTGGGTAACTTCGCCTCCCGCTTCGGCTACCGCAGCGAACAGGAAGTGCGCGATGTGGTAAAAAAATTCCGTGAGGAAGATTTCCCGCTGGATGCGCTGGTACTGGATCTTTACTGGTTCGGCCCGGATATCCAGGGCCATATGGGCAACCTGGCCTGGGACAAAAATGCCTTCCCGTCGCCGGTGGAGATGATGTCGGATCTTCGCGAAGACGGTATCAACACCATCCTGGTTACCGAGCCGTTTGTGCTCTCCACCTCCGAGCGCTGGAGCGATGCGGTCGCCAGCAATGCGCTAGCCAAAGACCTGACCGGCAAATCCAAGCAATTTGATTTTTACTTTGGCAACACCGGCCTGATCGATGTTTTCTCCGAAGACGGCCGCGACTGGTTCTGGAATATCTACAAAGACCTGAAAGAACAGGGCGTCGCCGGCTGGTGGGGCGATCTTGGCGAACCGGAAGTGCACCCCTCGGATACCGTGCACGCGGTCGGTATGGCGGATGAAATCCACAACGCCTACGGTCACCGCTGGGCGCAGATGCTGTTCGACAACGAAAAAGCGGCAAACTCGGACGAGCGGCCTTTCATCATGATGCGCTCCGGATTTCCCGGCTCCCAACGCTTCGGCATGATTCCCTGGACCGGCGACGTATCGCGGGAATGGGGCGGCCTGCAACCGCAGGTGGAACTCTCCCTGCAAATGGGCCTGCTGGGCTTTGGTTACACCCACTCGGATCTGGGTGGTTTTGCCGGCGGTGAGAAATTCGACCGAGAACTCTATATCCGCTGGCTGCAGTACGGTGTTTTCCAGCCGGTTTACCGCCCCCATGCGCAGGAACATATCGCACCCGAGCCGGTATTCCACGACCGCAAGACCCGCAACATCACCCGCGAGTTCATCAAACTCCGCTACCGCCTGCTGCCCTACAACTACACGCTGGCGTTTGAAAACAGCCAGACCGGCCTGCCGCTGATGCGTCCGCTGTTTTTTGAAAATGAAAGCGACCTGGCGCTGATGGATAACAAGGACGCCTACCTGTGGGGCAACGACTTCCTGGTGGCACCGGTAACCAACGAAGATATCGACGAAGTTGCGGTGCAGCTGCCCGGCGGTGTCTGGTTTGATTACTGGAACGACAACCAGTACGGCGGCGATCTGGCCAGGGTAGACGTGGACCTGGAAACCATTCCGGTACTGGTGCGCGCCGGTGCCTTTATCCCGACCGTGGCGAACATGAAAAACACCCGCGAATACTCCAGCGCAAAGCTGCGCCTGGACTACTACGCCCATGAGTCCGCCAAGCAGTCCTCCGGTTACGTCTACGAGGACGATGGCGTCACCGCCAATGCCTTCGCCAAGGGCGAGTACCAGAAACTGCTGTTTGCCGGCGAACGTACCGAGTCCGGGATCGCATTCCGTTTCAATCAAGAGGGCGAGGGTTACACCAGCGCACCGCAGAACCGCAGCGTGGAGCTGGTCGTACACAACTGGCAGCAAGCGCCTTCAGGCATCCACGCCGGCACTCAGCAGATCAATCTGGTGGACCGAGAGAAGCAGTTCGCCGACAACACCGCCTGGTACGACAAGCGCGCGAAAACCCTGCATGTGAAATTCAACTGGTCTGAACAGAGCCAGGCGCTTTCGGTCAACCTTTAACGACGATTTATAAATAGAAAGATTATGAACAAGTTTATTCAGCTACTTCTGGCGTCTGCCATTGCGGCAAGCACACTGACCGCTTGTGACCAGAACACCGAAACCGCAGAGACCAGCGAGCCACAGGCGACGGCCAGTGCCAGCAACGGCAAGCCAGTCATCTACCAGGTGCTTCCGCGGCTGTTCGGCAACACCAATGCCACCAACAAGCCATGGGGCACCATCGAAGAAAATGGCGTGGGCAAGTTCAGCGACTTTACCCCAAAAGCGCTGGAAGAAATCCGCGCGCTGGGCGCGAACTACATCTGGTACACCGGCTCACTGCACCACGCGGTGGTTCGGGATTACACCGCCTTCGGCATCGCCAACGACGATCCGGATGTGATCAAAGGCCGTGCGGGCTCACCCTATGCCGTAAAAGACTATTACAGCGTGAACCCGGATCTCGCTGACGATCCCGCCAAGCGCCTGGAAGAATTCAAAGCGTTGATTGCGCGCTCTCACCAGGCGGGTCTCAAGGTCATTATCGACATAGTGCCGAACCATGTTGCGCGCAACTACCAGTCTCTGGCCAAGCCCGCACGCGTGCGCGACTTCGGTGCAGACGATGACACCAGCGTGGCCTACGCCCGCGACAACAACTTCTACTATGTACCCGGTGAACCCTTCCAGGTGCCCGTAGCAGACGATGGCTACCAGCCACTGAACGGTGAAGCCCACGACCTGATCGACGGCAAATTCTCCGAGGTCCCGGCCAAGTGGACCGGCAATGGCAGCCGCGCGCCGCAACCGGCACAGGGCGACTGGTACGAGACCGTCAAGATCAACTTCGGCGTGCGCCCGGACGGCAGCCATGACTTCGCCGAGTTACCCGCGGACTATGCGCAGAAGGATTTCCGCGCACACGCGGCTTTCTGGGCGGACAAAAATGTACCCAGCAGCTGGGAAAAATTCCGCGAAATCACCGACTACTGGCTCGCCTTCGGCGTGGATGGTTTTCGCTACGACATGTCCGGCATGGTGCCGGTGGAATTCTGGAGCTACCTGAACTCCAGCATCAAAATGCAAAACTCGGATGCCCTGCTACTGGCGGAAATCTACCAGCCGGATCTCTACCGGGATTACATTCACCTCGGAAAGATGGACTACCTGTATGACAAGGTAGGTACCTACGACGCCATCCGCGCTGTAATGGAAGGCAAGGCGGGCACCGACCCACTGGTGGAGATACAGCAAAGCCTCAGCGGTATCGAAGACCATATGCTGCGCTTTATGGAAAACCACGACGAGCAGCGTATCAGCAGCCCCGAATTCGCCGGCAACGCCCGCGCGGGTATCCCCGCCATGGTGGTCTCCACCACCATCAGTGGCGCACCCACCCTGCTCTACTTCGGCCAGGAACTGGGTGAGCCAGGTGCCGGCGATGCCGGCTTCGGCAAAGCCAGCCGCACCACCATTTTCGACTACTGGTCTGTGCCCAGCATTCGCCGCTGGAATAATGGCGGTCAGTTCAATAGCGAAAATCTCAGTGAGTCAGAGCAATCCCTGCGGGACTTCTACGGCAAGCTGCTGACCTTCTCACGCCAGAGCAGTGCGCTTACCGGCGAGTATCGCGACCTGCACAGCTACAACCGCACCCACGGCGATCACTACAGCGACAAACTTTTCAGCTTCGCCCGCTGGACTGACCAGGAGCGTCTGCTGGTGACCGCCAACTTCGGCGAGAGCGACAACCCCGTTACCCTCAAGCTTCCCGCTGACCTGATTGCACAGTGGCAGCTGAGCCCGGGTAAGTATGTCCTCACAAACCAGTTGCAGGCGGGCGCCGCCGAGCTGGTGGTCGGCGACGACCTGAATGCCAGCGTCCGGCTGGAACTGGCCGCGCTCTCCGGGCAGGTGCTGAAACTCACCGATTAAGTCATCCTGCCAGACCCAGCGCTTTCGCCCCGCGGCGAAAGCGCTGTATCCGAAACCTTCGCCAACTGATACTGTCGTAGACTTCACAGTCAGTGGATTACACTGATTTTTAGACCGATGGGATCAACGGGAGGAGAAGGCAAATGGGCGGAGTTAAGGATTGGTTGATCGCGCTGCTGATTGCAGCGGCGGTGGTATTTGGCATCTACTGGTTTGCCGTGCGGGAAGCCCCCAAACCCGAACTCCCCGCGCCCGTGGTCGAACCGGCGCCTGAAACCGACGCAGGTGTCGACCTGGAGCAACCATCGGAACCGGAAATTGCACCGGCCCCTGAGCCTGCCCCACCGGTAGAACCCCCACGCACACTGCCGGCCCTCAACGACAGCGACAGTGAAGCTCGCAAAGACATCATCTCTTTATCTGCAGACGGCGCTCTGGCGCAATGGATTGTGCCCGATGAAGTGGTGCGCAAATGGGTCGCCGCGGTAAACACCGCCACCAAGGGCGACCTGATGCACAAGAACCGCCCCTTCGAAAATTTGAAAGGCGGTATCGCGGTCAAAGACCTGGAAACCCGCAGCGACGGCCAGAAAGTTTACGTCCTCTCCCAGGAAAACTACCAGCGCTACGACCAGCCGGTTCGCCTGTTTGCCATGGTGGATACCAACACCGCGGTCAACCTCTACCAGTTCTGGTACCCGCGCCTGAAGCAGGCCTACGGTGAACTGGGCTTGAAAAACAAGAACTTCCACGCCGCCGTATTGGCCGCCATCGACCAGGCCCTGGCCGCACCGGAAATCGAGGGCCCGATCAAACTGGTGCGCCCGACGGTGTACTACAAGTTTGAAGATGAGAAGCTGGAGAAAATGCCGGGCCTGCACAAACTGATGATTCGCATCGGACCGGACAACGCCGCACGGGTGAAAGAGAAACTGCGTGAGCTGAAAGCCAGCCTGCAACAACTGCCCAGCGAATAACCCCGCTGGTCCGGAAAATCCCACTATACCGACTATACCCACTATCTCGCCTATCCCGGTGCATCCAGCCACCGGGATAGCGGATGTTTAAAAAAATTCGTACTCCAGACGTAAGCGCAGCGACTGGTCCGGGCTCTCATCGGTAATACCCAGGATCAGTCCTAGTTCCCAGTGCAGCTTCCGCTCCTCGCCCAGGTGCCAATTACCTACGGCAACAGGGCCTATGCCCAGCAGGTCTTCCGCCCCATAGAGTTCGATTGCCGGTTGAAACTCCGCGCAGTAGCGGTAGCGAGCCTGTGCGCGGAACTCGCCCTGAAAGCCTTCTGTTTCATCGCCCCACTCGTAAACAACCCCGACATTTGCAGTACCGGTCCAGCGGCCCCACTCTTTGGCGACAAGTACCGTCGCCGCCGCCTCCCACTGGTTTTCCGGAAAAATACGCTCCAGCTCGAACAGCATCCCCCAGTCAGCGGCGTGCTCACCTTCCTCGGTGAGCTGCCACTTGGCTTCCAGTTCCGCCGCCTCTATCTCGAAATTCTCGCCCGGGGCTTTTTCCCCAATGGCATAAATTTCACCAAACCAATGCTCGGAAAAACCGTAGCCGGCACTGAAATGGTGTTGCCAAAACCCGTCCAGCTCTTCTTCATCACTATCCCCGGTGCGCACCGCACGCCATTCGAGTTCTTTTTCCTGATACTCAACATAGGGATCGAAAACCCGGTCAACCAGGTTTTCACCCGCCAGCGCGGAAACACCCGGCAGCATTGCCAGCATCCATAGCGGCGCTCGTAATTTCATTCCACTATTCCTTGTTCGTTAGCGAGCACAGCCAGAGGTCGGCGGGCACTTTAGGTGCTCGTAGCAGAAAGAATAGAACAAGGCGCCGATACTATTGCGCATGTGGTAAGAGACAGAGGAAGGGGGATAGAGAACAAGGGAAATCTACCGTCAACCGGGCCGTTCAACCAGCCACCGTCTACTCCGATGCTTCCAGCAGCACCAGTTCGTATTCGGTATCCAGTGTGATCGCGCCATTTTCCACCGTAGCGGTATTACCAGAATAGGCGTCACGTACGGCGCTACCCTCGGCAAAAATGCCGAATACGGGAATCAATTTCTCGCCAACGGGATTGTCCAGTGCGACCAGCACCATGTCGTCTCCCAAAGTGCGGGAAAACACCAGAGGCGTCGATTGGTGAACCCGATGCGCGCCGGCGCCGACGGATGGATGTCCGCGGCGGAACTGCAACAGCTTCTGCCAGTGCGCCAGCAGCTGCTGTACATCAGGATTGGCCAGATATTGCCAGTTCATCGGTGAACGCAATTGCGCGTCGTAGATCGCCGTTGCGTCGGTCAATAGACGGCCGATCTCATCCCCGTAATAGATCTGCACAGCACCGGGGGCCAAAACCAGTTTGGTGGCGGACTCAAAGGTACGACTGCGGTCGCGGTCGAAGCTTTCCAGATCATCGTGGGAGCTGATGTAATTCAGTACCCCTGCGCCCTTGAGACTTCCCGCAACGAGATCGTCTGCGTACTGCTGAAATAAATCCGCAGGGGGCTGCTCCGTCTGGTGCACAAACCCCATATTGATCAGACTATCGAAACCGTACTGATAAAAGTCCACCTTGCGATCACCGAAGTCGAACTGACGTCCGTCGCTGTTCCAGAAGTTGTCCACTCCGAACCCGTACACTTCGCCGAGCATAAAAAATGGCTTATCGTCGATTTTCTTGTCCGGGTTCTGTTGTTTCCACTGCGACAGTGCTTCGCCCGCCTCCAGTTTCAACTCTGCCCAGAACTCCGGCTCTACATGCTTGGCGGTGTCCACACGAAATCCATCCACACCATATTCCCGCACCCAGTCGGTAAGCCATTTCAGGAGATAGTAGCGCGGTGCGCGCGGGTGAGCGGTGCGAGCAAAAAAGGTATCCAGCTCGGCGGTTTCCTGGTCCAGCCTTCCTTCCTGCCGCCACTTTTCCTGTAGGAACGGCGGTAACTCGACGGCATCATCACTCTCTGTGCGAATGTCTGGCAGGTGGTCAGTCAGGGTACAGGTGACATTACCGGTAAATCCCGACCAGTCACACACCGGCGCGGTGCGCACCCACTCCGGTGGCCACAGCGGGTCCTGGGCGGTCTCAGGTCCGGTGTGATTGGCAATAACATCCAGCAACACGCGAATGCCCTGGCCGTGGGCGGTGTCGATCAACTCCTTCAGGTCCGCCTCGCTGCCGAAATTGGCATCCAGCGCAGTCCAGTCTTTCGGCCAGTAGCCGTGGTAGGCATAGGTGCGACCGGAAGCCTCCATGTACCCATGGATATTTTCCACCACCGGTGACATCCATATAGCGTCGATGCCGAGCGCGGAAAAATAGCCCTCGTTCAGTTTGTTGATCACGCCGCGCAGATCACCGCCGAGGTATCCGCGCAGCGGTGCGCCATCCGCCTGCCGTGTGTAAGCCAGATCATTGGCGGTGTCCCCGTTGTTGAAACGATCCGGCAACAGGAAATAGATACTCGCATTGCGCCAGTATGGATCGACGGCAATCTCCGGTAGCGGCTCGGGCTGGGATTCGGGTTGAGATTCGGGTTGAGGTGCGGGCTGGGACGACGGTGGTGCACCGGTGTTTCCACCAGCAGCGCCACCACCGCCGCCACAGCCTGCAACGAATACTGCCAGCGCCAACAGAGGTACAAGTGCCACTAACGAATACTGCTTTACGACCATTGTTGCCCTACTCCGCTTAGACGGCTCCGCCCGACCAGTGACTTTCCGGCAAACTGTTTACCCCCAGATACCGCGCCACATCCCCGAACAGTTGGTGGGTGCCATAAATACGCTGACTGTTGTTGATGCCGTCCCCGCAATTGATGATGCGGCCCATTTGCAGCGCACCACCGGCGCCTCCAGCGAGGGTGACGGCACCGGCAGCACCACCGTGTTTGGAGCCGTCGCCCACTTCGGAAAACATCACCACCAGGGTATCGTCCAGTAAGCCTTTGTTTTCCAACTGCTGCAGGGTGTAGGCGAGTAGTGAGTGATACCAGCGCACTTGCGCGGTATGGGGTACATCGCCGGGGCGGTGGGAGGCGCTGTGACTGGCGAATTCGTTGTACCAACGGGTAATGGAACCGACCGTGCCACTTGTACTGTTGTGCTGAATACCCTGGTTGATTGCGTCCTGCGCCATCTGCCAGCATTCGTCGTAGGAGTAATTCACCAGATTGCCGTTTTCATCGCCCTTGGAAAGCTGCAGGGTGGCGACGCGGTGCAAACCGCAGGAAAAGGCACCGACAATATTGTCCACCTGCGCCCTCGCCAGATGCGGGAACATTTGCCACTCGGTGGGCGATAGCGGACTGGAGGATGCGTAATAAGGATCCGTCATTACGTTGGTATTGAAACTGCACTCACCCACCTGATTACCAGCGAGATCCCGCAGCCGTTTCAGCGCATTTTCGTGGAGAGTGAGTTTATCCCGCTGCGCGTTTTCCAGAGTGACGTCTGCCAGGCTATCGAAATCATTCAGAATGGCCTCGTAGTAAGCCTGCTTATCCGGGTCAGCACTGCCGCCAGTCCCTCCACCCGAAATGCCTACCGCCAGTTTTTGTGCGGCATCTGCCGGATCATTGTTTGGAATTGGTCGCTCCGCGGAATCCACGTTACGCGGTTTGGAAATCATGATGTCGGAGCGGTTACCGGTGCGCACGCCGAGGCTCAATACACCTTCATTGCCCAGCTGCTCGGCAATCAAATGGTCGATACTGGCACTGCCATAACTGATGCCATTGTTACCGGTAAGAATCCCGCGCATATCGTTGTAGTGAGCGCCGGCACCATCACCAATATCCAGGGTGAGGTTCTGCAGCACAATCAAGCGATTGTGCCAGGACGACAGCGGCCCTAAACCAAAGCTCAATTCCTGGCTGCCACTGATGCTGCCCGGCCCCTGGTTAGGCAGCCAGTTGTAAGGCACAACACCGTTTGGATAGTAAAGAAACAGCACCCGCTGCGCGCCACCGCTCTGGGCGAATACGCGCTGGCCGAGCATGCTGCCTGCAAGCGGCAACAGCATTCCCGCTTGCGCCAGATTGCGCAGAAATTTTCTGCGCGACTGGCGGGTGGATTCATTGACTGAGGTGAAACCAAATTTATTGAAGAATTTCATTATTGTTATCTCCTAACGGCGCAGGGTGAAAGCATCGGACAAAACGAGCGTCCGCAGCATGTCGCGCATACCGCCGCCATTGCGCAGGTCTTCACTGGTGGAGTGAATGATCACATCGTCACTGGCGCCCTCTTCGCGGCCGACCACGTAGCGGTAGAACTGCCGGGCAAAACAAGCCTCACCCTGGTCACTGCCAGCGATCAAGCCGGCCAGTTCCGGCACCGAATAAAAATCGTAACTGGGGCTGGTGGGATCCATTACCGTGGCCGGCGTATACAGGCTCTTGATACTGCCGCTGTCATCGATCTCCCGCTGTTCACCGGTACCGATGGTCTCGATGGTGCGATACAGGGCATCGCTGCCAAAGCGCTCGAAGCCAAAACCGACACCATCGATAAACTGGTGACAGGCGGCACAGGCGGGATCGGAGGTATGACGGGCGGTAGCTTCGCGGTTGCTGTCGGTATCCTCAAACACCACGTTGAAGTCCGCGGCGGCCGGCGGCGGGAACTCCTGACACATGAGTACTTCACGCACATAGACACCGCGTTTGATCGGCGCCGGGTTCACGGTACTGGTACGGGAAGCGAGGAAGCTGCCATGGCCCAGCAGGCCGCTGCCGCTGCGCGGATCGCCGGACGGGAAAGTACGCATGGCCCAGTCACTGCCGCTGGTATCCAGATCGTAATGTGCTGCGAGATCACCGTTGGCCCAGGTGTAATTGGCAGAAAGCAGTTCACCAAAGGCGGCATTGGTGCGAATGTTCTCCAGCACAAAGCCCACGGTTTCTTCCTTGAAAGCCGCCACCAGGTTGGTATCGGTGATTGCCGGGAAGGGATACTGATTGTTGATCAGCCAGCCACTGATAAACCGACGCAGACCGCGTTCCGCACGGGGGTCCGCCAACAGGCGATCCACCTGCGCAGCCACATCGAAGTTCTGCTCGGTCGCGGCCAATAGCAGAGTGTCGTCCGGTGTAGTGGCCCAGAAGGTATACGACAGTAGTGTCGCTACTTCGTAGTTATCGAGCCGGTAGAGTCCGCTCTCGCTGTCCAGCACACCCAGTTCGGAGCGATACATAAAGTGCGGCGACATCAGCATTGCCTGTAAAGCCAGGCGGCCGTCGTCGTCGCTGCTGTAGAGTCCGGCGTAGCGGGAAATCTCTGCACTCTGCAGCGGACGACGGAACAGGCGGAAGCCGAGGGTATCCACCACACACTGCACATCGCCACAACCGCTCACCAGATTCATGAAACCGGTTTGCCCGATGGCGAGTTCCGCCACCTGCTCGGCCACCATCTCATAACCCAGGGTCCGATCGTTACCCGCGGAAAGGTAAGACGCGGTGTCGAAGTTGCGGTAGCGCCCGTCGGCAGGAACCGGGTTCATCAACGAGCTATCGAAATCGATTCCGAAAATATCCCGCACACTGTTGAGGTATTCCTCGCGGGTGAGCAGGCGCAGGTTGCGCTGATCCAGGTTGCTGCCATCGCAGTCGCTGCCACTACAGTTGCCGCTGCTCCAGGCCTCATCCACGATCAGTCTCGCCACTTCATAGGCACAGGCACCCGCCTCATTGCCGGTACAGCTGGCGGCGGCGTCCATGGGCATGAAGTCTTCGATGTACTGGGTAAGGTCCCCGAGCTGCCAGTTGGCACCCTTGCCCGCCAGTGCCAGGGCAACCGCGCCCTGACCCTGGTCACCGTGGCAGCTCGCGCACTGGGCCGCGTAAAAGTTCTGCCCCGTCTCGTATTCATTGGTTGCACTGGGGAAGAGTGCCACCAGGGAAAGGTCGTGTTGCGGGATCAGCAGCTGCACCTGCGGCAGCGACGGATCGCTGACGATATAGGGCGAAGCATCGCCGCTCCAGCCACCAAACACAGTGCCCAGCGGCGCGTCATCGGCGTTGACGGTAATCACACTGCCGATGGAGTAGTCGCGCCCGCCGTCGGCAGTGGTACCGCCGATCACGGAAACCCGCGAAGTGTCGCCGCCAACTGGGCCGTCCGGTGTCCAGGGTTCCCAGGCGCCACCGACAAAGCTGGAAGACTCGTCGATATTCCGCTGGTCTCCGGTCTGCTCACCATTGCCATTGTTGAACACCAGGTTGATCTGGCCGTTGTGCAGATCTTCCTGTTCCACCGAGTGTGTCCACCAGCCGTCGGCATCGGGCCCATTCATCAACAGCCCCGGCCACTGGGTCAACGGCTGATCCTGGCCGTCCACGGTTACCCACAGGTGTACATAAACCTGCTCCCAGTTATCCGGGTTGTCGAAACGCAGGCGGATGCCATCGAAACCTTCCGCCAGAGTGAGCGACGCGGTGAATTCACCGAGGCTCGCTTCCACCGTAACGGCACCTGTTCCCGTGCGGGTAACCAGGCCAGTCTGATCAACACTGGCGGGGCCGCTGGCAACCGACCAGCTGACCTGCCCAAAAATATTTTTCCGGGTGCCATCGGCGCGAAGCCCCACCGCAACCAGCTGGCGACTGCTTTCCAGTGATTGTCCTTTGGGAGCGATTTCCAGTCCGGTAATAGCGGTATCGATGGAGGTCACCGCAATGGTCAGCTGGGCACTGAAGCCCCCCTGCTGCACAGTGACAATAGCGGTACCGGTATTGCCGGCGCGCAGCACAAAGTCATCACTGCCTACCGACTCCACCGCAAGCACATTGCTGTTGCTGGAGCTGACGCTGGGCGCATTAGGTACCGGCGCGGTAAAGCCGTTGTCGTACAGGGAGTACACCTCCACCGTCATTGCATCGCCGCCGTTCAGACGGTCACTGCCGGCATCCAGCTGAATACCTACCTGTTGTAAACCGGTGCCGTCGATCCATTCACGGAACAGCGCTTCTGCCACTGGGTTGGTATAACGGGTGCCCTTCGGCATGCGGTTGTTGTCGGTGGTCTGGTAGATATACACCAGGCTGCTGGCGTGATCGAAGGGACGCAAACGGGCGGCGCCACCGGTGGTTTCCACATTGACAAGACGCATATCCCCGAGTGGGGTGTCGTAGCGCAGATCCATAAAGCCGCTTGCGTGACAGTGGGAACAGTTGGTTTCGAGGTAAGTGCGCGCGCGCTCGTCGAGATCCGCACCGGTGTCCGCCGCATCGACAAATTTGTCGTGGTTATCGGAACTGCCGATGTCCTCGGACAGCAGCGCAATGGTATTAAACACGTCCAGCTGATTGGCAACCGAGGTTTCGCTCTCGCCGTACTGGAATTGCCGGTTCAGTTGCCGGGTGTGCACCGCCAGGGGCTCGCGACTGCCACTTCCTATATGGCAGGAACCACAGTCGGCGGCTGACTGCACGGCCCGCTGACGGTTTTCAATGCCGCCGTCCATCACGGTGAGGGTTTCGGTCACCAGGTCAGCGTCGGTACCGGCGCTGTTCCAGTAATAGTTGGCCGCCTGCCACTTGCCAGTGTCCTGGCGGAACAGTACGGACGTGGTAAACGGTTGTTGCGGATTGCCTGCGGTGGCGATGCTCTGGTGTTTTACCAGCACTGTGCCGATCGGCAGATCCCATTTATTGGTCTCATCAAATTCGATCTGTTCGTTGTTGGGCACCGCGATAAAGTGTCGCAGTTCCGCACCGTCGAACCAGCCCTGAGTATTGAGGCTGTACTCCAGCACACCTGCAACTGGCTCAAGGGTTTGCAGGTCGGCGAACAATCCGGTCTCGGAGAGTTTGGCCGGGATCACCGCCGCTTCCGCATCGTCGTCCACCACTTTGTAAATGGTCGACTGACCGCCGTACTCCACACCGTAGGTAGCGACGAGCAGAGTATCGCCGCTCAGGTCGGTGCCGAACGAAGCGATATTTTCCGGGAAGGCTTCACTGATTAACTCCTTGGCTTCGCCATCCACAATCGACCAGATACGCTTGGTAACGTAATCACCGAAAACAAAGTGGCCACTCAGTCCCGGCAACGCATCGCCGCGATACACCACACCGCCGATGATGGAAAAACCGGTGGGGTGCGCGTAGCCATCCCGCGGCGGTTCGAAATCGGTACTGCAATTTTTACCGGGGTCACCGCCAAGGTCACCGCGGTTGTTAGTGCCTTCGCACACGGGCCAGCCGTAGTTGTTACCCTTTTCGATCAGGTTCACTTCTTCGAACCCGGCCTGGCCCACTTCGGTTTCCCACAGGGTATAGGGCGCTTCGGTATCGAAGCTCCAGCGCCAGGGATTGCGGTGGCCGTAGGACCAGATTTCTTCGCGGAAACCGGGCACGCCGACAAACGGGTTGTCTGCCGGGATTTCGTAATACTTACCGCTGACCGCCTGCTCCACCGGTTTGATACGGATAAAGCTGCCCAGCAGGTTGTCGGTTTCCTGAGCGCCATTGTTGGTGCGCGGGTCTTCCGGATAACTCATGGTGGCGCTGTGGCCGTAGGCGCCGTCGCCGATACCCAGGTACAGGTAGTTGTCTTCCGGGTGGAACTGCATCATGCCACCCTTGTGATCCGGGCCACGCTGGGGTACCCGCAGGATTTCTCTGCGCGAGGAGACCAATACCTGAACCGGATCGTTCGGGTTATCCACGGTCCAGCGCTCGAGAACCCCGTCGCCATAACTGCCATCGGGCGCACGCTCGTTGTCGTCGCTACCGTGAATGTAATAGATGTAAATGTGGCCGTTGCTGGCGTAGCCCGGATCAAAGGCCATGCTCAACAGCCCCTGCTCGTGGTAATTGCGTACCTCACCACTGATATTCAACAGCTCGCGGATTTCCCCCGGCGCCACATCCTCGCGATTGGGAAATACAAAAATGCTGCCGGTTTTATCCACCACATACAGCAGGTCGTTGATGCCATCCGGAATCACCATGACCGGGGACATAAACTGGCCCTGCAGGTTCGGGTAGGCCACCTCGAAACGGTAGTTGCCGCCGGATACATTGCCGCTAATCGGGAAATTCAGCGGCTGTGCCAACAGTGGCCGTGTGCTCGGAGGAAGATCTTCATCCGTTTCTTCATCCAACCCACACACCGCCGCCGGCTGCCACTGATTATCGATGTAGCAGGGATCACCGCTGTACAGCAGGTCCGCCGTCTGCGCGCCACCATTGTCATTGAAGATGACATTGAGCGAATCCGGCATAACGCCGTTATTCAAATGCGTGGCGAAGTCATAGCAGTAGTTTCCCGCGGACTCTGTCATCGCCACACCCGGCCAGCCGGGAAAGTTGTTCACACTGCCGGCAGGGGTTGGGTTCCAGAAGTAAATATACGGGGCCGCATAATTTGGGGGGTTGTCGAAGCAGATACTGGTTGAGGTGCCTTCGGGCGGTGGCTCGACAATTTCCGTGACCGTGATGGCCTTGCTCGCATCATCAAAGGTGATGCGGTAGTGACCATTTTCCAGCAGGTAATCATTGGCCGGATAGGCTTCATCCCAGTTCTGGTAGTGGCTGATTTTGAAGCGCGGATTGGTGTTATCAAAGGTCTGTTCGGTGACCCAGACGCCGGTGCTGGCGTCGTAGGTCATCGCCGTAGAACCCCAATCGTTTGGAGTACCGCGGAACCAGGCCTCGCCCCAGTTCTGCGCACTGGCGCTCAGGGGTAACAGGAATACCAGTGCCAATAAAAGGCGCAGGCAAAGTGTAGCAACGGAGTACGGCACTCCGGCCATGGGGGATACAGAAATCATCGCTATGCTCCGGGCGTTATTTTTATCCGGACAACCGTCCCTCTTTTCGTGGGCGGCTTTTTTATTTATTCGCTGACGACCTCTCAGCGCGGTGAGTGCGCTAACTGCTTTTCGGCACAACTTAAACCTACGCTGTTTACCGGGTATTACCTCCCCCTCCCCCAGGGCGTAGTACTTCACCGCGCCATACAAAACTCAGCGTTCAGCACGGTAGCAAGCGAAACTTTTAAGAAAAAATCGTAGAAAAAAATGGCAGGAAGAAATGGCAGGCAAAAAAAAGCCGGTATCGGGGTTTCCGATACCGGCAAGTCTTTCGACGAGAAAGAGAAGTTGGGGTCACACGCAGCCATCTGCTGCTCAAGTATCGAACCGATCACGCCTGGGGTCGGATCAATAATTTTTCAAAACGGTTTAACGGGCACTCACCTGTTGCGCATCTTTAGTACCCAGCAGCAGGGTATCAAACTTCGTATCGAACCGAAGGGTGCCATTCTCAACCCGGGATTCAGCACCGGAGTAGTAATCCTTCACCAGCGCACCCTCGGCGAAGACATCACCGGCATTCACGGTTTTTTCACCGGCCGGCATATCCAGCGCAACCATTACCCGGTCTTCATCCAGCGAGCGCGAGAATATATACGGCGCTTCACTCAATTTCTGGTGCACACCGGCACCCACGGCGAGGTGCGACTGGCGGAACTGTCCCAGCATTTGCCAGTGACTCAGAATTTCACGGGTTTTCGCCTGTTCGATGCTGCTCCAGTCCATGGGCACACGCATGGACGCGTCCCCGTAGGCCTGTTCATCAATCATCGGGCGGGCAATTTCATCCCCGTAGTAGATCTGCGCGGCACCGGGTGCCAGCATCAGTTTCAGTGCGGCACTCTTGACCTGTTTGCGTTCGCGATCGAAGGAACCGTGGTCGTCGTGAGAGCCCAGGTAATTCAGAACCGAAACGCCTTCCAGGGCACCGCCGTGGAGAATACTGGAGTACTCACTGAAGATACTTTCCATATCCTGGCCGGCGTGGGCCGCGAAGCCCATATTGATCAGGCTATCGAAACCGTAGTTGAAGAAATCCACCTTGCGATCGCCGTAGTCATAAAGGCGACCATCGCTATTGGCGAAATTGTTCACACCGTAGTGGTATACCTCACCCACCATAAAAAATTCGCGGTCGTCGAGTTTCTTCTGCGGGTGCTTGGCTTTCCACTCTGCCAGCGCCAGGCTGGCTTCTTTTTTCAGTACCGCCCAGATTTCCGGTTCAACATGTTTTACGGTATCCACACGGAAGCCATCCACACCGTACTCCCGTACCCAGTCGGTAAGCCATTTGACGATGTAGTATTTCGGCGCGCGCGGATAGCCGGTGCGGGCAAAGAAGGCATCCAGCTCTGCCACTTCCTGGTCCAGACGTCCTTCACGCTGCCATTTCTCGGTCAGCTGCGCTGGCAGCTCAACAGGTTTCTCGCTCTCGGTGAGAATGTCGGGCAGGTTGTCGGTCAGGGCACATTCGACATTCTGGGCAAAACTGCTCCAGTCGCACTGGGGATTGGTACGCACCCAGTCTGCTGGCCACAGTGGATCTTCACTGGTGACCGGGCCTGTGTGGTTGATGATGACGTCGAGCAGGATGCGCACACCTTTGCTGCGTGCAACCTCGATCAGTTCTGCAAGATCCGCTTCGCTGCCGAAGTTGGCATCCACCGCGGTCCAGTCTTTTGGCCAGTAGCCGTGGAAGGCATAAGTGCGCTTGTCGCCTTCATCAAAGCCGTGCACGTTTTCCACCACCGGTGACATCCAGAGGGCGTCTACCCCCAGGTCGGTGAAGTAGCCTTCTTCGAGCTTCTGGATAACGCCGCGCAGGTCGCCACCGAGGAAGCCGCGCATATACGCTGCATCATTTTTGCGGCCGTAGGACAGGTCATTGTCCGGGTTGCCGTTGTAGAAACGGTCAGGGAGCATGAAATAAATGGTGGCATTGTTCCAGAAAGGATCCACCGCGCCCGGCTTGACCTGGGTCAATGCCGATGCCGCCATTTCCGGCGATGATGCGGCCGCCTGAGTATTCTCCCGGGCGCCAGCTGCAGAAACAGACTCGCTGTCGGAACAGGCGGTGATGGTCAGTGCCGCTGCGGAAATCAGGGCTGCCAAACCGGTCATTTTTCTCATTATCTTCTCTCGGTCGTTATCGAACGGTCATCACTGCAGCCTAATGTACCCGCCGGCCCCAACTTTTCATCCTCCCGGGGTGGGGCGTAGATGAAAAAAGCAGCGGCCGGTGATAGGCTTGACCTCCCAGTCATGGGGCCACCCACAAGCCGATTTCAGGCATTCAGAACAAAGGGTGGCATCCGCTCACGTCCGCTGATACGTGGCATGCGGAGAGAACTCTCAATGAGAGACTCTTATATGAGAGAACTTAGGGACCAGATTTCCAAATTTGAAGGAGTGAACATGCAGGAAAAACCCATCGTATTCGTGGTAGTAGACCCCAACGATGATCGCCACGTAGCGCTGGAGCGCGCCCTGGCCACCGCCCGCGAGCGCAATCCACAACCCAAACTCGCGGTATTCGTCGCCGTGGATGGCGAAGCCGTCGACACCCGCGCGGTGAACGACCACCTGTTCCGCGACGAGTTCTGGTTCCGCGACCAGATCCGCAAGCCCATCGAAGAAGCCGGCGTGGAGTTTGAAATCAACGTCTGCTGGTCCAGTGACTGGCAGGGCGCGATTATTCAGGAATCCAAGCGCTACAACGCGGAAATGATCTACCTGCCGGTGCACGCGCGTACCAGCAGCCGCCGCTTTACCTTTGCCGAGTCCAAGTGGCAGGTACTGAAGCACGCCAAGTGCCCAGTGGTACTGATTCGCCCCGGTGCCAAGGACCGCCGCAAAGTGGTACTGGCCACCGTCAACTACCAGGCCCAGACCACCCAGCAGCGCCAGCTCAACCGCCAGATTACCGAGCGTGCAGGCTATATCGCCGAAGTCTACGGTGCCGAGCTGCATCTGGTGAATGCCTTCCTGGATTCCATGCTGTATCCCGATCGCGGCGCCCTGGCCAAGCTGGCGCAAAAAACCGGCGTACCCACCGACCGCATTCACGTTAAGCAGGGCTACACCAACGAAGTGGTGGCCGAGATCGCCAAGGAGATCGACGCCGATGTGGTGGTGATGGGCACCCTGAACCAGTACGGAGAAACCGGCTCACTGCTGCGCGGCAATACCGCCGAGCGGGTCATCGGCTCTGTGGAAACGGATGTAATGGTGTGTAACGCCTTTACCACCACCGCGCACTAAAACCGATACCGCTTAAGAAAAGAAAAGGGGCTGAAAATCAGCCCCTTTTTTGCGTCCGCCTTTCACTCCTAAAGGTCTGGCACAGCCAACTCATGATAGAAAACATCATGCTGGTTGTTCAGATCCTTGTCATAGATCAATCCGATGTTTCCACTCTGGAGCAGTAACATTGCACCGGGGTATTTTATATCGTCAGCAATCGTGGTGATGGCAGAGAAGCCCGCTGCCGATAGCTCGCTGTGGTAAAGCCCATCCCAACTTGAGAAGAAAAGGTGTTTGAACCCTGATACCTCGACGAGAAATGAATAGCTGTAGCCACCATAGCTGCCCAGGGAATAACGATTATTCCAAGAGAGCAAGTCCGTGGATTCAGCCACAACCACCCCGCCAGACGAGTAGGAAATATAGCTGAGATAGTAACTTTCATCGCTGGACTGCATCAGCTGCGAGGCAATGTTGTGATCATCCCCTTCCGATACCAGGACGGGATCCGTCCAACTCTGAAAGTCTCCGCTCGTTGTTACATACACTTTCGATCGACTTTCCGCACTGCTCGAATCATGCACTGAGTAACTGACAACATACCGCCCCCCAAGACTCTCGATCATTGAATCAAGCTGTATGTCATAAATATCACAGCTATCCTGATCGCAGCCGGCAAAGTTGGTTAGGCCAGTTAATTCTGTCTTCAGCCAGCTACTACCATCTTTCGTCTCATATATACAAAGCTCTCTATAACTACATCGACCCAGCAGCAATAAATTTCCCGCACTATTTTCAATCAAGGCAGCATTTTCAGAGATCTTCTCAGGTACTACCGCTACAGCGCTCCAGGTCGCACCCTGATCCACAGAATGAACAAGATAGGTATTTTCCAGCTCGTTATACACAGCCACCAGCTCGCCATTTGCTCTCTGAGTGAAATTTGGCGCAGAAGAATGCTCGTAGGTGTTGGTTACATAGCTACCTGTTGGAGCATCCAGTTCATAAGTACAGGGCGGTTCCTCACAGGTCGATTCAAAATAGATAAACTGCTCTACCTGCAGATAGGGAAAGGTATCTTCGCAGTAACTTGGTGACATAGAGCAATACAAAACAACTTCAGTTTTGTAGCTGCCTGGAACACGTGGAGCCCAGTACTCAATCCTCCAAGTACCCGTACTCAAATCATAGTTCGCGTTGTACACACCCTCAGCAAAGTACTCTGACAAAGCCCGCTCCGGCTTATTTACATCATAAGTATTAAACTGAACATGCCAGCCGTCTTCATCCAGGGCCTTTTCAAAATTTGGATCAAATCCCTCGACCTTCAATACAATCGGCTCTTCCTGCAGGTAAACCGATTTGTTGCCGACGATACTTAACCTGTCTTCGGTGTCCAGCAGGTTGTCGTTGTCATCATCAACATCTGCATTATCACCGATGGTGTCACCATCAAAATCCCGATGCTCACTGGCATCGTGTGGAAAGCTGTCCTGGCTATCCACATAACCATCGTTATCATCATCGGGGTCGAACAGGTTATCAATGCCATCGCCGTCGGTGTCACCGGTCACCTGTGGATCCAAAGGAGCCTCATCGAGAAAATCCGGAGTACCGTCATTGTCATCATCCGGGTCGGCATTGTTACCTATGCCATCCCCATCAAAATCTCGACTTTCCGTCTCATCAAACGGAAACTGATCAGACTCGTCCTCAATACCATCGTTGTCGTCATCCGGGTCAACAATGCTGTCTAACCCATCGCTGTCATAATCTCCGCTGTGTTCCGGGTCGTTCGGTGAAGCATCGTACAGGTCCACAACACCGTCGTTATCATCATCCGGATCACCGTTATCACCAATACCGTCTGCATCCCAGTCTTCTGTTTCTGCAGCGTCGAACGGGAAGGCATCTTCCGTATCTTCTACGCCATCTCCATCGTCATCACTGTCGGCGATGTTATCTTCACCATCACCATCGAGATCGCCGCTGGCCAGATCACTTTTTGGATATTGGTCATATTGATCCTCGACACCATCGTTATCATCGTCCGGGTCAGCGTTATCACCAATACCATCATCATCGGTGTCATGCTGCTCGGTCTCGTCGTAGGGAAAAGCATCTACCGCGTCCTGCGCACCATCGTTGTCATCATCCGAATCGTGAAGATCGTCGATACCATCATCATCGAAATCACCGGAAACTTCCGGGTCCAATGGGGCTGAGTCCCGCCCATCGGCAACCCCATCATTGTCATCATCGGAATCAACATTGTTTCCAACACCGTCACCATCTGAATCCAGCTGCTCGGATGCGTCATAGGGAAACGCATCTTCAGAATCCAAGACACCGTCATTGTCGTCGTCGGCGTCTTCAATGTTGTCGACACCATCCAGGTCTGCATCCCCACCTATTTCCTGGTCGTAGGGCTGTGCATCATGTGCATCTTCAATACCGTCATTGTCGTCATCGGTATCGTCTGCATTGGATGTTCCATCGAGGTCGGAATCGATATCGGTTGAGTTCTGCATGGTGGCAGAGAAGTGCGTAACTGCACTTTCGAGGTCAACCAGTTGGCCGAGCCCTGCCCCAGAAAGAACCGCAGTAATTTCATTACTGGTCTCAAAAATCAATGGGTCCTGATTGAAATGCTCCAGTGAAAGACCCGATGAATTGATGACTTCCGCTGTATTTTCGCGCAGCTGGATACGCTCATCGATATCACCGTCACTATCCAGGCTTTGTACCAGGCGAATAAAATTCACCACCCTGGGATCTCGAATATCTTTTACTGCAAATAACTCGAGCGGAGTGACCGCACTTGCGGCGGGGATTGCCGGGAACTGGAGCGAACCCAGCGAGAAAACGATATTGTCACTAGTGACATACTGGAAGGCCCCGCTGCTATCGGTAGTACCTTCGATGCCGGACGTTGTCAGATAGTGAAGATTCGCGATGGGGCTGTCGACAATCACACCACTCGCATCCGGGGTTGGCTCAGGGTCAGGCGTCGGCTGGGGTGTCGATTGAGGTGTGGGTTGAGGCGAAGGCGTCGGGGCCTCGGAACCACCGCCACCGCCGCCCCCACAAGCAGCCAGATTGAAGGTAAGTATGGCAAGTGCAAGCAGCTTGCACCCGGGTAGAGAATTCCTTTTCATAGGCCATCCAAAGCTTTTAATTATTCGATATTTAGGTTCACATGGGATACATATCTAGTGAGCAATATAAACCGGCAACATAGGTTTAAAAATATATCGCCAATATCGAGAGGAATACAGCCCATGATGGGATATACAGAGTATTAAATTGAAACTTTGAGACGCGTATAGATGGATGTAGATAGAGGTAGAGGTATATACAGGTAGAGATATATAAAAGCGTGACTAACACACAGACCGACGCCACTAGCGCGAACCTGCCATAAGTGACAAATATCCCCTCTCAGATCAGTTCGCCCCTCCTCTACAGGCAAGACGATATCTATGTCGACTTCCTGGTTAACGAACTAACATCAATCATCGACCAACTAAATAGAGTGACATATCAGGGGATATGCCACTCCAGAATTCTCAGCGTCTAGGCCCCGCTAAATACGCTTCGTGCGTAGGTAACTGGGCAACCGTGCCCTGTATCAGGGTTTTCAGACTCTGCATAAGATCATTTAATTGTCCGTCACTCAGCCCTTCCGCGATGACATGGTGATCCTTTGGCAGCACGCCCTGCCCGATCAATACCTGTTGCCATGCCACCTCAGTAAACAGGTCATCGTAATCCCGAAACACCTTGCCAGTACTGCGGAACAACTCGATTTTTTCATTCAAGGTGTCAGGCACTGCCATCTCTTCACAGTCACGCCAGAAGTCGCTGTCGCGACGCTGGTTGGCTTTGTAGTGCAGGATAATGAAATCCCGGATGCGCTCCATTTCTATCCGCGACTGGCGGTTGAACTCGGCCACCTCCTCCGGGCGAATACCCCTGTGGGGGAAACACTTGATCAGGCGGCTTGCCGCGGACTGCACCAGGTGAATGGATGTGCTCTCCAGTGGCTCCAGGAATCCGCTTGCCAACCCCAGGCTAACCACATTGTTTTTCCACTGTTCGCGGCGATGCCCGGTTTTGAACGGGATGATTCGGGCTTCCGCAAGAGCCTCACCGGGCAGGTTAGCCAACAGTGCGTTGCGCGCTTGCTCGTCACTCCAGTGCGCACTCGAATACACCATGCCGTTTCCCGTGCGGTGTTGCAGGGGAATCTGCCACTGCCAGCCGGCGCTGTGGGCAATTGACCGCGTGTAGGGAACAAGCTGCTCAGCAGACTTGCTGGGTACCGCCATCGCGCGATCGCAGGGAAGCCATTTGTCCCAGCGCTCGTACTCACTACACAACACTTTGTCGATCAGCAGCCCCACAAACCCGGAGCAGTCTACGAACAGGTCTCCCTTTACGGTCTGTCCGTTTTCCAGCAACAGGCTCTCCAGATCCCCGTTACTTTCGTTCTGACGCACATCGCAGACCTTGCCCTCGATGCGCTGCACACCACGCTGCTCGCAGAACGTTCGCAGGTACTGTGCATATAACCCGGCGTCAAAGTGATAGGCGTAAGCAATACCGGGAAGATTGGTGTTGGGTATATTGGCCAGCGGCGCAAAGCGGTTATTTATTGCCGCCTGATAATTCAGCGAGTAATCCCACAGGCTGCTGGTATCGCCATTGGCACGGGCGCGCAGCCAGTAGTGGTGGAAATCGCAGAACGGGAAGTTCTTGCCGATATTGCCGAAGGCATGCATGTAGCTACTGCCCGGCCGCGACCAGTTTTCAAACTGGATTCCGAGCTTGATGGTGCCCCTGGTCGCCTTGAGAAACTCCTGTTCATCAATGCCCAGGGCGCGATTGAAATTCTGAATCGGCGGAATAGTGGCTTCGCCGACGCCCACGGTACCAATCTGATCCGATTCCACCAGGGTAATGTCGACGGTCTCGCGCATGCTGCGGGCAACCAGGGCGGCTGTCATCCAGCCCGCGGTACCACCGCCAAGAATGACTAACTTCTTTATTTTTTTATTGTTCACAAATATCCCCCGTTGAGGACTTCTCTCAAATGACTTCTCGCTTTCCCTGCCAGTAACTCCCGTATAAAAACAAAAAAGGCCCCTGCAATCGAGATCACAGGGGCCACAGAGACAACTCAGTCGCGCTTACAGCTTGTAGCTGAAGCCCAGCAAGTAGGTCTTGCCGTAGCTCTGGTAGTCGCGAACCTGGAGACTATTGTCGCCACTCAGAGTGGTGAACGGCTCATCGGTGAGGTTCTGGCCCTGCAGGAATACAGACAGACCTTCCAGACCGTTGATGTTGGACTCGGCAAAGTCGTAGCCGATCTGGGCATCGACGATGGTTTCACCCATTACGTCCACCTGTACGGTGTCGAAGCCCAGGCCGTAGACGTCGCCCTTGAACTCATCGCGCTTACGCATGCTGACGCGAGCGGAGAAGCCGTAATTGTCGTAGTAGGCAGTCATGGTCTGGATGCTGTCAGACAGGCCCGGCAGTTCGTACTCGTTACCGTTCGGATCTTCGACATCGGAAGAAATACCGGTGTGGCTCGCCAGAACACCGAATCCGTCCAAGCTCTCGTGGAACATGTTGAACGGCAGGGTTACCGCCAGTTCGTAGCCCTGCAGAGTGCCGCCACCGCCATTGATCTTGCCGTAAGCCGTTGCAGAGGCATTTTCCGGGACTACGCCGGTAGCCGGATCAGCAACACCTGCCAGATCCACTTCGTAGTTACCGTCGAAGTGCCACTGCTTCAGGTCTTTCCAGAACAGCGCCACGGAGAAGTAACCTTCTTCGCTGAAGTAGTTCTCGTAGGAGAGGTCTACACCAACCGCTTCTTTCGGCTCCAGCAGCGGGTTACCACCGCTGATGTTCCAATGGTTGCCGTTGGCATCCGGGGTCTGGCTGTAGGTCATTTCCACAGACGCGTTCATCTGGTCCATGCGCGCGCGGGAAATGGTTTTCGCCGCACCGAAGCGCAGGGTCTGATCTTCGGTCAGTGCCAGTGCCATGTTCAGGCTGGGCAGGAAGTGGCCGTAGTCGTGGCTCAGGTCGGTTTCTTCTGCAACCACCAGGCCATTGATAACCTGGCCACCGAAGCCCTGGGACTGCTGCTCGGTGTACACATAGCGCGCGCCGAAGTTACCGGTCAGCGCCAGGCCTGCCACTTCACTTTCGAAGCCGGCCTGGGCGAAGGCGGAGGTCACGGTTTCGCTGACGCTGTAGGACTTGGTCAGGTGCTGAATACCGGTCAGCGCTTCGTCGGTCAGGTCGTAGAGACCGTCGCGCAGCATGCCCGCTGCGTCATAGGCAATCATGTCGCCCATGCCGATAAAGTCGAGGGAAACGCTACCCAGACGGTACTCTTCCGGCACGATCATGGTGCTGTTTTCTGCAGTGCCGTCGAAGTTCGCCAGGGTCATGTAGTAGCCCTGGGAGCGTTTTACTTTTTCGCGATCGCGGTAGGAAATACCGTAGGAAATTTCATTGACCGGGCCCAGTTCAACCAACTGGGTCGCCGCCAGCTTCAACTGGGTCAGCTCATCGTCAATTTCCGGTGCATTCAGGAAGCCATCCTGGGCGGCATTTTCGTAGGGGGTGCCCGCCAGGTTGTACTTGTCGTTCAGAGCCGCACTCCAACCCCAGGTCAGCGGGCCTCCCAGCTGAATCAGGTTGTAGTCGCTGTAGTCCAGCTCGTGGGAGAACTGGGCACCGGTGTTGCCCGGGCGGAAGGTGTAGCCCAGGTTGTCGGCAACACCTTCGCTGTCGCCACGGCCGGTACCGGAGTAGCTCTCGAAGCTCCAGATTTCACGCTCAACCTTGGAGTGGCTGGCATCGAATTCCAGCTGGAAGCTGTCAGTGAAATCGTATTTGGTGTTAACACCAAAAGAAGTCATTTCAGCAGCGCGGGTTTCGAGGTCGTTACGCACTACAACGCGCTGGCCATCGGTGTTGGCGCTGGTCAGGAAGCCGGAATCCGGGTCGGCATCGGCGAAGTCTGCAGACAGGGCGCCCTGGCCCCAGGCAAACGGGATTTCGATACCGCGCAGAATCTTCTCATCGCTGAAGTCCACATACAGCGCGTCGAAAGTGGTGTGCAGTTTTTCGTTGGGCTGCAGCTCAACCACCAGCATGGCGCTGTCGCGCTTCAGCTCGGAGGAACGCACGAACGGCTTGGCACCGCCGAGGATGGAGTAGTTCTGGCCATCCACTTCGAATTCCGGGTAGCCCCAGGAATTCCAGCGCTCTTCCTGGCTGGGGGAGCTCATGGTGTTGTAGGCAAAGGCCACACCCACGGTGTCGTTGGCGAACTGGTCGATATAAGAGAAGGTGGCGCGCTGGCCCTGGTCTTCACCGTCCGGGTTCAGCTTGTCAAAACCGGTCTGCTCCATCTGCGCATTGAACTGGATGGCACGCTCACCGCGCTGCAGCGGCTTGACGGTCTGCATATCGATGACGCCGGCAATACCTTCGGCTTCCAGGCTCGCCTGCGGCGTTTTGTATACGGTGACACCGGCCATGATCTCGGAGGGGTAGAGATCGAATTCCACACCGCGGTTATCGCCAATGGAAACCTGCTCGCGGCCATTGAAGGTAGTGGCACTTTCGTTTTCACCAAAACCGCGGATGGACACCCTGCTGGCGCGACCGTCCAGACGCTGGGCAGCCAGGCCCGGCAGACGGGAAAGAGACTCTGCAATGGAAGAGTCCGGCAGTTTGCCGATATCTTCAGCAGAGATTGCCTCGACTACGCCCTTGGCATCGCGCTTGGTGTCGATGGAGTCCTGCAGACTCTTGCGGAAACCGGTAACGGTAATTTCTTCCAGGCTAGTGTTGCCTTCTTCCTGAGCGAACACTCCCATGGAAGTGACGGACGCGGCGATGGCCGCTGATAGCAGCGCCGGCCGGAAACGTTTGTTAGTCAGACTCATCATCTTCTCCCTTGGACTTATCGTTATGGTGAGTAATGCCATCCTAGGCCTACCCGAAGTCCATATCCTCCACCCCCAAGGGGGGAGGAGGGGGGAGAAGCTGAGGGCCGTAGAGGAGGAGAGGCCCGCAGTCGTACACCAAGCGCGGAATTATACAGGCTGAACAAAAAATGTTCAGCCTGTAACTGGGGAGAAGTCGATCAAAAAAGAGGGGGAGCCAGCCGGGGGGCGCCTCAGCGCTCCAGCCAGGCCGCAGCGCCGATCAACGCGGGGTAACCGGCCTTGAGCACCTCAACGCGCACGCCCTGCAACCATTCGCTCAGGCGGCCTTTATTGGTGAAACGCTGCTCGAACTGACTCTCCGGCAACAGGGACTCGATCCGCGGCAGCACGCCGCCACCCAGGAAAATGCCGCCGCGGGCCACATAGTAGAGAGCCGCATCACCAGCGGCACTGCCGAGGAAGTTGAGGAAGTCGATCAGGGTTTCGCGGCACAGCGGGTCGGAGCCATCCAGACCGCGGCTGCTGACATCCGGGGGCGTGAGATCTTCTGCCGGGCGGCCGTGCAGTGCGCATACCGCCCGGTACAGGTTGACCAGGCCGCCGCCACTCAGCACATACTCGTTGTAAACCGGCATCTGTTCGCGGGCCAGGATCTGCAGCAACTCCAGCTCGCGCTCACTGCCGGCGGACAGGTTGGCGTGCCCGCCCTCCCCCGGTACCACCCGGTAGGCGCCGGCTTCGTGGATGATGGCGGCCACCCCGAGTCCGGTACCCGGGCCGAGTACCGCCATGCAGCCGTTAGTCTCAGACGGCACGTCCCGCAGGGCCCACTTGTCTTCCGCCTGCAGGCGCGGCAAGGACAGCGCCAGCGCCGCAAAATCATTGACCACCAGAGCGCGCTCCAGTGCAAATCGCGCGCACAGCTCCTCGGCGCGGATATCCCAACCCAGATTGGTCATGGTGACCTGGCCACCTTGCGGTGTCTTTTTCACCGGCCCGGCAACCGCTATACAGGCCTGCTTGGGGCGCTCGCACTCAAGCGTTTCGAGCCATTGACCAAGCGCGGAGTAAAAATCCCCAAATTTGGCGCAATTCACCACATGAATAGCTTCCAGCCGGTAGCCCCCCTGATGCGGATGGGCAATGGCGAAGCGGGCGTTGGTGCCGCCGATGTCCGCGACGATTCTAGTCATGGCGCTTTCCTTAACACGTTCCTTATGGATGGCCTGTACCGCCGACCTCGGCGACCCGGCACAACCCCTGAAAAAATGGCGGTATAAGGTAATGATTTGCCGACAAAAACTCCAGCCCTCCCCGCCGGTTCCGGTCACAAAGTTGGGGGGAGGAGGCGCCGGCAGGGGAAAGTGGCGACTGACCAGTCCGCAAGCTTGATTCCATACACAAAAAAATGCCGGCAGGAGTAACCTGCCGGTCCAGCTAATTTACGGGAGGTCGACGAGAAAGGACCCACTAGCGGGAGAAGAGAGATGATGTCGAGTGACCACACCGCGGCGTTCGCAGGGAAACCTCTGAGAGAAACCCATAAGGGGAAACCCCCAACTGCGCCCGCCACTGCGCAAACAATCGATGGAACCAGTGTGCGCCCGCGGGGTGCACCGGTCGCCCCACTTTCTGAAAATCCGCAAACTGGGCGGTATCACTTTGCCTCACACCACAAGCGGGAGCTGTATCTGTACGGATGGTCGCCGCCAGATCTCCTCCCCCCCGGGGATTTCTCTTATACTGCCTCGCATAAGAGCGATAAAAACATAAAAACGAAAAAATCCCGACCTGCGATGGCCCAATGAAACAATACATATTCAATATCCACGACGTGGTTCTACTGATGACCGCGGCGGAATGCCTGCTGTTGGCGGTGTTCCAGTCGATACTGCCGACCCGTGCCCGCCACGATGGAAGGCTGCTCACCGCATTCCTGCTGATTATCGCCACGGCTTCCGGCTGTACCCTGCTGTTGTGGAACGACCAGTTTTCCCTGGCACCCTGGTTTGAGCAGACCCTGCTGCCCTACCTGCTGTTTGCCGCCTTGCTGCTGAAAGGCCCGGCGATCTACCTGTATGTGTGCTCCCTGACCCAGCAGAAACTGGCACTCAATCGGCGCCAGGCGCTGCACCTGCTTCCCGCACTACTGGTGCTGATGTGCATCGCAATTTTCGGGATATCCAGCAGCGACCTGCGGCACGTTCCGGATACCGGGCAGACGCTTCCCGCTACCGCCATCGAATTTATCTGGGACTTGGCCTCGCTGGTGCCATTCATCTATGCGATTGCCGCCCTGCTGCAGATCCGCCGCTACCGCCACGCCCTGAAAGACGAGTATTCCCACTACTCCGAAGTCGAGCTGCACTGGCTCTTCTCCCTGGCCTGGGGGGTCTGTATTTCCTGGACATGGACCATGCTGGTGCATGTGGTGGCAAAGTTCTCCAGCGATATCGTCGCCGACTATATGGGCATCGCCGACAATTACCTGACCTTCATCCTGATCAATGCTTTCTTTGCCTACAGCCTGACCTACGCCCACCAATTGCTGGTGACCCAGCCAAAAGAAGAGACTCGGGAAACCGCCAGCGAGGAGGAACCCTCCGAGCCAGCCATTGCCAAGGTGCGCACGGCGATGGAGGAAGACCGGATCTACCTGAAGAAAAACCTCAACCTGGAACAGTTTTCAGACCGCATAGACCTGCCCGCAAAAGAGGTCTCCGCGGTGATCAACAAGCACTTCGGCACCAACTTCTTCGAGTATGTAAACAGCTACCGGGTGGAAGCCGCCAAAACGCTGCTGTCGGACCCGGAAAAGGCCGATATGACGGTGCTGGACGTACTGCTGGAATCCGGCTTCAACAGCAAATCGGCTTTCCACCGCTTTTTCAGTCGACTTGTCGGAATGTCACCCACCGAGTTTCGCAAGCAGGCGCTGGCTGCCCAGTCTCAGTCCGACACCCAGTAACACCCGTCGCGCCAGTAACCTCATCACGCCCCCCAACAGCTGATCAGCGAGCCACCCCGGTGGCCTGATCTGCTTCCGCCAGGCGCTGGGCCTCGGCACTGCCCAGCAGGCGATTGCGCAGGGCAAAGATTTCCTCCTCGCTGGCACCTCCTGCCCGCATTCTCGCCACCCGCGCAGCCAGCACCTGTTTTGCCAGGGGGGAATCCATCCGGCTGGCGGTATCATTGAAGGCCGCCTGCAGCTCCGACAAACGCGCCCGGCGCGCCTCCTGCGTGAGATTTTCATCCCGGGCCACCGCAAAGGCCGAGGTCATGTAGGGCAATTGCGCCTCTTCTTCCGCAAACAGTTTGCCCGCCGCCTCTTCCCCCAGGTATGTCCGCCGCAAGGCCACTAGCTGGTCATAGCCCTGCATCGGGTCAGCTGTGTGCGGTGATAAGGCCGCGCGCACATCCAGCTCGGCGCGGCGATAGGCGGAATACTGACTGGTCAATTCCATTAGCTGCAGAGCGATACCCGCTGGCAGCGCTTCTTCCAACAGCTGGCGTAACTGAGCGACGGCGTCAGCATCCGCGTCCGGCCCCAGTGCGGCTTCCATTGCCTGCAACGCGGCGAGGGTATTGCGGTCAAGCAGCAGGGAGTCGTCGGCAGAAAAATTCAGGGCCAGTAGTGCATCGTAAACAGGCAGCGTGTCAAACGGGACGTCTGCCGGCTCTATTTGTGCCTCGACTGCCGCCACGGCATCCACGGTATTCGCCACTGCCACTTCCCCTGCGGCCGCCGGTGCATCCGGTTGCACAATCGCTTGCGACTCTGCAGCAAGCGCCTGATTCACTGCCGCAGCACTATCTATCGCAATTTCTGACTCGGCCGCATCACCGACAAAGCCCGCGGCAATCACAACAGCCGCAATAAATACAATAACCGCACAGGTAATAAAAAATTTCACACAGTTACCCTTCAGGTAATCGAAAAATAATTCGCGAATAGCGACCGGATAAAAATCGCTGATCCGAAATGTCTGCGCAAGAGAATTTCATACAGTAACGCAATGGATTCAACGCCAGTGTGACAGCAGAGGACCTTAACGCGGCTTTTTGGTGCTTTATGTGCTTTCTGGCCAGGGGCATCACAACCTAATCTGACCCAGCTCGCGGCACGCCAACTCATACAACAATTTACAAGAGCACTGTATCCGAGAGCGCTGTTTGTCATAACGCAGTTTTTTATGGCCACAGGGGCCAGGTTGAATTCGGCCGAGAATAAATCCAATCAATTGAGGCAAATACGATAGTGATGAAAAAAGTAATGATGAAAAACCAGCGGATAAAATCCCTGCTGCCGGCACTGGGCATAATCCTGGGCGGTATTTTTTCCGGCACCACCGCACAGGCACAAAGCTGTCCTTCCGATGCCATCTGTCGCTATGAAGACACACCAGGGAGCTACAGTGACAACGGTCCTTTCCGTTACGACAGCTATAGCATGCCCGCCTTCTCTACGCCCGGCGGTGCCACCGTTTACTACCCCACCGATGCCGCGCCGCCCTACTCCCTGCTGGTGTTCACCCCGCCCTACACCGGCACCCAGATCATGTACCGCGACTGGGGCCCCTTCTTTGCCTCACACGGCATAGTTCTGGTCACCATGGACAGTCGCACCATCTACGACAGCGTAGACTCCCGCGCAGATCAGCAGCAGGACGTACTGGATGCGATGAAGGATGAAAATACCCGTTACGGCAGCCCGCTGCGCGGCAAACTGGATACCAGCCGCTTTGGTGCAACCGGCTGGTCCATGGGTGGCGGCGCCACCTGGATTACCTCTGCAGAATACAGTGGTCTGAAAACCGCCATGTCTTTCGCGGGCCACAACCTTACCGCGGTGGACAGCGATTCCAGTGGCCGCAACACCCGTATCCCGACGATTCTGTTTAATGGCTCACTGGATACGACTTATCTCGGCGGCCTTGGGCAAAGCGATGGGGTATACCGCAATATCCCCAACGGTGTACCGAAACTGTTTTACGAAGCGTCCAACGCCGGTCACTTTGTCTGGGGTGGTCCGGAAGATGCCAACCGCTACGTAGGGCAACTGGCACTGGCCTTCCAGAAAACCTATCTCGATGGCGATACCCGCTGGGCTCAGTTCCTCGACCGCCCGCCGCTGTATGTGGCTGAATTCGAGAAAGCGAATATCCCCTGATCGACAGCAATTTCCCCGACGGATCAGCACATCTGATCGTCCATTTTTACCACGCAGTTTGATAGGCGTTTTGGGCACCGACTCCGTTCGGTGCCCTTTTTTATTTTAACGACGCTCAGTAAACCTCAAAGCGCCAAAGGGAATAGCCATAGCCGGTGCCGCGTTCGGTGCCGAAGATGCGCACATAGCGACCACTGCCACTGATCGCAATTTCATCCACACCGCCATCGCCGTTGGAAACGCTGGCGGCCGTTACCCAATTGACACCGTCATTGGAGAGCTGCACCTGGTAGCTTTTGCCGAAGGCCGCTTCCCAATCGAGTACTACTTTGCTGAGAGGCTCCACCGCGCCAAGATCCACACTGATCCACTGAGGGTCGCTGTCGTCACTGGCCCAGCGGGTACCCGGATTACCGTCTACCGCGTATTCCGCAAACCAGTAATTCCCCTCAACAGACGATGCCGCGACCGGTTTTCCTGCCGCCTTGTCCACGCTGGAATCTACCGGTGAACCACTATCGCCATAAACTTCCAGCTCCCACAGAGATGCGCCATAACCGGTACCGCGCTGATCCACCAGAATCCGCAGGTGGCGCCCACTGGCATTCAGGTTCGCAATCACATCCTGACCACCGTCGCCATCGACCACGGTGCGCACCGTCTGCCAGCTCTGGCCATCGCCGGACACCTGCACCTGATAGCCCGAGGCGAAGGCGGCTTCCCATTCCAGCAACACCTGGTCGATGGTGTAGTTGGCCCCGAGATCCACCGCAAGCCATTCACCGTCATTCCAGGCACTGGCCCAACGGGTTTCACTATTACCGTCGACCGCGGCCGTCGCGTTCATGGCTTCACTTTCGCTCGAGGATGCAGTGGCGGCCTTGCCCAATGCCAGATTCTCTTGAGGGTCCGGATCGGGATTAGGCTCCGGATCCGGCAGGGTAGACTCGCCATCGTCATCGATCTGGTAAACCCGCACCCAGTCCACCAGCACCGATACCGGGAACTGCGCTTCCGGGACTATGCCGCCGCCATAGGTGTAGCCGCTTGGACCACCGACACCGGCGGAAAGGATGAGATACATCTGCCGCTCGAACGGGTGCCACTCGTCAAAGTGATTGGAATATTCCGAGACATACACCCGGCGGCCATCGATTTTCTGGGTGTGCGCCTCGTCGTTGCCGTCCAGCGCATAGGCATCGCCATCGTTCAGGTAGTGGATGTGATACACATTGTCATCCACATAAAATTCGATGCGATTCTGGTACCAGTTGATACCGTAGGTATGGAAACCGCTACTGCCGGCACTGGGATCTCCGGCCAGGGGCGGGTAGCCACCGTAGCCGGGATTGCGCAGGTTGGAACTCCAGCGTGTGCTGTACTCGCCGTCCACCGCGTTGGCACCGGCGAGATCGCTGGCCTGGCTACTCGAGGTCGTCACTGGTTTACCGTAGGCCTGATTAACCCCGCCGGTGAAGACTTCAAATTCGAACAGCGAATAGCTCCACTCGGTGGCGCGCTCGGTGCCGTACATACGCACGTAGCGACCGCTGCCATTGAGATTCAATGTGTCCGTTCCGCCATCGCCATTACTGGTTGCGTAAACATCGCTCCAGTTAATGTTGTCGTCAGACACCTGAATTTTGTAGCTTTTGCCGTAGGCGCCTTCCCAGTGCAGTACCACCTGATCGAAGGACATGCTCTGTCCCAGGTCCACCGCAATCCACTCCGGTTCATCCGGCCCCTGCTGATCTTTGAAGCTGTAGTAGCCACCCAGGTGGCCATGGTTCCAGTCCTGGTATTCATTGTTTTCCCAGAACCAGGCGTAATGCACCGTGGCGAGGTTGTGGTAGGGAATGGAACCGACATACTCCATGATGTCGACCTCGCCACCCTGCGGCCACATCAGGTAGTCGAACCCCGAGGGAATTTCGTTGGGCATCATCCAGAAAGCAAATCCCTGCCCCTGGTAACGCACATCCCGCGGCCATACCCGCGCCTCGATTTTGTGGCCGGGACCAAAGGCCACCTTACCCTGTGTATTGATACGACCGGAGGTGTAATCACGATCGATATAGGATTCGTTGCGGGTGGTGATCGACAGGACACCCCCATCGGCACCGGGTACGCCATTGATAAAATTCAGGTTTTCCGGGCGCTCGGTGGCGCGGTCCAACTGTCCCGTACCCCAGTTACCGTTGATCCCGGTCCCGGTTTCGATATTCCACACTGTCTCATCGAGACTGCCGCTGTTGAATTCATCCGACCAGATCAATGTCTGCGCGGCGGCATTGCCAGCAGCAAGACTAGCCGCCAATGCAACCCCGCGGGCAAGCGGATGCTGAATTATTTTTCGGTTCATGTTTTCTCTCGCATTGCGTGTTGATAAATCCTGTTTTTCGCGCGCGCAAAAATCCTGTCCGCCAAAAGCAGCCATAAAAATGCAAGCAAACGAAATAACAGGAAAAAGAGAACAGCGGGTACCGGGAACTGCGGCAGGCTTCTATCTGAAAGAAGGCAGCCTCGCGGCATGCGCTGAAATGCAGGGTCAGCGCAGGATTAACATTACCCGCTGGTTTTTTTGAACCACCGGCGCCATCCCCTTCTGGGTAGGGTGCAGCGCCGGCGCTTCAAATCATCGAGATCAATAGACCTCAAAACTCCACAGGGAATAACCGTAGCCGGTGCCGCGCTCGATGCCCTGCATCCGCACATAGCGGCCACTGGAATTGGCATTGAGATTCAGCTGGTCGACACCGCCATCGCCATTGCTGACACTGGCAGCCGTGGTCCAGTTGCTTCCGTCATCGGACACCTGGATTTCGTAGATCTTGCCGTAGGCACCTTCCCAGTTCAGTACTACCTGACTGAGACTGTAGACAGCACCAAGATCCACCTGTAACCACTGGTCATCACTGAAGTCCGACGCCCAGCGGGTACCGCTGTCGCCGTCCACCGCGTAGTCGGCAAACCAGTAGTTACCTTCCGCAGAAGACGCGGTTGCTGACTTGTTCAGAGCCAGGTCGCCACCGGGCTGCGGCTCGCAGCAGGGAGGTTCAATAACTGGACCGCCGCTACCGTACACTTCCAGCTCCCACAGGGAGGCGCCCCAGCCGGTCGCGCGTTCGGTGATAAACACCCGAACATGCTGGCCACTGGCATTCAGGCCGGAAACCAGGTCTTCACCACCATCGCTGTCGGTTACCGTGGCAACGGTGTTCCAGTTTTGTCCATCATTGGAAACCTGTACTTCATAGGCGCGTCCGTAGGCCGCTTCCCATTTCAGCACCACGCTGTCGATGGTGGATACACTGCCGAGATCGACAGAAATCCACTGCGGATCACTCCAGGCACTGGACCAGCGAGTACCCATATCGCCGTCGACCGCTGCGGCGCCGCTGAGGTCTCCGTTTTCCATGGAGGAAACCGTCGCGTTTTTACCCAGCGCCAGGTTTCCAGTCGGCTCCGGTTCCGGATCAACGGTTTCGCCACCGATATCCAGCCAGTTGAGCTGCACCGCACCGCCAAATACCAGACGCAGTGTTTGCGCGCCGTCTTTCAGGTTCACATTGGTGGTCAGGGTATCCCAAGCGCCGGCGGTAGCCGCTACTGCAACCGTGCCCTGGCTGACGCCATCGACCAGAACCTCGATACTGGTTGCCACTTCCGCGGCTACGCGCAGTTTCAACTCGGCATTGCCTGCCGCGCCCACCAGGTTGTATTCCACCCAGCTATCTGCCGCGGTTTCGGTAATATCCAGGAAGCCGCTGCTATCGGTGGTTTTATCCACGCGCACCGCACTCATGGTGCCGTAAGCTTCGGCCTGCACTTTCTTCGGCAGGTTGTGCACACTCGCCGCGCCGTGTACCGGCATATTCACATAGATATTGCCGAGCTCGGTGAGCACACCGGACTGACGGTAGTCGAACAGACCGTTATAGGGATGACCGTTGCGGCGACCGGTGAACCAGGCATAGCGGGTTACGTCCGGATCATTTTCCAGGTAGTCCACGGTCTGAATCAGGAACTGCTGCTGCTCGGCTTCCGTCGTGGTGTCTTCCCAGGCGGAAAACTCGGTCAGCCAGATCGGGCGGTTGTACTTCTTGAACAGATCCACATACCACTCGATGGCACCCACCACCGGCATATAGGCGTGAATGGACATGGCATCCACACGACAGTCCGGACAGGCGGCGAAGAAGTCATCGAAGTAATCGATGGGATCGTAATAGGTAGTACCGTTTTCGGTCACACAGTTGCCGCAGAAGTTCATCGCCACACTGACGATATCCAGATCAAACTCGTCGGCAATGGCTTCCAGGCGCGGCCACTCGGCCGCTGCCTGAGACGGCGTCATGCTGGCCTGATCAATAAAGTTCGGCTCGTTGAACGCGAGGATATATTTCACATCCGGGTGGGCGGCGATGTAGGCGCGCATGGCCTGGTCATCGAAGGCACCGTTCCAGGCCATGGGTACAAACTCTACCCCATAGTTCTGGTAAATATCCGCGATCTGCACATCCGGGGCGTGGCTCCAGTTGTACCACCAGGAAATACCCTGGGACATGACCTCGAAGTCTTCCACCGAGTGATGGCCATAGCCCAACCCGCGCTTGCTGCTTTTCGCGGAGCCGTAATTGTCGTCGATGAAAATATTGGTTACGGCCGTATCGGTGGCCTGACCATCGTTAACGGTGAGAACCACACGATAGCTACCGTTATCCGCGTAGGTGTGTGCCACGGTTGCACCGGTCCCGGTAGTACCGTCACCGAAATCCCAGCTGTAGGTCAGCGCATCACCGTTAACGTCGGAAGACTGGCTACCGTCCAGCGTAACGGTTGTGCCGGCAGGCCCACCCATTACCGAAGGTTTTACTGCGGCCATGGGCGCACGGTTGACCACTTCGCCATCGGTACCCGGATCCTTGGCCTGTTCGCCACCGGAAATATAAATATTGTCGATGGAGAGATCGGCAATTTCGCCAAAGCCCAGCACCTGGAATACCTGGCGCATATCGAACAGGTCGAGATCCGCCGCCAGCGCACTCATGGGAATGACAATGTCGTGCCACTGGCCATCACGGGTAAAGCCGTAGGGATCGTTGCCGGGTTTGAAGTCGATCCACACCTGGCCAATACCATCCACGTTGCCACCTTTCAGGCCGATTCGGAAATCGGTCTGATCGCTGGTTTTCATGGAGAAATGCAGCTTGGCGTTGCTGTTGTCAAAGGCGGTGAGATTGAAACCTTCCCGCGCGGTCAGGCCGAGACCAAACCAGCCTTTGCCGGTAGAGGTCAGGTTCAGTGCAGAGTTACCCTCACGGGTATCTCCAGTGTTCAGCGTCAGGGTTTCATCCCAGATAAAAAGGTCGCCGTTGACACCGAAGCCGAAGTTGCCGGCATCCATATTTGCACTGGTTTCGGTATAAATACCGTAGCTGCCGTACTCCGGCGCTTCCAGGGCTACACTTTCGGTCAGGTAAATATTGTCGAAGGCAATTTCAAAATCTTCCGCGGCACCGGGACCGGACACACTGAAGAAGGTCTTGATGGTTTCCAGGTCCAGGCCGCCGAATTTGGACATGGGGATTGCTACGTGGTGCCACTCGCCATCCCGCTCCAGACCATATTGGTCACCACCTTCGGCCAGGGTGACCTTGGCATCACCACCGGCAGTACTGGCCAGGTTCACTTCGATCGCCACGTTGGAATTCACCTTGGCATCGAAGTGGAGATAGCCATGCGCGTAATTGCGCATGTTGTAATCTTTGTGCAACAGACCCATGCCCCACCAGTCGCCGGCGGCGACCGAGTAAGACAAAGCAGCACTGCCTTCGGCCGGCGTTGTCGCCACGGTGGTCATGTTGTTCCAGATGTACAGGTTGGCTTTGTCGCCCCAGTTGAACTCATCCAGTACCGGATGAGTCTCGGTCATGATGCCGAAGTCACCGCGATAGTAGCTGTCACTCGCCACTTCCAGTTCGGTGTACTCATTGGCATAAAGGCGAACATAGTCCACCAGCATTTTTGCCGGAAAATCCGCAGTAATCAGCGCCGGGTCTTCAATCTCGACAAAATTCCAGCCGCCCACAGCGAGGTTGAGCAGGATATGGTTGGGGTTATCGCGGAATTCCGACAGGTTGGGGTCGGTAATATCCATGGTCAGGATCTGGGTGTCGTCCACGGAAATCACGATTTCCGACGGCGTCCAGTCCAGTTTGTAGGTGTGGTACTGCTCGTAAACGGTCGTGTCCAGCAGCACATCGGCGGCGTGATCTGCCTGTAGCCAGTCACTCCAGTCGCCGGTCTCGTGCCACCAGTGCAGCGCGCCGGAAACCGCATTGTTCACGGTGCCGTCGTCAATGGCGGACTTGAACCCCGCTTCCATGATGTCGATTTCACCGGATTTTGGCCAACCGTCGACACCGAAGTTATCTCCCAGCATCCAGAACGCCGGCCACAGGCCATTGTCCAGCTTCGGCAACTTGATACGCGCTTCCAGGGTGCCGTATTTGAAACTCATACGTCCGTTGGTGTGCAGGCGTGCCGAGGTGAATTCCTTACCTTCGTAGGCTTCCCGCTTGGCTTCGATGACCAGGTTGCCGTCTTCCAGGTAGGCGTTATTCTGCGAGGCGGTATAGTACTGTAGCTCGCCATTGCCGTTGCCATCGCCACCGGTATTGAAGGTCCAGATATCGCGGTTGATCCGCTCACCATCAAATTCATCCGCCCATATCGGCGCTGTTTGCGCCTGGGCAGTGGCAATAATCACTGGTTGCGCCAACAGGCACGCGGCCGTCAACAGCAGCCGGCGTTTGACCGTTGCTCTTTTGATTTTCATTATTTTTCCCATCATGCGTTTTTTTAAGAAAATGATGTAATGCGGCCCGCCGGAAAAGCATGCTCCGGAGAAACATTGAGCCACGACTACTACATCGCTTATGGAGTGCCGAATACCGGCAACGAATACTTTTTACAATTTATTGTCCGCGTCGCTTTTCGGAATGCTGGGCGACACACGCACGCAATTCCCGTATATGGCGGCGCTTTTTTTCCAGCCAGTCTTCGCGGATTTGCTGGTGTTTCAGCAAAGCCTTCAGCCAACCAGCACCCAAATTTCCATTCCGTTCCTTGTGGGATTCCAGCCAAACAATCACTTCCTCGAGACGCGACCGTACTGGCGCACAGGCATCGTCACTGGCACCGCCGGAAAAGTAGACATTGTCGATAGAAAGATCGCTGATCTCACCGAACCCCAACAGCTGGAACAGCTGAAGCATATCCGCAAGTTCAAGGTCCGCAGCGAGATCGGAAACGGGTATGACGATATCGTGCCACTCGCCGTCGCGGGCAAATCCATAGGGGTCACTACCGGGTGCAAAGGTTACCCAGGTCTGGCCAATATTCTGGACATTGCCACTTTTCAGGCCGATGCGAAATTCCGTCTGATCCGTACTGCGCATGGAGAAATGTAATGCCGCGTCGCCGTTGTCAAACGCGGAAAGATCGAAGCCCTCGCGGGCGGCAAACCCCATTCCAAACCAGCCGCGACCGGTGGAGGCAAGGTTCAGTGCGGACTCACCTTCAATCGCATTGCCGTGGGTCATGGTGAGTGTGCCTTCCCATACAAACAGATCGCTGTCGACACCCTCCATCAGTGCGCCGGCCGTTGTGTTGGCCTCGGATTCTGTGTGGATGCCGAAGCTGCCGTTTTCCGGCGCTGCCAGAGGTTCACTTTCGGTGAGATAGATATTGTCGACCGCGATGTCAAAGGGCTCGGCCGGCGCAGGACCGGACATGGCGAACAGGGTCTGTACCGTTTCAAAATCCACACCGCCGAATTTCGATAGCGGAATCGCCACATGATGCCAGGCACCGTCGCGCGCCAGACCGTACTGCTCGCCACCGTTCGCGAGTATCACGGTGCCCTGCCCACCGGAGGTACTCATCATATGCACCTCCACATTCACGTCGCTGTGTAACTTCATATCGAAGTGCAAGGTGCCGTGTGCATAGTTGCGAAGGTTGTAGTCCGGGTGCAGCAGACCCATGCCCCACCAGTTACCCGGCTGCACGGTAAAGCCGAGAGACTCCGCCCCCTCGAACGGAACCGGAGTAGCTCCCACCATGTTGTTCCACACATAGAGGTTGGTGTTGTCTTCCCAGTCCAGCGCATCGGTCACCGGGTGCGACTCGGTGAATATGCCGAAGTCACCGCTGCGGTAGTTTTCGCTGGCCACTTCCAGCTCGGTGTGCTCATTGGCATAGAGGCGCACATAGTCCACATACATTTTTGCGGGGAAATCCGCGGTGATCTGTGCGGGATCGGTGATTTCGACAAAATTCCACCCGCCCACCGCGAGGTTGAGCAGAATGTGCATCGGGTTATCGCGAAATTCCGACAGTGCGGGGTCCGTGATATCCATGGTGAGCACAGTGGTATCGTCCACGGAAATCACCATTTCTTCCGGCGTCCAGTCAAGACGATAGGTGTGGTAGTCCGCATACAGCGGGTCGGCCATCACCACGTGCTGGGCGTGGTCCGCCTGCAGCCAGTCGCTCCAGGTTCCGGTCTCGTGCCACCAGTGCACCGCGCCGGAGACCGCATGGTTGACCGTGCCATCCTCAATCGCGGACTTGAAACCGGCTTCAAGGATGTCGATCTCCCCGGATTTCGGCCAGCCATCGACACCGAAGTTATCACCCAGCATCCAGAATGCGGGCCACAGGCCATTGTCCAGTTTCGGCAGTTTGATACGCGCTTCCAGCGTGCCAAATTTGAACCCGACGCGACCGTTGGTATGCAGTCGCGCGGAAGTAAACGGTTTCCCTTCGTAGTTTTCCCGGCGCGCCTCGATCACCAGATTGCCGTCTTCGATGTAGGCATTGTTCTGGGACGCGGTGTAAAACTGCATTTCCCCATTGCCGAAGCCACTGCCGCCGGTGTTGTAGGTCCACACGCTGCGGTCGATCTGTTCGCCATTGAATTCATCCGCCCAGACCGGTGCTGTCTGCGCCTGCGCGCCACTGAACAGTGCAGGTTGCGCCAACAGGCACGCGGCCGTCAGCAACATACGGCACTTCACCGTTGCTCTTTGGTTTTTCATTATTTTTCCCATCACGCTTTTTAGAATTTTGGGATCGGAATAGGCGCAAGCACAGACCCGATCGGCTTATTTCGAGCGCACAGATGCCGTCCCTGAAAATCGTGGGCATATTGTGAGATCGATACTGCTCGGAATCTGCCGGAACCGCTGGCAGAGGGGTACTACTGTTATATCGCTAGGTGTTATATCGCTAGGTGTTATATCGCCGGGTGTTTGATCGCCGGCATCAGAAAAGGAACTGCTATGAATTCAGAATTTATTGTTATTTTGCAATCGGCCCGCGCCTTGTGAGCGCTTCGCGAATTTCGGCTGCCGCACCCTTGTTGGTGGCGGCAGCCGGGAAAATCAAACTAGCGAGTTTGTTCAGCCACAGTGGATATCTGCAACTGTCTTGGAAGCGATATGAATATTGTGCACGGTCATATCCAGCGCGCCGGCGGTGCGCACATAGAAAGGTGACAGCACCATGTCCAGTTTCGCACCGGCATCCGCCAGACACTGCAGGTCTACCGCGACGGTTTTCCATTCGCCCGGCGCCGCGCCCTTGAGCAGCTCGGTGATGGACTGCTCGGCACCGCAATCCATACCGCAGTTCATACCGAGGCTCACCGCATCACTCGGCGCAGCATCCACTTTTACATCGAACACCAGGGCGCCCTGCTTGCCCAGATAGCTACTGAGATCGGTGCGGCTGTTGGCAAAGAAGCCGGCCATGGCATTGCCCTCGCCATTCCACTGCAGACGACGGCTGTCTTCCTGAACATTGCGGTCAACGGACTGCACGCTGATACCGGCCAGTTTTGCCACGCTGCTGGAAATGACCGAAAGATTGTTCGTGGCATCCATCACCTGAAAACTCCAGGGATCCAGTGCACGGCCGTTGAATACTGCCAGTGCCTGTTTGCCATCGGATATTTTCAGGCCGCTCTGTTCGGAGAGCGCGGCCAACTGAACGCTGCTTCCATAATTGAGGCCGTAACCGAAGTTGAACTGGGCCAGCGCCTCATTTTCGCCGGGGTTGCGTACGGTGGGCTGTGCATCGTTCGGCCAGGAGAAGGTGAGTTTGCCTTTGAAGTCGTGGTTCACTTCGCCATCGGCGTTGCGGAAAATTACATCCGCCACACCGGCACCTTCGGTACCCGGCTGCCAGATGACCGCGAAGGCATCGGAGGCATTGATGTGTGGATTCACCCACAACGGGCGACCGGTAATAAACAGGCTGACGACCGGGATACCCTGCTCGCGCAGATTGTTCAGCAGTGCCAGGTCACCGGCGCCTTTGTATTGCAGGTTGGAAATATCGCCCTGCATTTCCGCATAGGGGTCTTCACCGAAGACCACGATGGCCACATCCGGCTTCTGCTCGAAGCTGCCATCGACCGACAGCTCGGCGGTGCCGCCAGCAGCCTGCACGATATTGGCAATACCACCGTAAACGGAAGTGGCACCGGGGAAGTCGCTGTTCTGGTTACCGGTACCCTGCCAGGTAATGCTCCAGCCACCAGCCTGCTTGCCGATATTGTCGGCACCGTCACCGGCCACGAGTACGCGCTGGTTGCGCGCAAGCGGCAGCAGCTGGTCGTTGTTTTTCAGCAGCACGAGGGATTCACGCACCGCCTGGCGGGCGATGGCGCGGTGCTCGGGCGCGCCGATCAGGGATTCATCGGCGGCAAACGCGCGCGCGGATGGCGCACCGGCTTCAAACAGGCCCGCGCGAATTTTCACCCGCAGGATGCGGCGCACCGCGTCGTCGAGACGCGCAGCGGAAATCTCGCCGTTTTTCGCCTGGGCCAGGGTGTTCTTGTACAGCTCCTTCCAGCTCGGGTCCGGCGCCATGAACATGTCGAGACCCGCGTTGACGGACTGGGGACAGCTCACATTGCTGCAGCCATTCACGAACTGGTGACCGGCCCAGTCGCCGACGATGAAACCGTCGAAGCCGAGGCGACCTTTCAGCACATCGGTCATCAGGTATTTGTGGCCGTGCATCTTCTCGCCGTTCCAGCTGCTGAAGGAGGCCATTACAGTCTGTACACCGGACTCGATTGCAGAGAAGTAGCCCTGGGCGTGCAGGCGCACCAACTCTTCCTCGCTGATCATCGCGTCGCCGCGGTCGATGCCGTTCAGGGTGCCGCCGTCGGCCAGGTAGTGTTTGGCGGTGGCGATGACATGCTTGCCCTGCAACAGGTCTTCGCTACCCGCAGCACCCTGCATGCCTTCCACCATTTCGCCGCCGTAGGCGCGGACCAGATCGGGATCCTCGGAGTAGGATTCATAGGTGCGGCCCCAGCGGTCGTCACGCACCACCGCCAGAGTCGGCGCGAATACCCAGTCAATACCGGTCGCTTTAACTTCCGCCGCGGTGGCCGCGCCGATCTTGCCCAGCAGCGCGGGATTGTGCGCGGCGCCGAGGGCGATGTTGTGCGGGAACAGGGTCGCACCGATCACATTGTTGTGACCGTGCACCGCATCGGTGCCCCAGATCATGGGGATGGCGACACCGCCGTCGCTGGTGTCCATGGAGGCGTTGTAATATTCATCCGCCAGCGCCACCCAATCGGCCACGGAGGCGTGCTTGTTGTCGTAGGGGAAGGCGCCGCCGCCGTTCAGGATGGAACCGATGTGATACTGCTTCACATCTTCCGGGGTGGCCGAGCGGATCTCCACCTGAATCATCTGGCCGACTTTCTCCTCGGTGGACATTTTGGCCAGGAGCGCGTCGATACGGGCTTCGACTGCGGGATCTTTAGCAATACCACTAGCCAGTTGCGGCCAGTGGGCGCTCACTTCGGCATTGCTACCGGCGGTTTTGGATGAACCTTCGGCGGTCATTTTCTGAGCGCCATTCTGTTCCGTGCAGCCCGCGAGCCCACCGCCCGCTATCAGACCGGAGATGATCCCCAGCAGAATTCGCTTTTTCATCACCGCAAAACTCCCATTCCTGTTCGCCGTTATTTTTTGAATCGTCGTGTGACTTTCCGCCGCTGATCAGTCTCATTGTTTGAGCCTGGATACCCGGCTTTTCCAGCTTCCGTTGTACGGATTGCGCAGAAAAGGGTCGTCCCACTTTGAAGTCCGGGCACAAAATGGTGCAAACCACCTTGCCACCCCGGCATAAACACCAAAATGGGACGCTCCGGAGCGAGATTTATTTGGTGAGTTTCACATTATCCACCTGCAGAACCGCCCCCATCTGGTTGTCCCAGGCGGGGGAGATAACGAATGGCGTATTCACGCTCGCGGTGTTTAGACCCATTTCCGCCAGCTCCAGCATGGGGATCTGGTAGTGGGTCCACTGATCTACCGCGGGCATATCCAGCGGGTAGTCACCGGAGGAACACGGATGGCCGCAGTCCGCGCGGAAGGTGAGTGATGCGGAACCGGAATCATCCGGCTCCTCCAGAACCCGTAGGTCAAATTCCATGTAGGTGTAATCGCTCAGGTCATAGCTGTTGGTGGACTGGAAGAAACCGATACCCTGGTCGGTGTTCCAGGAAATCTGGCCTACGTCGCCGTAGTCACCTCCGGCATCCACCACCTCGAAATCCACAGTGCCGAAGGCGGTCCAGGTGAACCACTGGTAGGGATCTTTGGCCTCTCCGTCAAAAACAGAAACCTCTTCGCCTTCCGGCGCCTGGGGCGGCGCGATACCGGGCTCGAGGACAAAGTCACTGTCGGTAGTGGCGCAGCCCTTGCCGGTGTCGAAATCCTCGCTGCACTGGTAAACACGCACATAGTCGATCACGTATTCCTGCGGAAAGGCGCTTTCGTCGATACCGGTGTCGTTCACGTTGGCCGGCCAGTCGCCGCCCACCGCCAGGTTGAGGATCAGATGAAAGCTCTGGTCAAACGGGGCGTTGGGGTTGCCCAGCGCCGCGGCGCTGTACCAGCCGTCTTTGGTCTGGGTGGCGTAGTGGTCACCGTCCACATACCAGCGGATCTCGCCCTCTTCCCATTCCGCCGCATAGGTGTGGAAATCATCCGCCGGATTCAGGCCACCGGGAATCTGGTAAGCCACACCGGTGTATTTGTTGCCGGGCCAGACATCGCCGTAGTGCAGAGTGCCGTGAACATGATCTTCGCCACCCACTTTAAGGTTCACCGCCTCAAGAATGTCGATCTCGCCGGAGAGTGGCCAACCGCCATATTTCCACTCGCTCGGCAGCATCCAGAAAGCGGGCCAGCTGCCCTGCCCCTGCGGTAACTTCGCGCGCATTTCAAAGCGGCCGTATTTCCAGTCGCCCATACCTTTGGTGCGCAGGCGTGCGGAGGTGTAGGTACCGCTGCCACTGGTATCGCCCGGATCGTAATTCGGATCGTCGTCCACCAGATTGGGGCCAGTGGCGTCCTCGCGGATCGCCTTGATGTGCAACATATCGCCGGCAACCCAGGAGTTTTCCGCGGCGTCGGTGTAGCACTGGGCCTCGTTGTTGCCGCCGCCGGTACAGTTCTTTTCGTGGGACCATTTTTCGCTGTCGATGGCTTCGCCGGAAAATTCGTCCGCCCACACCAGGCAGTAACCACTGTTCAGCGGATCTTCCAGGCACTGTTCCGGCCGCTCGTTCGCGGGCGGATCGTTGGGTATATTGACCTGGCCATCGTCATCATTGTTGCTGCCACCGCCGCCACAGGCGGTCGCGGCAATCGCCATTGCCAGAGCGGAAGATCTGAACAGAATTCTGGACATCGCTGCCTCCTCATCTTTTGTTTATTGTTTTCATGTTCTCTCGGGAGAGAAGCGTTCTTTTAGCGCCTGCCGGTGAAAACCGTCGCCCCACCTTGCCACTGCGCACAAGGTGGGCCGACGTTTTAGAGAGATAAAAAAAGGGCGATAGAGATATCGCCCCAAGTAGACAGAAAATCGACAGTTACAGTGAATTGAGGAACTGCAGCAGGTTCTGCTTGTTACCGGCAGACAAAGACTGATAGGCATTTTTCGCCGCCTGGCCCTCGCCGCCATGCCACAGGATGGCCTCTTCAATGGTCCGCGCGCGACCGTCGTGCAGGTAGCTGTGTACCGGTGTGCACACCTCATTGCCCTGGCCGCCGATCGGATTTTCCAAACCACCGGTTACGCAGGCGGAAAGTCCCAGTCCCCACAGCGGCGGTGTGCGCCATTCAGAGCCACTGGCTTCACCCTCGCCCAGATTGTCCGCCAGGCCCGCGCCCATATCGTGCAGCAACAGATCGGTGTAGGGATGAATGGTCTGGTTACGCAATTCAGCCAACGGATGGAACTCCCCGGTTTGCATTGTCGGTGTATGGCAATCGGCGCAGCCGATATTCGCAAATACCTGCTCACCACTGACCACCGCCGCATTGTCGTAATCCCGCTGCGGACGGATTCCCAGCAGCGAGATATATTTGGTCAGATCCCGCAGGTGATTGTCTGCAAGTTCCGCCCCGCTACTGCCACAATCGCTCTGACTGCTGCCGCAATCCGGGTTGGGGAATACGGAAGTCGTCACACCCATATCCGTATTGAACGCGCGCGCCAGCTGATGGCGAACACTGGCGGCACCGGCCTTCCAGCCGAAGCGGCCGAGACGGGTGTCGCCGGTTTCCGGATCGATCACGCGATTAACGCGACCGGAAATGCCATCGCCGTTGCTATCTCCGGCATCTGCCAACGCGACAATCGAAGATTCCGCAATCGCTTCCAGCAATCCCATGCCCACCAGGTTGGGCGCGATGCGCGCGGAAAAGCGCGCGGGCGTCACCCCGGTAAATGCATAGTTCGGCGAGCGCAAACCATTTTGTTCGCTCCAGTACGCGATCGAGACATTACCTTCACTGGCCGCACCGCTGCGCGCCTTCGGTTGCAATACCGAACCGAGGTACGGATCCGGGTTGCCGTTGGCATCGGCCACTTTGAAGGTCCATTTTTCCAGCGGCTCGCCCACTGCTGCCGGTGCTGCGCGACCGTTGCGCTCGTGGCAACTGCCGCAGCTGCTATTGATGTAATGGGGCCCTGCAAGATTGACCATGGGTGCAAATGCGGGATTCTCCAGCGGCTTTTCATCGTGCACACCGTCGATGGCGGAGCTGTGTAATACACGGCGGCCAAGCATAAACGGCTGCGCATTGTCGTAGCCGAGATTCGTCGCCATCTGCAAGAAGTGATTGTCGGTCTCTCCGGAAGTCAGCGCATGAATGCTGGTGTCGCCACCGAGCCAGGCTTTTTCCGGAATTTTGAACGAGTCTTTGATACCGCCAAACGGCGTGGTACCACCTACATCCCAGGGGACCAATCCCTCACCGACGATATACAGGAAGGTAGTGCCGTAATAATTCGCACGCCCGTTAGGGACACTGGCATCCAGAAACTGGCTGATTTCAAATTCCAGTTTATCGCCAACCTGAATGGGGCGATTTTCCCGACAATTGAAACTGCGCTCTTTAAAGTAGTGCTCGTTATCCACCACGGTCATAACACCGTTGTCGCAGTACTCCGCTACGGTGCCAACACCACGATAGAACCAGCGATTCTCCGCCTCGGTATCACTCAGCTTGAACTGGGTACGCACATTCATCCGTACCGTGTCGCCGCCCTTGGCGACTTCATCGATGATTTCAATCGACGCCGTGCGATCTTCCCAGTAAAAACTCAGGTAATGATCGTAGGCCTGGAAGTGATCCTCTTTCGCATGACGGTCCCGTGCACGATCGGAGAAACGGGTAACCAGCGCGGTTGCGGTTTCGTATTGTTGCACCGGCTCCAGAGGGGTAGCGCTGTCATACAAGGGGACTATATTTCCAAGATTGGGCGTTCCGCCGGAAGATGAGCTACTGGAGCCACCAGAAGAACTACTACCCGAGGAACTGCCAGAAGAGCTACCAGAACCACTTGAACTACTGGAACTGGAACCGCCACCGGAAGAAGAACCACCCTGCCCGGTAAACGTGTATTGCGCAGGACTTGTGGTCTCACCAACACCATTGGTGATTTTTGTGTAGTAAACCGAAAGGGAATCGCCGGGAGAAAGATTCGGAATATCGTGGTACCAGTCATTTCCCGACTGCGTCATACGTACGTTCAGCTGCCCGCCGCCATTGACCGAATAGTGCACATCCACAATATCGCCGCCGCTCATGCGCGCCTGCGCCGTAGTTCCATTGACTTCAACGATACAGCCGTTATCACAACTGGCGGCCGTACCATAAACGCCAAGCTCCCAGATGGAGTAGCCCCACTGATTGCCCGCACTCCGGGTTATGCCATTGATACGCACGTACCGGTAAATGCCGTCCACCGCGACGGTATCGGTTCTATGCCCAAACACACCACCGGTCTGAGTCGATAACGTGGACCACTGAGCGCCATCATTGGAACCCTGAATCTGGTACGTCTCAGCGTTTGCCGCTTCCCAGAAAATATCTACCTGATCCAGGTCATAGGGCTGGCCGAGATCGACACTGATCCAGGAAGGATCGGTCTGGGCCGCAGATGCCCAGCGGGTTCCATTGTCGCCGTCGACCGCATTACTTGCAGCGAGATCTGCGGTGCTGGCAGAAACCGGAGCGCCGGTTGCCAGATTATTAGCTTGCGCGCTGCTTACCGTGCTTATTGAAAAAAGTACTGCAGCAGTCATGAGAGAAAAAGCAGGCCGCAGCAGCTTGCCTCGCCCTGAGGGGAGTTGACGCATGATCGATCCTCGTCGTTATTTATTTTCTATTCGGGATTGCGAACACTGGTATTCATCATCGCAACGAATACACGCGTAACCGTAATTATCCCCCGCTAGGGCGTCGTCCCACTTTAGGAACTTCACCAAGCTGGTGCGTTTACTGACGAGAAAGAAGGAATAAGGCGAAGATTTTATGACGCGCTTCTCTCAGCGCTGGTGAGATGAAGTGATACTGATACTCCGGAGTGGCGAGCACGCCGGAGCATCATCAGACTCTAACAAGAGTTTTCTAAACTTACTCTAACCTGGCTTTGCAGTAGTGATTGATAAATTCCAGGTGATTCGGCCAACTGTCTACGGCCGCACGTACATCGCTACGAATACCTGACAGGAAGCGCGCCAGTTCTTCGTCGCTCATCATATCCACAATCGGATGATAACTACGGGGCATCAACCCCTGGCCGAGCAAAACCTGCAACCAGGAACTCTCGCCAAACAACTCGGTACCATTCTGGTAAACCCGGCCGCCCTGCTCGAACATTTCCATACGGTGAACCAGGCTATCCGGCACTTCCATGGCGCGGCAGTGGCGCCAGAACTCAGTATCCTGGCGATCGGTCAGTTTGTAGTGCAACACTACAAAATCCCGCACGTTTTCTGTTTCCTCGCGAATCAGCCGATTGAATTCCTTGATATCCGCCTGCACAAAGCCGTTGGCCGGGAAGAAAGTCATCAGGCGCACAATACTGCGCTGAATCAGGTGAATACTGGTGGACTCCAGCGGCTCGATAAATCCGCTGGATAGACCGATGGCAACACAGTTTTTATTCCAGTGCTTGCGGCGGGTACCGGTGCGGAAGGGAATCACCCGCGGCTGGATCAGCGGTTCGCCTTCCACATTTTCCAGCAACTGCTCCATCGCCTGATCGTCATTCATATAGTGACTGCAGTACACCAACCCGTTACCGGTGCGCGACTGCAGGGGAATGCGCCACTGCCAGCCGGATTCCCGCGCAATGGAGCGGGTGTAGGCTACGGGATTTTCACTCTTGCCGGTCTGTACGGCCACGGCGCGGTCGCTGGGTAACCAGTGGCCCCAGTCGTCATAACCGGTGTGCAACGCCTGGTCGATCAACAGTCCGCGGAAGCCGGTGCAGTCGATAAACAGATCCCCTTCCAGCAGCTTACCACTGTCCAGTTTCAGCGCCTTGATATGACCGTTGTGATGATCCAGCTGTACCTGTTCGATTTTTCCTTCGATACGCTGCGCGCCGTGCTTCTCCGCCAGGTTGCGCAGAAATTTTGCGTAGAGACTCGCATCAAAATGATAAGCGTGGGTGCGCTCACTGCGTGGGGATACGGCAAAGCGTCCTTCCCGTGCCCCCAGGTGTTCCCTGGTGTAATCGCCAATATCGTGGTGGATACCCAGCTGTCGCCCCTTCACCCAGAAGTGGCTGAAATTGCACGCCCAGCAATCCTTGCCGGCAGCGCCGAAGGAGTGGATATAGTCCTGGCCGACGTCTTTCCAGTTTTCAAACGCAATGCCCAGTTTGAACGTAGCATTGGTGTAGGCCATCAGTTCGCGCTCGTCGATGCCAAGCAGCTGATGGAACAAATGGAGGGTGGGAATCGTCGCTTCGCCCACGCCCACGGTGCCAATGGCTTCCGACTCCACCAGTTTGATGTCCAGATTCTTGCCCAGCAGTTTGGCCAGGGCAGCGGCGGTCATCCAGCCGGCGGTACCGCCGCCGGCAATGATGACCCTGCGAATTCTATTCTCGTCGTTCACGCAAATACTCTCTCAATATTTTTATTTATAGTGCTTTTCTTAATACTGTTTTTTATATCAGCGTTTTAAATCGTTCTGCAGTTTCGCGCGCAACTGCATTGCCGCCTCCAGCCCAAGCGGCTGCTGTAACACGCCGCGGGCAGATTGCGGAATATGTTCGGCGGCGCCGGCTTCGGCGTCGAAAATATAGTAATCAAATAGTGCCTTCCATGCCTTGCGCTGGTGAGACGGCAGGTTGCGCAGACCGAGGATGGCATGCAGCAAGGCATTGGTTGGCCGCCCCATGTAGGCTTCAGAATCCCGCCACCAGTGGGTGTAGAGTACGTTCAGTACACCCAGACTCTCCACGTGATGCCACCACATACCGGGGATATACAGTGCATCCCCCGCATTCAGTTCCGCAATCTGTGCCTGCTGCAAGGCGTCGCGAAAGCGCGGGAATGCTTCAAAATCCGGGCTGTAAAAATCCACCAGGCTCACTTCCTGGCCGCCGGGCGCAAATTCCAGAGGTCCGGGATAAAGGTTGGCAATCTGTTCCGGGGGCAGCAGGGTAAAGCGGCGTTTTCCCGCAATATTACACGCGAGATTATTGGGAAAATCGTAGTGCGCGGCGACCCGCACTTTGTTCCCCAGCCATAGGGACCCAATAGGGGAAACACTGCTGACACCGGCATCGTTGTCCGCGGCAAACTGCGGAAACCAGTAGGACACTTCGCTGGACGGCATATAGCGCATGGGCATTTCCGCCGTTTCGGCAGAAGCCAGAATGTCGTCAAGTAATTCGCGGAGCGGAACACGGCGGCTGTCAAAATTGAAACCACTCATGTCGTCGTTGTAAAAAACCCGGCCGCCGGTTTCGGCGCTGCCGTAACAACCAATGATCGGATTTCCGCTGTACTGCTGCAATAGATAGTCAGCAGTCGCCTGCGGGGACTCTTTGCCGGCAACTACCGCCGGGAAGTGGCTGCAATAATCCCGCAGAATCAGCGGGCGGGTTGCGCCAGCCACAAGTTCCAACACATTATCCGGAGATACCCCGTGCAGCTCTTGCGTATGCGGCAGACCGGCGCTTTCGATATAGGGTATTTTTTCTTCGGCAAGGGTAGACATCATCGAATCACCTTACTGCAGCGCAAGCCGGCGATTTTTTTCATCGATCAGCCGGCGCAATTGCGACTGGGATGCAATCGCCATGTAGATGGCCTCCAGGAAACCGGCCTTGTGCAGATCATTCAGGTCTTCACCATTCAAGGCGCGCAGGCGCTCCTCATCAATGGTGTAAAACCCCTTGAGCTGACTGCTCTCGCCGTTGTTCAGGGTCACATCGAGGGTGAAGGATTCCAGTAGCCCGTGAATCTGCAGTGCGCGAACAAATTTTTCGCTCTGCTCGATCCCCATGTGAATGGCATCCAGCATATCGGAGACGCTGTCGAGGAAAGGCGAGCTGCCACCGTATTCGAGAAACAGGGGCTCACCCTGCTCGCGGCTGATACGCGGACTGTCGAGATCAATATGAATGACACGGCGGCTTTTCTGGATGCCATCTTCGACAAAACTTTGCCGACCGATCAGGAAAGGGTCGCGGCGAATGGTCAGTGGGATATGTGAAGCAGCCCACTGTTCGCCTCGGAGGTACAGGTTTTCTCCCGGCTGCAGGCCGAGCAGTACCAGCGGAAAGAAATTACCGGTGTTGGCGTCTTTCTGGAAAAAAATCGGGTACTGGCCCTGTAACGCGCGGAATTCCAGTGGGAAGGTCAGCGCATACCAGCTGTTGTCGCCCAACTTGCCGGAACGCTCGGTAATCACGCGTAACTCGCGGTGTTCGACGTTATTCAGCAATACTGCATTGGCCATAACGCTTGTCTCATCTCAAATTATCATTGTTATTTTCAGGCAAAAAAGCCGCTGATCCTTAGGACCAGCGGCTTCCCTGCTTACTACTATTCCATCCTGTGGAATGGTTTAGAAGGCGTAACGTGCGCCCAACTGCCAGCGCGGTCCACCCTGGTAGAGTCCCATCAACTGATAGGACGAACGACCGTGGTCACGCTTGTGCTCGTCAGTGACGTTGATACCTTCCAGGAAAACCTGCAGACCATCCAGTTGCTGCACTTCGTAGCTGACGTTCAGATCGATCTGACTGTAGCCCTCGGTGTACTGCGGGTTGGCACCGGTGTTCTGGCCGCGAGACATCAGGAAGTCATCGCGCCAGTTGTAGGCAACGCGGGCCTGGAAGCCATGCTTGTCATAGAAACCCACCAGGTTGGCGGAGTCACTCAGACCATCCATTGCTTCATGATCTTCCAGCAGGAAGGCATTGTACTCGAGCTCGGATTTCACCAGGGTGTAGTTGGCCTGGATACCGAAGCCAGATTCACCAAACATGTGCTGTACCGCCAGCTCGACACCGTCCAGGGTGTTTTCCACATCGCCGTTCACCGGCGTATCCAGGCGGAAAACCATATCGCGGTCGGTGGCCGGATTGCCTTTGATGAAGATATTGGTGATCTCGCCCATATCGTCGCGCACTACGTCGACGTAATCACTGTCTTCGTAGTTTGCCGCGATATAGTCGCGCACCGCCTGGGCGTCGTTGGCACCATTGGCCCGCGCTTCATCGACCAGTGCACCGTCCGCCGGGTTGGCGATGTTAAAGATGGTCTTGTCGATTTTTGAAGCGCTGATGAAGTTGGACACATCCTTACGGAACAGGCCGATGGATGCGTAGCTGGCTTCGCCGTAATACCACTCAACCGACAAGTCGTAGTTGACGGACTCGAACGGCAACAGGCCCGGGTTGCCGGTGGAGCCACCGCCAATACCGCCATTGGCCACGGTGCCGATGGTGGTGCCGCCCTTGATGTCGTTGTAGTTCGGACGCGTGATGGCCTTGCTGACCGCAGCGCGGGCGACCACATCTTCGGTCACTTCCAGCTTGTAGGACAGGCTCGGCAGCCAGTAGTCGTAATTGCCCTGTTCGCTCAGGTATTCCTGCTCGCCGTCGCCGAGAATGACCACTTCGTTGTTGGAGTTCCACTCGGCGCGATTGTAGGAAGGCACCACGGAAGTGGAATCCACATCGGTCTCTTCGTAGCGCAGGCCGGCGTGTACTTCGTAGGGCATGCGGAACATTTCCGACGCGAAGTTGTACTGGGCATAGACCGAAGTAGAAATTTCGGTGGTAGCGCGGTCGGTGTCCGACGCGTAATCGGTGGAGGCACAGAAGGAAGTGCCACAGTCACCCATGCGGTTGCTGTTGGCGATGTCGGTTGCATCGTTGCCGTACAGGCTCTCGGCCGCCGCGCGCACCGCATCGAAGTCCCACGCGTAATAGATGTTCAGAGGATCGCGACCGCCGATTTCGGAGAAGTCACCCCAGGATTCGTTGAAGCGGTTGGAAATACTTTTCGCGGTAAACAGCCCATCCGGCAGGTCGGAAGCCGGGCCGGCGCCACCCCAGGAGTTGCGCTGTACAAATGCGGACTGCGAGCGGTTGGTGACTTCCTGGCGAGAGATACCAAAGTCGATATCGCTGGACTCGGTCAGCTCGAAGTTACCGCCAAAGCGGAACTGGTCAATCTCGGAGAAGTCCTTGGAGTTGGTGAACACGGAGCCGGTCACCTGGATATCCGATGCATTCAGGCCATTGGCCGTTTCCACGTAGATTGCCGGCAGGTCACCGGTAAAGTCCACGCTGCTAGCCTCGCGCACCATGGCGGCAACGGTCAGTACGTTACTGGTACCCCAGGGGCTGTCCGGGCGGCGCTCGGCTTCGGAATGCTGGCCGTCAAAGAACAGGTTCAGGCGGTCGCTCACCTGCCACTCCAGGTTCACACCCAGCATATCGCCTTCGTAGACTTCCGCCGTGCTGCCGCCACCCATGGCCACATCGCTCGGGCTGCCGTAGTACTCGGAGTAAATGAGCGGGGTCGCAATGGGGCCATCGCTCCACACTGCGCGCTGGTCGCCCTGCCAGGCGTGGTACACGGAAATATCGTTGAACTGTTTGGCGATCTTGTTCTGGTAGTAGTTGTAATCCAGAGTCGCGGTCACGTCGTCATTCGGCGCCCACTGCAGTACCAGCTGGCCGTTGGTACGCTTGCGCTGCTGCTCTTCAAACTTGTATGCAGCGTTTTGCGGAATGGAGGAGATGTCACCCTCACCCGGACGGTTCACCTGATTGTCTACCGGTACCGCACCCCAGGCATCATTCACGCCATCCCAGTTGTTGTCCATCTGGCCGGGCACACTGATCCAGCCACCGGGCACGGTAGCCTGGGCGCTGCCACTCTCACGCTCGGATACGCTGCCGGAAATGGCCACACCGAATTTGCCGTCGGCAAAGGTATCGGAGAAAAAACCGCTATATTCCGGGGTGATGTTGGCATCTTCGGAGGACTCGTCCATCACGCCTTTCACCGCAAAGCGCATGGTGCGCTCCGGGGTGTTCAGCGGACGCGCAGTCAACATATTGATGGTGGCTCCCATGCCGCCGGACGGCAGGGTGGCATCGCTGGTCTTGGCAACCTCAACGCCGGTTACCATGTCAGAAGCGATGTTCTGGAAATCAAAAGAGCGGCCACCGGTGGTACGGGCCAGCTGGCGTCCGTTCAGGGTTACCAGGTTGAAGTCCGGGCCCAGGCCACGCACGGTAACGCGGCTGCCTTCGCCGTTGACCCGGTCGATGGATACACCCGTAATACGCTGCATGGATTCTGCGAGGTTGGTATCGGGGAACTTGCCGATATCTTCTGCGGAGATGGCGTCGACAATACCTTTGGCATCGCGCTTCACATCCATGGACTTCTCAAGGCTGCCGCGAATACCCAGCACTACCACTTCTTCCAGTGCTGCATCCTGTTCGGTTTGAGCCAGGGCATGCCCACTAATGCCCGTGAGGGTAGCGATGGCTACCGCAATGGAATTCTTCTTGAATCCGGTCATTTTATTCATGGAGTTGTCTCCCCCATCGTCACGTCATTTTCGTTATTGGTTTCGCCAGGGTGGGTACCTCAGAGACCGCAATAGGATAACCCGATCTGGCGCCACGCTATACTCCCGCTGCGCCTCAATATGAGTCGTCCCACCTTGGGGAAATGGCCCAAAATGGACTATCCCACCTTGAACCAGGCAAAGCGGGAACGAAAAAAACCTTTAAATTCAACAACTTAAAGATTTGGCGCATTTATGCACCAGCCGTGGGCAGAATGCCGTCCAGATGAGGGCAAGCGGCGAGAAAAGTGGGGCCCAGGGGTCGCAACACAGGAATGACCGGCTAGACATAGTTGCCCAACCGAGATGCGCTGAAGAAACAGCGGCGGCCAGCAAAGCCGACCGCCGCGGATGTTGATCGGCCGGTTACCACCAGGTGGCATAGAGCGCGGTCAGCAACAGCACCACGCCGATACCCGCCAGGTTAAAAGACTGATCGGTCGCAAAGCCCGTTTGACTGACCACATCCCCTCGAACTTCTGTCGGCTCCCCCGCTCCGCCAGCGACCGCTCCGGATTGCAGCAGCGAGGCGATGACCGCCAGCGCCAGACAACAGAGGAACACCAGCCCCACCCGGTCGATAAACGGCAGTTCCGGCCAGGCAAGCTTCAGCAACAGCGACAACACCGCCGAAGCCAGTGCCGCCACCAGCGCCCCATTGGCCGTGGCCAGCGGCCAGAAGATCCCCAGCAGGCAGAGCACCACAATGCCCGGCGTGAAGAAGCCGGTGAACTCCTGAATGTACTGGAACGCCTGGTCAAAGTTGCCCAGTAGCGGCCGGGCACACAGTGCTGCCAGCAGCAGGGATACCGCACCGGCGATGCGACCGACGCGCACGTAATGCGCCTCGCTCTCATCCGGGCGTCGGTGGCAGTACAGATCCATGGTAAAGATGGTGGCAATGCTGTTCACCATGGACCCCAGGGAAGACACAATGGCGGCAGTCAGGGCGGCAAAGATCAGCCCCTTCAGCCCAACCGGCATCAGGTTCATAAGCGCCGGATAGGCCTGGTCCGCGCGTGCCAGGTCCGGCAGCAGCACCACCGCGGCGATCCCCGGCAACACCACTATCAGCGGCATCAACAGTTTGAGGTAGGCGGCGAATACTATCCCCTTCTGGCCTTCCCGCAGATCCTTCGCCGCCAGTGCCCGCTGGATGATGTATTGATTGAACCCCCAGTAGGACAGGTTCATCACCCACATCCCTCCCACCAGCACCGAGATCCCCGGCAGGCTCGCGTAATGCGGGCTGTCCGCAGAGAGGATCATGTCGAACTTTTCCGGGGCCCGCTCGGCCAAGATGGTAAATCCGGCGAACACCCCGGCGCCCTCGCCGATCAGGTCCAGGGCTATATAGGAAAGCACCAGACCACCGAATATAAGCAGTACTACCTGAATCACATCGGTCAGCGCCACCGCTTTGAGCCCGCCGTACAGGGAATAGGCCAGTGCCAGTACCACCAGAAACGCCATGCCATAGGCCAGCTCCACACCGGCGATGGTATGAATGGTCAGTGCCCCCAGCCACAGGATCGCCGTGAGATTGACGAACACATAGACCCCGAGCCAGAAGACCGCGAGGATGGTTTTCACCCGGTTGTCGTACCGCTGTTGCAGGAACTGGGGCATGGTGTAGATACGCCGGGCGAGGAATACCGGCAGAAAGTACTTGCCGACGATGATCAGGGTGATGGCCGCCATCCACTCGTAGGAGGCGATGGCGAGGCCAATGGCATAGCCAGAACCGGACATGCCGATAATCTGCTCCGCAGAGATATTCGCCGCAATCAGCGATGCCCCCACCGCCCACCAGGGCAACCCCTTGCCGGCCAGGAAATAGTCCCGGGTACTTTTCTGACGCCCGTCTTTCTCCCGGGATACCAGCCAGGCGACGGTCACCAGAAATACGATATATACAGCGACCACGCCGGTATCCACCAGCGAGCCGCCAATCAGCGGGAAATCCATGATTGTCTTTTCTCTCTTCCACAGGGAAGCTGCGCACAACGGCTGACGCTTCCGGTTTTCGGTTATTGTTATTCAGTGGTCGATCGACGGGGGCAATGCTAACGGCAACGGGTAGCGGGGAACACCGCGGTTTCCCATGAATACGTTTTCACATAGTGGGAAAACCATTTTGTGCTGGATTGCGACCAAGGTCATGGGGTTTGCGGTTGCGGAAAACGTTTTCACCCCATACTCTCTGTGGGACCTAACGCAAAAGAACAACAATAAAATGCTGCACAGTCCTCGTGAACAGACAGCACCGGAAGCACCCAAACTGCCAAAACTGCATTTCTGGCAAATCTGGAGTCTGTGCTTTGGCTTTGCCGGTATTCAGTTTTGCTTTGCCCTGCAGAACGCCAATGTCAGCCGGATTTTCCAATCCCTCGGCGCCAGCGTGGAAGATATTCCCATCCTGTGGGTCGCCGCGCCGATTACCGGCCTGCTGATTCAGCCCATCGTCGGTTACCTCAGTGACAACACCTGGAACCGCTTCGGTCGCCGCCGCCCCTTCCTGATTGCCGGCGCCTTTGCCGCGGCAACAGCGCTGCTAGTGATGCCCAACTCCACGGAATTGTGGATGGCCGCGGCCATGCTGTGGATTCTCGATGCCTCCCTGAATGTGATGCTCGGTCCCTCGGTAGCACTGGTGGGCGATATGCTGCCGGAAGAACAGCGCTCCAGCGGCTTTTCCATGCAGAGTTTTTTTATCGGTGTCAGCGCCGTGGTGGCCTCGGCCATGCCCTGGACCTTGAATCACTGGTTCGATGTAACCAATACCACCGCCGGTAAAGCCATCCCCGATTCGGTGACCTACGCCTTTTACATCGGCGCGGCGATTGTACTGTTTACGGTGCTGTGGACTTGCGTAAGCACCCGCGAGTACAGCCCGGAGCAGCTGCAACGGGAAAAGCACAGCCTGGGGGAGAAGTGGCAGGACACCTACAATGCGGCCAAAAACCAGCCGCGTTTTCTCCGCCAGGGTACCCTGTTTACCCTGTCCGGTGCGCTGGCGACACTCGCCGTGCTGGCCCTGGCACTGGACAAGAAGTTACTGATTTTAACTCTGGGGATTGTCGGCTACGGCGCCTTCCAGCTGCTCGCTGCCAACATGTACCGACGGCGCAAGTACCGCAACGGTCTTTATCAGATCATGCACGACATCCTGGAGATGCCCACCACCATGCGCCAGCTGGCGGTAGTCCAGTTCTTCACCTGGTTCGCGCTGTTTTCCCTGTGGATTTACGGTACGCCGGCGGTTGCCAGTTTTCACTTCGGCGCGAGTGATGCAAATTCCGCGCTCTACAACGAGGGCGCCAACTGGGTAGGCATTCTGTTTGCCACCTACAACGGTTTTGCCGCGCTGGCCGCCATTGCCATCCCCTGGATGATCAGCGCGATCGGTATTCAGCGCGCGCATATTCTCAATCTGGTGCTTGGCGCTGGGGCCATGCTGTCATTTTTGTGGATTCGCGATCCGCAGTGGCTGCTGGTTTCGATGGTCGCCATGGGCTTTGCCTGGGCATCCATTCTTGCGATCCCCTACTCCATCCTTACCTGCACCCTGCCGCAACATAAAATGGGCACCTATGCGGGGATCTTCAACCTGTTTATCGTGATTCCGCAGATTCTTGCCTCCAGCCTGCTGGCACTGGTCGTGCACCACCTGTTTGCCGGCCAGGCCATCTACGTGCTCGGGCTGGCTGGTCTGCTGCTGCTTGTCGCGGCCGGCGCCACCTGTTTTGTCCGCATAGAATCCGCTCCCGCAGAAGCCGCAGGATCTGCCGCCATTTAAGCGGCGTGTCCGCGGCTGCCAATGCGTGCCTGTGTTCACTGCTCCCCTGTGATTCTTCTCTCCCTTGCCTCCTGTCGCTTCCGGCGTTGCGGCCTCGCCAGGTCTCCTCCCACCGATATTTGATGTTTTCTGAAAACGTTTTCCGACTGAAAACGTTTTCAGCTGGAGAAAACGTTTTCATCCTGTTTTCATGGGAATTCCGTTGACGCTCGGAATTTGACTTCATTACATTTGAAAAAAATCGCAGAAAACCGGAGCCAGAAAACTCCGACACTTCGCGAAAAATGAAGCGATTCCATTGCAAAAATAACACCAGCAACCGGAACGCCGTAGCAGATGAGAGAAAGAGACAACCGGCCTTTGTGGCGCCCGGGATTCCTACCCCGGCTCGCAAAGTTTGACCTGGCAATGCATTCCGCCAGCACCCCGCCAACCGCTCCTTTCACCACCGGATTCGCCCACCCCACGGGCGAAGCGCTTGCTCAGATTGTCACGTGCAGGCTTTCGTTGTTTGGGATCAATAACAAGTAACCAATAATTGGTGATCAGGGGAGATTCATGAAGAATTCCAACCGTTTTTGCAAGAAAACCCTTGCTGCCGCGGTCGCCTCCTACGCGCTCTTTGGCGTAGCGGGAGCCGCACTGGCGCAGGAAAATAGTGATGCGTCACTGGAAGAAGTTGTGGTTTACGGGGTGAAACAGTCCCAGCAAACCGCCATCAACACCAAGCGCGACGCAAAATCCATCGTTGACGGCATTGCCGCGGAAGATATCGGCAAGCTGCCGGATACCACCATCACCGACTCACTGCAGCGCATTACCGGGGTACAGATCCAGCGCTCTGCCGGTGAAGGCGGCAGCCTGAGCGTACGCGGTATGCAACAGGTAGCGGTCATGCTGAACGGCGAACAGTTCCTCGCCGCCGGTAACCTGGCAAACGCACAGCCCAATTTCACCGATGTGCCCTCGCAATTGCTGCGCAGCGCCAATGTGTATAAAACCCTGGATGTAAGCAACGCGGTTTCCGGTATTACCGGCACCATCGATATCGAAACCTTCCGCCCGCTGGATTTCGAGGACGGCCTCAGCACCGCAAGTGGCTATGACGTTTCCTACGGTGAAATCAGCGGCGAGGCAGACAGCACCTTCAATGCGCTGGTGAACTGGCGTAACGACGATATCGGCCTGATGGTCTCCGGTGTCACCGGCCAGAAAAACCTGGCCAACGACTATGTCGGCCATGTGGGTGACCCGGCGGGACTGGAAATGGGCCCCGGATCCGATTTCAACGGATCCTGGACCGTGAACACCAATCACGGCTACGAATTTTTCAACGCGGAAAATGAGCGCAACCGCGACGGTATTAACCTGGCACTGCAGGCAGACCTGGGCAACGGTCTCGACCTGGTGGTGGAAGGGTTCCACACCGATGCCACCGAATACCAGCGCCGAGTGGGCCTGAACCTGTCCAACCGCTGGCAGGGCCAGGGCAACACCAGCGCCGACCGCCAGGCACAGTGGCATCCCCGCTACAGTGACCCCAACGGCTGGAGCGGTGCACAGATTGCGGCGCCCACGTCCATCAGTGATTCCGTTACCGGCAAGGACGGGCGCAACTGGGTGGTCGCAGACGAGTTTGATGTCGAGCCGCTGTGGATTTACTCACTCACGTCCAACCGCAAAATCGACACCTCTTCCACCAACTTCAATGTGGAGTTGAACTGGGACAACGGCGGCCCCTGGAGTGGTAGCCTGCGCGCCATCAGCGCCACCGCCAACAACGATCAGGTCTATGCCACGGCCCAGGGCGGTATCAACAGCTTCCGTGGTAATACGGTTCAGACCATCGACAATCACTTCTATCCCAGCGATGTGATCGAGCGCTACAACCTCACCCTGGATCCGGACAAGCTGGATCAGGTAGGTGTAAACGGCGGCCGCTTTGTACTGCCCAACCCGCTCGGCTACAACGAAGACCCGCGCCTGAAAATGGCCTACCGGGATTACCAAGTTGCTCTGTCCGGCTTCGACCAGAAAATTGCCGGGGGACTCACCGATGCCAACGGTGAAAAGACCCTTGCGCAGTATATGGCCAACAAAGACAGCTGGATCATGGAAGGCCTGCAGCTGGAGCAGAACAGCAATATCGAATCGGACCTGAACGCGGTTAACCTCAACGTTAACTTCAAACCAGAAAACCTGTTCGTCACCGACGTGGAATTCGGTTTGCGTCCCAGCCGTCGTACAGTGGAAAAAGAAAACTACGATTACTGGGCGCAGTTCTACGTGGGCTCCGACAACCGCCTGACCAGTCCGGAACTGGCCGCCGCAAGCAACGAGGTGGGCTGTTATGCCCAGTGGCGCTCCATCGACCAGAAGTTTGACGGTGGCGGTACCGGCGCCGAGTGCTCCGCGGGCGAACGCCTAGTAGGCGCCGAGGATGATGGCTCGTCCTTTGTTCCCTACTTCACCCTGCCGCCGCAGGGACTGGATTTCCACGGTCTGGGCCTGACCTTTGTGGATGACCTGGGGGATAACGTCAGTGGTATTCCGGGATTCTGGGCGGTAGATCCAAAAAGCTTGGATAACGGCGAAGGTATCAACCGCAAAATCTTTGGCGATATCAAACCCATTGTGAATCCCGGCACCAGCTATGATTTAACCCTTAACGAGCTGACCAGTTACGTACAGTCTGATTTCGAGTTCGGCAATGTGTTCGGCACCTTCGGGGTTAAAGTAATCGACTCCGAGATCCAGGCGGTCATCTACGAAACCACCAGCGTTACCCGCACCAACGGCGGTTCCAACTACTACACCGGCCGCACCACCGAGACCAAGAAACGCACCGATGTGTTGCCATCTCTGAACCTTGCCTGGAATGTCACCGATGATGTGATGCTGCGATTCGCCGCGGCCAAGAACAAGCAGGATCTCGATCTCGACAATTACGGCAGCAGCCGCACCATTTTCACCGCGGCGGACCCGGATGATCCCACCCAGCGTATTCCCAGTGGCTGGAACTCATCGGGCAATATCAATCTGGAGCCCTGGCTCACCAACAACTTTGACATTTCCGCGGAATATTATTTCGGTGATGCCAGCATGTTGAGCATGGGCGCCTACCTGGTGAAAATTGATTCCTTCCTGGAGACTCAGGAAAGTACCATCGAGGTCGACTACAACGGTAAAACCTATAACATTACCGGTAATGGCCCGGTAGTGGGTGAAGGCGGTGAAGTGAAAGGTGTCGAGCTGGGAGCCAAGCTGGCGCTGTCCGATCTCACCGAGATGAATATTGTGCGCGACTTCGGTATCGAGGCGAACTACACCTATTCACCCAGTGAGGTGCCCGGTGATCACTCCGACGTAACCGGCATGAAATATCCGTTTGCGAACAACTCGGAGAATACCTTCAACTTCATCACCTGGTACCAGAAGGACAAGTGGCAGGGTCGTGTGGCGGTGAACCACCGCAGCGAACGTTTTATCCAGTCCTACGGCCCGCTGAACTTTGCCAAGTACGCACCGGAGGAAACCTATCTGGACGCGAACATCTCCTACGATGTACTGGATGATGTGACGGTATATCTCCAGGGTTCCAACCTGACGGGCGAAGATGTACGCGAGGTGTATCGCATCGCCGACGGCGTGGAACAGGAAGCATTGATCTACGACAATGAGGCACGCTACTCCCTGGGTATTCGAGCCAAGTTTTAAACGAATGTCTTTTCTGTAGTAGTGGTGCGGCCTGGACAACAGGCCGCACCCGATTAAAACACCAATAAAAATACTCATATAAAAAAGAAATAGAAAAAGAGAAGAATAAAAATGGGCAGGCCAAACAATCGAATTGTGATTGCCGGGGGCGGCACTGCAGGCTGGATGACGGCAGCAGCGCTATCGCAGCATTTTGGCTCTCAGGCGGAAATAACTCTGGTGGAGTCCTCGAAGATCGGCAGCATCGGTGTCGGCGAGGCAACCATCCCCACCATCCGCAATTTCTATCGCAGCCTGGGAATGCAGGACCTGGATGTTATCCGGGCGACTCAGGCGACCTGCAAACTGGGTATTCAGTTCAACAACTGGCACAAGCCCGGATCTTCCTTTATTCACCCCTTCGGTACCTACGGACAAAATATTCAGACCTCTGGCCAATCCATCGATTTTCATCAACTCTGGCTGCAGCAACATCACCAGGGAAAGGCCGCGCCACTGGGTGAATACTCCCTGGGCGTAACGCTCGCCGAAGCGGAAAAATTTACCTTTCCGTCACCCAATCCGCCATCGTCGCTCTGGGTTTATGACTGGGCACTGCATTTTGACGCAGCGCTGTTTGCACAGTTAATGAAGGACCACGCCACCAGCAAGGGGGTCCGTGCGGTAGATGCGGTTATCCATCGGGTATCCCAGCATGAAGACGGTCGGATCAAAGCTCTGCACCTGGAAGACGGTAGTGAGGTCGAGGGCGACCTGTTTATCGATTGCTCCGGATTTCGTGCGCTGCTCATCGAGGAAACCCTGGGCGTCCCTTACGAAAACTGGCAATACTGGCTGCTGTGCGATTCCGCAGTGGCCGTGCAGAGTGAGAGGGTCGAGACGCCTAAGCCCTATACCCGTGTAAACGCCGAGACTGCCGGGTGGCAATGGCGGATTCCGCTGCAACAGCGAGACGGCAACGGGCATGTGTACGCCAGCGAATATCTGAACGACGAACGTGCAGAGCAGATTCTTCGCGACAATATTCCCGGACAACTGACAGGAGATCCGCGGCGTATACGGTTTACCCCCGGGCGACGGGTACGCACCTGGGAGAAGAACTGTATTGCCATCGGACTGGCGGCGGGTTTTCTTGAGCCCCTGGAAAGCACCAGTATCGCACTGATCGAAACTGCCATCGAAAAAATCAAAACCCTGGTTACCCATTTTGATATACAACCTTCGATGGTCAATGAATTCAATCAAACTACGGCACTCGAGTATCTGCGGGTTCGGGATTTCCTGATTCTGCACTACAAAGCCACGGCACGAGATGACAGCGATTTCTGGCGTTACTGCCGCAACATGTCCATCCCCGACACGCTCCAGCACAAGCTGGATCTTTTTCTCGCCAGCGGACATATCGTCAATTACCGCTGGGAGATGTTCCACCAGCCAAGCTGGCTGGCCATATTCTCCGGCTTCGACCTGCTACCCGACCACTACGACCTGCGCCTAAACCAGATTCCGGAAGCACAACGGCAGAGTTACCTTGAGGGCCTGCGCTCTAGCTTGCGCAACGCGGTGGCGGGCGCACCGGATCACTACCAGTTTATTCGCGAGCACGGCGCTGCCGCAGAACCCGATGAGGAAGCCGCATGAATTCCCTGAAAAAAATTACCATCGTAGGCGGCGGCACCGCAGGCTGGATTGCTGCTGCGGTACTGTGCAACCAGTTTTCGCCGGAAGAACTCACGGTGGAGCTGGTGGAGTCGGAGGCGATCGGCACCATCGGCGTGGGCGAATCCACCATACCGCCGTTTCTCGAACTGCTGCACTCGTTGAATATCGACGAAAAAGACTTTATCCAAAAGACCCAGGCCAGCTTCAAGTTGGGCATCGAATTCTCCGACTGGAAGCAACGGGGGAAGTCCTACTTCCATCCCTTTGGCAGCATCAGCGCCAATATGGATGAATATGTGTTTTACCAGAACTGGCTGAAATCCTGCAGCAAGGGCGACGACTTTGCCTTGCAGGATTTTTCCGCCTGTTCGGTGATGGCAAAGCACCAAAAATTCTTCCTGCCCCAGGGCGCAAGCAAAACACCGGTGTCCGAGGCGCGCTATGCACTGCATCTGGACGCCAACCTTGTTGCGCGCTATCTGCGCGAATACTCCGAGCAACGGGGAGTGAAGCGCACCGAAGGGAAAGTGGTTCGAGTGCATCAAAAGGACAGCGGCCATATCCGAGCCGTACAACTGCAGGATGGACGTGAAATTACCGGCGACTTCTTTATCGACTGCTCCGGCTTCCGCGGCCTGCTGATCGAACAGACGCTGCAGGCGGGTTACGAAGACTGGTCCCATTTCCTGCCCTGTGATCGCGCCATCGCCATACAGACAGAAAATGTCAGTGCGCCGCCGCCCTACACTCGCGCTACCGCGCAGCCGGCGGGCTGGAGCTGGAAAATTCCTTTGCAGCACCGCACCGGTAATGGATATGTCTACGCCAGCGAATACTGTTCTGACGATGAGGCCATCGATACCCTGATGGCACAACTGGAAGGACGGCCACTGACCGACCCACGGGTGATTCCGTTCCAAACCGGCATGCGACGCGAGATATGGAAAGGCAACTGCCTCGCCCTGGGGTTGGCCTCCGGGTTTATTGAACCGTTGGAAAGCACGGCCATCCACCTGATTGCCCGCGGAATGGTGCATTTTATGCGCCACTTCCCGGAACGAGATTGCCAACCGGTACTGGCCCAAGAGTTCAATCGCCGCATGGCCATGGACTACGAGGAAATTCGTGATTTCATCGTACTGCATTACTGCCTGACACAGCGCGAAGATACTGCCTTCTGGCGCTGGTGCAAGAATATGACACTGCCGGATTCACTGCGTCAGACCCTGGACTATTTTCAGGCTCAGGGCGGCCTTCCGGAATCAATGGACCCGCTGTTTGCGCCGGTCAGCTGGCGCTCCGTGTGCGAAGGCATGGGTCTGCGCCCCGCATCTTATTCTCCATTGATCAACAGTTTCGACTACAACACCACCCGCGCGCACCTGCTCAATTACCGCCAGGCTCTGGAAGACTTTATCCAGCAACTCCCGGATCACCAGTCGTTTATCCTTAAAAACTGTCCCTCGGAGAAACCCATGGCGGCATAGCAATCAAGCGTCATTTTAGAAAGTGTTCACCTTGTGCATGTCAGACTCTCTCTTGAGTCATCTTCGCCTTTCCCCGCGTCCAGCATTAACGGCCCCGGGGATTTTTTATTCCAGTATCGAAGTAATGATGTTCAGAACTGAAAATGAAAAGGTTGAAAACGATTTCAATCTATAGACAGGTCGCGAAGTGAATCTTTACCATCGATGCATTGAAAACAGATAAAAATCATTTGTGATAAAAAGAGTTAACCAGCGATGAACAACTTCCCTTTGTCCTCTCTACTAGCAGCCGGTATCGCCATGGCCCTGAGCGCCGGCGCCACCGCTGACGAGATATCCAAAACAAACCTGGCGTCGCCCTCGGGAAAGATCGCGGTGGATTTCTACCTGACCGATAAGGGGCAACCGGCCTATCGCGCCAGCTTTGCCGGAAAGCCAGTGATTGGTGAGTCCCTGCTCGGACTGGATTTCAAGTCCGCCAGTGACATGCTGGATGACTTTTCCATCGTCGACGTAAAAACCCGCAGTGCCGACAGCACCTGGGAACAGCCCTGGGGTGAGGAGCATTATATTCGCGACCACTTCAATGAAGCTGTGATCGCGCTGGAAGAAAAAGGACCCGCCACCCGCAAGCTCAACCTGATTTTCCGCGCCTACGACGACGGCCTCGCCTTCCGCTATCAGGTCCCCCAGCAGCAAGGTCTGGACAAAGTGGAAATCATGCAGGAGGCCACCGAGTTCAATCTGCTGGGGAACCACTCCAGCTGGTGGACCCCCGCGCTGGCGGGCGAAAAGTACGAGTACCTGACCGAGAATACGCCGCTGGACCAGGTAAAGCTGGTACATACACCGTTTACCATGAAAGATAAATCCGGTCTTGCCATCGCCATTCACGAAGCGGCGCTGAAAGATTACGCCACCATGAATCTTGCCGGTAATGGCACTGGCCTCAAGGCCGCACTGGTACCCATTCATAAAGACAGCCCGGTCAAGGTGGAAACCAGTACGCCATTTGCCAGCCCCTGGCGCACGGTGCAGATTGCCGAGAAGGAAACGGATCTGATTACCTCCTACCTTACCCTGAATCTGAACGAGCCCAATCAACTGGGTGACGCTTCCTGGATAAAGCCCGGTAAATACGTCGGCATCTGGTGGGAGTTACACCTGGAAAAAGGCACCTGGAACCAGGGCCCGAAACACGCAGCCACTACCGAAAATACCAAAAAGTATATCGACTTCGCCGCCGCCAATGGCTTCGACGGTGTGCTGGTAGAAGGCTGGAACTGGGGCTGGGACGGCGAGTGGTTCAATCACGGCGGGGCCGCGTTCAACTTCACCAAGCCCTATCCGGATTACGATGTGGATACGTTGAGTAAGTACGCCGCAGACAAGGGTGTGTACATTATCGGCCACCACGAAACCGGTGCGGAAACCGATAACTACGAGCGCCAGCTGGAAGACGCCTACGATTTCCTGCAGAAACACGGCATGAAAGCGGTAAAAACCGGCTATGTGGAGAGCGGCGAACTGCTCACTAATGGCAATTACCACCACGGACAGAAGTTTGTGCAACATGCGGAGAAGGTCACCAAAGTGGCTGCCGCGCACAAGGTCATGGTCGTCGCCCATGAAACCGTGAAAGATACCGGCGAGCGGCGGACCTACCCCAACCTGATTTCGCGGGAAGTCGCGCGGGGCCAGGAATACGATGCCTGGGCCAAGGACGGGGGTAACCCGCCGGACCACACCACCATCATCCCGTTTACCCGCCTGTTGGCCGGCCCCATGGATTTTACCCCAGGCACTTTCGATATCTCGCTACCAAGCCGGCCGGATAATCAGGTCAATACCACCCTCGCAAAACAGCTGGCGCTCTATGTGGTGATCTACTCACCGGTACAGATGGCCTCAGATCTGCCGGAAAACTATGCAAAATACCCGGATGCTTTTCAGTTTATCAAGGACGTGGCGACGGACTGGGAAACCACAAAAGTGTTGTCCGGTGAAATCGGCGAGCATATCGCCATCGCGCGCCAGCAACGGGATAGTGAAAACTGGTTTGTCGGCGCGATTACCGATGAGAAGGCCCGCGACATTGCGGTAAATCTGGATTTTCTCAACAAGGACCTGAGTTACACCGCCACCATTTATCGCGATGGTGACAAGGCAGATTATCGCCGCAACCCCGAAGACTATGTTATCGAAACCCGCAAGGTGAAAGCCGGCGATAAGGTTCGCGCTCAATTGGCCGCCGGCGGCGGTATGGCGATCAGCCTGCTGGCGGACCCACACTAACTCACACACTAACTCACACTCTCGATCTCGGTTCTCGTACTCAGAGGACAGTATTCATAGATGAGTCCGCCCGGCTAAGGTATCGGTAGCCGGGCGGCATACCCGACAGGGCCAGTGCCCTTTTTACAATAACAATAATAAAAGCACTCTAAAGCAGACGGTACGGATAGTTCTGTACCACGCCGTCATTTTGCGCTCCATCAAGCGCGAACAGTATTCAATTATTACCGGCAGTCCGGCGCCCTGTGGCCGGGGTAACCACACGCACGATTATCGAACCTGGAACTTGTTATTGAGTGTCCTTACGGGGTTCGTGCGCGCGTAATTCACAGGATTGGGTATGCCTGATTAAACAGAACTACCCAACTAGAACTACACAATAAACAGGATCGAGGAATCGATGATGAATCAGAAAACGCAAAGCGCCCACAGGCGTCGGCGCGGTGCCGGGCGCAGGCCTTTTGGCCTCGCAATGGGCCTGGCCGGGATCAATCTGTTGGTCGCCCTGCCCCTGCAGGCACAAACCAATCTCGCACCGGGCGCACAGCTGAGCGCCAGCTCCTACGCCGATGTGTACGGCGCAGGTAACGCCAATGATGGCAACCAGGCCAGTTACTGGGAAAGTGCCAACAACGCATTTCCACAGTCACTCACCGCGGATCTCGGCAGCAGTAAATCGCTCACCAGTATCGCACTGAAACTGCCGACCAATTGGGAGTCTCGCAACCAGACCCTGAGCGTCAGCGGCAGCAGTGATGGGGCCAATTACAGCACCATCGTTGGCAGTGCCAGTTATCAGTTTGACCAGGGCAGCGGCAACACCGTCACCATTCCGTTCGGTGCAACCGACGCGCGCTATCTGCGGGTTACGGTTACCGGCAATACCGGCTGGCCCGCGGCGCAAGCCTCGGAGCTGGAAATATACGGCAGCGATAGCAGTGGCAGCTCCAGTAGTAGTTCAAGCAGCAGTTCCGGCGGTAGTTCATCGAGTAGCAGTAGCGGCGGCAGCAGTGGCGGTACACCGAGCACTTATCCGGTGATCGATGCGAGTGCCAGTGCCAGCAGTGCGGTCGGCCACCTTCCGCCATCGAACATGACCGATGGTAATAGCAGCAGTTACTGGGAAAGCGGTGCGGGCTTTCCGCAGACGGCGACCTTTGATCTCGGCAGCCAGTACACGGTAGATCAAGTGACCATGAAGCTGCCACCGGATTTTGCCTGGCAGGCGCGTACCCAGACCATTACCATCACCGGTAGCGACAATGGCTCGAACTTCTTCCCGGTAGCGGCAACGCAGGGATACAGCTTTGACCCGGCGAGTGGCAATAGCACCTTTGCCAGCTTTGCCGAAACCGCACTGCGATTTATTCGTCTAGAAGTATCCGGCAATACCGGCTGGAATGCGGGACAGTTTTCGGAAGTGGAAATCCACGGCTACCCGGATCCGGTACCACCCAAGGTACCGCAAAACCTTTCCATATCCGGCGGCACCAGCACGACATTGTTCCTGAGCTGGGATGCAGCGGCACTGGCCGACGGCTATGAGATCCTGCGCGATGGCCAGGTGATCAACAACACCACGGATACCTCTTTCGCGGACAGCGGGCTCACCCCGTCCACCAGTTATCAGTACGCGGTGCGTGCCTACAATCAGTTCGGCACCTCCAGTGATAGCAACAGCGTCACCGGTACCACTCAGCAACAAGGCACCAACCCGGATCCCACCGTGCGCGGTGCCGATATGCCCTATTCCATCTACCAGGCGGAAAACGGCGTAACTGGTGGTGGCGCCCAGGTGCTTGCGCCCAATCGTATTATCGGCGACCTCGCCGGCGAGGCTTCCGGTCGCAGTGCGGTAACCCTGAATAACACCGGTGCCTATGTGGAATTCACCACCCAGGAAGACACCAATACCCTGGTTACGCGTTTTTCCATACCCGATGCCGCGGGCGGCGGCGGTATTTCCTCAAGCCTGAATGTCTATGTAAACGGTCAGTTTGAAAAAGCACTGTCACTGACCTCCAAGCACTCGTGGCTGTACGGCAACGAAGCCTCGCCCCAGGACAATCCCGGCGCGGGCGCGCCACGGCATATTTACGACGAAGCCAATCTGATGTTCGACCGGGTCATTCCCGCGGGCAGTGTGATTCGCTTGCAGAAAGACGCGGGCAATAACAGCCAGTACGCCATCGACTTTGTCAGCCTGGAAAATGTGGCACCGATCCCAAACCCGAACCCGGGGACCTTCGTGGTGCCGAATGGTTTCACACATCAGGCGGTGCAGCAGGCGATTACCGATGCCGCCGGCAGCGGTGCGGAAGGCGTCTATCTGCCGGCGGGTAACTACGAGACCAATTACAAGTTTCAGGTAACCCAGGCGCCGCTGAAAATTGTCGGCGCCGGCCCCTGGTATACACGCTTCTACACCCCGTCCACCCAGACCAACACGGATGCGGGCTTTGCAGTAGCCCAGGCAGCCAACGGTTCGACCTTTGCCAATTTTGCGTTCTTCGGTAACTACGTCGGCCGCATTGACGGTCCCGGCAAGGTGTTCGACTTCAACGGCGTGCGCAATATGACGCTGGACAATTTGTGGGTGGAACACCAGGTGTGCATGTTCTGGGGCGCCAGTGTGCACGATACGGTGATCAAGAACGCGCGTATCCGTAACACCTTTGCCGACGGGGTGAATTTCACCAACGGCTCCAGCGGCAACCATGTGTTCAACAGCGAAGCCCGCTCCACTGGCGACGACAGCTTTGCGTTGTTCGCGGCGACGGATAACGGTGGCGGTATCGTGCAGAACAACCTGTATGAAAACCTCACCGCCATGACTCCCTGGCGCGCCGCTGGGCTCGCCAGCTACGGCGGCCAGGGCAACAGTTTCCGCAATATTCAGGTGGAAGATACCCTAACCTATAGCGGCGTCACCATCAGCTCACTGGACTTCGGCTATGCATTTACCGGCTTCCAGTACACGCCCACCACCAATTTCGAGGGCATTACCATCCTGCGCTCCGGCGGGCACTTCTGGGGAGATCAGGTATTCCCGGCCATGTGGCTGTTCTCCGCCTCCAGCACCTTCCGCGGCATTCGCATTTCGGATCTGGAAATTGTCGACCCCACGTATCACGGCATCATGTTCCAGACCAAATACTCCGGCAGCCAGCACGAGAATGTGTTCGAGGATACGGTGTTCACCAATGTCACCATTTCCGGTGCCAAGGTCGATCCGCAATACCCGAACCGCTCCGGCTTCGCTATCTGGTCCAACCCCATGCCGGAAGCTGGCCAGGGCCCCGCGGTGGGCAATGTGGAATTCAACAACCTGACCCTGTTCAACAATGTGGTGAACATCAAGGATGAATCGCCAGATTTCCATATCACCATCAATGGATTAAATGGATCCAGTTCCAGCTCGAGTTCCAGTAGCAGCTCCGGAGGTAGTTCCGGTACCGGCAGCAGCTCCAGTAGTTCAAGCAGTTCCAGCGGTGCGGGTTCCAGCTCTTCCAGCTCAAGTTCCAGCTCGAGCTCCTCTGGTTCAGGTTCTGGCTCCGGATCAGGTTCTAGCAGTGGCGGCAGCTCCGGTTCGCCCCACCCGGAACCCGATGGTAGCCACGGCGCGGCCATGCCCTACCACCGTTACGACACCGATACCGCAAGCACTGGCGGCGGCGCCGTCGTGCGCAGTGCGCCTACTTTCGACCAGAGTCAGATTGCTTCGGAAGCCAGCGCACAAAGCTATATCGCCCTGCCCGCCAGTGGCAGCTATGCCCAGTGGACGGTGCGCAACGGTGAGGGCGGTGCCGGTGTGACCATGCGCTTTACCATGCCGGATTCTGGCGATGGTATGGGTATGAACGGCTCGCTGGATGTGTACGTCAACGGCCAGTATGCCAAGTCCATTGATCTCACTTCTTACTTCGCCTGGCAATATTTCTCCGGCGATCACCCCAACGATGCCCCGGGCGGCGGTCGCCCGCTGTTCCGCTTTGACGAGGTGCACTGGAAGCTGGATTCCCCACTGCAGGCGGGCGATGTCATCCGCATTCAGAAAGGCCCCGATGCCATCGAGTACGGTGTGGACTTCATCGAGATCGAGGACGTGCCAGCGGCCATACCCCGCCCGGCCAATGCGGTGGCGGTCACCGACTTTGGCGCTGTCGCCAATGACGGTATCGACGACCTTGCCGCGTTTGAAAGCGCAGTGGACCAGGCGGTAGCCACCGGCCAGAGTCTGTATATCCCGGCGGGCACCTTCCACCTGAACGATATGTGGCGGGTGGGTAGTACCGACAATATGATCCAGGACCTGACGGTACTCGGCGCCGGCATCTGGCACACCAATATCCAGTTCACCAATGCCAATTCTGCCAGTGGTGGTATTTCACTGCGCATACTGGGCCAGCTGGATTTCAGTCATGTATATCTGAATTCCAACCTGCGCTCGCGCTACAGCCAGAATGCGATTTACAAAGCGTTTATGGATAACTTCGGCAACGATTCCTATATCCACAATGTGTGGGTGGAGCATTTCGAAGCGGGATTCTGGGTAGGAGACTATGCGCACAACCCGGCGATTCACGCAGAGAACCTGCTCATCGAACACAGCCGTATCCGCAACAACCTGGCAGACGGGGTCAACTTCGCCCAGGGCACCAGCAACAGCATCGTGCGCAACTGCAACCTGCGCAACAACGGTGACGACGCCCTGGCGGTGTGGACCAGCAACTACAACGCGGCACCGCCCGGGGTAAACAACCTGTTCACCCACAACACCATTGAAAACAACTGGCGCGCGGCGGCCGTGGCTTTCTTTGGTGGCAGCGGACACAAGGCCAGCCACAACCTGATCGTGGATACCGTGGGCGGTTCCGGTTTCCGTATGAACACCGTATTCCCCGGCTATCACTTCCAGAACAACACCGGGGTGGAGTTTACCGATAGCACCATCATCCGCAGCGGTACCAGCCAGGACCTGTACAACGGCGAACGCGGCGCGATCGACCTGGAAGCCTCCAGCAACCCGATCCGCAACGTCACCGTTTCCCGCGTGGCCATCTATGACACCCAGCGCAGTGCCATCCAGGTGGGTTACGGCGGCGGATTCCAGAATGTGGTGTTCAACGATATCGTCATCGACGGCACCGGCCTCGACGGTGTAACCACCTCGCGGTTCTCTTCGCCACACCCGGGAGCGGCGTTTTTCTCCTATACCGGCAACGGCACCGTCAATATCAACAACTGGACCACCAGCGATGTGGCCCATCCGGATACAATTTTTATCCAGTCCGGCTTTAATCTGTTGATTCAGTAAATCTCGTCAGAAGTAAGTTGCGGGGCGCTCAGGCGCCCCTTTTTTACGCTTTAAAACCAGCAATTGTGAAAATATTTTCAAGTCGATAAGGGTCAACACTAAAACTAGCCGCCTTCTGAAAACGTTTCGAGTAAACGATCCATCCCAAGGCAAGAGAAAAACCTAAACCCCCGTCCCAAAGACAGTAGGGACAATGCACAAGCTTGCGACAAGCGCTATCATCGGGGATCTATGCAGTACCGATAAGACGTGCTTGTACAGAAGTAAAACAATTATAAAAACGAGAGAAAACGCCATGACAGGTATCATTGAGATCGCCAAAGCGGCGAACGTGTCCCCGTCCACGGTATCCCGGGTGATTCACAACCCGGAGCTGGTCAGCGAAGAGAAGCGCAACCAGGTGCTCGAAGTCATCAACCGCACCGGTTACACCCCCAGCAATCTCGGCGCCGGGCTGCGCAAGGCCAAGACCAACAATCTGGTAGCCATCATTCCCGACGTCACCAGCGCCTTCAATTACCCGGTGATCCGTGCCATCGAGAGTATCGCGCTGGAGAACGGCTATTCCCTGCTGCTCGGCGACACCCAGGAACTGGAAAGCCGCGAGCGCTCCTTCGCCGCCATGGCCCGCTCGCGCCAGGCCGACGGGATACTGCTGTTCTGCGCCAACCTGCCATTTGATATCGATCCGGATACCCCACTCAGCGAGCAGCTGCCACCGCTGGTGAACGCCTGTGAGGCCATCGATTTACCTGGCCTGCCCAAGGTGAACATCGACAATGTGGCGGCCGCAGAAGAAGCGGTAAATTATTTGATATCCCTCGGCCACAAACGCATTGCCGCCATCACCGGTCATGTAAAATCCCCCAGCACCCAAGATCGCCTCAAAGGCTACCGCTACGCCCTGCGCGGTGCGGGTATCCAGGTGGATGATGCGTTGATCGAGGCGGGAAATTACGGGCTGAAAGATGCGGAGCAGGCGACACGCAAATTGATGTCGCAGCCAAACCGACCCACGGCGATTTTCAATTTTAGCGATGAAATGGCCATGAGCTGCCTGGCCACCCTGCACGATATGGGCCTGCGGATTCCCGAGGATGTATCGGTCATGGGATTTGACGATATTTCCTATGCGGAGTACTGCTACCCCGCACTTACCACCGTAGCCCAGCCGATGACGGAAATCGGTATCGAATGTATGGAGCTGTTACTGCCGCAATTGAATGGCAAAAAAATGGAAGCCTGCAACAAGATACTGCCGCACCGGCTGATGATCCGCAAAAGCACCGGACCAGCGCCGGCCGGCTGACCCGACAGTATTAATCCCAGTTTTTCACGGCGCGCAGGCTGCGGTGAATGCTGTCGTAAGGTGCGACGGCATCGTCGCGCTCCACGAAACCGTATTCCAGCCCCGCTTTTTCCGCATGTTTTAGCAGCCCGGGGAAATCGATCACGCCCTGCCCCACATCGGCCATGGCCCCGTCATCTGTGGCGTCCTTCAGATGCCACAGCGGAAAGCGTCCCGGGTAGCGTTCAAAATACGCCAGTGGGTCCTGCCCGGCCTTGTGCATCCAGTAGATATCCATTTCAAAAAACACCAGGGCCGGGTCGGTGTTATCCAGTAACAGCTGGTAGGGAATAAATCCGTCGGTGCGTTCAAATTCGAAATCGTGATTGTGGTAGGCAAGGCTCAGGCCCGCCTCGCGGCACTGGCGGCCCCAGTCATTCAGATTCTGCACCAGCGCACGATAGTCGTCCGCAGTGCGCCGGCCCGGGTCCAGCCAGGCCAGTACCACATACTGGCTACCCAGCGCTTTTGCATCCGAAATGACCGAGGCAAAATCCGCTTCCATTTGTTCCAGCGGAAAATGGCTGGCCGGCGCAGCCAGCCCGTTATGTTCCAGTAACAATCGCACTTCACCGGCACTGCGACCAAAGAAACCGGCAAACTCAACGGTTTGGTATCCGGCGTCCGCCACCTTGGTCAGGGCTGTGTCCACACTTTCCTGCATTTGATTACGCAGGGTATACAGCTGCACGCCGTTCAGTTGTGGCTTGGCACTGGCGACAATAGATGGCGTAGCCATAGAAGGCGCGGCAATAGCCCCGGCCGAAACACTCAGGATAAGGCCCGCCAGCGAATAGCGATAAAAACGTAGTATGTTCATAAGACAAAACTTTTGGCTGGATTATTGTTGTTCCACACGGCAAAGGGACGCTAACCCTTGACTGCGCCGGCAGACAGGCCGGATACCAGGAATCGCTGTAACGAGAGGAACAGCAGCATAACCGGCAGGGATACCAGAATGGAACCGGCGGCAAAAAAGCCCCATTCGGAGGCATAGTCGCTGACAAAAAAGCGCAGTCCAACCGGTACCGTGTAACGGGATTCGTCGTCCATAAAAATAGAGGCGAGAATAAATTCGTTCCAGGCCGTCATAAACGCAAACAGCCCGGTCACCGCGATGGCTGGGCGCGCCAATGGCAGAATAATGCGGGTAAAAATGGTCCAGCGGCTGGCACCCTCGAGCAGCGCAGACTCTTCAATCTCATAGGGTAAAGTGTCGAAATAGCCCTTCAGCATCCATACGCAGAATGGCAAGGCGGTGATGGAGTACACCAGGATCAATCCCAGCCAGGAATTCCCCAGCCCCAACCACTGCACCACGATCACATACAGCGGTATCAGCATCAGTACCGCCGGAAACATCTGGGAAATCAGGAACAGCACCATGCCGCGATTGCGACCGGCAAAGCGGAAGCGGGAAAAAGCATAAGCGGCGCTGCAGCTCAGCGACAACCCAACCAGTGTGGTGGCAATGGCGACGACCAGGCTGTTACCCAGCCAGCGCAGGAACGGCTGTTCGGTAAGTACCGCGCGGAAATTATCCAGGGTCCAGCGCTCCGGCAGGGGCACCAGCGCCAGCAATTGCTGCCCGACACTGGCGCCTTCCGGCAGGCGCACCAGCGTCAATGACTGCTGCCCGGAAAACGCCAGGCTCACTACCCACAACAGAGGGTAGATCACCACCAGGCAGGAGGCCACCAGCAGCGCAAACCGCCAACTGAAGATATCCCGCAAGGCCGCGACCAACCGCGACGGCAGCAGATGCCTGAACCGCAAGGCCACGCCGTTCATCGCGCGGCCTCCAGGGTGCGGCTTATGCGCATCTGCCACATGGCGTAGCCGAACAACAACAGCAGAATCACCATGGAATAGGCAGCGGCATAAGCGTACTGGTATTTCTCAAAGCCGATGCGGAATGCCTTGGTAATCAGAATATCGTTGGCGCCCGCGGGAGCACCATCGCTCACCAGATAAATGACGTTGAACATATTAAAGGTCCACACCACCGACAGGATGACCGCCGGAATCAGCACCGGCTTGAGTAGCGGTAAAGTGATCGAGCGGAACTGAAACCAGCGCCCGGCACCTTCCACCCTGGCCACTTCATAGAGTTCCCGCGGAATCGACTGCAGGCCACCGAGAATGACCACCATCATGAACGGAATACTCAACCAGACATTGGTCACCAGCCCGGTAAAAAAGCTCGCCCCTATGGAATCGAACCAGGCCACCGGCGCCAGTCCCAGAACCTGCAACCCCTGATTGATCACGCCAAATTGCGGGTGGAACATCCCCTTCCATACCAGCGCGGTAATGTAGTTGGGGATGGCCCAGGGCAGGATCAGCAGCAGGCGAAACCCGTTGCGGCCAAAGATGGGTTTGTCCAGGGCCAACGCCAGTAGCAATGCCAGCCCCACCGCCAAGATGACATTGGTCGCGGTCCACAACACGGTTATCAGCAGGGTCCAGTAAAAGTTGTCGAAATCGATGCTCGCCTCGGCGCCCTGCCCCCGCCACAGGTGGAAGTCGCCGAGAATCGCAGCGTAGTTGTCAAACCCCACAAGGCGCGACCACAGCGGTGTGTGCTCGTTGAATACGGTGGTATCGGTGAATGACAGCAGCAGTCCGTAAAGCAACGGGAAAAATACCAGCACCAGCATGCCGAGCATGGCGGGCAGTATGTACAGGTAAGCGGTACGATTTGCCTGCCAGCCGGCGGCCAGTTGCGCGCGGTAGCGCCGCCAAGCCCAGAGGGCCAACAGCACCAGGGCCAGTGGCAGCAGCCAGAGCCAGCGGGGCATGCTTGTAGGCGTTTCCCCGCGTGCACGCGAGCGCTCCAGTCGCGCCAGGTCTGCACTCATGCGCCGCTGCAGCTGGCGCATTTCCGCTTCGGGTTTGGCCGCACCTTTCACGACTTTTTTCAGGGCATTGCCCAGTGGCACCCACAGCAGCGTCATGGCCGGCAGGTTGGGAATCGGCACCGCCACTTCCAGCTGGCGACGGAACGCCATGGCGGTGTCATTGGTGGCGATCCCCGAATGCTCGAAGGCACTGATATTGGCCGGCAGCTGCCCGCCCTCAATACCCATTTTTTCCGCCGAAGGGCGGCTGGTAAGGAAATCCATTACCGCCACCGCCGCCGCGGGGTTTTTCGACCAGGGCGAGAGAAACAACCCCTCCACCGCCACCCAGGGTGACAGCGGCAAACCGCTCTCGCTGTTGCTGGGCAGTGGGACTACCCGGTAATTCACCTGCGGCGCTATCTCCCCCAGCATCCAGGGGCCGCTGATCACCATGGCCGCGCGCCCCTGGTTGAACAGGCTGGTCACCAGGGTGCTGCTGGGTTCCTCCGGCAGGATGCGATCGTCGCGCACCCAGCGCACCAGCATTTCCACCGAGTCGATATTGGCACGGCTGTCGAGGTCCAGGTTGCCACCGCGGTCGAAGGGGCCGCGCCCGAAGCTGTTCATCAGCGCGCCGTGAAAGAAGGGTTCCGTATAGCTGTAGGCGAGGCCGAAACGCCCGGCCTTGCGATCGGTATGGCGGCGGGCTTCCGCCACCATGGCGTCGGTGGTGGCGGGAGCGGTTTGCACCAGGTCGGTGTTCAGAATCAGGGCCGGGCTTTTGAACGCGAGCGGCAGGCCGTAGAGGTCACCGCCAAAGGTCATGGCATCGATCAGGTTGGGGGGAAAACGCCGCAACAACCGCGCACTGATATAGCGGTCGATGGGCGCCACCGTGTGCCCGGCACTGGCCCAGCCACCCAGACGATCGTGGGCGAACACAAAGATGTCCGGCCCCTGCCCACGGGGTAGTGCAGCGGAAAGCTTGTCGGCATAGCCACCAAAAGGCACCGCCAGGGCTTTTACTTCAATCGCGCTCTGGCTGCGGTTGTAGTCATCGATCAACTGTTCGAAGGCGGCGCGCTCGGCACCGCGATAGCCGTGCCAGAGATTAAGGACTTCGGCGGCACTGACCCCGGCGGCGAGCGCCATCGACAGCAGCACAATAGCCAGGGAGGCCAGCCGCCTCAGCACTGCCCCACTCCCGCCCTGGCGCTGTCTGCGCGAATACGCTGCTGGCTCTCGGCATCGAATAGATAGATCGCGGTGGGGTCGAAGGCGAGCTCCAGGGCATCACCGAGAGTGAATGCCCGCAAACCTGGCAGGCGTGCCACCATCTGCGCACTGCCAGCGCGCAGGTGCACCAGCATCTCTGCTCCCAGGCTTTCCACCAGCTCGATCTGGCCTCTGAGGCGCGGCCAGTTGGCCGGCGCGCTGGCGGCGTAGAGCAGTTTTTCCGGGCGCAGTCCCAGCAGCAGTTTGCGCGCCAGGCCCTGCAACTGGGGGCGCGGCAGGGTAAGCAGATCGCAGCTCAACTGTGTGCCATCGTTGATCACCTCCACCAGGTTCATTGGCGGCGATCCCATAAATCCGGCAACAAAGGTATTGTCGGGGTCGTTGTACAGTTCCAGGGGCGTCCCCACCTGCATCAATGCGCCCTGGTTGAGAATGGCGATACGCGCTCCCAGGGTCATGGCTTCCACCTGATCGTGGGTGACGTATACGGAGGTGGTGCCCAGCTGGCGGTGCAGCCGGTGAATGACCCCGCGCATCTGTACCCGCAGCTCGGCGTCGAGATTGGACAGCGGCTCGTCGAACAGAAACACCTGCGGATCCCGCACCATGGCACGCCCCAGCGCCACACGCTGGGATTGACCGCCGGAAAGCTGCCCCGGCTTGCGCTGCAGCAGGCCAGAAAGCCCGAGGGTCTCCGCCGCCTCCCGCACTCGGCGCTCGATACCCAGCTTGGGGAAATTGCGCACCCGCAGCCCGAAAGCCATGTTTTCAAACACCGTCATATGCGGGTAGAGCGCGTAATTCTGGAACACCATGGCGATGTCCCGGTCTTTGGGGGGCAGGTCATTGACCCGGTGGCCGCCGATAAACAGGTCGCCGGCGGTGACGGTTTCCAGCCCCGCAATCATGCGCAGTATGGTGGATTTGCCACAACCGGACGGACCCACCAACACCATGAACTCGCCATCGCGAATCTGCAGGTCCAGCCCCGGCACGGTGGCGGGGCTGTCGCCGTAGCCTTTGCTGACGCGCTGGAATTCAATACTGGCCAAGGGCAAGGGACTCTTTCATCGTCAATCTCATCGTCTGATCTTTGATCATTGTTATTTTCGTCGGACGCGCTTCAATGGCTCCTGGCGGCTGATCGCCGCACAAGCGGAGAAGGCCGGTCATCAGCCTACCGTATGCGGTAGGCCCACGTCATCCACCTCCCTCTGAACCCGGGCCCCGACGCCAACAGATCAAACTTTAAACAATTCGTAGTCGCGAATACGCCCGATCACAAGCTGATACCGACCTGTCAGGAAGCCCTAGCCGCCGAAATTCCTCAGCCAACTTTCAGTTCTGGACCCCTGTACTAGATTTAACGGGCGCAGCTGTACCGCGCCCTCAGAAGTCAATAAGTACGCTAAGGACAAAGAGATATGCGCCTGGCTCCCATTGCCACCGTCACGGCTTTTGGCCTGACACTGGCCACCCTGTCGGCCTGTTCGGTGAGACCCGTTGCCATCGACGACGCCACCATCGACCAACGCGCCAGCAGCGACTGGCAAACCGCCTTTGGCAATCAACAACCCGTCACCGGTCCCATCGACCTCAATGAGGCCATTGCCCGCGCCATTGCCTACAACATGGACAACCGCCTGAAACTGATGGAAGCGGTAGTCGCCAATCGCAACCTGCGCCTGGCCCGCTGGGACATGCTGCCGGAAATTGCCGCCAGCGCCGGTTACAACCACCGCAACAAACAGCACTTTGCCAGTAGCGAGGACGTCAACGGCAACCAGTCCCTGGCCCAGTCCACCTCCCTCGACAAAACCTACAGCACTGCCGGGTTGGAACTGTCGTGGAATGTGCTCGACTTCGGCATCAATTACCTGTCCGCCAAACAGGCCGCCGATGGGGTCATGATCGCCATCGAGCGCCAGCGCAAACTGATGCACAACGTCATCATGGACGTGGAATACGCCTTCTGGATGGCCGCCGCCGCCCAGCGCGCGCAGAACCAGTTACCGGGGCTGATCGCACAGACCCGCAGCGCCCTGGAAAAATCCCGCCAGAGTGCCGAGCGCGGCCTGCGCCAGACCGAGGCCAGCCTTTCCTATCGCCGCGACCTGCTCGACCTGATGCAGCAACTGCTGGCGCTGGAAGGCGACATGCACAACGCCAAAATGGAGCTGGCCTCGCTGATGGGCTTGCCCCCGGGCAGCGCCTTTACCGTCAGCGCCACACCCAGCGACGTATTGCGCAGCCCCTTCGCGGAAATGAGCGTGCTGGAGCTGGAGCAGTACAGCCTGCGCAACCGCCCGGAACTGCTGGAAGAAGATTACCGCCAGCGCATCGCCGCCACCGAAATTCGCAAGGCCTGCCTGCAACTGCTGCCCGGGCTGGAATTGCGCAGCGGCTACTTCTACGACGACAACAGCTACCTGCTCTACAACGACTGGGCCGAGAGCAGCCTGCGCCTGACCTGGGACCTGCTGGGCACCGTAGTGGCCGGGCGGGACCTGGTGGAATACGCCCGGGATAGCGAGCGCCTCGGCGACGTGCGCCGCGCCGCACTCACCATTGCCGTGCTCACCCAGGTCGACCTGGCGCACAGCCATGTGAAGCGCGCGCAACTCAATCACGGTTACGCGATGGAAATGGCGGATATCGACCGCGAGATGGCAAGCCAGTCCCGCGCCCGCTGGCAATCCAGCCAGGGCACCGAACTGGAAAGCATTCACGCCGCGACCCAGTCCCTGCTCTCCAGTGTTGAACGCGACGTGAGCTATGCCGACTGGCGCAGCGCCAACGGCCGCCTGAGCAATGCGGTGGGCTTCCAGCCGGAATTTTATATCGACTATCGCCAACCGCTGGAGGTGATCCGGCAACAAGTGGCCGACATGCGCACCCAGAGCGCCAGCATGGAGCTGCTGCCCATTGGCGGCTACAACCCGGAAGGAGTGGAAAAGCGCGAGGCGGAAATCCGTGAAGACGGCCAGGCTTCCGCGCACTGGTAGCCGAAAACTGATAACTGGCAACGGATAGATCTCGGAGGCCAGGGCTTCACCGGATCTCGATCGCGTGTAGTCCCGACCTCCAAGCCAAACCCTGTGGTAGATGTACGCGTGGTACCTGCAATGCAAATTCAAACTCTGGCCCAAACGGCACTTGTTCTGGTGTTGGGGCTCGCTTCATTCAGTAATGCCGAGGCCGGCGCTGAGACCAGTGCCCCGGCCAAACTCAACGCCCTCAGCCGGGTACAACTCTCAAGTGAACTCGCCGCCCGACTGACCGAAGTGCGCCTGCGCGCCGGCGACCGCTTTCAACGAGGCGACCTGCTGGCCCGTTTTGACTGCACCGAGCTCAGGGCCGAACTGGAAGGCGCTGAATCGCAACAGGCGCTGGCACGCCGGCAACTGGACGCGAACATTTCCCTGCGCCAGCTGGGCGGCAACATCAGTGAGCTGGAAATGGTGCAGAGCGAAGCGCAGCTGGCGGAAGCCAAAGCCAATGCCAAGGTATTGCGACACCGCAACAGCCACTGCGAAGTGCGCGCGCCGTTTGACGGTTTTGTGGTGAGCCGCTCGATAGAGCCCCACCAGCGAGTAGAAGTAGGCGCGCCCCTATTGGAATTGGTGGACAATCGCGGGCTGGAAGTAGAAGCCATCATTCCCTCCGGCTGGCTGGAAAAACTTACCATCGGTGCGCACTTTGAAGTCACCATCAATGAAACAGGTCGCCAGTACAGCGCCGAACTGCAGCGCATAGTGCCGGTGGTTGACCCGGTGACACGCACCGTCAGGGTCATCGGCACCATCGGGCAGCCGCAGGAAACGGGTGCCAGCGGATTCAATCCCGCACTACTGATTTCCGGCATGAGCGGCGAAGCGCGCTTTTCACTGCCGGAAAATGGCGATGACCTGCTTGCCAATGGCGCCGATCCCGCATTGAGCGGAGCCAACTGACGTGGATACCCGGCTGCTGGAAAAGCTCAACCATTTTCTCGCACTGGAGAAAAGACTGCGCGCTGCCACCGATGCACAACAGATCGCGCGCATCGCCTGCAACGACAGCCAGTCGCTGTTGCACTTCGATGCCGGTTTATTTTTTTCCGGTCGCGAGCTGAAATTGATCAGTGCCTCCAATGTCACCACGGTGGATGCCACCAGCAGCGAGGCACAGCGCTGGCGTCAGCTGGTGCGCAAACATTTCCCCGGCGCCGTCCAGCACGGGCTTCTACAGCTGGAACTCCCCCGCAGCACGGAATCCAGCAAGGATATTCAGCAGCAGACTCTCGCCCTTGTGCCCCTCGGTAGCGGCGGCGATGAGGGCTGCCTGGCACTGCTGCGCGCGCGCCCACTCTCCGGGCAGGAACAGGAAATCGTGCGCGAAGTCGCCGCGGCCATCACCCAGGCGATACTGGCGCTGCGCGGTACAAAACGGTTTTCCCTCAGGCGCTGGCTGCGTCGCCGGCCGCTGGTCATCGCCGCGGCCATTACCGCGATCTGCATAATCCCCGTACGCCAAAGCGTGCTTGCGCCGGCAACCCTGGCCGCAATTGAACCGCGCATCGTTTCCGCCCGCACCGACGGCGTGATTCGCGAAATCAATATTCACCCCAATGCGACGGTCACGGCGGGCCAGTTGCTGTTCACACTGGAAGACGCCGAGGTCACCGCAGAAATTGACCGGGTCCAACAAGAGATAGCGCTCTACCAGGAGCGCCTGCGCATGACCCGGCAATACAATTTCCAACAGGCTTCAGCCGGCCACAAACTGGCACAGGCAGAAACGGATCTGTCGATTCGCAACCTGGATCTCGATTTTCAAAAATCCCAGCTGGATAAAACCCGCATCAAGGCCGCCAGTGATGGTGTGGTGATCTATACCGATCCCGCGGAGTGGATTGGCCGCCGCATCCGCGCCGGTGAAAAAGTCATGGAGATAGTGCAACCGTCCGCGCGTCAGATTCAGATCGACCTGCCCACCGCCGATGCCATCGCGCTTCCCGAAAACGCCAGCACGGTGTTCTATGCGGAATCCGACCCACTGTCGCCCATCGAGGGACAACTGCGCTACCACAGCCTGCTGACCACAGAGGGTGAAAATCTTCCCGCTAGTTACCGCCTGCTCGCCAGCATCCAGCAGGATCGACCACAGATTCGCATCAACACTCGCGGCCACGCACGTATTTACGGTGCACGGGTGCCTCTTATCTATTATTTGCTCCGCCGACCACTGGCCGCGGCCCGCCGCTGGGCCGGAATTTAGCGGCACCAAAGGAGTACCCGAGAGGTAAGAGGTAAACCATTGCAGTCTTCGCCCTTCATCAGCCCTATTAGCCGGCAAACCGGCACCTGGCCCGAACTGCGTACAGACCTGCAGTTTCACCGGGTACAGGAAGAGGCCCAGCGGCACACCTGGATGCTGTTTGACCCACTGCGCGGGCAATACCTGGAGCTGGGTGAACTGGAAATTCTGGTATTGCAGCAGTGGCATCTCGGCTGCGAGAAAAAAATTGCCGAGGCGATCGCTCGGGATCACGGCTGCGGACTTTCTCCCCAGCAGGTTGCCGCGGTGCATCGCTTTGCCGTCGACAACGAGCTGCTACAGACCGACAGCGAAGCGCTGTCACAAAAACTCTCTTCCGTCAGTCCGCAGCAACAGCGACTTATGCAATTGCAGCGGGGTATTTTCTGGCGACGCCCGCTATTCACACCCGACCTCAGTAGCCGGCTGTTGTTACCCCTGGCCCGCTGCACCGATACCCGCAGCTTCTATGTGCTGCTTGCCGCGATAGCCGTTTTCTGTACCGTCTCAGTGGGACAGCACTGGGCGGAATTCCTCGCCTACTTTAATGCCAGCTGGAACGCCCTCGGCGCCCTCACTTTTTTCTGTTGTTACCTGCTACTGAGCCTGTTTCACGAACTGGGCCATGCCAGCGTGGCCAGACTCTACCGGGTACGCGCCAACAGTATCGGGGTCGGATTGATCGCACTGATGCCCATCATGTTCAGTGAAATTACTGACGCCTGGCGGCTTCCCAGAAAAGCGCGGTTACATATTTCCGCCGCCGGTGTAATTTTCGAAGCCACCCTCGGGATGGGCGCCGCGGTAGCCTGGTGCCTGCTGGACGATGGCCTGTTGCGATCGCTGACGTTCTACCTCTTTACCACTTCACTGGTCACTACATTACTCATCAATGCCAATCCATTGATGAAATTTGACGGCTACTACCTGCTGAGTGATTTCACCCGGGAAAAAAATCTGCAACAGAGTGCCACCAGCACGTTTCGCAACTGGGTCTGGTCACAGCTGCTGCAAGGACAACCGAAACTCGTCGGACGCCGCCAGCGGCTGCTGGCGCTGTTCGGCTTCGCCAGCCTGCTATATCGCATTGTGGTATTCGCCACCATCAGTTACGCCGCCTACCAATTGCTGTTCAAGGCCGCAGGCCTCGCTCTGTTTCTGCTGTGTATTTTTTTGCTGCTGGCTATCCCCACGTATCGGGAAGCGAGCGCATTTTTCAATCACATGAAAAAACAGCAGGCCCTGCGTCAGGGCAATCCCAAGCCGTCGCAACAGGACACTGCCATGGAAAATACTGTTCCGGAGCATTCAACCAGCGAGCAACCGGATAATGTCTCCACCAGTAGTCGCAATCGCTTGCAACAATTGAAGCAGACCCTGCAGCTATTGAACCCCTGGGTAACCGGCACCCTGTGTATTTTGTCCGTCCTGCTGCTGATCCCTTTGCCTTGGCCGGTACAGCTCCCGGCCAGCACTTACTTTGCCAGCCAGCAGAAAGTCATGGCGCCGGCAGGCGCCGTTCTGCAATCCCTGGCCGTGGCGCCGGGCACGGCAGTGAGCGCCGGCAGTGTCATTGCCGAACTGCATGACAATGAATTGGACTACCGCATCGCCCGCACCCGGCAGGAATTGAAATTACTGAGCCACCGCCAACACAGCGACGGCTTTGCGGAAGAGCTCGACGTGCTGGACGGTGTTTATTTACAGGACTTACTCAGCAAACAACAGTTACTGCGTGCGCTGGAAACCGAAAAACAACAGCTGCAGATCATCGCCAGCAGCTCCGGCACCGTCGACTGGATGCTACCGGGGCTGGCACCGGGACAATACCTGGACGTCAACCAGCTGTTTATCGCCATCGCCGACCGCAGTAGCTTGCGGGGCCACGCCTATGGCCAGCCGCAGCAACTCAAGCGCTTGCCACACACCTCGTCCGCGGCGAAACCAACAACCACACTGACCGGCAGGCTTTTTGTTCCCGGCCGCTGGCAGCCGCTGCCTGTCACCGTAAATCGCGTTGAACAGATCGCGTCGCGACGTATTCAGGACCCGGCGCTCAGTTCCGAACACGGCGGCCCACTACAAGTGCTACCCGATAATCCGGAGCGCAGTGCCGAAGCATTGCACCTGGTCAATTTCGAGTTACAGGCTGCCAGTGACACGCCAATGGCGACGGACGACCACTCCATCGCCCGATCCCAGCGCACCGGTACCCTGGTGCTGTTCGGTGAACCTGTCAGCCTGATTCAACTGTTTGTCGACCGGGTAGCCGGTGTAGTGATTCGCGAAAGCGGTGTTTAAACAACGCTTAAACAGCTCTTAAATAGCTATTTAACAACTCTGCAGTTAACACAGAAATTTCTCGTTCGGCCCGGAAGGCCAGCGCCAGAAAACCACAAGGAAAGAGGTATCCCATGGAACTCAATGAGTTTTCCAGATCATCCCTGGCCCAGGCGATCAACCAGCAGGGTCGCCAGCTCACCAGCCTGCGCCGCGTGCTGGAAAAGCGGGTGCTACTGGATGCTTCCGTGGCGGCGGATATCAGCCATTCCGCCAGTGATACTTCAGGCCCGGAAATTGCCGAAAGCGCGGACGCGAAAAACGGGCACGACAATTCCTATAGCAATCCTGATAACAAATCCGACAACAACGGCAGCCAGGACAGCACTGCAGAAGGGTTTGCGCTGGATGCAGGTCAGCGCCAGGAACTGGTCGTCATCGACCTGCAACTAAACGATGCCCAGGCTCTGATCGATGACCTGGTCCAGCAGGCCAGTAAAGTGACCGAAGAGAACGGCATTCTGCACCTGGCCATCGGCGAGCGCAGTGTCAGCCTGCTGACGCTGGATGCCAGCGATGGCCTGCAGACGGTGACGGATTTCCTCGCCGACAGCGGCCAGACTTTTGATGCCATTCATCTGATCTCCCACGGCGGTGCCGGCGGTATCGACGTGGGCGGGGAGGAGCTATCCCTGACCAGCCTTACCGCCACTGAAGACGGCAATCACAGCGCACAGCTGCGAAGCTGGGAAAGTAGCCTGAGCACAGATGCCGACATTCTGCTGTACGGCTGCAACACCGGCTACAGCCTTACCGGCGAACGCTTTATCGATCAGATTGCCAGCCTCACCGGTGCGGATGTCGCGGCCTCCGACGATGCCACCGGCAGTGCACTGCGCGGTGGCGACTGGGAGCTGGAGCAACAGAAGGGGGAAGTGGAAACCGATATTGTTTTTTCCAAACTATTGCAAGGCACCTGGGAAGGGTTGATGGTGGCCACACCGGGTGCCACGGTGGATGCGCCCAGCGAAGATTTCATCAATGAGTCCACGGACATCGGTATCTCTTTTGAGAATGATGGTGATACCGTGGGCTATGGTCCCTTTATTGATGTGGTTACCGGCCCGGGGATGACCGTTGACAGCACCAGTGGCCTGAATGGTGCCAATGTCGAAACCTATACCTACGAAAATGGGCAGTGGGTCGATAGCGGTGGCAATCCCGTACTGTTCCACCCGTTCGACTTCAACCAGACAGGCGCTATTCCCCTGCCACCGGGCGAAGAAGGTTCCACCTGGTATGCGATTCAGCTGCCCTTCGGTTCATACTCTCCCGATCAGCCTTCTTTTGATTTCGATGTGTCGGTCATTCTGGATGAAGCCGCTGGTGCCATGGTTGGCGTGCCCATCCCGGTTTGGGTAAGACCTGGCTTTGCCTACGGTAATGACCCGCTGAACAACCCTGACACCGATCCCCCCATCGTATCCAACCCCATTGAAACCACGGTCACGCCCACAGTGATTGAAGTGGAAAAAACGGCACAGGATGGCGATGGCGATAACAATTCCATTGGCGATGACGGGGAAACGGTTACCGGTCCCAGTGAGCCCGTTGTCTGGCGCGTGAATGTGGATATCGCGAATCTCTCCACCGTGGAAAATCTGGTAGTCACCGAAGAGGTGCCGAACAATTTCTACTACGTTCCCGGAAACGTGGTGGTCACCGATTCCGGTGGCAACCCCCTCAATGTCACCATTACCGAACCGCCAGAGGGGGCGAACAACGGTTCTGAACTGATCATCGAGTTTAACGACCCTATTACTGGCACACTCGCCACCAATGATATCGTCATTACCTATACCGGCTATGTGCCCGACGTGGATGCCAACGGCGATCCCATCGTGATTAATGACGGCGCCAATGATGCGATACGCAATGAGGTATCGGTTACCGGTGAATATCAGGATCAAACCATCAGTGACAGTGACGATGCCATCATTACCGCGGTCGCCACGGCGCTGCAAAAAGATGTGGTGCTTATTGATGATGTGGGTGGAACAGGTATTACTCCCGGTGACCGTTTGCAATACACCCTCACTCTCGAAGTGTCGGATTATATTCGTCTGACAGGCCTGCTGCTGACGGACTCTATTCAGGACGGCCTTGAGGTTGACCCGGATTCATTTAACTTCGAAATATTTACCAACGGTAATACCTTCGGTCCGGATGCGATTGGTAGCGGCAATTTATCGGTAACGGAAAATGGTGGCGATGGCAGTACCGATGTCAGTATTGACTTATCCCAGGAACTGATCGACCGCTCAATCAGCCCCAACGGCGGACTGAATGGCGACCTGTTCCAAGATACCGCCGTCGATGGCACCACTACCGTCACCATCACTTACGAAGCCACCGTTCGCGAAACCTACCTGGCCACCGGGGACGCGGTGAATGTTTACGATGTAATCAACAACCAGGCCACTATCACCGGAAGCCTTGACTCCGCCAATGGACAGGACGTCAGTAACAGTGGCAATGAGAATGTGCAGATTGATGGGGCGGATTCCGGTAAAAGTGTCTATGCCATCGATGGCAGTACCGATCCAGCAGATCTCGGTGAGGTTAGTGTCGGGCAGGCAGTTACTTTTGCCATTGATATTGACTTAGGCACCCTTGATAGTGAAGGGCTAACCATCACTGACTATCTGCCTCAACCAATATTCGATGCCATCACACCAAGCTTTATCGATACAGCTGAAGGTACCAATGTACCTCCGGTAAATTTTTGGGGTTTTGGACCGGCAACGGATTTTGATAACTGGCCGCCTGGTTATTTAGAAAGCGTTAACGTTTCAGTCTCCGCAGATTCCACAAATAACTCCATAACCTGGAGCTTTGTTCCGATTGAGCAGATCGATTCCGCGGGCGGACATGTACAGCTGTTATTCACCGTAGAAGTCAATGACCAACCATTTACTGATGGTCTATTTTTTACCAATGTGGCTTCGATTAATGTCAGTGGTACCGAAGAAACGGTAACGCTACCGCCAGGCAACGCCCAGATCGAAGTAGTATCTCCAGAGATTAATGTCACTAAAGGTGTCATTTCTACCGGTGACGGCGGCGGTACCTTTGACCCCGCCCCACCCGGACCTGTCACTTTTGATCCGGCCGGTACTCCCGATGGAGGAGGCCCGCCTTGGACCGGCGATATCACCAGCGACAATCTGGATACTAACCCCATCGACTCCAACCTCAGTGACATCGATGCCGGCGATACCGTACGTTTTGCGATAGTGGTGGAAAATACCGGTGGTTCCGATGCCTTCAACCTGGTTATCAGCGACACCCTGCCGGATGGTTTCGCCATTCCCCCCGGAGGACTCAACCTCCAGGTATTCACCGGCGACGGCAACCCCATCGGCTTTACCGGTGACCTGTTCACGGGCGGCATTACCCTGGACGATCCTTCTGCTGATGAGGGTGCACTCAACGAGGGCCGCGATCCCGACACGGGCCCCACTACCGATGGCAGTAACGTCATCATCATTACCTATGACCTGATTGCCACCGACGCGGTACAACCCGGGCAGGAAATTGTGAACACCGCACAGCTGGAAGAGTACGGTGGTGTAGACGGAGGTAATGACTACACCGAGGGCAATACGGATATTGATTGGCAGGATGATGCCACGGTAGAAGTGAAACAAAACACCGTGGACAAGACCCTGAACTCCACCAGTATCGTCACCCCAAATAACGATGATACCGAGGCCGTAATCGGCGAAACGGCTATTTATACGCTGACAATAGAAATTGCTGAAGGCGTTACACCCAGTGCATCCATTCTCGACACCCTGGATCCTGGCCTGCAATTCGTCGAGCTTATTTCCGCAACTTCGTCATCGGCCGATATCCAGAATGCGGCTGGCGACCCGTGGAGCCAAGCGGATTTGATTGTTACCCCGAATGGTCAACAGGTGGATTTTGACCTCGGCGACTTAACCAATGTAAACCGGGACAACACCGTCACAGAGAGCATAACCATCACCTACCGAGTGTTGGTGCAAAATATTCTTTCTAATCAGAGTGGCGTCCAGCTCAATAACCGCGCGCAATTTTCCTGGGACAGCACCGACGATGGCGTCGACAACCCTACAATTAACGATACAGACTCCGCTGAAAATATCACTGTTATCGAGCCAGACCTGCAGGTAGTTAAATCCCTGACCAACACGCCGCAACCTATCGATGCCGGTGATGCGGTGCAGTACACCATTGTGATTTCCCACTCCGCGTTTTCCGATACCGATGCGTTCGACGCAATTTTTACCGATACACTGCCTCCAGAGCTCACTAACGTCGCGATAGCAAGTGCCACAATCGATGGAACCCCCGTGCCGGCCGGACTATTTGTTGTTAACGGCAATACCGTTTCAACAGCACCGGGGCAGTCCTTTGATCTTGAACTGGGCCAATCCCTAACGCTGGTGATCGACGCTACGGTCGTTAACGATGTCGTTCTGGGTTCAGTCGTCACCAATACCGCGACCGTTGACTGGGAAAGTATTGACGGCGATGACCCCAACGAACGTACCGGTGAGGATGGTACTGGCGGTTTAGATGATTACGAAACCGATGGCAGTGCCCAATTTACCGTTGCCAATGTGGTGGCAGGAAAAAGCATTCTCAGCAGTTCTTTGGAAAATAATTTTAATGGCGTGACCGAAGCGGTAATCGGCGAAGAAGTCACCTACCAGGCGAGCTTTGAAATACCTGAAGGGGTAGTACTTAACGCCCAAATCCTGGACACCCTGCCCGTGGGCATGGAATTTGTCAGTTTTGACGAAATCATTGTCGCCGACGATATTACGTTGGTGCCAGCGGATGGGCTCGGTGCGCCAATTGTTACCGTGAATGGCGACGGCACTACCACCCTCAATTTCGGTTCGGCATCCGTTATAAACACCGGTACCGATGACGTTACGGACCTGATTACCATCGTCTACACCGTAAGGGTAACCAATGTCGACTCCAACCAGGCCGGCACCCTGCTCACCAACAATGCGCAGTTCATTACCGATGACAGCACCACCGAGGCTTCTACGACCGTTACTGTCATAGAACCACAATTGCTTATCGACAAGGTGGCCGATGTCACCAGTGGAGATAACGGCGATCAGGTTACCTACACTATTACCGCCACCAATCCGGACGATGGCAGCAGTACCACCGCCTACGATGTCATCTTCACTGACCTGCTACCCGAAGAACTGGACAACATCAGTTTCACAGCCACGCTGGAACTGGGCGGGGCCACTTCCGATGTCACCGGCTTTTTCAACTACGACAGTGGCACCAACCAGCTGGTCCTAAACCCCCAATCCGAACTGGATATTATCCCCGGCACCACGGTCACCATTACCATCACCGGAACCCTGATCAATACCGTTGCCGGTAGCGATATCGTCAACGACACAGACCTGCGTTGGAGCAGTCTCGACGGCGATGACGATAACGAACGGACTGGCGAAGACGGCGAAGGCAATGATCTTAATAATTACGCCGTAAGCGATGATGCGGTAATCACCGTCAACACGCCGACGGTGGATAAAGTGCTGGTGTCCACCTCGCAAAACGATGATCTCAATGACGATACCGAGGCCACCATCGGTGAGATTGTTACATTCTCGGTGACGATCACACTGCCCGAGGCCACGCTCATCGGCCAGATCACCGACAATTACGGCCCCGGTTTTGAATTTATTGACCTTGTCAGCGTCACTGCGAGCGACCCGGATGCGATTATCCTGGACCCCGGTGCTGTTACCGTTATTGATGACCCAGCCAACAACACGATTGGACTGGATTTCGGTACCCTGGTGAACACCGATACCGACAACTCGACCCTCGAGACGATCACCTTTACCTACCGCCTGCGGGTCACCGACATCCCGGCGAACGTGGATGGCGTTACCTTGAGTAATGATGTCGAGTTAAATTACGACACAGACGGCGATGGCAGCCTGGATGGCAATGCCAATAGCAGTGCATCGGTGGATGTCGTTGAGCCGCTATTGCTGATCGACAAACAACTGCTCAGTCCCACTCCGCTGACCCTTGGCGGTCTCGCGCAGTACCAGATTACGGTACAACTGGATCCCGCCAGTGGTGCTGATGCCTACAACGTAGTGCTTCAGGATGCGCTGCCACCCTATATCGCCTCGGTGGAAAATGTTCAGATTGATGTTACCGGCGGCTCGCCCACCATCATCGACAACTCCATCGCAGACCTGTTGCTACTAGATATCAGTGAAATCGACAGCACCACGGTCATTACCATCACCATTGATGCCAGGGTGACCAGCGACCCCGCCGCCATAGGACAAACCACGACGAATACCACGGTTGCCGATTACACCAGTCTGGATACGCCGGACGGTGGTGACGACAGCGACATAGAGCGCGAGTACGAAGTCAGCGATGAAGTTACCGCAGATATCGAAGCGGTCGACCTGTTTATCGATAAGGACGATGGCGGCATTGATGTAGACAACCCCGCAGCACCGGGCGACACCATCACCTACACCATCAACTACGGAAACCGTGGCAACCTAGATGCCACCGGTGTGGTGATCACTGAGACTCTGCCGGACTATGTCATTTACGACCCCGCCGATAATCCCGGCTGGGTACTCAACGGGGACACTCTGACCTTTGACGTGGGCGATCTCGCTGCCGGTGAAACCGGCTCCGTCGAACTCATCGTGACCATTATCAATCCACTGCCTTCCGGTGTGGAAGAAACCAACAATACTGTGTCCATTGATGGCGATGAAAGTAACGGCGCCGATCCCACACCGGGCGACAATACCGATGTGGATGTTACGCCCATTGAAGCGGCACCGGATTATGTCATCGACAAGGTGGAGGAGTTTGACGATCCGGCCTTCCCCGGTGAAACCATCAGCTGGAGCATAACCGTCGTCAACGAAGGCAATCAGGATGGCACCGGCGTGGTAATCACCGACCAGTTGCCTTCCACCCCGTTTGTTTCTGGCTATACCGCCAGCGATGGTGGCATCGTCGATGTCGATGCGGGCACCGTGGTCTGGAACATTGGCGATCTCGCTGTTGGCGAGAGCGTGACGGTTACCCTTACCGGGATAGTGGCAGACGAAGTGCCACCGCGTATTCCCCTGCAGGTCAACGCGGCGGAAGTCACAGATGATGGCACCAATGGCCCCGACCCGACCCCGGAAAACAATGTCGATAGCGAACCCTTCGACATAACCGAGGTGGACCTTTCCATTACCAAAGACGACGGTGGTATCACCACCTCACCCGGTGGCACCGTTGTCTATACCCTGACCTACAGCAACCTTGGCACGGCGCTGGCAGACAACGTGCTCATCACCGAGACGCTGCCTCCGAATACCACCTTCGATGCTGCGAGCTCCACTGCGGGCTGGGTGGACCAGGGAGATGGCACCTTCACCTTCGACCTTGGCACTCTGGACCCCGGCGAAACCGGCACCGTGGACTTCGCGGTAATCGTCGACGACCCTCTGCCGGCGGGTGTCGAGGAGGTACTGAACAGCACCGAGATTTCCTATGATGACGGCCGCGGACCGGATCAGAATCTCGACAACAACAGTGACGATGACAATACCCCAATCGATGCACAGCCGGATTATGTGATCGACAAGATCGAGAATTTCGACGATCCCGCCAATCCCGGCGATACCATCGAGTGGACCATCGAAGTCAGCAACCAGGGCAACCAGGATGGCACCGGTGTGGTAGTCACCGATAACCTGCCCGACACCAGCCTGTTCAATTCCTTTGTCGCCAGTGACGGCGGTGTGATCGATCTGGATGCCGGCACCGTAACCTGGAATATCGGCGATCTCGCCGCCGGGGATTCGGTGAGCTTCACTCTTACCGCCGTGGTGGCAGAGTCCGTGCCCACGGTAATTCCCACCCAGACCAACACCGTGACCGTGGACGATGACGGTACCAACGGCCCGGACCCGACCCCGGACAACAACACCGACAGTGAAGATCTGGATATTACCTATGTGGATCTCGCCATCGATAAGGACGATGGCGGTGTCACCGTCGAGCCGGGCGATACCCTAGTTTACACCCTGACCTATGCCAACAACGGCACCGCGGATGCCACCGGTGTGACCATCACCGAGTCATTGCCGGAATACGCCACCTTCGATGCGGCCAACTCCACCGCCGGATGGATCGACAACGGCGACGGCACTTTCACATTTAACGTGGGCGCCCTTGCCGCGGGCGACAGTGGTAGTGTGGAATTTGCGGTGATCATTGATGAGCCGATTCCCTCCGGTGTGGAGGAAACCAGCAACACCACCAGCATCACCGACGATGGCGACAGCGGCCCGGACCAGAACACCGACGACAATGACGACGATGAAGTAACCCCCATCGACGGCCGCCCGGATTATGTGATCGACAAGATCGAGAACTTCGACGATCCCGCGCATCCAGGCGATACCATTCAGTGGACTATTACCATCACCAACGAAGGCAACCAGGACGGCACAGGTGTCTTTATTACCGACGACCTGCCTAACAGGTTATTAGTAACCGACTTCTCTGCGAGTGATGGAGGTATTGTCGATAGGGTACAAGGCACAGTGAATTGGGAAATTGGCGATCTCGCGGTGGGCGAGAGTGCTAGTGTCACACTGACCGCGGTCATTGTAGATAGGTTACCGGGTAACTTCCCACCGCAGACCAATACGGTCGAGGTCAGTGACGATGGTGCTAACGGAGCGGACCCGACGCCGGAGAACAATGTTGACTCGGAACCTTTCGATATTACCTTTGTTGATGTGGCGATCAACAAAGAGATCAACGATGAAGATGGCGTGGCATCACCTGGTGAAGTGGTTACCTATACCCTGCGATATAGCAATCTCGGCACAGAAACGGCGACAGGGGTAACCATTACCGAAACCCTGCCACAAAACACCGTTTTCGATCCAACCAACTCGACACCTGGCTGGACGCTGGTCGGAGACGAATACGTTATCGATATCGAAGACCTGGCACCGGGCGATACCGGTTCCGTACAGTTCGCCGTTATCATCGACAATCCGGTGCCGGCGGGCGTAGAGTCCTTTACCAACGTGGCGACGATTGAGGATGATGGCAACAGTGGGCCGGATCAGAACCTAGACAATAACATCTCGACTAACCGCGACAACCCTACAATAATCGTGCTTGCCGCGCCCGATTACGAAATCGATAAGATCGAAAATTTCGACGATCCAGTGAACCCCGGCGATGCCATTTCCTGGACAATCGAAGTTGCGAACAACGGCAACCAGGACGGTACCGGCGTTGTAGTCACAGATTTTCTCCCTGACACCAGCCTGTTCAACAACTTCACCGCGAGTAACGGCGGGGTGATTGATCTAGCCGCCGGTACTGTCACCTGGAACATCGGCGATCTGGCAGTGGGTGACAGCGTCACCCTGACACTTTCCGCGGTGGTTGCCGACTCAGTTCCCGCCAATGTCGGCCCACAAACCAACACCGTGGTGGTCGACGATGACGGCAATAACGGTCCGGACCCAACGCCGGACAACAACCGCGACGACGAAACCCTGATCATCGAGTTTGTGGATCTGTTTGTCGACAAGGACCACGGTGACGCAGAACCCGGCCCAACCGATACCCTGGTATATACCCTGAGTTACGGCAACGCCGGCACCGCCGAAGCCACCGGGGTGGTCATCACCGAAACCCTGCCGCCGAACACCAGTTTCGATGCCGCCAACTCCAGTCCGGGATGGGTGCAGAATGGCGATGTCTTTACCTTTGATGTCGGTACTCTCGCCGCAGGAGAAACCGGTAGCATTACCTTTGCCGTCACCATCGACTATCCGCTGGATGCTACGGTGCAGCAGATCAACAATACGGCCGAAATCACCGACGATGGCAATCACGGACCGGACCAGGAGATCGACAACAACCGCGACGACGATGTCACCGACCTGTTCAACCCCGGGCCCAATGTCGACAACATTACTCTGTCGCAACTATTCCCGGAGTACATCTATCCGCCCAGGGAGTGGGAGCGCCAACAGCCTGAATTGCACGGCCGTTTGATCTCGAAGGAAACCGAAGATCTCAGGGCGAACCTGCAGGGTGCACGTAATGGTGGCAACTTCGACCCCGGGTTTGGTAGCGCGGACGGTCGCTTCTACCCCAATGACTGGTCGCGAGTATTCAGCAACGATCTGTCTATCGACACCAGTGCCTCGGCCGGCATGGAAAAGTCCAGTCCCCTGGCACTGGACAAGGATCTGGGGCGCTACCGCGCCAATTCACTATTCGGTGATTTTGAACGGCCGGCAGCGAGTCCGGAACTGCCTGCTGGGGCAACCAACTCGGCACCGGTAACAGCGCCTCTGCCAGCACCACTCCAGTCATCGCCCTTCCAGTCGGGCCCTGGCGCCGACGAACCGCTCAACCTGATTCCAGAGCGCAGCCAGTTGCAGCGCCAGTTGGATGACATCGCCCGCGAATTGAGCGAAGCACAGGTATCGCCGCTGCTTGCCGCCTTCGCCGCGCTCAGTGCAGAGGAGGCCAGGGACAAGCCCGCCAAATAGGCGGACGGCGGACAGTCAGTAGTTCCGCCTGTCAGACGCCACAATATGTCAAAAGCCTGACCGGTTCGGTCAATTCCCACCGCAGTGGATACAGTATCCTGCTGCGGTGGGTTATTCCCGTGCCGAATTTCGAAATCCGTCCGCAAAAACCCAGAGGACAGCGGCCAGCTCCCGTACAATTTGGGACTATTGAATAAATACCCACAATAATCGCAACCAGTTGCAACCCATTGCCATTGCGTGAGTCGCAGCGTAAGTCGAGCCAACAGCATGACCGAGATCGTCGCCCCCGTAGAAAACCAGCAGACTGTGAACCTGCAGTCGCTACTGGATCAGCAACGCCAGGCCTACCTCGCCAACCCGTCACCGGACCGCGAACAGCGAGTCAACGACCTGCGCGCTCTGGCGCGGATGATTCGCGACCACCAGGACGCACTGGTACAGGCCGTCAGCGCCGACTATGGCAACCGCTCCCATCACGAGACGCTGTTTGCGGAAATCTTCCCGGCACTGGACAGTATCAAGGACACTATCAAACGTCTGAAGAAGTGGATGAAGCCCCAGCGGCGTCATATCGACTTTACCGCCTTCCCCACCTCCTCCACCAAGGTAATTCCCCAGCCGCTGGGTGTGGTGGGAGTGATAGTGCCGTGGAACTTCCCGATCAATCTGTCCTTCGGCCCCCTGATCAATATCTTCGCCGCCGGCAACCGCGCCATGGTGAAAATGTCGGAGAACTCGCGCAACCTGACCGCGCTGCTGAAGCGCATTAGCGGAGATTATTTTCCGGAAGACAAGCTGGTGTTTATCGAGGAGATAGGCGGTGTGGGGATCGAGTTTTCCACCCTCAAATTCGACCACCTGATCTTTACCGGCTCCGGCGCCACCGGGCGCAAGGTAATGGCAGCCGCCGCCGCCAACCTGACCCCGGTGACCCTGGAACTGGGCGGCAAATCCCCGGCGATTGTCGGTCCGGATTACAGCACCGACACCGCAGTAGAGCGCGTGCTCTTCTGGAAGCTGTTCAACGCCGGCCAGATCTGCACCACGGTGGACTATCTGCTATTACCGGAAGACAAGGTGGGCGACTTTGTCGAAAAAGCCAAAAAGGTCTTCAAAAAGCGCTACCCGGATATCCAGCATACAGATTACACGTCAGTAATCGACGAACGCTCCTTCCAAAGAATCTGGCAGACTCTGGACGATGCGGTACAAAAAGGGGCGACCGCCATCGACCTCACCGACGGCCAGGGCAGCCGCGACGATGTGCTGAAAAAATTTCCCGCGCACCTGCTGATCAATGTCAGTGAAGAGATGGATGTCATGCAGCGGGAAATTTTCGGCCCGCTGCTACCGATCAAAACCTACAAAAATCGTGAAGAAGTGGCCGACTATATCAACAGCGGCGACCGCCCACTGGCGATCTACCCCTTCACCAACGACAAGGAACTGCGGGATTACTACATCGACAATGTGATGTCCGGCGGTGTCAGTGTGAACAACGCAGTGCTGCATGTAGGGCAACACGATATTCCCTTCGGTGGTGTCGGCGAGAGCGGCATGGGCCACTATCACGGCTATGAAGGTTTCCTCACCTTCTCCAAACTACGCCCTGTTTTTTACCAGGGCCCGCTGGATCCGCTGAAACTGTTGATGCCGCCTTACGGCAATCTTGCAGACAAGATGATGAAGTTGATGCTGCGTTTAACCAAATAAAGTACTCGAAAGAAAATTAAAAAAAGCCGGCCCAGTTATCCTGTGCCGGCTTTTTTATTTCCATTTTTAGCACTTTCCCCGTATTACCACTCGACCCCTTTGCGCGCTGAAATACCGTTTTCAAACGCGTGCTTGTGCGATTTCATCTCCGTCACCGTATCCGCGATATCGACGAGGTACCGCTTGGCACCACGCCCGGTAACAATCACGCTCTGCTCCTCTGGGCGGTTTTTGATAGCGTCCAGCACTTCTGATTTATCCAGCCATTTGTAATTCAGTGCATAGGTCAACTCGTCCATCACCACCAGATAGACACTGTCGTCGGCCAATGCTGATTTCAGTTTTCCCCACAGGGCCAGGGCTGCAGCTTTGTCGGCCTCGAAGTCCTGAGTTTCCCAGGTAAAATCAGTGCCCATCTCATACCATTGCAGCGGATATTGATCTGCGGGCAGCTGACTCAACAGGTTTTTTTCACCGCACTCCCAGACACCCTTGATAAATTGCCCCACCACCACTTTGTAGCCATAGCCCAGTGCACGGGTAACGGTACCGACCGCCGCGGTGGTTTTGCCTTTACCGTCGCCGGTGTAGACAATCACGATACCGCGCTCGTCCAATGCCCGGGAAACGCCGGCATCGACAATTTCCTTGCGCGCCTGCATGCGTTTCTTGTGGCGCTGCTGCTTGTTGTCATCGGTCATGGAGATAACTCTCGTGCGGTTGGGAATAGCGGAAGGGTAACAAAGTTCGCACACAAACAAGAAACGGGCCGCTAGGGCCCGCTTCTTGTTTACCGGAACAGCGGCTGGTTACAGGGAGAACTGTACGCCGGCATGTACCGCAGCGCCGGCAGTATTGAATCCGGCCACTTCGCGATAATTTTCATCCAGCAGGTTTTCACCGCGCAGCGTCAGCGCCAACTGCTGGTTGAAGCGGTAAATCGCATTGAGGTCCAGCTTGTTATAGGCGTCCTGCGCCAGCGGTGCACCACCCCAAGCGGGGTTGGGACTCAGGCGGTCGTCCGCCCGCTGCCAGTTCCCAGCCAGGGTCAGGCGGTCACCCCACAAGCGGTAGCTCGCACCCAGGTTGTAGACCGTCTGTGCCACGTTCAAGCGCTGCTCGCCTGCGCTGTCCTTGCTGTCGAGCCAGGTTCCATTGGCGTACCAGCGGCCGGCGTCACCGAGATCACCGGAGAGTGACAATTCAATACCGTCGGAATCGCTCTCGCCCTCATCCTGTGCGTAGGCGCCCCAGGCGGAGCCCAGGCCATTCACATACACAATGGCATCGGTCACTGTCTGCTGGAAGGCCACCAGTTCGAGTTGCAATAGATCGGCATAGGCGTATTCCACCCCCAGTTCGTAGCCGCGGCTGGTTTCCGGGCCTACCGCGTCCACGCCGCCGACCACGTTGGTAGAAACTTCGTAAGGGCTGGGCGCACGGAAGCCGGTACTGGCGCTGGCACGGTACTTGATCTGCTGATTCTCACCAAGCAGTTGCGGCAGTGCAGCGGAAACCCGCCAACTGTTGTTGCTCTCTTCTTCCAGGCGATCGCGACGGAAGCCCACGGAATAGAACAACTTGTCCGCCAGGTCCGAGCGCCACTCGCCGTAAACACCCAGTAGGTCAATCGACTGGCCATCGAAGTCGGACTGGAATTCCTGCTGATCAAGATCCGCGCCCCAGGACAGGGCGCCGCCGGCCAGGGCGCTGTTGCCACCGTAGTTCACTTCTTCGATGGATCCATCCACCGCATAGCTGCTGAAACCTTCAGCCAGGCTATCGCGTTCCAATTCCTGGCGGGATACGGACAGGCGGTGGGCAGCGACACTGGTTTTCAGGTCTGCGCCTAGCTGATAAGTGGTCTGGGTATAGATATCCAGGCAGTCGGAGGGATCGGTCAGCGCGAAGCAGTTATCGAATTCGGTTTCCGCATCGGTCTCGCGGAACTGTCCATCCACAGAAAAGTTTTCGCTGAAGGTGTATCCCAACTTGGCGCTGACGGTCTGGTTATCGTAGCCATCGCGCTCGCCGCTGGTATCACTTTCCCGCGCATTGAATCCGTCGCTGTTCAGCTGGCTCAGGTTGAGGCCATAACTCCAGCTATTCAACTCGCCGCGCAGGGACGCCTGAGCGCGGTCGGTGCTGTAGCGGCCGCTTTCACCACTGAGCTGCAATTCCAAAGGCTGACGTGCGCGTTTGGTGATGATGTTGATCACACCGCCGGCACCGGCGCCGTACATCATGCCCTGGGGGCCGCGCAGCACTTCGATGCGCTCCACATCACTGGACAGCAGATGTTGGAACTGAGCGGTAACCTGGGTGTTGGTGGGGTCGGCCACATTCACCCCGTCCACCAGCACCAGGGTGCGGGAACCGGCTTCGCCGCGTACATAGATATTGCTGACTTTGCCGAGACCGCCGTTGTTGGCCACGGAAATACCCGGCAGAGTTTTCACCACATCCAGCAGGGTACTGTAACCGAGCTTTTCGATATCCGCCGCGGTCAGTACCGATACCGATACCGCAGTCTGCGCCTTGGGCACTTCCACCCGGCTGGCCGTTACCGTGATTTGCTCAAGATTATCAAGGTTGTTCTCGATGCTATTTTGAAGATTGCGTTCGTCCGCAAGAGCAGATTGCGCGACCAGCGCGACGGCGCCGGCGAGAATAGTTTTATGCATGGAAAGCCCCAATCAGAAAAATGGTCGATTGAGGGAGGGGAATACAAGGGCGAGAAAAGTGACTGGCAACGAGGGAATCCAGGAGAAACCTCGCGGCCGAAACAAGCCCAGACAAAGCCCTCCGCTTTATCGTCTAAGAGTCACTCAAGGCCGGTATCGGGCTTATCTCTTCTATCCGTTAGGGGAAAAGAATCACCGTTGCGGGGGCAGCGCCGGATTAAAACCTAAGCCTTTATATAGGGGTTCACCGGACTTCCCGTTTAACCCAGCCAAATTCACCGCTTGTGGCGGTAGGACTGCTGGGCACCTGAAGCGCGGGCGATTATAGCGGAATGCGGCGCAAGACCATAGAGAGGGGACCTAGATAGGGCGGGATAGAGAAGACAGGACAGAGAGGACGAAATAAACCAGGAGTATAAGGCGCCCCTTGGGTTAAATCAGGTCACCCGCGACAAACTCCACACGGCCACCCCGTCGGCGCAGCTCGCTATCCACACCGTAAACCTCCGCCACCAGCGATGGGGTCAGCACTTCTTCTGCAGAGCCCTGGGCACGCAGACGGCCACCTTCCAGCAGCAGGATCCGATCGCAGTAACGGGCGGCAAGACCCAGGTCGTGTATCGCGAGAATGACGGTCTTTCCGGCGTCCGCCTGCTGGCGAAATGTCGCCATCAACTGCAGCTGGTGTCGGATATCCAGTGCCGAACCGGGTTCATCGGCAATCAGCAGGGGGGCATCCCCCACCAGTAATCGCGCCAGCTGCACCCGACGCAACTCACCGCCGGAAAGTTGTGTTACCGGGCGCCGGGCAAGTTCCAGGGCATCGACCTGTTGCAGTGCTGCGGCCACCCGGGTTTGGCGCTGGGAATACTTGACGCTTTGACCCCAGGGCAGCAGCCCCAGTGCAACCAGATCCTCAGCGGACATGCTCCAGGCAGGGCTTTCCTGCTGTGGCAAAAAGGCAGAGAGCCTTGCGCGCTCGGCACGGGGAATAGTCAAACAGGGGCGCTCATTGAGCGAGAGCTGCCCTGCGGTGTTTGGCAGAACGCCAGCAAGGCAACCCAGCAGGCTGCTTTTACCCGCGCCATTGGGGCCGATTACCGCCGTCAGTTCTCCCGGGCTGAACACACAGTCGATGCCTGCCAGCACCTGCCGGTGATGACGAATGAGCCCGAGGTTGCGACAACGCAAAATTTGCGGAATGTCGACGCTCACAGATTTACTCCCTGCCGGCTACGGACAATCAACCAGAAAAAGAAAGGCGCTCCAATAAACGCGGTAACTGCGCCGATGCGCAACTCCTGGGTACCCACCGTATTCAGTACCAGCACATCCGCCAGTAACAACAGCAGCGCGCCGGCAAGGGCACTGGCCCACAACAAGCGCCCCGGGTCCTGGCCCACCGTGGGTCGCATCAGATGCGGCACAACCAAACCGATAAATCCGATGGTTCCGGCCACCGCCACCGAGGCGCCCACGGCAAAGGCAATACCGAACAGCACCAGCAGAGGGTAGCGGCGGCCCGCGAATCCCAGGGATGCAGCACTGGCCTCACCGAGCGAAAGCGCGCGCAGATAGTTGCGGGAAAGAAACAGAAATAGCGCACCGAGGACGATAAACGGCAAAGCCAGTAAAACCTGATCCCAACCCCGGTTGGCCAGCGAACCCAGTAGCCAGAAAACAATTTCCTGCATGGCAAACATGCTCGGGGCGTAATTCAGGGCCAACGCCATAAGCGCCGAGAGAAAGGCATTTATGGCCACCCCCGCCAGAACCAGGCGACTGGCGCTGGCGCCATGTCCGGCCAGTAGCCAGACACTGCCCACGGCCAGCAGCGCCCCCACAATGGCCAGCACCGGCAGCAGGTATCCGCTTACCGCGGCGCCATAATAGAGCACCAAAATCGCCGCCAGTGCCGCACCGCTGCTGACGCCCAGGAGCGCGGGTTCCGCCAGAGGATTGCGCAACATCCCCTGCATCGCCGCGCCGCCCAAGCCCAGCGCCGCGCCCACCACAATCGCGAGCATTGCCCGCGGCAGGCGCAACTGCCAGAAGATAACCGCATCGCTGCTTTCGCTGTGCCAGCCACTGGCGATCGCCGCTGGCAGGTCAATGGATACCGGACCACTGGAGAGCGCCGCCAACAAGGCCAGGGGCAGCGCGCATGCCAGAAGGCTCAATATGAGTTTAGGGTTGCCCAACAATTTCTTTTCTCTTATCCGTCAGCTGCTGCAGTACATCCACTACGGCCAGCGCCGGGCAGAATCCCAGCTCCTGTGGCAAGCGGTACACCCTGCCCGCCTCGATATAGTCACGCAGTACCGGGTGGCGTTCCGCCAGGTGGGCAATGGCGAAGTCCTGCTCCCCCCCGTAGAAAACCAGCAGTTCGGGCTGCGCATCGATGACCTGTTCCAGGCTCACCCGCCCCAGTTGCTGTATCCCCTGTTGCGCCGCCAGGTTGGTAAATCCCGCCCGGGTCAGCAATTCGTGCTCTAACATGCCGTCGCCGTAGGTGATGTTATTCGCCGAAAGAATCAGGGCACCGGGATTGCGGTTACCGGCCTCAGGTACCTGTGCCAGAAGCGTCTGCAGCTTTCCCTGCTCCTGCTGTAACCCCGGCAACTCTCCCAGCGCCTGCTGCAGGGACACCAGCTGCTGCTGCAGCTGTGCCAGGTTGTAGGCATCGGGGATTCGAACAACACGAAAGCCCAGCTGCTCCAGACGCTGCGATGCCCGCTGGGCCCCGTACTGCCCGGTTAATACCAGGTCGGGCTTCAGCGGCAACAGCTCTTCCGCCTGTGCCCGGTTCAGATACAGGTGTTCCGGCAGGGGCGCGCGCCGATAGTGCTTTTCTCCCGAAAGCCAGGTCACCGAAACTATTTTCTCTGGATCCACCCACTGCAACAGCATCTGGTCCATACACAGATTGAGAGAGGCAATTCTGGCCTGTGCGAAAACCGGCGCAGGCACCAGTGCCGGCAGCAACGTCACTGCGAGTACCGCTACCAATATCGCGATCGATGGCCGGCGTTCGACTTCCTTTTTTCTGCCTTTATTCATTTTCCCTTGATTCATTTTTCCTTGGTTCATTTTCCCCTGGGTAACCTCCCGCGGATGCCAGGATACTTCGCTCGATACCCGATCCACATTGAATAAGATCCCATCCGCTGCATCCAAATCACCTTGTCGCTGCATCCTACTGGCAGTAACAATGAATCCTTAATGAATCCTTAATAACACTCCCTGGAGTACATCATGAACGAGGACACCCTGGCGCTGCTGGTGCCTTTTGGTTTTTTTCTGCTGGTCGGCATGTCGCTGTGGATGGTACTGCACTTCCGCAACAAACAGTCACTGGCGATACAGGAGACCGTCCGCATTGCCCTGGAGAAAGGCATGCCGCTGTCACCGGAACTGATTGACCAGATGGGCGCCAACAACAAGCCGCACCCGCTGAAAGACGTGCGCCGGGGCATCGTCTGGATTGCCGTTGCCGTGGGGATGGCCCTGTTCGGCTACTGCATCCCGGATCCGAGCAACCAGGCCTTCTCGGCCATCCTGGCGATTGCCGCACTTCCCCTGGCAATCGGCCTTGGGTACCTGGCCATGCACCAGTTCGCGCGTAATCAGGTCGCCTGATCAAAAAAACCGGCCGACCGCGCTCAGCTCATTTCGATGGCGTTGAGCGCCTCGGCCAGGGTCTTGACCGCAATCACTTCCATCCCATCGATATCGTTTTTCAGGCGATTACTCGCCGGCACTATGGCCTTGCGAAAACCGTGTTTGGCCGCTTCACGCAAGCGCTCTTGTCCAGAAGGCACCGGCCGGATTTCGCCGGCCAGGCCCACTTCCCCGAACACCATCATGTCCCGCGGCAGCGGACGGTTGCGAAAGCTGGATACCACGGCGATCAGCAGGGTCAGGTCTGCACTGGTTTCCACAACCTTCACACCGCCGACCACATTGATAAACACATCCTGATCGCCAACCAGCACACCGCCGTGGCGATGTAGTACCGCAAGCAGCATGTTCAATCGGTTCTGATCCAGCCCCACTGCTACCCGGCGCGGATTACCGAGGCTGCTGTCGTCCACCAGCGCCTGCAGCTCCACCAGTAGCGGTCGCGTGCCTTCCCACACCGAAGTCACCACTGAGCCGGCAGCAATCTCGTCGGCGCGCTGCAAGAATATCGCCGAGGGGTTGGAGACTTCTTTCAGGCCCTGCTCGGTCATCGCAAACACCCCCAGCTCGTTCACCGCACCAAAGCGGTTTTTGTGCGCGCGCAAGGTGCGGAAACGGGAGTCGTGGGTGCCTTCGAGCATGATGGAACAGTCGATGATGTGCTCCAGTACTTTGGGGCCGGCAAGGGAGCCGTCTTTGGTCACGTGCCCCACCAGTATCAGCGCGGTACCGGTCTGTTTGGCAAAGCGGGTCAGGTAGGCGGCACTCTCACGCACCTGCGCCACCGAGCCCGGCGCAGACTGTACCTCGGCCATGTGCATGACCTGGATCGAGTCCACCACCATGACTTTGGGCTTTACTTCGCCTGCGGTGAGGCAGATCTGCTCGACGTTGGTCTCGGACAGCATCTGTAGGTGGTCCGCCGGCAACCCCAGGCGCTTAGCGCGCATCGCTACCTGCTGCAAGGATTCCTCACCGGTCACGTAGAGTGCCGGCAGGGTTTGCGAGAGGTGACACAGGGTCTGCAATAGCACGGTGGACTTGCCGGCACCGGGGTGCCCGCCGATCAACACCACCGATCCGGGCACCAACCCGCCGCCCAGCACCCGATCCAGCTCGCTGGCATTGGTGGGAATACGCGGCAGCTCGCTGAGGTCGATCTCGGAAAGCTTCTGGACCTTGCCCTGCCCGGCAGCGCCGGCATAGCCCGCCTGGGCATCGGTAAAGTTGGCGGAGCGGCTGTCCGTATGCGCCGGCCCCAGCCGCACTTCACTCAGACTGTTCCAGGCCCCACAGGCACCACATTGGCCTGCCCATTTGCTGTAGTCGGCTCCGCATTCATTGCAAACAAATGCGGTTTTGGATTTTTTGGCCAAGGTTCTATCTCTTACGGTGGTCTTCAGTGGCTTTGTTCTAGTGAGTTGGCGGTGCCGCTACCGGGAGTCCTCTTGTGAGACACGCCGTAAACCCATCCCTGGGGGCTCTTCTAAAACATCCCTGTTTTAGAAGGTCTCACAAGAGGACTCCCGGTATCGACACCTTCGCATCAAGCCGAGATCGCATCGAAGAACTCCTCACAGAAACATCTTCGTACACTGAAACTTGATGCGAAGCCCCGTGCCGATAGCCGTCTCCGGGACTGTCGAAAAGAGGGACCTTTTCGACAAGCCCCCAGGGATGGGTTCACGGCGTGTCCCGGAGACGGCTATCGGCATGGGGCGCCGGGGACCCGCTTCGAGCCACTAATCAGGCCCGCAGTTTACCCCTCCACCAAGCGTGAGGAAAACCGAGGGGCCCGAATATGCCCATGCACCCACTGGTACAACACTGGCAATACCACCAGCGTCAGCAGGGTTGAGGAAATAATCCCCCCAATCACCACCGTAGCCAGCGGTCGCTGGACCTCAGCGCCAGTGCCCGTATTCAACGCCATGGGTACAAAACCGAGACTCGCCACCAGCGCCGTCATCAACACCGGCCGCAGCCGCAACATGGCACCATCCACAATGGAGGTATACAGCTCACCACTCTCCCGCCAGCGCTCGCGAATAAACGACAGCATCACCAGACCGTTCAGTACCGCCACCCCCGAGAGCGCAATAAACCCAACCCCCGCAGAAATCGACAGCGGCATATCCCGCAACCACAAGGCTAGAACGCCACCGGTCAGCGCCAGAGGTACCCCGGTAAAAATAATCAACGCATCCCTGAGCGAACCAAAGGCCATCAGCAGAAGTAACAGAATCATCAGCAGCGTCAGAGGCACCACGAGTTGCAAGCGCGCGCTGGCCGATTGCAACTGCTCAAATGTGCCGCCGTAGTCCAGCCAGTACCCCGGCGGCAGCGTTACTGAGTCTGACACCGACTGACGTACCTCATCGACAAATGAACCCAGGTCGCGCCCGCGCACGTTCGCGGAGACCACAATACGGCGCTTTCCATTTTCGCGACTCACTTGGCCTGGTGCCGATAGCCACTGGATATCGGCGACTTCCTCCAACGGCACGAATCCGCCATTGACGAGCGGCACAGGTAGAGAGGCAAAACGCTCGATATCCCGCCGCTGATTTTCCGGCAATCGCAACACCAATTCAAAGCGGCGGTCACCATCGTAGATCAAGCCTAACTGTTCACCGCCGATGGCGGTTGCCACCAGATCTTGCAGTGTCTGCACATCCAGTCCGTACTGCGCCAGCGGCACCCGCTTCGGTTGCAACGACAGAACCGGCAAGTTGTCCACCTGCTCAAGCCGCGCGTCCGCCGCGCCGGGCACCTTGTCGACCACGGCAAGAATCTGTTGCGCGGATCGGTGTAACTGCTCCAGGTCGTCACCAAACAACTTGATCGCGAGGTCGGCGCGCACACCGGAGATCAGCTCGTTGAAACGCATCTGGATTGGCTGGGTAAACTCGTAGTTATTACCCGGCACCTCCGCGGCGATCTGCTGCAGACGCTCTATCAGTACGTCTTGTGTCACACCGGGGTCGGGCCATTCCACCCGAGGTTTGAGCATTAAAAAAGTGTCTGCCACATTGGGCGGCATGGGGTCGGTGGCCACTTCGGCGGTGCCAATTTTCGAGAACACCCGCGCGACTTCCGGCTGTTGCAGCAGTACCGTTTCCAACTGTCTCTGCATGGCAACGGACTGCTCGAGCCCGGTACCCGGCACACGCAACGCGTGCATGGCGACATCGCCTTCGTTCAATTCCGGCACGAATTCCGAACCCAGCGTTGTCGCAAGCCACGTGCAAAACAGCATCAATACCAGGGCCAAGCCGAGAACCAGCCATCGCATCGCCAGCGCGGCACTGAGCAACGGGCGATATATTTTCTTTAGCCCACGTACTGCGGCATTTTCACGCTCGCGGATTTCACCGCGCAGGAATATCGCCACCGCCGCGGGCACCAGGGTAAAGCAGAGCACCATGGCCGCCAGCAGTGCCATCACCACGGTTGCCGCCATCGGATGAAACATCTTCCCCTCAACACCGGTAAGGGAAAACAGCGGGATATACACCAGGGTAATAATCAACACACCGAACAGGCTGGGGCGTATGACTTCGTTGGCCGCGGTAAACACCGTATGTAACCGCTGCCGCAGCGGGAGCGCGCCGCCGTGACGCTGGCATTCCTGGGAGAGGCGCCGAACCGCGTTTTCCACAATGATGACCGCACCATCGACAATCAGGCCGAAATCCAGCGCCCCCAGGCTCATCAGGTTGGCGGATACACCGCTCGCGCGCATGCCACTCAGGGTGGCAAGCATCGCCAGCGGAATCACTGCCGCGGTGATCAGTGCTGCGCGGAAATTACCGAGCATGATGAACAATACCGCGATCACCAGCAGCGCACCTTCCAGCAAGTTTTTCTGCACGGTAGCAATCGCCTTGTCGACGAGCGTCGTGCGGTCGTACACCGCTTCTGCGCGCACACCCGGCGGCAGTGATGCCTGAATGTTTTCCAGCGCCTTCGAAAGCGCCAGGGCAACGGCACGAGAGTTTTCCCCCACCAACATCATCGCAGTACCCAGCACCGCTTCGCGGCCGTTTTCCGTAGCGGCACCGGTGCGCAGCTCCCGGCCGATAGCAACACTCGCCACATCGCCGATGGTTACGGGCGTAGCCGCGTTCACACCTTCCGGCATCTTGACGACCACACTTTCGATTTCTGTCAGTGTCCGCAATTGCCCCGGCGAACGCACCAGTATCTGCCGACCACCACGCTCGACAAAGCCCGCACCCCGGTTGCGGTTGTCGCGTACCAGGGCGTTGCGCAGGTCGTCCATGGTGACGCCAAAACTCAACAGCTTGCGCGGATCAGGGGTCACATGAAACTGCTTGCGGTAGCCGCCAATAGTGTTGACCTCCGTCACCCCCGGCACCAGAGCCAACTGCGGCTTGACGATCCAATCCTGGATCTCTCTCAGCGCGGTAATGTCGTAGGGTGTTCCATCCGGTTGCCGGGCTGATTCTTCGGCCGTGACGGTGTACATAAAGATTTCACCGAGACCGGTGGCGATGGGCCCCATCTGCGGCGTCAACCCGGGCGGCAAGTCGCCTGCCAGAGAAAGCAGTCGGTTGGCGACAAGGTTGCGCGCAAAATGCAGATCGGTGCTCTCGTGAAACACCACCGTCACCTGCGAAAGTCCGTAGCGGGAAATGCTGCGGGTGTATGCCAGGCCGGGCAGTCCAGCAAGTGCGGTCTCCACCGGAAAGGTCACCCGCTGTTCCGCCTCCAGTGGTGAATAGCCGGGCGCCTCGGTATTGATCTGCACCTGTACATTGGTGATATCCGGCACTGCATCAATGGGCAGCCGTGGATAACTCCACAGTCCCAATGCAACAATCATCAGGGCAAAGCCCAGCATCAAAAACCGGCGTTCGATGGAAAAGCGCAACAGGGATTCAATCATAATTTTTCTCCCTCAATGGCCATGGCCGGCAGCGGATTTTTCCAGCTCTGCCTTCAGCAGGTAGCTGTTTTCCACCGCATACTGCTGCCCGGGTTTGAGCCCTGAAAGCACCTCACTGAAGGCGCTGCCGCGCTCGCCGAGTCGCACGGTTTTCGCCTCAAAACGACCGGGTCCGGCCTGTACAAACACCACCGTGTTGCCGTCCAGATCCTGCAGTGCGCGGTTATCCACCGCGATGGCCACGTTTTTGCGGGCAAGCTGAACATGCCCCTCCACAAAAACCCCGGGTGTCCAGCGGCGATCGGCGTTATTTATCAACACCCGCGCACGTGCAAAAGGAAGCCCTTTTCCCGCGGGCACCACACTGCGCAACTTACCGCTGAAGGACGCCTCCCCGGAGAGAATTTCAACCGACTGCCCGGGTCGCACACTGCTGATACGCGCGGAAAAAACCTGCAACTCCGCCCACAGCTGTGAGTAATCTGCCATTTCAAACAACACCTGATCGCTGACAAATTCTCCCGGGCCTGCATGTTTGGCAATGACCATACCGGCGAAGGGCGCGCGCAACGGGTATTCACGCATACTTTCGTTGGAGTGAATGCTGGCAAGCCGCTGATCTTTTTTGACCTCATCGCCAATATGAACATTCACCTGGGATACCACGCCCGGGTATCGCGCACGGATATGACTCACGGCGGTCGGTTCCGGCAATAGTTGTCCGTAGAGGATCAGTTTCCGGTCGACCTCACCGGCACCAGCGACCTCGGTACTGAAGGTGATGTTTTTAAGTGCCTGTGGCGACAGTTCAATGAAGCGAGCGTCCTCTTCGTGGTGATCGCCGTCATTCGCAAACGCAGAGCAGCCGATGAGCAGCAGCGCGACCAGAAAAAAGGTGCGTGTGTTAAACCGCAGTGGGTTTCCGTAAAGGGTTTTAATAGTCATTGCACTTCCAGAATTATTTTTCCAACAACGGCGCCGGGCTTTCCGGCGGAGTCGACACCAGAGGGGCGGCCGTGAGCTGCTCGATTTCTGCACCCGCCAATAGTGCGGCGGTCGCCTCTTCAATCAGTGCGCGGCGCGCATCCAGTAATTCCTCACGAGCGGACACCCACTCCTGATAGCCATAACGCCCGGCCAGGTAATAGCGCTCGCTCTCCTCCAATGCGCCACTCAGTGCAGGGATAATTTCCACCTGTAACCGATGCATGGCGGCGATGCTCTGGGCACGAAGATTGAAGGCGCGGTAAAGCTGGGTATGCAGATTCAGTGACGCCGCTCGCTGGCGAAGGGCAACACCGTCGAGTTGCGCTTGCGCGGACTGAATACCGCCGCGGGCACGCTCACCACTCCACAGTGGAATACTCACGCCCGCGACCAGCGAACGGCTGTCCGTTTCCCGACTGTCGCGCACCCCCAGAGCCCACCCCAAATCCGCGCGGGCTTCACTGCGGGCCATTCGTAATTGCGCTGCCTGCAGTCGGGATTCACTAACAAAGCGGCTCATCAGCGGGTTTTGCTGTGCGCGCGTGAAATACTCCTCGAAACTTCCCGCCGGTCCGGGTCGGTACAGGTGACCGCCGGTCACCGAAAAGCGTGCCGCGGTATCGCCCCACATGGCCGCTAGCGCAACCCTTTCCGCGCTCAATTGCTGTAGACGCCGCTGCTGAGCCAGCTGCGACCTTGCCAGAGCGGCCCGGGCACGCAGCAGCTCCATCTGCGGGGCGGCACCTGCAGCCACGCGGTCTTCCACGCCGGATACGGCATCCTGTGCGAGACGCACTGAGGCGTCTGCGAGTGCGGCGGCTTCGGTAGCGGAGAGGACACGCACGTAGCGGCGCAGCACTTCCCCCAACAGGTCCATCGCCTGCACCTGGCGATCAGCATCCAGCAGTAGCCGCTCCGCATTGATTACTTCACCCCGCGCCGCGCGCTTGCCACCCAGCTCCACCACGGAAGAGAGCGCCACCGTCAGCTCGGCATCGTCCATGCCATTGCTGCCGGCAATGTTTTCCAGCTCTGCGTCCAGGCTGAGCGCGGGGCGCAGGCTGGCACTGACGGCACGGCCATCCAGTAGGCGCTGGCGAAAATCGAAGACTGCCAGTGAAGGGTGCTGTGCCATGGTGCGGGCAACCGCTTCATCCAAGGTCAGCAGGGGAGCCGGTACCTGAGGGCCGGCGTCTGCGGCCACCCCGGTCCCGGCGAGCAGTGCACAGGCCAATAGGCACAGGCGCTCGTGAACCATTGCGCGCACACGATTGAGCGCAGCAGATAACGTCATAAGAATTTCCCGAGTTATTAAATCCATGTTCACGGCCGCTTATGCAACCGTGTAACCGTTTAAAAACTCAGGCGATGGGAGGGCGATACAGCGTAGAAATAAAACCGTGCGGTAAACCGGCGTCTGCGGCAGCGAACCACTGGTGTCCAAAGCCGAGCGCGGGAGAATAAAAACTGATGGGCAAACAGAGGGAAATAGAACTGTGACAGTGACAACAATGATTACAGTTTTGGGCGATATCAGGACTGTCGTGTTCTGCAGGCTCCAACTGCAATAACTGCGGAAATTCTTCCTGGCTCAGTTGCAGTTCCTGTGGCGAATGCCCATTGTGTTGTGGGTGATCCAGGTGAGGAGTGCCATCAGCGGCATCCTGGTGTCCTGCAGGCAGATGCTCCGCAGTTGCTTGCAGCTCACCGTGACCGTCATAGCAGGCGAGTGCCGACTGGAATACCAGCAGCATACTCAGCACAAAGCCAATCAGTTTCACGGGGCGGAACTTCAACATTGATAATCTACCGGAGCCCTGCTGTCACACACTCGAGACAAAGGTCCCACTTACCTTTCCAGATACCCACTTACTTTTCCAGATAGTTGAACTGACCGTGAAATTAGCAAATAGTGCCGCAAACTACAAAAGCTGGCAGAGCAGAAACTGGCGGCATGCGCCGGCAAGGCTTAGCATTACTCAACAACAGCCCTGAAATTCTTTTTACCGCTGGACTCATTACACGTCACTGAGTCCCAACTTGCACGAGTAGCCCCGAGCAAGCAGTTGCATAAGACGAAACCCTATGACCTTACCTGCCGTTTGGATTCTCAATCGCGACGATATTGCCCCCGACAGTGACGCAGCCAGGGCGATGACCGACCTGCTGTCAGATGAGGAGCGTGCCCGCCAGTTGCGCTATGCCAGTGGCGAAGCTCGCCACGGGTTTCTATTGAGCCGCGGATTGCTGCGCAATGTCTTGGGAAGAATCAGCAACTGCGCTCCCGAGTCTCTGGCGTTTGCCGTCAGTGACACCGGCAAGCCGGCGCTGGTGTCGGCTCCGGAACTGCACTTCAGCCTCAGTCACAGCGGCCGGTGGATCGCACTGGGGGTTTCCTGCGAATCCGATATCGGTATTGATATCGAGCAGCCACTCAAACCGCGGGACTTTCTGCGCATTGCCCACCACTACTTCCATCAGGAGGAGTGTGCCCTGCTGGAAGCCTCGCCGCCGGAGTTGTTACCGGTGCACTTCTACCGCTTGTGGACAATGAAGGAGGCCTTCTTCAAGGCCCGCGGTACCGGGATTTCAGAGGGGCTGGGGCGAATAAATCTGGCCGGCTTCCATTTGGGACAGGGTATTGCGCTGGATGCGGCCATCGACGATGCCGGCGCCCCATGGCAATTCAACTACTCCATGCACCCTCTGCGCGACGGCAACCACCTGCACCTGGCACTAGCCGGGCGCGACCCGGCACTGGGGGAGCTATCGCCGGAAAGTATCCACAGAGGGCTCGGTTAATATGGGGCACACTGGTGACGGAAACGCCTGATCCATCCGCTTTTTGATCAAAAAACCGGTTTGAGCCCAAATTGATCGCCAGGGTTAGGAGAAACCTTTCACGGATGACCGAGAGTGGTAAAACCTTTCTTACACTTACGGCATTTTCCACGGATTAGACGGAATCCAGTAGTCGGAGGATTGCGCCAGGCCAACTTGTACATACAAGCAAATCGACATATGCTCGGCGCCTATTCAGTTAAAAATAAGTAAAAATCTCTGAGTCGATGCAAACTCCCCTGTACCGCTTGCTATTGCTACTGCTCGCTCTGACCCTCAACGGTCAGGCATTTGCAGCGCCCTGCGGTTCCATCAACGGGGGAAGTAGCGAAGGTAGCGACAGTAACGAAAGTGGCAGCCACCACCAGATGACCTCGGCGATGTCCAACCACTGTGACGCAAACGCCCACCACTGCCATCAGGGCTCCGGCACCACAGTAGACTCAGCGGATAAGACATCCGCACAAAGCTGTGAGCAGGCCTGCAGCTGCTGCCCCGGACACTGTGCCAGCGTCATCACCGTTACCGAGCACGCCAGCCAACTCAGCCCCCTGGCCTCCTACAGCGCCTTCTATTCCAACTCACACGCCTCCCCCCTCCCTGAAGCCCAGTTGCGTCCACCCATTCTTCTCTGACACGGGATCAGTGCGCCCGGCATAAATGTGCCCGGGTCATCCGCAGGAGCGCCAAATTTCCGCGCCACCGCGTACTCCCGTCTGTCGACACTATTTCCATCAGCCTCCGCGACGCCTCGAGCCAAATAGTGCATCGCAGCAGCGGACGCGACGATAACGAAAAGTCTCCCAGAGAAGGACAACAACATGAATGCAACAAGCTTCAGACTGACCAGAACCCCTCTGTTTATCGCCCTCGCCACGGTGGCCGCGGGTTTCACCCCCGTGGCTTCTGCCCAGCAAGCGGGCGAAACCGCGCAAAAACAAATTGAAGAAGTGAATGTCACCGGTACCCGCATCAAGCGCGCCGACATTGAAGGCGTGGGCCCGGTCACCGTACTCGATGAAGCCTCCATTGAAGCCAGCGGCTCCAGCTCCCTGGAAGTGCTGCTGCAATCGCTGCCGTCCGCAGCGGGCTTCGGCGGCAACCAGACCAACGCTTACTGGACCTCCAACGGTTACGGCACCGCCCAGATCAACCTGCGCGGCCTCGGCACCAACCGCACCCTGGTGATGGTCAACGGCCGTCGCGTGGTAAATGGCGGTACCGGCGCCAACAGCAGCGTCGACCTGTCCATGATCCCGATGTCCCTGGTTTCCAGCATTGAGGTGCTGAAGGACGGCGCCTCGGCCACCTACGGTGCCGACGCCGTGGCCGGCGTGGTTAACCTGATCACCAAGAAAGAATTCGACGGACTGGAAATCGAGGGCAAATACGGCCAGACCGCACTGGGTGACGGCGAGGAAACCGTACTCGACCTGACCTGGGGCGTGTCCGGCGACCGCGGCAACCTGATGGTGAACATGAGCTACCAGGACAACCAGGCCTCACCACTGGACGCCCGCGTCCCCTGCCCCCTGAATGACGACAGCGAGTGCAGCGGTAGCTCCTCCACCATTGGCGGCCGCGCCACCCTGCCCGCGGGCGCAGTGCTGGCCGACGGCACCGTGCTGACCGAAAACACCCGTATCAACTTCAACCAGGATCCGAATGGCGACGGCGATTTCTACGAGCGCTACGACGGGCTGAAGCACGGCTTCAACTACAACCCCTACTTCAATGCCGTGCAGCCGATCGAGCGCTTCAGCTTCACCACCCTCGGGAACTACGAGATCTCGGAATCCGCCACCCTGTTCACCGAGCTGATGTACACCAACCGCCAGTCCGGCCAGCCGGCCTCTCCCGGCAGCCTGGCCGACATTGCCTACAGTGCGGACCACCCCACCAACCCCACCGGTAGCGATTTCGTGCTGGAACGCCGGCGTCTATTAGAGAACGGCGCCCGCGATTTCTACCAGGAAGTGGATACCTGGCGTGTGGTCACCGGTATTGAGGGCGATATCAACGACAACTGGGGCTACGACGTGGCGCTGAACTGGGGCCGCAACACGGCCACCGACGGCATCGCCAACAACATCAACATGCAGCGCGTGGGCGAAACCCTGGATACCAGCCTGTGCGGCATGAACGGCATCCCCTGTGGCGACTACCTGGGTTACGGTGATGTCACCCAGGAAGTGCTGGATTACATCGTATTCAGTCAGGAAGGCACCGGCGGCAACGAGCAAAAGAGCGTGAGTGCCAACATCAACGGTTCGCTGATGGAATTGCCCGCGGGCACCCTGGGCTTTGCCGCGGGCGTCGAGTGGCGTGAAGACAGCGGCTGGCGCCAGCCGGACTCCCTGGTTCAGGCGGGCTACGCGCTGGGCAACCAGGAAGATCCGATCAGCGGTTCTACCGAATCCCGCGAGGTCTACGCCGAGGTACTGGTACCGCTGCTGGCGGACATGCCACTGGTGCAGTCGCTGGATATGGACCTGGCCGTACGCTACTCCGACTACGACCTGTTCGAGGGCGAGGACACCTACAAGGCCGGCCTCAACTGGCAAGTAAATGACATGCTGAAAGTGCGCGGCACCATGACCACCGCCTTCCGTGTGCCGAATATCCCGGAGCTTTTCGGCGGCGTGTCCGAGGGCAACCTCACCACCACCGATCCCTGTTCCGACTATGCCTCCCTGGATCCGTCCAGCACCCTGTACCAGAACTGTCAGGCAGCCGGTGTACCGCTGAACTACTCCCAGCTCGGCACCACCATCCTCACCGACCGTGGCGGCAACCCCGACCTCACCCCGGAGAGTGCAGAGACTTTCACCCTGGGTGTGGTACTGCAACCGCTGGACGGCCTGTCGCTCACCGTGGACTACTTCGATATCGAGATCGATGACGCCATTCGCGAGGTATCCGGTTCCACCAAACTGGCCATGTGTTACGAGTCTGCGGGCCTGAGCCACGCCTTCTGCGCACCGGACCAGCACACCCGCAACCCGGTCAACGGTGACGTGAATTACCTGTCCACACAGAAGTTCAACACCGGTAACGAGATGATGCAGGGTATCGACTTCGGCGCCCTGTACGACTTCGACATGTTTGGCCTGTCGCACACTGCCAACTTCAAGGCGTCCTACCTGAAGGAATATGAAACCACCGCGTTCGATGGCGACGAGCCCTTCGTGCTCGACGGTTACATCGGCAGCGGCAATGGCGGCTTCCCACACTGGCGCACCAACGCATCACTGACCACTCGCGGCAACCAGTGGAGCAGCACCTACTCGGTGCGCATGATTGGGGAAGGCGATGACTTCAACGTGGACAGCGGTATCGGTTCGAAAATGCCCAACGTGTTCTACCACAACGTGCAGTTCAACTACGACATGAACGACGCGCTGCGGATGAGTGTGGGTATCGACAACCTGTTCGACCAGGAGGCACCGCGGGTAGCCAGCTGGACCGATGGCAACACCGACACCATGACCTACGACCTGGCCGGCATGCGCAGCTACCTGCGTGTGACCTACCGGTTCGACTGAGTCCCCTGAGACATTCACAGCGGCGGGGGGTACACTCCCGCCAGCTGTGTATTTTCTCACCAGCTGTATCTGAGAAAACACCCGAGAATAAAACCAATGCAAACGGCATCCCTTTCCAGAAAGATCCACAAGTGGCTATTTCTGTTTGTCGGCGTCCAGGCCCTGTTGTGGACCCTGAGCGGCGTTTACATGGTGGTGATGGACCTGGACTTTATCCACGGCGATCACCTGGTCAAAAACCTGCGCGAGCCACTGCCGACGGAGCAGGGCACCCTGGCGCCCACCCAGGCATTACTCAAGCGCTATAGCGGGGTGAAATCCATCCAGCTGAAAGCGCTGCAGGCATCCCCCTACTACGTGATCCAGGCCGCGGACGGTGCACACCTGGTCGACGCCCGCAGCGGCAGCGAAGTCTCGCCCATCGATGGCGACCGCGCCCGCGCACTGGCGGAGCACTACTATTCCGGCAGCCTGCTGGCGACATCCGCCGAACTGATTACCGACAATCCGCCCACCGAGCTGCAGTCCCGCGCACTGCCCCTGTGGCGGGTCAATTTTGACGACCGCTACGGCACCAGTCTCTATATCAGCCCGAATACCGGCGCCCTCGTCACCCGCCGCCACAACTACTGGCGCGCGTTCGATTTCTTCTGGATGCTGCACATCATGGATTACGAGGCGCGGGAAAATATCCACAATCCGCTGCTGCTGATCGTCACCCTTGTCAGCCTGACCGGCGTACTCGCCGGCCTGATCCTGCTGTTCTACAGCTTTGCGCGCAGGGAAAAAGCAGCCGGCACCGCGGCCGCGGCGGGAGGTGCACAATGAATTTCATCAAGATCGCGCACAAATGGCTGAGCCTGGTGATCGGCGTGCAACTGGCACTGTGGCTGGCCAGTGGTCTCGCCTTCGCTCTGCTGGATTCCAATATCGTCAGCGGCCGCCATCTGGCCGAGCGCCAGGAGACCGCGCCGCTTTCCGCCGGCACATCGCTGGTCCCCCATAGCGAGATTGTCGGCCTTTACCAAAACGTCGGTAGCAGCGTGGTGGATATCCGCCTGCAACCGGGCTTTGACCGCCCGGTGTACCGGGTACAGACCAGTGAAGGGGTCGAGCTGCGCGATGCGCAAAGTGGCAACCCGCTGGTGATCGACGCTGCGCTGGCCACGGCAATCGCCGCGCGGGATTACGCCGGCAACGACAGCCTGATCGGTAACCCGCTGCGCCTTTCACAGCCGAATATGGAATCCCGCCGTCACGACGGGCCGGTATGGCGTGTGGATATTGCGGATGAAGGTAATACCAGCCTGTATATCTCCGCTGCAGACGGTCGCGTACTTGAGCGCCGCAACGACACCTGGCGGCTGTTCGATATCTTCTGGATGCTGCACATCATGGACTACACCGAGCGCCAGGATTTCAACAATCCGTTCGTGGTGATTTTCGGTATCGGCGCCCTGCTGCTGTCCATTTCCGGCTGTGTGATGCTGTTTTCCAGCTTCTCCCGCCACGACTTCAATCTGCTGGCCCTGTTAAACCGAGCGCGCGGCAGCAAAGTGGCGGTAACTCTACTCGATCAGGCCGCCACTCCGGTGCAGGAGCTGGCCTTGCCGAGCGGCGTCAACCTGTTCGACGGCCTCGCCGCCAGTGGCGTGCAACTGCCCTCCAACTGTGGTGGCGGCGGTAGCTGCGGCCTGTGCCAGGTGCAGCTCGGCACCGACGCGCCGATCACCAGCAGCGAGAAGGCCCTGCTGTCCGCAGCGCAACTGGCGGCCGGCCAGCGCCTCGCCTGCCAGCAGCGCGCAGTGGCCGCCACCCGCCTGACACTGGATGACAGTGTGTTGCAGGCCGGTGCCTTCACCGCCGAGGTACAGGAGACCCGCTTCCTGACGCCCTTCATCAAGGAGATCCGGTTGGCGCCGCAAGGCCAGCGCCCGTTTGGCTTCCGCGCCGGCGGCTTTGTACAGGTGGAGATTCCGCCGCACCAGCTGCGCCTCGCCGACACGCCACTGGATACACAGTACAGCGACGACTGGCAGCCCTGGCTAGGTGCCGCCGGCAGCAACCACGCAGCACCCCTGCGTCGCTCCTATTCCATGGCGAATGCGCCACAGGAAAGCACCAGCGCAAGTGAATCCATCCTGCTCAATGTGCGGATACAGCCACCCCCCGCAGGACAGGAAACCCTGCCCGCGGGCGCCGGCTCCAGCTACATGTTCAATCTGCAGCCGGGCGACCAGGTCCAGCTGAGCGGCCCATTCGGCAGCTTCCATGTGCAGGACAGCGAGCGCGAGATCGTCCTGATTGGCGGTGGTGCGGGTATGGCGCCGCTGCGCTCGATGATTGTCGACCAGCTACGCAATCGCGGCACACTGCGGCCAATGCGTTTCTGGTACGGCGCGCGCAATCTGCGCGAGGTGTTTTATACGGAACTGTTCGATGAACTGGCGCAGCAGCACGACAACTTCCAGTGGCAGCTGGGCCTGTCGGACCCGCGCCCGCAAGATGCCTGGGAGGGTGCGACCGGCTTTATCAGCGATATCGCTGCGGACAGTTACCTGCGCCAACATGCGGACATCGGCAATTGCGAATTTTATCTGTGTGGGCCGCCCGCCATGCTGCGCGCAAGCATCGCCATGCTGAAGCAACTCGGCGTGCGCGAAGAACAGATCGCGTTTGATGATTTCGGCAATTGACCGGAAAAACGGCGCGCACCGGAAACCTTTCGGTACGCGCCGCTGTCCACTTGCCATAGTCGATATCAACCCCTAACCTTCAGGCTTCAACGAACAACCGGCTGACATGCAAACATTCATCGCACGGATCATGGCAACGCTTATGTTGCTGTCTGTCTTCGGACAGGCGGCGGCACAGCCGTGCGCGGAAATGTCAGCACCGGCGATGGCCAAAGCCACGGTCATGGATATTGATTCCGATATCGACGTCCAAGCGGGTCACCACCAGGCGGTGGATAGCGCGCAGACATCCGCACATTGTGGAGATATGCCCGCCGCTCCGTCGCCCAGCGGTACTGATCACTGTACGCAGTCCTCCGATACCGGTGTGAACACCACGGACGACTCTTGCAGTGCAAGCTGTACTTGCTGCCCCAGCCACTGCGCCACCGTGTTGCCGCCAGTGGAAACGGCCGGTATCCCCATGCCTCGTACTGCCCTGCAAGTAACCTACCGGGATCTCGCCTCGTCTGCCGAGCCCGAATCCCTGATCAAGCCACCCCGGTCTGCCTGACCCGGGGATCCCCGCGCGCCGACTGGCGCATTTTTCCCCATTTCAAACTCTTGCGATAACCGCGCTTCGCACTTTGTCATCGCACGCGTTTTGCTGTCGCCCGCACTCCCACTGTCGAAACCGGGCCCAGCACCGCTATCAACACAGCACCGTTACCAAAACAGTACCGTCACGCAAACGTGACCACTACAAGGTTGGAATTGATTTATGAAACAGAATATTTTTCTGCGCAGCCTGGCCATTTCCGCACTGCTCGCATTGACCGCCTGCGCCAAAGCCGATCACGACCACGATATGAGCGAAGACAGCGCCGATGTGGCGTCCGCGACCGTCGCCCCCATTGCCTCTACGCTGACCACCTATAAAAGCTCCACTTGCGGCTGCTGCAAATTGTGGGTGGAACACGCCGCCGACAACGGCTTCGAAGTCGACGCACAGAACGTCTCTGACCTGAATGCCGTCAAGGACAAGTACCAGATTGCCGCAGAATTCCAGTCCTGCCACACCAGTGTGTCGCCGAACGGCTATGTTTTCGAAGGGCATATCCCGGCGAAACTGATTCGCCAGTTCCTGCAAAACCCGCCCGCGGGTGCCCGTGGCCTGGCGGTACCCGCCATGCCGCTGGGCAGCCCCGGCATGGAAGTGGGCGACCGCTTCACTCCCTACAAGGTGCTACAGCTCAACAAAGATGGCGGCACCACGGTATACGCGAGTATCGATCGTTTTGAACAACAACACTGAGGTACTCATGAACAGATCCCGAGAACCCCAGATTGCACTGCCGGCCCTGTCCCGGCGTCGCTTTGTCACCGGCGTTGCCGCCGGCGCGGCGCTGCTGGGTATGCCCGCGGGTGCCAGCAGTACTGCACCCCGTGCCAATCCAACGCCACAGACATTGCGCGGCAACCAGTTTGATCTGCACGTGAATTATCAGCCGGTGAACTTCACCGGCCGCGAGCGCACCGCCGTCGCCACTAACGGCTCGGTGCCGGGTCCCATATTGCGCTGGAAAGAAGGTGAAACCGTCACCCTCAATGTCACCAACCATCTGGCACACGACACCTCCATCCACTGGCACGGCATCATTCTGCCCACGGGTATGGACGGCGTACCCGGGCTCAGCTTCAGCGGTATCCGCCCCGGCGAAACCTTTACCTATCAGTTTCAGTTGAACCAGAGCGGCACCTACTGGTACCACAGCCACTCGGACTTCCAGGAGCAACAGGGGCATTACGGCTCGATCGTTATCGACCCGGCAGAGCGCGACCCGGTGGCCTGCGATCGCGATTACGTGGTGATGCTCTCAGACTGGAGCGACGAATCCCCCCACGACATTTACGCCAAGCTCAAAAAAGAGGGGCACTACTACAATCGTCGACGTCGCACCGCCGGCGACCTGTGGGATGAGATCCGCCAGAAAGGCGTCGCCCAGACCTGGCAGGACCGCAAGATGTGGAACGAGATGCGCATGTCCGATCGCGATATCTCCGACGTCACCGGTTACACCTACACCTATCTGATGAACGGCCAGACCCCGGATGGCAACTGGATGGCGCAGTTTAAACGGGGAGAGAAGGTGCGCCTGCGCTTTATCAACGGCTCTGCCATGTCGATTTTCGATATCCGGATTCCGGGCCTGAAGATGACGGTGGTGGCGAGCGACGGCCAGAACATCGAGCCGGTTACCGTGGATGAGTTCCGCATCGGTGTAGCGGAAACTTACGACGTCGTGGTGGAGCCGGTGGACGACCGCGCCTATACCCTCTTCGCCCAGACCATCGACCGCAGCGGTTTTGCGCGCGGCACCCTGACACCGCACCCGGAGCTGCGCGCCGAAGTCCCGGCGATGGATTACGCCCCGGTCCTCACTCACCGCGATATGGGCATGGATCATTCCGGCCACAATATGGGCGGCATGAGCGGCATGGACCACAGCGGCCACGACATGGGCAACATGGGCGGCATGGATCACTCCCAGCACGCCGGCATGCAATCCGGTAACGCAGGGCAGTACAGCCTGCACGGCGGACGCCCCGAACTTGGCGGTATGCAGGGCGTCTGGTTTACCGACAACCTCGGTCGCGCCGGACACGGTAGCAACAGCCCCATCGTGCACCTGCCCAGCGAATACCGCTACGGCGTGGATATGCGCTCAGAGATGCCCGGCAACGGACTGAATGATCCCGGTATCGGACTGCGCGATCACGATACCCGCTACGGTCGCCGGGTACTTACCTATGCGGATATCCGCAACCTTACCCCCACTATCGACAGGCGCGAGCCCACCCGCGAGCTGCAGCTGCATCTCACCGGTAATATGCACCGCTACATGTGGTCGATGGACGGAATCAAGTTCAACGATTCCGAGCCCCTGATGCTGAAATACGGCGAGCGTATCCGCATCACCCTGGTGAACGACACCATGATGACGCACCCCATTCACCTGCACGGCATGTGGAGTGAACTGGAAACCGGCGACAGCGAGTACATCCCGCGCAAGCACACGATCATTGTGCAGCCGGGCTCCAAGATCAGCTATCTGGTGACCGCCGATGCCTACGGCCGCTGGGCCTACCACTGCCACCTGCTGTACCACATGCCCGGCATGTTCCGCGAAGTAAGAGTGGTGTGAGGACGATGCAAATGAACAGAAAAACCCTACTGGCATTAACCCTGGCGGCGCCGCTGGCGCACGCCGCGGAAGAATCGCACACACAGCACACCCATTCGATGCAGGACGATGAACACGCGGCCCATCAGCGCATGGGGCACGGTTATCCGGCACCGCAAGAAGCCAGCGCCGCCGCCGCACCGAACCACCGTCACGCCCCCAACGAACCCGATCACGTGATGGACCACGAGGTGCTGCTGACCAAAGTCACCATCGACCAGCTGGAGGCGCGCGAGGACGATGGCAGCGCGCTGGAAGGCAGCGTGTGGTTCGGCGGCGACAAGCACAAGGCGTGGTTCAAGACGGAAGTCGAACGGGCGGAAGGCGAAACTGAAAAAGCCGAATTGCAGGCACTGTACAGCCGCGCCATTGCCCCCTACTGGGATCTGCAGATGGGCGTGCGCCACGACTTCGAACTGGAAAGCGACAGCCGCAACTGGGGTGTCCTTGCCCTGAATGGGCTTGCGCCCTATTTCTTCGAAGTGGATACATCGCTGTTTGTCGGCGAAGACGGGGACACCGCCCTGCGGTTGGAGGCAGAATACGAGCTGCTGTTCACCCAGCAGTGGATTCTGAGCCCGGAAATTGAAGTGAATTTCTTCGGCCAGAACACACCAGAAACCCACACCGGCTCCGGTCTTTCCGACGTCGAAGCGGGCCTGCGCTTGCGCTACGAATTCACTCCGCAGTTTGCACCCTATATTGGTGTCAATTACGAGAAGAAATTCGGCAACACCGCGGACTTCGCCCGTGACGACGGCGAGGCCACCAGTGAAACAACCTGGGTTATCGGGTTGCACGCCTGGTTCTGAACCACCGCACGAGCCCGCCGCAAGGCGGGCTCACGTACCGGCATTAACGCCGGTATAAGCGGGCAAAACCCGCGGTAGCCATTGCGAGCGTATCCGAGGCCAGAAAGTCCCGCGCTTGCGCTACCCCTTTCATCTCCGCATCCAGGAAAGCCAGGCTGACCGCATTGGCCATCCTCAGCGCATCGGTCTGCGGCTCCGCGTCCAGCTCCAGGCGACAAATCAAATTTCCAAAGTAATGGTCGGCACCCTCGGTCACCAGCAGGCTATTCAGTCCCTCCACACCGCGCTCGTAACTCATCGCATGCAAGCGCCAGTCGCGGAAAAAACGCGGCTCGACGTCCCAGGTGCCGGTAGTCACCAGCTGGGGAACCGTCATGTTCTGCCAGCTCTGTTCGTCCACCATCTCGAACATCGGCCCGGGCGGGCTGAAGGCCACAACCGCCTGAAAGCGCCCGTCCCGCTCCTGCAAACGCCGGTCACCCCCAGGTACAGCGGCGTCAGCGCCGCCCAGCATTTGCGCGGTAAATGCGCCGAAACTGTGGCCGGCGGCGACAACTCGATTGCGGTCAATGCGTCGATCCAGTTCCGCGGCCTGGTCTGCGATGGCATTCAGGTTATCGAGGATATTGATCAGGTCGCGGGGGCGTTGCTGCATTACGCCATCCTTGCCGAATCGTGTCATCGCCAGAATGCCGTTCAACAAGCCCCCCGCGTCCCGGTGATCCGGTGATCCGGTGCCAACACCACATAACCGTGGCTCACCCAGTGACACAGGATGCGATCGTAGGCCCGTCGATTGGAAAAATTGCCGTGGGAAAACAGGACCAGCGGGTAGACACCTTCCGCATCGGGGTAAAACGCCGTCAACGTCAGCGGCCCATCGCGGGTCGTGAGGTGGATTGCGGGTATGATTTTGATGGGATTGGGACCGGGATCGAGCCCATAAATTGCCGACAGTTGCGTGTCTGCCGGCAACGGCTTCGCCTCCGCCAACACTACTGGAGCGGGTTTGAATACCAGGGAGTAAAGGCCCCATCCGCCGGCGAGCAGGGCAACGACAACCAGTACGAGCCGCTTGAGGAATTTCATTCGCCGGCCTCCTCATTAACGAATGCGAGTAAATCCTGCATTGCGCTATCCACGCCCTCGACCGGTAACAAGTGCCCGGCACCCGGGTAGACTCGCAGTGCCACCGGACTGCCGCCGCTCTCAATCAGCGCCCTGAAACGCTCGGCCTGGGCTACCGGTAACTGGGGATTTTTTTCTCCCCACATGACCAGTGTCGGCACTTGGATCCGGGGTAATATGGTAAGAGTTTCAGGAGACTTAAAGTCCTGCATGCGCCCGATAATTCCGCGTCGAATATCGCGGTTACGGAAGTTGTGGATAAACTCGGATTTGAATGCGTCACTGGCCCGGTTATCCGCTGTCAGCCAATCCACAAATTGGTTCAGGGACCAGTCCGGCAAGTATCGCAGTACCCAGTAGGCGCCGTCCGGCAGTCCACCGCTGTCCGCTTTATCGTGCCCTTCCAGCCCCCCGGAATTGACCAGCACCAGTTTCTCAACGCGCTCGGGATACTCGGCGGCAAAATTGAACAGGGTTGCACCGCCCATGGAGGCGCCGACCAGAATAGCGCGATCGATACCCTGATGATCCATGAAGTTCCGCAGTGTGTTTATGGTGCTCTGCAGGGAATAGTCATTATTATCCGCGAGGGATGACAGGCCGTGGCCGGGCACATCGAAGCGGTAAACCGGGCGACTGCGGGCCAGCTCCGGCACCCATGTATCCCACATGCCCATGTGAAAAAACATCGCGTGTAGCAGTATCACGGGGGTTGTGTCGTCGTGGTTCAGACCATCGGCGCGGTAGGCAATCTCGGCGTGCCCTGTTTTCAAGAAAGAGACGTCTCGAGTAGCCTCGCTATTGCGCAGTGGCTGGTCCCGGTAGGCAAAACCGCCGTAAACAATAAACAACAGTAACAATACCAGCAGCGTCCCCAGAAAACGCAGCGACCACCTCCAGATCAATGCCAACATAACTATCCCGCCCAGCTCGCCCAGTGATTTTCATCCAACGCCAACCAATAAAGATGTCGCGTTTCGGCAGCGGGTCACAGGGCCGGATAATCCTAAAAATGGCATTTATCAATTTTTCGCCGAAAAACCGGCGATAGCGGGTAAATCCCGAGCAGGAACGCGATCACTGTGCAACCGGGCTCCAGCATCCGTTATCTGCCGATCGCCGGTGTCGGGTTTAACGAAGTGCGTCCTCTTCTGCAGACAGTGAAGCGGCCTCAACGAGGGTCGCCTCCTCCATATCCTGCCACCAGTATTCGGCGACTTGCGGGTGTTTAATGGCCACCGCGGCACCGATAACCGGAGTGATCAATCGTACATTGCGCTCCCACGCTGCCGCCGCGGCTCGCTCCAGGGGCTCAAACCAGTCGTGCAACGCCAGGTCAAAGGTGCTGTTGTGAATCGGCACCATGGCGCGCCCCTGCAGGTCGATATGCGCCTGTACACTCTGCTCGGGCAACATATGAATTTTGCTCCAGAGTGCGTTGTAAGCACCAGTTTCAATCAGGGTCAGGTCAAACGGACCCAGGCGCTTGCCGATTTCACGAAAGCCATCGAAATATCCCGAGTCGCCACTGAAGAAAATCTTCCCTTCGCGCCCCTCGATGGCCCAGCCCGCCCACAGGGTTTCGTCTCGATCCCCCAGCCCCCGGCCGGAAAAATGCTGGGCAGGGGTGGCGGTAAATTTCAGGGAGCCGACGGCGTGCGACTGCCACCAGTCGAGCTCTACGATTTTGTCATCGGCAATGCCCCAGCGACGCAGATGTTCCCCGACTTTTAGCGGCACCAGAAACCGCTCCACTTTTTCATCCAGCGCCAGGATGCTGCCCTTGTCCAGGTGGTCGTAGTGATCGTGACTGATGACCACCGCCGCGATGCGCGGCAGTGACGCCAGTTCGAACGGCAATGGGTGGAAACGCTTGGGTCCCATCCACTGAACTGGCGAGGCGCGCTCGCTGAATACGGGATCGGTCAGCACCGTCTCTCCATCGAGCCGGATCAGCACGCTGGAATGTCCCAATCGATACACCTTCGCTGCACTCACAGGTTCCGCCAACTCTGCGGCCGGGATCTCGCGCATGGGTATTGGCGCACTCGGTTTCGGCGCCGCCCGCTCGGCGCGAAAATACATTTTGGCGATCTCCCACATATCGCTCGCACCGGCGCTTTCTTCCATGCCGCTGTTGTAGAACTTCGGCTGTTCCACGGAACAGCCATTTAAAAGACCGATAGCCATCAGTAATACCCCTGCAATTGCCAACCCGCGTATCTTCATAACCAAGCCAAAAGTAAACTATACAGTGTAGTGTAATAGCGAATCTCCAAAAGTAAACTACCTAGTGTAAAATTCCCGGGTTCCCGTTGAGTGCAAGGTAGAGACCAGTGAGTCAGATGTCTGAAAAAAAGCCAACAAGAAGTGAGCTGAAGCGCCAGGCCATTTTACTGGCCGCCAAGTCAGCGTTTCAGGAGCGGGGCGTACACAACACCAGCATGGACGAACTGGCCGCCCTGGCGGAGGTCTCCAAGCGCACGGTGTACAACCATTTCGCCAGCAAGGAAGCGCTGATCATGGCATTGATGAGCGAACTCTGGCAGCAGGCGACACAGTGTGCCGGTGGCGCCTATGAAGCGGGCACCGATCTGCAGTCGCAGCTCAGTAACCTGATCGAGTCGGAAATCGAGGTCATCTGCAGCCGCGAATATATCGAGCTGAACCGGGTGGCTTTCGACCATTTTTTTCATCAGCCGGAAGCATTGCGCGAGCAGATGGAAAAGTTCTCAGCTTACGAAACCGCCATCACTCGCTGGCTTAAGGCGGCCTTGGCCGACGGGCGACTGCAACAGCTGGATATCGAAATCGGCAGCAAACAGATTCACAACCTGATCAAGGGCAGCTGTTTCTGGCCACAGTTAATGCAGGTCAATCCCCTGCTCAACCAACAGGAACGCCATGCGCTTGCGGAGCGCACGGCGGCCCTGTTCCTCAGCCACTATCGCGCGTGACTGAAACTGCCCGAGCACAGAATCCTTATTCAACGATCAGAGTGCCGCGATACATCTGCATCTGGCAATGGAAGAGATACTCACCGGCATCCGCCGCGGGAATGGTGACTTCGGTAATCTGATCCACCCCCAGTTGTGCGCTCACCTCCAGATCGGGAAACAGTACCCACTCGGCACAGGGAGAAGCATCTTCCCGGCGAAAGTGCAGCACCGTTTCCTCGCCTGCAGAAACGCGAATTCGGTCGGGCTCGTAGACACCATCTTTGACCTGTATCTCCAGCTTTTCGTCGACACTGACAGACTGCTGTTTGTTTCCTTTTGCAGCCAGCCAGAACCACCAAACTGTCAGCGCAATGGCCGCCAGCCCCGACAGGTTAATCAATAAAGAGGTCATTATTTTTTACCTCCATTGTCAGCAGAAGAATTGTGGGAAGGCTTGAAGAAGCGCAGACGGTTGGCATTGCTCACCACGGTCACTGAAGAAAATGCCATAGCGGCGCCGGCAATCACCGGGCTCAGTAACATACCGGTAATCGGGTAGAGCACACCGGCGGCAATGGGAATGCCGAGGGTGTTGTAAATAAAGGCGCCGAACAGGTTCTGCTTGATATTGCGCAGCGTTGCGCGGGATAACTCCACTGCATCGGCAACACCGTGCAGTGAGGAGCGCATCAGGGTGACATCCGCAGACTCGATGGCAACATCGGTTCCTGCACCGATCGCAAAGCCCACATCCGCGCGCGCCAGCGCCGGCGCATCGTTGATGCCGTCTCCGGCCATACCCACCTTGGCGCCGCCCTTTTGCAAATCGGCTACGATCTTTTCCTTGTCTTCCGGCAAAAGGTCCGCGTGCACGTGATCAATCCCCAGCTGCCTGGCGACCGCCTCTGCTGTGGCCTTGTTGTCACCGGTCAACATCTCGATGCGCAGGCCAAGCTTCTTCAGTCGCTGGACCGCTGCCTGGGCATCTTTGCGAATAGGATCCGCGACCGCGATAACCCCTGCCATGGCGCCATCGACCGCCGCGTACATGGCGGTGCGACCCTGCCCGGCCAGTGCTTCGGCCTGTTTGTGCCAGGGTCCGCTATCGATTCCTTCGCGCTGCATCAATTTGCGGTTGCCAAGGAGAACTTTCTTTCCATCCACATCACCGGACACACCGTGAGCCGTGATGGCTTCAAACCCGGTTACCTCACTGAGCGATAAATTTTTCTCCTTCGCCGCACTGACAATGGCTTCCGCCAGTGGGTGCTCTGAACGACTTTCCAGGCTCGCAAGCTGCTGAAGCAGTGTATCGGCATCGCCATCGCTTTCGATATCGGTCAGTTTGGGCGCACCCTCGGTCAGTGTTCCGGTTTTATCCACCACCAGGGTATCCAGCCCCGTGGCCTGCTGCAGGGCCTTGCCGTTGCGCACCAGCACGCCATTTTCCGCGCCCTTGCCCACACCGACCATTACCGACATGGGTGTGGCCAACCCGAGTGCACAGGGGCAGGCGATAATCAGCACGGAGGTCAGCACCACCAGCATGTGCGCCACCTTGGGATCCGGCCCCCAGTTGTACCAGACCAGTGCGGCAACCACCGCGATGATCATGACACTGGGTACAAAGATGGCGGAGATGGTATCTGCCAGTCGCGCGATGGGCACTCGCGAGCTCTGGGCGTTTTTTACCATCTGGATGATCTGCGAAAGGCGGGTATCCGCCCCCACCTTTTCCGCTTTAAACAGCAGGCTGCCATTTTTATTCAGGGTTCCCGCGGTAACTGGGTCGCCGGCGGCTTTCCTGACCGGCAAGGGTTCACCGCTGAGCATGGATTCATCCACCAGGCTTTCCCCCTCGACTACGCTGCCGTCCACCGGAATTTTTTCGCCCGGGCGCACCCGCAGAGTGTCTCCCACCTGGACCTGCTCAATGGGGATATCCACCTCTTCGCCATCGCGAACCACCCGCGCGCTGGCGTCCTGCAATTGCAGTAGTTTCTCCACCGCAGCGCTGGTGCGGCCGCGGGCGCGTACCTCCAGAGCCTGCCCCAGGTTGATCAGGCCGATGATCATGGCACTGGCTTCGAAATACACATGGCGTGCGGATTCCGGTAAAAGCTGAGGTACCAGCACCACCAGCATGGAAAACAGCCACGCGGTACCGGTGCCCAGGGCAACCAGCGTGTCCATGGTGGCGCTGTGGTGCCGGAATGCGCGCCAGGCCCCGGTAAAGAAATGCCCGCCACAGAAAATCAGCACCGCCAGGGTCAGCACACCTACACTGCCCCAGGCCATCTGCTGGAAGGTGTTGTGCACACCCATTTCACCGGTCAGCAGTCCCCAGGCCATCAGCGGTATACCCAGCCCCAGCGCAATACCCGCGCGCCACAGCAGTTGCCGGTAATGGTTCTGCTCATCCTCGCGCTGTTGCTCGCGCAACTCGCGCGCACTTGCCCGCACCTCTTCCGCCCCGTAACCGGCGGATTCCACTGCAGCGATGCAATCCTGAGCCGCCGCGCTGCCCTGGACCACCAGGGTTTTGTCCCCCAGATTCACGCGCGCGTCATCCACCCCGGGCACATCGGCCAGGGCAGACTCGATTTTTTTCACACAACCCGCACAACTCACGCCCTCGAGGCGGAAGGTTTGCGGGGAGGCCGATGACTTGTCACTCATGTTGCTCTCCATCAACGGGATTCGTGACGCGATACTAAAAGGTTCCAGTGAGGGTAAGGCAATTAAACTGTACGCGTGTTTTATCGCCGGTGTGCGGTCACACACAGCATAGTGGATAGGCCCGGTTAACAGTGGCGGATTGGCCGAGGCTATAGCCCCAATAAGAAAGCATTTACTTTTCTTATCGAGAAGTCATGCTACTTTAATAAAAAAACAGATTGCTTATCTTAATTCCTATGCCAATTTCCAATGCAAAAACGACACTGCTGGCAGTGATGTTGGTGACCCTGGTTGGCACCGCCGGCATTGCACTTCCTTACCCAGTGCTCGCGCCGCTGTTTCTTGACGGCCCGGCGAATGACCTTACCCACTTTATGAATATGCCGCCCAAGCTGTTGCTGGGCATAGTACTTGCTCTATTTCCCCTTGGTTTACTGCTCGGCAGCAGTATCGTCGGCGCCCTGTCCGATCAGCTGGGTCGGCGGCGCACGCTGCTCTTCACCCTGTTACTGGCGGCCGCGGGATATGCGCTATCGGCGCTCGCGCTGAGCGCCCAGAATTTCCTGCTGTTCGCCGCGGCGCGCTTTTTGACCGGGCTTTGCGAGGGCAATATCGCCATCGCCCGGGCAATGGCGGCAGACCTGCATCCGACCATCGACCGCACCCGCGCGCTGTCTCTGGCCATGGCCTGTTCCTATGCCGGTTGGTTGCTGGGACCACTCAGCGGGGGATACCTCGGCGTGAACGGCCCCGAAACTGTGTTCTGCGGCGGTGCTGTGGCGGTGATCGCGTGCGCGACACTGGCGCAAATACTGATGCCCGCAGATACGCAGCGTAAATCCAAAGGCCTTGCGCTGATGACGCTGGTGCGCTCGCAGAATTCGCTGGCGCTCTGGCGTGAACCCGCAATCCGCGCCATGGCGCTGTTCAACCTGCTGTTCTGTCTCGGCGTCAATGCGTTCTATGAGTTTTATCCCTTTTGGCTGGTGGAAAAATTCGGCTACCAATCCCACCAGATCGCATGGAATACCGTTATTGTCACAGGTGTAATGATCGCTACCAGTGCACTGGCGATTCCTACTCTGAAAAAGCGGTTCGGCGCGCAGCTTGTGGTTTACAAAGGCGCCGTAGGCCTGGGGGTATTGTTGCTGTTACTGCCTTGGGTGAATGCCCAGGGCGCATTCGCCCTGTTTGCCCTGATTGGCGTCGGGATATCCACGGTGAATGGTGTGTTTCCGGCCATCATGTCCGAACGTTTCGAACAGTATGGCCAGGGGCGGGTGATGGGACTGCTGACAGCCAACTTCTGCCTTACCAGCACCGCAATTGCGTTGATGGGTAGCGGCCTGGCATTGCTGGGAAGCCAGTGGACGCTGATGCTCGGCGGCCTGCTGTGCCTCGCAGGTGCGGCCTGGTTTGCAATACTGCACCGCGCATCCGATGATTGGCCCGCAAAGGCAGACGCACAATGACCATGTCCCAATCGCGAACCACACAACCAAACGACAGCGGCAATTCCCGCGAGCAAATCCTCTACTTACTGAAAACCCGCGGCGCGCAATCCGCGCGGTTTATCGCCGATAGTCTGGGAATCACCACTGTGGGTACTCGCCAGCACCTGAACCAGCTCGCAGATGAAGGATTGCTGAGCCGCTGCGACCGCGCGGAAAAGGTAGGGCGACCGGCCAGCTACTGGGAGCTGACGGATAAAGCGCAGCAGCGCTTTCCGGATCGCCACGGCGACCTTGCCGTGAAGCTGATCGACAGTGTGCGGGAAGTCTTCGGTGAGCAGGGCCTCGATACGCTGATTGGCCAGCGTGAAAAGGAGTCACTGGCAGAGTACCTGCGCGCGCTGGCAAACTGTCAGACCCTGGGGGCAAAGGTCAAAAAACTCGCGGAATTGCGGGACAGAGAAGGCTATATGGCTCAGGCAATACGGGAAAAGCGCGGCATATGGTTGCTGGTGGAAAACCACTGCCCGATTTGTGCCGCAGCACGCCAGTGCCGCGGTTTCTGCCGATCAGAACTGGAGATATTCCGCCGATGCCTGCCGGAAGCTCATGTAGAGCGCTGCGAGTACCTGCTGGACGGCGCGCGCCGCTGTGCCTACCGGGTTTCCGTACGGCCGCAATAGCTTCAGCCTGAGTGGCTGCGAGACTCAAGAGTCTTTACCTGAACCACAGGTCAGCGGCCAAATCCACTCCCGATGCCCGCGCCCCGGGTGGTATCATCGCGGCATGAAACACCCCCTACTCCCGGAACGCCCCCTCGTCATATCCCCTACTCTGGCCGCAACCCTGGGCCTGGAGGAGTCGGTATTGCTAAGTGCGCTGGGAGACCTGATACCGTTTTTACCGGTGGAGTCACATCCAGGAAGGGACTGGTATACCGCCGATAGCGACCAGCTGCAGCAACTGCTGCCTTTCTGGGAGCCGGCTGATATTCAGCGGGTGTCCACCAGCCTGCGAAACCAGGGCGCGCTTCTATTGGGTGCAGCACCTTACGGCAGCAGTGCCATGCTCAAGTTCGCACTGCCAACAGCGCAGTCACATGGTCGTGCTCCCGCCCCACAGACGCCGGCACCGACGCCGCGGGCAGCAAACACCATCTCCCCCAGCTGGCAGCCCGATGCAGAGACCATGGCGCGTATTGCCCAGTTGGGTGTACCGGAGCACTTTGTGCGCGAGCAACTACCCGAGTTCGTCACTTACTGGCGCGACCGGGGTGAGAGCCGACATTCATTCGGTTCCCTGTTTCTCAAGCTGGTTAAAAGCAAGTGGGAGTCTTTCCGCGCAACTCAGGGACGCAAGCTACCGCTTCCTTCCCAGTGGTGCCCCGGTGAAGGCACTCTAGGCAAGCTCGCTGACGAGGGAGTTCCGAGTACTTTCGTCCGCCGCTGTATGCAGCGTTTTGTGGAGTACCACCGCAGTAGTGGCAAGCAGTCCGTTTCCTGGGACCTGGAGTTCAATGACTGGGTAATGGAAGACTGGGAGAAGCAGGAAACCCCCTTCATTGAAAAGCGCAAACCTGAGCCTATAACCCGGGACTGGCAACCCAGCGAGCACACCTGGGAGCAATTGCGCCGGCTGGCCATCAACCCCAATTTTGCCGCAGAATTACTCCCGGAATTTATTTATAAATGGCTTGAGCGCGGCGGCCACAGTGCCCGCTGGGGTGAGCTGTTTATCGAATACGCGCGGGAAGAATGGGCCTATTACTGCCAGGGGATCGAGAAGAACCCGGTGGCCAAGCCCATGTCCCGCAACTGGCAGCCCTCGAGTGACTGCCTCGGGCACCTGCTAAATCAATGTGAAATCGACCGCGAATTTGCCCTCGGCCTGGTACCCGAGTTCCGTCTTTACTGGCAGGAACAGGGCGGTGCACGCAAGAGCTGGGACGCTGTTTTCGTACGCCACGCGCGCTACCAATGGGCGGAGCGCAACAAGTTCGCAATAGGACAACATCATGGCAAGCCACAAGATTCCGGGCACCCAGTTAACCAGCGCACAAGAGACACATCAGTCTGGGACATCGTCACAGACACAAACTGGTAATCCAGAACTGGAAGCGCGCAAGCGGGCTCTCAATGAGGTGTTCGGACTGCTGAAACTGAGTTATCACAACCAGTTCAACTCCGCATTTCAGGACGTGCAAACACTGAATCACGCCAAGCGGCTATGGCTTGAGTCTCTCTCTGGCTTTACCCCGGAGCAGATACTGGCAGGTGCCAAGCGCGCTATCAAACAGTGTGAGTACCTACCTACCGTACATCGTATGCTGCAGCTGTGTGCTGAGGGTGAAGGCGGTTTGCCGGAGGTGCGAGCCGCGTATCGTGAAGCCTGCAACGCCCCCAGCCCCAAGGCCAATCAGAAGTGGAGCCACCCAGCGGTTTACCACGCCGGTCGCGCTGCGGACTGGTTCTTCCTCGCCAACAATCCCGAATCGTCGGCATTTCCGGTATTCGCTGCCCACTATAAAAAAATTTGTGAGCGATTGATGGCGGGAGAGCAGTTGCCTGCACCGGAGCAGGTACAGCTGGAGCACAATCAGGGTAAACCGCTCTCCAAGTCCGAAAATGCCAAAAAGTTGGCAGAATTGCGTGCACAACTGAAAATATGATTTGATGTTAGGGCTAGATAATAATGCTGGCCCTGTAAGTTTCCGCACAGGAGTTCCGCGGAAGATTCAAATCACTCCCTTCGCACAGCAGGTATCGCCATGGTCCGGCTCCCTCTTCTGCTTGTGGTACCCCTTCTCTCTTTTGCAGCCACTGCTGTAAAAGCGGACTTCTACTCCCACCGCTACGGCGGCCTCAGCATCCAGAACAGCGCGTTTTCAGGCCTTTGCAGTGACGCCAGCCGCTTTGTAAGCGGCTTGAATCGCGACGATCGAAGCGCAGTGGTCGATGGCTGCGCGGATAATGGAGCAGGACTGAAGCTCTATGGAGGCTGGCAGTGGACACCGTATATGGCCGTAGAGGCGGACTTCAGGCAGACATCGACGTCGGAACTCACGTTTAACGTCAGCAGCCCTGAACTGCCCCAGCTCAATATCAAAGAGCGTATCCAGACCCGCATGGGGAATGCCTACCTGGTTGGGCACTTGCCATTAAATAGTTCCGGGTTCAGCGTATTCGGAAAACTGGGTGGCGGCTTTTGGCTGAGCCAGGTTGATGTTCGTCAACGGGGACAGGCAATCGCCATGGTTCGCTTTATCGATGGCAGCGTGGGACCAATGGCGTTCCCTGTAGACGCTAGCTTCTCGGAAAATGGCAGTGGCTTTCACTGGGGATACGGCGCCGGAGTCAGCTACCGCTTCCGAGACCGCTGGACGGTAAGAGCCGAGTGGGAGCTATTTCCAGAAGTTGGCAGCAATGACCTGCGTGGCGAGTACGAAGTGGAGTCTGCCTCCCTGGGCTGGACCATGCACTTTTAGCCAGCTCACCCTCGCTCGTTGCCACGCCTGTGGATTTCCCTCAGGCTCAGGCTGGCACCGAGCCTTTTACCCACCAGGTCAAGTTAAATTAGCGTTTGATTTCATATATTTTTTTCTACTTACCCACAACCCTGATTACTAACAGAATCTTGGGATAGTCTTGTGTATAACTTGCGTATAGGCGCCGCAAGCCCCGCACTGTAAGGGCTCCGGAAGTCCGCACAAAAAAGCATCGCCCCACAGTTCCTTTGGAAAACCAGGTTTTATTACACTGCGGCAACAGAGTTACCTTTCCTCTACTGGATAGTTAGCCACAGTCTTGTGTTTTCTGTGAATTATTCAGGCTGATCCTTGTGTTTGGCACGTTAAGTGACTCAGTTATTCACAGAATTCATGGATAGAGTTGTGAATAAGTTTGGGATAGGCGGTTTGAGTGGCGTGGTTGCTGGGTTTCAGTAACCGTTTAAAAATGCGTCGGTAACCTGATGGTCATTATTCAGCCATAAAAAAGCCCTGAGCGCGTTAGCAGTCAGGGCTTTTTTTGTTTGATCGGGGTGCTGTGCTGACGGCGGGGTCGATGACCTACAGTGGGTGTCGAGCTACGCTCGACATCGCTGCGCGACGCCTTCGGCGCCCCAAGCTTTGCACCTGCGGTGCATTGCTTGTCACATGGCAGCGCTTGGCGCTGCGAGGTAGTGGCAGCAATTCATCAAATCCAAAATAAAAAAAAGGCCACCCGTATGGGTGGCCTTTTCTTTTATTTAGATGCCTGACGATGACCTACTCTCACATGGGGAATCCCCACACTACCATCGGCGATGTTGCGTTTCACTTCTGAGTTCGGCAAGGGATCAGGTGGTTCCACAACTCTATTGTCGTCAGGCAAACTGG
>NZ_JALNMG010000005.1:0-429683 GCF_023156515.1 Microbulbifer sp. CAU 1566 | reverse complement strand
CGTGGAAGACTACCACGTTGATAGGCTGGGTGTGGAAGCGTTGTGAGGCGTTGAGCTAACCAGTACTAATTGCCCGTGCGGCTTGACCATACAACAGAGATGGTTACTAACGATTGACTGATCTAACGATCAGCGGATTGTGAGCCGAGAGACGCAACGTTCGATTGATCGACTTGCGGTGTATTACTACAGAGTGTTTTACCGACTTATTTGGGGTTATCGCCGGTCACCAGAATGACCGAGGCAAACAGCGATAACAGGCAGCGCAGGGCTCTCTTCAATAGAAAGACCCATAAGACCAAGCCAACCCAAGCCAGTTTGCCTGACGACAATAGAGTTGTGGAACCACCTGATCCCTTGCCGAACTCAGAAGTGAAACGCAACATCGCCGATGGTAGTGTGGGGATTCCCCATGTGAGAGTAGGTCATCGTCAGGTTTCTATTCAAAAGCCCTGATCGCTTCGCGGTCAGGGCTTTTTTCATTGTGGTTTGCTCCACCGATCGAGCATAAAAAAGCCCCGGGCGCGCAAGTACCCGGGGCTTTTTTATACCGATTTTATTACCAAATAATGGCTGCCAGGTTACCGACGCATTTTTAAACGGTTACCGAAACCCAGCAACCACGCCACTCAAACCGCCTATCCCAAACTTATTCACAACTCTATCCAGAGTTTTTGTGGGTAACGTACCTGTGTATAACTAAAAAATTCTCAACAAAATCAATCCACAAGAAGCTTGCTGCTCCCTTGCCTACATATGGCGTCTAGCTTTGGGGTTGCAATTTTAATTGTGCACAATATAGTTGTGGAAAATACACTTTGGAGGAGTTTCAAAATGACAGATTTATATTCAATCCCTCTACAGACCGCGGATGGTACGCCCACCACATTGGAAGAGCACAAAGGGAAGGTATTGCTGATTGTAAATACCGCAAGCAAATGCGGTTTCACACCTCAATACCAGGGGCTGGAAGATCTGTATCGCGACTATCAGGACCGGGGATTTATGGTCCTGGGTTTTCCCTGCAATCAGTTTGGAAAGCAGGAGCCTGGCAGTGATAGTGAAATCCAGGAGTTCTGTAGCCTGAATTTTGGCGTGAGCTTTCCGGTCTATGCAAAACTGGATGTGAATGGTGAGCAGGCTCACCCGTTGTTTACGCATCTGAAGAAGGCCGCGCCCGGAATACTCGGTACTGAAGGGGTCAAGTGGAATTTCACTAAATTCCTGGTGAACCGAAATGGCGAGGTTGTGAATCGCTTTGCACCCAAGGATAAACCTGAAGCACTGGCTACAGCGGTAGAGAAGCTACTTTGAGTCGACCTGGTACCCCCCAAAAAAGTGGTGGGGAACACAGCGAGCCGTTGAGCCTGGATCGGCAGCTGTGTTTCGCACTCTATGCCAGCTCCCGAGCAATGACCCGGGCTTACCAGCCGATGCTGCGTGAGCTCGGAATCACTTATCCACAATACCTGGTGCTGCTATTACTTTGGCAGTGGGGCAGGGAGGGTAAACCGTCGGACGCGTGGACGGTTAGCGCGCTCGGTGAGTCACTGATGTTAGATTCCGGCACGCTGACACCATTGCTGAAGCGTATGGAAATGCAAAATCTTTTGACCCGCCGGCGAGGGGTTGCGGATGAGCGAGTGACACTGGTTTCAATCACAGATACCGGGCGGGGTCTGGAGTCCAAAGTGAAGGTATGGAGAGAGGCTGCGCTCGGCCAGTTGGGTGTGGCGCCCGAACGCCTATCTGCCTTGCACCGGGAGCTCTGGGTATTACTGGATGCGCTGCAGGCTAATATTAAAAATTAGGATGATCATCTAGCATTTTTACTTATTGAGAATCAAGTTTTGTCTATATCTTCTGGTTTACCTTTAAAAATAGGATGAGTGTTGATTTCAGTCTGCTCTGCGGCTTATAGTTTGCGCGTCTGTCCCGGTGTTAACCCCGGGGTGGGCGGTGAAATGCCAGTGGGCAATTTCACCCTACTATTCTTTCAACCGAAATTATTAAAGCGGCAGCCATGTTCTCCACTATCCCAATCGACTCGATAGTGCAGGTCCGGGGAAAACAATCCACCGGACCTATAGCTTCAAACTCCTTCTCTGAGATTGCGATCTCCGCTGCCCCCCTACTACTAGCGCGCCTGCTACGACTGCCCCTTCGCGGCATATAATTTTATCCCCATACCTCTCTACAGAATTCCGTACTTAATTTGAGCAGCGCATAGACAGCGGCGTTACCGCTGTTTAGCCTCGGGCCAGACTAGGAGAAGAGCCCTCATGAATACTAAAAAAGATAAATTAGTCATATTTGATACTACCCTGCGCGACGGCGAGCAAAGCCCCGGCGCATCCATGACCAAAGAGGAAAAAATCCGCATTGCTACCATGCTCGAGCGCATGAAGGTGGACGTGATTGAAGCGGGATTTCCAATTGCCAGTCAGGGTGATTTTGAAGCAGTTCAGGCGGTCGCTGAGACAATTAAGGATTCCACCGTATGTGGACTCGCTCGCGCCGTTGGCCCGGACATCATTCGCGCTGGTGAGGCGCTCAAGAAGGCAAATTCCGCGCGTATCCACACATTCATTGCCACCTCTCCGATTCATATGAAGTACAAGCTTCAGATGGAGCCGGAAGATGTGCTGCGCCAGGCGGTGGAAGCCGTTAAAACCGCGCGACAATTTACGGATGATGTGGAATTTTCACTCGAGGACGGCAGTCGCTCTGAGCCTGAATTCATGTACCGTATCATTGAGGCGGTGATCAAGGCTGGTGCCGGTACCATCAATATTCCGGATACCGTCGGCTACGGTGAGCCCGGCGAGTACGGTGCCATGTTCAAGCGCGTGATCGAAAACGTGCCTAACTCCGACCTGGCCATTTTCTCTACGCACTGCCACAACGACCTGGGCCTCGCCGTTGCCAATTCCCTGTCAGCAGTAATGAACGGTGTACGGCAAGTGGAATGCACCATCAATGGCCTCGGCGAGCGGGCCGGCAATGCCTCGTTGGAAGAGGTAGTGATGGCGGTGCGGACTCGCCAGGACTTGTTCCCGGTGGAAACCCGTATTGATACCTCGCACATTGTGCCGACGTCGCGTCTGGTTTCTTCGATCACCGGTTTCCCGGTACAGCCGAACAAGGCGATCGTCGGCGCTAACGCGTTTGCCCACGAATCCGGTATCCACCAGGATGGTATTCTCAAGCATCGCGAGACCTACGAAATTATGCGGGCGGAAGATGTAGGCTGGGGCCAGAACCGACTGGTGCTGGGCAAGCACTCCGGGCGCGCAGCGGTCAAAGCCCGTTACGAGGAGCTGGGCGTCAGCTTTGCGGATCCGGCGGAATTCAATGTGCTGTTCCAGCGCTTCAAGGATCTCGCCGATAAAAAGCACGAGATTTTTGATGAGGACCTGCAGTCACTCATCTCCGGCGCCGCCGACCCGGTAGAGCACTACCAGCTGGCAGATCTGGAAGTACGCAGTAAAAGCGGTAGCAACCCGCAGGCACATCTGCAGTTGCTTATCGATGGCGAAAACTGCAGCTGCAGCGCGGAAGGTAGCGGCCCGGTAGACGCAACCTTCAAGGCCATTGAGTCCGTAGTCGGCAGCAATGCAGATCTGAAGCTCTATTCGGTGAATGCGGTAACCCAGGGTACTGACTCCCAGGGCAGTGTAACGGTGCGCCTTGAACGCGATGGCCGACTGGTCAACGGAGTGGGTGCGGATACCGATATTTTGGTCGCATCCGCAAAAGCGTACCTGGATGCTTTAAACTTGCTCGCCAGCAAGAATAGCAAGCCGCAAGGCGTATAATTGACCGACGGCTAGTGGAGACAGAGCAAGCGTGAACGAACTGCAGCGGACGGAATATTTAACGGCACTGGGTGTTACCAGTTATATGCCGCGTTTCCGCCTGCCGCAGGCGCCGGAACCGCGACAGGCGCCGCTGCCGCCGCCAGTGGAAGATATTCCTGAGGTTGCGCCGGCGGCGGCAGTGATGGCTGCCATCGGCGCGGACATTGCGCCGGAAAAGGCCAGTTTGATAAATACTGGCCGGGAGCAGGTTGTTTCTGCCGCGGAGCCAACCCCGGCAACTTCGGCAAAACCTTCCCCGGATGTCAGCCGGGTCATCGGCAGTATCACTACCGAAACCAGGATTGCTGCAGCCCCTTCGAAAGCTACTCCGGTGGCCCCGCCCCAGCAAAGCATCAAGCCTTTCGTGCTGAGCTGCTGGTGGCTGGGTGAGGAAGTGCTGGCGGTCGATAGCCGCGAGCCGGGCCTGGCACTACCGGTGGAATCGCTATTCGGCAACATCGCGCGCGCACTGGGTTGGCATCAGCTGGAGACCCGGCGGGACAAGCTCAAGTGGCCACTTGCTGAAAACCCTTTCGCCACCGCAGCCGATGCGGCCGATGCCCGCGATACTTGCAGTAGCTGGCTGGAGGCTGCCTGTGCGCGGAAACCGGTTAAATCCATCTGGTTGATGGGGCAGCAGGCCCAGGACTATTGCGCCCCGGTGGCCCTGGATGAAGCGGTTGTCGACTGGCAAGGGGTGCCTGTGATTGCGATGCCGAGCTTGACGGAGCTGCTCACGGAACCTGCGCGCAAGCGCGCCCTATGGCAGCAATTGCGCATGCTCTACCCCGAGCAGACCCGCCGCTAAGCTTTCTTCAATTCTGGCCGATCGCGGTAATCCCCTGTGACTCCATCTTCTTCTGAGCTGACTCCCGACTCTGGACCTGTGCCGGAATTCACCTTCGCGCGCGCGGAAATCGCCGACTGCAACGATCTGGCGGCACTGGCTCGCAATGCCCATAGCCACCCGTGGAGTGCCGGCCAGTACCGGGATAGCCTGAATTCCGGTCATACATGTTGGGTGTTACGTGCGAAGGGTGGGCAGATTGCGGCCTGCTGTGTAACCAGCCTGGTCTTTGATGAAGTGGAAATTCTCGATGTTGCGGTCGCACCCCAGTGGCGCCGCCGCGGCCTGGGCGCCCGCCTGCTGCAGCAGGTGCTGGAACAGCTCCCGGAGGATATTGCGCGTGTGTTGCTGGAAGTGCGCGCATCCAACCGCCCGGCGCGCGGGCTCTATCACAAGCTCGGGTTTTCCGAAGACGGCCGCCGAAAAAACTATTATCCGAAGGCGGACGGTAGCCGGGAAGACGCGCTGTTGATGAGTCTGATATTGTAGGCCGCAGCTCTACCGATTTTGATGCATTTAACATTGATGCAATCGCAGTAACCCCATTCCGCCTTTCAGGCACCCCGGATACATCATGCCAACTCATCGTAGCCAACCCTCCCTGCTTGAAGGTCCAGTAGCGGGCCACCTGCGTCGCCTGGCCCTGCCCATGGTCTGGGGAATTCTCGCCACCATGTCCTTCAATGTGGTGGATACCTATTTCGTTGCCCAGTTGGGTAGCAGGCCATTGGCGGCCATGAGTTTTACCTTTCCTGTGGTGATGGTGATCAATGCACTGGCTATCGGCCTTGGCGCTGGCACTTCCTCTGCAGTAGCGCGGGCCTACGGGGCGGGAGATATGAAGCAGGTGCGTCGACTGGTGTCAGATGGCGCACTGCTGGCCACGTTGATTGCTGTGGTTGTGAGTTGCGCCGGACTGATGACCATTGAACCGCTATTCCATCTGCTTGGCGCTGAAAAATCGCTGATACCGCTTATTGCAGACTATATGGTGCCCTGGTACCTGGGGGCGGTATTTGCCGTTGTTCCGATGGTGGCGTTGTCGGCCTTGCGTGCCATTGGCAACAGCGCCGTGACCGGGCGCATTATGATGGCCGTTGCATTTTTTAATTTGGTGCTCGATCCGTTACTGATTTTCGGTCTCCTTGGTTTTCCGCGCCTGGAACTACAGGGGGCGGCGCTGGCGACGGTCATCGCGCGCGGTCTCAGTTTTGCCATTGCGTTGTACATACTGGTTCGTCGCGAACAAATCCTTGCGCTACCCAGCTGGCGCTGGTCGCAACTTAAGAGATCCTGGCGAACCTTGCTGGCCGTTGGGCTACCGGCGATGGCGACCAATGTGATTATTCCCATGTCCGGTGGCGTGGTAGTGGCACTGGTCGCTGCACACGGTGCGGATGCGGTTGCGGGGTTAGGGATTGCCCTGCGTATCGAGCCGGTCGCACTGATTGTGTTTTACGCCCTGTCATCCGTTGTGGGGCCATTTATGGGGCAGAACTTTGGGGCAGGTCAACACGAGCGCTTGCAACAAACCGTATCGGTACTGACGCGCTTCTGCATATTTTTTGGCATTGGGCTTGCCGTGCTGCTCTGGTTGCTCGGCGGTCCAGTGGCGACCCTGTTCAGTGATTCTCCCGAGGTGCTCGCGGTTGCGGTGGCCTACCTCTGCCTGGTGCCAATCAGCTATGCGGGCTACGGGTTTGTCATGTCTGCCAATGCGGCGTTCAATGGACTGGGGCATCCTTTGCCCGCAACACTGATTTCATTCCTGCGGGTGCTGGGGTTCTACCTGCCACTGGCGTGGCTCGGCAATAGATTCTGGGGAATCCAGGGTTTGTTCGTGGCTACTGTGATTTCCAACCTGGTACTGGGCGCTGTGTCTTGGTGGTGGTTGCGTCGATACCTCGGTGAGCGCGGGGCTGAGCTGGATGCAGTGGCAGCAAAGTGAGGCGGCTGCGAGTTAAGACTGCGAGTTAAGACTGCGAGTTAAGACAGTGAGTGAAATGTGATGAAAATGTTTGGCCGCTGGTTACTGATATTGCTGGCCCTTTCTGTGTGGCCGATACACGCAGAAGAAAGCCCGTTTGACCGCTACCCGATTCACTTTACGACGGTCAACGATACCGCCATCGCATTTCAGGATATGCACCCCACCGGTGGCGAGTCGCAAGATGAATCGGAAACAGTACTGCTGATTATGGGCCTCGGCGCACAGATGCTGCACTGGGGCGATACCCTGGTGCAGGGCCTGCTGGATCAGGGCTATCGCGTTGTGCTGCTGGATAATCGCGACGCTGGCCTGTCGCAAAAGTATTACCAGCTATCCGCGCCACCGGTGTGGTGGGCGCTGGTGCGGAACAGGGTAGGCTTTACACCGGAGCCTGCTTACACTCTTGAAGATATGGCGGGCGATGCCATAGGTGTACTGGACGCACTGAATATTGAGCGTGCTCATATTGTAGGTGCTTCCATGGGCGGCATGATCGCCCAGGTATTGGTGGCGGGATATCCACAGCGGGTGATTAGTTTTACTTCCATTATGTCCAGCTCTGGGGCGCCAGGATTGGCAGAGCCGAAACGCGAAGCCATTGCCGCAATGTCCAAAGGGGCGGAATCCGGATTGAGCCGGGAGCAGCAGCTGGCCAACCGGGTTTTGATCGCCCGCACTATCGGTTCCCCGGAATATTTCAGTGAAGGTTACGCCAGGCAATTGGCCGGGCGTGTGCTGAATCGGGGCACTTATGAAGATGGTGTAGTGCGGCAATTTCTGGCGATTCTCGCCAGTGGCGACAGGTCCCGGTTACTGGAAGAAATCACCGCACCTACGCTGGTGATTCACGGCGAAGCGGACCCGCTGCTTCCCATCGACCACGGGCGCGACACCGCGGCAAAAATCCGTGGTGCGCAGTTTTTAGCGGTTGCGGGAATGGGACACGCATTGGAGCCTGAGGTCAGCCGGCGAGTGTTGGCGGAGCTGCTGCCGTTTTTGCAAAAACCGCCGCAGCTGGCAGGACCGCAGTAGCGCAAATCAACGGCGCTGGATGGGTTGGGTGGCAGCTGTCAGCCACGCTTGCGTTTTCTCATTCACTAGCGGCATCAGGGTATCCCGTACTTTCTGGTGGTAGCGGTTCAGCCAGTCCAATTCCGCATCGTCCAATAAGGCCGGCTCAATCAGTTGCCGGTCAATCGGCGCCAACGTCAGCTCCTCGAATTCTAGAAAGCCTGTATATTTTGCACTTTCTTTCACAAAGATCAGGTTCTCAATGCGAATGCCGTATTCGCCCGTCAGGTAAAACCCCGGCTCGTTGGAGACAATCATGCCGGCTTCAAGGGCGACATTGCTATTTGCCTTGCCAATGCGCTGCGGCCCTTCGTGCACGCTGAGAAAACTGCCGACACCGTGACCGGTACCGTGGGCATAATCCAGACCTGCATCCCACAGAGGCTTGCGCGCGAAGGCGTCGATCTGTTCGCCGCAGGTGCCGCTAGGGAAGCGCAAACTGGCAATGGCAATATGCCCCTTCAATACCCGGGTAAAGTGATCTTTCGCCGGTGCCGGGAAGTCGCCCAGTGCCACGGTGCGGGTGACGTCAGTGGTGCCATCCGGGTACTGCCCCCCCGAGTCGATCAGGTAGATACCTTCGGCAGTCATGGGCAGGCTGGATTCCGGTGTGACCCGGTAATGCACTATGGCACCGTTGCCGCGATAGCCGGAAATGGAATCAAAGCTGTCGTCGGTGAATCCTTCCCGCTGCTCGCGTTTTTCCCGCAGCAGCTTTACCGCTTCCAGTTCGCCAAAATTATCCCCGACAACCGCGCCGGGTAATTCCGCAAGAAATTCGCACAGTGCGGCACCATCGCGAATATGGGCTGCGCGGCTACCTTCCAGTTCAACGCTGTTTTTCACGGCCTTGGCACCGGTGATGGGATCGCGTTCCTGCAGTATCTGAATTTCCCGGTTACTGAGCTGGTACAGGGTCCAGCAGTTGGTGAGTAGCGGATCAGCCCACACCTGCTGCACATGCTGGCGCTCGGCGGCGGCAAACAGTGCGGATTTATCGCTGACGATCTCCACATCGTGGCCCAGGTGCTGGCGCAGGGCGTCGCTGGTGGCCTGTTCCGCCAGGTACAGGGTGGCCGTGCCATCGCGATACAGGAAACCCATCGAGAGGGCGACGGGCAGGTGGGGGATATCGCTGCCGCGAATATTAAACAGCCAGGCGCAGACTTCCGGATTGGCTAGCCACAGGGCGTCTTGTTTTTTGGCCCTGAGCTGCTCGGCGATGCGCTGGCGTTTGCTGGCGGCATCCTCACCGGTAAAGGTCTGCGGATGCGGGCGTGCGCTGCCGCAGGGAGTGGCGGGACGATTTTCCCAAATGCCGTCGATGGGGTTGGTTTCCAGTGCGCGCAACTGAATACCACACTCTTGCAGTCGCTTCTTCAATGGCGCCAAACCCAGCTCGGTATGCAGACGCGGGTCGTAACCGAGCGCATCTCCTTCCTTGAGGGCTTCACTCAACCAGTTGCCGATATCCACAGGCGTCAGCGTCCGCTGCTCAATGGGTTGGCTGCCGATCTCCTGCTCCGCCTGAATGGTATAGCGGCCGTCCACGAACAGGCCGGTGCGGTCGTGGGCAATGGCGGCGAGACCGGCAGAGCCGGTAAAACCGGTGAGCCAGGCGAGGCGCTCATCCGCGGCGGGTACATACTCGTTCTGGTACTCATCGCAGCGCGGTACCAGGAAGCCCTGGATCTGCTGTTGTGCGAGTGCCCGCTGCAGTGCTTCCAAACGTTCCTGACTCACTATTCACCTCCTGCTCGAAGATCTGTGGCGACCCCGCTGGTCGGGTCGCAAAGTAGCCGCAGTCTAGGCTGCTGAATTCACCATTTCCAGCGATTCCGCGGCGACAGACGTGTATAATGCGCGCCTGTTTTTTATCCAGTCTCAAGTTGCATTATGGGTCAGTCTTCAAATCTGGCGGGCATCAACGGCCGCCGTACCTTTGCCATCATTTCCCACCCGGACGCCGGTAAGACCACGGTGACCGAGAAACTGCTGTTGTTCGGGAATGCCATTCAGCTGGCGGGCTCGGTAAAGGGCAAGAAGGGCCCTCATGCGCGCTCGGACTGGATGACCATGGAGCAGGAGCGGGGAATCTCCGTGACCTCCTCCGTGATGCAGTTCCCCTACAAGCAGCGGGTGGTCAACCTGTTGGATACCCCGGGGCACGAAGACTTCTCGGAAGATACCTACCGGGTACTGACCGCGGTGGACTCCGCGTTGATGGTCATCGATGGCGCCAAGGGTGTCGAGGACCGCACCATCAAGCTGATGAACGTCTGCCGCCTGCGCACCACACCCATCCTGTCGTTTATCAACAAGCTGGACCGGGATATCCGCGATCCTATCGAGGTGATGGACGAGATTGAAGAAGTACTGAATATCAAGGCGGCGCCGATCAACTGGCCACTGGGTTCCGGCAAGCAATTCAAGGGCGTGTACAACCTGTACTCCGACATCATCCATGTGTTTAAACAGGGCCAGGGGCACACCATCCCGGATGATATTCAGATCCAGGGGCTGGACTCCGATGAGGCGACCGCGCTGCTGGGCGAGTACGCGGACGATATCCGCGAGGAAATCGACCTGGTGCGCGGCGCTACCCACGAGTTTGACCTGGACGAGTACCGGGAAGGCAAGCTGACACCGGTATTTTTCGGCACCGCGCTGGGCAATTTCGGTGTGCGCGAAATGCTGGATGGTTTTGTCGAGTGGGCCCCGGGCCCGCAGTCGCGGGAGACCAACGAGCGTATCGTCGAGCCCGGTGAAGACAAGTTCAGCGGTTTCGTGTTCAAGATCCAGGCAAACATGGACCCGAAGCACCGGGACCGCATCGCATTTATGCGCGTCTGCTCCGGAACCTATAGCCGCGGCATGAAGATGAAACATGTGCGCCTCGGCAAAGATGTGAAGATCGCCGATGCGGTAACCTTTATGGCCGGCGACCGCAGCCATGTAGAAGAGGCGATTGCCGGCGATATTATCGGCCTGCACAATCACGGCACCATCCAGATTGGCGATGCGTTTACCGAAGGTGAGAGCCTCAAGTTTACCGGGATTCCCAACTTTGCCCCGGAACTGTTCCGCCGAATTCGCCTGAAGGACCCATTGAAACTGAAGCAGCTGCAGAAAGGCCTGCAGCAGTTGTCGGAAGAGGGTTCCACCCAGGTATTTTTCCCGCTGGATAACAACGACATCATCGTTGGCGCCGTGGGGGTGCTGCAGTTTGAAGTGGTGGCCTACCGTCTGAAAGACGAGTACAAGGTGGAAGCCATATACGAAAACGTCAATGTGAATACCGCGCGTTGGGTCGACAGCGACAGTGTCAAGGAGCTGGAAAACTTCAAGCGCAAGGCCAGCATCAATCTGGCAATGGATGGTTCCGGTCACCTGACCTATCTGGCGCCGACCCGCGTGAACCTGCAACTCGCGGAAGAGCGTTACCCCGATGTTCGCTTCTATGCGACGCGGGAACACTAATAGCGTTTGCATTTACTTGCAGTAATCAGTAAAGAGATTTCATCGTGACAGCCGTAAAAAAAACGACGATCCCCGCACAGCTCCCCGAAGAAATGCCGCGCGGGGGGAACGCGCTGACCAAAGGCATTGGTCTGCTGATTGTGAAGATGCTCGGCTGGCGATTCGATGGCGAATTCCCGCCGGAGAAAAAATTGATGGTGGCGCTGGCCCCGCATACCTCCAACTGGGATTTTGTGGTGGCGATGCCATTTATCATGGCACTGCGTCTCAAGGCTTCCTGGTTGATGAAAAAAGAAGCCTTCTTTTTCCCGTTCAAGGGCCTGTTCATGTGGCTCGGTGGTATACCAACGGATCGCACAGCGGCGGGGGGCATGGCCAAGCAGGTTGCCAGCCAGTTCCGTCAGAATGAAAAAATGTGGGTGGCCATTACTCCGGAAGGTACCCGCAAAAAAGCCAGCAAATGGAAAAACGGTTTTCTGCGCATCGCCCAGGCGTCGGATGTGCCAATCCTGCTGGTAGCCTGGGATTTCCCGACCAAGCGTATTTGTATCGACTCCCTGTACCGCCCCACCGGTAACCTGGAAGCCGACATGCACGAAATTCAGAAGCGCTTCAGCAAGTACCGTGGGCGCAACCCGGAAAACCAAACTGACTTTGTCGACGCGGCCTGACCGCTGGGATTATGGTGGAGATTGCCGGTAACCTCAGTCCGCAGCTCTACCTGATCCTGTCTGCGGTAGCGTTTGCCGCAGGCTTCATCAGTTCCATTGCCGGCGCCGGTGGCATGCTGACGTTACCGGCGCTTTTGTGGGCCGGTATTCCCCCGCTGGATGCCCTGGGAACCAACAAATTCCAGAGCGTATTCGGTACCCTGTCGTCGGCGCTCAACTTTTTCCAGAAAGGGCACCTGGACCTGCGACCACTGTGGCCGGGCCTCTTAGCGGCTATTGCCGGGTCGGCACTGGGGACCTGGTCGGTTTCCCAGTTGGGTGGCGAGTTACTGCAAACGCTGCTGCCCGTGCTGCTGATTGCGATCGCACTCTATTTTGCCTTTTCGCCGCGCATCTCGGACGTGGACACGGTACCGCGGCTGAGTAACGGTTGCTTTAATCTGCTGATCGGTGGCGGTATCGGGTTTTATGGCGGCTTCTTCGGACCGGGCATGGGGTCCTTTTACGCCCTCGCATTTGCGGCCCTGTTGGGGTACAACATGCGCAAGGCGACCGCACATACCAAACCCCTGGTGCTCGCAACCAACGCCACGTCCATGGTGATTTTCATGATGGCCGGGCATCTGCTGTGGGCACTGGCACTGTGTATGTCTGTGGCACAGTTTGTCGGTGCGCGCTTGGGCTCCAACCTGGTAATCGCCCGCGGTGCCGGGTTGGTCAAGCCGGTCATCATTCTCGCTACCCTGGCGGTGGCAATCAGGCTGTTGCTGGAGGTCTAAGGGATGACCATCGTCATTACCCTGTGTGTTTCCTTTGCGGTATTTGCCCTGATTGTCTGGGGGCTGATGCACATGCGCACCCCGCGCTTTCGGATGGAGCGCGCAGAATTCCAGCAGGGGCTGGAAGATGTGATTGCCGGGCAGGCGGACGATAACGAATGGCGGGTGTTGACGGGCTACCCGGTGCGCCACGACCCGCCCCTGGAGCAATTACGGCTCGAGTGCCTGCAAATCGAAGAAGCGGAATACACCGGCAAAATGCCGTATCTGTTTTCCGAGACCGGGCTGCAGCGCCTGCGCGATGTGCGCGAACGCCTGCTGGCACTGCCAGCGGAAGAGTAAAGAACGCGAAGACTATTAAGACCCGCTTGGCCAATTAGCTGGCACGGGCAGCGAACGAATCCCTGAACAAATCAATAACCCAAACAATTCCAAAAAGTAGTAACTGGAGAGCCCAATGTCCCACCAGGTATTGAAACCATTGAAGAAGATGACCGCTGGTTTTGCCGCGGCCCTGTTGGCGGTCACCGCCCAGGCGGCGCCGCTCAAGCAGGAAGACCTTTCCGTCGCGGAAGTGTTGCGCGACCGCGCACTGGAATCTTCCGATGCCTACAGCCTGGTGGAGTCACTCACTGTAGAAGTGGGCCCGCGTCGCGCCGGCACCAAAGGGGACGAGCGTGCCGTCGCCTGGGCGCAGCAGAAAATGAAAGACCTGGGCTTTGACCGGGTTTATACCGAACAGATTGACGTGAAGCGCTGGGCTCGCGGCCACGCCCACGCGGAAGTGACCGCGCCTTTCCCGCAGCCGCTGGTTGCCACTTCTCTCGGTTATGGGGCTTCAACGCCGGAAGGTGGTCTCACTGCCGAGATCGTGGAGTTCGCGGATGTGGAAGCTTTGATCAAAGCCCCGGCGCGCAAGGTTAAAGGCAAGATTGCCTTTGTGAACAAGCGTATGGAGCGCGCGCGTACAGGTGAAGGCTATGGTCCTGCATCTGCCGGCCGCCGAAAAGGTATGGGCGCTGCGGCAGAGAAGGGCGCTGCGGCGTTGTTGCTGCGTTCGGTGGGCACGGATTCCGACCGCTTCGCCCACACCGGCATGATGACCGTCGATGGCGTGGAAAACCCGATACCGGCGCTGGCGCTGTCTGCGCCGGATGCCAATCTGCTGGAAGCCATGCTCAAGCGCGGCAAGCCGGTGGAAGTGAAGCTGAATGTGCACAATGAGCCGCTCGCCGACGGTCCATCGTTCAACGTCGTTGGTGAGGTGGTCGGCCGGGAAAAGCCGGAAGAAGTGGTGCTGATCGGTGCGCATCTCGACAGCTGGGATGAAGGTACCGGTGCCCTCGATGACGGTGCTGGGGTGGCCATCGTGATGGAAACCGCACGCCTGATCGCCGAGTTGCCACAGCGCCCGCGCCGCACCCTGCGCGTGGTGCTGTTTGGTGCCGAGGAAATCGGCCTGGTCGGCGCCAAGCAGTATGTGGAAGCTCATGAAAATGACCTGGACAAGATCATCATGGTTTCCGAGTCCGATTTCGGTGCCGGTAAGGTATGGCGTTTCGATACTCGTATACCCGAGAGCAAGTTCGCGATTGCCGACCAGATGATGCAGCTGCTGGCCCCACTGGGTATTGAGCGCGGCAACAACAAGTCCTACGGTGGCCCCGACAGCAGTGTATTCGTGGCGCGCGGTGTTCCGGCGATGGGACTTTTCCAGGATGGCTCCGACTATTTCGATTACCACCACACGCCCAATGACACGCTGGACAAGGTGGACCCTAAGAACCTCAAGCAGAATGTGGCTGCCTGGGTGGTCATGTCGTTCCTGGCCGCTGAAATGGAAGGGGGTTTCGGACGGGTGCCTACAGAGCACTGACTTTGGAATCTTTTTCTACTAAGAACAAAAACCCCGCAACTTGCGGGGTTTTTGCTTTTCAGGTGTGCCATTTGGGTGAAAGGGTAAAAATGCAGAGAAGAAGCGGGTAAAGAGCCAGCCGTTGATCGCGGCTTCGGCCGCTGAGACTTCCGGAAAATCTGTCTGACCGGTTTAGTTCGCTGGCCAAACGTTTATAATCCCCGGACAGACCAATTTGTAGCCGGCCCGAGCGCAAATCCGTTCATTGAATCGAAAGCCCGGGGCCTATTCGAACCGAATCCAAGGAGCTCAGAGAATGAAAATCGCACTGATGAATGAATTCAGCCAGGCCTCAAAAAATGCCGTGGTGCTGAAAGAACTACAGGACGTAGCCGGTGACCTGGGCCACGAAGTGTTCAACACCGGTATGTGCGATGACAATGACCACTACCTGACCTACATCCACCTCGGCATCATGGGCAGCCTGCTGCTGAATTCCAAGGCGGTGGATTTTGTGGTGAGCGGTTGCGGTACTGGCCAGGGCGCGCTGATGTCGCTGAATGCCTACCCGGGTGTTTTCTGTGGCTACTGTATCGATCCGGCGGATGCCTTCCTGTTCGCCCAGATCAACAATGGCAATGCCCTGGCGATTCCCTTTGCCAAAGGCTTTGGCTGGGGTGCCGAGCTGAACATTCGCTACATGTTCGAGAAAGCCTTCACCGGTGTGAAAGGCCAGGGCTACCCACCGGAGCGTAAAGAGTCCCAGGTGCGCAACGCCGGTATTCTGACTCAGGTCAAGGAAGCGGTTGCCAAAGACTACCTTGAGGCGCTGAAAGCGCTGGATCCGGAACTGGTAAAAACCGCGGTATCCGGTGAGCGTTTCCAGGCTTGCTTCTTCGAGTACTGCCAGGTGCCAGAGATTGCCGAGTTTGTACGCGGCGTACTGGACGCCTGATCAGCGTGACCGAAAGGCCCTGCGGGGCCTTTTTTTGTCTGTGATACCCCAGGGGGTTACCGCGGGGCTCATTGACTTTGCCTAACCCCGCCGGCATTCTGCCGGGACTTTAATCACGCAAAAGTAAGGATGACGAAATGGCCAACATCACTTTGAAAGGAAATCCGATTACCACCGTGGGCGAATTGCCTGCAGTGGGTAGCGCGGCTCCGGCATTCACTCTGGTTCAGGGCGACCTGTCTGAGCTGACGCTGTCTGATCTGGCCGGCAAGCGCGTGGTACTGAATATTTTCCCGTCCGTGGATACCCCAACCTGCGCTACCTCCGTGCGTACATTCAACGAGAAAGTGGCGTCCCTGGAGAACACCGTAGTGGTGTGTGTGTCTGCAGATTTGCCGTTTGCCATGACCCGTTTTTGCGGTGCAGAGGGTATCGAAAACGTAAAGCTGGGCTCCGCTTTCCGTGCGAGCTTCGGTGATGATTACGGTGTGGCGTTTGAAACCGGCCCGCTCAAAGGCCTGCTGTCCCGCGCGGTTGTGGTGATTGGCGAGGACGGCAAAGTGGTTTACACCGAGCAGGTGGCGGAAACCGCGGATGAGCCGAGTTACGAAGGGGCAATGGCTGCTCTGTAATTGAATTGACGCCAGTGATTGCCTGAAACAAAAACGCCGCGATATTTTTCGCGGCGTTTTTGTTTGTGCAATAAATCGGTCAATTCAATGATCTATTAGCGGTGCTGACCGCGCAAATCCAACACGGTTTCCTGCAGCGCTTCCGCTTTAACGTCGGTCGCTGCCAGTGGATTCCCCGCGACTACGCTGACCCGAGACCAGAAGCGCCGGGGCAGGGTACTGAAGGCATTGCCATCTTTGTGACTGAAAAAGCTGCCCCAGAGACCGCGCAGCGCCATGGGAATCACCGGTACCGGCGTGCGTTGCAGGATTTTCTCGATGCCGGCCTTGAACGGCTGCAATTCCCCATCTTTGGTCAATTGTCCTTCCGGGAATATACACAGTAAGTCGCCGTCTTTGAGCCCCTGTTCAATCTCCGCAAAGGCCTGCGCGTAGCCTTCGGGATCCTGCTGCCTGGAGCAGATAGGAATGGCGCGGCTGGTCTTGAAGATAAAGTGCAACACCGGAATCTGATAGATGGGTTTGTACATGATAAAGCGGATAGGGCGGCGTACCGCGCCGGCAAGTAGCAGCGCATCCACATAACTTACGTGGTTACAGGCAATGATCGCCGCACCTTCCGTGGGGATGCGTTCGAGTCCTTCATGTTTCACCCGGTACATGGTGTGAGACAGCAGCCAGATCAGCAGGCGCATGGCAAATTCCGGCACCTTGGTAAACACAAAGATCGCTACCGCAGCGTTCATCAGTGCAATGATCAGGAAAAATTGCGGAATACTCGCGCCCAGCAGGTTCAGGAAAACAATGCCCATGATGGCGGCCACCACCATAAACAGGGCATTGAGAACATTGTTGACCGCAATGATACGGGCGCGAATGCTGGCCTCAGAACGCTCCTGCATCATGGAATAAAGCGGCACAATAAAGAAGCCACCGAAGATGCCGATCAGGGTCAGGTTGCAGAGAATTCCAAGGGCACCGTCATTGCTCCAGAAGGCGGCAATCGTGGCTTCTGCTGCTGGTTGATAGTTGCCGGTAGTGGAGGCGAGCAGAATACCAGCAAGCGTCAGGCCCGCCGCACCAATGGGCACCAGCCCCAGCTCAACCCGCCCGCCAGAAAGGCGCCCGCACAGCAGAGAGCCGATTGCGACGCCGATGGTAAAGCAGCACAGCAGCAGGGTTACCAGCGATTCACTGCCACCCAGTACATTGCGGGTCAGGCTGGGGATCTGCGTCAGGTAGGCGGCGCCCAGCAGCCAGAACCAGGAAATCCCGATAATCGCGTAAAACACCGATGGGGTTTTGGCGGCCTGTTTGAGAATGCGGCCGGTCTGGGTGATCGGGTTGTAATTGATTTTTAAATCCGGCGCGGGCGGTGTTGCCCTGGGGATGGCTCGGCAGACCAGGTAACCTGCAATGGCTGTCGTCAGCATGACGGCAGATACCCACAGCAGACCGGACTCACCTTCGCCGGTAAAGCCTGCCAGCAGGCCGCCGACAATGGTGCCGGTAAGAATGGAGACGAAGGTGCCCATTTCCACCAGCGCATTACCGCCGACCAGCTCCGTTTTCTGTAGGTGCTGGGGCAGGATGGCGTACTTTACCGGGCCAAAAAACGTTGACTGGGCACCGAGCAGGAAAAGTACCAGCAGGCAGAGGTAATTGTTTCCGCTATACAGCGCACCAATTCCAAACAGTACTATGCCGATTTCTGCCAGCTTGATCCGCCGGATCAGCACACTTTTGTCGATCTTGTCCGCGAGCTGGCCGGCGGTGGCAGAAAACAGGAAAAATGGCAGGATGAATAACCCGGCAGCCAGGTTGATCAGGAAGTTCGCCTCGTCGGTGGCCAGGCGGAAGGCGATCATCACGATCAGCGCATTCTTGAATACATTGTCGTTAAAAGCCCCCAGCGACTGGGTGCAGAAAAAAGGCAGGAAACGACGGCTGCCAAGCAGCTGAAACTGATTTTTGTGGGCCATGATGGTCTCCGCAAATTCCTTTGCCAGTTATGGTATGCCATTCCGCTGGCGATGGGCACGATCCCGGGCATAAAAAAGCCCCGCAATGCGGGGCTGATTGATCGAGGAATCGGATTGATAACCTGGTCGTTTTTTACCAGATCACCACACGCTCCTCTTCCGGCAGGTACATGCCGTCGCCTTCCTTGACGTCAAATGCCGAGTAGAAGGCCTCCAGGTTCGGCAGAATGCCCTGGACACGGTATTCCGCCGGGGAGTGCGGGTCGGTCTTCAGGCGTTCGCTCAGGGCTTCATCGCGCATTTTGCTGCGCCATACTTGTGCCCAACCCATGAACACACGCTGGTCGCCGGTAAAGCCGTCGATCTCAGCTGCTGCTTTACCGTTCAGGGACATTTTATAGGCCTTGTAGGCGATACCGAGACCGGACAGGTCGCCGATGTTCTCGCCCAGGGTCAGCTCGCCGTTTACGTGTTCCCCTTCCAGTGGCTCAAAGCCGTTGTACTGGGCAACCAGCTTGCCGGTGAGGCCTTCGAAGTTGCTGCGGTCGGAATCGGTCCACCAGTTGTTCAGGTAGCCCTTGCCGTCGAACTTACTGCCCTTGTCGTCGAAGCCGTGACCGATTTCGTGGCCGATCACGCCACCGATACCGCCGTAGTTCACCGCATCATCCGCGTGCATATCGAAGAACGGTGGCTGCAGGATAGCCGCGGGGAACACGATTTCGTTCATCGGAGGGTTGTAGTAGGCGTTTACTGTCTGCGGGCTCATATGCCAGGCGCCGCGGTCCAGCGGTTTGCCCAGTTGGTCGCGCTCGTGCAGCGTTTCGAACAGAGTTGCAGCAATGGCATTGCCTACGAGGTCATCCGCGTTTACCTGCAGGGCGCTGTAGTCACGCCACTTGTCCGGATAGCCAATTTTGGTGGTGAAGTTGGCCAGTTTGGTCAGGGCCTCTTTTTTGGTGTCTTCACTCATCCAGGTCAGGGACTCAATGGACTCCTTATAGGCAGCCTTGAGGTTATCCACAAGCTTGACCATGCGCGCTTTGGCTTCTGGCGGGAAGTATTTTTCCACGTAGCGCTGGCCTACCAGTTCGCCCACTGAGCCGTTAACAAACTGCACCGCGCGCTTCCAGCGGGGTTCCATTTCCTTCACGCCGCGAACGGTCGTACTGTAAAAATCGAAGTCGGTCTGGGCGATTTCGCTATGCATGTAAGGCGCTGCAGCAGACAGGACCTTGAGCTTCAGGTAGCGCTTCCAGATCGCCAGATCGGTATCGGCGATGATTTTGTTGGCGGCCTGGAGGTACTCCGGCTGGCCAACCAGGAAGTTTTCGGCGTTTTCCAGATGTGCTTTCTGCAGGTAGCTATTCCAGTCCACTGCCGGCATCAGTGCTTTCAGTTCGGCGACAGACTTCTTGTTGTAGTACTTGTCCGGATCGCGGTTTTCCACGCGAGTGCGGTGGTGTTCTGCCAGGCTCTTTTCGAGCTGGTAGATGCTTTCGGCATTCTGCTCCGCATTATCCAAACCGGCGATCTGCTGCATTTTCACCAGGTATTCGCGGTAGGCCTGTTGCAGTTTCTGGCCTTTTTCAGATTCATCGAAGTAATAGTCGCGGTCCGGTAAGCCGAGGCCCGCCTGCCAGATGAAGGTAATGTAGTTTTCGACATCCTTCAGGTCCTGGTTGATACCAGCTCCGAAGGGGGTGGTGTAACCCACGGTATCCGCATAGGCGAAGAAGTCGGTCAGGTCTTTCTGGGTTTTGATGGCATCGACCTTGGCCAGCTCACCAGAGATCGCGGACATGCCTTTTTTCTCGATCAGCGATTCATTCATGTAGCTGTTGTACAGATCGCCGATCTGCTTGGCGCCGGCGCTGTTGGCGTGCTCACCGGCTTCCATGATCAGCGCTTTTACTTCTTCGGTCGCTTTGTCGCGCAGGATACTGAAACCGCCCCAGCGGGATTTGTCCGCCGGAATCTCGGTGGTCTTCATCCAGTTGCCGTTAACGTAGGAGTAGAAGTCGTCCTGCGGACGCACACTGGTATCCATGGCACTGAGATCAATACCGGAGCCAAGTGTGGCAACCTGGGGGGCGCTTGCTTCGGCAGCGGCCTGAGTGGCCTGGGCAGCCTCCGCCTTGGGGGCCTCTGACTTGGAGCAGCCGGTCATTGTGGTACCGGCAATGGCGCCGGCAATTGCCAAGGGTAAAAGCAGTTTTTTCATTTCGGGCCTTTTGGGCTTGTTATATTTGACCGGTACGACACCGGTTGGGAAATGGAGCAGCCCCATAGTATGCATCTGCCTGCCATGCGGGCAAGCGGGCATGCGGCTAGTTGCAGCCTTGGGCCGACAGAATTCGCCGGCGGTTATCGGTTGTTTGTGGCGCGCAACGGGCAGTCGGGGGTTGGTATTCCCTGTGAGGGGGATTTTGGTGGGTTTTTGTTGTTTTATTGCGGTGCTATTTAGGCGGTTTGGGGCTTCTCGGTGGATGACGGGCAATAAAAAACCCCGCAGTAGCGGGGTTTTTTATTGCCTATAAGGGCTTCAGTCTGGCAGCTTGAAGGTAATTGGAAGCGAGAACTTGTACTCGTCCAATTTGAGCTGGGCTGGCGTTGCCGGGTAAGGCGCGGCGCGCTCTACCGCTTCAATGGCCTCGCGGTTCAGGCTGGCATAGCGGGACTCTTGCAGGGTGGTGACGTTCTTCACATTACCCTGATTGTCGATAACTACATTCAGACGAACACTGCCGCCCTGGCCACGCTCCTGGGCGCGCTTCGGATAGCGAAGGTGCTTGAAGGTGTGGCGCAGCAGCATGGAATGATAAATCTGGCGCGCCAGGATCATATCGGCTGTCAGCGGTGCCTCATCTTCTTCCAGCTCGTCCTCTTCGTCCATTGCTGGCACGGCCGGGCGGGTGGTTGTGGGCTTCAGAGGCTTGGGCTGAGTAACTTGCGCAGTTTTGGCCGCAGTTTTAACCGCTGGTGCTGGTAACTCTACGGGCGGTGCGCCGATGGATGCCAGGGTCGGTGCCGGAATGTCCGCTTTCAGGTCCGGTTTGGGTTTGCTGGTGGCCACCGCGGCGACTTCGGCAGGTTTCGGCTGAACCTTGGCCGGCTCCGATGCTGCGGCCACTTGTTCTTGCGTTCCTTCCTGCTCATCGACCATGGCTGCGATTTGCGCAACGCGTTCCGCAGCTGGTTGCAGGGATTCGTAGGTGGCCAGCAGACCACTGTCGGTGCGGCCGGCACTCAGCAGGTTGTCACGAAAGTCGGTGGATGGTGGCACAGGCCCGATCCAGGCGCGCAGCAGGGTATTGAAGAACTCGCGATCTTCAATCATGCCCAGCATGATGTCGTTCAGGGATACGGAAGTAGTGCCGGTGTCCGCAGCAAAATCGATTCGCAGGCGGTCGCCTGTAACCAGACGGCCTTTAAAGAGGTTGGCAAAGGTCACCATGTTTTCCGCCTGGCCCGTCAGTGTGGCGCCAGGGTTGTTGATGGCAATGCCTTCCATCCACTGGTTGCGGAGACGACGTGCGGACATGCGCTCGGCAATCACTCGGATTTGCAGGCTGCGCGGCATGTTGTTGTCGAGCAGGGAGTTGGCGTCGTCGGAGAGTCGCTCGGAATAGACAGCGGCAACGTATTGGTCTTTGTTGAACTGCTGCTCCAGGGCCAGGCCGTTCAGGAGCGGTGCCGCCTTTGCCGTCAGGGCCGTAGCGAACAGCAGCAAGGCGATGACAAGGTTGGTCGATTTCATTTTTGCTTTGCTATCTTTTTAAAGCCGGATGGGCAGAAACCGGCAGATAAAGTGCTGAACAATCAATCAAAATACCCCAGAAAAACGTTCAGTGACTTCGATCGCACCTTCCCCCCGAAAGATGCGGGCCTGGATAAACAAGAGCGCGAGTAAGATGGTTAAAAAATCCCCATCGAATAGCGGACTTTAATCGAGGCTCTGCTCAACTCTACTGTAACTGCAATGGAGTTCAACCCTGAAATGGGTAAAATGTCTCGTTTTTTTAAATCCGGCAATCCGCAAGGCAGACAGTCGTCACTTTCAGCCTAGAATGCTGCAGCAGAACGCATCGGCTAAGTCCGCCAAAAAATAGCCAGACGAACAATCACCCGACGAACTAAAGAACCAACATAAAGAACTAACAAGAGTTACATGAATTATAAGCCGCTTAGTGATTACCCGCGGGATGCGGTGGATCGTCTTCTTAATGTCATTCATCTCTTTCGGGATATTCGTGCAACCAGCGAGTGGCAGTACGACGTATTGCTGAAGCGCTCCCGGCTGGTTTCCCTGTCTCCGGGCGATGCGCTTTTGCACGCGGGCGACGTAGACCACTGGGTATATTTTCTACTGCGTGGTGAGCTGCAGGTGCATGTGGATGACGCGGCGGCTGCGCAGGCCGAACGCCCCCTGGCGGTAATCCGCCCCGGCGAAGTCTTCGGTGACCTATCAATGCTGCTGGCGGAGCCTCGCAGTGCGACTATTGTGGCAGCACCGGTCGGGCAGGAAATACAGGTGCTGGCGGTGGACTGTACCCTGTTCGGCGACCTGGAGGATTTCTCCCTGCTGCACCTGCCGACCAAGCTGGTGTTCTACCGCAATATGGTCCACTCGCTGCGCTGGAAGCTGGAGGTATATCGATCCAAGTATCCGACCCATGATCTGGCCAATAGCCACCGGCGACTGAAACTCTATACCGGGCCGAAGAACTGCAAGGAAGAGCTGGTTGCCCTGGCGGACCAGGCGCGGGATCTGGCGAGGATTCTTCTGGACTGGAATGCGGAGTTCGGTAGTGGGCACCTCGCGGCAGAAGAGTCAGATATGTCAGATTTTCTCGAATCCATTCTCTCCTGATCAAAGCCCTGTCATTGATCGTGTATCGCTGGTTTTCCGAAGGCGGGAGCCAGCGCCCAGTCACCGCATCGGTGCACCTTCCGTTCTGCACTTTTCCTTTTTTTATTCCCTTGTCGTGCTCGTGCCTGCTTCCTTATTTAGTCCAGCCCTGAATTGAATTCCGCCCAGCGCGGCCGAAATTAACCTGTACAGCGTTTTCCCGGGAACACCGCTTCGGTTCTTTCACTATTCTTGCATTTTACTACCTGTGGATTTCGCAATTCGGCAGCTTTGGGCGCTGCACCGGTATTGCTTTGTGCATAAAATGCACGCTTCCCGGGAGTGATCTCGATATCCATTATTTTTTCTTTTCGATACAAGCAGGCATGCAGGCATGAATTTTCTGTTGATCCTCTGGCGGCAGCGCAATTACCGCATCGCAGTCATCGTGGCGTTACTGGCGCTGTTGTGGCTGCTGAGTGGCCTTACGGCGGATACGCGGCCCGCGCGGGATACCGGGGGCTCTAGCCCCGCGGCCGCAGCCGAAGCGCTGACGGTCAAAGCGCGACGCTTGCAGGCCCAGCCTTATACCACGCGGGTGGTGGTCAATAGCCGCACGGAGGCGAACCGGAGTGTGCGCCTGCGGGCGGAACTGGACGGCGTTATCGCGGGGCTGCCGGTAGCGGAGGGACAGCGGGTTGCCACCGGGGAAGTGATCTGCGAGATCGATGCGGAAGACAGGCCCGAGCGATTGGAGCGGGCGCGAGTGGCATTGCGCAAAGCCGAACTGGATTTTGCCGGCGCGAAAAAACTGCAGGGCCGCGGGTTGCAATCTGAAGCGGGCATGGCCCAGCAGGAAGTGGCACTGGCCAATGCGCGCGCGGATTACAAACGTGCCCAGGTGGATGTAGAGAACCTCAAGATCCGCGCCCCGTTTGCTGGTGTGGTGAACAGCCGAGCCATTGAGTTGGGCGATTTCATTCGCCGCGGTGAAGAGTGCGCAACCATTCTCGACCTGGACCCGATACTGGTTGTGGGCGAGGTATCCGAGTCCCAGGTGGGCCAGCTGCAGCCTGGTGGGCCGGCGAGTGCACAGTTGCACCAGGGGCAGTTACTGGAAGGGCAGTTGCGCTATGTCAGCCTGGAGGCGCATCCGGTAACGCGGGCGTATCGGGTCGAGGTAGCGGTGCCGAATAAAGACGGACGCCTGCGCAGTGGAACCAGTGCCCGTATGGCACTGCCGACGGGGGAAGTGCTGGCGCACAGGATTAACTCATCCCTGCTGACCCTGGATGATCGCGGGGCATTGGGTGTACGTACCTTGGATGCTGAGCAGCGGGTGCACTTTTCCAATGTGCAACTGGTCAGCGATGAAAATGCCGGGGTCTGGGTAGCAGGGTTACCAGCGCAGGCGCTGTTGATTACCGTCGGGCAGGAATATGTGAGCGAGGGTGAAAGGGTCGAAGTGGAGTTTGAGGAATCGACCGGTGACTTGCTGGCGCCGATACCTGCCCAAGTATCTGAACAGGTACCCGAGCAGATGCCTGAACAGATCCCCACATCCGCGTCGACTGAGGAGCTGCAGTAATGAAGTTGCTGGAGAGTGCGGTCGACCGCTGCCGCAGCACCATCAGTCTGATGCTGTTGATTGTGATCATGGGGATCGCTGCTCGCGGCGCCATGACCGTGGAGTCCAGTCCTGAAGTCAATCCGCCCATCGTGATCGTGCAGGTGAGGCACGAAGGCATTTCCCCGGAAGACGGGGTACGCCTGCTTATTCGCCCGCTGGAGCAGGAAATTCGGGCGCTGGAAGGGGTTGAAGAGGTGATGGCCACGGCGCGGGAGTCGCTGGTTTATCTGGTGATTGAATTTGACTCGGCACTGGATATTGATCTCGCGGTGGACGAAGTGCGCAACGCCGTCGATCGCGCCAAGGCCAAATTACCTCGGGATGCAGAAGAGCCCATCGTCGAGGAGGCTTCAGCACAGCCGTTTCCAGCGATCGTGGTCACCCTTGCCGGCGACGGGGTCAGTGAGCGGGAGTTGTTGCGCAGTGCTCAGTTGCTCAAGCGCAAGATTGAAAATGTCAGTGAGGTACTGAGCGCAGATATTAATGGCAACCGCGAAGAGGTTGTCGAAGCCACCATTGATCCGGTGCGCCTGGAGCACTACCAGATTACCAGTGGTGACCTGATCAATGCGGTGCTGGGGAATAACCTGCTGATTCCCGCAGGCGAGATGGATGTGAGTAAGGGGCGCTTTTCCGTCAAAGTGCCGGGGCTGATTGAAACCGCCGCTGATGTCTATCAGATTCCCCTTAAACAATCCGAACACGGCGTGGTAACCCTTGGGCAGGTAACGGATATCCGTCGTACCTTCAAAGATGCCACCAGCTTTACCACGGTGAACGGCCACCCGGCACTGGCGATTAATGTGGAGAAGCGCACCGGGGCCAGCGCCGTCGATCTGGCAGACACGGTGCGCGCCGTGGTCAATGCCGAGCGGAGGTTCCTGTCCCGTGGCGTCGCGGTGGATTTTGTCTTCGATATGTCGGAAGTGGCCCGGGATATGGTCAGCGAAATGGAGGGGAATATTCTCACCGCCATGTTGCTGGTCATGATCATTGTGGTGGCAGCATTGGGATTCCGCTCCGGCCTGTTGGTGGGTTTCGGGATTCCCTTCTCGCTGCTGTTTGGCTCCATCATCACCTGGTACCTGGGGTACTCCTTCAATTTTATGGTGATGTTCGGTATGTTGCTGGCGCTCGGCATGTTGATTGATGGCTCCATTGTGATTACCGAGTTTGCCGATCGCAAAATGGCGGAGGGGCTTTCGGCGCGGGTGGCTTATGCCATTGCGGTGCGGCGTATGTTCTGGCCAGTGGTGGCATCGACCGGCACCACCCTGGCGGCATTTTTGCCGATAATTTTCTGGCCGGGTGTGGTGGGTGACTTTATGCGTTACCTGCCTGTAACCGTCTTCTCCGTTCTGGCTGGTTCGCTGGTGTATGCCCTGTTTTTTGCGCCGGTGTTAGGGTCTGTGTTTGGCAAAAGCAATATGGACCTGCAGACCCAGCAGTATCTCAAACAACTGGAGGGCGGCGACCCGGTGGCTCTGAGGGGCGTGACCGGTTTCTACGCGCGCATGCTGGATCCTGTGGTGCGTCACCCGTTTACTTCCTTCGGTGCCACAATTCTGGTGTTGGTCGGCATCTTTATGGCGTTCAGCAAGTTCAACCCCGGGGTGGAATTTTTTACCGAGACGGAAGAGCAATACGGCAATGTCGAGGTGCGCGCGCAGGGCAACCTTTCCATTGAAGAAAAGAAAGTACTGGTGGCCCAGGTAGAGGCCGCGGTGATGGATGTACCCGAAGTGCGCGTGGTCTACTCGGCTATTGGATCCGGTGGCATTTCCGGCAATACCGAGAAAGCGCCGGATCAGATTGCGAATCTGCTGGTGGAGTTATTGCCTTCGGTGGAGCGCGAGCGCAAAAGTCGTGAGATCTTTGCAGATATCCGCCAGCGCACCGCCAACTTTGCCGGAATCAAGACCAGTGCCAATGCCTTTGAAGGCGGCCCCCCGGTAGGCAAGGATATTGTGCTGGAGCTGCGCAGCCGCGATTACGATCAGTTGCTGGCGGAAACCTGGCGCCTGCACCGGGCGCTGGAAACCGAATTTTCTGATCTGCGGGATATCGTCAATACCGCACCGCTCCCGGGTATCGAGTGGGGGGTAAAGGTGGACAGGGCGAAGGCGGCACTTTATGGCGCAGACCTTACGGGCGTGGGCCGGGCGGTGCAGTTGGTGACCAACGGCGTAATGATGGCGGAATACCGCCCGGATGATTCCGATGAGGAGGTGGACATCCGTATTCGCTATCCGGACTACGCACGCGGCATTACGGCACTGGATCAATTAAAAGTGAATACGCCAAACGGGGCCGTTCCCGTAAGCAGCTTTGTGACCACCGAACCGGGCCCCAAGGTGGACAAAATCGAGCGCATTGATGGCATTACCCGTATGCAGATCAAGGCGGATGTGGAAGATGGGGTACTGGCTGACAGCAAATTGCGGGAAATTCGCGAATGGGTGGCGCAGAACCCGGTGGATGAGCGGGTAGAGCTGTTGTACCGGGGGGCAGATGAGGACCAGAGCGAGTCACTGGTGTTTCTGCAGGTGGCTTTCTCCCTTTCGCTCTTCCTGATGTTTATCCTGCTGGTGACTCAGTTCAATAGTTTTTATCAGTCGGCATTGATTCTTTCGTCGGTCATTATGTCTACCGCGGGCGTGATGCTGGGGCTGACCCTGACCCAGAGCACCTTTAGCGTGATTATGACCGGTGTCGGCATAGTGGCGCTCGCGGGCATTGTGGTGAACAACAATATCGTACTGATCGATACCTATAACTATGTCCGCAAGGCTGAACCGGAGCTGAGTCATGGTGCGGCTGCAGTGAAGGCGGCGGCACAGCGATTGCGACCGGTATTCCTTACCACCGCAACCACTATCCTTGGCCTGTTGCCATTGGCGCTGGGGGTGAGTGTGGATATGGTCGGACGCACGGTTGTCGCGAACGGGGTGATTGCCTCCTTCTGGGTTAAGCTGGCCAGTGCGATTGTTTACGGATTGACGTTCTCAACACTGCTCACACTGATCGTGACACCGGTAATGCTGGCATTACCACCGGCGCTCAGGGATCTACTGCGTATGACGCGAAAGAGCTAATTGGGGGTTGGCTAGAGGCGGAAAAGAAACGAATAACAGGAATAAAAAAACCCCGGCGAGCCGGGGTTTTTCGTTCTGTCTGCCAGAAATGACAGTTTAGGCTTTTGCTTTTGGCGGACGACCGCGGCGAGCAGGGGCCTTTTTAGCGGCAGCAGACTTAGCCGGACGGCCAGGCTTCTTGGCTGTAGCAGATTTGGCCGGACGACCCGGTTTCTTGGCTGCGGTCTTGGTAGCCGCTTTCTTGGCTGGGCGACCAGGCTTTTTCTTGGCTGCAGCTTTGGTTTTTGCAGCGGCTTTTTTGGCAGCAGCGGCAGCTTTCTTCTTCTCAGCAGCGGCTTTCTTCTTGTCAGCAGCGGCTTTCTTCTTGGCGGCAGCAGCGGCTTTCTTCTTCGCAGCAGCAGCCTTCTTCTTGGCAGCAGCCGCGGCTTTCTTGGCAGCAGCGGCAGCTTTCTTCTTGTCAGCAGCAGCTTTCTTCTTGGCTGCAGCAGTAGCCTTCTTCTTCTCAGCCGCGGCTTTTTTCTTCTCGGCAGCGGTCAGCTTCTTGGTGATCGCAGCTTCTTCTTTGGCAACAGCCTTGGCCACCTTGGTTGCCAGCTTGTTGTCGGCGCTGATGGTTGCCAGAGTGGACTTGGCATCCGTCGCTACGGCCTTGGCGGCAGTTGCGGCCTTTTTGGCGGTGGCAGCGGCGGCCTGGGCGGCCTTCAGTTGCTTCTGCTGAGCTGCAGACTTCTTCTTCGCGCGAGCCGCTTTTACCTTGGCCTGTGCGGCGGCGGCTTTCTTGGCAGCCTGATCAGCATCTTTAGCGGCCTTGTCGGCTGCTTTTTTGGCATCGGCTTCCTGGCTGCTACGGGCTTTTTCTAGTTGGGCTTTCAGAGACGCGAGTTCCGCCTCTAGCTTTGCTACGTCACTTACCTTAGCTACTTTTACCTTGGCTACTTTAGCCTTGGCGACTTTAGCTTTAGCTGAGGCGACTTTTTTACGTCCGGCCATAAAATATCCCTGTGTCTAAATTTAGTATTTAGGTGTTATTTTGGATGAGTGGAATTCATCGCGCTAATTGCAGCTTATTTATATACTTGAATGCAAGTGTTTTAGGGGCGTTTTTACTCTGTAATGAATAAATTTAAGGCTTTTTTTACCTTTCTTGCGTTTATTTGGTTAATGAGCTGTGGATTTCTGGCTATTCACGGCTTTTTATCGGATTCGCGCGGTGTCAGCAACGCAGCCTGGTTTGGGTTATTAATTAATAGCTGGGCACTGCCCGTATGGATGTTGCTGCGTTATCGGTTTAGCGGAAACTTTACTGGTGATATCCGTGAATCGGGCGCTTTTACCGCGGTACTGCTGGGGTTGGCTATTGTATTGCTGACAGATACCGAGCGCGGATGGCCGATTTATCTGGCGATCTTCAACCTGTTTGTTTTATTGATCTATCTCTACCACCTGAGCGCCTTGTCGCACCCGACACTGCCCGCAGTGAATTCACTTTTCCCCTCGCTTGGGATTGTCGGCTCGGGTGAAGGAGTGCCTGAAGGCGTGAGTGAAAATGAGGAAAAAGAGCACTGGCAGGCTGTGGACTATTGTCGCGAAAATCAATTGTCGGGTGTGCTGCTGGTATTTTTGCGGGGCAGCTACTGTGCTGACAGTCGTAATCAGGTGCACCATTTGCGCGCTTTGTTGCCAGAACTTCAGCGGCGGAATGTCGGCCTGGTGTTCTGGAGTACACAGCCGGTGAGGAAGTGGTCGCAGAGTTTGCTTGGCCTGAACGTTGGACAATTGTCGGGGGCGGACACGCAAAATGCTCCTTTTGTCACCCGGTGTGGGGCGCCGTTTCTGTTACAGCCGTGGATTCGGGATGCAGCCCGCCCCAGTGCCTGGTTGCTTGATGCCGAGGGATATATTCTCTGGCGGGAGTTGTCGGTGAACTACCGGGTGCCGGTTACGGCGGAATCCCTGCGAAGCCAGCTCTTCCGCGTTGAAGACTAGTGCGGCTAATGGGGCCTTGTGGAGGTTGGTGAGAAGTCGTATTCAGGTAGTAAGGAGTGATACAGCAGCGAGTCGAAATGGCGATGGGAGAATTGCTATCGACAGCGATGTAAAGCCGAAGTGTTTAATACCTTGATAGCTCACAACCTTGAGGGTCCACAGCGCCAGGTATCAAGACACGCGGTATTAAACCGAGCGCTCAAAAGCCGACACCGATAAAAGGCACCGATAACTGGCACCTATAACTGGCACCAAGAAAAAAGGCGTATCGTGTATCGCGATACGCCTTTTCTGTTTTCCTTCTGCTCTTCCGGCTGGCCTAGAGAGAAAGCTAGAGAGGACCGTAAGGCAGGTAGCGGTTATCGGAGTGCTCTCGCAACCAGAGTAATTGCGCTCGAGCCAGTGGCGCCTTGCGCTGGCGCAGGGCTTTGGCAAGCGGTATCACCGGCGATTCGGCACCACCCTGCCAATCCGGCAGTTGCATTTCTGCGAGGGTGAAAAACCGGATCAGGCTCCAGATTTGTGCATCTTCCCAGTGGGCGGCTTCTTCCAGCCACTGGTTTGCCGCCAGCCCCGCCAGCCAGTTAGCGTTACGCAGTGAGGCTTCGAAGCCGGTCAGATCGGGCGCGCCCAGATCTGGATCAGTGGCTGCCTCGGCCTTTGCGCCGACGGCTTCCATCGCATGCATAATCTGCTGCAACAGTGATTGGTCGATTTCCTTTCGCGATTGATCGTTGGAAGCTTGATTAGCTGGCTCCCAGGCGCCGACACTCATAATCACTCCTATATATGAAGGCATAGCCGTTGGTTGGTGGCGGATTATACCCGCAGGCAGGTTTGCGTGCTGTCGCCGGGTACCCTTGGTGTTTTTGGGTGGTGTTATCGGTTGGTGTTATCGGTTGGTGTTATCGAGTAACTGTGCCCTTAACGCCGCGATGTTCACCTCAAATTGCTGCGCTGATACCGCGGCCAGCACGGAAATTCACCGAGTTAATAATACCGAGATGGATGGCGGGCGCGGAATTTAGCATAATCCCCCATATTCTTGCGGGTTTTCGGTCAGGTCTGTGGCGGCTGACCCGGAGGGGGACATCTGAGTTAACCATTATTTCCTTGGGGGTTACGTGGATTACATAGATCAGCCGATTGCCGCGCGCAAGCGCATTGCACTGGTGGCACACGACAACCGCAAGGCGGGCCTGATCGAGTGGTGCCGCAAACATCGGGGAACCCTGGAGCAGCATCAGCTGCTGGGTACCGGTACTACCGGGAGCCAGATAGAGGCTGCTACCGATATGGTGGTGGAGAAGCTGTTCAGCGGCCCCATGGGCGGGGACCAGCAGTTGGGCGCCAAAATTTGTCAGGGAGAAGTGGATATCCTTATCTTTTTCTGGGATCCCTTTGAGCCCATGCCCCATGACCCGGACGTCAAAGCGTTGCTGCGTATCGCAGCGGTGTGGAATATTCCGGTGGCCTGTAATGCCAGCAGTGCGGATATGATGATCCATTCCGAGCTGATGACGCGCAGTTTTTCCCGGCAAGTACCTGACTATCAGGGCTATCTGGCCGCCCGGAAAGGGGAATTGGCTGTTTGATTTTTAAGCTTCTCCGTTGAGGCTTATGGCTAAGTTATTGATTTTTATGGGGTAAATTTGGCGCGAAAAGGTTGCACTTGCATTGATGGCCATTTCCCGGCAATCTTCCCCACCTGATTAGACCGGGTAACCGGCGAATTCGTATTAAAAAACTGTACGGTGTTTTATGAGTAGACGACGCGGTAAGGCCGTAGAAGAAGAAAAGGCCGATATTGATCTGACGCCCATGCTGGACGTCGTGTTCATCATGTTGATCTTCTTCATCGTGACGGCATCCTTCGTAAAAGAGAAGGCGCTGGACGTAAACGTGCCCGATCCTAATGAGACTGAAAACACGCCGCCGAATCCGGACAAGCAGAACATCCTGCTGACCGTGAATTCAGCTGACGAGATCTGGATGGGTGCCAACCGTATCGACAGCCGTGCAGTACGTGCCCGTATTGCCCAGCTCTTTGCGGAAAACCCGCAGGCGATCGTGATTGTACGCGCGCACAACAAGTCCAGCGCGGACACTTATGTCACCATCGCTGACGCCGCGAAAGAGGTGAACCCGAATATTCAGGTTTCACTGGTACCTTACGAAGACAAATAAGTTTTTACAGGTCCCGCTTCTCGCAGAAAAAAGCCAGCTTAATGCTGGCTTTTTTTGTGCCTGATTTTTCGCTCTAGAAGTTTGTTCTAGAAGTTTGTTCTAGATGTTTCGGCTAGTAGTGCTGTAGCAGGCCCGTCCTGGCCCCGCCCGGCGAAGCTTTCGCCGGGCGGGGCCAGGAGTTGAGTAGGGCTCAGAGTTCTGAGCGAATGGCCCAGAGATCCGGGAATACCGGCTTGAACAGGGTGGTCTGCAGGTAGCCTACGCCGCTGGAGCCGCCGGTGCCCATTTTGCTACCGATGGTGCGCTCGACCATCTTCACATGCCGGTAGCGCCATTGCTGCAGGGAGGTATCGATATCTACCAGGGCTTCGCAGATGTCACTGACCAGGGGGTCGTTGCGGTAGACGTCGATTAGAACCTTCTGTACTGCGTGTGATGGCGGGGCAACCTGGCTAAAGTCGCGGTTCAGTTCGGCGTCTGGTATCTCGTGCCCCTCGTGGCTGAGGAAGCGCAGGAATGCGTCCCACAGGGTCGGGGCATTCAGACGTTTCTGCAAGCGCTGGTAGTGCTCAGAGCCCGGCTCGTAGTTGCTGAGCTTCTTTGCATCCTTGGCGCCATACAAGAACTCCAGCTCGCGAAACTGGTAGGACTGGAAGCCGCTGGCAGTGGACAGGCGATCGCGGAAGGACGAGAACTCCAGCGGCGTCAGCGTCTCCAGGATATCGACCTGTTGAATCAGGGTGCGGTAAATGGCATCCACACGCTTGAGGGTGTGTAGCGCCCGGTTGCGTTCGCCAGCGTTGAACAGGCGCACCAGGAAGTCGAGTTCGTGCAGTAATTGCTTGAACCACAGCTCGTAGCTCTGGTGAATAACGATAAACAGCAGTTCATCGTGCTCCGGCCCCTCGGACAGGGGGTGCTGGCATTGCAGCAGTTCATCAACTTTCAGGTAGGAGCTGTATGTGACCGTCATGGCTGGCGTATTCCTGTTTGACACCCCGACCGAAATGTCTGTACCGGTATCAGGGGTTTTGTGAATCTGAATTTGCTTAAAATTGCATAACCTTGGCCGCATTATAAGGTCTAGCTGTGCCTTATTGGAAAAGCAGTTTTCGGTCGAATACCTTAGCTTGAGTACCCAGGTCCCTTCCAATCCGTAACCCAAAATGATCGATTCGGACCTCGTGCTAGAGGGTAGGGTGGCTACACTAGACACCACTACAGAGATGACCGGCTTGTGCAGCCTGGTTTCATCGCAACAGACGTCACACAGACAGAGATAACGACAGAATACGCGGAGCCCCTTATGCAGAGCACATGTGCAGAAATTCAGGCCCAGGTTACCGATCGGGTACTGGAGATCACCATCAATCGCCCCGAGCGCAAGAATGCACTGACCATGGCGATGTACTCGGCGATGGCAGATCTACTGAACAGCGCCGCCACCGACCCGGGGATTCGGGTCGTGATCCTTACCGGGACCCACAGTGGCACCGGCGGTATGTTTACCAGCGGCAATGACCTGACGGATTTCCTCGGTGGATCTGCCAGTGGTGAGGAATCTCCGGTTTTCCAGTTTATGAAGGCGCTGTATGAATTCCCCAAGCCGGTGATCGCTGCGGTCAGTGGCGTCGCGGTAGGCATTGGCACCACATTGCTGCTGCACTGTGATTTATCCATTGCCGATGACAAGGCGATTTTCCAGATGCCTTTTGTGAATCTGGGTCTCTGCCCGGAGTACGCCTCCAGCTTCCTGCTGCCTCGTATCATGGGGCACGCCAAAGCCTCGGAATTGCTGCTGCTGGGTAAAAAGTTCGATGCCCAGACGGCAGCGGATGTGAATATTTGCAATGAGGTGGTCTATTCCGGAGAAGCGCTGGGACGGGCTCGTGAATACGCGCGGGAGCTGGTCACCAAGGCGCCAGAAGCGGTGCGCCTGACCAAAAAGCTGCTGCGCCAAGGTACCTTTGAAAAGGGAATAGAGGTTATCCGCGAGGAGGCGGGTCACTTCCAGGCGCGGCTGCAGTCCGCGGAATTTCGCGAGGCGGCCACCGCATTCATGGAGAAACGGCCTGCAGATTTCTCCAAGTTTGACTGAATGCGCTCTAGTAACAGGGTGCTATTGGTTGCGTTATGAGCAATAGCGCAATCCGCATCGAACAGAATTGTTAGACCTTAAAAGGCTGCCGCAAGGCGGCCTTTTTTCTTTATATGGAAACCTTGTGGCATTTATTTCCAATAATTTGAACTGGTTTGGGTTTTTGTGGCTTGTTAATGGCCGGGTAGCTATTTTACTGTTACAAAACGGACATGATTATCAATTCGCGAATCGGGTACACTCCTAGCTGTTTGGCCACAATCCGCCGGTGGCTCCGCTGACGATATGTACTGAAAGACGATATGTACGGTAAATAGGTTCAGCAAATAAGATCCAAAACGGTCGGTGCTTCTAATTCGCATTCGCGCAGGTGTTCTGCCGCAACCTGGCTTTCAGGACCATGAATACAGAAATTCGCTTCCCCTTTTCTCTGTCCGCAATACCCCTGATCCTGTGTGTCTCACTGTGCCTGTCCGTGCTGCTCATGCCTGCAGTGACCGTGGGACAAGTGGTTACGGATACCCAGTTTGGGGCAGCGGTTACCGACATCCGCACCCTGGAGAACGGCAGCCAGCGCACCGGGCAGGCGGCCATCTGGCATGATGCCAGCGATCGGGCAGGCCTGGAGGACGCACAGCGGGCTCTGGCGGCAGGCGACTTCCAGCCGTTGAACAGTGCCGGGTCCACCGGGCTGAAAAAGGGGAGTTACTGGTCCTACTTTGTACTCCGGAACACCACGGCAGAAAGTGTCACGCTGAACCTGGAATATGTGGATCACCAGCTCATTCACCTGCAGGCCTACGCACAGCGTGGGCCGGCCGCGGAAAATTCCAGTTTTGCTGAAATTGCGCGTATGGATATGGGGGCCCCTTTTGCCACGCGACCGGTGTTTCACAATCGCTTTGTGGTGCCGGTTACCATGGCCCCTGCGGAATCCATGGCTTTTCTGGTGCGTTTTGACTCGGAAGAGGCCGGCTTTGTGTTCCCGTCCATGCGAATCTGGACACCGGAGCAGCTGAACAAGGTCCATACCGGAGAAACGGCAATCCTGTCGTTTCTGTTCGGAGGAATTGCCCTGATTTCCATTTTTGCCCTGATCGTAGGTCTCACCACCGGGGAAATCAGCTTCTTTGCGTATTTTGGTTACGGTCTATCGAAAATCGTCGCCTGGGGCACAATTCTCGGGTTTACCCATCAATACGTGATTCAGAATGAGTTCCACTGGAGCTATATGTCGGCTGCTGGTGCGGTCAGTATTCTCAGTGGTGTGATTTTTGATCGCCTGTTCCTCCAGACCCGCAAATATACCCCGAAGCTGGATTACATCCCGATTCTGATGATCATTAATGCCGGGGTGCTGCTGTTCAGTGCCTTGCTGCAGATCAAAGCAGTAGCACTGATCAGTATTACCCTGGCACTGTTGCTCTACCCTGCGGTTACCGTGATCGCACTGGTGCGCTGGCGGCAGGGCTCCAGTGAAGCGGTGGTATTTGCTGTGGGCTGGACACTGTTGCTGTCCGGGCTCTTCTACCAGGCCCTGCGGGATCTGGGCTATGTCGAGCACAACCTGGTGAATTACTACCTGCCGCCGCTGAGCTCCTTTATCGAGATGATCACGATCATGGCCGCGATGGGAATCAAGTTACGCCGTTTACGCATGCAGGGGCTGGAGTCTGAGCGACAGTACCGCCGCCACCTGGAGCAGTCGAAGGTCAAGCTCGAAGGGCTGGTGCGCGCGCGAACAGAGGAGCTGGAAAAAGCCAAGCAGCGGGCCGAGCTGGAAGCGCGAACCGACCCTCTCACCGGGATCCGCAATCGCCGCAGCTTTCTTGAGGACGCGGCACTTTGTGCCAAGCGGGCCGTGCGCAAGGGAGAGCCGGTCAGTTTGTTGATGTTTGATATCGACCACTTCAAAGCCATCAATGACAACCACGGCCACGGCCACGGCATTGGCGATGAGGCCCTGCGGGAGTTCAGCCGTACCATCCAGACCAAAATTCGCGAAACCGATGTCTTTGGACGTTTGGGCGGGGAGGAGTTTGCCCTGCTGATTACCGAGACCAAGCCGGATTCGCTGCACACCGCGGAGCGTTTGCGGGACAACATTGCCGCCATTCGTCTGGAGTGTCCGGCGGGCAGCCTGCAGTTTACCTCCAGTATCGGCGTGGCCCACGGCGATGGCTTGGAGAGCGGCAAGGCAGACACTGTGTATAGCATCGAGCAGTTGCTTCGCCAGGCCGATCACGCGCTCTACTGCGCGAAAGAGCGCGGGCGGAACACGGTAGTGGAATATACCCCGGAGAGTGCCGGTACAGCGGCAGAAACGGGGCGTGTGGTGACTGGTGTCGTCCATCCCGAGCCGGCTTGAAGATGCTGGTCGATTAGGCGGGCAATCTTGAAAATCATCCGTTACAAAAAAAGGGGCAGCCAATTTGGCTGCCCCTTTTTTTTGACCAATCGCGGTAGGTAACTTGCTATTGAACAATCTTGATCCACTCACCGGCTTTGGGTTCGCCACGGGGGTAGTAACCATTCAGCAACCGTAACTGCTCTTCCGCGTATTCGCCGATTTCCATATGGCGAGCGAGGGAAGAAAAGGTGGTTTTATCATTGGCCTGCACATAGCGCACCCGCTTGATATCCGGTTGCACCACATCCGTTTTGCGCAGTGGACGGAAGCTGCGAATACTGGTCAGGAACAGGTTGTCGTATTGGGAGGCCGCCTCGGTATCTTTGGGTTTTTCATTCACCTTGCCCTCCAGAATATACTGGCGGCTGCCGTAAAAAAGAACGGCGACACGGTCCGGCGTATCGGCATTTTCCAGCGGCAACTTTCCGGTATGCCCCTCCAGTTGATACTGGTTGAGCGCCTCATCTTGTTCCAGGGTGCGTACATCGTAGACACCGCGCAGGGCCATATCCGCAGGCTGATTGCCATCCCGCTTCGCGACCTTGATGGTGATACTCGCGGATTTATCGGGGGCAGTACCCACGATTGCACTGCGTTGGTTTTCTACCGCCCACCCCTCGGGGAACAGCAGCGAGAAGCCAAGGCTTTTGTGATTGAAGCGATTCTTTTCACTCTCCTGCACATTGGTACCGTACACCAGGCCTTCGGTTTTCTCGCGGTAGTATTCCACCTTGGTAATTTTCTTGTCTTCCGGCAGGTCTCCTGCGGCCTCGACCACTTCCCGCAGGCGGATGTCGTTGCGGGGGTGGGAGGAGAAAACGCCGTGGTAGGTCGTCTGTTTTTTGCCTTCTACACGTGCGCGGCGGCGGGCAAAGGTTTCCTGATCCTTGAGCAGGGCGATCACATTGATCATGGATTGGGGATCGTAGCCGGCATTGTAGAGATACTGGGCGCCGAAGCGGTCTGCTTCCAGCTCCATATCGCGACCGTAGCCCTTGACGGCGGCGGTGCTCCACAGGTTGGTTACATCACCTACCACACCACTACCGGTCACCAGCACTGAGAGTACCGAGGCAACCCCGGCGCCGGTGGCAGCGGTTTTCTGACGCACCGCGTGGCGGGCGGTAATATGCCCCACCTCATGGGCGAGAACCGCGGCCATTTCTGCTTCTGACTGCAGATAGGTCAGCAGTCCGCGGTTGATATAGACATAGCCGCCGGGCAGTGCGAAAGCGTTGATGTCCTGGCTGTCGATGATGGTGAAGTGGTAGGTAAGGTCGGGCCTGTCACTGGCCTTGGCAACCTTTTGCCCAACGTGCTCCACATAGGCCGTAAGAATAGGGTCATTGTAAACCGGGGTGCTGGCAATCAGCTTCTCGTGCATTTCGCGCCCGATCTTGATTTCCTTTTCTTCCGACATCAATACCAGGTCCGGCCGGTTGGTGGCTGGATTAAATGCGCAGCCAGCTGCAGTTGCCAGCAGGATGGCTGCCAGTAGTTTATTGAGTGTGTGCATCTGGGGCTCCTGTCGTTATTGTCTCCAGTGAGGGGGCGCCGCGTTAGCGGCTGGCGGATTGTGGTGGCAGCAAAAATTCCTGCAGCTGTGCCGCCATGCCTTTGCAGGCATTGTTTTGAACCCGTGCAATCAGCGGGATAGGTACGACAATGGCGGGCATATAGGAGGTGCCCTGGGCATCGGCGCTGATTTTTCCGGACAACTCCTGGTCGCGGAAATCCCAAACCGACGCTTCGTAATCGGATTCCTTGTCCCAGGTGCCGAAACCGAAACAGCCGGCGCCTGCAGTACCAATAGAGCAACCGATGGAGCCGGCACTGGACGTGGTCTCGGTGGAACCGTCAATCCAGACAATGTATTTCACCCCGTATTTCTCCATGCGATCGCGCACATCAGGATTATCCATCAAGCGACTCAGGGATTTGATGTGCATGGGCGCGGTGCGCGGCTCAAACCAGGGGTAGAGTGCGTCCACAAACTGCTGTTCGGGAATGATATTGACCCCGGCCTTGGGGTTGTGGAGGGTATTGCCCACACAGGAAATCAGGTCTGGTTCGGTTTCGTAATCACTGGAATGACGGCGACCGAGAATTACCACGGAATCTCCCAGCGCCAGCTCGCCGGAACTGCGGCGGTACTCATCGATTACCACGGTGGTACAACCACTGCTAAACAAAGCCAGCAGGGATAGGGAAAACATCAGGGTCAGAAACTTCACCGGTAGACTCCTTGGAACCTTGTTCCATTTTCGAGTGAGAAGTGGGCCGTTACCGCGCACCTCTCAATATGCCGTTACTCGTTAATTTCCGTTTGCATGCTCAGGGCGCGCTGCTTATCGGCAATAAATGCCTGTAGTTCCGGCACCCGGTTAAAGCCCGTGTACAGGGTCGCACCCGCATCCCGCAGGGCTACATTGATGGCCTGCGCCAGTGCAGCCTCCTGTGACTTGAGGAAGGCGGTAGGGGTTTTTCCGTAGGCGGTGATCACCCATTCGGCCACAGAGTCGCCCTGCTGGTTGTAGGCGTGCATATCGTATTTGATCCACACCTCGAAAATATTGACCCGGGTTTCCCGCGGCATGGTGAATTGCAGTTCGCGCACCTCCGGCACAATGACCAGGTCCAGTCCTTGTGGGAGATTAGAAGGATACTGGGCGAGATTGATGGTCTCTTTAAACATGGAACCGAGTACGGTTTCGAACAGGTTTTTCTGTGCGCGCCCGGTGTCGATGTTCCACTCATCGCGGTCATCGCGATTTTCGCTATAGGTGAATTTGCGGAAGTCATCGCTCAGGTAGACGCCCACCGTCAGTGGGTGAGGGCTGCCGATGGGTGCGGGAAATTCGCCGTCGACGGCAACGGTGTGCGCGCAGGCCGCCAGTAAGATCGACAGCAGTGCTAGGCTTGCCAGTCGGCCGAGCCGGGTTGTTTTATTGATCGCGCCAAGTCCATTTAACAAGCGATTCATGATGAGCTCCAGGGCTTCTCTCTGGGGTTGCTGGCAACCCCTTTTCAATTGCATCCCGCTAACGGAAGTCGTTCAGTCCTACAAAGGTGCCGCCATTGCGATAGGTCAGCTCACGCATCAGGGCGGCAAACCGCAGGCCGGTGGTCTGCAGGTGTAGCGGCCGTGAAAACTGGATCGGGAAGCCGATGGCGTGAATGCGTACCATGCGTTCGTTTTCGCCCCGCTGTGCATTCACCCGGTCTACCGCCATCATCACGTTGCGGATCGATTTACCGGTAAACTCGTCACCCAGTACATAGATGCTGATTTTTTTGTTGGGGTCGTAAAAAGTTCTGACCGCTTTCTGGATGCCTTCCACCGGGCTGGAATTACTGAATGGGTTCCAGGAGCGCAGGCGATCGAGTACTGCCTTGCGGCGTCCGGGTGTATCCGGAATCCACTTGTTGCGATAATTGGAGAACATATAGTCCCCCATATCGTTCATCACCTGGATGCCCTTGACGTTGGGATAGAGGTTCAGGGTGTTGACCATCTCCTCGATCATGCGGTCCCAGCCGTAGTTGAACATACTGCCGGAGGTGTCGATGATGAACAGCACATACTCGCTATCCACCGGGATACCACCGATGACATTGTTCTTGCGCTGGTAGTTCTCTCCCAGCAACCGCTTCATTTCCTCGGTCATGCTTTGCAGGGCGATGGTCAGTTCGCCTTTCAGTTTGCCTTCTTCACTTTCGCCCTCGGTTTTTCTGGCGTACAGGGCGTGCAGGGTTTCCAGTTCGCCTTTCAGTTTGGCGATGCGTTTGGTTTCTATATCCAGCTGCTCTTTTTTGGCATTGAGATCCCGGTTGAGGATGGTGGTCTCGCCGCGAATTTCCGCCAGTTGTTCCTGTAGTTCCTGTACCTGGCCGTCCAGGTCAATTTCCGCTTCCTCAAGCACGATGGGTTCAACGGTTTTGGCGATCATCAGCAGCAAAACGATGGCGCCAAACCCACAGCAGATGACGTCGAGGAAAGAGATGCTGAACTCTTCCTGTTGCCGCTTGTTGCGTCTCTTGCTCATGGCCAGTCCTTTGAGGGTGCGAGGAAAGAGCCCTGGGTTTCCATGGCCAGCTTCCAGTATTCACTGGCGGCGAAGGGGTCGCCTTCCATGGGGGCCAGGATCACATTGACCGGAATACTCTTGGGCAGTGCCTTGACCGCGCTGCGGAATAACTTGAGGCGCTCCTTGCCGGAAATTGTGTTGCCGCGGGGTGCTTTGAGCCCCTGTGTCGGCAGACCGTCGGTGATCAGGATGATATTATCCGGCAGTGGCGACATGCTGTTCACGGCGTTAAAAATCCGCTCCAGGCTGGTGCCTTTTTCCGGGACTACGGTGTCGAGGGCCTTGATCGCGTTGTCCATTTGCCCACGGTCGTCCACATTCAGCCAGCGGTCTTCGGTACCGACGATGGCGGCGCGAAACCCGGTATTGAAAGTGTAGATCTGGTACTGGCTGTCTTGTGGAAACTGCGACACCAGCCAGGACACTGTCTGTTTAGCGCGACGCCATTTTTCCGTGTCCCGTTTTACCGCGTCCGACATATTGCGCGTGCGGATCACCTTGATCAGTTCATCCCCCAGCATACTGGCGGAAGAATCCAGCAATATCAGGATACGATCGCCGCCGAGGCGCAACCCGGTGAGGTATTGGCGGTCGCCATCGCCGACAAATTTGCGCACATTGTTGCCGAGCTTTTTGTTTTCTTCTTCCAGTTGTTTTTTCGCCTGTTCAAGCTTCTTCAGCTTGTCCTGTAGGCGCGCAATATCCATTTCATCGGTACTGCTATCGACTTCGGCGATGTTGCCTTTAACCTCTTCAATCTGCTCCATGATGCGTCGCGCCAGCCCTTGGGTAGTGGCCAGTTCGTCGCTGGTGGTGTCCAGGGTGTTACGCGCCAGCACCATGTGCTCGCGGCCGAACTGGACTTCTTCCTGCAGCAGGTTCACTTCTGCCGACAGGTCCAGGTTTTCAGCTTCGATGTCGTGGTCGGAGCCGTGTTTGATGATCAGGAAGATCAATGCTACGGCGCCGAAGCCGCAGGACATGATGTCCAGGAACGACAGGCTGAAGGTGGTAAACCGCCGGTTTTTACGCGCCATAGTGCTCCACACTGATCGCAGTAATTACGTCTTCAAAGTTCGCCACGCCGATGCGATCCCCTGCGGTGAGGTTGACGGGGGCGGCAATCTGCTCGCCGTTCAACATCAGCTCTGCGCCCGCATCGACCCGCAGGGCAAGGCGCCCGGCATGATTGGTGATGGTGGCTGCGGGGTGGCTGGGGGGCGTTGGCGTGACATTGAATTTCCCTTCCTGCCAGCTCACAAACAGCGGTTGCTGTGCCGCAAGGGCGCGATGGCCGTAGAGCAGGTGGGTGGCACCGGCCTCCGCGGCGGCATTCACCTGAATGGCAATTTCGTCGGCGGGTGCCGCGCTCACTACCGTAACCAGGCGCAGGTTGCCACTGTCGCTGTGAATTTCCTGCCAGCGCTGTTCTATCGCTTGAGCCACGGCATTGTGGGGCAACAGGTGAATGCGCTCTGCCAGTTGCGCGCCGCCGGGAATTTCCGCCCAGCGGTGTGAAACGAATACCACGCTGTTGGATTCCGCGAGATTTTCAATCATCGCGCGTACCCGGGACAGAATCGGCGTGCTCGCGTCCTGTAACTGGCGCAGGCTGACCTTGGCCGTGCGATCATCCAGTTCCGCCATCACCTCGCCCTGGCGCATGGCTTTGGCAATCCACTGGGGGAGCATGTCGTACAGTTGCTGTTCGGCTTCTGCAGAGTGCAGGGGGTCGAAGCGACACTGCATGATGAAGGCATCGGTAAAAATTCGAGCCCAGGCCTCTTGAAAGTGCTGCAGGCCGGCGTCGGTAACGGTTTCTGCAATATCCAATTCCGCTTGCTCGTGTACCGCAATGCGACTGACCAGCGTCTGGTGGCGGTGTAGTTCAATATGCAGGTGAATCCCCCGCGGTGCGCAACTGCCGATACAGGCGGTGGCGGTATCCACCAGAGCTACTGAGTTGAACGGACTTTCTTTCACCACGCCAAGCAGTAGCGCCAGCTGTTCCCGGGTAAAGTTGCCGGGTACTGCCAGGGCAATTTCATCCGGCAGGTCGCACAGGCCGGCGATTTCTTTCAGGTGGCAGAAGGCCAGGTCTGCATGATGGCGGCAACCAGAGTTGTCGGACTTTACCGACTCCAGGCTGAGACGGCGCCAGAACTGGTGATTGACTTGTGTGGGGTGGCTGCGGGCGCGCATCAGTGCGGCGGTGCCGGTTAAAATTTCGCGGTTGTTGATGATGGCTACCCCGGGGCTCTCCACCACTTCGTTGGTGCCATCAAAAATACGCAGGCCGCAGTCGTTGATTTCCAGTACACCTTTGCTCATGGGAGCTCCTGTTTAAGTGCCGGGTATCCGTTTCCCTGGATACCTGCGGATTGTTCCGGGGGGCGTTTCAGGTCGCCGTAATCGTGTTCGCCTCTGGCGTTAGCTGACTTTCAAAAAGCGCAGCAGTTTGTTGTCACAATAATTTTGGGTATCCAGCACCAGGCGTTCCTGCATCAGTTGCAGCTGGTGGGTAAAGAACATGATCACGATACTGATCACCAGGGCGATAAACGTGGAGTTGAAGGCCACACCCAGGCTCACGGTTACCCCGGCGATATCGCCCTCTACCGCGCGGTGTGCTTGCGCCAGTGCCTCGCCGATACCGCGTACGGTGCCGATGAACCCGATGGAGGGGATGGCCCAGGTGATGTAGCGCACCATGGCCAGCTCGCTGTCGAGGCGATCCCCTTCGGTTTCACATACCTCTTTTACCGAGTTGGAAACGGCGGCCACATTGCGCGTTGAACCGAATCGCTGCAGTGCGGTGAGCAGTGCGCGGGGAAGCAGAAAATTGCGCTCCTCTTCCGGCAAGGCCTGTATCGGTCGCGATAGATCCCGGGCATCTTCCGGCAGGATGGGGGTTCCCTCGCTCACATTCAGCAGTGCCTGGTCCAGCAGCTTGCGTTCGCGCATGCTGCGCCGGGCCTTCAAGCCCATAATGGCCATGGCCCAGAGCATCAGCACGAAACAGGCCTCCTGTTCGTAGTCGCGCATCACGATGTACAGCGAGCGCTGCTGTATGTAGGTCTCTCCGGCCTCTTCCCGGGCCATCTGCTCTGCGATCAGTGCATCGGCGTTGGGGCGGATAATGGCAACGTAAATGGCGTGTACCAGGATGATGGCCCCGAGCAGGGCAAACAGCTGGAAGACAAAATCTGAAGATTTGAATTTCATGGGATTTCCCGCTTTTTTGTAGGGCCATTCCTTTGGCAAAGGGCCCGGGTATTGCTCTGTCTATTGATATTCGGTCTGTTAGTGTTCGGTCTGCGTTCTACCTGTGGTTGATCGTGGAGCCAGCTGCCGGTCCGATGGCAGCCAATTACCGGCTCCCCGGGTTAGATATCCACCGGGTAGGAGACCGCCAGGTCTTCCGATACTTCTTCCGATGCTTCGTAGCTATCGGCACTCTCTGCGCTTTGTGCCCGAATCTTGGGCGCAGGCTTTTTCTTGGCGACCGAGACCGGCTGCGCGATAACTTCCGTATTTGCCGATTCTTCTGTGCTCTTTTTTACGCTCTCTTTTGCGCTTTCCTCTGCGTTCTCCTCGGCACCCAGTGCCGGCGCCGACAGCGCCAGTAGCAAGACGCCGGGCAGGGTGAAAACACGCGCTATCTTCAACATACTTTCCTCGCCATAACCATTGCTCCGGATTTTGTCTGGAGACTGCCATTCAGGCCCGTTAATTAATCCAGCGCGCGATGCGGAAACCGATATCGTCCCGGGGTTCGGCACCGTAGTCGCGGTAGGAGAGGCGCAGCTCGGTGAGCCCCGCGTGCTTCCAGCTGGAACCGCGCACTACGTGGTAGTCGCCATCTTGCGGACCCACGGGGTTTTCCTCTTCTTTCAGGGACAGGCCGGTGCCGACGGTATAGAGGTCGTGTATCCACTCCGACACGTTACCGCCCATATCAAACAGACCAATTGGGTTGGGACTGAAGCTGGCAACCGGGGCGGTTGCTGCATATCTGTCGTTGTAGGTGCGCAGCACCGCAGGCACTATCTGGCCGGCGCTGCTGTCGGCGAAGTTGCCGGAGTTTTTGCCCACGGGTAAGGATTCACCCCAGGGGAATTTGCGCATGGCACCGCGTTCGTACCGTGCGGCCCAGGCCCACTCTGCCTCGGTGGGCATACGGTAGCCATTGGCGCTGGCATCGAAGCCGACCACGCGTCCCCGTTCAGCCCGGTAAACCTCTTTCAAACCATCGCGAGCGCTCAACCAGTTGCAGAAGAGGGCGGCGTCATTCCAGCTGATATTGACCACCGGAAGGCTGTCATTATCGAGGCTGACACCATTGGTGTGGCTGGAGGAATGCATGCGCTGGTAGCGGCGGTATTCGCGATTGGTAACCTCGGTGCTGCCGATATAGAAAGGCCGTGTCAGGGAAATTTTGCGCAACACTTCATTGGCGCGTCGGCCCTGTTCGCGGCGGGAGGAGCCCATGGTGAATTTTGCGTTGGGCCGCATGAGCAGCATTTTGCCGCCGGCACCGTGGGTAATTTCCGCAGCGACATTGCTCCAGCGTGCCTGTTCGCCGGTCAGCAAAACCGCGCGCACGCTCTGCTTGAGTTTGCTGGAGGGCACGATGGTGGTGGTGTAATCCTCGTAGCCCGCCTTGCGCACGGTGATATTGTGGCTGCGGGTAGGAAGGGTGAAGGTTTGTCCCGCGGTACCGACGAGCTTGCCGTCGATAAAGACCTGGGCCTCTGCGGGGCTGCTGGTGATCGATACCTGGCCGAACACGGCGGTCAGCTCCACATGCATGTCCTGCAGGTCATCGGCCCGTACATCCACGGACCGTTCCACGGTGCTGTAGCCATCCATAAAGAAGCGCAGCTGGTGGCGGCTGTTGGATGCCAGCGCCAAATCCAGCGGTGTCTGGCCGCGGTACTCGCCATCCACGGTAACACTCGCGCCAGGCGGGTTGCTGGCGACGCGCAGAGTGCCATCGGCCGCAGCGAGATCCACGGTTGCCAGTGTCTGGTCCACACCGGCAGTGACCGGTACCGGCAGTTGTACGGTTTTGTATTGTGGTAGCGATACCTCTACCACCCGATCCCCTTGCACCAGCTCCGCTGTCAGCGGCGTGGTGCCAAGAATTCGCCCTTCTACGCTGACGGTCGCGCCTGCAGGGGTGCTGGTGATGTGCACATTGGCCCAGGCGGGGCGCAGGTTGGCGGTGAGGGTTTGGGTGTTGTCCAGGCCTTCGATTTCAATTTCTTTGCTGAATGGCAGGTAGCGCTCGGTGAGAATGGTAATGCGCTTGCGGCCGGCAGGAATGGATTCGGCCAGGCCTTCGCTGCTTTCCACTTCGGCTCCGTTGACCAGAACCCGTACCGGTACCTGTGGCTCTGTAACCACCCGCAGATGACCGGGCAGGCGCTCCAGTTTGACCGCATGGCGGCTGTTGCTGTCACTGCTGACTTCTACTTCGCCGCTCTGGGGTAGGTAACCGGTGGCGGATACGGTGTAGCTGTAGTGGCCCGGGAGAACCAGGTGGCCGTCGCCAAGAGCAAGAGCCATACCGCTGACGGAAACCTTCGCGTCCGCCGGTTGGGTTTCAAATATCAGTGAGCGCGCGACCAACAGGTAAATCAACATCAGTGCGCCGAGTAACAAACAGGTGGCGACGGCAATCGCTTTGGGGGAAAGCAGCAGTTTATTGCCACCGGAGGTCACCGGAGCAGGGGTAAATCCAATCGGCTGGATGACGGACGCATCTTCGTTGGCCGGCTCGCTGTCGCGAACGGGAACCGCTTCCTTGGCTGTCATTTATGGTTTCCTGTTACTGCGTACTTATTGATTTTCCGTAGGCTCTGTTTTCCGGACTTCCTTTGTCCTGGTCTTTGGCGCACCGGAACACTGCCGGTTCAGGTGGAGAGCCAAAGATGGAGCCGCGCATTTCAGCTTAGCCCGCTCTGGCGATTGCAGCCTGAACGGGGGCGTTTTTGGCGTTGATTTTTCTGTTTTCCCGACACTGGGGCGACACTTTCGTCCACTCCACCGAAACGCGCTCGCGCATCGCAAAGGGGGAAAAAAGCTGGTGCAAAATGACCATTGAGTGACAGAGGAAATGGTTGGCTGGTCAGAAAAATCAGCGGTGGAAGCCGCGGACAGTTACCTCAGAAAACCACAAGTCAGTGGTGAATCTGTGTGCTTTTTGATCTGTCCGCGGGGTGTGGGTTCAATACTCAGGAGTTATTGGCGCTGTTAATTTTTTCTGCACACTGGATGGTGACCGTAGGCGACTCACCGGTAGGATCAACGACAAACTCTTGTCGTACATCGCGGTATCCCTGGCGCGTACCCACTGCGGTGTAGCGGCCTGGTTTTAGCGCTATCTCGCGCTCGGAAAAATTACCCAGTTTGCCAACGTGGTAAATGGTGACCTGGGTGCTGGCATCCGATTGCAATAAAACCGTAATGGGTATCAGGGATTTCGTCAGTGCGGATTCGAGTGCGTCGATCTGGTTTTGTAGGCGAGGTGTGTCCGTCTTGAGCGCGCGCGCGTCCGCGAGAATTTTACGGGCATGCTTATTGCGCGCGCCCTGGCCCAGGGTGAGTGGATCCGCCAGCAGCTCCTGCAGCTGGTCGTCGAGTTTCGCGCGCGCTTCCGAGCGGGCTTTGCCGGTAAGTGCTTCCACCAGGCTGCTGTCCTGGGCAATCAGCTTGCGATATTTTTCTGCGGCCTTGTGCCACTCCTCAAGCTGTTCCTTTTCAGCGGCACTGGCAAACAGCCGATCGATTTTGGCCTGGGCGATACCATTGTTGGCGTGCGCTATACCCACGTCGGGATCACTGGCCTGCGGTTTTAGCTGCTTAGCCTTGGCGAAAAAATTCTTCGCTTTGTCGAAATCATTGTCGGCGATAGCGCTATAGCCGGCGGACATGGCTTCGCTATAGTCTCGCTCAAGAATCGCAGCGGTCACCTGTGGCAGCAGTGCTTTGGCGGCTTCGGTATCACCATCGATACTCAGTGCCTGTTCCAGTTCGGCTTTGGCGGTATCCAGTGCATTGTCGGAAAAGGCCTCTTTACCGGCGGTAAAATGCGGCCACACTTCGGGCAGAAGCGCTGCGCGCTCCTTGCCTCTGGTGCCGCGGGGGTGCTCTTCGGAAATGGTCAGGACCAGGTCGAAGGCTTTGCTCGCCGCCGCGGCATCGCCGGTATCGAGAGCGCTGTGACCGGCAGCCAGGTGTGATTCAATCCGCTCGGGAATACTATCGCGCAGCTGTTGCAGGCCGGCCAGTGCCTGGCGGTACTGTTCCAGCGCCTGCATGAATTTGCGCTGGCGGTAGATACCATCCGCTTCTTCCGCCAGGGTGCGTGCGGCGAAATACTCTTCCGCCGCCCAGGTTTCCACTTTTCGCTCCAACAGCTCTTCCTGCAATTGCAGAATTTCCTGCAGTACCTTTTGGACATCCCGGCGCTGCTGGGTAATCTCCGCTTCGCTAAAAGGCGATTCCTCTATTTTGTTCGCGGATTTTGCGGTTGTTGCCGTGCCTGATGCATCCTTGGCGACCGTTGCGCTTACCGGGATTTCCGGCGGCTCCACCACCTGAGGCAGCACCCAGAAGACGCCGATCAGGGCGGTCAGTGTGCCTGCTCCGAGTAATATCGGTGTGAGCCTGCCACTTGCGCTGGACCGCTTTGCTTGAGCGGACTGGTTGGCGTGCGTGTTTTCCCCGGGGCTATCGGGCTGGGATTCACCTCCGAAGGAAAAGTCGGCGGGCTGAATATAAGACTGATCTTCCGATGATGGATCGCGGTGTTGCATGGTTTTTCCGCACTGTTCGCTGTTATTTTGCATTTACCGGCACCAAGTCCCTGGTGCCGGTACCGGGTCACAGATCTGGTTGCGGGCTGTTTTCCGACAGAAAAGGCAGCGCCCAGACAATTTTAAATATCGCGCATACCGCCGGTTTCTGCCTGATAAATTTCCTTCAGCAGTTCGCGCCACTGGCGGTACTGGTTCTCCACCGAGCCGGAGAGCGTAACGGTGCGGTCTTCCAGCTCGACAATACGTGGCTCAACTTCGGCTTCCATGGAATCGCCCAGTTCCTGCAGTGCCTCGATATGCATCTTGGCTTCGGAACGGCGGTCGAAGCCGCTTTTCACCAGATAGCCACCGCCAGCTACTGCTACATTGCCGGCCTGTCGCGCCGCGCCACCGCCGGCTCCGGCTGCGGCAATACCGCCGACAATGGCTGCGACACCCATGATGGTGTTATTGCGGGCCTTGCGTTTCAGTTCGCGCATTTCTTTCACTTCTTCGTAACTCATGGCACGCCACTCCTGATAGGGCATTTCCATGCTTTTTACGAAGGTGTCGTAATATCCTTGCAGCGTATCCACAAACAGATAATCCCGTTCGCGGATCTGGCGTACCCGCATCAACATGGGGTCGTCGTTGGCGGGGAGGGCGGTGAGCTGGTAGAGGCCTTTGTCGTCCTCGACCAGATAGCGGTCAAAGGCGCCGGGCGAAAAACTGCGAGCAAACTTGATCTCAGAAATGGTGCGCAACTCGGCGATGTATTCGTTGGACAGTTGCTGCCGGTACACCAGCATGTCATTGGAAATCCGGTTGTACACGCCCTGGAAGGCGTCGCCCTCTGTGGGGTGTTTGCGGTCGTAGGCATAGTGTGATGCCTGCTCGGTGTACTGCTTGGTAAACCATACCTGGCCGCGGGAATCGACCACCGTGACATCTACGGTCAGGGTTTCACCGTCGGACTGCACAATGGTGCCAGTTACCGTGACATCGATATTGGTGCGTTCGCTGGGAATTACCCGCACCGCGCCCCAGCCCTGACTGGATTGCACGGCACCGGCGAGCGTCACTGCGATATAGCGCGATTCTGCGCGGCGCAGTTCCGGAAAGACCAGGTCATCCTCTTCCGGTGCTTCCTCCTGTTCAAGCCCCGCGTTGAACTGCACTATGCCCACATCCAGCAGACGGTTTTCCGCAATGGTCGCGTCTTCTACCGTGAGCGGTGTATAGGCGGTAGTGCGGACTTCGGTGGTAGTGCAGCCGGTCAGCACCAGCAGGCCGGCTACCAGACTGCACAATGTTGTGCGTGTGTGTGAGAAAAACATAGAACTACTCTCCCTGATGATTGCTCATCCTTATTTCTGAGATTTTTTATATTTCCGATACTCTTCCCAGAGTCTTTCCTGCAGTTCCGGATCGGACTCGCGCATGGCCGCCTCGCGAATCTGGCGGGCGACTACATCGTCGTCGTCCCCGGAGGGGATATCTGCGGGTACCACCGTGGCGGTATTGGTGTGGTTGAATTCGCCCTTACGGCCCTTGGTTGGCAGGCCTGGACCTGTTGCCTGGCCGCTGGAATTGTTCTGCTCCGGACCACCGCCTTCACCGCCCTCGCCACTTCCTGCCGGCGGTTGGCCACCAAACTCCTCTTCAGCGGTGGCAATCAGGTCCTCCAGGGATTCACCCGGGGGTACTGCATCCTCCGCGGCGGCTTCTTCCTCGGCGGAGGCCGGGCGGTTACGCACATAGTCCCGCTCGCGCAGAATCATGCCGTCGTAACTGGCCATGGTGGATTCAAACTGGCCCTCCAACTCCGCGACCCGTTCCGCACTGCTCATGGGCGCTTCATTGGGTGCCGAGCTGCCGCCGCTCGGGGGGCTGCCGGCGCTGGATGCACTGGCCGGGGCGCCACCGCCAGAAGGACCACCACTGGCGGATGCCTGGGCACTCGCGGGCGAACTATTGGACGGGGAGCTGTTGGATGGCGAGCTACTGGAAGCACTGCTCGGTGCACTACTGGAGGCACTGGCACTACTCGCGGATGCGCTACTGGACGAACTGCTGCTCGAAGAAGAGCTGCTTGAAGCGCTGCTGGAAGAACTGGACGACGAGCTGCTGGCGGTCTGCTGTTCTTCCGAAAAATCGATTTCATCCGGCGGCTCCCCCTCGCTATTGGAGGAAGGATCCGGTGGCATACGGGATTCGTCGGGACGGCGGTCCGAGTCGCTGGAGACCGGCGTCGACGGATTGTTGCTGGCGGTAGGATCTTCTGCGCTGCTGCTGGATGAGCGCGAGCGGCGCTGTGACTCTTCGCCATTGCGGGACGATGCGGTGCTGGCCTGCTGACTGGAGCGGTCGCCGGATTCGATACTGGGCATCGAAGTATTGGGTTGCGCTCTACTGCTGGCGGTCGACATGCTCGGGCTGCTGCTACTGGGCGAACTCGGCGAGGGCATACTGCTGGCCGTCGATGGGCTCGATTTGGACTGGCTGCTTGAGGAGCTGGACGACTGTGATTGCGACTGCGATTGTGAAGAACTCGAAGAGCTCGATTTGGACTGTGATGGTTGCGCAGGAGGCTGCTGTTGCGTCTGCTGGTTTTTACAGCCGCTAATAACCGCCGCCAGTACGACCACGGACGCCAGGGTGTGCCAGCGCAGTTTGTGCTTGGCCGCGGATGCGGGGGTAAAGCGGTTTGCGATCTTCCGTAATGCCATTAGCTTTCTCCTGATGCGTTCACGGGTCGCCGTGAAACACGACGACCCGCTGTTGCTGTATGTCTGTTCGACAGTTTTCAATCGTTGAGGTTTAGGTGGCAAAACCCTTTTACTGCCAGTTTTTCCAAACCCGTTACGAAATCCAACCAACCTCGTTACATCAGTCGAACACAGTCCCTTTCCTTAAAATCTACGTTCAATCAGTCAAAGACAAATTTCTGCACGATGCCGGTGGTTTCAACCGGCTCACCGTCTTCAAAGCGGGGGCGGAATTTTGCCCGCTTGAGAACATTGCGCACCCGCGAACGGATGCTGACCTTGTCTTCCGGCTGTGCGCTGATGATCTGAATATTGCGCGCCTTGCCAAACGCCGTTACATCGTAAGACACGGTGACATAGGAATTGGCCAGTGCCTCTCTGTCCTCATCCAGCAACGGCAGGGTGGGCAGGGCCGCCGGTCTTCCGAAAATATCGTCTATTTCCCGGTTGGTTGCGCCGTTGTCCCACAGTGCCTGATAGGCCTCGCCGTAGGTCTTGCGCGCGGAATGCCACTTGTTGAACATCATGTACCAGTCACCCAGCTCTACTTTGGCCTTGGCTGAGGCCGCCGGCGGTGATGCCGGATTTTTCTGGTAGACATCCATGATTTTGGTGATCGCCGTTTTACCGGAACTGAAGCTGTTCATCCGGTAGTGATCCAGCTGTGCACGGCGATCCGGCGGCATGCCACCGCCCGCAAAATTGGTGTTGATCACCACCGCCTCCTGGGGCTCACCGGAATATGTCGCCAGGTAGTAGTTAGTGGCCTTCAGTCCCCGCAGTGCTTCCACCAAGCGCAAATCATTGGCACCGAAATTCTGCGAAATGATATCGACCGCCAGGGCGTACAAATTGGTGGCATTGATCAGGTGTTCGAACAAGGTCGCGCCCTGCTCATCAATGTATGCCTGTAAGTGCCAGCTGCTCAACTGATTGATGATTGGCAGCATGCGGGGGTCTTTTTCTCCGTAATTTTTTGCGTGCAACCAGAACAGGTATTCGTGGTTGTCGTTGGCATCCTCCCACTGGTTCAGCGCAATCTGGCTTTCGATCATGCGCTCGATCATGGGTACCTGGTTCAGGGAATAGAGCCCTTCGTTGACCCGGTTGATCAGCATGGCGCGGCGAAATTCCGCAATGGCTTCTTCGTGGGCGCCACTGCGCTGGAGTGCACTGCCAAGCCCCATCAGTTGTTCATCGATACCGGCGCCGTAGGCACCGTATTCGGCCTCCATGTCTTCAATACGCTGACGGTAGTCGTCGGCTGCTTTTGACGGACGCAGCTGTCGCTTGGGTTTCTCCAGTGGTTTTGAGGCGGCCTCTATATAGGCAGCCGGCGGAGCCTTGGCATTGTTTAGGGCAGAGTCGAGGGCAGATACTTCATCTGCCATAACAGAGCCACACAGCAGAGCTGAGGCTGTAAACATCAAGCCGATAGCAAATAAGTTGCTGGATTCTGTCTGTGTCACGATTGAACCACTTCCATTCCATGTTGTGCCTGACCTGTCCGCAACCTGGTGACAGATGTGCGAGCAAGCTCGAACTCCGCGACTCTTCCGGTGTTTGCAGGGCTGCCATACGGCGGCCGCGCTACAACTCCGGTTGCACGGAAACTCTCTCCCTGACGTGTGGTTCGTTCACTTTCCTGCCGGTTGCCCGGTGTGTTGTCGATATCGACGCTGGACTTTGGTTCTGCGAGGGCGTCGCAAGCCAAAAAATGGCATTGGATTCCCTTGCATTTGGCAGACACCGTCCATGTATTTTGAGTATAGCCAACGAACTTTCGCCCCATTGATTCTGCGAGTGGGGAAGGGCGCCAGAGGTCGATGACGCTATTGTTTCTGGTGTTTGGCTGCTACTGAAAACCGAAGTAATACCGCAGGCAGAGAGTCGATTTCAGGGATGCATTGAGTCTGGCAGCCCGGCGGAAGGGGAGAGGGATTTAATCGCCGATCGCACAAAACCCCGTGCCATTAATTTTAAGGAGGTGGGAATTTCTGTCCGCGTTGTCGCGCATCTAGAGCCGTGCGCGCCACTCTGTTGTTAACGGGGTCTACAAGTGGCAAACCAAGTGACGAGCCGCGGGTAAACCGAAGCGGCGCTGACTGCGGCAGAATTTTGAGTCAGGCGCTGATGGAAGGGTGCTTGTCGGTAATGCCGTAGGCCTGCGATGATCATCCTATAATCTGATCTTTGATCTATCATTTGTTGCTGATTTTGTTGCTGCTGTGGTATCTGTATTTGGATTGGGCGTCGATTCACGCCATAATCCGCTGGTTTGATCTGATTCTGTGCACTTTCAGTGGGAGAGCTTTGTGAGCATAAAAATACAACCTGAAGCCATTGCCAGCCTGAGAGGCTATGAAATGCCGGAAAGGCTGGGGTTTGGTACCGTCATGGCCCCGGTGATGTTTCGGGCACGTTTTCAGGACGGTCGCTGGAGCGATGGCGAGCTGGTCCCTTACGGCCCTCTGGCCCTGGACCCTGCCGCCAAGGTGCTGCATTACGCCCAATCCTGCTTTGAAGGTTTGAAGGCCTACCGCTACGGTGATGGCGTGGGTCTGTTCCGTCCTGAGCGCAACGCGGCCCGCATGGCCCACTCTGCCGAGCGTCTGTGCATGCCACCGGTTCCCGAGGCGCTGTTTATGGCAGCGGTAGAGTCAGTGGCCGCTCATTGCGCCAATCTGATTCCCGGCAATAGCGGTGAATCCCTGTATCTTCGCCCATTCCTGATGGGTACCCAGCCGGATTTTTCGGTAACGGCCAGCCGCGCCTACGAGTTTTATGTCATTGCCAGTCCCTCTGAGGCCTACCATGCGGGCAATATGCGCTTGTGGGTGGAGCGGGAAGACAGCCGTGCTGCCGTGGGTGGTACCGGCGACAGTAAGGTCGGCGGCAACTATGCGGCCTCCCTATTGAGCATCGCGCGCCTCAAGGAGCGGGGGTATGACCAGTCCCTGTGGCTGAACCCTGGCAACCGCCACACCATTGACGAGCTGTCGGGTATGAACTTCTTTGCGGTGATGGATGGTGCCCTGCACACGCCGGCATTGAATGGATCGATTCTCGAAGGGGTTACCCGGGATTCCCTGCTGGACCTAGCCCGGGATCTGGGGATCGAGGTGTACGAGCGGGAAATGGACATCGACGACCTGTTGGCGCTGGTGTCTTCGGGCACCTGCAGTGAAGCATTTGCCTGTGGTACTGCTGCCATTGTCAGCCCCATCAGCGAGCTGGGCGATGGTGAACAGCGCTATCGCCTTGGCCAGGCCCCGGGTCCGATTGCGGATCAGTTGCGGCGGGCACTTCTGGATATTCAGGAAGGTCGCGCGGAAGACCGTTTCGGGTGGATGCAAAAAGTGCCACCGGTGAACGTCTGACGCATCATTTTTCGGGCGGGCAAAAAGACTGGCGGATTACATCGCCTCGCGGCAAATAAAGCCGCCAGTTGAAGTCTTCACAAGCCCCTTCGAGTGTTTCGGTAGCACTTCTTAGAATGCGGTTGTTTCCTGCGGAAACGACCGCGTTTTTATTTGTCCCTTTTCTTACCGGTACGTTGACTTGCATGACCGAGGTGTTACAAATTTATAGTGCTTCAAAATGATGCCGCGAAAATAATTACCCGCGGGGATAAAAACCGGTATCTGTTGTTTTGACGCTGGCGTTCGCGCAGTTGATGCGTGAGCAATACGCAAATTAAATGCGAATAAAAAACTGGAACTGTTGGGAAAAGCCTTTGGCGGTATCCCTCACTTTGACAAGTAGTATCCAGATCAATTTGAGACACAGGAGTCTGTGGCTCCTGAAAAGGTTCTCCCTTACGGCCAAAAGCCGGGTTCCTCGCGAGTGAGGAGAATGGGAATGCTGAATCATCTCTATGGCCTGATGGTGCAACCTCGTAGGCAGTGGCAGGAAATTGCCGGCATGTCTGAAAAAGGGCTCAACCGTCAGATTCCTTACGTCATCGTACTGGCGTTGTTGCCGGCGCTTTGCTGGTATTTTGGCACCACGGAAATCGGCTGGAACATTGGTAGCGGCAGACAAATACGCACGCTGACCAGTGATAGCGCCCTGTCCCTGGTTGCCGTCTTCTACGTCACCATGATTCTTGCGGTGATTGCCGTCGGCTACTTTATTCACTGGATGGCAAAAACCTACGGTGCAAAAAGCCATCCCATGAAGGGCATGGTTATTGCGGGCTTTACCGCAACGCCCATTTTTATCGCCGGTGCAGCGGGCCTCTACCCGGTTCTGTGGCTGGATATCCTGTTAGCTACTCTGGCCGTCGCCTACGCGGTGTACCTGCTGTACGTGGGTATTCCCATTGTCTTGAATGTTTCCGAAGAGCGTGGCTTCTTGTTTGCCAGTGCCGTAGTCACTGTGTGCCTGGTCATGGCGGTGGTCGTGATGGTGGCGACGGTACTCTTCTGGAGCTTTGTGGCGGCACCGGTATTCCAGCACTAGTGGTTTACCCGTTGGTGATTTAGGCCAGACTGGCCTGGGAATTACGTTTCCCGGTAAATGAAAACCCGCACAGGCTGGGCCTGTGCGGGTTTTGTCGTATGTGTGGGTGGAGGGGATCCTCGGGGACCCGGCCACTGTCAATTTTCGACTTGGCAGTCAAAAATAGTCTGGTTAAAACGAGACAGGGTTCCCGTTTGTCTGTTGCTGCCTTTTTGGGCATTGGATACTATCCGGCCAATGGCAGTCGACGTGTTCTGCGCTTTTAAATTGGTACAAACGTACTAATTAATAATGGGGCAACCAGAATAGTCACGAAACCAACGGTAGTGGTAGATGCCGCTGTGGCCGCCAGGGGCCCGAATCGGGAGTAGGGCCGCGCACGAAAAGCGCACTTAACGTGTAAGAAAACAAACATAACAGTCAAAAAAAACATAAAGGAAAGCGGGAGATTCCATGAAAGCACCAATGAAACTGGGTGTGGTTCTACTCACAGCACTGGCGGCCGCCTGTTCTCAGGACAATGGCACCAGCAAGGGCGCAGATACGGCCGCGGCGAGCGTTTCCGCGGATTTCCAGAAGCAACTGCTCAAGCAGCTGATCCAGGCTCAGCCCGGCGATGTGATTGAGATTCCGGAAGGCCGTTACCAGCTGAATCGCAGCCTGTCGTTGAATGTGGACGGCGTGACCATCCGCGGCGCCGGCATGGATAAAACGATCCTGTCTTTTAAAGACCAGATTCAGGGGGCCGAGGGCCTGTTGGTCAATGCCAGTGACTTCACCCTCGAAGGACTGGCCATTGAAGACACCATTGGCGATGCCCTGAAAGTCAATGAAGGCAAAAACATCATCATCCGTAATATCCGCGTAGAGTGGACCAACGGCCCGGCAACGGAGAATGGTGCCTACGGTATTTATCCGGTACAGACCGAAAATACCTTGCTGGAAGGCAACGTGGCCATTGGCGCTTCCGATGCGGGTATTTATGTGGGGCAATCCCGCAACGTGATCGTGCGTAACAACCGGGCCGAGTTTAACGTTGCCGGCATCGAGATTGAAAATACCATCGGTGCCGATGTCTACGACAACATCGCTACCAATAATACCGGTGGTATCCTGGTATTCAATATGCCCAACCTGCCGCAGCCGGGGCACAGTACCCGCGTCTATGACAACAAGGTTTTCAAAAACAATTACGAAAACTTTGGCCACGAAGGCACGCCAGTTGCCGCGGTGCCTGCGGGCTCCGGTATCGTGATCAACTCCAATGACAATGTGGAAATCTTCAACAACGAAATTTCCGATAACGATACCGCCAATGTGATTGTGAGCAGCTATTTTGCGGCGGGTTACTACAGCGACAAGTCTACCCAGGAAAACTTCGACCCTTACCCGGAAGGTATCTACATCTACGACAACACCTTTACCGGTGGTGGCACCTCTCCGGATCACATGGAGCTGAAAGCGCTGAAGATCGCCAAATTCGGCCTCTCCGGAAGCCTGCCTGACGTACTCTGGGACGGCGCTATCGACAGCAAGAAGATGGTGGATGGCAAGTTGCCGGAAAACCTGAAGCTCTGCATCCAGAACGAAGATGTCGGCATCATCAATGTGGACATGCAAAACAACTACAAAAACATCACTACCGACCTTTCTGCCCACCAGTGCAACCTGAAAAAGTTGCCACAGGTCGTGCTCGAGTTCGATAGCGAACAGGAAAAACCTCAGGAAGAGCAACACGCAAACAATGAGGTTGCCGATGCATAAGTTGCTGTTGCCCCGCTGGTTAGGGGGCGCAGTGCTGACGCTGGTACTTGCGGGGTGTGGTACACCCCGCGACGCGGTCACACTGCACGAGCGCAATAGCGTTCCGGATAACCTGAGTGATTGGCATTTAGTGGAATCCATCGACGGCAAGCTGTCGCTAAACGATGGTGTCACGCCCTATGACCTCAATACCGCCCTGTTTACAGACTATGCGCATAAGTTGCGTACCGTGTGGATGCCAGAGGGCAGCAGTGCGGAATACGGGGAGCAGGATTTCGAGTATCCGGTGGGCACCATCATCAGCAAGACCTTTTACTACCCGCAGGCTGCGGATGGTACTGTGTTGCGTACCGATGATTATTCCCAGGACTATGCTCAGGGGGTCGCGGAAAGCGGCCTGAACCTGAAAAAGGTCAAGCTGATCGAAACCCGCTTGCTGGTAAAACGCAACGACGGCTGGCAGGCCCTGCCGTATGTGTGGAACGACGCTCAGACCGAAGCCGTGCTCGAAATTGCCGGTGATGCCAAGCGCTTGCAGCTGACCAATGTGAGCGGTGACAGTGAAGCGTTTACCTATGTGGTGCCCGATGCCAACCAGTGTGCCGGTTGCCATGCGGATAATCACACGCAAAAAGCGATCCGCCCCATAGGTCCGCGTGCCCGACACCTGAACAAGGAATTCACCTATCAGAACGGCACCGAGAACCAGCTGCTCTTCTGGCAACAGACGGGCTACCTGAGTGGTATGCCGGAACTTGCACTGGTGCCACACAATGTGAGTTACCGAGATACCTCGGCTTCACTTGAGGAGCGCGCGCGCTCTTATCTGGACATCAACTGTGGTCATTGCCACAACCCCAGTGGTGCCGCAGACACTTCCGGATTGATGTTGCACAGTGCCGAGCAGGATCTGCGTCGCCTGGGGGTGTGTAAGCCACCGGTAGCAGCGGGCACCGGCTCTGGCAATCGCCTGTTTGCCATTGTTCCCGGCAGCCCTTCGGATTCCATTTTGAATTTCCGAGTGGAATCGACCAGCCCCGGCGCCATGATGCCGGAACTGGGGCGCAGCCTGGTGCATGAAGAAGGCACCGAGCTGTTGGAAGCCTGGATTGCCTCAATGCCTGGCAACTGCAGCTGATCGACATATGGCGGCAACCGGCGGTTGCCGCCAACATTCCAGGCTGGCAAGTTGCAGGTATTCCGGGTAAAGCGGGTCCAGCAGCAGGCCGGTTTCCGCCTCCTGCCTGCGCTCATAGTCTTCCAGCAATGCCACATAGGTGCGGAAGCGAGCCTGGATCTTGCGCACGTAGTCAAAGGGTTCCTGCCCCCGGGCGTAACCGTAGCGGGCTTTCTCGTAATATTTTTTCTCTGACAGTAACAACATGGCGTTCTCCACGTTGTTAAACCAGACCCTGCGATCCCAGCCTTTCTCCTCTGCCAGATCCTGCGCATCGTAAACATGTCCCAGCCCCGCGTTGTAAGAAGCGAGGGTGAACCACATCATATTTTCCGGGCTGATATCTTTGTCTTCGAACTTGCGATGTAGCCACTCCAGATACTTGATACCGGCGCGTACGCTACTTTCGGGGTCAAACAGATTCTTTTCCCCAATCTGCTTGCCCGTATCCGGCATTACCTGCATCAGGCCGCGGGCACCCACCCAGGATTTGGCCTTGGGATTGAAGGTGCTCTCCTGAAACATCTGGGCGACGATGAGGCGCCAGTCAAAATCGTACTGGTCCGCGTATTTCTTGACGAATTTGTCGAACGGGGAAATGGTACCGTTCTCATTGACCTCATTGATTTCTGGTCGGGTTTTCTTGGGGGCTTCAAAATACTTTGTATAAAGTATTTTCATTTTCTTCTGGGTACTTTTCTTGTCAAAGAATTTGTTGACGGCTTCGCGCAGTTTCGGGTTTTCCTCCCGTATCAACCAGACATAAACGTTGTCGTCTTCATGCAGGTCGATCAGCGCGTCAATATTGGTGCGCCAGCTGTGCTCGAGTTTCACGGATACATTGTCGGCGATGGTCAAGTCATATTCGTTGTCGGCGACCTTGTCGATGATCTGCTGTATGTTCAGTTCCTCTGGCGCCAGTTCAATTTTTACTTCCGGTACCAGTTTCTTGACCTTTAGGGCGACATCGTAGTGGTTGCTCGACTTGCGCACATGAATGGTTCTTCCCGCGAGCTCTTCCAGGCTGGTGATCTTGTCGTTTTCCTCACCGACAACAACAACCTTCTCCTTCATGTAGGGGCGGCCGAAATCGACCCCCTGGTTGTCTCTTCGCTCTGTTGCGGAGAGCAGGCTGGCGGCGATATCCGCTTTTCCTTCCACCACCATGGTGAGTAATTCCGCATGGGTGGGGGCAACCACAATTTCCAGGCGAATACCCAGATGCTTGGCGAAGTCCTGGGCCAGCTCGTACTCATAGCCCATGATGCGCCCTTTCCACATATAGTAAGTGCCGGGGTGGTTGCGAGTGACGACGCGCAGGTATCCACGTTTTTTGATTACATCGAGGTCACCGACGGAGCGCGCAGAGGTGCGCTGGAGTTTGTGGTCCCGTACGAACTTGTTGACAGCCTCGGTCAGTTCCGGGGAATCTTTGCGCATCGCCCAGGCCATTTGTCGCTCACCGGGAAAAACGTAGTTTTTCTGCAGATTGTCTTTGAACTGGTCAACCAGGTTGAAAATTTGCCGCTCCACTACTGTGTAATCCAGGTGGCCTTCGGCGACATCAATCACCAGTTCGACGTAGTTTTTCTCAACAATCTTGAGTTCCAGCCCGGGGTGTTTCTCGGCAAATGCCCGCGCGTCTATCTCGTAGGCGGTACCTTTGGTCACCGCAAGCGTTTTTCCCTTGAGGTCCGAAGAATCCGTGACGGGCTCTGCATCCTTTGCTGACACCAGAATAATTTCGGTATTTGCGGTGGGGATGGAAAAGTTCATTTCCTGCTGGCGCGCCTCGGTAACCACCAGGTTGTTGGCAATGATGTCGCCTTTGCCGGCTTCCAGCAGGGGGATCAGCTGGTCAAAGTTTTCGGCATAGAGCACCACGGGTTCCAGGCCCATGTGGTGGGCCATGCGCTTGGCGGAATCCAGTTCGATATCCTGCTGGGTGGCGGCGCGGTGCAGGGAGTCGGTATTTGAAATGTCGACGAGAATACGCAGTTTCCCGTGTTTGCGAATGCCCTTCAGGTCCCCCATTTCCACATAGTTGTCGTAGGCATTGACTGGATATTCACCGGTGGTTTCCGGCGCCCAGTTGGCTTCCGGGCGCAGGTCGCCTTTCTGCGCGGCGCGCATGGTATTTTCATCTGGAGGTGTTTTCTCACCAGTATCGTCAGGTTTACTGGCAGCAGAGGTAGCAGCAGAGGCAGAGGCATCGTCGTCGGTGGTATCGCTGTTTGCCGGCGCCTGAGCGGCGGGCTGCTCCGGCGCGCCCTCAACTTTATTCTCCCCGGATTCCCGTTGGCAGGCAGACAGGGACAGCAGCAGCGGCAGCAGGCAGCAGAGAAGCCCGCGAACAGAAAGCAAGTTCATGGTACGTCTTTACATCATCCAATAGCTTTCCTGAAAGTCTAGCTGTGGACTCGCCGGTTAGTGGGATTACCTCGGCGCCGGCGGCGAAATGTCTTTCCTGGTAGCCGGGCGGGCTGCCACAGGGCGGCAGGGAGTGCCAGGAAGGCCAGGGTGACATCATCGGACTGCCGTTTGTGGGCATCCAGCAGGGCTACATAGGTTCTGAATCGCGCCTCAATTTTGCGGACATAATCATAGGGCTCGCGACCGCGGGCATATCCGTAGCGGGCTTTACGGTAGTATTTTTTCTGGGATAGCAGCAGCATGGCATTTTCCACATTGCCAAACCAGACTTTCCGGTCCCAGCCTTTTTCTTCCGCCAGGTCCTGTGCGTCGTAGACATGGCCGAGCCCTGCATTGTAGGAGGCAAGGGTAAACCACATCATGTTTTCCGGACTGATCTGTTTGTCTTCAAATTTTCGGTAAAGCCATTCCAGGTATTTCATACCCGCGCGCACGCTGGTTTCTGGGTCGAAAAGATTTTTTTCACCGACTTGCTTGCCGGTGTCGGGCATGACCTGCATCAGTCCGCGGGCGCCAACCCAGGACTTCGCTTTGGGATTGAAACTGCTCTCCTGAAACATCTGGGCGATCACCAGTCGCCAGTCAAAATCAAACTCCTTGGCATACTTTTGTACCAGCCCATCAAAAGGCGAGATTTCCCCTTTTGCCGTCAACGCCATGATTTCATCCCGTGATGGCCTGGGGGAGTTGAAATACTTTTTGTAGAGCTGCGCGCGCTTTTCGACGGTTTTCTTCTTTTCCAGGAATCGGTTGATGGCTTTTAACAGCTCCGGGTTGTTATCCCGAACCATCCAGCTGTGTGCGTGATCGTCATTCAGGTCAAGGTCGAAGTGCAGGTCGTCGCGCCAGCTGCGCTCCATGTTGACGGTAATATCGTCGGAAAAAGTGACGTCGTACTCGCCGGTGGCAATGTGATCAAAAATCTGCTGTATATCCAGGGTTTCAGGAACCAGCTCCAGATTGACCCCGGGAACCTGCTCCTTGATTTTCTGAAACAGGTCAAAATGACTGCTGCCCTCTCTCAGGTACACGGTGCGCCCGGACAGGTCGGACAGAGTTTCCAGTCCTTGCTCGTCGTCTTGTTTCTTGAGGGATACCACCCCGACTTTTGCCATATGGGTGGGGCTGCTGAAGGCCATTCCCTGGGATTTTCGCCGCTGTGTCGGTGCCAGCAGGTTTGCGGCTACATCGGCTTTTCCGTCCTCCAGCATTTTTATAAACGACGCGTGATCCGGCACGACGATAACTTCCAGGCGAAGGTCCTGGTCTTTGGCAAAGGCCTCCAGTAACTCGAATTCATAACCCAGTACACGGCCTTTCCACATAAAGTAGCTGCCGGGGTTGTTGCGTGTAATGGCTCTGAGGACGCCGCGTTTCTTGATTTTATCCAGATCATCGACCACCCGCTTTGTCGATCTTGTCAGCTTGATATGGCGGATTTTGTCGTTGATCGCCTTCATCAGTTCCGGTGAGTCTTTGCGGATGGCCCAGGCGATTTGTAGCGGCTCCGGGAAGGTGTGATTTTTCTTCAGTTCATCGCGAAACTGCATTGTCTGGCTGAGGGCGGCATCGTCGAGAATCGTGAAGTCGATATCTTTCTGCGCCACCTCAACCGCCAGGTCCACATAGTTGGTGTCAACCACCTTGAGCACCAGTTCGGGATGTTCACTGGCAAAGCGTTTGGCTTTTTCTTCGAATACAGTTCCTCTGGTAACCGCCAGTACTTTGCCTTTCAGGCTTGGCTGCTTGTCGATATCAGGCGTGTCGTTGTGCGAAACCAGCACCAGCCTGGTATTGGCTACCGGGGTTGAGAAGTCGATCAGTGCTTTGCGTTCATCGGTAATGACCAGGTCATTCGCGATAATGTCACCTTTGCCCTGGACCAGGTATTCGATCAGCTGGGAGAAATTATTCACATGCAAAACCACGGGGTCCAATCCGAGGCGAGCCGCCAGTCGTCGCGCCTGGTCGATTTCCAGGTCCTGGCGAGTGGCGGCGCGGTGGAGCGATGCGATGTTGCCGATATCCACAAGAATCCGCAGCTTGCCGTGCTTTGCGATGGCGCTCAGGTCACCTTTTTCTTCGTAGTTTTTGATCCTGTCGATGGGATATTCGCCGGCGAGCTCCGGGGACATGACCGGGCTATCGGGGTCAGTGAGCAGGGAGATTTTCTCGTCGTCGGCATTCGCTGAACGCTCTTCCTCGCTATTGCTGGCTTCCGGGTCCTCGTTCCCTGTTGAGGGTGCTTCGGGTGTTGTGATTGCGGTGGCTTCGGTCTCACCCGCACCGGGCGCAGTCGGTGCCTTCTTTTGACAACCGGTCGCCATCCACGCCAGGGTAAAGGCCAGGAATATGACGGCGCAGCGATAGGGCAGTGTGGCTTGTGACCTGTCCGAGTACATCTGAATTCCAGCAGGTTCCTGTAATGTTGGGGCGGCCCTGGCAGGCTATTTGGCAGCGCCGGACCTTGTAATGCCGGCGTCTTTTCAGTTTAGACAGGGATGGCGGCCGGTGGTGTTTGGGGAGCCAGGGAAGGCTGGGGAAAAGAAAGATGAGGGAAGCCGCATGTGAAGGCGGTGGCCAGCGCAACCGGCAGCGCAGGCAATGACTGCTCCTACGGTGCCGGTTTGGGGGCGGTAAGGGGACTGTATATGGGCTGTAACTAGGCCGGGAGCGAGCAGTGTTAGGTGCTTGCCAGCGGCTGTTGGGCGTCTTCTTCAACTTGTGCCGGGATCAGTCCTTTGATCATCATCGTCACGGTGCGCTCCAACAGGGGCGAGTCCAGTGACACGGCGTTGCTTAACACCTGAAATTCCAGATTGAGGATTGTGCCGTGCACAATCTGGGCTGCCGCGCGGGAGTCCGCGACCTGCAGCAGGTCAAAGAATTCCACAATCAGATTTTCTGTGGCCTGGTTTGCCATGCGCACCGCGCGAGTCAGTTGCTCGTTGCGCAACGCCTCATTTTTGAATGCCAGCTCAATGACTCGAAGATCGCGGTTGCTAGCCTGGGCGCGAATATGGGATAGCACAAAGCGAGTCAGTTGTTGGATCAGGTGGCGACGTCCGGCGGGGGAGGCCAGCTGCTCCGGCGTGAGCTGGCGCGCGGCGCTAAAACTCTCTTCCTGGAGGTGCCGGGTTTGATCAATATTTTGTTCGACAAAGTAGGTGAACGAATCACTGATCAGATCGTCCAGGTCTTTGAAGTAATAGGTGGTTGCTGCGAGGGGAACGGCTGCTTCTTTTGCAACGGCACGGTGGCGAATACCGCGGATTCCTTCTTTGACAATGAGCCGCAGGGTCGCTTCGAGGATGGCTTTCCGGCGTTGGCGGCTATCGGCACGCTGGGCTTTGCGCCCTTGATAGACCAGTTCAGACTTTCCATTGTCTAAAGTCATGGTGCGGGTAATTCCTTTGGAGTAGTAAGCAGTGAGCTATCGAATATCAGGTAATACGAAATCCAGATGAAAATAGCGTTGTATGAACGTGGGCGACGTTGCCTGTACCGACGTGGCCTAAACATAGTTTCCCGCTCTCAAAGTGCAGCAGTCTTATCGTTATGCGATCAGTCTAACGAATATCGCGGGCTTATCGCCATGAATAGATTCGACTGGTAAGACACGCTGGAACGGACGGCTATTTTAACGATGTGCGGGGGCTTAGCTACTCAGGAATGGCGGATTGTGAAGTAAATCCCATTACATTTTATTACAGTAGAACGTTAGTTGAAGGATGCTTCGGAAAGTAGACCAATTTTATCGTGAGTCGCATAAATTGGCTTGAAAGCAACGGCCAATTGGTCATGGCGCAGATGTAAAAAAGCCGACACTGGGTCGGCTTTAAAAGTTGAATAATTTATTCTTAGTGACACGCTAATAATTCAACGCGCTGATAATTTGTTGTGCCCATTATTACGGGTTGGCACCGTCAATGAATTTTCCCTGTCGTCCTTACCCTTTTACTGCCGCTGACAATGTTCACACTGGCCATACGGCGGCGTTCAATACGGGCATCGATGGCGTTTTTCGCGGCGATGAGAAGGCCGGCGACGAGAAAGGCCCCGGGTGGTAGAACTGCAACCAGGAAGCCGCTGTAATCCTGCCCCAGCACCGGCAGTGTCCAGTTGGCAGCCACCGGGCCGAGCAGCAGGTCCATATCACTGAACAGGGTGCCGCGGCCGATAATTTCCCGCACTGCGCCAATCACAATCAGTACTGCACTGAACCCCGCGCCCATCATCAGTCCATCCAGCAGTGAAGGCAGTACCGGATTTTTACTGGCAAAGGCATCGGCGCGGCCCAGAATGGCGCAGTTGGTGACGATCAGCGGAATAAAAATCCCCAGCACCAGATAGAGCTCGTAAGTGAAGGCTTTCATCAGCAGCTCGGCACAGGTCACAAAGGTGGCGATGATCATCACCGAGGCGGGCAGGCGCACGGTTTCCGGCATCTGGTGGCGCACCAGGGAGACGGCGAGGTTGGAGCAGGCCAACACCGCGGTGGTGGCGAGGCCGAGGCCAATGGCGTTGACCACCGAGCCGGTAACGGCCAGCAGCGGGCAGAGTCCCAGCAGCTGTACCAGCGCCGGGTTGTTTTTCCACAGGCCGTTGTGGGTAATTTCCCGGTAGTCGGGCGTGGGGCTGGGAGTGGCCATCAGTTGTTCTCCGCTTCTGCTGGCTGCTGCTCTGGGGATTGCTCAACTTCCACCGCACGCTTGGATACCGGTGCGCTGAAGATCTGCTGGTGGTGCTCGGCCACAAAGTCCAGCACCTTGCGCACCTGGTTCACCACCGCCCGCGGGGTGATGGTGGCACCCGTGAACTGGTCGAAGGCGCCACCGTCTTTCTGTACTTTCCACTGGTCCCGCTGTGGGTCTTGCAGTGAGGTGCCGTTAAACGACAGTACCCAGTCGCTCTTTTTCACTTCCACCTTGTCGCCGAGGCCCGGGGTTTCCGCATGGTTGGTGACTCGCACGCCGGCCACGGTGCCATCGCGGTTCACGCCCACCAGAATGCGGATGGGGCCGGAATAGCCGTCCGGGGCTACCGCGGGAATAATCACCGCATTGATGGCGCCGCCCGGCTCCCGCGCCAGGTTGATGTTGGCTTCCTGCTTCAGTCCCAGCAGCGCCCAGTACTGTTTGGGAATGGGGTAGGTGTCCACCAGCAGGTCATTGCTGTGGCGGTCGATGGGGATGATTTCCAGCAGCGCCTTGGCGGAGGCCTCGCGAATGGCCCGCTCAATGGGCTCCCTGGTGGTGATCTGGGTCACCGCGAGGGTACCCGCGGTGACCAGGGCAAACAGGGCGAGAATGGCGGCGTTGCTACCGATGGAGCGCTTCAGCATCACTGTTCCTCCAGGTCGGTGGCCTTGCGGGCAGCTTTGTGGCCGTAGGTGCGGGGCAGGGTGTAATTGTCGATAAAGGGCGCGGCGAAGTTCATCAGTAGTACCGCAAAGGCCACCGCATCCGGGTAGGCCCCCCAGGCGCGAATCACAAATACCAGCAGGCCGACGCCGGCGCCGAAAATCAGCCGGCCCTTGTTGCTGGTACAACCGCTCACCGGGTCGGTGACGATAAAGAAAGCACCGAGCATGGTGGCGCCGGAGAAGAGGTGCAGCAGCGGTGAGCCCTCACTCAGGGAACTGCCGCCATCGTAGAAAACCACGGAGAGTGCTGCCAGGGTGACCAGCATGGCCACCGGCGCGTGCCAGGTAATCAGTCGGCGGAACAGCAGGAAGAGGCCACCCAGTAGAAAGCCGACGTTGGCCATCTCCCAGCCGAGGCCGGCAATGGCGCCCTTGCTGAATACCGGCTCCATCTCGTACAGCTGGGACAGGATGGTGGACTGGTTGTGGCGCACGATTTCCAGCGGGGTGGCGCGGGTAAAGCCATCCACATTCATTCCGCCGAACATCAGCGACAGGGTTTCATCCAGCCCCGGTGTACTCTGGATCAGCTCCGCCGGCGCCACCCAACGGGTCATCTCTACCGGGAAGCTGATCAGCAATACCACGTAACCCACCATGGCGGGGTTGAAGGGGTTGTAGCCCATGCCGCCGTAGAGCTGTTTGGCCAGCACGATCGCGGTAAAGGCACCCACTACCGGCAGCCACCAGGCGCAGTAGGGGGGCAGGGCGATGCCCAGCAGCAGGGCGGTGACCAGCGCGCTGTAATCCTTCAGGTAAAAGCCTACCGGGCGCTTGCGCAGTTTCATCACCGCCGCCTCGGAGGCCAGCGCGGTGATTACACAGAGTGCAATATTGAACAGCACACCCACCCCGAAGTAGACCACCAGCGCCAGTACGCCCGGGATGGTCGCCGCGGCCACCTGCAGCATCACTCTGGATGTGCTCTGGCCGGAGTGGGCGTGGGGGGAAGTGATTCGCATCAGGGACATATGGATTCTCTAATTTTCCCGGTTCGTTTTCCCGGTCAGGCCTGATCGCCGGCCTGGCGCTGTTTGTCCGCCAGTTTTTCCTGCAATTTGTTCAGTGCGGTTTCGAAGGCGACGGTGTTGGGGTCGTCTTCACTGCGTGCTTTTTCCAGTCGCGCCTGGGCTTTTTCTACCCGTTTTTTCAGCGCTTCAATCTCGGAGGCCAGCTTTTCTTCCGGACTCTGGCTGGCGCGGGCAGCCGCCGCGGCCTTGGCCCGGGCAATGGCATCGCCCGCGGCAGACGAAGAAGCGCCGGCCACGGTGAGCTTGTCGTCGGTGACGCTGGGTGATTCTGACCCCGAGTCTGACTCGGCTTGCGGCTGTTCCGCGGGTGCGGGGGCACTGGCGGCCAGCTTTTCGGCTTCTGCCAGTTTGTCGCGGGCCTCCTGCAGTTTCAGCTCGGCAGTTTTGAGCTGGGCTTCCAGCTGGGCCTTCTGTGCCTCGTCCGCCTCGGCGACCTTGCCCTGCATACGCTGGACCCGGTGTTCGGCACTGGTGAGGGTGCGCTGGGCGCGGGCCAGTTGCTGCTCCGGGGAGGCCTGCTTGGCTTTTACCCGGGCGAGGGCCGCGGCCACCACATCCGATTCCTGCTTGGCGGCTTTCGCTTCCGGGCTGTCGGCATTCTGCTCCCGCTGCTTGCGGGCTTCCTCGGCGGCTTGCTTGCGTGCCAGCCGTTTGGCTTCTTTTTCCTGCTCTGCTTTTTCCAGGCGCAGTTTGCGGTATTCGAAGCGTTCGCGGGCGCGGTCGGCCTTTTCTTTTTCCAGACGCGCCTCGCGGATATCCCCTTTGGCGGCGCGGTAGTACTGCACCAGGGGAATACTCGACGGGCATACGTAGGAGCAGGCGCCGCATTCGATACAGTCGAACAGGTTGTAGGCCTGCAGTTTTTCCCGGTCTTCTGCCCGCGCATACCAGTACAGCTGCTGCGGCAGCAGGCTGGCGGGACACGCTTCCGCACAGAGGCCACAGCGGATACAGGCCTGGGCCGGCGGCGGTGGCGGCAACTCTTTATTGGTGGGCGCGAGAATACAGTTGGTGGTTTTCACCACCGGCGCGTTTTCGTCCTCGATGGTGTAGCCCATCATGGGGCCGCCGATGACGATACGCTGCAGTTGTTTTCGATCCAGTCCGTGGTTTTCCAGAATGTGGCGGATGGGGGTGCCCAGTGGCACCTCGATATTGCGCTGCCGTTCAAGGGACTCGCCCACCACCGTGGTGACGCGGCTGATCAGCGGCTCACCGAGTGCTACCGCCCGATACACCGCGCGCGCGGTGCCCACGTTCTGGCACACGATGCCAACATGGGCTGGCAGTCCCTCGTTGGGTACCTCGCGCCCGGTGAGGATTTCGATCAGCTGCTTTTCACCACCGGAGGGGTATTTGGTAGGGAAAACGACTACGTGAAAGCGGGTGCCTTCGGCCGCCTTTTTCATCGCCTGGATGGCTTCCGGTTTGTTGTCTTCAATGCCGATCAATACCCGCTCTGGCTGATCCAGCAGGTGTGCGAGTATTTCCACACCCTTGACGATTTCCTCTGCGCGCTCGCGCATCAGCATATCGTCCGCGGTGATATAGGGTTCGCACTCAGTGCCGTTGATGATCAGGGTATCGATCTCTGCACCGCCGCGGGGGTTCAGTTTGACCGCGGTGGGAAAGCCGGCGCCGCCCATGCCGGCGATACCGCAGTCGCGGATTTGCTCCAGCACGTCATCGATATCGCGCTCCGCGTAGTTTTCCAGCGGAGTGAGCGCACACCATTCATCGCGGCCGTCGGTGCGGATCTGGATACAGTCCGCCACCATCCCCGAGGGATGCGGTACCGCCATGGGCTCGATGGCGACGATTTTACCGGAGGAAGGCGCGTGTACCGGGCAGCTCACCGGGCCGTCGGCCTCGGCAATTTTCTGGCCCTTCAAGACCAGGTCGCCCAACTTCACCAGTGGAATGGCGGTGGCGCCGATGTGCTGATTCAGCGGTACGATCAAATCTTCCGCCAGGGGAATAGTGCCGATGGCTTCACCGGTACTCTGGTGTTTGTTCTCCGGCGGGTGGATACCGCCGTGGAAATCGCTGATCTTCAGTTCCCGGGACAGGTCCCGGGCTTTTTCACTGGCGATCAGGTGGGCTTCGCGGGCAGCGCGGCGCTCGCTGGCGCTCTGTCGTTCATCTACCTGGCTCATGCTGCACTCCGGTCGCTGGGGTGCAGATCGGGGCGGTCGCTGGCGATCAATTGAATTCCGTCTTTGGGTTTATGCGGGTGCCACTGCTGCAGCTGTGTTTCCAGCGGCACCATATCGATACAGTCCACCGGGCACGGCTCTACACATAGGTCACAGCCGGTGCACTCGTCCACGATGACCGTGTGCATCTGTTTGGCGGCGCCGACAATGGCGTCGACCGGGCAGGCCTGAATGCACTTGGTGCAGCCGATACATTCCGCTTCGCGGATAAACGCCACTTTCTTGACGTCTTCCACGCCGTGCTCGGCATCCAGGGGGGTAGCTTCCACATCCAGCAGGTTGGCCAGCTCATTGATGGTGGCCTGCCCACCCGGAGGGCACTTGTTGATGGCCTCGCCATTGGCGATGGCTTCGGCATAGGGGCGGCACCCGGGGTGGCCACACTGGCCGCACTGGGTCTGTGGTAGCAGGGCGTCGATCTGGTCGACAATCGGGTCGCCCTCCACCTTGAAGCGCACCGCGGCAAAACCCAGCAGGGCGCCAAATGCCAGTGCCATACCGCCGAGAATCAGCAGGGGCGTGGATACTTCAGACAGCCATTCCATCGTCGCCTCCTCCTTATACCAGTCCGCTGAAGCCCATAAAGGCCAGGGACATCAAGCCCGCGGTCATCATGCCGATGGCTGCACCTTTGAAGGGTTTGGGGACATCCGCCACCGCCAGTCGTTCGCGCATCGCGGAGAACAGAATCAGTACCAGGGAAAAGCCCACCGCAGCGCCAAAACCGTAAAGCGTGGACTGCACGAAATTATTTGCCTTCAGGGTGTTCTGCAGCGCCACACCAAGCACCGCGCAGTTGGTGGTAATAAGTGGCAGGAAGACACCGAGTACCCGGTACAGCAGCGGGCTGGTTTTCTCGATAAACATCCGCGCAAACTGCACCACCACCGCAATCACCAGAATGAAGGAAATGGTGCGCAGGTACTCCATGCCAAAGGGCTCGAGTAGGTAGGTGTTCACCAGATAGGAACAAATAGCTGCCAGCGTCAGTACAAAGGTGGTAGCGCCGGCCATGCCGATGGCCGTTTCCAGCTTGTTGGAAACCCCCATAAACGGGCAGAGGCCGAGAAACTGCACCAGCACATAGTTGTTCACCAGAATGGTGGAGAGCAGGATGACGGTGAATTCGGTCATAGTGATTCCGTTCGGGCCACCGCTTTGGCCCCGGGTACTGAGTTGGCGTAGTACAAAATTTGGGCACCTGTTAAACAAGACTAGCAAGTTGCCCGTTTGCGGGCACTTGCCTGCAGTTGGCGACAGGCGGCGCATTGATTGAAATTGGGGCGGTATTATGGGGGAGGGGCAGGGGGGCTTCAACAATGGCGGGGTGCCGAGCGCAGCGCACGGTTCTCATCTGGAAGGGAGGTTGCCAATTTCACCTCAACCGATCTGTGCAAAAGTTGACCAGCTGGGGGTGGGTTGAGGGCAGTAAATCTCACCAAAGGTTGTGGAATTGATAGCACGATGTTCGCCACAAAAGTGGTGTCTTGATCGCTCTGAGTAGGATATTGTTGACACTATAACGAAATTTTGAATTTTAATTACGCCGTATTGTTAGCATCCGATTGGCTGCGAATAGTGCGCCGGATCGACAATGCATTGTGGTTTTCGCTTGTGAGTACAAAAAAAAATATTCCTTTTTTAAAGTGGGCTGGTGGTAAACGTTGGTTGATGGAGTCTCATAGTTCTTTATTTGATTTTTCTTATGAGCGATTTATTGAGCCTTTTCTTGGTGGGGGTGCAGTCTTTTTTGGTTTGCAGCCAAGACGCGCCATTTTATCCGATAGCAATGATGAATTAATTAATGTTTATTCCGTGATAAAGCATGACTGGGAATTACTTGTTTCTAAGCTTAAGAAACACCATAAAAAGCACGACTTTGACTATTATTATAAACTTCGCTCGTCAAAACCTCGCAGCGATGTCGGTCGGGCAGCTCGATTTATTTATTTAAATAGAACGTGTTGGAATGGTTTGTACCGGGTTAATAGGAAGGGCGAGTTCAATGTCCCAATTGGAACAAAAAGCAGTGTATTCCAGGAAGAAGATGATTTTGAATTTATCTCAAAGCTTTTGCGCAACGTAACCTTGCAGTCCTGCGATTTTGAAAAAACTATTTCTATGGCAAAAAAAGGGGATTTTCTATTTGTTGATCCTCCCTACACCGTGCTCCATAACAAAAATGGCTTTGTGAAGTATAACGAAAGTATATTTACATGGTCGGATCAATGTCGCCTAAAGGATGCAGTTGAGGCCGCTTGTTCACAAGGCGCAAAAGTAATGGTAACAAATGCAAGTCACGCAAGTATTGTCGATTTGTACTCTGGGGTCGGTGAAATAACAACTCTCAAGCGGAAGAGTACGATTTCGGGGAGTGTGGCGAGCAGAGGGAAGTATGAAGAGGTCGTGATAAAATGCTTTTGAGTGTGGGTGAATGGATTTGCAAAGTTTTTTCAAGGTTTCTGAAGTTTGCAAGGTTGATCCTCCTTAAAATTCCAATTTTGAACTCGATCTTTCATTTTAATTTAGATTGCCATCAGAGGTCGGTTAAGAAATTTTTTGTTCTTTGGTTAAGTGCAACGTCGCCTGTCTTGTTGGCATTGTTTTTTACTTTGGCTGAAGGAGGGGCGTGGAGTACCGCTGTACTGAAAACTGTTTTATCTTCTTCAGAATTGCTTGTATATACGGCCGCATTTATTCCTCCGTTTTTGTACCTTATCTATGAGCGCTATACTGAAAAATCTCCGCGACTTGATGGCGGTGATAGTCGGTTTATGTCTTTTAGGAAATTTTTCGAAGGGTATTGGTTGAATTGCTTGGTTGCGGTAGTTGTTTTAGTTTTAAGTGTGGTCGCATTCACAATTGACAAGGTTGCGAGTCAAGCTTTTAAGGAAAGCTTGATTTTTGTTTTTTTTGAGTCATTAGCTCCGTATTTGTACGTTTTTTCACTGTATTGTTGGTACCTGACTATTCTTGACAGCTTTGGTAACGAATTTAACTTTTTAGATCATGTAAGAGCTGATGAAAATGAAAAGTCTATGGAGTTTAGAAAACGGTTGGCTAAAGGGTGATTTGTATGGAAAAAGTGCCGAAAGAGTTGGCGTTGAATGTGTTAAAGGTTTCCCAGCCAATTGGAGATTTTTTTATTGCTTCTATGCCTGCAAAGGATCTTGTGGAAATTTCATATAGGGATGTTCGGCGATTAGCGCAAGAGCGACGGGATGTCGAAAAATATTTGGGAATTCAACGGCCGGTTAGTGATAGGCGAATTAAACAAATAAAAAAATATATCGAAGGTTCGGATGCAACTTTTCCAACTTCAGTGATTCTTGCTGTTGATGGTAAGTGCGCAGAATATGATTCCGAAAGCTCAGTGTTGACGTTAAAGCCTTATCTTCCTGAAGTGGATGTTGACGAGGATGGAATCCCATTTGATCGAATCGCGAAAGTTATCGATGGTCAGCACCGAATAGCTGCATTTATGGATGAAAATGAAAATTGGGAGTTTCAGTTTGATGAAAGATCATTTGATATAAATGTATCTATTTTTATTGGGGCGGATATTTCGGAGCAGGCAAATATCTTTGCCACAGTTAATTTGGCGCAAACAAAAGTAAATAAAAGCTTGGTTTATGATTTGACCGAACTGGCCAAAGCTCGAAGTCCTCATAAAACATGTCACGATGTGGCTGTAGTTTTGGATGATGAAAAAAGTAGTCCTTTTTATAAAAGGATTAAGAGGTTGGGTACGGCAACACCTGGTCGTGGCAAGGAGCCGCTGACCCAGGCCTCATTTGTGGAGGCGCTGGTCAAATTTATATCTATCGATCCGGTTCTTGACCGAAACTTGCTTTTGGAAGGGAAGAGGCTTTCTCTTGCGGACTGGGAGTGGAGTAAAACTCCATTTCGAAAAATGTTTATCGAGGGTCGCGATTTGGATATTGCGGAAATCATATACAACTACTTTTCTTCTGTTAGAGAAAAATGGCCTACAGCATGGAAGGAGACAGATCGGGTTGGTAATTTGCTCCCTAGATCAAATGCCTTTAAAGCGCTAATGAAATTTTTGTATTCAGACGTTTATTGTGATGCTGCAGCTCGGTTTGGCGATATTCCGACGATTGAAAATTTCTCCCGGTATTTTGAACCTTTAGACTTCGAGGACTCAGCATTTACGACACGAAGATTTTCTCCTGGTAGTGGCGGCCAAGCAACATTCTTAAAAATGTTGAGGGGGGAAGTGAAGATGTCTGACATGCTTGAGGACTAAAATTTTTATTTGGTTTGGGTGGTTCAGGTAATAGTTCTTGTAAGGATTTATAGTGACTGACGATTTATCTGGAATTATTTTGGATGATCTTTCTGGAGAAGAAATTGCTGTTTTTTTGCAGGCGCATATCGACGATATGCGCGCGATTTCGCCTCCCGAGAGCAAGCACGCTCTGGATTTGAAAGGGTTACGTAGCCCAGAAATAACTTTTTGGTCTGCTTACCATGGCGGTGTGTTGGTCGGTTGTGGCGCATTGAAGGAACTTACTAGTGAGCACGGCGAAATCAAATCCATGCGCACCGGTGCAACGGCGCGAGGAAAGGGAATCGCTACTGCGGTGCTGCAGCATATCCTCGGAGAAGCGCGCAAACGCGGGTACACCCGCCTGAGCCTGGAAACCGGCTCCATGGATTTTTTCAAGCCGGCCCACCGGCTTTACACTCGTCACGGGTTTGAACTGTGTGCGCCATTCGCTGACTATGTAGATGATCCGAATAGCTTGTTTATGTGTATCCACCTTTGACCGTATTTTTAGACCATGGACGCTTACCTACAGACCTGCCCAGTTATTGACCACGGGCACCCCGAGGTGCAAAAGGCGGCAAGCCAGCTTCGATCAGCAACAGGTTGCCAGCAGGAGACGGTTAAGCGCTGTTTCGAATTTGTAAGGGATGAAATCCGGCACAGCTGGGATTTTCGAATTAATCCTGTCACCTGTGCAGCCTCGCACGTGCTGGAGGCAGGCACAGGATTTTGTTTTGCGAAAAGCCACTTGCTGGCCGCCTTGCTGCGAGCGAACGGGATACCAGCGGGCCTCTGCTATCAGCGCTTATCGCTGGATGACAGTGAGGAACGATTTTGCTTGCATGGGCTTAACGCGGTTTATTTGCAGGAGCACGGTTGGTATCGACTGGACCCCCGAGGAAACAAATTGGGCGTGACGTCAGAATGTCGTCCTCCGGTAGAGCAGTTGGCCTACGCAATTCGCTTACCGGGAGAGCGGGATATACCGAAAATATATGAACGGCCGTTGCCGCAGGTCGTTGAGGTTTTGCAAATCAGCACCACTTACGAGGAAGTGGCAGAAAACCTGCCTGATCTGCCATAGAGATTAAACCCTATTCTTCCCATAAATTCAGGAGTCTTTGATATGTCGGATGTTTATACCCCACCGAAAGTCTGGAAATGGGACAGTGAAAGCGGGGGCCAGTTTGCCAATATCAACAGACCCATTGCCGGCCCGACCCACGACAAGGAACTGCCGGTGGGCAAGCACCCGATGCAGCTCTACTCGCTGGCGACCCCCAACGGCGTCAAAGCCACGATTATGCTTGAAGAGCTTCTGGCGCTCGGGCATGCGGGTGCCGAGTACGATGCCCACCTGATCCGCATTACCGAAGGGGATCAGTTCAGCAGTGGCTTTGTGGATATCAATCCCAACTCCAAAATTCCGGCGCTGGTGGACCACAGCACCACGCCGCCCATTCGTGTGTTCGAATCCGGTTCCATCCTGTTGTACCTGGCGGAAAAATTCGGCGCCTTCCTGCCCCATACCCCGGAGCAGCGCACCGAGGCGTTGAACTGGCTTTTCTGGCAAATGGGCTCGGCACCTTTCCTGGGTGGTGGCTTCGGGCATTTTTATGCCTATGCCCCGGAAAAATACGAGTACCCCATTAACCGTTACGCTATGGAAGTAAAGCGCCAGCTGGACGTGCTGGATCGACAACTGGCAGCCCACCCGTTTATAGCGGGCAGGGAATACACCATCGCCGATATGGCCATCTGGCCCTGGTATGGCGCGGTGGTGAACAACGACGCTTATGACGCGGCGGAATTTCTGGATGCGACCAGCTACAAGAACGTCAATCGTTGGGTTAAGGAAATTGGTGATCGCCCTGCAGTACAACGGGGCAAGATGGTGAACCGGACCTGGGGCGAGCCGTCACAGCAATTGCATGAGCGCCATGACGCCAGCGATTTTGAGTTGCGTACACAGGACAAGATTGGCGATGCTGCAGGTGAATAAACGTTTTCTCCGCTAGTTAGCTCGGGGCCCTAGAGCGATTTCAGTAATTGCTCTAGGGTCTCCCCAATCCCCGCACTCAATTTCAAATCTATCAAATCATCGGCCCGGGTACGCCCGAGATTCAGCGCTGCAATCGGTTTGCCCCACTCCTTCGCATAGCGACAGAAGCGAAACCCCGAATACACCATCAGTGACGAGCCCACCACCAACAGTCCATCGCTCTGCTGCAGCGCATCCAATGCCGACTGCACCCGGGTCTTCGGCACATTGTCCCCAAAGAACACCACGTCCGGTTTCAGAATGCCGCGACAGTCCGGGCAATCCGCCACCTGAAAACCGCTGAAATCCACCTTCAGGTCGGCATCCCCGTCCGGCGCTGTGTCTGCGGTGTAATGTCGAAACGCCGGATTGAGATCGTAGCTGCGGTCGTGCACCGTCTGCCGGTTGGCGCGGTAATCACATTCCATACAGCGAATTTCATCCGCGCGCCCGTGCAGGTCGACCACTTGCTGGCTGCCTGCCCGCTGGTGCAAGCGGTCCACATTCTGTGTCACCAGCAATTGCACATGCCCACGGCGCTCTAGTTCCGCCAGGTGAAAGTGCGCCGGGTTCGGTGCCGAATTGCGGATCACCGGCCAGCCGATCAGTGCCCGCCCCCAGTAGCGCTGGCGCGTGGCTGCGCTCGCCATAAAATCCCGGTGATCCACTGGCGGTTTGCGTTTCCACTCACCTTTGTGGTCGCGGTAGTCGGGAATACCGGAATCCGTGCTCACCCCGGCGCCGGTCAATATCATCAGGCGCGGGTAGCGGTGAATAAAATCCACCAGCTGCGCGGCGGCCAGCTCGGCAGAAGTGCCGGGTGGCGCAACGGTGTTGTCCGTGCTGGATTCAGAAGAGGAAATGGTGCTCAGGCTCATGGTACGGGTCTCGGGTCTGGACCGGTATTGTAGCGAGTCTGGCAGGGAAAGGTTGCATCGGCATGACGCTGGCGACAGGGCCGCCGCCAGCGTGAATCGGGAGAAAACGGGGGCAGTTAATACATTTTGTAAGGCTGGAACTTGCCCGACATCACCATATTCACCCGGTCACCCTTGGGATCTTCTTCCCGCTGAATATCCATGGAAAAGTCGATGGCGCTCATGATGCCATCGCCGAATTCCTCGTGGATCAGTTCCTTGATGGTGGTGCCGTACACATTCACCAGTTCGTAGAGGCGGTAGATCAGCGGGTCGCTGGGCACAGCGGTGGGCAGCGAGCCTTTGTAGGGCGCGATTTGCAGCCAGGCCACCGCCTCGTCGCTGAGATCAAACAGTTCGCCAACCACGGCGGCCTGCTCTTTGCTCAACGTCATCTGCCCCAGGCAGGCGGCAGTGGTCCACTCCTTGGACTGGCCGATGGCATCGGCCACTTGTACCCACTTCAGGTTTTTACGGACCTTGGCGACGAGAATCATATCGGTGACTTGCTGACGGTTACTGATCATGGGGTTTCTCCTTGAAAGAGTACTTTTCGGGGTTTAGTGGGTGTTGGATATCAGGTTTAACAGATAAAAAATTACCAGCAGCAGAGCGCCGCTGACTGTTTGCCAGAAGCGCACCGGATAACGTTCGATCAGCGGCGGCCGGTTTGCGCTCTGGTATTGCGGGTTCGGGTGGCGCAGCTCATAGACGAACTCTGAAAGCGCCTCATGGCGGTGCAGGGGATTGGGTTGCAGTGCTTTTTTCAGGGTGGCATCAATCCATGCGGGAATTTCCCGGAATTCGCTCAACACGCTGCGATAGCGCAATTTGTGCTGTGCTGACACGGTTGTGCAGCGCGCTACCCCGGTGCCATAGGGAAAGGCACCGGAAAGCAGGTGGTAGGTGAGTACCGCGAGTGAAAACAGATCCGAGCGTGGTGTGCCCATATCCCCGAGAAAATACTCCGGCGCCGAGTAGATGGCGGTGCCGAGAATCAGCTGTCCGTTTTCCGCGGCGGTTTCCGCGATGCCCGCCACCCGGGCAGAGCCGAGATCGATCAGCGTGACGGTGCCGGCGCGGCTGATCATGATATTTTCCGGACGCAGGTCCTGATGCAGGATTTCTGCTCGGTGTAACGCCTGCAGTCCCCTGGCGAGCTGCTCGACAATACCGCGTACCTTTTCCAGGCTTGGCTGTGGGTTGTCGATCATCCACTGGCGCAATGTCTGGCCCTCGACCACTTCCATGGCGATATACAAATAATTGCGCGGGCGGTGGGTGGTGGCAGCGCGAATAACGTGCGCACTGTTGACGCGCCGGGCGACCCACTCCTCCATCAATAATCGCTCCAGGTGGCCGGGGTCATCGGCAATATCCACCGAGGGCGCTTTGAGAATAACCCGGGCCTTGCTCGCGGTATCGGTCGCCAGGTACACGTGGCTGCGACTGCTTGCATGTATCTCGCGCTCGATGGTGTAGCCGTCAAAATGTTCACCGGCCTTCAGCAGCGGTGGAATGGGCAAGCAGCCGGCCTGCTCGATGAGCGCGGGCACCTCTTCTGGAACCGCGGTGACCCTGACCAGTTGCACCGTAAGGTTGTCGCTACTGCCATTGGCCAGTGCGGCAGCGATCAGGGTTTTGGCGCTGGTGTCGAGGCAGCTGGACGGGTTGTCCAAGTGCTGGATCAGGGCCCGTTGCGAGAGGGACTCGTGCACGCCGTCGGTGGTGAAGATAAACAGATCGCCGGGTTCCAGAGTGAGCCTGCGGTAATCCAGTTCCAGGTGTTGTGTTACACCCAGGGCGCGGCTCAGGTAACTGTTGTGTTCGCCCAGCCACTGGCGGTGGTCGTGAGTGAGTTGTTCCAGTGAGCCGCGGCGCAAGCGGTAGATGCGCGAGTCGCCGAGGTGAAATAAATGGGCTTCGGTGCCTTTGAAAACCGCGGCACTGAAGGTGCAGACGTAGCCCTTGTCTTTATCAAAACGAAAGGGGCTCTGCTGGGTCTGGCCATAGAGCCAGGCATTGGTGGCCTTGAGCACCTGCTCGGCGGCGTTCTGTACACTCCAGCCGTCGGAGGTGCAGTAGTAATCGTCGAGAAAGCTTTTGATCGCCGTTTCACTGGCAATGGCACTGACACTGCTCGAACTGATACCGTCGGCAATCGCAACCGCCGCACCTTTCATGCCCAGTAGTGGCTCTGGTGGCAGGTAGGCACCACAGTGGTCTTGGTTTTCCGGTTTAAGGCCCGCACTGCTGTGCTGGCCGACATCCAGTAAAAGAGAATTGTTCATAAAAAATAAGCCCCGCGAGCAGCGGGGCTTTGCGTGACCATCAGGCCAGCGCTTCTTTACCCGTTGCGCTGCTCTTTGCAGTCAACTGGCGCTTGGGTGCGGTTTTGTAGTGGGTGGTGAAGAGTGTCAGGCCGGTGAAGGCGAGACCGCCGACCAGGTTACCCAGAGCTGTGGGGATTTCGTTCCAGATCAGGTAATCCATCACCGAGAAATCACCGCCCATCATAATGGCCGTGGGGAACAGGAACATATTCACCACCGAGTGCTCGAAGGCCATAAAGAAGAACAGCATGATTGGCATCCACATGGCGATGACTTTACCGCTCACATTGGTGGAGATCATTGCACCCACCACGCCCATGGATACCATCCAGTTACACAGCATGCCGCGCAGGAAAATGGTAAACCAGCCGGCTGCACCGTATTCCGCGTATCCCAGGGTGCGAGCCTCGCCTACGGAAGCGAGCTTGGCGCCGACGGCACCGGGTTCCGTGTTAAAACCCATGGTGAACACGAACGCCATCATCACCGCAACAGTCAGCGCACCGCCAAAGTTGCCCACAAACACCAGCCCCCAGTTGCGCAATATACCGCCCCAGGTGACGCCTGGGCGTCTGTCGAGCCACGCCAGCGGCGCGAGTACAAATACCCCGGTCAGCAGGTCGAAACCCATCAGGTACAACATACAGAACCCCACCGGGAACAGGATGGAACCGACGAGATGGGAGCCGGTGGCTACCGCCACCGTTACCGCAAAAACGGCGGCCAGCGCGAGAATGGCACCGGCCATATAGGCGCGAACGAGGGTGTCGCGGGTGGACATGTAAATCTTCGATTCCCCCGCATCGACCATTTTGGTCACAAATTCTGATGGAGCGAGATAAGCCATGGTGATCACCTTATTGGAAGTTGTTGGATCGGGAATCCACCTGTGCGGGATTCGCAATAAACCGAAAGCTGCGGGTCACTGAGAATTCCGAGGCACAAAAAAGCGCCCACACAGACCGGCCGCTGCCGGAAAGTGATGGACGCCTTTATCCAGTGTATTTGTTTGTAGCGGGCTTTCGCCCAGAAAGAGCTGCGCAATTCGCTGCGCAATATCTTTACACCAGAGATAAAAGCAATCTCGGTGCCAACTTTTCAATTCGGTGTGAATCGCGTGAAAGACAGGGGGCCGGTGCAGGAATATTGAGGAAGCTGGCGCACTCTTCCATTATTCGTGCACTATTTTGGTGCTGCGAAATCCGCGGTGCGCAAGAAAGTTCTCACGCCGAGCTGAGCCGCGCTATGCCGAACAAATCGTGCTGCGCTGGGCTGGAATGTTTATTGCTGAATCAAGGTTACCCATTCTGGTTTACCCGGGAGCCCCGATATGCCCAAGCACAGTGAAGATGCTGAACAGTTTCTGTTGGCCGCAAAGCGCGCAGAGATTCAGGCGCTGCAACGGCTTAGCGGAAGTTGTGAGCTGGTAACCACCGTATCCGACCTGGTGCACCAGCTACAGCGGGAGCGGGGCATCAGTAATATCTACCTGGTTTCCGCAGGTTTCAGATTCAGTGCCCTGCGTGACACCCAGGTTGAATGCTGTGGCCAAAGCGAGGTCGCCTTCCGCCGCTTGCTGCATGATCGCTATTTACAGGCAGACCGATGCCATAACCCCCAGGATATGCGCCTGCTGAACAGCATTGCCTACTCACTGCACGGCCTGGATGAACTGGTGGAATTGCGCCGGCATATTGATGCCTTTGAAGTCAGTGCCCTGGAATCCACCGATGCCTTTTGCCGGCTGATCGCCGGCCTGCTGTCGGTGGTGTTCGAGGCCGCCGATGTGGCTGATGACCCGCAGGTAACGCGATTGCTGGTCGCCCTGTTCAATTTTATGCAGGCCAAAGAATTTGCCGGACAGGAGCGCGCCTGGGGTGCGATTGGCTTTACCGGCAGCCAGTTTGACGAAAGCCTGCACCACCGTCTTTCTCACTTGCAGGCTTGCCAACTGCGCAGTCTGGAACTGTTCTCCGAATATGCCGGGGAAACTGAACTGGCGCGCTGGCTGGCCATCGAGGAGAGCCAGGAGACACGGGATTTGCAGCGCCTGCGCCTGGTCATCGCCGGTCTGAAAGACGGTGAGCCGATTGCGGCGGATATCAGTGAGGTCTGGTATCAACTGGCCACTGCGCGTATTGATTCCATGCACCGGCTGGAGGACGCCATGGCCGCGCGTTTGCTCAAGGTGAGCCGCAAACGGGTTGCCGATGCGCAGTCGGAGCTGGGGCACCACTATGCGCAGTTACAGCAGATGAAATCCGCCGACTGGAGCCGTCTACCGGCGCTGGCGGTGTTGTTTGATCCCCAGGTGCCGGGGCTTTATGGGAGCGATTCCACGGCCGGAGTGCCGCCCTTACACGGCCAGAACCTGGCGCATTCGCTCTACGGGCTGATTCGCTCCCAGGTCGCGCATATTCACCGGGTCAGTGAAGAGCTGGAGGAAACCCGCCGCGCACTCACCGAGCGGAAACTGGTAGAGCGCGCCAAGGGCGTACTGATGCGCAGGCTGCGATTGAGCGAGCAGGATGCTTATCGCACCATGCAGCAGCGGGCGATGGAAATGAATCTGAAGCTGGTGGATGTCGCGGCGAAAATTATTCAGGTTGGGGATCGGCTTGGCGAAGACTCCAGAAGCCATGCCAGCGTTGCGGATAAAGCCGCTTGCTAACGATTCAATATGGCAGGTTCAAAAGGCCCTCAAGGTGAGATACCAGTTGAGCAACGTTCTCGGCGCCGGCGTATTGTAGAAACGCTGTAATACAAACCCCGCGGCAAACGCCAACCCCATGATCAGAGGCAGGGGGACGCGCTGTGCCTGTACCAGCGTTTGGGCCCGCTGTTGTTCCATCAGTTGCAGGGCGCAGCGGCGCTGGTGTTCCAGCGCCCGGCGGCGGCTTTCAATCTGCCGGTTTAAAGAGCGCAGTGACATCGTTAAGCGCCTCTCTGGCCTGTTTGCGGGATTCGTCGAAGCCGAGCATTTTTTTGAGGCTGTTCATCGACAGCAGGATGCCGGCAACAATCAGACATTGCGACAGCAGAAAAATACCGAAGCCGATATACACCGACTGAAAGAAGTAATAGCCCAGTAATCCCAGACCCGCACACAGGCTCACGATCAGCGCCACGGTCAGGAAAAACAGAAACAGCAGGAGTACGACTATCCGCTTGCCCGCACTGAGCGTGCGCTGAAATTCCAGGTGCACCAGGCTGGTAAAGTTTTCTGCCCAAGCGGAGGCGAGGGTCATGGTCGCCTCGGCGCGATCCATCAGTGCATTCAATTCGGAAGCCAGTGGCGGTGGTGGCGCTTCTGTCGCGTGACCGGGATCAGCGCCATGGGCGTGATCCCGGCTGTCCGTGTCGTCGGGTTTTCTGGATCGATCAGAACCGGCCATCAATCATTCCTCTTGGCATTCCTCTTGGCACTCCTCTTGGCATAGGCATTACTCGTGCTCTCCAGCAGGATGTCCGTGTGAATACCCGGAAAACCGAACGGTATCGATACTGGCTACTTGAGGATTTTTGCAATCAACCAGCCGGCGGCAAAAGCACAGCCGACACTGACCAGTGGGTGCGCCTTGATGGAGGTTTCCGCCCGCTCGGCGACATCGTGGGCCCGTTGCTTGCCCTTTTCCATGGTGTTGCGAGTACTGGCTTTTACATGGTCCGCGGTCTCGCGGGCGCTGGCTTTGACGTGGTCTGCGGTCTCGCGGGCGCGAGTCTTCATGTGTTCGGCGGTATCGTGTGCTGCTTCACCGGCCAGGTTGTAGGCTTGGTGCAGTTTCTCTCGGCCGGAATTATGCGGGGCTTTTGCGCTTGCCATGAGGCTCTCCTTCAACAACAGTCAAGGTGAACCAGTATCCTAGGGTGCGTGGGGGCTTGTGGGCAGGGAGAGAGGTGGGGATGGTGAAATTGGTCTCACAAGCCCGTGGCCTTATAACCTGTGGGCATCGTTAACCTTCAATTACCATTTACTAACCCTTCAGGCACTGCGCCAATCAACAATGTTGCTGACTACGCCGTCAAGCAGGCGCTGGCGGCTCTCGCGGCTGATCCAGGCATTGTGTGGTGTGATGATCAGGTTGGGGATATCGTTCGCGAGCAGCGGATGATCCGCCGGTGGTGGTTCCACACTGAGTACATCCAGCGCTGCGCCGCCAATCTCGCCCTGTTTCAGCGCTGCCAGCAGTGCCTGTTCATCCACCAGGCCTCCGCGGGCGGTGTTGACCAGGAAGGCCGTTTTTTTCATGGCCCCGAGAAAGTCCGCATTTACCAGCTGGTCGGTCTGCTCGGTGAGTGGGCAGTGCAGGCTGATGACATCGGACTCTGCGAGTAACTCCGGCAGCGATACCCGTCCGGATTTTTTCTCCCCGGTAAACGATTCCGCGATCAGAACATTCATGCCCAGGGCTTCACCCAGCTGCGCGACTTTCTGTCCCAGGTCGCCGTGGCCGATGATGCCGAGATTTTTCCCTGCCAGTTCCACAACCGGGTAATCGAGTCGACAGAAAATCGGCGATTGGCTCCAGCGGCCCTGTTGCACATCGCCGGCATACTGGTGCCAGCGGGTGGCGAGGGCGAGCATCAGGGCGAGGGTATGCTGGGCGAGGGAGCTGCCGGTATAGCCGGCAACATTTTTTACCGGAATGTTTTTTTCAGCGGCGGCTTCGAGGTCGATGTTGTTGGTGCCGGTGGCACAAACGCAGATCAGTTTGAGGTTGGGGGCGTTTTCGATCAGCGCGCGGTTGAGCACCACTTTGTTGCTGATCACCACGTCCGCATTGGCAATACGCGCTGCGGTTTGCTCAGGTGATGTGGTTTCGAAATATTCCCAGTGGTCGAGAGACCCTTCCAGTGCCGAGGTATCCAACTCTTCCAGTTTCATGGTGAGGGTGTCCAGGAATACGCCGCGCATGTTTGTCTCTCGCTGGGAATCGAAATTTGGTTTTGTGGAACGGTAGGAGTCTGCAAGCAGGCTCCTACAACAGTTGATTTACATCACACGCATACCAGGCTGCGCACCGGCGTGGGGTTCCAGAATCCACAGGTCTTTGCCACCGGGGCCGGCGGCCAGCACCATGCCTTCGCTGACACCGAAGCGCATTTTGCGCGGGGCCAGGTTGGCGACCATCACGGTGTGTTTGCCGATCAGGTCTTCCGGGCTGTAGGCGCTCTTGATACCGGCAAACACGTTGCGGGTTTCGCCGCCCAGGTCCAGGGTCAGGCGCAGCAGTTTGCCGGCGCCTTCCACGTGTTCTGCGTTGGCGATCAGGGCAATACGAAGATCTACCTTGGCGAAGTCGTCGAACTGGATCTGCTCTGCCAGCGGGTCGTCAGCCAGTGGACCGGTGACGGTTTTGGCTTCTGCCTGCAATTGCGCGAGAGATTCCTTGGCCGCTTCCTGCATGGCATCTACCTGTTCTTTTTCCACGCGCTGCATCAACGGTTTGAATTTGTTGATGGTGTGGCCAGCCAGCGGGGTAACGGCGCTGTTCCAGTCCAGTGCCACGCCGAGGAATTCTTCGGCTTTTTTGGCGGTTTCCGGCAGTACCGGGGCCAGCCAGGTCATCAGTGCGCGGAACATGTTGACGCCCTGGGAGCAGATCGCCAGCACTTCGTCTTCCTTGCCTTCTTCTTTCGCCAGGGACCAGGGCGCCTTGTCGGCGATCCAGGCGTTGGCGGCGTCGGCCAGGGCCATGATTTCACGGGTGGCGCGGCTGTATTCGCGCGCTTCAAAGTATTCGGTAATACGCGGCGCGGCTTCTACAAACTGGTTCCACAGGCTCTCGTCGGCAAGTTTTGCGGACAGGGCACCGCCGGTCTTGCTGACAAACTTGGCGGTGCGCGAAGCGATGTTCACGACCTTGCCCACCAGGTCGGAATTCACCTTGGCGATGAAGTCGTCCAGGTTCAGGTCCAGGTCGTCGACACCGGCGGTCAGTTTGGCGGCGAAGTAGTAGCGCAGGTATTCCGGGTTCAGGTGATCCAGATAGTTGCGTGCATTGATGAAGGTGCCGCGGGACTTGGACATCTTTTTGCCATTGACGGTCAGGAAGCCGTGTACACACACCTTGTTGGGGGTGCGGAAGTCGGCGGAGTCGAGCATGGCCGGCCAGAACAGGGCATGGAAGTTGACGATGTCTTTGCCGATGAAGTGATACACCTCGGCACTGCTGTCTTTTTTCCAATACTCCAGCCAGTCCAGGTTGTTCTTGTCGCAGTAGTTTTTCAGGCTCGCCATGTAGCCGATGGGTGCGTCCAGCCATACGTAGAAATATTTGCCCGGTGCATCGGGGATTTCAAAACCGAAGTAGGGGGCATCACGGGAGATATCCCATTCCTGCAGGCCCTCGTCAAGCCACTCGGACAGCTTGTTGGCCACTTCACTCTGCAGGGTGCCGGAGCGGGTCCACTGTTTCAGGAAGTCGGTGAACGCGGGCAGGGTAAAGAAGAAGTGCTCGGACTCTTTCTCGATGGGGGTGGCACCGGAGATGGCGGAAATCGGGTTGATCAGCTCGGTGGGGCTGTAAGTGGCACCACAGGCTTCACAGTTATCGCCGTACTGGTCTTCGGTTTTACATTTCGGGCAGGTGCCCTTGATGTAGCGGTCTGCCAGAAACAGCTCTTTCTCCGGGTCAAACGCCTGGGTAATGGTGCGCGAGGCAATGTGGCCGTTCTCGCGCAGGCGCTTGTAGATCATCGCCGACAGTTCGCGATTCTCTTCCGAGTGGGTGGAGTGGTAGTTATCCACACCGATCAGGAAGTCGTTGAAATCCCGCTCGTGCTCCGCCTGCATATTGGCGATGTGCTGTTCCGGGGTCAGTCCCAGCTGCTCGGCCTTCAACATGATGGCGGTGCCATGGGCGTCGTCGGCGCACATGTACAGGCACTGGTTGCCGCGGGCGCGCTGGAAGCGGGCCCAGATATCGGTCTGGATGTACTCGAGAATATGGCCCAGGTGCAGGGAGCCGTTGGCGTAAGGCAGGGCACTGGTGACGAGGATGTTTCTGGGCTGATGGTCGGTGTGAGACATCTTGAATTCCAAAGGCTGCGAGACTGATATTGAGACGGACATTGAGACTGACGTTAGTGGCGGCACCGGGGCGGGAGCGCTACAGGGCTCCGGGACTGGCGGCTGCCGCGGGGCATGGCCCGAAAAGAGCGCGGAATATAGCAGAAATGGGGCCTGCAAGGCACCTGCAGCGGGAAAGGCTAGGCTTGTCTTGGCCGCGGACCTTCCCCACAATGCCGGCCGAATTTGAGTGCCAGCGAGGATCGCAGAGTGACCGACCATCATCATGACCACGAACATGACCACGAAGACATCCCGGAAGAGGTCCAGATCCAGCTGGAGCGGATCGCGGAGCTCATCGGTGCCTTGGAGGACCCGGCAACCGGCTTGCCGCTGGATCAGCTGGAGGCAGATATTGAGGTGGGCTATGAGGACGGCACCGTCTACACCGGCGTAACCTTGGGTTATCCCTGTGCCAGCCAGGAGGAAGCCTGGGCACAGCGTATCCGCGCCGTCTGTGAACCGGCGCTCGCAGCGGGTGCACTGGCCGGCGCAAGCATTCAGACTGATCTGTTTTTCGAAATTCCGCGTACAGACATGGGTGATGTGCCCGAGTCACTGAAGGCGGTGAAAAATATCATCGCGGTTGCCTCCGGCAAGGGCGGTGTGGGCAAGTCCACCACTGCGGTGAACCTGGCGCTGGCCCTGGCGGCCGAAGGCGCCTCGGTAGGCCTGCTGGATGCCGATATCTACGGCCCGAGCCTGCCGACCATGCTGGGTACTGAGGGACTGCGCCCGGAAGTAAAAGGCGGCAAATTCTTTGTGCCGGTCCCTGCACAGGGTATCAGCACCATGTCCCTGGGCTACCTTCTTACGGAAGATACGCCGGCGGTATGGCGCGGCCCCATGGCCAGTGGTGCCCTGAATCAAATGCTCACCCAGACCCTGTGGGGCGAGGGCGCTGAAGGCGAAGAGCTGGATTACCTGGTGGTGGATATGCCCCCGGGTACTGGCGATATCCAGCTGACACTGTCGCAGAAAGTGGCCTTGTCAGGAGCGGTAATCGTTACCACGCCCCAGGATCTGGCGCTGGTGGATGCCATTAAAGGGGTGGAGATGTTCCGCAAGGTATCGGTACCGGTACTGGGTATTGTCGAGAATATGGCCCTGCACACTTGCTCTAACTGCGGCCACCAGGAGCCGATTTTCGGCACCGGCGGTGGCGACAAAATGGCGGCGGACTACCACACCTGTCTGCTGGGCCGTTTGCCGCTGGCCATGTCGATTCGCCAGCAGGTGGACGGAGGAGCGCCATCCGTTGTCGCGGAACCGGACGGTGAAGTGGCGGCTCTATATAAAGAAGTCGCGCGCAAAGCCGCGGCACAGGTATGGCTGGGTTCGGGCGAAGAGGGAGCGATGCCCGAGATTGCGCAGGATTAGCGGTTAAGTTGGGGTTGGTTGAGAATGCGCAGAGCTTCATACCAGCCCCTGTTCAGGAGATGGTACTTTGAGCTTTCAGATTCGCTTTCTTCCCGACACCAGAATTGTGTCTGTGGTGTTTTTTGGTCCGGTGGATCTCGAGCAAAAGCTGGCATCGGCCGGTCAGGTGGGCGAGAAGTACGGGCACCTGCACCCGCTGAGGGTGCTGGTAGATGTTCGCCAGGCCGAAATAAACCTGACCCTGGAAGAGCGCAAACTATTTGGCCGCTTTGTCGCGGAACAGACCGGCACCAGCCACGGCCGCGTGGCGGTACTGCACTCCCTTGAACGCAACCCCAATCACACCATCGATCAGGCGGCTCTGGCGGCCGGCCTGAAGCTTTCGGAATTTCTTACCGAGCGGGCAGCAGAAGAGTGGTTACTCTCTAGCTGAGAAGCTACTGGTCAGCGGTCTGCCGCTCTCTGTGCCCTCTCTGTACTCTTCCCCGTGCTCCTGACTTAGCCCTCCATTGCTGTTTCACCCTAACTTTCATCGTTCCTCTGCTTGTCGATGCTTCTCCCGTCATTTTTCTCCTTTGTCCGACAGTATTGGTACGCGTGAACCAAAATTGGTTTGAAAAATGCTTACTGATTGGTTGGGCCAACAATGTGACCATGTTGGCGCTTTTGAGTCACAAGTCCCGCTGCTACATGGGATTTTTGACTGTTTGGTCTAAAATGGCGCGCACAGCAGAAATGGCAAGTTTGCCGCTTCTGTTCTGGGTTCTTCAGGAAGTGTCGGCGGTACGGATTGCATTGGGGTAATTGCAGTAATGAGTTTTCAGATCCGATATGACAATCAGAGTCGGGTAGTCACCATGCTCCTGTACGGAGAGGCTACCTACGAAAACCGGATGGAAGCGGTGCGCCAGCTGGTGGCGAAATACGGCCATTTCAAACCCTTGCGGGTACTTGCGGATGTGCGCCGGGTCACCAAGATGTCGATGACGCTGGAACAACAACAGCGCTATGGCGCCTATATTGGCCAACTGCCAGCCCTGCAGGGGGCCCGCATTGCCATGTTAAACCGGGCACAGCTCAATACCACCGCGGTAATGCGCAACCATGCCCGGGACGGGGGACTGGAGTTGTTTTCTTTTCTGACGGAAGCGGCTGCCATGAGCTGGTTGACCAGCTCTGCCGAAGTGCCCACCTGAGCAGGCACTTCATACATCCCATGCGTCCATAAAAACCAGGAACTAGAAACCAGGAACCAGCGTCAGGAGCGCTGTGCCTGCTCTGCCTGTTGTCGACGCAGCGCCTGTTTGTGCTGGCGGCGGGCCTGGGTAGTGGCCTTGGCATCCTGCCCCAGGTGGTTCTCACCGCGGGTCTTGGCCAGTTGAATCTGCTTTTCCCGCTCGCGGAAGCGCGCCTTGTCCGCCTCGGAAACCGAATCGTGGCAATGGGGGCAACTGACGCCCTGCTCAAACAGTTCCGACTGCATCTCCTCATCGGTCACCGGCATGCGGCAGGCGTTGCACTGCTGGTAGCTGCCGCGCTCCAGATCGTGGTTGACGGTAACCCGGTCGTCAAACACAAAGCACTCGCCTTTCCACAGGGTGTCTTCCTTGGGCACTTCTTCCAGATATTTCAGGATACCGCCCTGCAGGTGATAGACCTCGTCGAATCCCTGTTCTTTCAGGTAAGCGGTGGACTTTTCACAGCGGATACCGCCGGTGCAGAACATGGCCACTTTTTTGTGCTGCTGCGGATCCAGGTGGTCTTTCACATACTGGGGAAATTCGCGGAAAGTGGTGGTGTTGGGGTTTACCGCGTGCTCGAAGGTGCCCACCTGCACTTCGTAGTCATTGCGGGTGTCGATCAGCAGTACCTCCGGGTCTGAAATCAGTGCGTTCCAGTCCTGAGGTTTGACGTAGGTACCCACGGTGTGGCGCGGGTCGATACCCTCGACGCCCATGGTGACGATTTCCCGTTTCAGTTTCACCTTGCTGCGCAGGAAGGGCATTTCCTCGGTGAAGGACTCCTTGTAATCCAGCGTTGCCAGGCGCGGATCGGATTTCAGGTAGGTGAGCAGGGCGTCGATACCCGCGCGGCTGCCGGCGACAGTGCCGTTAATACCCTCGCGGGCCAGCAACAGGGTGCCGCGTACCTCGTTATCGAGGAGCACCTTGAGCAGCGGTTCACGGAGGGATTCAAAGTTTTCGAGCGCGACGAATTTGTACAGCGCACAGACGACGATGTTCATGCTGAGGTCCTTATGCAGGCCGGAACGTAAATCCGGGGCAATGGGAGAAACGGGTTTTAAAGGCGATACGAAAAAATCGCCGCGCATTCTAACGAAATTTCCCCATGCTGTCGTACACTTTTTCGACAGTGAAGGACAGGCCTTGACCGATGATTCACAAGTTGTCAGATTGGCCGCCAACTTTCCCCCCAGCCCCACGGATACCAGCGAGGTTCTCCCATGGCCGATGACGACTTCACTCCCAAAGACTCCCCTCTCAGCCGCAGTTACGGCGATGGCAATCACACCGTCAGTATCGACATCTATGAAGATGGCGAGGGCGGCTGGCTGCTGGAAATTGTGGATGAGAACAACAACACCACGGTGTGGGAAGACGCCTTTGACACCGACGAAGAAGCGTTACAGGAAGCGCTGGATGCCCTGAAGGAAGAGGGCGTGGGGGCATTTATCGGGCCGGTGGAGGCAAGCGGCAGCTGGGAGGCGCCGTGACCACATGACCACATGACCACATGACCACATGACCACAAGACCACAAGACCACAAGGTGCGCGGGCGTCTAGTTTCGCGCGCCACCTGCCGCAAGAGCGATTGCAAATAATAACCGTCCGCCCCTGCAGGTTTTTCATGGCCTGCTAAGGTTATACATAGAAGGGAATCGCGACAGTGTAACAGCACTACCCAATCGTGGCGCCGCCATCGGGCATCAAGGAAGTTTGCCCTGGCGGCGCCGACTGTTACCGCGGTCTGCAGATGTATTAAGTGTGGTTGCTCTGCATGAAAAAATTCCTTCCCCTCCTGGCTGTCCCGTTATTCTGTTTTTCTACAGTAATGCCCGCCTTTTCCGGCATAGAGCTGAAACTCTCGGATAACCGTACCATCAACGTAGACCTGGCAGAGGCGCGGCTGATATCGGAGCTGAAAGGCTACGCGATTATCGCCGGCAGAACCTGTGTGGACTGCGATGAAAATACCGCGATTTTCCTGGAGAAAATTGACGGCGACCAGCTCGCGTCACAACCCCGCGATACCGAGCGCGAGGAGCCTCCAGAGCCCCAGGAATTTGCTGCCCTGGATGAGCTTGGCCACGACAGCCGGTCCGATGACCGGGCCCGGGATCGCGCCCAGGCGGACACCGATGGCGTGGCGGATGTGGATCTTTCGGGAGAAAGGTTCAGTTATCCCGGGCAATACCGGGATTACCTCACCAAGGAACTGGTGGAAAAAACCCGCATGTTTTACGGCCACTGCCACGAGAATTCTCCGGCACTGCTGTGGCTGACGGAGTACCGCACCGAGAAAGGCTGGGTGAAAGAAGAGTACCTGCTGGTGTTTCGCGACGAGGGCGTGGAACACCGCTACAACCAGTCGCGCCAGCCGAGCATTTATTACATCAAGAATGAACGCTGCCGCGAGTTGCCCGGTATCTCGGTGACGACGGAACCCTGACGGCTAGACTCTGGTCATCAAACTCTGGACCGTAAAACCCGAACCGGAAAATCGGAACAGCCAAATAGACAAAACCCCGCAGTTGCGGGGTTTTGTATGTGAAAGTCGTGCTTGGCAAAGCCCTGTGAACTTTCGCTGGGTCGGTCGGCGCTCACTGGCGCAGCCGACTTATTTCTTGTGGTCCCAGATGATTTTCAGCTTCTTTTTACCCCAGCTACGCGCTTTCTTGATGTCTTCTTCCATCCACACGTCGATGCGGTTTTTGTAGCGCTTGTTCATCCGGTCGCGCACGGTATAGGTACCCGGCAGACCTTCAATACGGACCTTGGCACCGTTGGTCAGGCCGTGTTTCTCAAGGTCGCGGGAAACCGCGATGATTTTGTCACCCGGGCGCAGACGGTTGTTCCAGGCTGCGGTCCAGGGGTCGTCATCGGTCTGGCCTTCAATGGAGTTGTAGGCGGTCGCGGTGACGGTCATAGACTTCTTTTTGTCGGCAGGGTCCTTCTTGATTGCGGCAAAGGCATCGCCACCGGCCAGCGCCGCAAGGGAAGCTACAAGTACGATTACATACTGTTTAAGACTCTGTCGCATATTTAATTACCTCCGAAAGCTCTTTGGTCACAGACTCTAAATGTCTGCCCGGCCTCCAAGTTGATTTCGTCATATGTGATCAATGTTTGATCAGGAAGGGCCATATTAAAGATCGCGGGGGAGGAATCAATCATTCCGCTGACAGCGGCAGACGTCCGTACAGGGTATTCATTTGCTTTTGTCTGTGAGTCGGATTGTTTAATTTTTTCCTCGTATTTAGAAAAAATAACCTGAGTGTGACCGTTTTATGACGGTGGCGACTGCTCTTGAGTATTTTCAATGGATCTCTGTTTTCTGATCACAATTCACCCATGACAGCGATGTCATCTTTTTTTGGTGGAATTTTGGGCGATCAGGGCGCTGTGACCGCCGCTTTTGTGGAACATAATTTTTTTCGAAAAATCTGCGACCGCCGGTTCAATACTACCTGTGCGTATCGATGACAGCGTTGTAATGGGAGCTGGGGAGGGAAATTGGGCTGAATATCGAAAGGCTCAGACTATTAGCCTGATAGAAAAAGGGCTGGCCATCCCTGTTTCTCTGGTCAGGTAGGAAGGAAAGGCCGGGGAAATCCATTCTCTGCTGTTGCACGGGCAGGGAAAGGCAGCCCCGGGGGAAGGGGGAGTCAGATGGCGGTATTGCCGACCGGGCGCTGGGGATTGACCTGTTCCCGCAGGGCAGTCAGATAGGCCTGGTCTTCCTCCAGATCCGCAAAGCCGTGGCGGCGATCCAGCGATACCGCCTGCTCCAACCACTGAATGGCCTCTTCCAGATTGCCCTGCCACTCGCACACCTGGCCGATGTTGAAGGCGGTGATCGCCAGGTTCTGCCAGTCCTGCTCTTCCCGCAGTTGCTCTATGGCACCGGCGTAGAGCTGATAAGCGTTGCGCAGCATGGCCACGCGCTTGTTGGGGTTTTCCTGCAGGGCCGACTGCTGGTGGTAGGTATGGGCGATGGCGGAGCGCACGCGGGCGGCGGAGTGCTCAAACGGCAGGCCCGGTGCGGACTCCACATACTCCAGCACTCCCTGAAACTGGGTGCGGGCGAGGGGGTAGAGGTCCGGGCGCTGGGCGCCCAGGGCATTGAGGATGATCCCGTAGCGGTAGCGCAGCTGGTTTTGCCGGTGGGGCTCACTCTCCAATTGCGCGATGGCGCGCTCATATAAAGGAAGGGCATCGTCGTAGTTGCCCGCCAGCGCGAACTCTTCCGCCTCGGCCACCAGTACCGCCGATGGTGTCGCGGGCTCCTGAGCGTTGGTGGCGGCGGGCGCTGCAGCCAGCTGCGTGGCCAGAACAACAGCAGCGAAGGCGGTCAGGAGTCGGGGGGCTACAGCGGTTGGCATGGCCAGCAATCTCCAAAGCCCGCCGATAGCACTTCGGCGGGACGGGAAGTTAGTGATTACTGACAGTAAACCCCGAATCTTCGATCTGCGCCAGTAGTGCTTGCAACGGATGGCGCAAATTTGTGTCGGCAAAGCGTTTGCTCTGGCAGCGGCAGGAGTAGCCGGTGGCAACAATGGCACTGGTATCGCCATTCAGCTTGGGCGCCCAGGACTGCTGGAAGATGGTACGCGAGGTTTCCCGGTTGGCCACTTCGTGGCCATAGGTACCCGCCATACCGCAACAACCGGCCGACTGGGTTTTCAGTTCCATACCCAGGGCGGCAAATACCTGCTGCCACTGGCGCGAGGAGCCGGCCGCGTTGGATTGCTCGGTACAGTGGGGCAGCAGTGTGAAACTGCCTGACTGCAGGCGGTTCTTGTTGGTTGCCAGGTGCTCGGTGTGTTCCGCCAGCCACTCCTGTAGCAACTGAACCTTAGGAGCCTTGTCGCCCAGCAGCTTCTGGTACTCGGAGCGGTAGGTCATGGTCATGGAAGGGTCTATGCCCACCAGCGGCACGCCGCTGTCGGCGAGGCTGTTGAGCATGGCGCTGTTGCTGGCCGCGGTCTGGGCAAACTGGCGCAGGAAGCCGTGTACGTGCAGCGGTTTGCCGTTGGCCCGGAAGGGCGCCACCAGGGGATTGAAGTCCAGCAGCTTGAGCAGGCGCAGGGTATCCGCCACTACCTCGGCATCGAAATAACTGGTGAAGGCATCCTGTACGATCACCACGGATTTAGCCCGCTGTGCCGGTCCCATGGCGCGCAGGCTTTCACGGCTGGCGTAGGCTACTCCCAGCTCGCGCATTACCTTGTCCAGCCGGGTGGCCGACAGTGCCGGGGAATCGGTGAGACCCAGGCCGCGCTCCATCAACCAGCGCACCGGCTTCAGACGCAGGGGGAAGTTGTACAGCTGTGGCACCCGCGCCAGGTGCGGCATCATGAACTCGAGTCCGCCGACAAAGTAGTCCTTCAGCGGGCGCAGGTAGCGGCCGTAGTAAAGCTCGAGGAATTTGGCGCGGAAGGTGGGCACGTCCACCTTGATCGGGCACTGGCCGGCGCAGGACTTGCACGCCAGGCAGGCCTGCATCGATTCGTTCACCTCATGGCTGAAATCGTATTCGCCGCGGGCCTTGGCCAGGGAGTTTTTGAAGCGCCCCGGCAGGCTCATAATGAAGGACTGCTCGCGGCTCTTGCGGGCTACGGCTTCCGGGTCGACGGACCTGTCTGCCAGCAGGCGCAGCCACTCGCGGATCAGTGAGGCGCGGCCTTTGGGGGAATGGATGCGGTTGCGGGTGCCCTTGTAGGAGGGGCACATGGCATCGTCCGGATTCCAGTTGAAGCAGGCGCCGTTGCCGTTGCAGTAAACCCCTTCGGAATAGCCTTCCCACACCTGTACCGGGATCTGCCGGTCGTGTTCGCCGCGCGTCGGCACCTGGTCGATCTTGAGCAGGCTGGAGGCGACGCTGGGGGTGGCAATCTTGCCCGGGTTTAACTGGTTGTGGGGATCGAAGGCGGCCTTGATCTTCTGCAGCTCCGGATAGAGTTCGCCGAAGAATGCGGGCGCAAACTCCGAGCGCACGCCCTTGCCGTGCTCGCCCCACAGCAAACCGTTGTACTTCTGCGCCAGATCCACCACTTTTTCCGTGATGATCCGAACCTGCTTGGCCTGCTCCGGGTCCTTCATATCGATGGCCGGGCGCACGTGCAGCACGCCCGCATCCACATGACCGAACATGCCGTAGGCAAAACCCGCTTCATCCAGTGCTGCACGGAACTCGGCGATAAAGTCGGCGAGGTTTTCCGGCGGCACCGCGCAGTCTTCCACAAACGGGATAGGGCGCTCTTCGCCCTTGGCGTTGCCCAGCAGGCCCACCGCGCGTTTGCGCATGCCCCAGATCTTGTTTACCTCGGCGTGGCCGCGGGCGATGGTATAGCCGAAACTCTTGCCCGGCTGGCCGATCAGGCTGTCCACATGGGCGGTGAACTTGCCGAGCGCCGCGTCCAGTTCTTCTTCCGAGTCCGCGGTGTATTCCACCAGGTTGATGCCGTTTACGGCCCGATCGTCCTGGGGGAAAAACTCGCTTACGCTCTCCCATACGATATCGCCCATGGCCAGCTGCAGCACCTTGCTGTCCACGGTTTCGATGGAGGTAGGGCCAGCTTTCATAAGGTCACTGGCGTCTTTGAGCGCGTCCTGGAAATGGTCGTAATTCAGGTTGACCAGTGCCGCGCACTTGGGAATTTTCAGCAGGTTGAGCTTGGCTTCGGCAATAAAGCCCAGGGTGCCCTCGGAGCCGCACAGGATATTGTTGAGGTTGAAGCGGCCGTCTTTGCCTTTCTCGCGATCGCGAATGTGCGCCAGGTCGTAGCCGGTGAGGCAGCGGTTCAGTTTGGGAAACTTGGCCTCGATCAGGGCCTGCTTGTCCCGCGCGATACCGTCCACCAGGCCGTGCACCTTGCCGGCACGGCTTTCCTGAGCGGAGACCGTTGCCAGCTCGGCGTCGTCAATGGCCTGGGAGTGCCACAGCTCGCCGCCCATCAGCACCGTCTTCAGCTCTAATACATGATCGCGGGTCTTGCCGTAGAGGCAGGAGCCCTGTCCGGAAGCGTCGGTATTGATCATGCCGCCGATGGTGGCGCGGTTACTGGTAGACAGCTCCGGGGCAAAAAATAGCCCATGTGGCTTGAGGGCCGCATTCAACTGATCCTTCACCACCCCGGTCTGTGCCCGTACCCAGCCTTCCTCTACATTGATCTCGAGGATGCGGTTCATGTGCCGGGAGATATCCACCACGATGCCATCGGTGAGCGACTGGCCGTTGGTGCCGGTGCCGCCGCCGCGGGGGGAAAGTACCACCGTGTGGAACTCCTCGCGGTCGGCAAGGCGCATCAGCAACTGCAGATCGTGCAGATCCCGCGGATAGACCACCGCCTGGGGCAGCACCTGGTAGATGGAATTATCGGTCGAGAGCACCGTGCGGCTGGCATAGCTGGGGCTGGCCTCGCCGTGAAAGCCCTCCTGCTTGAGTGCCTTGAGGAACTGCAGGTAGAGCGCCTGTACATCGTTGATTTCGCGCAGTGCTGGAATCATTCCGGGCCCCGGGGTCTGGTAAGACGGATGTCTTGCAAGTTGGTACATATATAAAGAAGGACTGGCATTTTAGCGGCGGTGGCGGGCTGCGCAACAATTACCGGGAAATCAGCAGGAGGCTGAGCGCCACTCTCGGCAAATGGGGAGGCACTAGGTGGAAATTGCGCAGCACGCCATATCGCTCACATGTCATCATCCGCAGGATGTTTTTCATCGTACTTACTAAGCTGATGTGAAAACTTGCCCCCGGGGTAACTCGAATGCCCAGGCACACGCGGATGGCAGTGGAATGAATAAAGGTGGCCTGCGACGCTACTTTTTAAGGAATTGGAGGATGTTCGTGCAATTTCTGCAGGGTTTCTCTACTGGATCTCGCTGCGGTTCGGCAGCACTTTGCTTGGTGTCCCGGAGGCTGGAGATAACCATATGAACTTTTCCCGGAAAATCCCCGTCGGCATCAGCCAGTGCGCCATGGGTGATGCCGTGCGCTTTAACGGTGGGCACAAGCACAGCAAGGTGTGTACCGAGTTGCTGGGGCAGTGCTTTGAGTATGTGCCACTGTGCCCGGAAGTGGCGATTGGCATGGGGGTACCGCGCAAGCCGATCCACCTGCTGGTGCAGAAGGCCAGTGCGCCGGTGGATGCGGTGCGTGTGATCGGGGTGGAGAACCCCGAAGTCGATGTAACCGAGCCGCTCAGGGCGTATGCGGATTCGGTGGTGCCCGAATTGGCAAGGGTGCGCGGCTATATCTTTATGCAGAACTCTCCCAGTTGCGGACTCCACGGCGTGCGTCGCTACCTGGACAATGGTCACGGGATCGACAGTGAAGGGGTTGGCGTTTTTGCCCGGCGTTTGCAGCAGCAGTTTCCCCATTTGCCGATGGAAGAAGTGGGGCGCCTGAACAACAGTGAGCTGCGAGAAAACTTTCTCACCCGAGTGTTCGCCTACGATGCGTGGTTTCGCTATGTGGAAAACGTGGCAGAAGTCGGCGCGGAAGAAAATGAAGGCGCAAAACTAACGGAGGGAAAGCAAGCGGAGCAAGTATCGGCAAAGACCTGGGATCAGCAATGGGATAAGCAGTGGCACGACAAGCTCCGGGGCAAAACCGGTAAGCCGCTTTCCCGTATCGCACGTATCATCGAGTTTTACACGGCTTACAAATATCTGTTGCTGGCGCACCACCAAGAGCAGACGCGCGAACTGGGTCGTTTGCTGGCAGACTCCAAGGCGATGTCTGAAGACGCGCTGGCATTTGAGGTGCGCGGGCGGATTATGCAGATCTTGTCGCGCCCGGCCTCGCGCAAAGACAGAACCAATGCACTGATGCACAGTGCGGGTCACTTGCGGGAATTTCTCGACAAGCAGGAAAAGGCGGAACTCAAGGCATTGATCGACGAATATCGCCTGGGATACAAGCCCTTGTCTGCGGTGCTGACGTTGCTCCGTCACTATATTCCGCGCAGTCCCCACAGTTTTATCCACAGCCAGGTACTGCTGGCGGCAGAGCCCGCGGAGCTGGGGTTGTGCGACTTTCATTGAATTGAGTTATGCCTGAAAAAGCCTATCAACGGGGGCTGGTGTGGTTGCGCAACGATTTGCGCCTCGCCGACAACACTGCCCTGTATCGCGCCGCCAAAGGGTGTAAAGCCGTGGCGGCGATTTTTATTGCCTGCCCGCAAACCTGGCGCAGTCACGGCGATGGCGACAATGTGGTGGCCATGCGTTTGCGCAGTCTTCGCCAGCTGCAGCTGTCGCTGGAGAAGAAAGGTGTCCCGCTGTACTTCCTGGAGTTACCGACATTTCCTGATGTGTCCGGTGCACTGGCGCAGATTGTGGACAAACTCCAGGTCGACGCCGTTTTCGCCAATGCGGAGTACCCGGTCAATGAGCTGCAGCGGGATCAGTCGGTAAGGCAGGGGCTGAAAACCCGCGGGGTGCCGGTGGAATTCTCTACCGATCGCACCCTGATTCCCCCCGGTAGCCTCACCACCGGCAGCGGGGATGGCTTCAAGGTGTTTACCCCTTTCAAGCGCGCCTTTATTGCCCGCCACGACAATCGCGGCGATGGCTTTGCGCCACTGCCGGCTCCCAGGGCACTGGGGCCGGATCATATGGCCCTGTGGCCGGATTGGATCGCCGTCGACGGCGACCACAATCTGGTGCGACGGATACCCGATACCGTGGGTGATTACGGCGTTGCGCCCGGTGGCGACGCGCAGGTACTGGACTGGCCGGCAGGGGAAGCGGCGGGTTTGCGGCTGCTGAAAGGATTTGCCGACAACGTTGACGACTATGCGCAGTGGCGGGATTTCCCCGCGCGCGACAATACCTCGCGACTGTCTCCCTACCTGAACTGTGGCGCCGTGTCCGTCCGCCAGTGCGTACAGATGGCGCTGGGGCAAAATGACGGTCGCTGGCAGGGGGCGAGTGAGGGCGCTACTACCTGGCTGAACGAACTGCTGTGGCGCGAGTTTTACCAGCACCTGGTGGTGAACTTCCCCCGGGTCTGTCGCCACAAGCCGTTCAAGCCGGAGACGGAACAGGTCCCTTGGTCTGACCGTACCCAGGACTTTACTCGCTGGTGTGAAGGCAATACCGGTGTTCCCATTGTGGATGCCGCCATGCGCCAGCTGAACCAGACCGGCTGGATGCACAACCGGCTGCGCATGGTAGTGGCGTCTTTCCTGACAAAAAACCTGCTGACGGACTGGCGCCGGGGTGAGGGTTATTTTATGCAGCAACTGGTGGATGCAGACTTTGCCGCAAACAATGGCGGTTGGCAGTGGGCGGCTTCCACCGGTACTGATGCCGCGCCTTATTTCCGGGTGTTCAATCCCTACAGCCAGTCGCAGAGGTTTGACCCGGACGGGGCGTTTATTCGCCGCTATGTTCCGGAGTTGGCGCATCTCTCGAATAAGGAGATTCACTGCCCGCCGGAAACCGCCATCACGCAAGACCTGTTTTCCGGTGAGGGTTACCCGCCGCCCATCTGTAATGTGACTGAATCCCGCAAACACGCAATTGAAGTATTTGCTAACTTGAAGTCTTAAGGATCCTCTGATTTATTCTTGATACCCCCGTTTCTGGCTTTCGGTGGTTGGCTACGCGCTCGCGGTACAGAATGCTTCTGATAAATGAGTGGCTGATGAATTATAAAAAACTCGCAAATTTCGCCCTGTTCGTCGCCGGATGGTGGACGGCCCTGTTGTATGGCAATGCCATGGCGTTGATTGCGTTGTTTCTTGTGCTGGCACTACATTTTGTGATGTGGCGGGACGTGCGGGATATTTTCATTATTCTGGGCTTTATTTTTTGTGGCTTTGCCATCGAGTGGGGCTTTATGGCCAGCGGTGTGCAGGATTACCACTCCAACCTTCCCCCGGCCTGGGCTATCTGCATCTGGGCCATGCTGGCCACCACCATGCGCTACTCCCTGTCCTGGCTGATCAGCAAACCGGGGTACGCGGCGCTGACGGGGTTGCTGGTGGCGCCGGTGTTCTACTTCAATTCGGTACACTTCGGCCCTGCCGGTTGGGGGCGCCCAGTGTGGCAATGCCTGCTGAGTATCGCATTGGTGTGGAGCCTGCTGGCGGCATTTCTCAGTAGTGTCCTGGTGCCTTTGGTGGAACAGATGGAATCCGCAGAAAGCAGTGCCACCTGAACCCTTACCGGTAAAATTCGATCCTCACAGCTGACCTATACTTGCCACGAATTTTCGCGTAGGCAAGGAGAGCCCAGTGCTGCGAGATAGACATGACGTTAACCGCGCGGCCCGGCTGTCGGCGGCGATAGCCCTGGTCATTGCTGCAGGGCTGCACGCGCCCGAGAGCCGGGCAGAAGAAGCGTTGTTCGAGTCCCTGGTCGTATTTGGCGATAGCCTGTCCGACAACGGCAATGCCGGTGTGTTCACCTCAGAGGACCCGCAAGGACGTTACCCACAGCAGCCGGCGGCGTCTTTTCTCGCAGACATGTTGGGTGTTCCCAAACAAAATTCCTGCTACGGGCTCGGGCCTGAATTTGGCGGCGCCATTCCCTGTGCGCCGGCTGCGGGTACGCCGGAGCAGCAGCTGCAGCAGATCACCAATTCGGTACTGACCAACGGCCCCAACTGGGCGGTTGGCGGCAACCGCACCGCCGATGTATTGCTGGACCTGGTGGGACCACAGCGCTTTCGCCAGTTGTTTCCCGATACCACCGTGGCCGATCACAACAGCCTCACCACCATACTGCCGGACTCCAGCCGCTGTGGCAGCGACGGCATCTGTGATCCGGCGGCGGGGGAGAGCCCCTACCTGAGTCCGGCAGAAACCCAGGCCGCGGTTGCCGCATTTGGCGACCCGGTGGCCTTGCAGGCACTGGTGGACGACCCGAATAACAATATCACTCTGACCGGGGTGCCATTTGCCACCGGCCAGGGATACCTGCCGCAAAATGTACCGAATTCCAACAGCCTCTATTTCCTCAATGGTGGTGGCAACAATATTCTCGATGGTGTGCGTGCCGGTAACCTCTCGCTGAGGTCCATGGAGCGGGCAGCGACTTTCCTGTCCACGGCGGGCAGCGAATTGAAAGCCGCTGGCGCCAAGTACATTGTCATGACGAATGCCCCGCGCATCGGAAATACCCCGGCGGTCTACGCGCAGGGGCGCGCCCTTATCGATTATGCAAACCAGGGAACCGAGTGGTTTAACGACAGGCTGCGGCGGCAGGTGAATGAAGTAGGCGATATTCTGCTGCTGGATATGGAAGGGGTACTGGAGCTCGCGGTGCAAATGCCATCGGCTTTCGGCTTCGCCAATATCAATCAGAGTGCGACCTGCTATATCAATTGCGCAAACCCACACCCGGTATATGGCGCCAACGGCACCAACCCCAACGCGAATATGCTGATTTTTTACGACAGTATTCACCCGACCCTGGCCGGCCAGCGCCTACTCGCAGACTATTACTACGAAACCCTCACCGCGGCCGTCGATTTCGGTGTACTCCCGGACCTCGCCTATCAGAATTCACGCCAGCACCGTATCAACATCGACAACCACCTGATCGCACAGCGCTACCGCGACCCTTACACCACCGTTTTCTTCGGCGCCAGCGTCGGCCATGCCGAGCTGGGCACCGATCCCGCGATCAATGATGAATTTGCGGCCTGGGACGGCTTTTTTGGCATGAGCTTCGCGGGCTTTAAGCAACTGGAGTGGGGCCTGGGAATGTCCTACGGCGGCAGCGAATACGAACCGCCGGAATTCTTCGCCAAATCCCGCAACTTCAACCTCAGCGCCTTTGCCCGCTGGGACAACGACTTCTGGTTCGTCGATGGTGGCATCGGCTACGCTGACATCGATTACGATGACATCCACCGCGACATCACACTGGGCGACCGCTTCCGCCACCGCCTCAACGCCAACACCGATGGCGACGGCTTCAGCGCCTTCGTGCGCGGCGGCTACGACGCCAGCCCGAATCTCGACAGTCACATGGGCCCCTTTGTCTCCGCCGAGTGGTTGCAGATCGACGTCAATGGATTCCATGAAAAAACCATCGATGACTACACCTACACCGGCGACTGGGGCCAGCGCCTGGACCCTCTTGGCCTCTGGGTTCGCGGCCAGGAGCGCGACTACCGCCGCTGCAAAGCGGGCTTCTTCTACAACAGCCCCGAATCTGCCGAGCACCAGTGGTACGGCGAATTCTGGCTAGAGCACACCGCGGGCGACGATGAGTCCGATCTGCGAATCGGGGTCAACTCCATTGATCGCAACTGGGCCCGTTTGCCTTCTTACCGCAGCAAAAATGCGGGGAACTTCCAGAACGGCGTGGGTGCCATGGTGGGAGTGAACATCACCGAAAAACTGCGGGTGGCTGCCGATGTACTGGTACGACCGGAGGATACGGTGGGCGGGTTGAGTCTGAATTACCGGTTTTGACCGGGTACTTAAAAGGACTCAACAACTTACATGGATGTATTCACAGCGGTTCCGAAAATGGTTCCCCAGTGCTTGCCCGCCACGATTGGTGGGCAGTGCGCAGAGTCTTGGTCTGATCTGGGCCGCATTTTCTGCGGCAAACGCCGCAAAAAAATCGGCCTGCTGCGAAAACACCCGCCCCTAAGCGGCATGAATTACCCCGCCGGTTGTTACCTTAGTTGTTACCTGAGAAGTATTCATAACAACCTCGAAAGATGGACCCGATGATGTACATCCCGCGATTCAGCAAACAGAGCCAGGCCCTCCACTCCGCAGACGCCGACGTCTGGGCCGTCAGCGACCGCGCCCACGCCCTCGCCAACAAAGGCGAAGATGTCATCTTCCTGTGTGTCGGTGACCCCAACTTCGACACCCCGGAACCCATCCTCGACTTTGCCCGTGCCCGCCTCGGCGTCGGCCGTACCCACTATTCACCGGCCGCCGGCGAACTCATGCTGCGCCGCGCCATTGCCGACATCGAAAGCAAAGTCAGCCCGCACCCCTGTAGCCCGGACGACGTCGTCGTCTTTCCCGGCGGCACCAATGCCATCTACGCGGTGCTCTCCTGCCTGCTCAACCCCGGCGAACAGATCGTCATCCCCGAGCCCATGTACATCGGCTACGTACCCATCACCGACGCCCTGCAGCTGGATGTAAAAAAGGTCGCCTGCCCCGCCGAGCAGGGGTTCGCCTTCGATATCGAATCCATCAAGCAGGCCATTAATGACGACACCCGCGCGGTCATGATCAACACCCCGGTCAACCCCACCGGCGCCATGGCCACCCCGGAACAGCTGCGCGAACTGGCCGCTTATTGCCGTGCCCGCAATATCTGGCTCATCTCCGACGAGATGTACTCCATGATCACCTTCGCCCGCCGCCACACCTCCCTGCGCACTGCCGCGGAACAGCTGGACAATGTGGTCGTGATTGACGGCCTGTCCAAATCCCACGCCATGAGCGGCTGGCGCCTGGGCTGGGCAGTGGCCCAGGGTGAACTGGTGGAGCGCCTGATCGAATACGCCGGCGCCACCATCTTTGGGGTGCCGCAATTTATCCAGGAAGCCGCCGCCTTCGCCCTGGAATTCGATACCTACTTCGTCAAGCAGATGCGCGACGCCTACGAAAAACGCCGTGACCTGATTGTCGAGCGTATTGGTAAAATTCCCGGGCTTAGCTGCTACTCCCCGGAGGCGGGCATGTTCGTGATGGTGGATGTGTCTGCCGTCGCCGAAAATGGCGACGCCTTTGCCGGCGCGCTGCTGGATCAGGAGCTGGTATCGGTACTGCCGGGCAAGCCGTTTGGCCCCAGCGCCGTCAACCATGTGCGCCTGACCCTGGCCGCGGATGACGCTGAACTGATGCGCGCGCTGGACCGTATCGAACGATTTGTTACTGGCGGTTGCCTCAAGGCGGGATGACATTCATAGGTGCGGGAAGCAGGGTGTGTTTGCGCACGCCGGCTTTCCCGCTATGCTGTGAAAAATTTGACCCCGATTACCCGTCTGGTCGTCAGAACCTATTGTCCAGAAGCCGCAACTTACTTGATCGCGGAAAACAAGAAGCGTACTAGAAACGTGAAAATTGATCGTCACAACCTCAAAATTCTCGATGTGTTGCAGACCAACGCCCGCATCAGCAACCTCAACCTGGCGGATCAGATCGGGCTCTCCGAAAGCGCCTGTCTGGCGCGGGTGAAAAAACTCACCAGCGAAAAATTCATCCGTGAGTTTCAGGCAGAGGTAAATCTGGAAAAAGTCCGTCACGCAGAGTTTTACGTCAACGTCGCCCTCAAGCGCCAGGACTCCAAAACCAGCGAAAGCTTTCGCCGCGCCATCAACAAAATCGAGCAGATCGTATCCTGCGTGAAAATGTCCGGCGAATTCGACTATATGCTGCGCTTTGTGTGCCCGGATGCCGCCGACTTCAACCGCGTGTCCGAACAACTACTGGCGGATGAAGACGCCGCCATCACCCGCATGACCTCCCACCTGGTGATCGAAAAAACCAAGCCGTTTACCGGGTATCCATTGGAGCTTCTGTTCCAGGATTGATGTGGAAATACAGTAGCTTACGAAGTGAATTTTTGATGCGAAGGGCGTGCCCCGGGTGCAGGTTTTCAGGAGCGTCGGCAACAGGGATGTTGCCGACGCAGCGTACAGGGATGTATTCACAGCGGTCCTGAAAACCTGCACCCGGGGCAGGACCGCCAATGCGCTCGCTTTATCCAGTCTTTAAACCACCAATGCAATCGTCCGATCAATCAACCACCAGGCGGCCAAACCGCCAACGAGATACGCCACGGGAAGCGCCGACGCTACCGTGGCCGTGTGCCCGGTGCGTATTTCCCACTGGTGCACCAGTGGCATCTGCCGCAGCAGCAACATCAGTGCACTGACCGCGAGGATAAACGCCAACTGTCCCGCCTCAACCCCCAGATTGAACACCGCCAGCGACAGTGGAATCGCGTGCTCCGGCACACCGATTTCCGACAGCGCGCCCGCAAACCCCAACCCGTGTAGCAAACCAAACCCGAACGCCACCAGCCATGGCTTGCGAATCGCCAGGGTCTTGCGTCCCTCCAGCTTGTGCAGGATCTCTACCGCCACAAACACAATACTGAGCGCGATCACTGCTTCCACCGGTCCCTGGGGTACCGAAACAACACCCAGCACCGCCAGCGCCAGGGTAATGCTGTGGGCCAGAGTAAATGCCGTAATCGTCGCCACCAGTTGCCGCCAGCCACTGACCAGAACAACTAGTGCCAGTACAAACAGCAGATGATCGATGCCCAGTAAAATGTGCTCCACTCCCAGCCCAAAGTAAGTAGCCGCCACCTCACCGGTGCCCGCAAGCGCCTCAATGGTTAGGCTGGGGTTATCCGGTAATAATCGGCTCATCTGCTCGCGGCCATCGAGCCAGCTGATACGCACCAGGGCATCGGTCATGGTTTTCGCCAGCCCCTCAATTTCGATGCGGCTACCAATCAGCTCAGCGGGGTGGCTGACCTGCCAGCGCTCCACATAATAGGCACCGACGAATTGCGCCACCGGCAAGCCACTGGCGTGGATATCGTCGGATAGGCCGACATTGAGGGAGAGTCGCAAGTCGCCGCGGGCGGGGACCCGCCAGGTCACATCGAAGGTTTCTGCAGCGGTCTGGATAATACTGAGTGAGGCCGGTCGCAGCTCGTGGGCCTGAGATAACGCGGGTAGTAGCAGCGTAACAACAAGGATCAGAATTTTTTTCATTATCTGCTGGCCTCGCTGGACATTGCCGTGGTGGAAGCTGCGGAAATCTGAATTCGGTAGTTGTCCCTCAGGGTTTCATACTGGGTTTGCAGAATCTTGTTCTGCTCTTGTTGTTGCCAGTCCCGCAGCACTTCTGCGCGCACTTCGCTGAATTCGGTCTCCCGTCTGGGCTGGCGGGCTGAAATTTTTACCAGGTGCTCGCCGTATGCCGAGGTGAGGGGCCCGCTCCATTCGTTGTCTGGCAATTCGAGCAATTGTTGCGAGAAATCGGCGCCAAACTGACGATCGATGCGCTCGACACTGGCGGATTCCATTTCGAACTGGAGCAGGCTGTTGTCGCCCAGTTTGCGCGGGTTGCCACCGGCGGTGAGCTTGGTCAGCACCATGCGGGCATCTTCGGCAACCTGCGGGCGCTGGTCGCTATTGAGAAAGATTTGTTCGAAGCTGTACTGGGCGGGTTGGGTGTATTTCTGGATATGGCGCTGGTGGTAGTCCCGCAGCACCTGTTCGGCCGGCTCAATGGCGTTGACCAGGTCCCGTGCCAACAGCTCCATCTTCATGCGTAAGCGGCGCCGGATTACCGTATCGTCCCGGTCCAGTCCCATCTTTACCGCCTCGCGGTAGAGGACTTCCTCGCGCACAAAGTCGTCGATCAACCCCTGGAGTTCTGCCGGTTCCGGCGGGCGCTGCCAGCCGCGTTCAAATATGCCGGCCAGGTGCTGGATGCGGGCTTCGCTGACGATGATGTCTTCCGTATCGGCGGCCTGGTCGCCCTGAAAAGCACTGTTGATGGCGAATAGCAGGGCCCCGATCAGGGCAAACTGGGCACTGGGATCCTTGATCCAATGCAGCATCTTGGGTTACTCCGGCTTAGAACTGTTATTGCTGGGGTAATGGGAGAAATTTCTTATTCCATTGAGCATAGTTCATGGAACGCAAATTGGCGGGCTGGTTTCGGATGGATATCGGAAGGCAGTAATAAAAGTGTGGTTATTGACGCTAAAAGGAATCTACACTCTGTGCTGGATTTGTACGGCTTACGGGTAATGGCGTTTTGAATATGCGCACCCGAGGGAGAGAATGATGAAAAAGATGACACTTTCAGCGCTGTGTATGGTTGTTGGCAGTCTGGTGGCGAGTGGCCAGGTCATGGCGGATGCCGTGGAAGACAAGTACAAGCAGGCCTGTCATATCTGTCACGATACCGGCGTGGCCAATGCGCCAAAGGTGCATGATGTAGAAGCCTGGAAACCGCGGCTGGACAAAGGAATGGATGCCCTGCTGGGCTCCGTAAAAAACGGATTGAATGCCATGCCACCCGGTGGCATGTGCAGCGGTTGCAGTGACGACGATTACAAGGCGCTGATCCAATATATGTCATCGCCCAAGCCGTAAAAGGTTTGCAGGAGCCTGTTCTACAGACGAGTTGGTGACTGGGCTAATTGCCTGCAAAGCAGGTCCTGCAAGATTCAGTGTGGCCCAGAGGGCGCGTTTTGGCTTGCGGAAACTGAAAAAAATCTGACGGATTTATCATCCTAAAATATTGTCGATGGAGTCCTCGCGCTCGTTGAACCATCACGCCGGCAACTGGTCGCGACGGTACTCCGTTGGTGTCTGGTTGTGGCGGCGTTTGAAGGCGGCGTTGAACGGGCTGAGTGAGCGGTAGCCGATATCCAGCGCGATGCTGAGTACCGGCAGGTGGGCTTCACCGGGGTCGGCCAGACGTCGGCTGGCCTCGTCGATGCGAAACTGGTTCAGGTACTCGTTGAAATTGCGAAAGCCCAGGTGCTTGTTAATCAGCGCGCGCAGGATATGTTCGCGCACATCCAACTGTTCTCCCAATTCGCGAATCGTCAGCCCGGTGTGGCGGTAGCCACCGTCGTCCATGTGCTGTTGCAGCTTGTGCAGAAGTTGCTGACCCTGTGCGTCCAGTGGCGCCGCTTCTTTATCCTGCTTCTCCGGCAGAGCCGATTCTGCTTCCTCCGCAATAATTTGCGGCAGGGTTTCCTCCAGTGCCCTGGGTGACAGGGCCAGCAGCCACAGACATACCGCAAAGGTGAGCAGCCAGGTCATCACCGAGTGGGCGGCGGGGACGCCCGCGGGTACCGGGTAGTAAGAAAACAGGAACTCGGCGCAGACAACAATCGACATGTAGCCGCCGACGGCAATCAGCAGCGCAATGCGCAACTGCCGACGCTCAGCCACCAGGTCGGCCTGCAACTGTTGCCACAACGTCAGCAGCCCGAGTCCGATCAGGGCCAGCTTGAAGGGTTGTTCCATGGGGTAGAGCAGCGGGTGCAATTCAAACTGTGCGGCAAACCCGAGCACCAGATCCACGGCAATCAGCCCCCAGCCCCAGCGGGGAAAATGCTGGCTCTCGCTGCACAGGTGATGGGCAAACAGCCAGAAAGCGGCCGGGCACAGCATGGTGGGAATATCGATCAGCAGGTCGACCGCGGGGTGGGCCACAATCAGCAGCGGGCGCAACAGATAGAAAAATGCCCCGGCAATCAGTACCTGTATCCAGGGGCTGCCACCGCGACGGGTGAAGCCGATACGCATCGACGCGAGCAGTAGCAGGCTGCAGGTGGCGCCGGTAAAAAATGCGTAACTCACGGTGTACCTCTACTGATTTTTTTGCATTGCGCCAGCGTTAGCGCCAGCGTTAGCGCCAGCGCTCAACCCAGGCGTCCAGCACCTTGCGACTGTAGGTGTGCCGGCCGTAGCTGCCGTTGTAGTAGGCCAGGGCGTTGGGCATATTGCCTTTGGCTTTCTTGATGTAGTGCTTGAGGATGGTACAGCCGTAGCGCAGGTTGGTGTCCATGTTGATCAGGTTGTCTTCCGGGCGCCCCAGTTCCTTCTTCCAGAAGGGCATTACCTGCATCATGCCCTGGGCGCCCACGCGGGATACGGCATAGGGATTGAAGGCGCTTTCAATCTGAATGACCGCCAGCACGATTTCCGGCTGCAGCTCGGCGCGGGTGGCTTCCCGGTGGATGGCTTTCAATACGTGCATCCGTTCTTCCGGGTCCTTGATATAGCGGGCCAGGGGTTGGGATTTGGCCATCAGCCAGACTTCCGCGTCGTAGCGGTCGACAAAGGAGTCCGCCTCGGTCACGGCGGTTTTCAGGGCCTGCAACAGCAGCGGGTCCACCTCTTTGGCCTGGGCGGACGCGTTTGCGCTGGCCAGAAGCAGCAGACTGGTGAGGCACAGCAAAAGCAGGCGGCTGGCTTTTTTTATCTTGGGGTCGCTCATGCAGCGGATTTTACGGGAAGGGCGCCGCTTGTGGTATCTCGGCCTGTTACTTAACCAGAGTGCCCCCAAACAGAGAGCCCGCAAACAAAGAGCCCCCGTCGGGTGACGGGGGCTCTCTGTTTCGCTTTACGTTTTCAGCAAGCGGTGAAGGGGGCTATTCCCCAAACTTCCGCTGCGGTGCCACATCGTGGTCGGCAGTGATGCCGATCTCTTCCTTGGTGGTGTCTTTCACCACCGTGTGTTCCTCCTCGGCACCGTGCATCCAGTCCACCAGCTTCTCGCGAATCAGGAACAGAATCACCCCGGCAAGAATCGCCGCGACTGCCACGCCGCCGAAGGTGGCCAGGGGGCCGGATTCACCCACCAGCTTGCCGATCTCCGCCGCGCCTTTGTTGGCAATGCCGATAAATGCAAACCAGAGTCCCATCATCAGCGACAGGAAGCGCAGCGGTGCCAGCTTGGTCACCATCGAGAGCCCGATGGGTGACAGGCACAGCTCGCCCAGGGTGTGGAAGATATAGGCCACCACCAGCCACCAGGGGCTGGCCTTGATGGTCTCGGAATCGCCGATCTGCAGCGCGGCGCCCACCATGGATACAAAGCCCAGGCCGAGGAAGATGAGGCCGAGACTGAACTTGGCCGGCGAGGTTGGCTCGGCAGAACCCAGGCCAACCCAGATGCTCGCCACTACGGGCGCGAGGATGATGATGAACAGGGGGTTCACCATCTGCAGCCAGCTGGCGGGGATCTCAAACCCGAAGATGTGCAGGTCGGTGTTGTACTTGGCAAACAGGTTCATGGAGCCCGCAGCCTGCTCGAACCCGGCCCAGAAAATCACCGTGAACAGACCGAGGATCAGGATTACCTTGATGCGATCCCGCTCTTCCGGGGTCAGCGCGCGCTTCTTGTCGGCTCCCAGGTTCGCCTTCAGGCCGACCTTGGCCGAGGGCTGTTTGCCGATTTGACCGAGGAGTTTGTCCGACTGGGTCATCTGCAGAATCAGGCCCAGCAGCATACCGAGGCCGGCCACCACAAACGCCAGCTGGTAGTCCACCTTCTCGCCGATCCAGCCAATCACCAGATAACCGAGAATCGAGCCGATATTGATCCCCATGTAGAAAATGGTGAAGGCGGTATCCCGGCGCCGGTCACCCTCGTCGTAGAGGTCACCCACCATGGTGGAAATGTTCGGCTTGAAGAAACCGTTGCCGATGATCATCAGCCCCAGGCCCAGCCACAGCATGGAGAGCTGGGAGCCATCCGGAAGCCACTTGTGGGGGAAGCCGAGAGCGAACTGCCCCAGCATCATCAGCACACCGCCGAACATGATGCAGCGCCGCTGGCCCCACTTGTTGTCCGCCATCCAACCGCCAATGATCGGTGTCAGGTACACCAGCATGGCGTAGGTGCCCAGATAGCTGAGGGCCTTGGATTGCAGCTCCTTGTCCGACAGCGCCTCCCAGCCGAATGCCGCTGCCGCTGCCGCGGAGGTGAGGTAGAACACGAAGATGCCGCGCATGCCGTAAAAGCTGAGGCGCTCCCACATCTCGGTTCCGAACAACAGGAACAACCCCTTCGGGTGGCCCATCATCTCCCCGGCGTTAGCCGGGGGTTTTGGCTTCAGGTCTTGCATGAAGGCTCCTCACGCTGACGGCACGAGGCCTGCAGTCACAGGCCCGGTCTGAACACGATGGAAATTTGTCGCGCGCAATCCGCCAATTGAAGGTTGTATTGCGCGCCATCTCCCTGAGTATAGGGTAGACGTAACGCACGCAAGTGTAGGAACAGACCCCGGCCGTCCCCAGCGGGTATAATCGCCCGTTTGCAGTATTTTCCTGAATTGCCAGTCAACTTATGCCCGAAAAACCGAACCGAGAATTGAGCCCGGAACCGAACCCCACATCAGATCAGGGTTCCGCCCCGGCTCAAAAGCAGCCCGACTTCGCACAAAACGAGGCGCACTATCAGCAGCTGATCGCCCAGAGTATGGGGGCAGACCGTTTTGGCCTGCGCAAAACCCTGGCCAATGCGCGCCGGCGTCTGAAAGAAGGCAAGCCCGCGGACCGCATGATTGGCCAGCTGGAGAAACAACTGTCGGAGTCGGTGGCGCTGGCAGAGGCGCGCCGGGCGAAATTGCCGAAGGTGGAGTGGCCGGAAGGGCTGCCGGTAGTGGCGCGGCGGGAAGAGATTGCCGAGCTGATCGCCGCGAATCAGGTGGTGGTGGTCGCCGGCGAGACCGGTTCCGGTAAAACGACCCAGCTGCCGAAAATCTGCCTGGAACTGGGGCGGGGCATTTACGGCCAGATAGGTCACACCCAGCCGCGGCGAATCGCCGCACGCACTGTGGCCAATCGCATTGCGGAAGAACTCGGCCAATCCCTGGGCAACTCCGTGGGTTACCAGGTGCGCTTTACCGACCAGAGCACCGAGCACACCCATATCAAGCTGATGACCGACGGTATCCTACTGGCGGAAATCCAGCGGGATCCGCTGCTCACCAAATACGACACATTGATCATCGACGAGGCCCACGAGCGCAGCCTCAATATCGACTTTCTGCTGGGTTACCTGAAAACCATTCTGGCGAAACGCCCGGACCTGAAGCTGATCATTACCTCTGCCACCATCGACCTGGAAAAGTTTTCCCAGCATTTCGACGGTGCGCCGATTATTGAAGTTTCCGGGCGCACCTATCCGGTGGACATCCACTACCGCCCGCCCGCGGACAGCGATGCAGATCTAAACGAGCAGGTAATCACTGCCGTTGAGGAATTGCTGCAGGAGGAGAAAGCCTCACCCCGCCGCGGCGGCGACATCCTGATTTTCATGAGCGGCGAGCGGGAAATCCGCGAGTGTGCCAAAGCACTGCGCGACGCACAGCTGCCGCATATCGACGTGCTGCCGCTGTACGCGCGTTTAAGTCTGGCAGAGCAGAGCAGGGTGTTCGCGCCCCACAAGGGGCGCCGGATAGTGCTGGCCACCAACGTTGCCGAGACCTCCATCACCGTGCCCGGTATCCGCTATGTAATCGACCCCGGAACCGCGCGCATCAGCCGCTACAGCTACCGCAGCAAAATCCAGCGCCTGCCGGTGGAGGCCGTCTCCCAGGCCAGCGCCAACCAGCGTGCCGGTCGCTGTGGCCGTGTCAGTGCCGGTGTCTGTATTCGCCTCTACGAAGAAAGTGATTTTCTGCAGCGCCCGGAATTTACCGATGCGGAAATCCTGCGCACGAATCTGGCGGCGGTGATTCTGCAGATGCTGCAGCTGCGCATCGGCGATATCCGCGAATTTCCGTTTGTGGATCCGCCGGACCAGCGCCTGATCAACGACGGCTACAACCTGCTACAGGAATTGAAGGCAGTGGACCGCAACGGCGGCGTCACCAAGCTCGGCCGCGCGCTTTCACGCCTGCCGCTGGATCCGCGCCTCGGACGCATGCTGATGGAGTCCGGCAACTGCAACAGCCTGCGGGAACTGCTGATCATCGTCAGCGCCCTGGCGGTGCAGGACCCCCGCGAGCGCCCGGCGGAAAAACGCCAGGCCTCCGATGAAAAGCACAAACAGTGGCAGCACGAGCAGTCGGACTTCCTGACGTTGGTGAACCTGTGGAACGGCTATGAAGCCCAGCGCCAGGAACTGAGCCAGAACCAGTTGCGCAAATGGTGCCAGAAAAACTTCCTGTCCTGGTTGCGCCTGCGGGAGTGGCGGGACATACACCACCAGCTGCGCCTGGCCATCCGCGATCTGGATCTGAAAATGAACCCGGAGCCCGCCGATTACGCCAGTGTGCACAAGGCCATTCTACCGGGCCTGCTGGACAACATCGGCGTGCGCGACGAAAACAAAGAGTTTCTCGGCTGCCGCAACCGCCGCTTCCATATCTTCCCGGGCTCCGGCCAGTTCAAGAAACCGCCGCGCTGGCTGGTGGCAGCACAGTTGCTGGAGACCAGCCGCCTGTTTGCCCACACCGTGGGCAAAATCGAGCCCGACTGGGTGCTGGGGTGCGCCGAGCACCTGATCAAGCGCAATTATTTTGAGCCGCATTACAACCCGCGCTCCGGCGCGGTGATGGCGTTTGAAAAAATTACCCTCTACGGCTTGGTGCTGGTGGACAAACAGCGGATCCACTACGGCAAGCTGGATCCGGAAACCGCGCGGGAAGTGTTTATCCGCGAGGCACTGGTAGAGCGCCGCTATCGCGGCAAGGGGAAGTTCTTCAAACACTACGGCGACTTGCTGGAAGAGCTGGAAGACCTGGAAGCCAAGTCCCGCCGCCGGGATATCGTGGTGGATGACGAGGTGGTGTTCCGCTTCTTCGACGAGCGTATCCCCGCGGAGGTGGTCAACCTGGCCGGGTTTGAAAAGTGGCGCAAACAAGCGGAGCAGAAAGATCCGCAGCTGCTCTTCCTGCCCCGGGCGCTGATGATGCAGCAGGATGCCGGCCACGTGGGCGAAGCTCAGTTCCCGGACAGCCTGATCAGTGGTGGTATCGAGTTCCCGCTCAGTTATCACTTTGAACCGGGCAAGCCGGAAGATGGGGTGAGTATTCAGGTGCCCGTGGGTGCCCTGCACCAGGTACCGGCAGCGCGCTTGCAATGGGTGGTACCCGGCATTCTGCGGGACAAATGTATCGCCCTGGTGAAGAACCTGCCCAAGCAGTACCGCAAACACTTTGTGCCGGTGCCGGCCGCGGTGGACAAGGCGCTGCTACGAATGCAGGCGGACAACACCCCCCTGTGGCAGGCCCTGGCCCACGAGCTCAAGCGCCAGACCGCGCAGGCATTGCCGGATGAGGCCTGGATCACTGCCGAACAGGGCGTGGAAGATTTTTACCGTTTCAATATCCAGGTTCTGGACGAGAAAGGGCAGCTGCTGGATCAGGGGCGCGACCTGGAAATCCTGCAGGCCCGCTACCGCGATCGGGTGCAGCAGGAGCTGGCCAGCGCCGGTGACGGCTTTGAGCGCGAGGGTATTACCAGCTGGGACTTTGGCGACCTTCCGGAGACCCACCAGCTGGATCAGGGCGGCCTCAAGGTGCGCGCCTATCCGGCACTGGTCGCCAACAAGGACAGCGTTGATCTCAAATTGCTGGACAACCCCAGAGAGGCCCGACTGCTGACCCGTGCGGGTATCTGTCGCCTGGCGATCCTGCATCTGGCGGAGCCGGTAAAGTATCTGCGCAAGGAGCTTTTGAAAGGTAAAGAGCTGGGGCTGAGCGCCGCCGATCTTGGCCGCCGCGAAGAGGTGGCCGACGACATACTGATGGCGGCCGTGCGCGAGTGTTTCTGGAGTGACGAAAACTGGCCCCGCAGCGAGGCGGATTTCCTCGCCGCGCTGAAAGGGCGGGAAAAGCTGGTGGCGGTAGCCCAGGAAATGGCCGATGTGCTGGTTAAGGCACTGGCGCAACTGGTGCCGCTGCGCAAGCAGATCAAGCAACAGAAAAACCTGGCGGTGGCACTGGCGGTCGCGGATATCAACCGCCAGCTGCAGGGGCTCTTCTACCGCGGCTTCCTGTTCCAGACACCCCTGGAGTGGCTGCGGCAGTACGGTCGCTACCTCAAGGGGATCGAAGTGCGGCTGGAAAAGGCCGCGCTGGATCCGAACCGGGACCGGCGACTGACCGCGGAATTCCAGGAGGCGGACGAGCCCTACCAGGCACTGGCCAGTAAAACAGACGCCCTGTTGCTGGCGGGGGATACCGACTTGCTGCAATTCCGCTGGATGCTGGAAGAATTCCGTATCTCGCTGTTCGCCCAGACCCTGAAAACCCTGATGCCGGTCTCCATCAAGCGCCTGCGCAAACTCTGGACGGAGCTGCAGGCAGGTTGATCCATGGCCGCACTGTTCCCGTATGGATGGCTTTGGGTGTAAGAAATGGCTCTCCGGCACGACATAAGAATGTCCGGCTGAGGTTTGGCGGGTTCCGTGATTGGTGGCCTGGTTCACATTTCGGGAAATTGCCCCGAACCAGTGAAGTGGACCTCCGGTCTAAAGGCTAAGCCAATCCACTCCCGGCAAACTATAATCCGGAAACGGCGGTTTTCGCGCCGTTCGCGTGAACACAAACTCGATACGACCATTTCCCAAGGAGAAATGTCATGAACAAGAAGAACCTGCCCCTCGCAGCCGCCGTTGGTGCTGCTTTTATCGCCTCTGCCACCCTGAGCGTGTCCAGCGCTGCCAATCCTTTTACCGCCACTGAGCTGTCTGCCGGTTACAACCTGAAAATGGCTCAGGATGATGAGTCTAAAAAGAAAGAGGGTAAATGCGGCGAAGGCAAGTGCGGCGAGGGTAAAAAGAAAGAAGGTAAATGCGGCGAAGGCAAATGCGGCGAGGGTAAAAAGAAAGAAGGTAAGTGCGGCGAAGGCAAGTGTGGTGAAGGTAAAAAGAAAGAAGGTAAATGCGGCGAAGGCAAGTGCGGCGGTTGATCGCTACCTGAATCTGACCTTCAGTAGCAACCTGGCGCAGTGCCGGGTTGCTGCCATCGAAAATTCTTATTTTTGTTTCTCTCGTTTCCAGTCCCATTAAACACCTGATCACATGAAAACGAATCCTCACCAATTCCCCGTTCAGGGCGCCGGTCTCGGGCTGCGGCGTTCAATGATGGGTGAGACGTTGTCCGTGGAGCAGGTGGATTTTCTCGAAGTTGCACCGGAAAACTGGATTGGCGTGGGCGGGCGCTACGGCCGCTGGTTTCGGGAACATACCGAGCGCTTTCCGTTTGTTAGCCACGGGCTTTCACTGTCTATCGGTTCTCCCGCACCACTGGATGAAACCCTGGTGCGCTCCATCAAGCAGTTTATCCGCGACCACAATATCCGTTGTTATAGCGAACACCTGAGTTACTGCTCTGACCACGGACATCTCTACGACCTGTTGCCGATCCCCTTCACCGAAGAGGCGGTGCACTATGTGGCCGGCCGCATTCGCCGGGTACAGGATATTCTGGAACAGCGCATTGCGATGGAAAATGTTTCCTACTACGCGGCGCCCGGGCAGGAAATGTCCGAGCTGGAATTCCTCCAAGCGGTGCTTGCTGAAGCCGACTGCGATCTGCTGCTGGACGTCAACAATATTTACGTCAATGCCATCAATCACCGCTACGACGCGGAAGCCTTTTTACTGGCGCTGCCCCCGGAGCGCATTCGCTATGCCCATGTGGCGGGGCATTTTGACGAAGCGCAAGACCTGAAGGTGGACACCCACGGTGCGCCGGTGATCGATCCGGTGTGGCAACTGCTGCAGCGCGCCTATGAGGCATTCGGTCCCATTCCGACTTTGCTGGAGCGCGATTTTAATATCCCACCACTGCCAGAACTGTGTCGCGAAGTAGAGCATATTCGCGGTTATCAACAGCCGTGGCGCACTTCAGAGTGGGCGAGTAGATCGCCGCAACCGGAGTTGTCACAAGGTGCCCCTTCGGTGACCCTGGAGGTGCACCGTGGCCGTTAAAGACGAGAGTAAGAAAGAAGCAAGCGAGAGGGACGGCGAAGCCGGCTTCCAGCTGATGCAGACCTATTTTGCCGCCCACCTGCGCGCGCCGGCAGACGTGGAAGCGCCGGCGGGTATTGAAGACCGCCGCATGGGTATTTACCGCGATCTGATTTACAACAATATCGAATCCTTTATTGCCGGTGGCTTTCCGGTATTGCGCAGTATTGTCGAGGACGCGCACTGGCATGCCATGGTGCGGGACTTTGTACAGCGGCACCAATCAGAAAGTCCGTATTTTTTGCAGATCAGTGAAGAGTTTCTGCAGTATTTACAGCATGAGCGCAGCAGCGCGTCGGACAGCGAGCAGGATCCGCCGTTTATGCTGGAGCTGGCCCACTACGAATGGGTAGAACTGGCTCTGGACGTTAGCGAGTCGATTTTCCCGGATGATTTGCCGCGCGAATATACACCGCAGCAAATGCTGGATTGGGCGCCACTGGTGTCGCCGCTGGCCTGGAACCTCAGTTATCACTACCCGGTACACCAGATAGGCCCGGCGTATCAGCCGGTCGACCCACCGCAAACACCGACGTTTCTGGTTGTTTATCGCAATCGGGCTGATACAGTGGCGTTCCTGGAAGCCAACGGTGTTACCGCACATTTATTACAGTTGGCCGAATCTCACTCCGATACCCCCGTGAGTGGCCGTCAGTTATTACAGAAGCTGGCGGCGGACATTCAGCACCCGGACCCCGAGCAATTGCTGGCGTTCGGGGTCGATTTGTTCAGAAAATTACACAACCTGGATATCCTGTCCGGGTTCAAACCGCCACAGAGCGGTGCTCGCTAATTACCACGCCTAACAACCGCATTGACCAATATTGTCAGCTGCTATGCTGGCTTAGCGGCCAGTGTTAAAATCGCGCAAACGGAAACTAAGATCCTGGTTTGAACATTCGACTTTATTTTGCGAGGAGCAGGGAATTGCTTGAGCGCACCCAAATTTCTGCCTTGGCCCTGACGGCACTGCTGTCGGCACCCATCGCGCTGGCGCAGGATGCGTCAGATCCTTTCGCTGAGATTCCCAATGAGTCTCCTTCTGCAACTTCTCCGGCCAAACCGCCGACACCACCCGCATCGGGCGCCGATGAGGCAGATCCCTTTGGTGATGGTGGTGAGGGGACTGGTGATAGCGCCAACGACAGCGGTGCAACCAGTGGTACTACCGGGGATACCGGTGACGACTTCGGCTCAGAGCTTGAAGACGAATACGGCTTCGACCCGGCGGGTGAATTTGCCAGCGCCGAGGAACCGGAAGATCGCGACCCCTGGGAGGGGTTCAATCGCGCCATGTTCCGCTTCAACGATACAGCGGACCGCTGGTTCCTGAAGCCGGTTGCCATCAGCTACCGCCAGGTAACCCCGATTTTTGTACAATCCGGGGTCACTAACTTCTTTTCCAACCTGCACGAGGTCAACAATGTGTTGAACGACGTGCTGCAGTGGAAATGGGGCCAGGCGGGCAACGATACTGGCCGCTTCCTGATCAACAGCACCATCGGTATTGCCGGTCTGTTTGATGTGGCCCAGCACATGGGACTGGAGCCCAGTGATGGCGAAGATTTCGGCCAGACACTGGCAGTGTGGGGTGTGCCCTCCGGCCCCTACCTGGTCATTCCCATGATGGGGCCGTCCACCGTGCGCGATGTACCCGGCGAAGTGGTAGAGTGGTACACCAACCCGCTGACCTACGTGGACGAAAACTCCGTCGAATACACGCTGAAAATGGTGGATGTGATACAAACGCGCGCCAGTCTGCTACAGGCAGAAGCACTGGTACAGCAGGGCGATCGCTATGTGTTGATGCGTGACGCTTACCTTCAGCGCCGGGAGTTTTTGATCAACGACGGCGAGCAGGAAGACGATTTCGGCGGCGACCTGGATGAATACGACTTCTGAAGTCACAAATAATAAAAACAAGCCCACATGCTGCGCGTTAGCGGTGGGCCTTGACCTATACCGGTGCCTGTATCATGACTACTGCGACAGGTGACTCTCCCACTGTGCAGCCCGCCGATTCCGGGCTGACACCTGTCTCTCAGAAACGCGCCCTTTTTCTGGGTTGCAACGACCAGTCTTCCTGCAAACTCGTGCACCAGAGCCTTGTTCGCCTCGGGTTTACGGTGACCCGGGTGACCAATGGCGTAGAGGCCATTGGGCACTTCTCTCCCGGGTTTCACGAACTGGTGGTGACGGACCTGCACCTGCCGGATATGGGCGGCCTTGAAGTGCTGCGCAAAATCAAGCGGCTGTCGCCGGATACCCCGGTGGTGGTGCTTGCCTCCAACAGTGAAGTGAACGATGTGGTGCAGGCCCTGCGCCTGGGCGCCAGCGACTACATCCTCAAGCCGATCACCGATGCCACCGTCATCGAACACGCGATTACCCGCATTACCGAGGCCCGGGACCTGGCGGAGCAGAACCGCGAATACCGCGAGCAACTGGAAGAGCGCAACCGCGAGCTGCATGACCATATCGCGTTGTTGCAGCGCGACCATGAGGCGGGCCGCCAGTTGCAGCAGCATCTGCTGCCGCGTACCCCCTACCAGTACCCCGCTGGTATCGAGGCGGCCTACCGCCTGCTGCCATCCCTCTACCTGAGTGGCGATTTCATCGACTACGGGCTGTTTGGCGAGCGCTTTGTCGCCTTCTATCTGGTCGACGTGTCCGGCCATGGTGTTTCCTCCGCGCTCGTGACCGCCCTGATCAAGCACAGCATCATGCACCTGCTGCGCGAGCGTCCCCTGTTCAGCCAGCTCAATACCATCGATAGGGACCTCACGGATATCCTGACGATGATCAATAAGGAGCTGCTCGGTACCCGCCTGGACAAGCACGCCAGCATGTTCGTCGGCGTTGTGGACAGCCGCGCGCGCCAGCTGCACTACGCGGTCGCCGGCCAAGTGCCGGTTCCGGCCCTGGTGACCCGCGACGGTGCTCGCTGGCTTGAGGGCAAGGGCCGCCCGCTGGGCCTGTTTGAGCGCGGCGACTGGGAAGTGCGCCACTGCAATCTGCCCGCCAACTGGCGACTGGTGGCCTGTTCTGACGGTGTACTCGAACTACTGCCCGGAGACCTGCTGCAGAAGGAGCAGGAGCTGCTGCAAAAAATCGATCACAGCCGGGGCGACCTCGAAAGCCTTTGCGCTGCCCTCAAGGTGGATACCGCCGAATCCTTCCCCGACGACATTACCATTCTCACCCTCAGGCAAGACGAGCGGGCATAGCGGCCTGCTTTTTGCAGCCTTTTCCCGGTTTACGGTACATCTCGAATCTTCATGCAAAAGCGGTGGTTAACAGCCGTCAGAGGCCGTTCATGTTGGGTTCATTGGATGTGCCCGAGACTGATGTGCGTGGGCAGGGTGCCTGCGAGATCGGCGGCTGCGGGCTCGAGCAAGCGCTGTAGCCAGTGTCGGAGAATGAAGCAGTTATTCCGGACCGTCTGGTCATAATTGTGCGCCCGTTCACACTGGTCTTGTCAGCGCAAGTGGGCAGGAGTAAGCTCCGCCCACTTTGGAGTCAATTGGCACCGGGTTAGGCCCCGGCCGGTTGGCTACGCTTGCACAAGGAACTGTGCGCGGTCACAAGCCGCAACTTATCCATCTCGCATCTTCGCTCGGGACAAGGGCAGGGTGTGTTTGAGGTTACTATGCAGTCCGGGCAGATAATGGTTGGTGACCACCAGGGCATCTATGTTGTCAAACTGGTGGGCGATGTGCGCCTCAATCTTTGCACGTCTTTCGATAACTTTATCGACAAGATGTTCTCTCACGGCGACTTTCGTGGCGTGGTTTTCGACCTCAATGGCGCGGAGGGCGTGGATAGCACGACCCTGGGCCTGATGGCGAAGATCGCTATTCGCGCGGAAGAGCGCGGCGTGTCCAAACCGCTGGTGCTTTGCGATAACCGCGGCCTGTTGCACTTGCTGGATTCCATGGGTTTTGAAGCACTGATGGATATCAGCAGCGACGCCCACAATGACGCCTATCTGGCAGAGCCTGCACCGCTCAAGTGCAACGCGCCGGATGAGCACACCGCTCGTGAAATGGTACTGGAAGCACACCGGGTGCTAATGAGTATGAACGAGCAGAACGAAGCCACCTTCCGCGATCTGGTGCACGCGCTGGAAACCGAGCAGGCTGCGCATACCGCATCAGGCCCGAAAAAGGCCGTATCCCACTGATTGAACGTTAAAAAGGACCCGGTCGGGATCAGCTGTCCCCGTCCCGGGCTTCCGCGCGGGCGCGGGTAAACAACCCGTGGGGCAGGTAAATCAGCTCCGCTACCCGCCGTATCAGATGCTCTTCAAACGCATCTATCTCACCGTCCGCAAAAGCCACCTGCCACATCTGCTTCACCAGCAGGTACTTGTCACGCTCACTGAAGTTGGTGTTCACCGACTGGGTAAATTCATACAGGGAAGTAGCCTCGTGGCGCTCGGTCAGGGCGCGCTCGACCATGGATTGCGCGGTGTCACCGTCCAACTGATAGTGTTGCTGTAGCAGCTGTACCAGTGCCGCCCGCTCGCGGTCGTCCACCTTCTGGTCAGCAGTGGCAATCTCTGCCAGTAAAGCCGCACTGATCATGCGCACGTCTTTCTCCGTGCGCACTTCCACACTATCCCCGCGACCAATCTGTTCAAACAGTTTTCGAATCTGTTGCAGCATGATCGCGGGTTCCTTTTTCGATTGGTGTTATCAGTCTTCTGTAGTCAGTGGGTGTCTGCAGAAAACCCTGCTGAGAGTTTCAGCGGGCTTTTTGCAGCAGTTCTTCCAGCTTCATTTGGTCGGCGACAAAGTTGCGGATACCCTCGGCCAATTTTTCCGTGGCCATGGCATCGGCATTCAGCTGGTAGCGGAACTCGGGTTCCTGCAGCTGAGTGTTCGGCGCCGGCAGGCTGACAATGTCGCTGTTGAGGCCTGCGGCCAGCTCGCCTTCATCGTCCTGCAATTCCTGTAGCAGTTGCGGGCTGATGGTGAGTTTGTCGCAGCCCGCCAGGGCTTCAATCTCTCCGGTATTGCGGAAGCTGGCACCCATCACAATGGTGGGGTAGCCGCGGGATTTGTAGTATTCGTAGATACTGGTCACGGAAACCACACCCGGGTCATCCTGTGCAGTGTAGTCGTCGCGCCCGGTGCTGGCCTTGTACCAGTCGAGAATGCGGCCCACAAAGGGTGAGATCAGGGTAACTCCGGCCTCGGCGCAGGCAACGGCCTGGCACTGGCTGAACAGCAGTGTCAGGTTACAGTGGATACCTTCCTGCTCCAGCACCGCTGCTGCGGCAATACCTTCCCAGGTGGAGGCGAGCTTGATCAGCACCCGCTCGCGATCAATACCGGCCTGCTGGTACATGGCAATCAATTTGCGCGCGTACTCAATACTGGCGCGGGTGTCGAAGGACAGGCGTGCATCCACCTCGGTAGAAACCACACCGGGCACCAGCTGCAGAATCTCGCAGCCAATGGCCACCGCTAGCTTCATGGAGGCCTGATTGATCACATCGCCGCCGTTCTTCTCCGCCCAGCTCAGGGCATCTTTTACATGCTGTTCGTACTGCGGCAGTTGTGCGGCTTTGTAGAGCAGGGAAGGATTGGTGGTCGCATCCTGCGGCTGATAGCGGCGAATTGCTTCAATATCGCCGGTATCGGCCACCACCAGGCTGCGCTGCTTGAGTTGTTCCAGTTTGTTCATCTTCCCCACTTCCTTATATCAATCATTCGAATTTCTTATGCGGCGTCGGTCACCAGTGCCAACGCCTGCTCCAGTACTTCCGGACCGGCCCCGGCGGTGTGTGCCTGCTCACTCAGGTGTCGGCGAAAACGCCGTGCACCGGGTACCCCCTGGAACAAACCCATCATATGCCGGGTTATGTGATTGAGTCGCTGCCCCTTGCTCAATTCGTTTTCGATATAGGGCAACATCCGCTGAACCACCGCCGCCGGTGTCGGCCCGGGCTCACCGCCAAACAGGGTCGCGTCCACCTGTGCCAGAATGCCCGGCGTCTGGTAAGCCGCACGCCCGAGCATAACACCATCTAATCGCTGTAAATGTTGCAGGCACTCGTCAATGGAATTGATGCCGCCATTCAGCACAATTTCAAGGTCTGGATAGTCCTGCTTCAGCTGGTACACCATGTCGTATTTCAGTGGCGGTACCTCGCGGTTTTCTTTCGGGCTGAGGCCATTCAGCCAGGCCTTGCGGGCGTGAACGATAAAGGTGTCGATGCCGGCTTTGGCCTGGGCTTCCACAAAGCGGGTCAGTCCCGGGTAGTCTTCCATATCGTCGATGCCGATGCGGTGTTTCACCGTGACCGGAATCGAAACTGCACTTTTCATCGCGCCCAGACATTCGGCCACCAGATCCGGCTCCGCCATCAGGCAGGCGCCAAAGCGGCCTTTTTTCACCCGGTCGCTGGGGCAGCCACAGTTCAGGTTCACCTCGCTATAGCCCCATTGCTCGGCAATCTGTGCACAGCGCGCCAGATCCTCGGGATCACTGCCGCCCAGCTGCAGGGCTACCGGCTGTTCCGCCGCATCAAAATCCAGGTGGCTCTCCTGATCCCCGAACAGAATGGCGCCGGTGGTGACCATCTCGGTATACAGCAGGGCATGCTTGCTGAACTGGCGCCAGAAATAACGGCAGTGCCTGTCACTCCAGTCCATCAAAGGTGCGGTGCAGAAGCGGTGAGAGAGGGTTTTTGGCATAACTACTTGATTTTACAACGTTTTGTCTGAAGTTGGCTGTCTGATACCTTTCCACGTTTGTACCAGTGGGGAATCGTGGCAACCATCAGGGCGCGTAAGAACGCGAAGGGAGAGGTGCGCTATACGGTGCAGATCCGCCTATTTCTGAATGGAAAGGTAGTTTATACGGAGAGCGAGACGTTCGGCAAAAAAGCCCAGGCGAAAGCATGGGCAGACCGGCGGGAAATGCAGCTGCAGGATCCCGCTGAACGACTCAAAAAGTAGTGCCGCGGCTACACGGTCGGCGATGTGCTGCAGACCTACCTGGATGACTTTATCGATGTGGGTAACTTCGGGTGCTCAAAGCTCGCCACCATTAAGGCCCTGATAAATAGGCCGGACTTGGCAGATATCGACGCCATGAACCTGCGCCGCTCCGATATCCTAGACTACCTCCGCCGCCGTCTCAAAGAGGCAAAGCCTCAGACGATGAAGAACGACATTATGTGGCTGTCGGTCGCCTTCAAGACAATTGCGGCCAGCCGCGAGTGGCCAATTGCTGCTGACGAGGTGAGTGCCGCTTTGGATGTGGCCAGCCAGACCAAGATGGCAAAGAAGGCCGAGCAGCGTGACCGAAGGCCAACACTTGAGGAGCTGGAGCAGATCATCGAGCTCAGTGAGCGCGGTTACCGCAAGAAGATGCCGCTGGACGAGCTGGTGCTGTTTGCTATCTTCTCCGCTAGCCGCCAGGAGGAAATTGCCAAGCTGCGCTGGGATGGCCTGGACAGAGAGAAGAAGCGGATTTTGGTGCCGGAAGCCAAGGATCCGGTGCGGCCGATGAGCTACTGGGCACATATTCCGGATGAGGCACTGGCGGTCATCGAGCGGCAACCAAAAACTGACGCACGGATTTTCCCCTATGTATCGAAGGCGATCAGTGCCCGCTTCACGCAAGCGACTAGCCTGCTTGGCATCGAGGATCTGCGCTTCCACGACCTGCGCCATGAGGCCGCGAGTTACTGGTTCGAGCGTGGCCTGCAGATCCGCCGAGTGGCGCAGATCACCGGGCACCGCTCCTGGGGAACCCTGAAGCGGTACACGCACCTATATGACTTCGATGAGCAGGATAAGTATGCTGGGTGGCGTTATCGCCCCTTGGGCAAATAAATATACATGACCTAAAGAAGTAACAGTAAGTATTTGGGGGTGGGCGAGTCCAATGGCCGATAGAACCGAGACGGAAGTGGTAATAGAGATTGTTGAGTGCGCCGAAGAGGTGCGGGAAGTTCAGCAATTTAGCGATAGCTTACTGTGGGCACTACAGTGCCCAAAAATTGGGCCACACAAATTAATGATTCAGGCATTGGTTGGCGAAGTAAATGCTCGCCTCGGAGCGGTGGTCCACCGTCTTGAAGAAGCAGAGGCTGAGGTGCATAACTGATATTCAATTGCAGGTGATTTCGCCTAAATAAGCGATAAGAATAGGTCGTGTCGCTGGTTTCAGTAGTTGGCAGAGATGGGCAAAAAATTGCCCATCTACTTTGACATTATTTAGGGTTGTGACAATTCAAATTTAGAATTTCACATACCCATCCGTCAGCGCTAGCTGTTGCTGAAAAAGTGGAGGCCACAGAAAGAACTACAAAGAATGAAGCTGCAAAAATGGATTTCTTTTTCACTATTATTTCCTTTTGTTTAAATATCTGCTTAAAGAAAGCAACTTGATGCTAGTCGAACTTAACGCCACGCACAACTAAAATTTCTGTGGATTTAGCGGAGTATTAATTGGCGGGTGAATTTTTATGTTGTGTCCTCGTTCATGGACTTTCAGGGTTTTTTGGGGGAAGTGAAAACTTGAAGAAAATTTTGTGCCATTGATTAATGCTAAAGGTTAATTGAGATATTTAAAAGAATGGTTTTGAAGAGGTGTCGGACTTGTAGGTGCTTATGCGAGATCAGTTGGCCATGCAATACAGTCACGAAAATTCACGGAAGTTAATTGGGTCTTTTTTTGTCTAAAGCGAACTGGCGTTCAATAGGATGCCGGGTGCACGCCAGTTAGCAGATGAATTATTTTTTGTAGTACAAAACTGGTACGGAAATGTATGTAGTCCTGTAAGTATTTGTATTTAATGTGTTTTATTTAATGTCACTCCAATCCATCAAAGGGGCAGTGCAGAAGCGGTGGGAAACCACAGTGGCGGTGCCGGCAGTGTGCGGGCGGGTAGCGAGGGGGGATGTTTCAGGCATAAAACGACTGTCAGGCGGTAAATCTCCGCGCAGTATAACAAGTCACGGCGGTGCGCTGGGCCTTTGATGGATTGGAGTGACAGGCACTGCCGGCAGTGCGGCTACCAAGTTCCCCTGTGCCAGCTAGAGATTGCGCTCCTTGGCGCTCGGCTCGGTATCCGCAGGTTGGCTCGCGGTCATCGGGCTCCAGTCGGCGCGGCCGGCCAGAACCGGGCGCAGCTTTTTCAGGACCGCACGCGCGGTGGCGCGGTAACTGGTCAGCTTGCCACCGGCGACGGCCACAATATGGGGGTGCTTGTCGTTGTCGCAGCAGATCATGGTCTCGCGGCTGCGGGAGAAGGGGTTGCTGCTGGCGTGGGGCAGTACCCGCAGGCCGGCGAAACTGTCGCTCAGCTCGTTCAACTGCAGTGGGCGGGTTTCCGGGAAGTATTGCTTCAGGGTTCGCAGCAAATACGCTTTTTCTTCCAGCGTCGGCGCCACTTCGGAGGGATCGCCGTGGTAGGGGCGTTCGGTGGTGCCAACCAGGGTTTCCCCCTGCCAGGGCATTACAAACACGGCGCGGCCGTCTTCCGCTTCTACATAAAAGATCTTGTTTGCCAGTTTCAGCGGCACCTGTATATGGGTGCCCGCCACCAGCTCCAAAGGGGGCAGCTTGGCGCTGGGGGCGCACTTGCGGTTGGTATCCTCGATCCAGGGCCCGGAACAGTTCACCAGTGCGCGGCAGTGCAGGGTATTCAGCTGGCCCTCGTGGAAGTAATCCACCAGTACGAACTTGTCAGTGACCTCGGCACCTACGAGGCTGCCGGGGCAGATCAGCTCGGCACCACCGCGCTGGGCGTTGGTGATCACCTCGCGGGTCAGGGCTGCGTCATCGGTCTGGGCATCGTAATAGCGATAGACCGCCAGCAGGTCGTCGCCGTTGAGGCCGCAGAGCGCATCGTAATCATTCACGGAGATGCTGCGGAAACGGGAATGGGGTGAGAAAAGCCCCGCCAGCAGGGCGTAAAGAGTCAGTCCCAGCCGAATCTTCCACGCCGGACGGCGGCTGTGGCGATACACCGGGATCAGGAAGGGGACCATATGCACCAGGTCTGGTTTGTGGGCGAGTAGCCAGCGGCGTTCCTTCAGACATTCGTACACCAGTGAGAACTGGCCGCTCTCCAGGTAGCGCAACCCGCCGTGAATCAGCTTGGAAGAGCGGGAAGATGTTCCGTGGGCTACGGCCTCCTGTTCCAGAATCGCGACCCGGTAACCGGCGGCAGTCAGTGCCTCGGCAACGCCGGCACCCTGGATGCCGGCGCCTACTACCAGAACATCATATTCCGTAGACATTACTGGCCTCCCGGGAGCGCATCAGTAGTGGCAGGTTACCCGTGAGAATGTGGTGTGCCCCTCGGTGGCGCCAGTGTACCGCCCCCTGGGCCGTATTGATCTCGTGTACCACCCATTGCCATGGGCCCGGTGGCAACTCCTGGCAATCCACATGGCTCTGGTCAATCAGCAAAAAGTCCGGTGCCAGCGTCACCACCTCTGCCGACAGGCAGCGGGCCACGCTGGGAATACGCAGGGCAACCAGATCGAACCCCAGGCTGCGGGCCAGGCGCAGGCTGCGCAGGTCGGATGTAAGCAGTACAAAGGCGTCGGTACTGCCGGGAATCTCCTCCCGCAGCCGCCGGATGGCCGCCTCTGCGCCCACCCGGGCGAGGGTGTCGGCGTTCAGTTCTACAAACCACTCCAGATGCCGGTGGCGGTTGGCCCAGTCCACCAGTTGCTGAAAACTGCTAATCGGCAGTGTTTTTAGGTCCCGGTCTTTCAGGCGGTGCAGCGGCGCAGAAATCCCGACCTTGGTGAAATCCATTCCCTCCCCGGCACAGCACCAGGGGGTGCGCTCCTTGCTGAACTGAATTTCAGTCGCAATCGCGCAGGCACCCAGCCCATGGGCCGCTTCAAACGCCGCCAAAGTGTTCTCCGGGTGGTGGATTTTGTCGCCCAAATGCGCAATCAACATCGATGTGAGTTCCCGCCGGGTGTGGCTTTATTGTGTGGATAGGAGAGGTGGGAGATACCGCGAAATCTCTATTTGAAAAATAGTTGGTGTGGGGTGGGTTGCAAGGAGGAATTGGCGCGAGGCGGCACGGGCCTTATTGCGAAGGGGGGATGCTCATTTGCAAGGGCCTACACTAAAAAAGGAAGAGAAATGGTGTTAGAGGTTGGGTGTTGGCACTATGGCGCGAGGATATCGATTCCCCCAGTGGCTTTATGGAATGGCAGGGCTGTCAGCGGTTCTCTGTCCATTGTCCGAGGCTGCATCTTCTAGCGCACCTGCGCAAATTGTCTTGGCGATTCCTTCATCGGTAAAGGTTCTCCCATCAGGCTCTGAAGGAACACAGCGGCTATGTGTCGGAAACCTGCCTGCGCCAGCCTATCAGGTCGTGCTGGATACGAGTGGAGCGCACGATCGACGGATTATAGGGAACCGGGCAAACGGATCTTGCCTTCAAATCCCTCGGGTAGATGCTGATAAAAACCTTGTAATTGAAGCTCTGTAGTTGTTTCCCTTCACAGTGCGATTAGAATAGGTCGCATAATTCCTTTGCTGCGACAGACTATGAGTAGATTTCTAGCGCTGATCTTCATATTGCTGGCCAATCCAGTTTGGGCAGCGATGTCCCTCGATAAAATCATTGTGTACCTTGATGACTCGCCGCATTCTCGGGATGACATCGTTATTACCAATCCAGACGAAGAGACACTTTATCTGCAAACAGAAATATTTCGTGTTGATAACCCGGGTATGCCCGATGAGAAAAGGGTCAGAGTCGTAGATCCAAAGGAATTTAAATTACTTGTGAGTCCTGCAAAAGCGGTGCTCTCTCAGGGTGAGAAAAAGCGCTTTCGACTGATGTCTTTGGAGCGGGGTTTGACAGAAGAGAAAGTGTATCGCGTTACATTCAAACCCGTTGTTGGCGAGATCAAGAGTGACAGACCAGCGCTGAAGGTGCTCGTGGCATTTCAAGCTCTGGTCTTTGTTCAGCCTGAAAGTGGCGCTTATGACCTGAGTCTTGTTCGTGAAGGTAATATCTGGAAACTGAAGAATCTTGGGAATGTGAACGCAGATGTCGCTCAGATCGAGCATTGCCGGGTCGGTTCCGAATGCGCGGATCTTGACGTGCATGGTCGAATTTACGCGAAAAGCTCACTCGATCTAGGCGAAGTCTCCGGAGGCGGTGAGATTAAGATTCAAACGAGAGGGCCAGAGGGCGGCGTCCTTCGTTTGTCTCTTGAATGAAGCCTGTTGTCAGGTATCCGCATAGGATCCGATATACTTGGGAAACTCAGTTGCTGGTAACTGTCACCGTCAAAATGTCGGTATAGATTGAATCTACGGCCTTGCCCCATTCTGTAGCCTCCACTGTCACAATTATCCGGGCTGTATCGGAAGAACAATCGGCATCGCCTTTCAATAGGTAGGGGGTTGTAATGTCGCCACTACTGGTAGGTTCAGTGCCGACTTGGTCGGAGAAATCGTCTGTGAACGCCACCGAATATGACAACTGTTCTCCGCTACTTTGTCCAATAAGTGTATAAGGATAGATTCCTCCTCCTGCGCCAGAGCTACCGTTCAAACTGGATAAATTTACGGTAAATTCACTGAACCCAGCTCCGCCCACACAAAAGTCTTCCGTCTTACTCAAGGGCTGCCCTGGGGCAATCCCCGCGTTGCTTAAATCCACTGGGCCCAGGCTTTTAAGTTGTAATGTTGGAGCTACAGTGATTGCTACGATAAAACTGACCTGTGTGGTAGTGCCAGGAGAAAAGGGATCATCTCGCATGAGGTTGAGTTGAAAACCCCCTTCGTAATACGAGTCCGTAATCGTTTGTCCGGGTGTCACGCTGAATATCAGCGCGGCTTGAGTTTCATTCTGTGTGCCGCCGAAAGGTCCTATAGCGATGCCTGTAGGAGACAGGTCAAAAAGGCCGGAACTTTCCGCTTGGAACGAAATTTCAATTTGAAGCGCTGAGCCTTCGCCGCTCGCCGGGTATAGTAAGAAGTTGCCACTGGTTGCTGCGGGCTGAGTAAGTTGAAGGTAATAATCTCTCGGAGAGTTTCGACCTTGTCGGCTGCGCACGGTGAAGATCTGAGTGGTTTGACTCCTGTCGGAGTTGAGGCTCACTGTAGCGGGAAAGCCGCAGGCATCGAGATTGCCATTGCAACCTTGCGAATGAGCAAGTGTAGGGCTCAGTAGCGTAAGTATTAAAAGGAATCGCGACGCCAGTTTGCTGAGGTTGAACTTACACATCTTTAATCCCGACAAGCTGCGGCTGTGATTTTTCACAGTGGCTCGATCCAAGTTCGATGACCCCAAGGTTTAGCCAGTCTTCTCCTGAAGTCTGTTCGGTCAAGGCAATTTTACAATTCCCCCAGAGTAGATACGGTGCACGCATATTGCGTGGTGTTGTGTACATCTCCAACTGAAAGATGCCCAAATCGTCAGTTTTGGCGGAAAAGGTACCGATTGAAATACGGGTATTTTTTACAGGTTTCCCTGCGCGGAGGAGTCTCCCCATAACAATAACGAGTGACTTGATGTCGTAGTTTGTATGGGCAACGCCGCCAGGATAGAGCGTCAGAGCTTCCTGATCATCTTCATATTCAAAAAAACCATCACCCAACGGTCGCAGGCTGAGATCGTATGTGCGAAAAGGTGCTAGATCGATAACAGTGCGATCCCCACCTTTTGCATAACCTTGTGGTGTCCCATCGACAAGCACTTCGAACTTGTCACCAGGACTCCCATTGATATCGAGGATAACAGCACTGTCAAACGAACGTCCTCCGCCCCAGGCATGAGTGTCTCCGGTGCTCATTATGCTGGTATTGAAGCTGCCAACATAGTTGAGTGCACTGTTAAATTCATCATCCAGGTATCGCAAACTTGATGTAAAACTACCTCGGCGATCCGTCACAGTGGATCGACTTTCCAGATATTGGTCGCTAGAGGAAGCTTCAATTGTTAGCTCTTGTTCCACGTCGGCGGCCCAAAGATCCCCATCATTCCACTGCGTGCTATAGCCACCTCGGTTTCTAGCGGTCCCAGATAATTCGCGGCTAGAGTTCAAGGTCGCGGTGTGCTGCCAGCGCCCATCGCGCATCCGGAATTGAACACCAATACTGCCGTATGCTTCGCCATCGGCTTCGCCGTATGACAGGTTCAGGCGACCGAACCAGCTGCGGGTGCGCAGGATCAGTTTGCTAAATTCGAGCGTGGCCAGCCGTTTAGCTGGATTGAAGTTGTTTTCATTATCAATCTCTGAGATGGCAAAAGATTGTGGGCGGTCGTGTTTGCTGTATCGCATGGAAAGCTGCCCACCGAGTGCCCTTGTGTTGAGGCTTGCATTTCGCTGGCGCTGGCCCGTGGGTAGTAGTGAGTACTGATTTACGAGAGGGTCAACTTGGGCCTCATTTAGCTTCAAATCGGAAATGCTCAGTGTGAATAATTCGCTATGAAACAGCCCCTGAATACGATGCCCCTCACGCCCATCTGTGGTTTTTACCAAGCTGGGAGATAGTTCGAGGTGCGGTGTCACCCAGCGTGCGCCAGCTTCCATAAGCTGAACATCTTCAGTAGTCGCGAGGGTAGAGAAAATACCGATGTCGTCAGCCACTCTGCGAGCAATGTTCGCCTGTGCAAAATGATCATCGATACGTTTAGGTAGCGCATGCATCAGGTCAGAATAAGCTGGCTGCCCGGCCTGTAGCGTCCAGCGCCATTCTCCCGGTGGGGGAAGCAACGCATCTTTAGAAAATAAAGTGGTAAATGTATTTAGCGGTCGGCCAGTATCATCGAAAGTTCGGACTTCGATTTCGTAAGAGCCTGGGGGAAGTATGGAGGTATCCAGCAGGTGATTGCCGGCTTCTAGCAGTACACTGTGTAACAGCCGGTTATCACGGTGCACTTCAACGCGACCTCGTACGGGCAAGTTCACTTCCAGTGGCGAGCCCTGTTGATGGCTGGTGTCGGTGCGTGTTCTGATGGAGCTACGATATTCCAGACCATAGAGGTAAGGGGTAGAAACAAAATTGCTAAAACTACCGACTGGCTGCATTAAGCCAATGGCATAGGCCTGCCCCCGATAGTCTCGGCTCCACTGCAACTGGTGAATTTGTTCATTACCTGTATCGGTCGTCGACCATTGACTCCAGAGAGCACCTTCTCCAATTCCGAGGATTGTCTTTCCGGCCAGGTTGTAACTGCGAGAGTCGCGGAAATTTTCGCTTCGTACACCAGACCAGCTTCCAGACAATTGCTGCACAAGTGATAAATCGCTGCTCGACTCTGGTAGGTAGGGATCTTCCACCTCGTTCTGCTGAGGTAGCCAGGCTGGCGCTAAAAAAAGGTCGACGCGGTACTTGGAGTCGTCGTAAATCACCGCGAGACTGTCGGTGGAGATTGCGCCGCAGTCTTGCTGTTTTCGGGTTCGACAAATCTTGTGCGCGTTCGGCGGCTGCGGGTTTGCCAGTTCAGCGAGGATTGCTTCCGGTGCCAGAGTATTGGGCAGTAGTTGAAGTACTGAGAGGGGATCACTGAATTGCACGGAGTCCGGCGTAACAATAACCTCCGCCGCGCCAATCGGCTTTCCGCCAAAATACAAATCGGCGACAAGTTGTCGAGGCTCAGTCAGCTCCGCAAAACCTTCCGGTACACCACTTTCCAGCACAAATGCAGCAGTGGCCGCGCTGAGTGGTCCGGAAAGGGTAAACCCGAATAGCGTGAGCCATGTGAGGGTTATTTTACGTTTGGAGTGTGTCAGCGCCATTGCCAGAGACCGGAGGTGGGTTTACCCACCTCCAAACTGTGCGCAGGGTTAGTCCGCGGTAACGGTAATCGTGAGGGTGTCAGTAAATGAGGTGCCCTTGTCTAGTTCGGTTGCCTGAGCTTCCCAGGCAGCCTGTGTTACCGAGATCTGGAAGCTGGCGTTTTCGGTCGTGCCTGTACAGCTGGTATCCGCCTTGCTTTGAGCGATGTAATTTTCGTTGTAATTCGCAGTGGTATACAGCGGAGTACCACCGGAGCTCGATACGTCGTCAAATCCGACGGTATAGCTGATCTCATTGGTGCCATTTTTAAGAACAAAGTCCCCATTAGCACTGGTGAAGTTGACGATATAGCTGCTAAAGCCGATACCGGCTACACAGTAGTCGTCGGCTTGTGACACGGCGGCAGGAGTCGCGGGGTTTGGAGTCAGGATAATCGGGTCGACATTGGCAATGTAAATAACTGGGTCGATCTTAAGTGTGATGAGGCTTGTAGCCGACTCGGTTTCCGCGGCAGCGGCGTAGCCACCAGCGATGGCCAGAGCTGCAAAAGAGCTAGTCAAAAGAGCTTTTTTCATGGTCTTTCCCTAAATCCCAAAGTGTTGTCGTTATAACGAAATTGCTTTTGTTATACAGGGCGTGCATTTTATGAGCATTCCCTGGCGTCTACTACAGCAAATTGGCGGATTTTCCTCCAATCTTGTCGACTTAGAGGCGATATTACCAATTCTGTGATCTTAGTCACGGAATTTCTTGCTGACTTGTCGTTCTTGTACGATCGTTTGTCTATAGCGGCAGTTTGGACAGGTTTGATGCCAGCACCTTATCCCCTGTGCGCCTCCAAACCACAGCGATATAATGCCGCGCCTCTAAACCAGCCAAATTGATTTCAATCAACCGATCAGGCGTCCAATGACCGTAAGAACCCGTATTGCTCCTTCTCCCACCGGCGACCCCCACGTAGGCACCGCTTATATTGCTCTGTTCAACCAGTGCTTCGCTCAGGCCCAGGGTGGCCAGTTTGTGCTGCGTATTGAAGATACCGACCAGGTCCGCAGCACCCCGGAATCCGAGCAGGCGATTCTCGACAGCCTGCGCTGGCTGGGGCTCGACTGGCAGGAAGGCCCGGATGTGGGCGGCCCGCACGGTCCCTACCGCCAGAGCGAGCGCGGTGACATCTATAAAAAGTACTGTGATGAGCTTGTCGCAAAAGGCCACGCCTTCCATTGTTACCGCACTGCGGAAGAATTGGATCACTTGCGCGCGCAATTGCAGGAAGCGGGCCGCGTAACACTCAAGCCCAGCGACCTGGCACTGCCGGAAGAAGAAGTCGCCAAGCGCAAAGCGGCGGGCGAGCCCTTCGTTGTGCGTATGCACGTACCGGAAAGCGGCACCTGCGTGATTGACGACCTGCTGCGCGGTACCATCGAAATTGATTGGGCCCAGGTAGACGCCCAGGTCCTGCTCAAGTCCGACGGCATGCCGACTTACCATCTGGCCAACGTGGTCGACGACCACCTGATGGAAATCACCCACGTACTGCGCGGCGAGGAGTGGATCAACTCCGCCCCCAAGCACAAGCTGCTGTACGAATACTTCGGTTGGGAAATGCCGGTGCTGTGCCACCTGCCGCTGCTGCGTAACCCGGACAAAACCAAGCTGTCCAAGCGCAAAAACCCAACCTCCATTCTTTACTACCAGCGCGCTGGCTTTATGCCTGAGGCCCTGCTGAACTATCTCGGCCGCATGGGCTGGTCCATGCCGGACGAGAGCGAGAAGTTCACCCTGGACGAAATGCTCAAGCACTTCGACATTAAACGTGTGTCCCTGGGCGGCCCGGTGTTTGATGTGGAGAAACTGAGCTGGCTCAACGGCCTGTGGATCCGCGAGCTGGAAGATGCGGCCCTGGCCGACCGCCTGCAGAAATGGCTGCTGAACCGCGACAACCTGATGAAGGTGCTGCCCCACGCCAAAGGCCGTATGGAAACCTTCGGTGACTTCATGCCGCTGGTGAGCTTCCTCGCCGCCGGCAAACTGCCGCTGACCGAAGAGAGCTTCGCCGGTAACAAACTAGAGCTGGAAGAGCAGAAGAAGCTGCTGCAATTCGCCCTCTGGCGCCTGGAAGCCCTGCGCAGCTGGAGCAAAGACAACATCTTCGCCGCGGTAAAAGAGCTGTCTACCCAGATGGACATCAAGCTGAAAGACTTCAACGCGCCCCTGTTCGTGGCCATCAGTGGAACCACTGCGTCCTTCTCGGTCATGGATGCTATGGACCTGCTGGGCGCAGATCTCAGCCGTGCCCGCTTGCGCCAGGCTATTGACGTACTGGGTGGCGCTGGCAAGAAAGTCCTGAAGCGCTGGGAGAAGGAATACGCCTCCCTGGGCTGATTCCGTCCGCCGTCATGCCGGATTTGACTGGCATGACGGTCTGGTCCCTAACTATTTGATTAAAAAGTTATTTTTCTTGTTGACAGCCCGCCAAGCATTGTTAAAATGCGCCCCGCTTTCGACGGAAACATCAACCGAAAGCAACCCAAATTTGGGGCCTTAGCTCAGCTGGGAGAGCGCAACACTGGCAGTGTTGAGGTCAGCGGTTCGATCCCGCTAGGCTCCACCAAATACGAAAAAAGCCGCATCCGAAAGGATGCGGCTTTTTTCGTATTTGGTGGAGCCTAACTTGATGGAAGCATAGCTCCCGGTTCACAAGGAGCCGTCAGGCGACGCAGAGCGCCAGCACAGGCGACCCCGAAGGGGTGAGCGGCAACGCCGCGAATCATCCCGCGCCAATGAACCTGAACCCCAGTATTTCTACCCGAAAGGTATAGGGCTGCCTGCCCGAGTCACCCTTCCTGTTCATGGGCCTAAATTAAGACTATATTCAGTCTTATTGCCTGAGGCTCTCATCCATGAAGCTATCCACCCAAATTAAGCCCATCAGCTATCTGAAATCCCACACCGCCGAAGTAGTGCGAAACTTGGGTGAAGTACGGGAACCGCTCATCATCACTCAGAACGGCGAAGCCAAGGTCGTCATTCAGGATATCGAAAGCTATGAGCAAACCCAGGAAACAATGGCGTTGCTCAAAATCCTGGCATTGGGAAACCGCCAGATAGAAGAAGGGGAAGTGCAGCTAGCGGCGGACGTATTCGATAGGCTACGTAAGCGCAGCTAATGGCTTACTCTATTTTTCTGACAAATGATGCCGCTCTCGATCTGCAAGAGCTTTGCAACTATATCCAGACTGTTGACCTGAAAGAGAAGGCCGACCGGGTACTGGATCGCTTACAAGAAGTTATAAACTCTCTCGCAGAGCAGCCAGAGCAGCCAGAGCAGCCAGAGCGCGGGGCTTACCCGAATGAGTTGTCTGCGCTCGGAATTCGTGAATATCGCGAAGTTTACTTTAAGCCATACCGGGTTATTTATCGGGTTAATGGACAGAAAGTGTTTGTCTTGTTGATAGTGGACGGGCGTAGGGATATGCAGCGCCTACTGCAGCGCCGATTGCTGGCGGGCTAGTCAGGGAGCTTCTCAGCCGTGCCTTTTGGCACTCTCCATAAACCGCGCCTTCCACCCCAGTCCCAGCATCATCAAAAAATAAATCGCCGTCGCCGGTGCCTGCAGGTGGAAATCCGTAGTCAGCATGATCAGCTCCGCCACAATCGCCATCACTGCCGCAAAAGCGACTCCCTGCATCAAGCTGTCTCGACGGGTGCGCAGGGCGACAAAGGCGTGAAACAGGCTCCACAAAATCACCGCTCCCATGAGCAAGGTTGCGGGCAGGCCGAATTCGATGGCGAATTGCAGGTAGTCGTTGTGTCCCTGGTCGTAAAAGAGATTGATTCCCGGGCCTTTCACGCTGGGGAAGGAGGAATAAAAACTGCCAGCGCCAGTACCGGAAAGCGGGTGCTGTTCAATCAGCGTCATTCCATACTGGTTTACTTCATCGCGGGTTTCCTGGGTGAAGCTGGTTTCTTCAATTTCCTGACGCAACTTATCCACACCAAACCAGCTGCCCACAATAAACAGATCGATCACCATCAGGCTCACCAGCAAAATGGTCAGGCTGCGGCTTTTATGGCGGATCAGAAGCAGGCCGAGCGCGCCGGTAACGCTGAGGCTTACAAAGAAGGCCGTGTTGGCCATGCGCGAGTGCGACATCACCAGGCCGATGACCATCATCGCCAGGCAGATGCGTACCACTGCTTTGCCGCCCAGCAACATGTTCATTAGGTTCTTGAGTTTGTCTTTCAGCTTGCCGCCTTTGCTGTTGCTCAGGCTGGCAATCAGCAGGCCGATACCCAGGCACAGGCACAGCACCAGGAAATTGCCAAAGTGATTCTTGTAGCGGAAGCCACCGGTGGCAATGCCACTGTTGTGGTACCCCATTACCCAGCTGGTCTCAGCGCCGGAAAGCGCCTGCAGTACGCCGTAAAACGCTTGAAAAGTCCCTGTCAGTACAACCACTAGTGCCAGGGTTTTGAGTCTTCGAGAAGTGTTTACCAGAGCCAGTATCAAAAAAAGCAGGCACCAGTAACTGAGCCCCTTGATGAGAGCAATGTGGGTTTGCGCGGGATCCAGTGAGAGTGTGGCCACCGTTGCTGAGGGATTACTGAGCAAAAATTGCTGCGCAGTTTCCGGCGCTAGGGTGTTGAGCCAGCTGATCGGTAGCGGCAGCTGTTGAAGGCATACCCAGGCTTGTATCAGAGCGAAAATGATCAGCAGCGGCGCGTAGGGGCGCAATCTGTGTAGTTGTGGGGCATGGACATTAACCAGCAGCCAGCCTCCCATCAGCACAAAAGTGTAAATCTCCAGAATGGACCAGGCCCAGGGGCGGTGTGACCCAAGAGGAATGGGTAGCCAGAAAAGGAGGATGAGCAGAGCGTAAAAAAGTGTGCGCTCAAGGCGCTCGGTGCTCTCGCTAATTGTGGAGATCAGGCTGGGATTGGGCATGGACAACTACAGCAAAATTGGTCAGATGTTTTAGTTTTTGTATTGGTTAACTCTGTGACGAGAGATAAAAACGCAAAAAAGGCCCTGATGGGCCTTTTTTGTTTAGCGGATGCTAAATCAGCTAGGAGAGGCAGTGCTACCACAATCATTGCCGCCACCACAGCCAGCGGGCGGGGGCGGGGGCAGGTTGATCGGCGGTGCAACCGGGGTGGTTGGAGCAGGCGCCGCAGGGGTAGTTGGTGAGGTCAGGGAGCTACCGGTAGTAGTGCCTGCGGTGCTGGTACCGCCAGTCTCAGCAGCACCAGAGCTTGCAGTCTCAGCAGCGCCAGTTTCGGTGGTGCCGGCGGTGCTTGCAGTTTCTGCAGAAGCGGATTCTGCAGTGCTTTCAGCCGCAGTCTCGCCGGAAGTGGATTCACTTGCCGCAGCAGTCTGGCCAGAAGAGGCGGTAGCCGCAGAAACGGCGCTGGAGTCGCCACCGCTGGCAATGGCCGCGCTAGCAACCTGCGCGCTGTTGGCACCCGCAGAAACGGCGCCGCTCACGGCCGCTGCCGCAGTTGCGGAGTTGGTGGATACCGCACCGCTAACCGCAGCGTCTGCTACTGTCGGGTTGGTTTTTACTGCAGCGCTTACCGCTGCCTGGGCGGTTTCCGGGTTGGCTGCTACGGCGCCACTGACCGCGGCTGAAGCGGTAGCCGGGTTGGTTGCAACCGCTGCACTTACCGCGGCCTCTGCAACGGCCGGGTTGGCAGTAACGGCAGCACTCACCACGCTGGCCGCGCTGTCCGGGTTGGCGGCAACGGCGGCCGCCACAATAGCACCGGCCTGCTCAGGAGAGGCGGCCACGGCTTGCGCAACAATCTCTTCTACGCTCAGGCCTTCGTCGGCGGCAAGCGCAATTACTTGTTCCATGGAGTAGCCGGCCTGAATGTACTGTGCCACATCGGCAAAAGCTACGCTGCTCAGCAAACTCGCACCCAGTGCGAACCCCAATGCTGACTTTTTCATACTTCCCCCTAAAGAAGATTATTTTCGGTAGATTCCTTTCGAAACAGCGGAGGATTGTAGCGGCTATACCGCAAATGGGAAGACTGCGCCACTTACCTCACCGCAAATATTCACAAATGTCTTAAAACAAGCGCACAAAACGGAAAAAATTTAGCCCTAAAGGGCTAGAAAAATCCTGTACACACTCGGTACATAAAAGGGCGCCCACTCAGAGCTTGTCTAGTCAGCCGCTTCTTTTTCATACAAAGCGCGCTCTTCGAGCATCTCCAGCTGCGCGGTTAACTGGTAAACACGGTTTTGCAGCAAGTCCTGAGTGCGTTGCCATTCCTCCACTCTCTGCGCTTCCGCCTGGAGTCGCCGGCGCCGTAACCAGATTGCTGCTGCCAACAGAATCAGCCCCGGCCCGGTCAGGCCCAATGCCGCACGCCACACCAGCTGGTAGCCCGCAGCCGGGTGGCGGCTTACCGATAGAGTCCCTGCAATATCCCAGCCAGCCAGTACCTCGGCTTGCACAATTGGCGGATTAATCGGCAACAAACGCTGAAACCACAGCGGCACGCCCGGCTCAACCAAGGCATATCGCTGCTCATACAGAGTGTTACCGGCCGGGTCTGTTAACGTGATCTGCCCATAGGCGCCGCTCTGGCCTATGGCGCTGAGTAAGGTGTCCCGGATGAGCGGGTTGCCGGTGTGACGCTTATCTTCTGGATCCGTTGTGATGCCGTCGCCACTGTGCATATAAGGCTGCAACGCCGCGCTGATGGCATTGGCGCTGTCCTGGGCCTGCAATTCCTGCATTGCCAATATCTGCGCGCGCACCACCAGTACACCGAACAGCGCCAGGGCTCCAAGTGCCAGCACGCAGCAGAGCGCAAAGCGCCCCCAGCCGATGATTGACTGGTGTTTGTTCGATTTGTAAACAGTCATTGCTCAGAGCACTCCTTCTTTTTCCATACGTGCCACCAGTTCTCGCCACAGGCTGGAGCCGGAGTGGTTGCGGACTTTTACTTCGTGTTCGTTTTGCTCTGTACGCTTATTCAGCCACAGGCCACTGGCGTTGAAGCTGTACACCGGAGCCAGGTCTGTGCGGTCGCGAGCGGCCATGATTTCACCGGTCATATTGTCCAGTACCAGTGGGTGCTCCCCAGAGTTGGCCCGGTACAGCAGCACCATATGCGCCTGGCCCAGCTCTTTGGCGGTGACGTACATCAGGCGCAGTTTGTCTGGATCTATGTTGGCGCCTTGCAGGCTGAAGAGTTTGGCAATGGCAAAGTCTTCACAATCGCCACCGTTAGAGGCGAGGAACTGCACCGGTGTGGCCCAGTAGTCCTGCTGGTGCCAGTGGTCCTGGTCTTCGGCAAACGGGATTCGGTTCAGGAATGCATTAATGTGCTGTAAGCGTTGCCACTCCAGTACAGCTGCCTGTTCCTTCACCATCAACTGCCAGCTGAGTAGTCGGACTCTCGCTTCCGGCCCGTAGTGGTCGCTCATCTCCTGCACCAGGCCATCTGGCAACTTGAGGGGGGCAACCGCCGCCGCGGCCATCAGCAGGCCGCTGGTGAAGAGCAGGGCCAGGGAGGGTATGATCAGCACCAGCTGAGCGTGGCGCGTGAATCTACATTGGTCACTATGGGGCTTTTGCCGGTCACAGGTACTACCCATTACAACTCCTGCGCAGTAATACGGCCGAATTGGCCAAAGTGCAGTTACAAGGAAGTCTTTGCTTTCGCACAAATTGTTTCGCTCAAAAAATGAACGAGCCGGCTAAAAGTTTGGCACTGCGCCGGAGAAGTGAGGGCGGCGCGAAGTCGCTGAGGCAGAAGTGCCCGCCACAAATGGATTGGTAAGTAGAAACCAGGGCCATGTCGCGCAGAAAATAGGTTGGAAAATGCGCAAGCCGTACAGTTGGTACGCAACTTGCTGACGAATAAATAGAGGGCGTTACCGAGGTAAAAGTGACAAATCTATACAATGGAGTCAGAGCCTGACGCTTGTCCCCGTTTTTGTTGAATTGTCATAATTTGCTGATAAAGTGTGACGCCTGTCACGATTTGGGTGTCTCCAATTTATTTGGACCGGATGCCAAATAAAAAGAATGAAGGAAAGGAACTTAGGAATGAACGAAGTAAAAAAAGCTGTAATCCCGGTGGCTGGCCTGGGCACCCGCATGCTCCCCGCCACCAAGGCCATCCCGAAAGAGATGCTGCCTATCGTTGACAAGCCGCTGATCCAATACGTGGTTAACGAGGCCGTCGCAGCCGGAATTAAAGAAATCGTGCTGGTCACCCACGCCAGTAAAAACGCCATCGAAAACCACTTCGATACCTCCTTTGAGCTGGAAGCCCAGCTGGAAAACCGCCTCAAGCGCCAGCTGTTGGAAGAAGTACGCTCCATCGTCCCCAAAGACGTCACCGTGATTTCCGTGCGCCAGGCTGAGGCCAAAGGCCTGGGCCACGCCATCAGCTGTGCCCGCCCGGTAGTCGGGGAGAACCCCTTCGCCGTGTTGCTGCCAGATGTACTGATCGACCAGTACGCAGCAGACCTCAAGGCCAGCAACCTCGCCGACATGGTGAAAAACTTCGCCACCAGCAAAGCCAGCCAGATCATGGTAGAGCCCGTAGAGTGGAGCCAGGTCAGCAAATACGGTGTGGTGGACTGCCTGGGTGCAGACCTGCAAACCGGCGGCACCGCCAAGATCGACGGCATGGTAGAAAAGCCGGAAGTAGACGCCGCCCCCTCCAACATGGCGGTTGTAGGGCGCTACGTACTGCCCGCGGAGATTTGGAGCCTGCTGGAAGACACCAAGCCCGGTGCCGGCGGTGAAATCCAGCTCACCGACGCCATCGACGAGCTGCTCAAAAAACAAACTGTAGAGGCATATCGTATCGTCGGTCACAGCCACGACTGCGGCAACAAGCTCGGTTACATGAAGGCGCAACTGGAATACGGCCTGCAGCACGCAGAAATCGGTGCAGACCTCAAAGCCCTACTGGCAAGACGCCCGGCAGCCGTTGCCGAGACTGCCTGACCAACGGCCAAGCCGGAGATACGGCAAAACCGGGTAGTAAATGACTAGATACTGCCGTTTATTACCCGGAAAGCCCGGCTGTGTTAAAAGCAAAACGAAAACGAAAGGCAAGAGGCTGGAAAGAGGCGGGCAAAGCAAAAGCCCGACAAGGCTGACCGTTCATGACCGCCCAGGTCTCAAACCAGCCTTGAAAAGCCCGGAATAACTGATAAAGTGTGACGCTTGTCTCATCTTGTCTGTGCAGTGCTTCCGGGCTGTTTCCGGTTAGTAACACAGTTTAGGCAGGGCGCTGGGGGCGTAATCCTCATTATTTGAGGGGGTGGCACACCGTTAGCGGTGGCCTTACTCGCGGGGGCGAGTTTTCTACACCTACCACATTAAACATTCCGTGAGCGGGCAGAGTGCATCTGTTCCCCGCAGATATCGTGTTTTCCGGTATTCCCCGAATAATCGCTCTCTAAAGAACAGTAACTCGAACAACAACAAGCGTGGCAGGGATTTGCCGCGGAACAGACACACGGACACCAATAACCATGACAGCAACCACCGCCGCACCACAAAGTGCAACTGCAGGCCCGGCCCCGGTTGCTTTCGGCCGCATCCAGCACCATGGCGCCGTCGACGGCGTCACTGGCTCCTGCCACCAGCTGTACCTGGATGAACAAAACTCCATTCTTATAGACTGCGGCCTGTTCCAAGGTGCAGAAACCTCACCGGGCGGCAGCAAGCACGACCGCCTGGAAATCGAATTCCCCATCGACAGCGTAAAAGCGCTGGTGGTCACCCACGTACACATCGACCACTGCGGCCGAATCCCCTACCTGATCGCCGCCGGCTTCCGTGGACCGATCTACTGCAGCGAGCCCAGCGCAGAACTCCTGCCCCTGGTATTAGAAGACGCCCTCAAAATCGGCGTAACCCGCAATAAAGCCCTGATCGAACAATTCCTCGGTTACATCAAAGCCCAGCTGCGCCCGCTGTCGTATAACACTTGGCAACCCGTAATTGATGAAGCAAGCAACACCCTGAACATCCGCCTGCAACGCGCCGGCCACATTCTCGGCTCCGCCTATGTGGAGTGCGACCTCAAGGTCGACGACAAAACATACGGCCAGAAAACCCGCCGCACCCTCTTCTCCGGCGATCTCGGCGCTCCCAACACGCCCCTGTTATATGGCCCGACCCCGAGTGAAGGCTGCGACGAACTCGTCATAGAAAGCACCTACGGCGACCGCATCCACGAAAACCGCGAACAGCGCGCCGAGAAACTGCACCAGGCCATAGAGCGCGCACTGAAAGACGGCGGCAGCGTCCTGATCCCCGCCTTCAGCATCGGCCGCACCCAGGAGCTGCTGTACGAGATTGAAAACATCATCCACGAGCAGAAACAGAAACTCGGCGAACAAAGCCCCTGGCATGACCTCCCGGTAGTTGTCGATTCACCGCTCGCCAGCCGCTTCACCGAAGTCTACCGTCGCCTGGAAAAATACTGGGACCAGGAAGCACAGGCCGTTGTTCAGCAGGGCCGCCACCCGCTCAGTTTCGAACAGCTGATCACCGTAGACGACCACGCAACCCACCAGAAAATGGTGAACCGCCTCGCGCATACCAAACAGCCGACCATTGTGATTGCCGCGAGTGGTATGTGCGCCGGTGGACGTATCGTCGATTACCTGAAGGCGATGCTGGAAGACGAGCGCCACAACATCATCTTCGTCGGTTACCAGGCCAAAGGTACGCCGGGGCGGGATATTCAGAAGTACGGCCCTCGTCATGGTTATGTGGAGCTGGATGGTGAAAGGCTAAATATCAAGGCCGGAATAGAAACCATTGGTGGCTACAGTGCACACGCGGACCAGAATGATTTGTTGGATTTCATCCAAAAGATGGAAGCCGAGCCTCGTGCCGTACGCATAGTTCACGGCGACGATAGGGCTAAACAAAATTTTCAAATAAAATTACAAAGCCAATTTAAGAGCATAAAAATTCAAATACCTATATTGTTTGCGAAGGTCGATCATGATCACTGTGTAAGTCGTAAGTGAAGACCATTTGTTGATGCCAGAACGCAAAATCATGAAAAATATTTTTCCAGAAGTAGTCTGGGCTAACGTACAGATTGTGAGGTTTGAGGCGTGAGTAATAATAAATTGCTATCTGTTGGATTGGTAGTTAATGATGCTCACGCCGGTGCGTACGATGGTTCAAGTCCCCAAAAAGGAAACCCGGGGATTGGTGGGACGCAATACTGCTTTCTTGCATTGGCAAACGAGCTGGCCAGCAGTTCAAATCAGATGGCAGTGAAGCTCTATCACAATAATTTTGAAGCATCGATGCCTCCACCCTTACAAGTTAAGTGTATTAAAGGTGGAGACCACGAGCTCCACCAGGCTGTATTGAATGATAAGCTGGATATAGTTGTTATCCGTGGTGGAGCAGATATTCTGAATTCCCCATTGCTACTGCAGACTGAGGTGGCTGTAGTTGTATGGGTCCACAATCATTTACCTCGCTCGGTATTAAACAAGTTAGGAAATAATACGGCAGTGAAGCGTGTTGTATTCTGTGGTGAGGAGCAGGAACAGCTTGCTTCGGATACGACATGTTTCAAAAAAAGTAGTGCCATATTTAATATGCACTACATGGTTCCCAAGTCCAAAAGTGCAGATCAGGAAAGTTGCTCTGCTGTATATATCGGTAGCATTATTCCAAGTAAAGGACTGCATAGATTGCTTCGGTTGTGGCCAAAAGTGAAGCGTGCATGTCCAGAAGCCAAGCTACATGTAATTGGGTCTGGTGCTTTATATGATAAAAAAGCAAGTTTGGGTCCATTAGGTATTGCGGACTCTAGATACGAAAAAAAATTATTGAGTTACTTGGGGAATAAGCCGGTAGAGCATGGTGTCATATTTCACGGGCTGCTTGGCCATGAAAAATTTGAAGTTATGGAGAAATGTGTTGTTGGTATCCCTAATCCAACGGCACTAACTGAGTGTTGCCCAGGAAGTGTTTTGGAATGTGCGTCTTTAGGTCTACCTGTCGTCGGGCGACGAAAATTTGGAATGGTTGATACTGTGGTAAACGATAAAACAGGATTTCTGGTTGATGGTGATAAGGAGTTTGTAGAACGGGTAGTTTATTTATTTTCTACTTCTCTAGAGGCATCAATAATGGGTGCAGAGGGTGTGAAATTTGTGAGTGATACATTTTCACCAGAAATTATCACTAAAAAATGGCTGTCACTATTTAAATCAATTGATAGGCCGCTAGACTCCGGTCGGCCAATTTATATTAAGGGAAGATATTCGTATAAGAAATTTGTCACCATTAATCGAAATGGGGTTTATCCATTTTGGGGCCTTATTCGAGATTTTTGCGTTAAAGTAGAAAATGCCTACAGCAAGTTGTTCTAGTTAGTTGTAGATGGTGCATCATGTTAAATTTTAGTAAATTACCGGGGTCGATTTTGAGTATAGGAGAGCAGGGCATTCTCTCTCTATATTCATTTTTAGTTATGGCGATATCGGCCCGAGTGTTGGGTCAGGGGGATTTTGGTCAGTTTGGTTTGTTATGGAATCTGTACCCAATAATGCTTTTGTTGCTTACCGCTGGGCTGACAAAGCCGTTGTCACTCGTTTACCCTATGGCAACGCAGGAAGTAAAAGATAAGCAGGAAAAGTTCATGGCAACTATTGCCATGGGCGGTTGGTGGATAATTTTGACTTCTGCCATGTTATTTATTTGCTCAATCTATCTTTCTATGGATTCGATTGCACCTTGGCTTGCTGGAGTGGGGTTGCTCGCGGTCCGAATGATACATGAACTCCACCGCCGGATGTACTTTGCTAAGCAGCAAATCTTAGATGTTTTATTTCATGGTATAAAAATTCATTTTTTAAGTATTTTTTTTATGCCACTGGTTTGCTACTTATTGTTCACCTTGGAATTTAAGTTAGATCTCGTTAGTTATACTGCTGGTATTTGGCTGTTGCTTCTGATCCCTTCCGTTTTTCATTTGAAAAAAAATCTGTATGGATTGAGTGAACTAAAAGAAAATAGTGACGTTTGGTCTGGCCTCTTTATTTACGGAAAGCCACTCATTATTGCCGCGTCGATTGAGATTGCATGCAAGCGTATTGCGCCTTACGTGATGGCAATTAGTGCCGGGGCATTAGAAGCTGGTGCTTGGGCAGTTGGTCGATTGCTCGTTGGACCATCTCAATTAATCTTGCTTGGAATCATCAATTCTGCATTGCCACAGCTCAGACATTGCTATGCAAAAGGTGATTTGTTAATGGCTTCGGCAAAATATTTCCAGAATGTGACGTTGGTTTTGGTGCTATATATGCTCCCTCTGGTGGCTATATTTGTTTTTGCGGAGTGGTTTATTCACCTAATAATTGGTGAAGTATATGTTGGCGCGGTAGAAACATTAAAAATCTACTGTGCAGCTTTTATTATTATGGGAATTGGCAGCTTGCTTTCTCTTTATCTGAATGCCTTGGGGGAGGTTAGGCAGCAAGTTCCGATGAGTTTTGCAAGCTCTATCGTATATGTTATTGGTTTGATTCATATCTTGGGGAACAAGGGTGGTGCAACAAGTGTTGCAGGCTTAGCGTTCGTTTCCGAGGTCGTTTCATTGGCTGTTCTTATTTTTTTTGTTGTTAAGTTGAAACGTAAAAACTCAAATTTGGAGATAGCGTGAATATTGTTTCAGTTCAGGACGCTTTTACAGCTTCGGTAGCCGGGCGGCCAGTAACGATTGTGCCCAATTGCGGAAATGCCGGCGATTCACTAATCAATCATGCGATTTACTCTTTTGCAAAGAAAATGAATGTAGAATTTGAAGTCGAGGATCCGAGACGCTTGGGCGGAATAAATTCTGATCGCTGTTATCTAATAATGGCTAATGGTGCTTTAGTGGGAAATGATCACGTCTTGGATCGAGTCGTGGCTGAAATTAATGGAAAAGCACCTATGATTTTGTTCTCGGCAACTATTGCGGATAGGGATGAATTGTTGCTGTCACTCCATGAAAGTACGGTAATAGTCTGTCGTGAACTGGTAACTTACAGATATGTCAAATCAATTCGGGACGATCTCCGCGTAATTCTTTCTGAAGACGCAACAATGGCAATTGCTGATGGGGTTGCTCAACTTCCAAACGCCAAAGCTCTCCCGCTTTTTGTACATTTTATCCGCGTGATGGCAAAGCTTTTTCTTTTTCGAGGACCAATCCTGTTGCCATTAGTGCCCCATCGTTTTTCCCTGCTTAAAGGCTTAAGTGATGAGCATCTCTCCGCCTATCGCATAGATGGCGAAAAAACAAATATTAAATTACCAAAAGGTAATTTGGATTTGTCTGTGCTGCTTTCTACCAGAAAAACTGATCCGGATGGGGCGGAAGCGGCAGCAGACCTTTTCTTAAGAGTGCTAAAGTCGGCTAAAGGAGTAAAGACCAACAGACTTCACATTGCAATAGGCTGTTGCTTGGCCGGAGTGAAATGTGACGTTTCAGCTAATAGCTATTTCAAAGTAAGGGCTATTTTTGAACATTCCTTGAAATCCAGGTTTTCTAAAATTTTAAAGTGGGCACAATAAAAACTTTTTGAAAAATAGTGGTTCATTGCCGTGAGTGATTTAATGCTAACCAAGGGGGAGAGGTCTGCTCACTACTTGGTTTGGTTAATTTTGTTTTCCGTAATTTATATATCTTTTTTGGAAGGGGTGATCCCTGGTGCTCGATATGTCAAGTACACACTTCCCGTTTTTGTCGTATTCTTCTGGGTTTTTAATGGGGCAATGCATGGCCTCGGTAATATTTATCTCGGTCGAGCTGTAATCCCATTTGTTATTGTAGTTATATATGGGGCGGTACAGCAGTTTTTTTATCCTTCTATCGAAGGAATGAAGGATATTTTTTTTATATTCGTAGGATTCATTCCATTTTTATTTTTTGATATTTTAAACGATAGAAAGTTTTTCGATAGATTGTTTTATGTGTTTGCACTTTTATATTGTCTGAAAATGGCGGTTGTTGGGCAGGTGAACGGTGAGGGAATTGTTGGAGCGTATGAAGGAACTGAGTCCTTTGTATTCGGTATTTTCGCCATCTGCTACTTTCAGTTTGGGTCATTTCGTCATTTTAGTGTCGCGTGTTTTTTTGTTTTGCTTTCGCTTAAGAGAATTGCTTTTCTTGGGGTTTTATTTGGCGTTCTGTCAATAGTCGCAGTTCCGATATTAATGAGAGTAGGGTTGCTGCGTATTAGGATAGGATTTTTTCTAATTTTAGTTGTATCAGTTATATTTTTATTTGGGCTGTCACTTGGTTATTTTGATGAATATTTTGGTCGGTATTTTGGGGTTTCTTCCAATCAACTCACCATGGGACGGTTTAATATTTACAGTTATGTCTTTGGTGATTTTGAAAGGCTGATTTCTTTCTGGGGGTTAGGCTTTGGTTGGAGTTATGAACTCGTGTCGGCGGCCACGCTGGGGGCTGACAAGAACCTTCATAGCGACATATTAAAAATTTTTTTCGAGGGTGGTTTAGTTTTATTTCTACTCTTTTTCTACTTCTTATCGCGATCTATAAACTACAGTAGTTTACCCCTTGTGCTATATCTGTTTTGTCTATTCCTTACGGATAATGTTTTAGTGTATCCGCAGGTAATGTTTTTTTGGCTGTATGCCGTTTTTATTTCCAATAAATGTCGGTCCACTTTTTGATCTGAATTTTAGGGATCTCGTTGTGTGGAGTAGATATTTGATTTGTGAATGAGCAATATTGGGCGGAGTAAATGGATAAAGTTATTATTTACCAGAGAGTTTTACCGCATTATAGAGTCCCGTTTTTTGACTTGCTTTACGAGAAGCTTTTGGAGTCTGGAATTAGTTTGCGTGTGGTTGCTGGACAAGAGCAGAATGGAGCAGTACCTAAAACAGTATTTGTTGATCGGCCTTGGGTTGAATATAGAAAAAATATTTATTTGAATTTTTTTGGTCAGGAGTTGGTGGTTCAGAGGTTTAAGTGTCGCGATCTAATAGGCGCCACAGGTATTGTCGTAGAGCAGGCTAATCGTCTTTTGCTAAATTATTTTCTTATATTGTTGTCGCCATTTTACAAATTTCGCTTGGGATTGTGGGGGCATGGTAAAAATTTTCAGTCAGATAAACCTCAAGGAATAAAAGAGCGGTTCAAGTCGATAGTATCTAAAGGCTACGATTTCTGGTTCTGCTACACAGATAGAGGCAAGGAAATTTTGGCAGCGAGTGGATGCTGTCCACACAAAATCATGGTGGTTAGAAACAGTATCGATATTTCTGAATTTGAGCCGGTCGAAGATCTTCGCCGTCGATACTCACTCCAGTCTTCAATACACGATAACGTTACGGCGATTTTTTGTGGGGGTATGTATGCTGAAAAAAACATACCTTTTCTCTTGAATGCAATAGGGATTATTAAAGAAAAATTGCCTAATTTTCAGATGTTATTCATAGGGGACGGTCCAGACTCACACTTGGTAAATGATTATGCCAGCAATAATGACTGGGTTAAGTGTGTCGGTTATGTGTCTGGACCTGAAAGAATAAAATATTTTTCGATGTCACAGATATTTCTTTTGCCAGGGTTGGTTGGGCTTGCAGTTTTAGATTCTTTTGCTGCCCAAGTTCCGATGCTTACAACGGATATTAAATACCATAGTCCAGAAATTGACTATTTAGTGGATGGGGTTAACGGAAAAATTACCGTAAATGATGCCGCAGTCTATGCCGAAGAGGCGATTAGGATTCTTTCTGAGCCTGGCTATTTAGAGACGCTTAAGGAAGGATGTAGGGTATCGGCTCAGGAATTTTCAATTGACCGAATGGCTACCAATTACTCTCTTGGTGTTTTGCGTATGTTGGGATTGGATTAGCACTATTGTTGATGGTTTTTGGTGTTGGACTGTATTTCAAAAAGAGTTTTTTGTGAAAATTTTACTGATTCATAATGCCTATAAAATATTCGGTGGTGAAGACTCTGTCCTGGCCGAAGAAGAAAAACTGATTACCAATGGTGGGTATAGAGTAGCCAAATGGGAAGTGTCGAATCATGAGGTTTCTTCAATCTGGGATAAAGTAAAGGCATTCCTTTTCACTCCATTCTCTTTTTATTATTTCTTCAAGTGTTTGAAAGTTTTAAAAAATGAGATGCCTGATGTGGTGCATGTACATAACTATTTCCCATTACTATCGCCGTCAATATTCTATGCATGCAAGGTTTTTGGCGTTCCGGTCGTACATACTCTGCACAATTACCGAGCTGTTTGCCCTTCGGCATTGCTGATGCATGCAGGAAAAATTAATGAAAATAGTATAAATCATGGGGTATGGTGGTCTATTCGTAAGAAGGTTTATCGAAAATCCTATGTTGGCACCTTCGCGCTGGCAATGATGGTGGCTTTGCATAAATCAATTCGAACCTGGAATTTGAAGGTTGATAGATTTATTGCCTTGACGGAGTTTTCCAGGAAAAAATTTATAGAAGCTGGATGGCCAGAAAGTAAGATTTGCATAAAACCAAATTTTATTTCTGATCCAATCACGAGAGACTCAGCCAGTTATCCAAAGGGTGGGTATGCACTGTTTGTCGGTAGGCTGAGTGCCGAGAAGGGGGTTAACACCCTGCTGAATGCCTGGCTGGAAATCAAGTTTCCTTTAAAAATCATTGGTGCTGGGCCGCTTGTCACTGATGTGGAGCAGCGCGCAGGGGATTGCGTCGAGTATTTAGGTGAAAAAAATAAAGAAGAAGTGATCTCTCTGATGCGCGGGGCTGATTTTATTATCATGCCGTCCATATGGTATGAAGGATTTCCAATGGTGCTCGTGGAAGCCCTTGCCTGTGGTACGCCAGCCCTGGTCTCACGTCTGGGTAGTATGGAAGAAATTGTCTGTAATGGCATCGTCGGTTTGCATTTTGAACCAGGCAATTCAGTAGATCTTGCTAATAAGGTTCAGTGGCTGCTGGATAATCCTGAAGCTGCTCATGCGATGGGCGAAAATGCCAGAAATGAGTATCTTGAAAAATATACACCTGAAAGAAATATCGACATCTTGATGTCAATATATGGACAGGCAATTGAAGCTGCGGCAGTTAGGGGGAAGTCTTGAGATCCAGCATTGTTACTATGGACGTGAATGTGACTTCATTGAGCCATACTTTGCGTGAAGTTTTTCGCATGTCTCAATCAGAAGAGGGCGCATATATATGCGTTTCCAATGTCCACATGTGTATGGAAACATTTGATTCTGAAGATTTTAGACAGGTCGTAAACCGAGCTGATCTTGTAATTCCGGATGGCCGCCCAATTTTTTGGGCGCAAAAATTGCTTGGATATCGCGATGCGCAGCAGGTGCGCGGCCAGGATATTATGAATTCCATCTGTGAATCTTCCAATTCTAAGCGTGTAAAGGTTGGCTTATACGGTGGAAGTTCTGACGCTGTTTTGACTAGTGTCGTGAGCAGCTTAAAGGGTAAGTATCCAGAATTAGAAATAGCATATGCGTTTTCCCCACCATTTCGACCTCTTACTGATGAAGAAGAGTTAGCCGTCATTAAAAATATTCGGGCTGCGAACCTCGATGTACTTTTTGTTGGAATCGGGTGTCCAAAGCAGGAACTCTGGATGGCCAAGCAAAAGTCCAAGCTAAATTGTGTGATGCTTGGTGTAGGTGCAGCGTTTGATTTCATTTCGGGTACCAAGAAGCATGCTCCTCGCTGGATGCAGGTGGCAGGTCTAGAGTGGCTCTACAGACTTTTGTCCGAGCCTAGTCGGCTATGGAAACGTTATTTAAAACAGAATCCTCGATTTTTGTATCATTTCTTAATTCAATTAATAAGCCTTAAATTTTCAAATAGAAGAAGTAATCATGTCCAATAAAGTTGCACTTATTACGGGTATCACCGGCCAAGATGGTTCCTATCTCGCAGAATTTCTGCTGGAGAAGGGCTATGAAGTTCACGGCATCAAGCGCCGTGCTTCCTCTTTTAATACCGATCGTATCGATCATATTTACCAGGATCCGCACGAATCCAATCCTCGCCTTAAACTGCACTACGGCGACTTGAGCGATACCTCCAACCTCACCCGCATCCTACGTGAAGTGCAGCCGGACGAGGTGTACAACCTCGGTGCCCAGAGCCATGTGGCGGTTTCTTTCGAGGCCCCAGAATACACCGCAGATGTGGATGCCATGGGCACTCTGCGCTTGCTGGAGGCAATCCGCTTCCTGGGCCTGGAAAAGAAGACCCGCTTCTACCAGGCATCCACCTCCGAGCTGTACGGCCTGGTGCAGGAAATCCCGCAGAAGGAAACCACTCCGTTCCACCCGCGCTCTCCTTACGCAGTAGCCAAGATGTACGCCTACTGGATTACCGTGAACTACCGCGAGTCCTATGGCATGTATGCCTGCAACGGCATTCTGTTCAATCACGAATCGCCCCGCCGCGGTGAGACCTTCGTGACCCGCAAAATTACCCGCGGCTTGGCGAATATCGCCCAAGGTCTGGAGCAGTGCCTGTTTATGGGTAATATGGATGCGCTGCGGGATTGGGGCCACGCAAAGGATTACGTGCGCATGCAATGGATGATGCTGCAGCAGAAGCAGGCAGAAGATTTTGTGATTGCTACCGGTAAGCAGATTTCCGTGCGTGAATTTATCCGAATGAGTGCCGCGGAGCTAGGTATTGAGCTGGCCTTTACCGGTAAAGGCGAAGCGGAAATTGCGACGGTCGTTTCCGTCCAGGGTGACAAGGCGCCGGCGGTTAGCGTGGGCGATGTGATTGTGAAGGTTGACCCCCGCTATTTCCGTCCTGCAGAAGTGGAAACGCTGCTGGGTGATCCGTCCAAGGCGAAAGAGAAGCTGGGATGGGTACCGGAAATCACCGTGGAAGAAATGTGTGCGGAAATGGTCGCCGGTGACCTGGACAAGGCCAAGCGCCACGCACTGCTGAAGGAGCACGGTTTCGATATCAGTGTAGCAATGGAGTGATTCCTAGCATGACGACTGAGAAGAAGAGAGTATTTGTCGCCGGGCACAAAGGGATGGTCGGATCTGCGATTGTGCGCCAGTTGGAGGGGGCCCCTTCCATTGAGCTGGTGCTGCGGTCGCGTTCGGAGCTGGATCTGGTGAGCCAGCAGGCGGTTGCGGACTTTTTTGCCGCGGAAGCCATTGATCAGGTGTATCTGGCGGCGGCGAAAGTGGGCGGTATTGTGGCGAACAATACGTACCCGGCGGATTTCATTTATGAAAACCTGATGATAGAGAGCAACATTATTCATGCCGCGCACACGGCCGGCGTGCAGCAGCTGTTGTTCCTGGGCTCTTCCTGTATCTACCCCAAGTTTGCCGAGCAGCCCATGAGTGAGTCTGCCCTGCTGACAGGAGTGCTGGAGGCCACCAATGAGCCTTACGCCATTGCCAAGATTGCCGGTATCAAACTGTGTGAGTCTTACAACCGTCAGTACGGGCGGGACTACCGCAGCGTAATGCCCACCAACCTGTACGGGGTAAATGACAATTTCCACCCGCAAAATTCCCATGTGATACCGGCACTGATGCGTCGTTTCCACGAGGCCAAGTTGGCTGGGGATTCCGAGGTGGTGGTTTGGGGCAGTGGCAAGCCCATGCGCGAGTTTCTGCATGTCGATGATATGGCCGCGGCCAGTGTGCATGTGATGAACCTGCCCACTGAGCAATACCAGGCCTGCACCCAGCCGATGCTGTCACACATTAATGTGGGTACCGGGGAAGACTGCACCATTCGCGAACTGGCAGAGACCGTGGCCCGAGTGGTGGGCTTTGAGGGTGAGATTACCTTCGATGCCACCAAGCCGGACGGCACTCCGCGCAAGCTGATGAATGTGAGCCGCCTGGCGGATCTGGGCTGGCGCTATTCCGTTAGCCTGGAGCAGGGGCTGGCAGATACCTATCAGTGGTTTCTGGCTCACCAGGACGATTTTCGGGGTTAATCCAGGGTTGATAGCGAATATGACCAGTAAATTGCCTCTGGATACTTTCAAAACAGTGGTGTCGTCGACACCGCTGGTGTCCATTGATCTGGTGGTGCGCAATGGTGCCGGTGAGGTGCTGCTGGGGCAGCGCTTGAATCGGCCCGCGCAGGGTTACTGGTTTGTGCCCGGTGGCCGGATTGTGAAAGATGAGTCGATGGCGCAGGCGTTTCTTCGTCTTACGGAAGAGGAGCTGGGAGTCGCAGTTCCTATCGGGGAGGCGGAATTTCTTGGGCCCTACGAACACTTTTATTCTGACAACTTTTCCGGTGAAGACTTTTCTACCCACTATGTGGTACTGGGATATGCGCTGACGCTGGATATTCCGCTGGAGTCTTTGCCGGTGCAACAGCATGGTAATTACCGCTGGTGGCCCGAGTGCGAGTTGCTTGCGGATGCCTCGGTACATCGCCATTCCAAATGGTATCTGGACCCGGATGCGGTCTGAGTTGGCAACTAATAAACACACTATTTAAAGCAAAATGACGAGCATGATTTTACCCGTGATTATGGCCGGCGGTTCCGGCACGCGCCTTTGGCCCCTTTCCCGTAAGTTGTTCCCTAAGCAGTTTCTCCCACTCGTGGGTGAGCAGAGCATGTTGCAGGACACCTGTGCACGACTGGCTGGCATCGAATCTCTGCCGCCGTTACTGATCTGCGGTGACGACCACCGCTTTACCGTGGCGGAGCAATTGCGTGAGTCGCGTACGCCACACAGCGGCATCGTGCTTGAGCCTGCAGGCCGTAATACGGCACCGGCGGTAGCACTTGCGGCGCTGCGTGCTACGGTGGGTGGTAAAGGGAATAAAGCGGATCCCTTGCTGTTGGTATTGGCGGCAGATCACGTAATTAAAGATGTGGCGGCATTCCAGGCATCGGTGAGTCGCGCCATACCCCAGGCGCAAGCAGGCAAGTTAGTAACCTTTGGTATTGTGCCCACCGCGCCGGAGACCGGCTACGGTTATATCCGTAAGGCGGCAGCGGTGGATGATGCCGAGGCGGCATTCGCAGTGGAAGAGTTTGTAGAAAAGCCAAACCTGGATACCGCACAGGAATACCTGCGCGGTGGCGACTTCTACTGGAATAGTGGCATGTTCCTGTTCCGCGCCAGCCGCTACATTGAAGAGTTGCGTCAGTTCCGCCCGGATATTCTCTCTGCCTGTGAGGCGGCGATTCAGGGTGCCTCTATCGATGTGGACTTTGTACGCCCGAACAAAGACGCCTTCCTGGCCTGTGAAGACGAGTCCATCGACTATGCCGTGATGGAGCACACCCGCGATGCGGTAGTCGTGCCGATGGATTGCGGTTGGAGTGATGTAGGCTCCTGGTCTGCCTTGTGGGAAGTGTCAGAAAAGGACGCAGACGGCAACACGGCCCGTGGCGATGTAATCCTACAGGATACGCGTAACTGTTTCGTCCAGAGCGACGGCAGGCTGATCGCTACCGTGGGGTTGGAGAGCATCGTGGTCGTTGAGAGCGACGATGCCATCATGGTTGCGGCTAAAGATCGTGTGCAAGACATCAAAAAAGTGGTGGAGCGCCTGAAAGCGGAGCAGCGTTCCGAGGCACAAGTACATCGCAAAGTATACCGCCCCTGGGGCTATTACGACTCCATCGATAACGGTGCGCGCTTTCAGGTGAAGCGGATAGTTGTAAACCCTGGTGCACAATTAAGCTTGCAGATGCACCACCACCGTGCCGAGCACTGGATCGTGGTTTCCGGTACTGCCATGGTGACTTGTGGTGAGAAGGAGTTCATGGTCACCGAGAATCAAAGTACTTATATTCCGCTGGGTGAAGTACACCGCCTGGAGAATCCGGGTAGTATTCCGCTGGAGTTGATTGAAGTGCAGTCTGGTTCTTACCTGGGTGAAGACGACATTGTGCGCCTGGAGGATCGGTACGCTCGCGCGTGAGGTGCATCTCGTGAATTCGGGTGAGCCCCGGAGGGTAACCTCTGGGGCTTTATATTTTTTAATGGGCTCTTTCGGGCTATTTGATGCGCACTTTTTCCGTGATAGAAATTCGCTACCTGAAGTTTATCGCACGCCTGCTGTTTATTGTTGTGCTGTGCGCTGCGCTGTTTGCGGGCATGAAGTCCCGTCCTGTACCCCAGGTAATCCCTCATTTTGATCTTATGTTGCACAGCGGCGTGTTTGCAGTGTTGGCTGTGCTTTGGGTTTTTGCGGTATCGGTACGGATGCGGGGCTGGGGGTTGCTCGGTTTGCTGCTGTTAGGGGCGGGACTGGAGTTGTGGCAGGGCTGGATGATGCCTGCGCGCACGGCATCGGTGCTGGATATGGCGGCGAATACTGCGGGAGTTTTTGTTGGTGGAGTTGTGGCCATGATTTTGGCCCGCTTCTTGCCTCACGAAGTTTGAGGTTTGTTTGTTCGTGTTGATGTTTATTTGATCGGAATGGCGGTGTTTTTCGGTCTTTATCACTTTAAATATTTGAACTGCATCACACATATGGCATGATTTGCGCCAACTAGTAGAGGCCTGAAATTGGGCCCGTTTTGGGGTAAGCAGTGCTGCACGTTCTGCCTCTTCGGCCGGGGATTGGTCGGCCAGAACGTGTTTGTGGGGAGAGCTTTATGGGGGAAGGAGTCGTGAAACAGGGATGGATCCGCAGCCACCAATCGGGCCTGGCTGCACTGTACCGTTTGCTGGATGCACTGTTGATTCTCGGTACGCTTATTGTCTGCTGCAATTACTTCGGCATGGCCGTCAGCAAAGACTGGATTATTGTAGGCCTTGGGGCCGCCATCGGTTTTGCCTTTATGGCAGAGTCGTTAAATCTCTACCGCTCCTGGCGGGCGGACAGTTACCTGCATATGTTCACGCTTACGGTTATCTCCTGGGTAGCGGTTTGTGTGCTGCTTATATTGGTGGCTTATTTCAGCAAAACCGGCCACACCTTTTCTCGCCTGGTGGTGGGTAGCTGGTTTGCCAGCACGCTGGCGCTGCTCAGTATCTGGCGCTACGTATTCCGGCAGTTTCTGTTTTATCTGCGCACTCATGATCACAACACCCGCTCGGCCGTCGTTATCGGCGTAACCGATGCCGGCCTGCGCCTGGCGAAAGATATCGCCCGTGAGCCGCACTTGGGTATTCGTATCAAGGGCTTTTACCGGGTGCCGGAGTCTGACGCCTGCGGTCAGGCGTTTGGTCTGGCGGGTAATGTGCCGGTGCTTGGCGGTGTGGAAGAGGCGGTCGCCGCGGCCAAGGCGGGCGAACTCGACCTTATTTATATTGCGTTGCCCATGCGCGAGGAATTGCGCATTGCCGAAATTCTCCATGCCTTTGCCGATACCACGGCGACAGTACACGTGGCGACGGATCTGTTTGTGAACAACTTGCTGCATGCGCGCTTTTATCAGGTGGGTAACACCAGTCTACTGAGCGTGCACGATACCCCGATCGAAGGGATCAACAGTTGGCTCAAACGCATGGAAGACCTGGTGTTGTCCTCCCTTATTCTGCTGGCGATTTCACCCTTGATGTTGCTGGTTGCCGCGGCGGTGAAGCTGACCTCCAAAGGCCCGGTGATCTTCAAGCAGCACCGTTACGGGCTGGACGGTCGGCCGATCAAGGTGTGGAAGTTCCGTTCCATGACCGCGCAAGACAATGGCGACAAGGTGGTGCAGGCAACCAAGAACGATGCCCGTATTACCCCGGTTGGCGCCTTCCTGCGCCGCACTTCTCTCGACGAATTGCCGCAATTCATCAACGTGTTACAGGGGCGCATGAGTATTGTCGGCCCGCGCCCACACGCCGTTGCTCACAACGAGCAGTACCGTGCGCTGGTAAACGGTTACATGCTGCGGCACAAGGTAAAGCCGGGTATTACCGGCTGGGCTCAGGTGAACGGCTGGCGTGGTGAAACGGATACCGTTGAAAAAATGAGCAAGCGGGTGGAGCACGATCTGCAGTACATCCGCAACTGGTCCCTGTGGTTGGATATCCGCATTGTGTGGATGACCCTGTCCAAGGGGTTTGTGGGCAGCAACGCGTATTGATTGGCTGCCCCGTATCGCAAGGCGAGCAATGGTGTTCAGGCGGCGATTCAGGCTACATCGAGCCATAGTCGAAGCCGTCACACTGTGATAATGTTCGCCGCTTATTGTGAGAGGGGTCACAATTTTTTGGGGGATGCCCGGGGTTATTCGTTCTGTTAATAGTTGGAACGGCCTCCGGGTGCAGGTTTGTCGAGGAAATAAAGGCAAGCCATTGGAAATAATTTTAGGACCACTGGATAGGAAAAATGACCAAGCGTAATTTGTCTGCAGCTATTTGCATGATCGTGAGCCTGGGGGCAGGAACCGCTGCTGAAGCGCAGTCTGATCCAGCATCCGTCGAACTGGGTAATGGGGTGGAATTCAAGCCCAGCCTGAGCTTTGACGTGCAAAGCGATGACAACCTGCTCTACACCAACAGCGACGAGCTGGACAGCGTGATTGCGGTGATCAAGCCGAGCTTTGAACTCTTCGCCACCAACGGCACCAGCGAGTACAGCGTAAACTACTCCCTGAGCCGCGGTGAGTACTTTGACAGTGAAGACGACAACTACCTCGACCATTTCTTTAATGGTGCGGCCAAGTGGGAGTTGAATGCCAAAAACCGCCTGTCTTTGAACGCACTCTACACCAATGGTCACGAGCCGCGCGGTACCCGGTTCTCTGAGGGCAAAGCCGAGCTGCTGGACGAGCCGGATACCTACAGCGATTCTGACCTGGGCGCTCTGTACAGCTTTGGTGCCGAGGGTGCCAAGGGCCGTATCGACGTGACTGTGGGTACCAAAGACCGCGACTACGACGGTGGCCTGCGCACTGCCAACCGTGACCGTGGTACCGACTACGGTACTGTGGGCTTCTTCTACAATGCCGGTGGCAAGACCGAGCTGTTTACCGAAGTATCCCGTAGCAAGATCGATTACGACGCTACCGCGGCGAATACAGAAACCCTGAACAGCGCTGAAACCGACGTGATGGTGGGTATCAAGTGGGAAGGTACTGCGGCCACTACCGGTACCGCGAAAATCGGTCAGCGCCAGAAGGACTTCAAGAGCTTCGAGCGTAAAGACTTCTCCGCACCGCGCTGGGAAGTGGGTGTTCGCTGGAGCCCGCTGAGCTACAGCTCGTTTGACCTCAACACCGAGCGCCGCAGTGACGAGTCCAACGGCTACGGTAACTTCAGTGATACCAAGAGCACGACCCTGGCCTGGACCCACAGCTGGTCTGAAGCCGTTTCCAGCACGTTCTCTTACAACTTTGAGAACAGTGAGTACGCGGCAACCAAGCGTGAAGACGACGTGAAGAACTCTTCCGTGCGTCTCGACTATCAGTCTCGCCGCTGGTTGTCTTTCCACGCTGGTCTGAACATTTCTGATAAAGACTCCAACGTCGATACTTTCGATTTTGAAAAGAACCTGGTATTCGTTGGTCTGAACGCAACTTTGTGATTGAGGCCCGGCCCCCGGGCCGGGTATGAAATATGGGATTCCTGAAGGCAATGCAACGGAGCGCTCTGCGCTCCGTTGCCCGTTTGTTGTTGGTGTTGGTTACGGTGGGCCTTTCGGTGTCGGTATCCGCAGAGGATAAGGCATTGCAAAGCGACTATCGCCTGGGCTCAGGCGATAAGATCCTGATCAATGTATATGGTGAAGCCGACCTCACGGTGGATACGCAACTGGGAGATAGCGGCCTGATCAACTACCCGTTTCTGGGGGAGTTGAAGGTGGCTGGCCTGACCATTGCCGAACTGGAATCCCTGATTCACAAGGGGCTGCTGGGTGATTACCTGGTAAGCCCCAACGTGCACGTTTCTATTCTGGAATACCGCCCCTTCTTTATTAACGGTGAAGTGGAAAGGCCTGGCGGTTTTCCGTATCAGCCTGGCATGACCGTGAGCAAGGCCGCGGCACTGGCGCAGGGCTTTACCGAGCGCGCCTCAAAAACCAAGATTTTTGTAGTGCGTGGGGATGATGCCTCCCAGACCAAAGAAAAAGTGGAATTGTCGACGCTGTTGCGTCCCGGTGATGTAGTGACTGTAGAAGAGAGCTTTTTCTGAGGTAGGCCGATGACCGTTCAAAACATGAACTCCCAGGGTGCTGAGCACCCGGAACGCATGCTTCAGGAAGAAGTGATCGATCTGCGCCAGTACTGGCGTATTGTGGACCGTTTCAAGTGGCGTATTGCGGCCTTGTCCGTAGCGGTAGCCATGCTGACGGCGATGGTGGTCTTCTCCATGACCCCGCGCTACCAGGCCACTGCGACCCTGATGATTGAGGCGGAGCAGCCCAAGGCGCTGTCCATTGAAGAAGTGTACGGCCTGGACTCCAGCCGCAAGGAATACTTCCTCACCCAGTTTGAAATTCTGAAGTCCCGCCGCATTGCGGAAGAGGTGGTTAACCGCCTGAACCTGGTCAATCATCCCGAGTTCGATCCCGACCAGCAGTCTCCTTCCCTGAAAGCGCGTATCAAAGGCTGGCTGCCGTTCCTGGCATCCCGCGAGATGGAGTCGGAAGAAGAAGCGCGCCAGCGAAAACTGGAGAGTGTCACCGATGCGGTGAGCAGCCGCCTGTCGATCGCGCCGGTGCGCAATACCCAGCTGGTAAAAATTACCTTTGAATCTGAGTCCCCGGAGCTGGCCGCAAAAGTCGCGAATATGGTGGCAGAAGTCTTTATTGACAGTCACCTGCAGGCCAAGCTGGACATGACCAAGCAGGCGACCTCCTGGCTGAACGACCGCCTGGAAGACCTGCGGGTAAAACTCGAGCAATCCGAATCCCGCCTGCAGACTTTTCAGGAGCAGGAAGGGCTGGTTGACGTCTCAGGCGTACAGGGCCTCGCTGCCCAAGAGTTGAACCAGATTACCAGCCAGCTGATTCAGGCGCGCCAGGAGTTCAAGCAGGCGGAAAGCATTTACTCCCTGGTGCAAAGCCGCGGTGCCGATGTGGATGCCCTGGCGAGCCTGCCGGAAGTGCTCAACCATAAGCTGATTGAAAACATCAAACAGGCCGAGATTGATACCGCGCGTAAAGTTTCTGAGCTGTCCCGTCGTTACGGCCCCAAGCACCCGAAAATGATTTCTGCCCGCGATGAGCTGGAATCGGTGCAGGACAAACTGCGCAGTGAAGTACGCCGACTGATCAGCGGTATCCACAGCGACTACGAAACCGCGCAGGCCAATGTGGTGGCGCTGGAGCGTGAGCTGCAACAGGCCAAGACGGAATACCAGATGGTTTCCCGCAAGGAGACTCGTTACAACGAGCTGAAGCGCGAAGTGGATGTAAACCGCCAGCTGTACAGTGCCTTCCTGACCCGTTTCCGTGAGACCTCGGAAACCTCGGGTTTTGAGGCCGCCAACGCCCGCTTGATGGACCCGGCCGTTGCGCCGCGCCTGCCGGCCAAGCCGAAAAAGGCGTTGATCGTGGCCCTGGCCCTGGTGGTAAGTGCCATGCTGGGTGTGATGCTGGCATTCCTGCTGGAAGCCCTGAACGATGGCATCCGCAACCCGGAAGATGTGGAAAACAAACTGAGCCAGCGCATGATTGGCGTGCTGCCCTGGGTGGATCACGACAAGCGTGAGCGCTTGAGCCTGGCGACCTTCTTCGACAGTGACCAGCACAGCTTTGCCGAGGCGGTAAGAACCCTGCGCACCAGTGTTGTGCTGTCTCACCTGGATCGACCGGCCAAGGTGATCTCTGTGACTTCCTCGGTACCGGGAGAAGGTAAGACCACCGTTTCCGAGAACCTGGGCTTTGCCCTGTCACAGATGGAAAAGGTACTGCTGATCGACGCGGATATGCGCCGGCCTTCCGTGGGTAAAGAGTTCAAGTTGCCGCCGTATCATCCCGGTCTCTCCAACCTGATCGCCGGGAGCAATACGCTGGCCGAGTGTATTTACCACGATGAGAAGAGTGGTATGGACATCATGCCGGCCGGTACCGTGCCGCCGAATCCGCAGGAGCTGCTGTCTTCGCCGCGCTTTGCCAAGGCGATTGAAGTACTGAAGAGCAAATACGATCGCCTGATCGTGGATACCGCACCGGCACAGGTGGTGAGTGATGCGCTGATCGTTTCCCGTATCGCCGACTCCATGCTGTACGTAGTGAAGGCGGACAGCACCCGTCAGAAACTCGTGAACAACGGCATCGGCCGCCTGCTCCAGGTAGGTGCCAAGCTGGACGGCGTGGTGCTGAACCAGGTGGACACTACCTCCAAGTCTGGTTACTACGGCGAGTACTACACCTATGCTGGTGAGTATGCGTATCGTGCGCCGGGCGTTTCCGAAAACGTGCAGAGCATTAAGCCGAAAGCCACGTCGGAAGATCTGGAAGTCGCGTGATCGACCTGCATTGCCATATCTTGCCGGGCATCGACGATGGTGCCCGGGATCTGGACCAGGCCCTGGTGTTAGCCCGGGCCGCGGTCAACGACGGTATCACCCATACCGTTGCCACCCCGCATATCCATGCGGGGCGTTTTCCGAACAATCTCTCTACCATCACCAAGGCATTCAACCAGCTGCGCGATGCGCTGTCGGCGGAAGCTATTCCGTTGCAGTTAGGCATGGCCGCTGAGATCCGCCTCTCCGAAGAAATCCTGAATATGGTGCTGCTCAAGCAGGTGCCTTATTTGGGGGAGTGGGAAGGGGATAAAGTGCTGCTGCTGGAACTGCCACACAGCCACATCCCGCCCGGTACCGAGCAATTGATCCGCTGGCTGCGCAAGCAGAAAGTGCGGCCGATGATTGCGCATCCGGAGCGCAATAAGGATGTGATGCGGGATTTCAACAAAGTGATGCCGCTGGTGCGTGAGGGCTGCCTGTTTCAGGTAACGTCCGGCGCGGTGGCGGGGCATTTTGGCGAAGGCGCACAGGAGCGGGCGGTGCAGTTGCTGGAGCAGGATCTGGTGACCATTCTCGCCACCGATGCCCACCACGAGGTGCGCCGTCCGCCGGTATTGAATGTTGGCCGCGAGGCCGCCGCTGAAATTGTCGGCGAAGAAAAATCCTGGCAGCTGGTACGCGACAACCCGGGTAAGATAGCGGCTTGCCATTTCGCGTGAGCCCGGAGCTTTATACTCCTTATTTATGCAGACCCAAGCCTCCATCGAATCCCCCCGCACCCGGCGCCGCCGTCGTTCTCGCAAACGTATGGGCGTTATGCCCAAGCTGCGCGCTGCACTGTGGCCGGCTCAAGTCGGCCCACTGCAAAAGGGAAGCACCTGGCTAGCCATATTCCTGTTGCTGGCGCTGTGCGTTCACGCCGGTTCTATGGGGCTGGCGTATTTGCAGGTGGTTACGGCGGAGAATCAGCTCAAATACTGGTACAAGCTCGGTAAGGTGCCATCTGCTGCATCGATGGAATCTGCGATGGCGGCGATCGAGCGCGCCAATGAGCTGCACCCGGACAATCCCTATCAGTTGACCCTGCAGGCACGATTGCTGGAGTGGCGCGCCTATAACGCAGGTGAGGTGGTTGCAGAAGATTACCGCGCTGCGCTGGCGCTCTATCAACAAGCCGCAGCGTTGCGCCCGCTCTGGCCAGACAGCTGGGCGGAGATGGCACAGATCAAGGTGCGCCTGGGTGAGTTTGATGCGGACATGGATCGCTATCTGGTTCGCGCTTCTGAGCTGGGGCCTTACACACCTGCCGTGCATCTGGCAGTGGTGCAGGCGGGCCTGCCGCGGTTGCCGGCGCTTGTTGGGAACCAGCGCACGTTGCTTCAGACCCATCTGATACGGGGCTTTCAGGATCCCCGCAGCAAAAAGCAGACCTTGACCCTGGTTGAGCAATACGGACAGCAACCGCTGGTGTGCCAGTGGTTGTCTGGGTCGGAAGAGGTGACCAAAGCGCCCAAATTCTGCGATTCCTGAGGCTTTTTGCGTCGATCAAAAATTAAACTGGCAGTCTTCTGTCAAACTGGTAGACTGCGCACCCTCTTGTCCCCACCCGCCATCAGAAGGCGGCCTTGAGCGGGACATTAGTCATCATGGGTAACAGACCTCCTCGCCACAGGCCCCTGTCTCTGAGTTGAATGAGCTTGATATAGCGGTGCTGCTATTAATGGGCTTTTTCGCCTTGCCCAGCAATCCTCGGTTGTGCGCTATGGTTTCCTTTAAAGCCCGAGCATGGCCCGGCCCCTATGTAATTCAAGTGAACTCAAAATGACCGATAATTCTGCACCGATTGGCTTCGACCAGTTGGGACTGCCCGTTGAAATTCTGGAAGCCGTAACCAAGCTGGGTTACGAATCCCCGTCGCCGATTCAGGCGGAGACTATCCCGTCACTGCTGAACGGCCACGATGTACTGGGCCAGGCCCAGACCGGTACCGGTAAAACGGCCGCCTTCGCACTGCCGATGCTGGCCAGCCTGGACCTGAAAAGCCGCCACCCGCAGGCACTGGTACTGGCGCCGACCCGCGAGCTGGCCATTCAGGTGGCCGAGGCCTGCCAGTCTTACGCCGCCAACCTGAAAGGTTTCCACGTTGCGCCCATCTACGGTGGTGCCGACTATCGTGGCCAGATCCAGCAGCTGAAGCGCGGTGTACAGCTGGTGGTGGGTACCCCCGGCCGTGTGATGGACCATATGCGCAAGGGCACCCTGGATGTGTCCCGCCTGAAGACCCTGGTACTCGACGAAGCCGACGAAATGCTGCGCATGGGCTTTATCGACGACGTGCAGTGGGTACTGGAACAGATTCCGGAAGAGCGCCAGATCGCACTCTTCTCTGCCACCATGCCGCGCGAGATCGCACGCATTGCCCGCGACCACCTGCACGAGCCGGTGGAAGTGAAAATCAAGGTGAAAACCGAGACCGCCGAAACCATCCGCCAGCGCTACTGGCCGGTGGGCGGTCTGCACAAGATGGACGCGCTGACTCGTATTCTCGAAGCCGAGCCGGTGGATGCAACCATCATTTTCGTACGCACCAAAAACGCTACCGTTGAAGTTGCCGACAAACTGGCGGCGCGCGGTTTTGCCAGTGCTGCGCTGAACGGCGACATGGCGCAGAACCTGCGTGAGCAGGTGATCGACAAGCTGAAAGCCGGCAAGCTGGACATCGTGGTGGCGACCGACGTTGCCGCTCGTGGTCTGGATGTGAAGCGCATCAGCCACGTGATCAACTACGACATTCCTTACGACACCGAAGCCTATATCCACCGCATCGGTCGTACCGGCCGTGCCGGTCGCGAAGGGGATGCCATCCTGTTTGTGGCACCCCGTGAGCAGCGCATGCTGCGCTCCATTGAGCGCGCCACCAAGAAGCCGATCGAGCGTCTGGACCTGCCCACCGCGGCGGCCGTGAACGCATCGCGTATGGAAAAATTCCGCGACAAGATTACCTACACCATGACCGGCCGCCGCGATCTGGCGCCTTTCCGTGACCTTGTGGAGAAGTACCTGGAAGCAAACGAAGTTGATCCGCTGGACGTCGCTGCCGCACTGGCCGCCATGGCCCAGGGCGACCAGCCGCTGTTGCTGGACGAGCGCGATCCTGAGCCCCGTGAATTCCGTGAGCCGCGTGAACGCCGCGAGCGTCGTGACCGCGGTGATCGTGGTGATAGAGAATTCACCCGCGGCAAGAAAGGCGCCTTCATAGAAAAAGACGCGCGAAAAATGCCTGCCCCGGATGAAGGGATGGAGCGTTTCCGCATTGAAGTTGGTCGCGAGTCCGGCATCAAGCCGGGCAACATCGTCGGCGCCATTGCCAACGAAGTGGATATCGATAGCTCCTATATCGGCCGCATCGATATCTACGGCGACTTCACCACCGTGGACCTGCCGGAAGGTATGCCCAAGGAAATCTTCCAGCATCTCAAGGGCGTGCGCGTGGCCGGCAAGACCATGAACATTTCCAAATTCACCGATCAGGGTGGGGAAAGAGGTGCGGGTGAAGGTGGCAGACCGCCGCGCAAGAAAGGCGGCTCCTTCAAGAAGGGCAAGCCGCAGGGTGAAGGCAAAGGCCACCGCGGCAAGTCCCGCCGAGAAGGCTGATTCGCCAGTGTGTTTTCGCACGTAAAACTCCCACAAAAAAGGGGCGCCTTGATACAAGGCGCCCCTTTTTTATTGCGGCTTTTTGGTGCGCGGAGTTGATCAGGAGGTGATTACTTGGTTTTACCAAACGGCAGCATCTGCCGCAGCGTATTGTCCTTGATGAACAGGTGATGCCACAGTGCACCGCCGATATGCAGTACCAGCAGTACCAGCAGGGAATTCCACAAAAAGTCCTTGTGCAGGTACGCCAGCTGTTTAGCCAGGTCCTTGTTTTCCGACAGAAAAGCCGGCAGTTCGAACAGCCAGAAGAGCGTGGTATCGCGACCGGCAAACTGCCGCATCAGCAGGCCGGTAAGGGGCATGCCGAGCATGATGATGTACATCAGGCTCTGTACCAGCAGGGAAACCGGCTTTTGAAAACCGCTGCCATACAGGGTGGGGCGGCCGTGGGTGGCGCGGTAATAAAGGCGCACCATGGCCAGGAGTAATACGGTAAAGCCGACGGAGAAGTGCAGCATCATCCACCAGCCGCGCATCGGGTCTCCGCGCTCGTAGAATTCGTGCAGCTCGACCGAGCCCCAGGCGCAGAGAATACAAATCGCGATGATCCAGTGCAGGCCCTTGAGTACCGGGCTCCAGCTGTTACTCGCACTTCCCATACAAAACTCCTCTTCTTATTTAGTCGGTTCTTATTCGGTTCGAATTTGGCGCGCAAATTAGACGCCTAAGCTTAGCGATTTTACCCGGGCAATGTTGCAATGGGCGTATTAAATCCCTGATTTTTATGGGGATTTATGACGTGTTTTGAGGTTTTTTGTGCCAATGCATGACTGACAGGTTGCCGTTTTTGTTTATCTAAATGATAATGTTTCGCATTGAGCGGCTATCAGCCAAATAAATAATATCTATCAGCAATCTCATCAATAAGTAACTAGACCCCTGGGGCATACCATGACTAAGCCGACGAGTACAAAGGATCAACTCGCCACTCACAATCTCGCGGATGCTTTCCGCAAGAAGCCGCTGGCCGGCCAATTCTCCCGCTTCTCCCAACTGTCGGTTGTCGCTGCGGTTGCCGGGAGCCTGATCAGCGGTGCACACGCCGAGGAAGTGCAGTCTGCTGCGGACAAAGCGAAGGCCGCGCAGAGCAAGCAAGCCGCTGCGGAAGAGCGCGCGCCGGAGGTGGTTGAAGTCACCGATCGCCTGGAAGAGCGCAGCCCCAGCTCGGTGAAGTTTGCCCGCCCACTGCTGGATACTGCCCAGACCGTTAATATCATTTCCGAAGACCTGATGCAGCAGCGCGCCGCGACCACCTTGCGCGATGTTTTGCGCAATGTATCCGGTATCAGCATGCAGGCCGGTGAGGGCGGTGCCCCTCCCGGAGATCAGTTCTCCATTCGTGGCTACAGCGCCCGCACCGATATCTTTGTGGACAACGTGCGCGACTTCGGCGGCTACACCCGTGACCCGTTCAACCTAGAGCAGGTGGAAGTGGTCAAGGGGCCGTCTTCCGATTACTCCGGTCGCGGTTCTACCGGTGGTTCTGTAAATCTGGTGAGCAAGACTCCGAACCTGACCGACAGCACCCGCGCGAATATTCTTGCCGGCAGTGACAGCTACGGCCGCGCCACTCTGGACGTAAACCGCACTCTCGACGGTATCGATAACGCCGCCGCGCGCGTGAATGTGATGACGCACCAACAGGATGTCGCCGGCCGCGACGGCGTCGACAATTCCCGTTGGGGTGTGGGCTCGTCCCTGGCCTTTGGTCTGGAAACGGATACCGAAGTGAATCTGAGCCTGTTCCACCTGTCACAGGACAATACCCCGGATTACGGTATTCCCTGGGTACCGGCCAACAATGTGCCCTTGGCCGACTACGCGGATCAGGCGCCGCCGGTGGACTTCGACAACTGGTACGGCCTGAAATCCCGCGACTACGAAGAAGTGGAGACCACGCTGGGTACGGTACAGGTAAGCCAGCGCCTGAGCGATGACGCCACCCTGAAAAACACCACGCGCTGGGGGGTAACCAGCCGCGACTCTATGGTGACCGCACCGCGTTTTGCGAGCACCGACAGCACTGATATTCGCCGCAGTGACGACAAATACCGGGACCAGGAAGACACCATCTTCAGTAACATGACCGACCTTACCCTGACGGTGAATCCGGGCAGCGCCTGGGAACACAAGATTCTGGTGGGTACCGAAGTGAGCCTGGAATCAGAGAAGCGTTACACCAAGGAAGTAACTGGCGAAGACTCGCCGGCGACCGACCTTTTTAATCCGGATCCCAGCGATCCCTACCTGGAAAACTACGTGCGCACCGGCACCTTCAGCAATGGTGAGTCCACCACACTGGCGGCTTACCTGTCTGACTCGGTACAGATTGACGAGTACTGGCAGATCAACGGTGGCCTGCGTTACGACCACTTTGAGATGGAATACACCCCGGATGGCAGCCCGCTGCTGGAGCGCACCGACTCCATGCTGAGCTACCGCGCCGGTGTGGTGTTCAAGCCGGTCTCTGCCGGGAGTATTTACCTGGGTTACGGTACTTCCTTTAACCCGACCGCAGAGGGCATGGCCATCTCCACCAGCAGTCGCCAGCCGGGTATTGCCGATCTGGAGCCGGAAGAAAACCGCAGCATCGAGCTGGGTACCAAATGGGAGTTGGCCGATGGTCGTATGCTGATGAGCGCCGCACTCTTCCGCACCGACAAAACCAATGCGCGCACCCAGGATCCGGATGATCCTAACGATGTGCTGGTGCTGGATGGCGAACAGCGTGTGCAGGGCGTTGAACTGGGTGCTTCCGGTGCGATTACCGAGAACTTCAGTGTGAATGCGGGTTATGTGTACCTGGATAGCGAAGTACTGAAGAGTAAGGATGCGGCGGAATTGGGCAATGAACTGTCCAACTCACCGCACCACACCTTCAACCTGTGGGCCAATTACCTGATGGGCGAGAAGTTGCAGTTGGGTGCCGGTGCCCAGTACGTGGGTGACCGCTACAACAGCACCGCCAATACCCGACAGGCGCCGGACTACTGGACCCTGGAGGCCTCCGGCGTTTACGCTTTCAGTAACAACATCAGCGCGCAGCTGAACCTGCAGAACCTGACGGATGAAGAGTACATCGACTACGTGGGCGGTGGTCACTTCATTCCGGGACTGGGCCGCACGGCGCTGCTGAGTCTGAACTTTACTTACTGAGGAATCGAAACGTGCTGTTGGAAATCCCCGAAATCCTCAGCCCGCAACAGGCCGCCGAGATGAAGGCGGCCTTGTTGCAGGCGGAGTGGGTGGATGGCCGGGTTACCGCCGGGCACCAGTCTGCGCAGGCCAAGCAGAATCGTCAGTTACCGGAACACTCGCCACTGGCGCGGGAGCTCGGTGAACTGATCCTGAAGGCCCTGCCGGCCAGTGGACTGTTTATGTCGGCGGCACTACCGCAGCGGGTATTTCCGCCGCTGTTTAACCGCTATGAGGGCGGGGAGCATTTCAACAACCATGTGGATAACGCCATCCGGCGGTTGCCCACCGGTGGGCAGATCCGTACGGATCTGTCCTGCACCTTGTTTCTTTCCAATCCCGATGAGTACGACGGCGGTGAGCTGCTGATCGACGATACCTACGGTGTACACAGTGTCAAAGCGCCAGCGGGCTCACTGGTATTGTATCCATCGACCAGCCTGCACCGGGTCACGCCGGTAACGCGCGGCAGCCGTGTCTCTTCTTTTTTCTGGATTCAAAGCCTGGTGCGCGACGACGGTCAGCGCACCCTGCTGTTTGACCTGGATATGTCGATCAATCGCCTGCGCCAGGAGCTGGGAGACCACGAGGCAATCGTGGCGCAGACCGGGGTCTATCACAATCTGTTGCGGCGCTGGTCCGAGCCCTGACCCGAGCCCTGATCCGAGCCAAAAGAGTCGAACATCACGCGGTGCGGATACCATTCAGATTGGCGAAGCAGGTATCCCGCGCCGTGGTGAAAAAGTCCTGCAAAAAGGCCTGTTCCAGCATCTCTTCGCGCACTGCCGCGTAAAGGGTGCTCCACAGGCCTGTCTTTCCCAGTCGCAACTGGCTGACAAAACCCTTCTGTAAATATTCGTGCAGTGCCCAGTTTGGCAGTGCGCAGACACCGCGCCCACTCACCACCAGCTGTACCATCATCACCGTCAATTCTGCGGTGCGTACCGAGGCGGGTTCGATACCGGCCGGGTCCAGAAAATGCTGGAAAATATCCAGCCGCTCCCGTTCCACTGGATAGGTGATTTGCACTTCGCCTTCCAGGTCTTCCGGTGCTATCCACTTTTTTTCCGCCAGCGCGTGTTTGCGACTGACCGCAAGGCACATTTCGAAGCTGAACAGCGGCTCATAGTGAATGCCTTTCAGTGCATCATCCGGATTGCTGGTGACTACCAGATCCAGATCCCCGCGCACCAGCGCCGGCAGCGGGGCGAAATGAAAACCACTGGAGAGGTCCAGTTCCACTTCCGGCCAGTCATCCCGGTAGCTGTCGAGGGTGGGCATCAGCCACTGATAACAGCTGTGGCATTCAATCGCGATATTCAGCCTCCCAGCCTGGCCGGATGCCAAGCGCGCAATATCCCGCTGTGCCACCGCCACCCTCGGCAGTACATCATCCGCCAGTTGCAGCAGCCGCAAGCCGGCACTGGTGAATCGCAGCGGGCGGGACTTGCGTACAAACAGGGCCTGGTCGTGGCGGTCTTCCATCTCCCGGAACAGGTGGGAGAGCGCTGACTGGGTCAGGTGCAGGCGCTCGGCGGCGCGCACCATGCTGCCGGTTTCCCGCAGGATGCTCAGGGCGCGCAAATGTCGCAGTTCAATCATGTTGAGTTAAATGCATGTTTAGTTAAATTCATGTTATAGGCAAATAATATGAAATTGATTGAACATGAGTGCCGCGGCAGAATCAACCCCGAAATTTACAGATCTCGTGCCTTGTGTTGTCTGGGCACGGGGAAACTCTATTTGGGGAAAGGAAGATGTCTCAAACACATATTCTCGGCTACCCGCGCATTGGCGCGCAGCGCGAGTTGAAAAAGGCTCAGGAAGCATACTGGAAAGGTGAGATTGATCAGAAAGCACTGCTGGCGGTGGGTTCCCAGGTGCGTAGCCAAAACTGGCAGGCACAGCAGGGCGCGGGACTGGCACTGACTACCGTGGGCGATTTCGCCTGGTACGACCAGGTGCTAAATCACTCCCTGCTGTTTGGCGTAATCCCCGAGCGTTTCGCCCAGGGCGCCGCGGAAAACAAACTGGATCAGTACTTCCGCCTGGCCCGTGGCCGCGCGCCCTCCGGAGAACCGGTGGCGGCCAGTGCCATGACGAAATGGTTTGATACCAATTACCACTACATGGTGCCGGAATTCGCCGACGGCCAGACGTTTACCCTGGATGCCGATTGGCTGCTGGCGGAAGTACAGGAAGCCCAGCAACTGGGTCACAACGTAAAACCGGTCGTTATCGGCCCACTGACGTATTTGTGGCTCGGTCGTGGTGTGGAAAACGCCCTCGACCTGTTGCCGAAACTGCTGCCCTGTTACCAAGAGCTGCTGGTAAAACTGGCCGATGCCGCTGCCCAGTGGGTGCAAATCGATGAGCCGATTCTCGGCCTGGACCTGCCCGCCGAGTGGCGTGCTGCATTCGCGCCCGTTTACGAAACCTTGTCCAAAGCCAGCGGCAGTAAGTTACTGCTGGCGAGCTATTTCTCGCCGTTGCGGGAAAACCTGGAAACGGTTTTCAACTTACCCGTAGACGGTGTACATATCGACGCCGTGCGTGGACTGGAAGACCTGCAACCGGCACTGGCAGCACTGCAAGACAAGCAAGTATTGTCTGTGGGCGTGATCAACGGACGCAACGTATGGCGCACGGATCTGGCCCGTTGGCAGAAAACACTGCAGTCGGTGGCGGAAAAACTCGGCGACCGCCTGTGGCTTTCTGCCAGCTGTTCACTACTGCACAGCCCGGTGGACCTGGAAACCGAAACCAGGCTTGCCGACGCGGACAAACAAAAGCTGGCTTACAGTCGCCAGAAACTGGATGAGCTGAACATCCTACAGCAGGCATTGAAGCCGGGGGCGGAAGTACTGCCGGCCACCGCGAAAACCGAGAGCCGCAGCGAGGCTGAAGTGCGTGCAGAACTGGATAACACCTGGCGCGCCCAGAAATATCCACAGCGCGCGGAAGTTCAGCGCGAGCGTTGGCAACTGCCGGTACTGCCGACAACAACCATTGGCTCCTTCCCGCAGACCGATGTACTGCGCCAGGTACGCAAACAGTTCCGCAGCCATGAAATCTCCCAGCAGGATTACGATGCGCATTTGCGTGCAGAAATTGCCGAAGCCATCCGCCGCCAGGAAATCCTCGGTCTCGACGTACTGGTCCACGGCGAAGCCGAGCGCAATGACATGGTGGAATATTTCGGCGAGCAGCTGGATGGATTTATCCACACCGGCAACGGCTGGGTACAGAGCTACGGCTCCCGCTGTGTAAAACCGCCGATTATCGCCGGCGATATTTCCCGCCCCAATCCCATGACCGTGCAGTGGAGCGAGTACGCCCAGAGCCTGAGCAAAAAGCCGGTGAAAGGGATGCTCACCGGACCGGTGACCATTCTCAACTGGTCCTTTCCCCGTGAGGATATCCCCCGCGCGGTGAGCTGCCTACAGATTGCCAAGGCACTGCGGGACGAAGTGTTGGATCTGGAAGCCGCGGGTATCGGCATCATCCAGATCGATGAACCCGCCCTGCGTGAAGGTGTACCCCTGCGCGTATCCGGCCACGACGATTACTTTGCCTGGGCAGTGGGTTGCTTCCGTTACACCTGCAGCGAAGTACAGCCGGAAACCCAGATTCACACCCACATGTGCTACAGCAACTTCAATGCAATCATGGAGGCAATTGTCGCCCTGGATGCGGACGTCATCACCATCGAGTCTGCGCGCTCAGACCTGCGCTTGTTACAGGCCTTTTCTAAAGGGGAAGGGACTGGAGAAGGTGGCGGTTACCCGAATGAAATAGGTCCGGGCATTTATGACATTCACTCACCGAACGTGCCGGAGCGCCAGGAGCTTGTAAACCGCCTGTATCAACTGCTGCAGGTGATTCCGTTGGAAAAACTATGGGTGAACCCAGACTGCGGCTTGAAGACCCGCAACTGGGCGGAGGTGGGATCGGCGCTGTTGAATATGGTGGAAGCAACGAGAACCGTCAGATCCGAAGTGTCCTGATGCCTCGGTCGTTTCCTGACACCCCGTAAACGTAGGAGCCTGCGTTGCAGGCGAACCCCGGATCTCCGGACCGTTCGCCTGCAAGGCAGGCTCCTACGGGACCAAATCAAGTACGCCCAACCTATTATGTTTTAGAAAACTACCCCACCAGCGCCTTCCGCTGTTTCTCATTCAGTTCAACGATATTCAATCCTGTCTCGTCCACCGTTGCCGGCCATTTTAATGGCGGGAAATTTTTGCTGGCAGACAGGTCTGGGCAGGATTTTCGGACCTCATTTAGATCCTGCTCAAGTTCGGTCGAAGGAGTAAATTCAACGCTATTAATAATCTGATCAATTAGCTCATGTAGAGCTTTTGGGTTTATAGCAGTATCCCTTTTCTCAAAGCTTCCGCTTAGGTGCTGGTTGTAAGAAAAAGTGAAGATGATAATCCGGCCGCGTGATACGGGGATAAAGAGGTAAAAATGACGGTGGCGGTCGATTGAATTTTGAACGAGAAAGTATGCAGCCGGTACGGGCAGATTTTTAATCGACTTCCACTCTAATGGACCTGTATATCGAGCTTCGCCCTTGTCCCATTCGTTATGGCCGTACTCCGCGGTTAAGTAGCCAGAAATAGCAGTTTCAAGTGCCCTAGGGTGTAAAAAGTTAACATTTAGTGGAGGGGATTCTGGCGCAATGACCGATACAGCAAAGCTTGCGCTCGCTTTCTCGCCAGTAAACCAAGGGCCATAAAATGCGTATTTACGTAAAAAAAGAAGGCGTGATTTCCACGTTTTTGTCGGATCATTACCTGTTCGCAGGGATCCCAGTTCATCATTGAACCACCGGGGCGTGAATTGCTCCGATCCAGGTCGAAATATATGCAGTTGTTTTGGGGCTCTAAAACTAAGTTTGCTGCCCATTAGGTCAAAGGTGTACTTGTGTGCACGCTTGAAGCTGGGACCTTGTGGTGTGCAGGGCCCTTCGTGCTCTCTTAGTTCCAGCCGGTTGTACTTAATAAAGTCCAGCATCAAAATTCACTCTTAATCTTGTTGTGCAGGCGTGGAGACAAGTGTTCTGCAGCAGTATCAACCGTTTTCACCAACTTCATTGCTTCTTTAATGTAGGGCGCTGCTTTACTCACAGCATTCAAAAAAACACCTAGAGCAGGTACTGCTGTTGCGCCAGCTGCACCAACTGTACCCGCGATAACGCCGACATTTACCCCTGCATAACCTGCTACAGCTCCGGCGAATGTCACCCCGCCAGTGATCAATGCCCCCAATTGAACACTGTCACCGATAGTTCGACCTAGCCCATAACATTTCTCGTTAGCAATCCTGTTGATTGATGCCGATGGCTGGCCAAAAACACCGGCCAGATTAATTGGGGATATTTTACTCAAATTTCTGCCGATCTTTATGTCGATAGCACGAGCAGCATGCAGTATTGCTGTTTGAGAGGTTTTTGGCTCATAAAGAAATATGCTGTGATTTTCCAGTTTTATACCTTGGTCAGCTAGGATTCTCATTGCCTGTGTGAGTACGGCCGATCCTCCATATTCAGCTATCCACTTTACATCATCAGTTTTTCTCGCATGGTACATTGCTCGCGAAAGTAGCATAGCCGATTCATGTATATCTTTTTTTGCTTCTGGATTGCGGGCATCTTTAAAATTTCTTAAGCCGCCGATTTGTTTCTTGCCCGGGGTAAAGTGCAGGTCAAATTTAGTTTTTCGCAGCAATGTTTCGCCAGTTTGGGGGCTGTAGTGGCTAGATGCTACCTTTGGTGCAGCAGAACTGGCAGCACTGTTCGGGTTTTGATATCCCGAATTGCACACTGCAACGAGCCGGCCTTCTTTGGAAGAAATATTCCCTTTTTTACTTTTTTTAGTCTCCCACACTTCTTGCTGTGTGTAGCTCGCTTCATAAATCCCTGCCGTATCGCCTTTTTTCTGCAACTCCGCATATCCCGCATCCGCCTCAAAATAAACAATCTTGAACGCATCCTTGGATTGCTTCTCCACCGTCACCTTACACCCCGGCAGAATCATCACAAACTCCTCCTCTCCGCCACGGTGCACTGGACCTGGCTTGATAAAGATATTGTCCTGATGGAGGTGGCCAGAAGCGAGTTGATGGAGGGCGTTGACGGTGATCTGGGCCCAGTAGTTGCCTTGTTGGGCGAGGTTGCGGATTTCCTTGTACACGGGTTCCGCTTGCGGGGTGATGCTGACTTTTTTGCCGGCGGATTTCCCGGCAATAATCACATCTTGTTTGAGGCCTTTGTAGGAAAACATGATTCAACTCCCTTTGAATTCTGTTATGGGAGTGATCTTATAATCTTTGAAGCGGGCTGGCTATTTTTTGTGCGAAATTGGTACTTTTGTGCGTACCACTTGAATCTGGATGTTGCCCCTTACAAGGGGCTCCCTAACGGCGAATGTACCTCGGGGGAGCCACCTTGCAGTCAATATTGAGACATTTTCTCAGTAGCAGTCTCGCGTCATATTTTCCACGCGATCCGCATGCACAATGAGGTTGTCCTCGATCCGCACGCCGCCAAACGGGCGCAGCTTTTCCACCTTGTCCCAGTTCACTTCGTCGGCCAGTTGAGACTCTTTCAGGTCTGCCAGCAGGCTTTCAATGAAGTAGAGGCCCGGCTCGATGGTGAATACCTGGTTTTCCTCGATGGTGCGGGTGGTGCGCAGGAAAGGGTATTCGGATGGCGGAGGCGTTTTGCCGCCTTCCGGACCGGTTTGATGGCCGCCCACATCGTGTACCTGCAGACCCAGGAAGTGGCCGAGGCCGTGGGGCATGAAGGTGCCGGTGAGGCCGGATTCCACTGCGCTTTCCGGGGATGTTTTGATCACACCAAACTGTTGCAGTAGCTCGCCGATTTTGTGGTGGCAGGAGCGGTGCAGTTCCACGTAGGAGGCGCCCGGGGTCAGGCCGGCGACCAGCTCCTGTTCTTTCTCGTGCATGGCTGCGACAAGATCAGCGAATTCGCCGTCGCGGTAGGCATAGCTGCGGGTGATGTCCGCGGCGTAGCCATTGCAGTCAGCGCCGGCGTCGATCAGGAAGCTGCGACGCTCGCTCTCAGGCAGTTGCACTGTGGATAAATGGGTGTAGTGCAGGATTGCACCGTGCTCATTCAGGCCAACGATATTGCCGTAGGGCATCTGGTTTTCGCCCTGGCCGGCGGCTTTCATGTAGGCGAGATTGATTTCAAATTCACTGGCGCCCGCGCGGAAGGCGTCTTCCGCTGCTTTGTGTGCACGCACGGCGATGCGGTTGGCTTCGCGCAGACAGGCGAATTCGTAGGGGGTTTTGTAGGCGCGATCCCAGTGCAGGCGGTCGATCAGGTGCTGGGGATTGCGCTCGCCGATGTCCCAGCCTTCCAGCTTGGCGGTTTCACCGATAAAGGCCGCATTTTCACCGCTGAGGAAAATCTTGGCTTCATCTGGTTTTGACAGCAGCTCGATATCGTACTCGTCGCTCCAGAAGGTCTGCGGGGCAGGGGGTACGTAGTGCCAGAAATCCACCGGGCGGTAGAACAGCAGCTTGGGCTTCTGGCCGCGGCGGTAGATGACCCAGCTGTGGGGGTTGTCGGTGACTGGCACCAGGGCTTTGAACTGGGGGTTCACGCGGAACGGGTAATAGTTGTCGTCCAGAAACTGTACGGATGGCGCGCCGCTGAAGACGTTCAGGGTCTCGAAGCCGCACTGATCGAGGATCTCATCGTAGCGCTTGCGCAGGGTGGCCAGGTGTTCGCTGAAAAGTTGCTTGTCCATAAAGCCCCTAGGTGTAAAAGAGAAAAATTGGTCAATAATTGCCCTGCGTGGCAGGTACACGAATGCACATAGTGTATAGTCAGCGTTCTGAATAATTAGTCTGATTTTGGGCCATGGAAAAGAAGATACTGCTAACGGACTGCCCCGATGCCAAAGGGCTGATCGCGAAGATCACCAACATCTGCTACAAGCATCAGCTGAACATCACCAAGAACGACGAGTTCGTCGATCGCGCCCAGGGCCGCTTCTTTATGCGCACCGCCCTGGAGGGCAACTTCAACGATATCACCCTGCTGGAAGATCTGGATCTGGCACTGCCGGAAGGCGCCGAGCGCAAGCTGGTGGCCAGCGGGCGCAAGCGCTTGGTGCTGATGGTTACCCGGGAGGCGCATTGTCTCGGTGACATCCTGATGAAGTGCTATTCGGGGGCGATGGATGTGGAGATTGCCGCGGTGATTGGCAACCACAAAGACCTGCAGCCGCTGGTAGAGAAGTTTGATATTCCATTCCACTGGCTGCCTGCAGAGGGGCTGGAGCGGGTGCAGCACGAAGAGCAGGTCATGCAGCTGGTGGACAGCTATGCACCCGACTACCTGATTCTTGCCAAGTATATGCGCGTGCTTACACCGCAATTTGTGGCCCATTACAAAAAGCGCATCATCAATATTCACCACTCATTCCTGCCGGCGTTTATCGGTGCCAAGCCATACCAGCAGGCATTTGAGCGCGGAGTAAAAATCATCGGCGCGACGGCACACTTTGTTACCGACGACCTCGATGAAGGGCCAATCATCGAACAGGATGTGATTCATGTGGACCACGGCTATTCTGCCGAGTCCATGGCCAGCGCTGGGCGTGATGTGGAAAAGCAAGTGTTGAGTCGCGCGTTGCAGCTGGTACTGGAAGAGCGTGTATTTATTCACGGCAATCGCACGGTTGTTTTTAAATAATTTTGCCAGGGGGAAGAATGTCCAGACGCGTGTTATCGAATGCCTGTTTCACACCCTTAATCCTTTTATTGGCCGGTTGTGCCAGTGAACCCCTGGCACCGAATCCCGGATTAAAAGAGTCTTTCCATACGGAAATCTCCGCAAATGGTTCCAAGCGCTTTACCTATGCACTGGAAATGGCGGCTCCTTTGATGCGCGGTCCTTATACGGAAAGCCCCAGTATGCGCAGCGGTATGATTCGCCAGCAGGCGCCAGCTGGCGGTTCCGCCGGACGCGGAAACCGAATGGATTTTGACTATGCGATGGAGCTGAAACTGAAGGAATCCGGCTTCTGTCGCGATGGATATTTTGTAATTGACCGGGTCGTATCGCAGCTCGGTGGTGAAGTCCGAGGCGAGTGTCGTGATCCGGCCTCCCGCTAACCGGAAATAACTTTCTACTACTTATCCGTCTAATACTGATCCGTCATGATTCCACTTGCGTATAGTTCCCCAACTATAAATCTGCAGACCTGAGTCTGCAGATATCACCGGGGGATTTTAAATGCTTGATCAGTACAGCCTGCCGTTGGTAGCGCTTTCCTACGTAATCTCGGTTCTCGGATCTTTTGCGGCCTTGCAGCTGGTGACTGGTATCGCTGAGGCGGTAGTCAAAGCGGATCGCCGGCGCGCTATTGCTTTCGCTGGCTTGGCGATGGGTGGCGGTGCTATCTGGTCGATGCATTTTGTCGGCATGATGGCAATGAAATCCCATATGCCCATGTCTTACGACGTCATCAAGACGTTAATTTCCATCGTGATCGCTGTGGCCGCCTGTACCGGTGGCCTTGCTATTGTTGGTAGCGGGCGTTTTACCCTGGATAAGCTTCTTCCCACTTCCATCCTGATGGGCGCTGGCGTTGCCGGTATGCACTACATGGGTATGGAAGCGATGCTGATGCCCGCCAGTATTGAGTACAACCTCAATATTCTGATTATTTCCGTAGTGATCGCCGTTGCCGCTTCTTTTGCTGCTTTGTGGATGGCATTCCATTTACACGGCTTTTGGCAAAAGGTGGGTAGTGCTCTGATTATGGGGGTTGCGGTGTGTGGTATGCATTACACCGGAATGGCCGCAGCCAGTTACCGGCATACCGGGTTAATGCCGGATTCCGGGTTTGCCGGATCCCTGAGCGGCGATTATCTCGGTGTGACCACGATGATGATCAGTATTGCAATTATTGGACTGACCCTGCGGGTCAATCATTGGTACCGGAATCGCCCGCTCCTTCCTCAGTAAGGCATTCACTCATTTCTGGGGGAGTATGAGAAACAAAAAAGCCGGAGCAATGCTCCGGCTTTTTTATGGCTGAACCGAAATATCAGTCCATGTAGCTTTCAACCGGTGGGCAGGAGCAGATCAGGTTGCGGTCGCCGTAGACGTTGTCGATACGGTTGGACGCAGGCCACACCTTGTGGTGCTTCAGCCAAGCGGCTGGGCGACCGGCCACTTCGCGGCTGTAGGGGTGAGTCCAGTCGTCGGTCATGACGTCGTCCTGGGTGTGCGGCGCATTGTGCAGCGGGTTGTCTTCTGCGGTGTATTTACCGCTGGCAACGTCTTCTGCTTCCTGGCGAATGGTTGCCATGGCTTCCACAAAGCGATCCAGCTCTTCCTGAGCTTCGGATTCGGTCGGCTCGATCATCAGGGTGCCAGCTACCGGGAAGGACATGGTGGGCGCGTGGAAACCGAAGTCCATCAGGCGCTTGGCGATGTCTTCTTCGGTGATGCCACTGGCTTCCTTCAGCGGGCGCAGGTCGATCAGGCACTCGTGAGCGACGAAACCGTTGCTGCCCTTGTACAGCAGCGGGTAATGCTCGCTCAGCTTCTTGGCCACGTAGTTGGCGTTCAGGATCGCCGTCTCAGTCGCCAGCTTCATGCCGGTTTTACCCATCATGCGAATGTACATCCAGCTGATCGGCAGAATGCTCGCGGAGCCCCAGGGCGCAGCGGAGATGGTGCCGTTAACGGGATCGTTACCCGGAACCTCGGTAACCGGGTGGCCGGCCAGGTAAGGTTTCAGGTGTTCGCCAACAGCGATCGGGCCCATGCCGGGGCCGCCGCCACCGTGGGGGATACAGAAGGTCTTGTGCAGGTTCAGGTGGGATACGTCACCACCGAACTTGCCCGGCGCGGCCACGCCGATCAGGGCGTTCATGTTGGCGCCATCGATGTACACTTGGCCACCGGCGTTGTGGATAAGTTCGCAGATCTCGCGAATACCTTCCTCGAACACACCGTGGGTGGACGGGTAGGTGACCATCAACGCGGCAACGCGGTCGCCATGCTCTTCGATCTTGGCTTTCAGGTCGGTGATGTCGACGTTGCCCTTGTTGTCGCAGGCAACCACAACCACCTTCATGCTGACCATCATCGCAGAAGCGGGGTTGGTGCCGTGGGCAGAAGCCGGGATCAGGCAGATATCGCGCTGGGTTTCGCCCTTGGCTTCGAGGTATTTCTTGATCGCGACCAGGCCGGCGTATTCACCCTGGGAGCCGGCGTTTGGCTGCAGGCTCACGGCATCGTAGCCGGTACATTCCGCCAGCATGGCTTCCAGCTGGGTGAACATTTCGCGGTAGCCTTCGGCCTGGTCTGCCGGTGCAAACGGGTGCAGCTTGCCGAACTCTGGCCAGGTCACCGGGATCATCTCGGCGGTGGCGTTCAGCTTCATTGTGCAGGAACCCAGCGGAATCATGCTGTGGTTCAGCGCGATGTCCTTGGATTCCAGAGTCTTCAGGTAACGCAGCATCTCGGTTTCCGAGTGGTGCGTGTTGAATACCGGGTGGGTCATGAAGTCAGTGGTGCGTTGCAGGCTGGCCGGTACGCCGGCGGGGCCTTTGGCGACCAGCTCGCTATCAAGCTTGCCGAGGTCCAGGCCGTGTTCGCCATCGGCGAATACCGCCAGCAGCTCGGAAACGTCGGCCAGCTTGGTGGTTTCGTTCAGGCTCATGCCAAGCGCATCGCTGCCCACTTTACGCAGGTTGATTTCGGCGGCGATGGCGCGGTCAAAAATGGCGGACTGCTTGTCGCCAACGTTGACCGTCAGCGTGTCGAACCAGCTCTCATGGGTGAGTTCGAAGCCCAGCTGCTGCAGGCCAGCGGCGAGGATATCGGTCAGGCGCTGGATGCGCGCGGCGATGTTCTTCAGGCCTTCGGGGCCGTGGTAAATCGCGTAAAAGGCGCTCATTACGGCCAGCAGTACCTGGGAGGTACAGATGTTAGAGTTAGCCTTTTCGCGGCGAATGTGCTGTTCGCGGGTCTGCATCGCCATGCGCAGGGCACGCTTGCCCTTGCTGTCGACGGAAACACCGATGATTCGGCCGGGGGCGGAGCGCTTGTAGGCTTCGCGGAAAGCGAAGAAACCGGCGTGCGGGCCGCCGTAGCCCATGGGGATACCGAAGCGCTGGTTGCAGCCAACCACTACGTCTGCGCCCATGTCACCCGGTGCTTTCAGGGCAACCAGGCTCATCAGGTCCGCGGCTACGGTTACCAGAGCGTTGGCGTTGTGTACCTTGGCGATCAGGTCCGTGAGGTCGCGCACCACACCGGTGGAGCCCGGGTACTGGAACAGGGCACCGAACAGCTCTTCCGGCAGGTCGGTTTCCGAGTTGCCGACGAGAACGTCAAAACCGAAGTGCTCGGCGCGGGTTTTCACCACCGCGATGGTCTGCGGGTGGCAGTCGGCGTCCACGAAGAAGGTGTTGGATTTATTGCGCTTCACCTGGCGTTTACACATGGCCATGGCTTCGGCGGCGGCGGTGCCTTCGTCCAGCATGGAGGCGTTGGCCAGTTCCATGCCGGTGAGGTCCATGATCATCTGCTGGAAGTTCAGCAGGCCTTCAAGGCGACCCTGGGCGATTTCTGGCTGGTAGGGGGTGTAGGCGGTGTACCAGCCCGGGTTTTCCAGCACGTTACGCAGGATCACATTGGGGGTGATGGTGTCGTGGTAACCCATACCAATAAAGGTGCGGAAGATCTTGTTGCGGCTCGCCAGGGCTTTCAGTTCCGCCAGCGCTTCCTGTTCGTCCACCGCATCGGCCAGGTCCAGGTCATCGGACTTGCGGATGGCGGCGGGGACGGTCTTTTCAATCAGTTCGTCCAGGGTGGCGACACCGAGGGTGTCGAGCATGGCCTGGGTCTGCGCGGCATCCGGGCCAATGTGGCGGCGGATAAAGGCATCGTGCTGTTCCAACTGCTTGAGGGAAGGCTGGGTCATGGTGGATGGATTCCTATAAACACTGAATGTGCTGCCGGCGCACCGTAATCCGGGTAGGGCCCAGTAAATACAATGTGCCGGTAAAAAAATAGCAAAGTGGATCGGGTGTGATGATCCGTCTTAAGCCTGACCGTCGATTCCTGTGACCAGTGGTTTCTACTGGGGATATCCGTTTCGGTATCCAGTAATTCTGGTGTCACAGCGTCAGGTTACCCAATCGGTCGTTATCCGACGGGAAAAGGCGCCGGAGAGGGCTCGGCTATTGCGTGCCCGGCTCTGGCCGGCGCGCATGTTAGCAATCGCGGTGATTGCGGGCAATTGATGCTCAATCAGGTCAAAAATATGCTGGGCCAGGGGCAATTTTGTGACAGATATCCTGTTTTAGCGTATCTGGCGTTATTTTATTCTGGAGCTGGGCCGACTCCAGCGGCGAAATACAGGTAGTGCACCATACTGAAGGAATAACAAGAACCTGTGGGACCTGACCTGGACTCTGCCGTGCTGCAATTGGCCAATCTCAACACCCTGCGCTTCAAGGCCTGTCTGTTTTCGCTGCTACTCGTAGTGGCCATGTGCCTGTTCTTTATTCTGCTGGGCAACGGCAGCCTGCAATCCCTCCTGACCAAAAACCGCGAACACCGCCACCTCAATTTTCAGTTTCAGATTTCCGGTTTGCTGCAGCAATCGCGCCAGGAAATGGCGCGGCTGGCGGAGCTAATCGCACTGAGCCCTCGCGGCCGTATTTCTTCCCGCGACGAATTGCGCAAAGCTATGGATCGGCAGTGGGAGATACTCCAGCAGAGCTGGGATCTGCACTCATTGAAAGTCTACGATGCCGGCGACAAGCCGCTGCTGAGCTGGGGCTCGCCTCACAGTAGTCTGAGTGCAGAGCAGGTCAGCCAGGTGTTACTGCGCGGCCAACCGATGGAGCTGGTGCACTGCGAACACACGTGTGTGCAGAGCCTGTCGGTACCGATGCGCGCACGCGGCGGTGATTATGTGCTGCAGGTGGACAGAACCCTGTCAAAGCAGCTGCAGCTTTTCCGGGAAATGACCGGCTCGGATATCGGCATTCTGTCTGCCGTTCGCAACGAGGCACCGGCAGAGGCGGGCGGTAAATTCCTGACGGCCTGGCGGCGTGAAATCCTGGCGCTAACCTCCCGCGAACGTATGTTGCCACTGCTGAACCGAGTGGCGGCAGAAGTGCAGGAGCTGGCCGCACTGCAACGTAACCGGGTATACGAGTTGGACAGCCGGGAGTTCGATATCCGCACCATGGGGGTGGATGTCGATGCGGCGGGTGCGCAGTTTGTGTTTATCGAAGATGTTTCCGGCCAGGTGGAGCACATTGATGAGTCGGTACAGCTGTTGCTGCTGTTTTCGGTACTGGGTGCCCTGATTTTCAGCGCTGCGGTCGCCGGCACCCTGTGGGGGCCCATCGTGCGTTTGCGTCGGCTGGCACAAGCGTTGCCGTTGCTGACCAACGGCCGCTTTAACGACGCGCGCCAACTGATTCGACCGGTACACAAATCCCTGGACAAGTTCGATGAGCTGGATGTACTCGATGATACCGGGCTAACGGTGTGCGAGCAGCTGGAAGACATGAACGATATGGTCAGCCGCAAAACCGCGCAGCTGGAACAGATTGCCATGCACGACAGCCTCACCGGGCTGGATAACCGCTACAGCCTGATGGAGCAGCTGGAGTTTCATCTGCAGCTGGGCAAGCATCAGCCGGAAAACCGACAGGAAAAGGGCTACCTGTTTTTTATCGACCTGGATGACTTCAAGCAGGTGAACGATACCCTGGGGCACCAGGGTGGAGATGAGTTGCTCACGGTGATTGCACGACGGCTGCTGAGTGTGATGCGCTGCGGTGACATAGTGGCGCGTCTCGGTGGTGATGAGTTCTGCGTGTTTGTGCGCAGCGTGCAGGAGCCGGAAGCCTACCGGATTCTGGCGGAAAAGATGCTGAAGACCGTGGCGCAGCCGGTAAAAATTGCTGACAACCTGGTGGCTGTGACCATGAGCGTGGGAGTGGTTGCGGTTGAGGATCGCGGCGATACCCTCGAGTCGATTCTACAGAAGGCGGACATGGCCATGTACCATGCCAAGCGCCACGGTAAAAACAAATACCAGCTGTATTCAGCGACCCTGCCTGCACTTTCTGCTCAGGGAAATGAAGGAACTGTTTTACCGCTGGAGCTGGTGCCGCCGTTCAAGCCCGCCGAAAAACGCTAAGTGCAGATTTGGCTTCAATTTCCCCGGTATTCCGGGCCCCGCTGGTCTATCTTTTTAAGTACCCCCTCCGCAACTTCGGTTGAACCCTACCCCGGAATGCCGGCGCAGCGGAAAGGTAAATCCAGGGATATGGAACGAAAAGCCAGGCCAAAAGCCCGGCGCAGTACGGATCGCAAAGGTTAACCAGTCGCAAAATGGCGAGCAAAATTTACACCACCAACGACCAGCTTCTCGGCAGTTATCTGCGCAACTTATTGGAAACGGCGGGGCACTCGGTGCTGACCCAGAAAATTCGGGTGGAACTGAGCCAGGGTGGCCTGGACTGGAATTCTGAGCTTTGGCTGATCCGGGATTCCGAACTGGCCAAAGCCCAGCAGATACTGCAGCAGGCTCTTTCCATTGAGAGAGCCAGTGAAAGAGCCATTGAGAGAGCCTGACAGGCCCTCTATCCTTCCCTCGAAACCCGCTTACATCTGCTCCAGCACTTCAATACCCAGCAGGTCGAGACCTGTGGCCAGGGTACGCGCCACCAAGTCACACAGCTGCAGTCGGCTCTGTTTTTCTTCTTCCGTCACACCTTCTTTCAGTACCGGACAGGCTTCATAGAAGCCCATGTAGGCACTGGCCAGTTCGTACAGGTAGGTACACAGCACGTGCGGGAAGGTGTCTTTCGCGACCTGGTCCAGCACTTCGCCAAACTGATTCAGCTTGATCGCGAGCGCGCGCTCGGCATTGGTGCCCAGCACCATGTTGCCGGTCAATGCGGACGGCTCGATACCGGCGCGACGGAAGATACTGCGCACGCGGGTGTAGGCGTACTGCAGGTAGGGCGCGGTGTTGCCTTCGAACGCCAGCATCGCATTCCAGTTGAACACGTAGTCATTGGTGCGGGTTTTACTGAGGTCGGCGTATTTCACGGCGCCGATACCCACCACACGGCCAATTTCAGCCTGCTGTTCCGGGCTCAGGTCCGGGTTCTTGGCCGCCACCAGCGCAGTGGCGCGCTCCACTGCTTCGTCCAGCAGCTCTGCCAGTTTCACGGTGCCGCCGGTGCGTGTTTTAAATGGTTTGCCGTCGTCGCCCATCATGGTGCCGAATGCGCAGTGCTCCAGGGTTTGCTCTTCGCCGATGTAGCCGGCCTTGCGCGCTACGGTGAACGCCTGCTGCAGGTGCAGGGTCTGGCGTGCGTCTACCACGTAGAGGGTGCGGTCCGCGTTGAGCACGTTGGCACGGTAGCGGATGGCGGCGAGATCGGTAGTGGCGTAAAGGTAGCCACCGCCTTTTTTCTGGATGATGACGACGCTGGGGTTGCCCTCTTTGTCTGCCATTTCCGGCAGAAAGGCGACGATAGCACCCTGGTCTTCCACGGCGATGCCGCGGTCCACCAGATCTTTCACCAGTACCGGCAGGTCGTCGTTGTACTGGCTCTCGGCGTAGACATCCTTGCGTTGCAGGGTAACGCCAAGCTTTTCATAGATTTCTTCGGCGTGGCTAATAGAGATGTCGATAAAGCGCTGCCACAGCTTCAGGCAGTCGGCGTCGCCACCTTGCAGTTTCACCACGTAATCGCGCGCACGATCGGCGAAGCCTTCTTCGTCGTCGAAGCGGACCTTGGCTTCGCGGTAGAAGACTTCCAGGTCTTTAAGGGCAACCTCGGCGTCCTGGTTCTCCATCTTGTCCGCCAGGTGTGCCAGCAGCATACCGAATTGGGTGCCCCAGTCGCCCATGTGGTTCTGGCGGATGACGGTGTGGCCCTGGAATTCCAGCAGACGGGCCAGGGCATCGCCGATGATGGTGGTGCGCAGGTGGCCCACGTGCATTTCTTTGGCGAGGTTGGGGTGGGAGTAGTCGAGAACCGCGGTTTGCGGTTCGGTCACCTTGGCGATGTTCAGTCGTTCGTCGGCGCGGGCGGCGGCAAGGGTGTCGGCCAGCCAGGCTTCGCTAAGGTGGATGTTGATAAAGCCGGGGCCGGCGACTTCCACTTTCTCGATCATCGGCTGGTCGCCGAGATTTTCAATGATTTTGGCTGCCAGCTCGCGGGGGTTGCTGCCCACTTTCTTGGCGGCCGCCATGGCGCCATTGGCCTGGTAGTCACCAAAGCCCGCCTTTTTGGCCGGGGCCACCGCCGGGCTGCACTCCGCGGGAATACCCGCGTTGGTCATGGCGGTCTGGAAAATGTCGTTGAGCTGCTGGCGAATATTCATGGGGAGCCGTTAATCCGTGGAGGTTCTGCACAATATAGAAGAAGGCGGGATTTTAATGGGCGGGAGGGGGTTTGCAACCTGCAGGCACTTTGGTGTTGAACTGGGGTGTTGAACTGGCTCGGTGGCGGCAAAGCACCTGGGGCGGGATTTCGAAAACGCATGAATACGTCCCTGTAGCTCCGTCGGGTACATCCATGTACCCGACGGTTTCGAAATCCCGCCCCAGGTGCTTCGCCTTCGCGTCGCATTTCAGTGACGCTAGCTAGCCCATTTCCGCCGCCCGCTTGGCCAGCTCCTCCTCCGGTACATCCTCGATATGGGTGGCCACAAACCACACCATGCCGAAGGGGTCTTTGAGGGTGCCACTGCGGTCACCATAGAACTGGTCGGCGGGTTCGCTCAGTGCGGTTGCGCCGTGTTTGATGGCGTTGGCAAATACCTCGTCGACTTTTTCGGTGTAGAACAGCAGGCCCACCGGGCTGCTGTCCTGTGGTGCGTGTAGGGGGCTGTATTCCTCTTGGTGGTCGGCAATGGAGATGCGGGTGTCACCCAGTTGAAGTTCCGCGTGCATGATCAGGCCGCCGGGGCCGGGCATGCGGAAGAGTTCGGTCGCGCCAAATGCTTCGGTGTAGAAAGCAAGTGCCTTGGCCGCGCCTTTTACGCAGAGGTAGGGGGTTACGCTGTTCATGCCTTCGGGGATGGGGGAAACGGCCATGGGGGCTCCTTGGTTATTCGATTGAATAGTTTGCTGGTGATGCCGGCACCTAGCTTGGTGCCGGTTCGGGGGACTGTCCAGACAGCAATTGCGCCATTTGCGTTAACATGGCGGTTTTCTCCCATTGACCGGCACAGGAAGAAGCAGAGGCACTATGAGCACCACTCTCTACTGGCATGACTACGAAACCTGGGGCGTGGATCCGGGGGCAGACAAACCTTCACAGTTTGCCGGTATCCGTACCGACGAGGAGCTGAATATCGTCGGCGAGCCGTTGATGATTTATAGCAAGCCCACCAGTGATTGCCTGCCACAGCCGATGGCGGCACTGGTCACCGGTCTGGCGCCGCAAAAAGCCCTGGCCGAGGGGCTGCCGGAGATCGACTTTATTCGCCGTATCCTCGATGAGCTGGGGGCGCCGGGTACCTGTGGAGTGGGTTACAACAGTCTGCGGTTTGACGATGAGGTCACTCGCCATACCTTGTACCGCAATCTGCTGGACCCCTATGAACGCGAGTGGAAGTCCGGCAACAGTCGCTGGGACATTATCGACATGGTACGCCTCACCTATGCGCTGCGGCCGGAGGGCATTGTGTGGCCGCAGCGGGAAGTGGCCGAGGGTGTGCGGGTGCCGTCTTTCCGCCTGGAGGAGCTCACCGCGGCCAACGGCATCAGCCATGAGGGCGCCCACGATGCGCTGTCGGATGTGCGCGCCACCATCGATATGGCCCGACTGATTCGGGAAAAGCAGCCCAAGCTCTATGACTATGTGTATAACCTGCGTCGCAAGCAGGAAGTTGCCAAGCTGCTGAATCCGCGCGACCGCAAGCCGCTGCTGCATATCTCCGGCAAGGTGCCCGCGACCCACGGCCATCTGACCTATGTTCTGCCGCTGGCCATGCACCCGGTCAATCGCAATGCGGTCATCTGTGCGAACCTCGCCATGGATCCACAACCGATCCTGGATCTGGACCCGGATGCCCTGCGCGAGCGACTCTACACCGCCCGCGACAAACTGGGCGAAGGCGAACTGCCCGTGGGCCTCAAGTTGATCCACATGAACCGCTGCCCGGTGCTGGCGCCGGCGAATATGCTCAGTGACCCGCGCGCCACTGAGCTGGGAATCGACAAGGCCGCTTGTGAGGCCAACTGGCAGACGCTGCAAGGGCTGGATCTGACAGAGAAGCTGCACAAGGTCTTTCTCGATGGCGACTTCCCAGCCAAAGATGTGGAGGCGCAGCTCTACGGCGGCTTTATGAACGATGCCGACCGCGACCTGTGTCGTCAGTTGCACAGCGCACTGGTCAGTCGCGGTCCGGAAGCCCTGGCGGGGCAGGTACCCTTTTCTGATTCGCGCCTGCCGGAACTACTCTTTCGCCTGCGGGCGCGGAATTTCCCCGAGACCCTGAATGCGGACGAGCAGGAGCGCTGGGAAGAGTGGCGCTACCAGCGCCTGACCGACCCGGCCCTGGGGGCGAGTATTACCATGGAGTCCTACTTCGAGGAGATTGCCCGTTTGCGGGAGGAGTTTCCGGAGCGCAGCCACCTGTTGGACCAGTTGGAATCCTGGGGCGACGCATTGCTGGGTTGATGCCACCTCACAGCAGACTGCTGCACTGGTGGGCCGTCACTGGTGGGCAGTCGTCTCCGGGATCAAGAGTCGCTGTTCCACGGGCCTGCGCACGCGTAGAATACCGGCCCGGTAAAGAGCCGGTGATCCCGGCCAGATAGTGCATATTTGTGGAGCATCAATGGACTTTATCGGCGCCAATATCCTTTCCGTAAGCCAGTTCGAACGCGGTGACATCGACCGCATCTTTGCCGTGGCCGACACCATGGTCCCCTACGCCCGCCGGGAGAAAGTAACGCGGGTGCTCGAGGGCGCAATTCTCGGCAATATGTTTTTTGAGCCCAGCACCCGCACCCGGGTGAGCTTTGGTTGTGCCTTCAACCTGCTCGGCGGCACTGTGCGTGAGACGGTGGGAGTTTCTGCCAGCTCACTGGCCAAGGGTGAATCCCTCTATGACACCGCACGGGTGCTGTCCGGCTATTCGGATGTGATCTGTATGCGCCACCCGCAGGCGGGTTCGGTGGCCGAGTTTGCCGCGGCGAGCCGGGTGCCGGTGGTAAACGGCGGCGACGGTGCCAACGAACATCCGACCCAGGCGCTGCTCGACCTTTACACCATCCGCAAGGAGTTGGCAGGCAAGGGCCGCACCCTGGACGACTTCCGCATTGCCATGATCGGTGACCTCAAACACGGCCGTACCGTGCACTCCCTGTGCAAGCTGTTGTGCCTGTTTAAAAAGGTGCAGCTGGTGCTGGTATCGCCGGGTGAACTGGCAATGCCTGAAGCGGTGGTGGAGAAGCTACGCGAGGCGGGGCATGAGGTAACCATTACCGATCAGCTGGAGCCTTCCATCAAGCATGTGGATATCGTTTATTCCACCCGCATCCAGGAAGAGCGCTTTGAATCCCAGGCTGAGGCCGATCGCTACCGCGGCCGCTTCCGCCTGAACCGCGATATTTTTACCCGCCACGCGGAACCCAATACCGTCATCCTGCACCCACTGCCGCGGGACTCTCGCGCGGAAGCCAACGAACTGGACTCGGACCTCAACGAACACCCGAGCCTGGCCATTTTCCGCCAGACCGATAACGGCCTGCTGGTGCGTATGGCACTGTTCGCGATGTTACTGGGGGTGGAAGACAAGGTGGCGGATTATGCGCGCCCGATTACCTGGCAGACGCGGCGCAATCAGGTCTGATTTAGATCGGAGCTCTAAAATAAAAAATCCCGCACAAGTGCGGGATTTTTTGTATGGGTTGATGGAGCGTTAAAAGCTCCATCAGCCTGTCGTCTTCGGAAATTCAGATTATTCGAAGGCGATGTTGTCGATCCAGACGGTGTCGCTGTTCGAACCGGTAGAATCGTCACTGTCTTTTATATATTCCCATTTGAAGTTATGGCTGCCACTGCTCAAGGTTCCACTTGTGAACCGCTCCCAGTCGGTTTGTCCACTGGCTTCAAAAATTAGACCACCATCGATATAGAATCTAAAGAAGTCATAGTTTTCCTCTGAGCTCACTGCGTAGTCGAAACTAACTGTTTCAGCGACAACTGAAGTGAATTCAAAGCTCGTAGACGAACTGTTGCCGATGGCCGCAGCTTGCAATACGTAGCTTTCATTTGCAGTTACCGGTGCATCAATGCTACTGGCAGCAACCACGGTCCAGGGATCGAAGCGGTCATCCGGCAGGGAGCCTGACTCAAAATCATAGTCAGCGCTGATCGGGTTTTCATCATTGAGAGTGATAGGAGTTCCCTGGCGACCATGGGTCATCGGGACGAAGTATTTAGAGCTGCCATTACCATTGTCAGTAACGGTGATGCCACAGTGTCCAAAGGTAGTAGTGTTAGTAGAGACGGTTACTTCTTCCCCTGTAGTGCTTGAAAGGTAGCAGTAGCTAGAGTTAGAACTCCACTGGAAGCTTGGTGCATTCTCTGCAGCAGACGTGGCGATGAGAGTAACGTTATAGCCATAGTTAATGTGCAGATTGCTGGCGCTGACATCAGTTTCGGAAACGTAAAAGGTAATATCTTCAGAAACGAGGTCAGTATTGCCAGCGCCGACCTGGACGTTTTCATCGGTAACGGTAATATATTCCGAGCCGATTTCATTGGCGGTCAGGGTGACGGTTGGGCCTTGAGCTGCACTGAGGCTAATGGGGCCAGCGGAGTTGGTTTCCACCCACGCGTAGACGCTTTCTTTGTCCTTGGCTTTCCAGCGGGTACTGGCGGTAAGCTCCAGTGTTTCACCTGGCTGCAGGTTGATTGTTGTGCTGGTCAGGGTCGTGGGGCTACCTGCAATTGGCAATCCATTGATTCGCAGTTCGGCAGGCATATTTCCAGTAAATACACTTGAATTATAGCTGCCGCGGATGGTTGGCTCTCCGGCTCCAGTGGAGTAGGTGATTCCCAGCTCATAGGTTTCCCCGTCACGTCTAGGGGAAGAGAACTCCAACACATAAATAGCGTTCAAAATGTTTTGAATCTGGTCGGATACGTTTGTTAATTCCGCTCCCAGTTCTTCGAAGTCGGTTGGCTCAAGTGCATACTCTGGGTCACTTGCCAAATCGCTTAGTTGGGTCGCTTCGTCTGAAGTTGGGATGGTGAAAACACGTTTGCCGCTATCTTGGATATATTCGATAGTGCTGTCTTTATCCCCGGGAGAGGCTTCGTCATTACCATCACTGATAATTACGGCATAGCCTTGTACGATGCTGGAGCTGGTAAAGGAATCCTGCCAGAGTCCCAGCGCATATCGTGTAGCTCCGTACAGATTTGTTGAGCTGTTGTCTGTGCGAGACGCCCGCTCAAAATTGTAGAGATCTGTTAGTGCCGCGTCGATCAGTGAGACGTTGCTGGTGAAGGGGAGCTGTAAATTGATATTGCCATCATAAATTACAATAGCGATTTGCTGGCCTTCGAGTAACTTGCTCTGAAGCTCTGTGGTAGTTACACCCGTTTCGCTTTCAACTTCGACTTCTTCCAGCAGAATGTTTCTAAGTTGCCCGACGGCATCTTGGATTTCCTTGTCGTTAACACTGGCAGAAACGTCCAAGGCAAATACTGTTGGCAGGGTGAAGCCAAGGCCGGTTGCTGGCGCAATTGCAGCCAAGGATTCGTCACTATTGGTAATATCGGTTCCATCATTAGTGATGGTGAAGTCCGACAGGTCCAGACCTGGCTTAGGGTCACCGTTCTCGTCAAACGCCTGGAACAGAACCTGTACTAGAGAGGGGGCTGCATAAAATCCCTGAATGCCGTGCAGGCTGGCATTAGCTTCGCTGTCGCCGCCGCTACTGCTACTGCTGCTTCCGCCGCTGCTACTACTGCTACTTCCGCCGCTGCTACTGGAACTACTGCTACTTCCGCCGCTGCTGCTGGAACTACTGCTAGAGCTGCTGGAACTACTACTAGAGCTACTGCTGTTATTGTTTCCGCCGGACGAGTCACCGCCGCCGCCACCGCCGCCACCGCCGCCGCCACCGCACGCGGTCAGGAGTACGCTGGTCAGTGCGACTCCTAACAGTGTTTTCAGGTTGATGCTTTTATTCATGTTTCCCCCCAAGAGACTTTGGTTGTACAGGTTTCAAGTTTTTGTTTAAAAAATAGGCTGCATTTTGCAGCCGAAGTTCGCTTTTTTAGTATTCCATCAGGGTGCTAGTAACTCGTTTTTTGTGAACCATTTCAATGGCCCAAAGGGGCTATTGTGTTAGCTCGGGGGAGGGTTGGCCGATCGAGTCAATAGCCCTATAGCGTCAAACCTGCAGAAAAAGTGCACACCTGAAAATAAAAAATCCCCGTACCTTTCGGTCGGGGATTTCGGTTGCACTTTAAACCTCGAGAGAGGAGTCGCTGTGCGGAATGTGTGCTCGAAATCTATTTCGGCTACATTTTTGCCAGCTGAATACGAACACTTGCCAGCTTAACGCACAGTACAAAAACCGACATAGCAGTATCCAGTTCCTCCAGAGGCGGGAAGCTGGGGGCGATGCGGATGTTGGTGTCTTGCGGGTCCTTACCGTAGGGGAAGGTGGCGCCGGCGGGGGTGAGTTTTACCCCGGCTTCTGCGGACAGGCGAATCACTTCCTGCGCGCAACCCGGGCGGGTGCTGAAGGAAACAAAGTAGCCACCCAGGGGCGTTTCCCATTCGCCCAGGTCGGAATCGGCAAAATTCTTTTCCAGCTGTTCCAGTACACAGGCGAACTTCGGACGCAGGATTTCCGCGTGTTTCTGCATGTGTTCTTTCAGCTGGGTCAGCTCCGGGAACAGGCGCGCGTGGCGTAGCTGGTTCACCTTGTCGGGGCCGATGGTCATGGCGGACATCTGCTGCTTCAGGGAAGCCAGATTGGCCGGGCTGGCGCTGACGAAGGCAACACCGGAGCCGGCGTGAGTCACCTTGGAGGTGGAGGCGAACTGCAGTACAGAATCGGCAGTGTCGTTGCCCAGTGCGGCTTCGCGGATGTTCGGCAGTTTTACCTGGTGGTCCAGGTCGTGAATGGCGTAGGCGTTGTCCCAGAAGATGCGGAAACCGGGGTTGGCAATTTTGGCCAGTTGCGCCAGGCGGTCCACGGTATCGGCATCGTAGGTGACGCCGGTTGGGTTGGAGAATTTGGGCACGCACCAGAGGCCGATGATCTGGTCGTCTTCGCGGATTTTCTGTTCCAGTACGTCCATGTCCGGGCCGGTGGCGGTCATGGGGACGGTTTCCATGGTGATGCCGAGCTGTTCGCAGATGGCGAAGTGGCGGTCGTAGCCAGGTACCGGGCACAGGAATTTGGGGGCGCTCATGTCTTTCCACGGCTGGTTGCCGGCAAAGCCGAACAGGTAGCCGGTAAGTACCGCGTGGTACATCAGGGTCAGGGAGCTGCTGCCGCCCGCCAGTACTTCTTCAAAAGGAACCTGAAGGATATCGGCGCCCAGTTCGCGGGCGGCGGCGATGCCTTCGAGGCCGCCGTAGTTGCGGGTATCGGTGCCGTCGGGTGCGCGGTAGTCGCCGTTCAGAATGCCGTCGAGGTCGTCAGACAGGTTCAGCTGGTCTGCGGAGGGTTTGCCGCGGGTGATGTCCAGGCTTAGGTTGTGCTGACAAATGCGCTGGTACTGCTGCTCCAGTTCTTTTTCCCACTGTTGCAGCTGTTCGCGTTGGGCGGTCTCGATACGCACGGAAAATCCTCTTCTCTTCACGGGTTATGTGGGGGTGAGTGGCGGTTGAACTCGGGACGGGAGCTTATCAGCAGCGGGCGGATTGCGTCATGTTTTCTGTCATTTTTTTACCGGAAAACCCGATAAAAACAGGGTTTTTTGGCAGAAAATTTGTTGCAACTGAAACGGCCCGAAAGAATGACAGCTGGCGACGGGATCGACGCCCCCCGCTGGCGGTCGGCCGCAAGCTCAGTGCGCTTGCGCGGCCAGATGTCGGAAGTCGGCGGCGTACTCCAGCAGGCTGCTTTTTAGGTGCTGGCGTTGCTCCGGTGTCGCGCTGCCGAGAATCTCACTGGCAAGCTGTCGCCCCTGGGCGCGCAGTTGATCCTGCATCTTCCGGTATTCCGGGGACCAGAGCGATTGCGGGTTGATTAGCATTTCCCGCAGTTGTTGCAGGTAGCCTTCGGGTTTGCTGCGCAGGGTCGCGAGAAAGGCTTCTGACCATTGCTGGCGCTGGGCATCACGCCGTTTGGGGTCGAAGGTAGTGGAGGCAAGCTGGCGGTCGATCATGGCGTCCTGTTCATCAGTCAGGTCCCCCAGCCAGCGCTCCGCCTGTTTGCGGAATTCCTTTTCGCGCTTGCGCTTGGATTTTTCCCACTTCTTCAGGGAGTCCTCCCGCTCTTCCTGTATGTTTTCTGCGAGCTGCTCTATCTGGGCGTTGTCCAGTTGCACCAGGATCGGCAGCATCAGGTCGCTCAGCATCACGACCGAGCTTTGCCAGAAGGTGTCAACCTCCTGTTCTATCTGGCGGAGACGCTGGGGACTGTGGTCCGGGTCATCGACTTCTTTGGCGAGCTTTTCAAAGTAGTCGGCGTAGCGGGGCAGTTGGGTCTGGCGATGCCAGCGGTGGAACTCGTCCACGCGCTGTTGCAGCAGTGCTTTCTGCGGGCCATCCAGATCCAGGTACTTGTTGAGGTTGCGATCCATCCACCAGTCCAGGTGGCCGTAGACCAGGCGGATACTGGAGCAGCCAGCCAGCAATACCAGCGCCAGTGCCAACAATACGCTGACACATCGGCGGGTGACGGGAGATATCGGAGGCTGGTATGTGGTCATCATGGCGATAAATATAGTTGCTCAAGGAGCGACTTACCGTGACGACCAGGTGACTATTTAGGGAAATTGACTTGGGGAAATCGACGAGTGGTGAACCTCGCCCGCTCAGTTGATCCAGACTTCCACCCGGCTGTTTTTCACCGGCCCCTGTTCGCGGTCGCCGGTCAGAGGGGCAAAGGCGCCAACGGCCATTATCTGGCTGTCACCCAGCTGGTGATCGCGCAGGAGCGCGCCCTGTACCTTGAGGGCGCGGAAACGGGAGATGAGGTCGGAAATATTGCTGTTGGATTTGCGGTCTGCAAAACCCACCAGGGTGAGGGACAGGCTGCGATTGTCCTCTTCCGCCATAAAATCCTGCAGCCGATGCAGGTCGCGCAGGGCCCGGTTGTCCAGTTCACTACTGCCGTCGGCGAAGCGGAACGAGATGCTGAGGCGCGAACCGCTCTCCATCAATTGGCGGTAATTTTCTGGCGCGTTGGCGTAGGGCGCCATCTTCAGGGCGACCGGAGTCAGGTTGATGAAGCCACTGGATGCGACGATCTGTTGGCCGCGCTGGGACTCGACGAAGTGGATAAAGGCGTCCACCTGCGGGTTGTAGCGCCCCGGGTTTCGATAAAGGTATAGGCGCCGGGTCAGCGGAAAGTCTTCGGTGGCGATAACGCCGCGGTCAGGTACTACCGGGGCCAGGTCGCCGGATTTGATCGCGACCTTGTGCATGCCTTCGGCATCGGCAAATGGCAGGTAGCCGATGGCGCCGCGGTCGCGCATCACCAGCTCACGGGTTTCGTGGTTGCCGGCAACCTCGTAAGCGGAGGCGGCTGCCGGGCGGCTGCCGCCAAATACTTCGCTGTCGAAAGTGGCGCGGGTGCCAGACTCCATGTCCCGGTGCAGCGGCCGAATGGCCAGGTCCGGGCCACCCAGTTGGGCCCAGTTGTAGATTTCACCACGGTAGATCTGCCCAAGCTGCACTACGCTCAATTGCGAAATCGGGTTGTCGCGGTGCACGGCGATTACCAGTGCGTCCAGTCCGATCACGTGTTCTGCCTGGGGGCCGGCGAAATCCCCAAAGCGCTCCAGCATCCCGACTTCTTTGGTTTTGATTTTGCGTGAGGCCATGCCGATATCGGCGCTGTCTTCATTCAGCGCTTTGAAGCCGGTACTGGAGCCCAGGGCAATAATAGGTACGACGATGGCTTCATCTTGTAGTCGGGCATCAATCCAGTGCTTTTCACCCTGGGTACGCTGGGTGATGTGGGTGGCGCCGAGGGAGAGGAGGTAGTCCTTGACCAGGGCCGGGGCCAGGTCCGCACCGATGGTGTTGGATCCTGTGAGGCGAAACAGGGTTCTGGGCGCCTTGTCGGCGGCAGTGGCTGCGCCGGCAAACAGCAACATGAATACTGTGAAGATGACATTAATAAAGGTGCGCTTGCCTGCAGGGCTGCGTTCCATCGATTCCCCCTTACCGCGTGATTTGGTTTCCTGAATACATTGATCGGCCTGCCGCGCTTTGTGTTTTGGTGTGCGGGCGCGCGCTTTATCGCAGAAAACTGTGACGAAGTTATTGCAATTAGGTTGAACTCGTACGTGTGCTGCGTTTCTAAAAAGTCTCCGGGCCGGGCGTATTTGAGCTGTACGTTTTTTGTCCTTGGTGCCTGTAGCGCCCGGCTTCCCGGGATGTCAGCTACTGTTACGGGTGGAATGAGCGAGAAATAACCGTTTCTTGGGGGAAATCTTGGAGCTTTTTTTGAAAAAGGGCATGACAACGCTGTCATTTGTCCTGTAGTATTTCTCCCATATTGGCACAGGCGTCAAACACGCCGCGCCGGATTTCACTGGGGCGCAGTCACTGCGGTGGGGAATCCGGTAAGGACACATAACAATAGAAAATCTTAGGGGCCGGTTCAGATGGTTGCTTTGAGAGACAGCAGGGAAATTCTTTATGTTGGCATCGATGGCGGTGGCAGTAAGTGCCGCGCGTCCATTTTTGATGCGAACAATCGCCTGCTGGGTACCGGTGTCTCCGGGCCCGCAAACCCCCTTCATGGTTATGCCCAGACGATTGACTCCATTGTGCGCTCTGCTGCATTGGCGGTAGCGGATGCTGGCCTGCCGGCGGAGACGATGGGTGATCTGGTTGCAGGCGTCGGCCTGGCGGGGGTCAACATGCCCCGGCTTTACAATGAAATGAACGCCTGGGCACATCCGTTCCGGCAAATGTTCCTTACCACCGATCAACACTCTGCCTGTCTGGGCGCCCATCGCGGCGGCGACGGCGCGGTGATCATCGCCGGTACTGGCTCCGTGGGTTACTCCTGGGTCAATGGCCGCAGCGAGATTGTTGGTGGTCACGGCTTTCCCCACGGCGATAAAGGCAGTGGTGCCTGGCTGGGGATGGAAGCGGTCAAATACCTGCTGATGGCCATGGAAGGTCTGGCCGGCGGTTCCCAGCTCAAGCAGGAACTGCAGAAGGCGCTGGGCACTGACGATCCCTACGATGTGATCGAGATGATGGCGGGCAAGCCCTCCAGCCAGTACGCCAAACTGGCGGTGCCGGTGGTTGAGTGCGCCGAGGCAGACGATCCGGTCGCGGTTGCGATCATGCGCGATGGTGCTGCTTACATCAGTGATCTTGCCGACAAGTTGATGGAAAGTAAGCCGCCAAGGTTGGCCATGATCGGCGGTCTGGCGCCGCGCCTGAAACCCTGGCTCAAACCACACGTGGCCGAGCGGGTTTCCGACCCACTGGATCCGCCGGAACTGGGCTGTGTTTACTTCGCACAGCACTCCCTGGCAGCACTGGGTGACAGTGAATCCAAGTCGGCGGAAGAGGCCGATGCCAAGGCGCTCTTTGGATAAGAGCGACGAATCGTTAGAACACACAGGTTGTCGGAAGACGACGTCAGAAAAAGTTACGGATAGATTTTATGAGCGCAGTGACCTCTGGTGAGGCCAACAAGGTGGATGCATCTATGGCAATGACAGTAATGGAAACCGAGGCCCGTGAGGCCCCGAGTCGGATTGCCGAGCAGCTGAAGAACAACGCACCGATCATGGAAGCGTTGGGCGAGCGCCTGCGCGCCAAGCCGCCGCGTTTTGTGATGATCGTGGGCCGCGGTTCTTCCGACCACGCCGGCGTATTTGCCAAGTACCTGATTGAAATTGAGACCGGCACTCCGACCTTTGCGGCCGCACCGTCTGTCTCCAGTGTTTACGGTAAAAAACTGAAGCTTGAAGACGCACTGGTCATCGTGATTTCCCAGTCCGGCCGCAGCCCGGACATCCTCGCCCAGGCGCAAATGGCCAAAGACGCCGGTGCCTACACCGTGGCCCTGGTCAACGACGAAACCGCGCCGATCAAAGATATTGTCGATCAAGTTGTGCCGCTGAAGGCAGGCCCTGAGCTGGCCGTTGCTGCGACCAAGAGCTACCTGTGCACCCTGTCTGCGGTGCTGCAACTGGTGGCCAACTGGACCCAGGACGAAGAATTGAAAGCCGGCGTTGAAATGCTGCCGCAAACCCTTACCGACGCCATTGAATCCGACGTGCAGCTGCGCCCGGAAGACCTGGCTGCCGTGAAGAACCTGGTGGTTCTCGGCCGCGGTCCCGGCTACGGTATTACCCGTGAGCTGGCGCTGAAGCTGAAGGAAGTGTGCAGCGTGCACGCGGAGTCTTTCTCCAGTGCGGAGTTCTTGCACGGTCCTGTGACTCTGGTAGAGCAGAAGCTCACCGTGGTGAACGTGCCCATCGAGGACGAATCCTACAAGGCGCACAGTGAGCAGATCGCCGACATCATCCGTCGCGGTGGCACCCTGATCAATCTGCATGTGCCGAGCAAGGGTGTACACCCGCGCGTTGCGCCGCTGCCCCTGCTGCAGCGCTTCTACATCGACGTTGCCCATGTGGCGGTAAGCCGGGGTATCAACCCGGACGAACCGGCGGGTCTGAAGAAAGTTACCCAGACCGTTTGATCGCGGATAAGGATTTTGGACGTGGTACAGGCATTTATCGCAGAACAGTTATTCGACGGTGAGCAGCTACGCAAGGATGTGGCGCTGACCGTTGACGGCGGCAAGGTGGTTTCCCTCGGCGGAACCCCTGCGGCCGACGCTGTGCGATTGCAGGGATTGCTGGCGCCGGGCCTGATTGATGTGCAGGTCAACGGTGGCGGTGGTGCGCTGTTCAATAACGACACCAGCGTCAATGCCCTTGGAAAAATGTCTGCGGCCCACGCCCAGTTCGGGACTACCGGCTTTATGCCCACCCTGATTACCGATCGGGTGGACGTAATGCAAAAAGCCGCAGACGCGGTCAGTGCCGCCCTGAAAGAAGGGGTGCCCGGTGTCCTCGGTGTGCACTTTGAAGGTCCGCACCTGAGTGCGCCGAAAAAAGGCACCCACGAAGAATGTTTTATTCGCCCGCTCAGCGAAGAGGAGCTGGCGATTTATGCCCGGGACGACCTCGGCCTGAAGGTGGTCACCCTGGCGCCGGAAAACGTCGCCCCGGAAGATATCGCCAAGTTGGTGTCTCTCGGTGTGAAAGTCTGCCTCGGTCATTCCAATGCCGACGGCAAAACGGCAGCCGCGGCGGTAGCCGCAGGCGCAAGCGGATTTACCCATTTGTATAACGCCATGTCGCCACTGCATTCCCGCGACCCCGGCATGGTGGGTACCGCATTGATCAGCGACGACTGTTGGTGCGGATTGATTGCGGATGGCCACCATGTGAGCGCGGAAGCCATGACTCTGGCGCTGAAGGCCAAGCCTCGCGGCAAGATCATGCTGGTGACCGACGCCATGTCATTGGTGGGCAGCGACGAGCAGAGCTTCCCGCTGTTTAACCGCATCGTCACCCGCGACGGCGACAAGCTCACCTCCAACACCGGAGAGCTGGCCGGTTCACACCTGGATATGATCGGCGCGGTGCGCAATATCCGCGACTGGTGTGGCGTTGAGTTGACCGAAGCCCTGCGCATGGCCGGACTGTATCCGGCGGAGTACCTGGGTTTTGCCGGTGGCCGTATCGCCGAAGGTACTGCCGCCGATATGATTTTGATTAACGACGACCTTCAGGTGCAAAAGACCTGGATCGGCGGACAGGAAGTCTTCTCCGCAGGCTAAACGCCCGCGACAAAAACAAAACTGATGACGAATTTAAACAACGCTAAATAACGATAATTAAAGGTGAATCTATGAATACCGCAGTTATTAGCCAAAGCGAAACGCGCAGCAGCGTTTTGCCGATGACTATCATCGGCCTGCTGTTTTTTATCTTTGGTTTTGTGACCTGGTTGAACGGGGCATTGATTCCGTTCCTGCAAACGATTTGTGAGCTGAGCGCCTTCCAGGCCATGCTCGTTGCTTCCGCCTTTTATATCGCCTACACGGTAATGGCGCTGCCCATGGCCGCGATTATTGAACGCACCGGCTACAAAACCGGTATGGCGCTGGGGCTGGCGCTGGTGGCAGTGGGTGCCTTGATTTTTATTCCCGCCGCTTACAGCCGTATGTTCGGTATTTTCCTGCTGGCGCAGTTTGTGGTGGGTTCCGGTTTGACCATCCTACAGACCGCATCCAACCCCTATGTGGTGAAAATCGGCTCCCCCGATACCGCAGCGGTGCGCATCTGCATCATGGGGCTGTTGAACAAGGGGGCCGGCATTGTTGCGCCGCTGGTGTTTGCCGCACTGGTGCTGTCCGGTATCAGCGGAATTTCTGAAGCGGAACTGTCTGCTCTGACTGCTGCAGCCAAAGACGCCAAGCTGGACGAGCTGGCCGGTCAGATGGTCACCCCCTATATCGGTATGGCGATTCTCGGTTTTGTACTGGCGGTAGCCATGATGTTTGCACCGCTGCCGAATATCGAAGACGAGGTGATCGAAGGGCAGGAAGATGCGGCGATCACCCTGATGGGACTGAAAAAATTCCCGCAGCTGATCCTGGGCTCCATCGCACTGTTCTTCTATGTGGGTGTGGAAGTGATTGCCGGTGATGCCATTGGTCTGCTGGGCAAGCAGGCGGGGCTGGATACCGCGGTTGCCTCGGTACTGACCTCTTACACCATGGTCTTCATGGTACTGGGTTACATCTACGGCACCATCGCCATTCCGCGCTTTATCAGTCAGCAGACGGCGCTGTTGATCTCTGCGGTGCTGGGTATGGTGTTCACGGTGGCGGTAATGACCGGCTCTCTGGAAAGCACGGCCATGTCTGCAGCCACCCTGGCGCACTTTGGTCTGCCTGAAATTCCTAACGCCGTTTACTTTGTGGCGCTGCTGGGCTTCGCCAACGCCATGTGCTGGCCGGCAATCTGGCCGCTGGCTCTGGAAGGCCTGGGCAAGTTCACCTCCAAGGGTGCGGCGCTGTTGATCATGGGTATTTCCGGTGGTGCGGTACTGCCGCCGCTGTACGGCCACTTCGCAGACACCGGTGACGGCCAGGCCGCCTATATCCTTGCGATCCCGGCTTACCTGTTCATCCTGTTTTACGCTCTGAAAGGGCACAAGATGCGCAGCTGGAAGTAACCGACCAGGATGGTTGGCCAGCTGTCATCGCAATCAGTCAGTGTGATTTTTGTTGGAAGTTTTTGGACGATGTATTGAAACGGATTTTGTGTTTTTGATTCTTCTTTATGAAGTTTCTCTCTTTGGTTCTCGTCATCTTTGCCCTCCTAGTGAGGGCTTTTTTTTTGAGGGGAATCACCGCAAAGCTACTGCGCACATGCCTGGCGGCGTCCGGCGGTGCTCAGGATACTCATGTATTAATATACATTCCGTTCCTTCCGCTCCGGCGGCCACCACCAGGCATGTGCTCGCTACGCTTTCCGGCGATCCTCGAGTGGTGAGTGAATTCTTGTTTAGCTAGGGGAGTTGCCGGTGGAGTCGCGTACCAGGAGTTCGGGGACGAATTTTTTGGTGATGCCGGCGTCTTTGTTGGCGGCGGCGGTTTCGGAGGCGCTTTTGCTGCGGGCTTTGTTCAGTACCAGGGCCGCAGCGCACTTGGCGATTTCGCTATTGGGCTGGTGGGCGGTGGTGAGTTTTGGCCAGGTCTGGCGGGAGAAGGGGCTGTCCTCGAAGCCGACGATGGACAGTTGCTCGGGAATTTCGATATGCATCAGGCGTGCTGCAAACAACGCGCCCGCCGCCATTTCATCGTTGCTGGCGAAGATCGCGGTGGGGGGATTCTCTTTGCCGAGTAACAGCTTGGCACCCTCAACGCCGGAATCGAAAGAGTATTCACCGGGGATGATCAGCTCCGGATCAATGCTGATACCTGCCTGTTGCAGCGCATCCTTGTAGCCGTCCATACGGCCGTGGGTGGAAACGTGTTCCTCACCCCCGCAGAGAAAGCCGATACGCTTGTGGCCGTGTTCAATCAGGTGCTTGGTGATGTCGTAGGCCGCTGCGGCGTCGTCCACCTGGATACAGTTGTCTTCGTCGCCTTCGGCAGCGCCGCTGGATACGATACGCACATAATCGAGCCCGAGCTTCTTGACCTCATCAATTACCGACTGGGTTTCAGAGAAGGGTGGGGTCAGAACCACGCCGGCCACCTTGGAGTGCTCCACCAGAGCCCGCAGTTCATCGTTCACACTGGGGGACTTGGCGTTGCTGGGGTGAATCAGCAGTTCGTATCCCCGGGCCTTGCAGGCTTCCAGGATACCGTTCTGCATGTCGATCACGTAGTAGGCGTTCGGGTTGTCGTAAATAAAGGCAATGGTGTAACTGCGGGTTCCGGCCAGATTGCGCGCCGCCAGGTTGGGCTGATAGTGGAGCTCTTCCACCGCATCCATGACTTTTTTGCGGGTCGCGGGACGCACGGAGGGCTCGTTGTTGATCACCCGGGAAACGGTCTTGATCGACACCCCGGCCTTTGCGGCCACATCATTGATGGTGCTTTTCATAGTCGGCGCTAGTTCCTTGTCTTGCCCAGCCGGGCAGTTTAACCGCTATACCATCGCGGGACGATGGCTTTCTGGTCATTTTGCCCCACTAACCGTCTCAATGTGGGTTTTTCAATGCGGTTGTCCGCAGGATAGTCGCTTTTCGCTCACTCCCGCCACTGAGCGCCAGTTTGCTCCGCAGATTTTGGAGCAAAACTACAAACCCGATTGACAGCCTTTCGCAACTATGTGAATCTGCCACCAAATTGACAGCGTTGTCATTTATGTGGGGAATCGCTCGTGAAGGGTCGGGTTTCTCGCATTGGGGTAAATAAGAATAACCGGCAGCCGCCATTTTACCGCGCCTGCCACAGTCTGGGGGCACATCATGCACGAACCGCAATCTCACGCCGCAATTTCCCAATCCGCAATCTGGCGGCAGCTGCAGGAGCAGGCCGGCGAGATCAAGAAACGTCACTTGTCAGAACTCTTTGCTGAAAATGCTGGTCGCGCTCAGCGTTTCTCGCTGGAGTTACCTGAATTTCTGCTGGATTACTCCAAAAACCACCTGGATGAAGCTGCGCTCGTAAATTTACTACGCTTGGCTAAAGAGGCTGACCTGGAGCAGTGGCGCGCGGACTTCTTTGCTGGCAAACCGATTAATGCCACCGAAGGCCGGCCAGTGCTGCACCCAGCGCTGCGCGGAGGTTTGGCACAGGATCTGGTGGTTGGTGGTGAGTCGGTCACTGAGCTGGCGGAGGCCGAATTAGAGCGCTTGAAAAAGTTTGTAGTTTTACTACATAATGGCGACCTGACGAGCTACACCGGTAAGCGGATCACCGATGTCGTCAATCTTGGCGTCGGCGGCTCTCATTTAGGGCCACAGACGGCCATCGAAGCACTGCGTGCCCACCGGAAGGGCGATGTCGCAGTGCATTTTGTATCCAATGTGGATGGAGCCCAGCTCACGGATGTGCTGGCCGGCCTGGATGCCGAATCGACTTTATTCATTGTCTCGTCAAAGACGTTTACCACCAGCGAGACAATGACCAATGCCCGCAGTGCCCTGAAGTGGCTGCAGCGGGTGGCGCCGGAGGCGTCTTTCGAGTCACTGCGCCAGGCACACTTTGTTGCGGTGACCTCCAGTCCTGACAAGGCACTGCAGTTTGGGGTGCTACCGGAGCGGACTTTCCGTTTCTGGGACTGGGTGGGAGGGCGCTTTTCGCTCTGGTCTGCAATTGGCCTGCCTATCGCCATTGCCTGCGGATTCGAGACTTTCCGCGCACTGTTGGATGGGGCGGCGAGCATGGATCGCCACTTCCGCGAGGCGCCACTAGAAGAAAACGCGCCGGTGATTATGGCGTTGCTGAGCGTCTGGTACTGCACCTTTATGGGCTACCCGGCGCACGCGGTTTTGCCTTACGAACAGGCCCTGCACATGTTGCCGGCGTACCTGCAGCAGGCGGACATGGAGAGTAACGGCAAATCTACCACCCGTGCCGGGGATGAGGTGGACTACGCCACCGGCCCTCTAATATGGGGGCAGACGGGTATCAACGGGCAGCATGCGTTTTATCAGTATCTGCACCAGAGCCCAGAAGTGGTTCCCGCCGACTTTATCGGCAGCGTGGCCCCGGGGCACGACCTTGAGGGGCACCACGAGATTCTGCTGGCGAATATGTTCGCCCAGAGTCAGGCGCTGATGAACGGTGTGGACGCCGAGTCGGTAGAGCGCGAACTGGCAGCCAAGGGCTTGTCAGCGGATGAAATAAAAAGGCTGGCCCCGTTCAAAGTACACAGGGGTGGAAAGCCAAGTAACACAATACTCTTGAAGGAGTTGAGCCCCCATTCACTGGGAGCCCTGATTGCACTCTACGAGCACAAGATTTTCGCCCAGGGTGTGATCCTGCAAATTTATTCTTTCGATCAGTGGGGAGTGGAACTGGGTAAAGGTCTGGCCAACAAGCTTGAGCCAAAACTGGCTTCTGGTGACCTGGCCGGTGAAGACGGATCCACAGTCCAGTTGATCGAATACTACCGCCGGGTCAAAACCGGCGCGGTAACGCCCGCGGAGCCATCAGCAGTAGAGATGGCTGAGTCTGCCGGAGAACAGGCTTAAACACACTGTACGGCGTGCTGATAAAAAAACCGAAGAGTTAAACACAATGGCAAACAAAACAGCGGTAAACAGTCAGATACAGGCGGTGACCGACAGGATCATCCGCCGCAGCGAAGAGACGCGGGCCAGTTACCTGGCCCAGGTCGAGCGAGCCCAGGGTAAAGGTCGCGCGCGACACAAGTTGTCCTGCGGCAACCTGGCGCACGCCATGGCGGCGTCCAGCGACCACGACAAAAACCTCATCGCCTCCGGCCAGGGTCCCAACCTGGCCATCGTCACTTCCTATAACGACATGCTGTCGGCACACCAGCCCTACGGCACCTATCCGGAAATGCTCAAGGCAGAAGCCCTGCGCAACGGTGCTACCGCGCAGGTCGCCGGTGGCGTGCCCGCCATGTGTGACGGTGTCACCCAGGGCCAGCCGGGTATGGAACTGTCACTGTTTTCCCGCGATGTGATCGCCATGGCCACGGCCATCTCCCTGTCACACGACATGTTTGACGGCAGCATGTACCTGGGCATCTGCGACAAGATTGTTCCCGGTCTGGTGATTGGTGCTCTGTCCTTCGGCCACCTGCCGGCCATGTTTATTCCTGCAGGCCCCATGCCAACCGGTCTCGCTAATGCGGAAAAAGTGCGCGTTCGCCAGTTGTACGCCGAGGGCAAAGTAGGGCGCAAGGAGCTGCTTGAAGCCGAGAGCGCGTCCTACCACAGCGCCGGTACCTGTACCTTTTACGGCACTGCCAACAGCAATCAGATGCTGGTGGAAATCATGGGCCTGCAATTGCCGGGTAGTTCTTTTGTGAATCCGGGCACCGAGCTGCGCGACGCACTGAACGCGGCCGCCGTAAAACAGCTGGTGCAGAACAGCGAACCCAGCCAGTACACGCCCATTGCAAAAATTCTGACCGAGAAAGCCTTCGTCAACGGCATTGTCGGCCTGCACGCGACCGGTGGTTCCACCAACCACACCATGCACCTGCTGGCGATGGCGCGCGCTGCCGGTATCCAGATCACCTGGCAGGACATGGCCGAGCTTTCCGAAATCGTGCCGCTGCTGTGCCACGTATACCCGAATGGCACTGCAGACATTAACCACTTTGCCGCCGCTGGCGGTATGCAGTTCCTGATTCGCGAATTGCTGGGTGCAGGCTTGCTGCACAACGACGTGAGCACCGTGCTGGGCGATTCCGGTATGGAACCTTACACCTACGATCCTTTCCTGAATGCGGACAAAGACGGCGTTGTCTGGCGCCCGACGGCGGAAGAGTCCGGCAACCCGGACATCATTCGTCCGGCCAGTGATCCCTTCTCCCCGCACGGTGGTCTGCAGTTGCTGAAAGGCAACCTGGGTAACAGCGTGATCAAGGTGTCTGCACTGAAAACGCCGCAGCTGAAAGTCAAAGCGCCGGCGGTGGTGTTCAACAGCCAGGACGATCTGCTGGATGCCTTCAAAGCGGGCGAGCTGGAAAAAGATTTTGTTGCGGTAGTGCGTTTCCAGGGCCCTCAGGCCAACGGCATGCCGGAGCTGCATAAACTCACCCCGGCGCTCGGCGTACTGCAGGATCGTGGTTTTAAGGTGGCGCTGGTTACCGACGGCCGCATGTCGGGTGCATCCGGTAAGGTACCGGCAGCGATTCACCTGTCACCGGAAGCGCTGGAAGGTGGTGTGGTCGCGAAGATTCAGGATGGCGACATCATCGAGCTGGACGCCGAAGCCGGTGTTCTCAAAGTAGAAGTAAGTGACGAAGAGCTGGCGGCGCGTCCGCTGGCGGAATGCGACTTGTCCGGAAATGACACCGGCATGGGGCGTGACCTGTTCAAGAATATGCGCAAGCTCGCAAGCGGCGCAGAAACCGGTGCAAGCATTCTTTTTTAACTGAATTTCGCGCGGGGACGGCTGGAAAAGCCGGCACCCGCGCCACTGTTTGAGAGCAAACACAATGGCTAACTCATTCGACATGGTACTGTTCGGTGGCGGCGGAGACCTGTCACTGCGCAAACTGATTCCGGCGCTGTACCGGGCTTACATTGAAGGCGGTCTTGCCAAGGGCACCCGTATTCTGCCGGTCTGCCGTCGTCAGGAAGACGCAGATGTGTACCTGAAGACTGCGCAACAGGCGTTGAAAACTCACCTGCGCGACGGTGAGTACAACGAAAAAAGCTGGAAAGAATTCAGCCCCATGTTGCGCGCGGTATCCCTGGATATTTCCAAGCCGGACGAGCAGTGGGATGTGCTGGTCGATCTCCTCGGTAACGATCCCAAGCGTACCCGCCTGTTTTACCTGGCGATTCCGCCGGCGGTATTCGGTCCCTGCTGCGAAAACCTTTCTGTTAAAGGCCTGATTCACGAAAACTCTCGCGTAGTGGTCGAAAAACCCCTGGGCTACAACGCCAAGACCTCTGACGAGATCAACAGCAAAATTGCCGAGTACTTTGCGGAAGAAAGCATTTTCCGTATTGACCACTACCTGGGTAAAGAAACGGTCCAGAACCTGCTGGCACTGCGTTTCAGCAACGTGCTGTTCGAACAGCTGTGGGATGCGAAGACCATTGATCACATCCAGATCAGTATTTCTGAAACCGTTGGCCTGGAAGGTCGCGCCGGCTTCTACGACGACACCGGTGCTATGCGGGATATGGTGCAGAACCACCTGTTGCAGCTGCTGTGCCTGATTGCGATGGAGTCGCCCAACAGCATGTCCTCGCGCAATATCCGCTCGGAAAAAATCAAAGTGCTGGAAGCCCTGCGCCCATTGACTGGCGGCGATGTGGACAAAAATATCGTGCGTGGCCAGTACGTGGCCGGTGGTCTGGGCAAAGAACTGGTCCCCGGTTATCTGGAAGAGCTGAAGGCGCCCAACAGTACCACCGAGACTTTCGTGGCAATCCGCGCGCATATCGACAACTGGCGCTGGACCGGTGTGCCTTTCTACCTGCGTACCGGTAAGCGTATGGAGAAGCGTTGTGCAGAAATCGTAATTCAGTACAAAAACGTTTCTCACAGTGTTTACCAGCCGGAGGCCGGCGAAGTATTGCCGAACCGCCTGGTAATCCGCCTGCAGCCAGAAGAGAGCATCAAGCTGGTGTTGATGGCGAAAAAGATGGACAGCCTCACCATGGAATTGCAGCCGGTTGAGCTGAACCTGACGCTGTCCGATACCTATGACAGCTTCAAGAGTGACGCCTACAAGCGCCTGATGCTGGATGCCGCTGCCAATAACTCCGCGCTGTTCATTCACCGCGAAGAAGTGGCTGCCGCCTGGGCCTGGGTTGACCCCATCATCGACCACTGGCGCGAAACCAGTAACCAGCCGCAGCTGTACCGCTCCGGTACCTGGGGGCCACAGGCTTCCAATCAGCTGCTGGCGGAAAATGGTCACCACTGGTTTAACCCCTGATTTCGCACGCGAACTAGTGGCAATCCGTAACACGTTATTCAATTTCACCAAACAGCATTTCCAAGATACGGTTCCTACACATGGTCGAAGAAAAATTTTTTGCAGACAGGGAAAGGCTCACACTGGCTCTGGCGAACGAGTGCGCCGCAGCACTGCACGCCGGTATCAAAGCCAACGGGCAGGCTACCTTCTTGGTGAGCGGTGGTAGTTCCCCTGAACCGGTTTACCGCGAGCTTTCCCGTCGCCCGCTGCCCTGGCAGCAGGTCAATGTTGCCCTGGTCGACGAGCGTTGGGTGGAGAAAGATGAGGCGGGCAGTAACCTGGCATTTATTGCCAACAGCCTGCTGCAAAACGAAGCGGCCAAGGCTCCGTGCCTGGGTATGAAAAATGCCGCGGCAACGCCGGCAGAGGGCGAAGCGGATTGCGAGCGCACCTACCAAGAGCTACCGCGTCCGTTTGATGTGTGTCTGCTGGGCATGGGAAATGACGGCCATACCGCGTCATTCTTTCCTTTCGCTGAAGGCCTGGACGAAGCGCTGGATCCTAAATCCGACAAGCTGTGCAAAGCCATTACCGCAAAGCAGAGTGCGGTCACCGGCGCGCACACCGAGCGTATGACGCTCACCCTTGCCGCGATTTTGCAGGCGAAAGAAATAAAATTACTGATTACCGGTGAAGAGAAGCTGAAAGTGTACCGCCAGGCTTTGCTGGGTGATGACGAACAGGAAATGCCGGTGCGCAGCATTCTCAAACAGGGGCTGAAGCCAGTCACTGTTTACTGGGCGCCCTAATTGAAAAAAGAGTCCTCGAACGTGGGCTCAGAAAACGAGAAACGAGAACAGAGTTTTAGGAAGAAGTGACGATGAATCAGAGTCTTGCCCCCGTACTGGAACAGGCTGGTGTAGTACCGGTACTGGTAATCGAAAATGTGAGCGACGCACTGCCGCTGGCTCAGGCGCTGGTCGAAGGCGGTCTGAATGTACTGGAAGTAACCCTGCGTACTGAAGCGGCGCTGGCTGCGGTGGAAGAAATCGCCAAGCACCTGCCGGATGCGCACATCGGTACCGGTACGGTTTTGAACGCCAGCGACATTCGCCGCTCTGTAGACGCCGGTGCGACCTTCATGGTAAGCCCGGGCGCTACCGAAGCGCTGCTGGATGCGGCGGCGGATGTATCTGTGCCGATGTTGCCAGGCGCTGCCAACCCGTCTGAAGTCATGCGCTTGCTGGAGCGCGGTTACGGCTATCAAAAATTCTTCCCGGCAGAAGCGGCCGGTGGTGTGCCGATGCTGAAGTCCATCGGCGGCCCTCTGGCGCAAGTCAAGTTTTGTCCCACCGGTGGTGTTGGTCCCGGCAATGCCCTGAGCTACCTGAGCCTGTCTAACGTGGTGTGCGTAGGCGGCTCCTGGATGGCCTCCCCGAAACTGGTGGCAGAAAAGAATTGGGCGGAAATTACCCGCCTGGCCAAAGAGGCCTCTCAGCTGAAGGGCTGATGCCCGGCGGCGAGCTTGAACGTTTAGTAGTAAGCGACGGAGCATCGGGGGGGAGTACACCCGGCTTCAAAAAACAAAAATTTACTTTTTAAAGACACAGAGGGTGTAGCGATATGAAACTCAGAATTGCTATCAATGGATATGGACGCATCGGCCGCAACGTAACCCGCGCTATTTATGAATCCGGTTACAACGACCGCATTCAGCTGGTTGCCATCAATGACCTGGCGCCGGTAGAGGCGAATGCACACCTGACGCGTTTTGATACTGTACACGGTCGCTTTAACACCGAAGTTGCGGTAGACGGCGAAAACCTGGTGATCGGTGGTGACACCATCAAGGTTTGCCAGGAGCGCAACCCGGCAGCTCTGCCCTGGGGTGAATTGGAAGTCGATCTGGTGCTGGAATGTACCGGCCTGTTTACCAGCAAGGAAGCGGCTTCTCAGCACATGCAGGCCGGTGCCAAAGCCGTACTGATTTCCGCCCCTTCCGGTGATGCGGACCTGACCGTGGTTTACGGCGTTAATGACGACAAGCTCACCGCAGAACACAAAGTTGTTTCCAATGCGTCCTGCACCACCAACTGCTTGGCCCCGGTAGCCAAAGTCCTGAACGACGCCATTGGTATCGAGCGTGGCTTTATGACCACCGTTCACGCCTATACCAACGACCAGAACACCCAGGACGCGGTGCACAAAGATATTTACCGTGCGCGCGCTGCTGCCGACAACATGATCCCGACCAAAACCGGCGCCGCTGCCGCCGTAGGCCTGGTACTGCCGGAACTGAAAGGCAAGCTGGACGGTATGGCGGTACGTGTACCGGTGAACAATGTTTCCCTGGTGGACTGCCAGTTTATTGCCAGCCGTGAAACCACTGCGGAAGAAATCAACGCGATCATGAGCGATGCCGCCGGCACCATCAAAGGTGGTGTTCTGTCTTTCTGCGAGCAGCCGCTGGTTTCTGTGGACTTTAACCACACCTCTGCGTCCAGCCACTTTGATGCCAACCACACCCGTGTGAACGGCAATCTGGTGAAGGTCATGGCCTGGTACGACAACGAGTGGGGCTTCTCCCACCGCATGCTCGACACCAGCCTGGCGATGGCAAAAGCCCAGGGTCTTTAAGGCCGGAACGCAAAGACTGTAATAACAGTCGGGTAACGTCTGGCGTTACTACCGGAGTGGGTGCAATACCCGCTCCGGATTTTCAATTCTAGCGCTCTGCTAAAGCGGTCAACGGCGACTGCAACTGTTACTGCGATAAAAACAAAACCTGTCTCACATCCATTTAAAAACGAATACCGCCAATTATGATTCGCCATACAAAAATTGTTGCCACACTCGGCCCGGGTACTGACAAGCCACGTGTTATTGACGAGATTATTCGCGCCGGCGTCAATGTCGTGCGCCTGAACTTCTCCCACGGTAGTGCCGATGATCATCGCAAGCGTGTGGAAGAAGTGCGCCGTGCCGCTGCCGAGCAGAACAAGCTGGTGGCCGTACTTGGCGACCTGCAGGGCCCCAAGATTCGTATCGCCCGCTTTGCTGAAGGCAGTATCTTCCTGGAGAACAATGCGGAGTTTACCCTCGACGCCGATTGCCCGAATGAAGGCGGCAACCAGCAGCGTGTGGGTGTGGATTTCCCTTCCCTGATCGCCGACTGCAAACCCGGCAATATCCTGCTGCTGGACGATGGCAAAATTCGCCTAGAAGTCACCGGTGGCACTAACACCAAACTTTTCTGCCGTGTGCTGCAGGGCGGCAAACTGTCCAACAACAAAGGTATCAACCTGTTGGGCGGCGGCCTGTCAGCCCCGGCGCTAACGGAAAAGGATTACCGGGACATTAAGCTCGCCGCCGAACTGGATGTAGATTTCCTTGCGGTCAGTTTCCCGCGCAGCGGGGAAGACCTGGAGATTGCACGCAAGGCCATGCGCGAAGCCGGTAGTAATGCGGCGATTGTGGCCAAGGTTGAGCGTGCAGAGGCGGTGGGTGACGATGCGCAGATGGATGAAATCATCCTCGCTTCCGATGTCATCATGGTTGCTCGTGGCGATCTGGGTGTGGAAATCGGCGATGCGGCACTGGTCGGTGTACAGAAGAAACTGATCAACCGTGCCAACGCCCTGAACCGTGGAGTGATCACCGCGACCCAGATGATGGAGTCGATGATCACCAGTCCGACCCCGACCCGCGCCGAAGTGATGGATGTGGCCAATGCGGTATTGGACGGCACCGACGCGGTAATGCTGTCAGCGGAAACCGCCGCCGGTGATTTCCCGGTTGCCGCCGTTGAGTCCATGGCGGAAGTGGTAGTGGGTGCCGAGCAGTACCTGGGAACTACTAATCGCCCGGCATCAGCCAAGTCTGGTTCCGAAAGTATCGACACTGTGATCGCCCAGGCGGCTATTGAGTCTGCGGCGCGCGTGGAAAACCTCTGTGCCGTGGCAGCCCTGACCGAATCCGGTCGAACGCCGCGCATCATGTCCCGTGCCACGACTCAGTTGCCAATCTACGCCTTGACCCGTCATCCACAGGTTGCACGTCAGCTGGTGCTGCTGCGCGGCGTTGAGCCTATTGAGTTTGACCCTGCCTCTGTACCTCTTGGACATTTGACCGATGCCATCATCGAGGTACTGGGAGCCCGGGTCGAATTCCAGAAAGGGCAGCGCATTCTGATTACCCAGGGTGAGCGCCTGAATATGGGGGGCGGCACCAGCTCCATGCGTATTAAAGAGATCGAGTGACCGGTCTTACGTTCGCTGCGTGATTTGATAGCGCACCCAACACTCCCGGCTTTAGCCGGGAGTGTTGTATTTGGCTAGCCATATGGGGCTATGGTTCGCTTATACAGTGGCCCGCTCTCTTGGGTTTGGATAATTTTTGTCCTATTTGGCGCCGAAATTTTGTGTCCCCGCCTTACTTTTGTCACTTTAGACAGTTTTCGGTTACAGGAATCGACAAAATACCCGGATATTTTCGCCGTAGGCCTGTAGCTTTTTAGTTTCTTTCTGTGTATTGTCGATCGTGAGAATGACAGCGCTATCATAAAACTGAATGACAGCGCTATCATTTGGCGGTACAAGGTGAATAAAAAGTTTCTAACCAAACCTTTATATCTATAAAAAAGGAAGGGGAAATCGATGCTAAAGCGCAACAAACTCGCTCTCTCGATCAGCGCAGCTGTACTGAGTGGTGGCCTGATGGCTCCGCTGGCAGTTGCCCAGGAAGCAGCTCTGGAAGAAATTACCGTTACCGGTATTCGTGGAGCTCTGCAAGACGCCGTAAATATCAAACGTGACGCAACCGACCTGGTTGACGCCGTTTCCGCAGAAGACGTGGGCAAGTTCCCCGACTCTGACGTGGGTGAGGCCCTGGGTCGTATCCCGGGTATCACCGTCGGCCGTGCCTTCGGTCAGGGTGCTTCCGTATCCATCCGTGGTGCAGCACCAACCATGACCCTGACTCAGCTGAATGGTCAGAATGTTGCCTCTACCGGCTGGTTCGACAACATTCCGGTTGACCGTAGCTTCAACTACTCCCTGCTGCCCGCTGAGCTGATCGGTGGCATCGAGGTATACAAGTCCTCCCGTGCTGACCTGAACGAAGGTGGCATCGGCGGTACCGTTATCGTTAAAACCCGCAAGCCTCTGGACCTGGATTCCAATACCGCCTGGATTGGTACCACCGCTCGCGTCGGCACCGTAAGTGACGAAGTGGCTCCGGAAGTTTCCGGCTTGTACAGCTGGAAAAACGACGAAGAAACTTTCGGCGTACTGGTTTCTGCCGCCAAAGAAGACCGTGAATACGTTCGTCGCGGCACCGAGTCTGACTACCGCTGGTCCGGTGACGTTGCACCGACCACCTTCCTGCAGGACCAGGAGCGCACCGCGCTGGACCTGACTCTGCAATACGCGCCAACTGAAGAGCTGTCCTTCACCCTGCACGCCATGTCCCTGGACATGCAGGCGGACAACACCAACACTAGCCTGTACCTGTTCACCCTGGCCGGTGACAATGTGACCTGTCACACCACCAATGCTGCTGGCCTGTGTACTTCCAGCACCACTGAAAACTCCCAGTTCGGCGACCTCGCTCCGGGTTGGGCGAGCGGTGCACCGGGCAACGAAACCTTCAACCAGACCTGGGGCCGTAAGTCCTCCATGAGCTCTGATACCTTCGATTTCAACACTGAATACGAAGGCGAAGGTTTCCGTGTAAGCGGTAACATCGGCTCTACTAAAGCTGATGGTGGTACCGACTTCACTACCAACTTCTCTCACTTCCCGAGCGTTCGCGCTGGCGACACCATGTCTTTGTGGCAAGGTTCTATCGACGCGACCGGCAAAGAAATCATTATCAAGCCGACTCTGGATCCGAGCCTGTCTCTGGAAGACTACGGCGATGTACTCTCTCCGGAAGGCTGGGCAGTTGCCAGTGGTCCGGTTGAAGACGAAGAAAGCTACGCGCAGTTGGATGTGGAATTCGACCTGAATGTCGGCGTGCTGACTTCTTTCAAAACCGGCGTACGCTGGACCGACCACGATGTAAACCGCAGCAAATTCCGCGGTATCGTTACCAACCCTGCACAAGTTGCTGCCTCTGACGTGTACAACGGTACTTTCGAAGTCGGTCAGCATGGCTTTACTGCACCCAAGCCCAACCTGGGCGCGATGGTTGCGGCTACCCGTGACAGCATCGACAGCTGGGTGGAAGAGCGTGCGGGTTACTCCGAGCTGAACGAAGAAAATACCGCTCTGTACGGTATGTTCACTTTCGAATCCGGCGCCCTGAGCGGTAACTTCGGTCTGCGTTACATCTCTACTGATGCAACCCGTACCCAGTACGACCTGGATGGCACCGAGCCGATGGCCGGCGAAATCGCGGCAAACATCGGTTACGCTTACTCTCTGTCTTCTTACAGCGCTGATTACAGCGACGTACTGCCTAGCGCAACCGTTCGCTACGAGCTGGCTGAAGACTGGGTTCTGCGCGCGTCTGCCTCTCAGGCAATCAGCCGTCCGACCTACGACGACATGCTGGTGACCTACGCTGGTTTCGCCGATGACCGTGCCGACAACCAGACTCAGCGTTTTGGTAGTGAAGGCCTGCAGCCGATGAAAGCGACCAGTGCAGATATCGCTCTGGAATACTACTACGGCGATGGCAACCTGGTTTCTGCGACCTACTTTGTGAAGTCTATCGACGATTTCGTTACCTCTGAAATCCTGATCGACCAGCAAATCGGCCTCGAAGATCCGGCCGGTGGCGACTCCTGGGCAGTTGAATCCCTGAAAAATGCCGGCGGTGCCGATATCCAGGGTCTTGAGCTGCAAATCCAGCACGCGTTCGACAACGGCTTCGGTGTAGCGGCTAACTACACCTACACTGATGCTGAAGCGCCGAAAGACGCTTTCATGGATCAGCTGCCGATCTTCACCGAGTCTTCTGAGCATGCGTATAACCTGGTAGGTTACTGGGAAAACGATACCTTCTCAGCGCGTGCGGCATACAACTTCCGCTCCGAGTACCTGATTCGTGACGGTGGTTACTGGTACGGTAACCGTATGCACGATGACTTCGGTTCTCTGGACCTGAGCTTCTACTGGTATGCTACCGACAATCTGGACGTTACCTTCGAAGCAATCAACGTGCTTGAAGAAGATGACATCCAGTACGGCGCTGCTAGCGCAGATACCTCTGCTACCGGCATGAAAGGTCCTCTGCAGGAAGGTTTCCCTGCATGGTCCTTCCAGGGCGAAGCGGTGTACCAGTTGGGTGCAAGCTACAAGTTCTAAGAACCTAAGCTAAGAAAAAGCCCAGCTTTCAGCTGGGCTTTTTTTTGTCTGGAGATAAGTGAGATGAAAATCAGAAAAATTGCGATTGTCGGCGGTGGTACCGCAGGCTGGATGGCAGCCAACCACCTGGGTGTGGAGTTGTCGCGGGACCCTGACATAGAGATCACGCTTATCGAGTCAAAAGATGTGCCGGTCATCGGTGTGGGTGAGGGCACAGTGCCGAGAATCAAGGAAACGCTGAATAAATTCGGCATTTCTGAGGTTGATCTGCTGGCGAGCTGCGACACCACCTTCAAGACCGGTATCAAGTTTTCCAACTGGATGGCGGGTGCCGGGAGTGCGCGGGATAACTTTTACTACCACCCGTTTAGCACACCGTATCCGGAAGGCTTTGATGTTACCGACTACTGCCTAGGTGACGATCAATTCGATTTCTCCTGGTTGGCAGACAGTTACGCTCCAGCGGAAAAAAACCGCTGCCCAAAGCATAAATCCTCTCCTCCTTATGTCGGCGCCGTCGACTATGCCTACCACTTCAATGCCGGTAAGTTTTCCGAGCTGATCGCTGCCAATGCGAAGAAGCGATTTGATGTGAAGCACAAGTTTGCAACGGTCAAGGATGTCCGCCTGACTGCAGAGGGCAGTATCTCATCGCTTGTTTATGCCGATGGGGAAGAAGAGGCATTTGATTTTTATATCGACTGTAGTGGCTTTAGCGCTGTGTTGTTGGGGGGAGCGCTGCAGACACCATTCGAAGATAAATCCGCACAGATATTGACGGATACCGCCCTGGTGCTTCAGGAGCCTACTGAGGCAACCAGTGCTATTCAGCCCTATACCACCGCCCATGCGCACAAGGCGGGCTGGATCTGGGATATTCCGCTCACTAACAGGCGGGGCCTCGGGTGCGTTTATTCCAGTCATCATCAGTCGGAAGCGGAAGCGCTGTCTGAGTTTTCGCAGTATCTGGGACGCGAGCTGTCCGCGGATGAGGTGCGTAAGATTCCGATGAAAATCGGTTTCCGGCAGGAATTCTGGAAGAAAAACTGCGTTGCCCTGGGGTTGGCGCAGGGGTTTGTTGAACCTCTGGAGGCCACCTCTATTCTGGTCACTGACTTTTCTGCCAATTTACTGGCGAAGAGCTTTCCCCGATTTGTGGAAGATATTCCCTCGCTTACCGGCTATTACAATCGAGCGGTACGTTACACCTGGGACAGGGTTATTGATTTTGTTCAGCTCCACTATTGCATTTCAGATCGCCGGGATACGCCGTTCTGGGTGGACTGTACCGAGAATGCGCCGCGCTCAGATACTTTAAATGAGCGGCTGGAAAGGTGGTCGGTAGCGACGCCAAAAAGTACGGACTTTTTCAGCACCTTCGATCTTTTCGGTGTGGAGAACTACCTGTTTGTACTTTACGGGATGCATTTTTCCACCAGGGGCATCACGCTTGGTGGGCGGGAGATGGCCAGTTCCAAGGGTATTATTGAGAAAGCCAGAAAGCGTTCCGAACAGCTGGCTTCAGAGTTGATGTCCCACAGGGATTGGTTGACGGCTTTGCAGCGACACCTGAGCAGGGTTTGAGTCCAGTAGGGGGCCAATACCTGGTGTCGGGGGTTGGAAACTACTGGAATTTCGGTGTTAGATTAGTGGCGCTTTGTATCTGATTGGATTTGATTACGTTGGACATGCAAGTACTAAACGTCGGCAATGAAAAAAATACGGTCGTTGTTATCGATGACTTCCTTGAGAGCCCGGAAGAGTTGGTGGCGTTTGCCAAAGCGTCCAGTTTCGCTCCCTGGCCGATTGCGGCGGAACGCAAGGGTTATCCGGGGGTGAGGGCGTCGGCTCCGCCGGAGCATGCGGAGCAAATGATGAGCCGGCTGGATGCCGTAGTGCGGGAGCAGTTCGCGCTAGCCCCCGAAAAAAAGCTCACGATCCACCAGGAAACCCTCAACCTCATAACCGTGCCGGAAGAGGAGCTGGGGCCGCTGCAGCGAGCGCCCCATTTCGACACCAGTGCGCCCGGGCTTTACGCCATACTGCTGTACCTCTGCGATGAAACCCATGGCGGAACGGGGTTCTACCAGCACAAGAGTAGTCGTTACGAGTCCATTACCCCGGAAAGGGTCGAGCACTACCTGGATTGCTGTTATCTCGAGTTCAACAAATATCGCCGCCCGCAAAAGTATTGCTTTGACTCTGACGATCTGTTCGACAAGGTGGGATTTGTACCCGCCAGGTTCAATCGGGTAGTGATCTACAAGGGTAATCTGCTGCACAGTGCCAATATCCTCTCGGACAAAAGTATCAACTCCTGTCCCATGGAGGGGCGCTTGACCGCCAATTTGTTTGTCAGTTACGAGTAGGGTGCTGGTCTGGTATCTATGTGCGGTTGATAGAGGGGCGGAGCATGCCTGCGATGCAGGAATTGCTGGCAACTTCTGTCTGTCTGGTGTATTTTTTGGCTTCCCTTTTTGAGTATAAAAAATATACTGACCGGGTTTTTTAGAATAACTTCAAATTTCAATAAGGTGTTGTATGGCCACTGTAGAAGCCCCAAAAATCGTTCCTCTGCGCAGCGACGTTCACGGCAAACTGAAAGTCCGTGAATTGGGGACCTTTGAGCACGTCAAAAACGCACACATGGTGCCGGTTACTGCTCACGAATTCGCCCGCCTGGGTGCTGAATACCCGATCGTTTTCGTAAAGAATTCCGAAACTGACCAGTTCCAGTCTGTTGCGCTGCTGAGCCTGAAAGTAGGCGAAAACCTGTTTGTTGATGGCGAAAGCTGGAAAGGTGTTTTCGTTCCTGGTGCTGTGCGCAACCATCCTTTCGTCCTGGCGCCTGCTGGTGAAGACAAAGAGCGCCTGATGGTTGGCCTGATCGAGAACAGCCCGGTTGTTGGCGAAGCAGAGGGTAACGCCCTGTTCAATGATGCCGGTGAAGAGTCCGAGTACCTGAAGGCGAAGAAAGAGTCCCTGGTGGGCTACCTGGAAAGCGACCAGATGACCAAAGCGTTCATCACCATCCTGGCCGAGAAAGACCTGCTGACCACCCAGAACGTAGCGGTTAACGCCGGTGGTGAGAAGATCAACCTGACCGGTATCTACATGGTTGATGAGAAGAAGCTGAACGAGCTGGGTGAAGAAGACTTCGCCGATTTCCGCAAGCGTGGTTTCCTGGCGCCGCTGTACGCGCAGCTGAGCTCCATGCATCAGTTCTCCCGTCTGGCCAAGATGCAGGCTGGCGCCTGAGCAATAGGCTGAGCGCGTCTGAGGTCGGATCGGGTTTCCGGTGCGACCTTCCCGGGGCCTCAATTCCTGAGGCCCTGATACTCTCCCTACCTATGTTCCTCAAATGTTCCTCAAACGCTATTCCGCCTGGCTAATCTTCCTGGGGCTTTTTTATGCGCTCTGGGGGCTGCTGGTGTTTGTCCAGGGTTACTGGCCGCTGGTGGTAGAGCATTGGCCCATGGCCTTGTCCATGGCCGTTGGCAGTTACGCCGCGGGTTCTACCCCGATGGGGGGTGGCACGGTGGGCTTTCCTGTCCTAGTTCTTCTGTTTGATATGCCAGCGAGTCTCGGCCGGGACTTCAGTTTTGCGGTGCAGTCCATCGGTATGGTCAGCGCCAGTATTTTCATCTTTTGTCGCCGGCAACCGCTGGCCTGGTCCATGTTGCGCGGGGCGCTTGTTGGCAGTCTGTTCGCAACCCCCCTGGGTATCGTTTTCTTTGCGCCGCTGGTTCCTGAATTGTGGGTAAAGCTGGTGTTTGCGGTGATCTGGGGGAGTTTCGGAATTCTTCACCTGTACCGACTGAAAGAGATTACCGGGCATGATCACGCCGGCGATCCGCGGTGCCCGCAGGATTTCCGTGTAGGCCTGCTGTTGGGGGCTGTGTCCGGGTTTAGCGCCGTATCAGTGACGGGCGTTGGTATCGATATGGTGGTTTACGCGGCGCTGGTGTTGCTGAGCCGGGTCGATCTCAAGGTCGCGATTCCCACATCGGTGGTGGTGATGGCGTTTTCATCGGTGGTCGGGGTGGTCGTGAAAAGTCTGTCTGGAGGCTGGCAACCTGGTGTGTTCGGCAACTGGCTTGCCGCTGCGCCGGTAGTGGCCCTTGGCGCCCCGCTGGGGGTTTTTGTGGTCGGGTTGATCGGCCGACGTCCTACCCTGCTGGTGGTGGCCATGCTGTGCGTTGTGCAGTTTGTGTGGACCTGTATTTCCGAGCGTTCGACCCTGGGAGCCTTGGGGGCTGCACTGGCTTCTGTTTCCGTCATCGTGTGTCTCGGTGGTTTTGAAGCGTTGCGCTGGCTGGGGCTAAGGCGGCAATTGGCGAGGGAGCGACGGAGCGGGAAGAATGCGGTGGAAGCGATTTTTCCGGAAGGGGAGCGATTGCTGTCCGGATCCTGAGGCTCAGATACTGTTGTTGTCTGAAGATGGCTATTCGGGAAAGGTTGTTCGGGAAGGCTGTTCGAGAAAGAAACCGGCTAGAAAAACAAAAAAGGCGATCCAATGGATCGCCTTTTCGTTTCAGACACTGCTGAATATGGCTGGGGTGGAAGGATTCGAACCTTCGCATGACGGGATCAAAACCCGCTGCCTTACCGCTTGGCTACACCCCAGTATCGGGTTTCGTGAAGCTGGATTCACGAGAATAAGATGGTAGCAAGGGGGAGACTTGAACTCCCGACCTCAGCATTATGAGTGCTGCGCTCTAACCAGCTGAGCTACCTTGCCACAAACAAACTCGGCTAACCGAGGGCGCGAATAATAGGGGGATGAGGTGAGAGTGTCAACACCCTTTTTACTAATTTAATCAGTAGCTTAGCGCGCAAGGCGTCAGCCCTGACTCTATCAGCGCCCGCGGCCGATGGCAGCCAATAGTGAGCCTATTACAACGGTTATGGCGCCAACCCAGCTGATCCAGTTCATCGGTTCTACCTCAATGTATTCTGGCCACAGGGCGCCGATGATACTGCTCAGGCCGAGCGTCATGAGCGGTACCAGTGCCAGGGTGGCGCTGACCCGCGATGCCTCCCAGGCTGCCATGGCCTTGGCGAAGGCGCCGTAGGCAATGAGGGTGTTGGCGGTCAAAAACAGCAGAAGTGCCCAGCCCAGAGCGCCCAGCTGCAGGGCGCTGGAGGGTTTGGCGACCGGCAGGAAGCACAGGGTGCCCGCCAGATAAATCATGACCAGGAGATTTTGTGGGCGGGAGACGGCGACGATTTTTTTCTGGAAGAGGCCGTACACCGCCCAGGTAACCGCCGCAATGGCAACCAGGGCAACCCCGAACAGGTACTGCCGGTCTTCCCCGGCAACTAGCTCACCGATGCGCAGGTTGAAAAACAGCGGCAGGCCGATGCACACCAGCGCAACACCCATCCACTGGCGCGGGGAAAAGCGTTCACCCAGCCAGAAGACACTGAAGATCAGCAGCAACAGCGGTGCCAGCTGGATCAATACCTGTAGTGCTCCGGGCGTGATGTAGTTGAGTCCGGTGGCATAGGCGATGTAGTTGGCGAGGAGGCCGCCAACGGCCAGCAGGGTGTAGGGCAGAAGCTTGCCTTGCAGTAATTTTCCCAGCTCCAGTTCTCGCCGCCAGCCGTACCAGGCGCCGGCAAACAACGCCGCGCCAAAAAAGCGATACCAGGTGATGGTGGTGGAATCCATGTCGGCGATCAGGCCTTTCATGGCGATGGGGAGCAGTGCCCAGAGAAAGGCGGTGGTCAGCGCCAGCGGCAGACCGACTCTCCAGTTGGATGGGTACATGGCAACCTACTATGCGGTTGTTGCAGACATGATTTCCGCGGGTGGCGGATTTCAGAAGGGCCCCGGGACTCTTGTGGAGTCCCGGGTGGATGCCAAAACCTTGGCCGAGGGGAGGCGCGAGGATCAGACGTTGAAGCGGAAGTGCACCACGTCGCCGTCGGCAACGACATATTCTTTACCCTCAAGACGCCACTTGCCCGCTTCCTTGGCGCCAGCTTCGCCTTTGTTGGCGACGAAATCGTTGTAACCGACGACTTCCGCGCGAATGAAGCCTTTCTCGAAATCCGTGTGGATCTTGCCCGCCGCCTGCGGTGCGGTGGCTCCCAGGGGGATGGTCCAGGCGCGCACTTCTTTCACACCGGCGGTGAAGTAGGTGTGCAGGCCCAGCAGCTGGTAGCCGGCGCGAATCACCCGGTTCAGGCCCGGCTCTTCCATGCCCAGCTCTTCCAGGAATTCCTGCTTCTCTTCGTCGTCCAGTTCGGCAATTTCTGCTTCCAGTTTGTTGCAGATAGGCACCAGAACGGCATTTTCTTCTGCGGCGATCGCAGCGACCGCATCCAGGTGCGGGTTGTTCTCGAAGCCGTCCTCATCCACGTTGGCGATATACATGGTGGGCTTGATGGTGAGCAGGCTCAGTTCCTTGAGGGCGGCCAGCTCGTCGTCATTCAGGGCGAAGGAGCGCAGAGGCTTGGCTTCATCCAGGTGCGGTTGGATCTTCTCCAGCAGCGCCTTCATTTTGATGGCGTGCTTGTCCTGGCCCTTGGCGGCGCGGGTGTAGCGCAGCAGGGCTTTTTCTACGGTATCCAGGTCCGCCAGCGCCAGCTCGGTGTTGATCACCTCGATGTCCGCTACCGGGTGCACCTTGTTGGCTACGTGGATGACGTTGTCGTCTTCAAAGCAGCGCACAACGTGGGCAATGGCGTCGGTCTCGCGGATGTTGGCGAGGAACTTGTTACCCAGGCCTTCCCCTTTGGAGGCGCCGGCCACCAGGCCCGCGATATCGGTGAATTCCATGGTGGTAGGAATCAGCTTTTGCGGCTTTACGATCTCGGCCAGCTTGTCCAGGCGCGGATCCGGTACAGGTACTATGCCGGCATTGGGCTCAATGGTGCAGAAGGGGAAGTTTTCTGCATCGATGCCCGCTTTGGTCAGGGCATTGAACAGAGTGGATTTGCCCACATTGGGCAGGCCGACGATGCCGCAAGTAAAACCCATGGTCTGAATCCTGTAGGTGGTGTTTGTGCCGGGGCGCCGGTGTCGGGGCCGCAGTACTTACTTAGGTAATTGGTTAGATGGTCACTGGGACTTGGAGGTGGCTTTGGTGCTGGTGTGCAGCACCTTCATGGCGCCATTCCAGTCGCCACTGGCAGCGGTAGGCATGACATCCACTGAGCGGTCGATGGCCTCGGCCAGTTGATCCTGTTCAACGCGGGGCGCGCGCTGCAGGACGTAATTCACAACATCGCGGGCATTACCGGGGTGGCCGACGCCGAGGCGCAAACGCATGAAATCCCGGTTGTTCCCCATGGATGCAATGATGTCGCGCAGGCCATTGTGGCCACCGTGGCCGCCGCCGCTTTTCAGGCGCGCAGTGCCGCAGGGCAGGTCCAGCTCATCGTGAGCGACCAGAATAGCCTCGACGGGAATCTTGAAGAAATTCGCCAGCGGAGCCACTGCCTGGCCGCTGCGATTCATAAAGGTGGTGGGAATCAGCAGGCGGATGTCCTGCCCGCCGATCCGCACACGGCCGGAGAGGCCGTGATATTTGCTGTCTGCCGTTAGCTGGGTGCCGTGAATACGGGCCAGCTCGGAGACAAAGTCGGCTCCGGCGTTATGACGCGTCCGGTCGTATTCGGGACCTGGGTTACCCAGGCCCACAATCAACTGGATGGGCGTGTCCGGAGCCTTACTCAAGGTGCTTTACCTTAGTTGAACGAGTAACGGCTTATTCTTCGCCGGACTCTTCGCCTTCGGCAGCTTCAGCTTCAACAGCGCCACGCGGCTTGTGAACAGAAGCTACAACCAGGTCGTGATCTTCGCCGTGGGCCAGATCTACAGACTCAACGCCAGCCGGCAGTTTGATGTCGGAGATGTGTACAGTGCCGTCCATTTCCAGGTCAGCCAGGTCCACTTCGATGAACTCAGGCAGCTTGGAAGCCGGGGCAGTGATGTCCAGCTCGTTCAGGGTGTGAGAAACGATACCGCCGGCCTTAACGCCTTTGCAGGTTTCTTCGTTCAGGAAGTGCAGGGGCACTTTCACGTGAACTTTGGTGTCTGCAGAAACGCGCTGGAAGTCAGCGTGCAGCAGGATGGCTTTAGCCGGGTGACGCTGCAGATCGCGCAGGATCACGGTCTCTTCTTTGCCGTCAACGCTCAGGGTCAGAACGGAAGAGTAAACCGCTTCGTTTTCCAGTGCCTTGAACATGTCTTTCTGCAGCAGGGAGATGGACTGCGGCTCAACTTCGCCACCGTAGATGATGGCAGGAACTTTTGCTTCCAGGCGACGCAGGCGGCGGCTCGCACCTTTCCCTTCGTCGCTGCGGACGCTGGCATTCAATTTAAATTCAGACATGGGGTAAACCTCAGGTTGTCTGTCCAGAAGAACCTGCGACCGGAATCTTCTGGCATTGCTAATAAGCTGGGCAGAATCTATTGAAACGCCCAATAGTAAACGCCCGGCAGTGCCGGGCGGGCGCGTATTCTAAGGGGAAGTGCTGGGGATTACTAGCGGAACATCGCGGAGAGCGACTCTTCGTTGCTGATGCGGCGCATGGATTCGGCCAGCATCGCGGAAAGGGTCAGCTGGCGGATCTTGGGGGCCAGCTTCATTTTGTCGCCCAGCGGGATGGAGTCGGTGACTACCAGTTCATCCATCACGGAGTTGTTCAGGTTTTCGATCGCCTTACCGGACAGTACCGGGTGGGTACAGTAGGCGACTACCTTGGTGGCGCCATGCTCTTTCAGGGCGCTGGCGGCGTTGCACAGGGTGCCCGCGGTATCCACCATATCGTCCACCAGCAGGCAGGTGCGGCCACTGACTTCACCGATGATGTTCATTACTTCGGCCACGTTGGCCGCCGGACGGCGCTTATCGATGATCGCCAGATCGCAATCCAGGCTCTTTGCCACTGCGCGGGCGCGCACTACACCGCCGATATCCGGGGATACAACCACCAGGTCTTCGTAATTCTGACGCTCGATATCGTCCAGCAGGACAGAAGAGCCGTAAACGTTATCCACAGGCACATCAAAGAAGCCCTGGATCTGCTCTGCGTGCAGGTCGACGGTCAGAACCCGGTCGATACCCACGCTGACCATCATGTCGGCGACAACTTTGGCGGAAATCGGTACCCGCTGGGAGCGGACGCGGCGATCCTGGCGCGCGTAGCCGAAGTAGGGGACTACCGCGGTGATGCGGCCCGCAGAGGCGCGGCGCAGGGCGTCCACCAGCAGGATCAGCTCCATGATGTTGCGGTTGGTAGGCTGGCAGGTGGACTGCACCACGAAAACGTCGCGTCCGCGTACGTTATCGGTAATTTCGACCGCGATCTCACCATCGGAAAAGCGCTTAACCACCGCCTCTCCCAGCGGTATCGCCATATGGTCAACAATCTTTTGTGCCAGTTCCGGGTTTGCGTTGCCGGTGAAGACCATTAAGTCAGCCACTGCGAGTACCTTTTTCGTTGGGAGTAGATGATTTTAGTGAAATTCAGGTGAGTTTCGGAGCGCGAACTGCTTGCAGGTTAGTGTGATGCCTTTTCATTGGGCGACCATTTGATGCAAGTGTAGAGGGTGGGCCTGATCGGCCGGTTATCGGGGGTGGACCCGAAGCTCCAAAGCGAGCCATGGATGGCTCGCCCGCAAACCAGTGCAACTGGTTTGGCGGAAGCTAAGGGCGGACATGCGCCGCGCTTAGCGTCTTTTCAGGAATTCATGGATGAATTCCTGAAAACTTAAATAAGGAAATGGCTGGGGTGGAAGGATTCGAACCTTCGCATGACGGGATCAAAACCCGCTGCCTTACCGCTTGGCTACACCCCAGCAATGTTGCAGTTAGTCAATTTAGACGCTTGCTGCAAATTTCGCGAGTTGCCTGTGTGCAGGGGATTGATCAACACCTGCAGCAACAAACCCTTTCCATCCTTCAGGCCGCAGCGCGAACACTTGGTGTGCCGCCGCTTCTGACTCGAAGCCGGCAAAAACACAGGCGCCGGTTCCCGTCAGTTGTGCCTCTGCGTGCTGGGAAAGCCACTCTCGGGCTTGCCGCACTTCAGGGTAGAGAGTTTCTACGAGCGGTTGAAAATCGTTACCGGCATAGGTGTTCAGCCAGTGTGTGTTCAACCGCCTGTCGCGAAGGGCCGCTAATGTAATTGCGGCGGAATCTCTTGTCAAACGTGGATCGGAAAATAACGCGCCGGTGCTCACATGGCAGGCGGGGGTCAGTACCAGATACCACTTTGGCGTGATAGATACCGGGGTCAGTCGCTCGCCTACGCCTTCGGCAAACGCGCTGTGTCCACGTACAAAGACCGGCACATCGGCTCCCAGTTGCCGCCCCAGATCCGCCAGCTGGTCCAGGCCCAGATGGCATTGCCACAACTGGTTTAGCCCCAGCAGCGTAGTAGCGGCATCGCTGCTGCCACCGCCGATACCTCCGCCGGCAGGTAGAATTTTATCCACAGTAATGGTCGCGCCGAGGTGCGGTTTTCCACTGACCTGGCGCAAGGCTTGCGCGGCGCGATAAATCAGATTGTCTTCGGCTTTGACGTCAACGCCGGGGCAGCTCAGCTCGATCCGGTTATCCGCTCTGGCCTCGAAGCGGAGAGTGTCGCCGTAATCCAGCAATTGAAATACGGTCTGCAGCTCGTGATAGCCGTCATCGCGACGGCCGAGAATACGCAGCATCAGATTCAGTTTGGCGGGCGCGCAAAGGGTGAAGGAGGTCATTGTTGTTATCGGAAGTGGCCGTGAGAAGGTGTACTGAGAAGAATTGCCCCGGGGGCAGCAGGTTGGCGGCAATTTTAGCAGCCGCCAACCAGAGAGAACACCGCAGTAAAGAGCGCGGCGCAGGTAATCCCGGTTATCGGGGTTGCCAGTCCTTGATGACGACCGTGACGCTGACGGGGCCGGCAGCCTGATTGGTCGAGGCTTTGATGCGGGTGGGTAACTGATAAGGACCTACGGACTGGTAACCGCTGAAGTTCAATTGCCACCCCGCTTGTTGCAGTCCCTGCAGCAGACCCTGGGCGTTTTTCTGTTGGCCGGCAATGGCGCCGGGAGCCGCCAGTCCGCGCACCCAGTAAAACATTTCTGATACCGGCAGCGGCCAGCCCATGATTTGCTCGGTCAGCTGTCCTGCGTTGGAAGCAAATACCGCGGGCTCATTGCCGCGCTGCAGGCTGACACCGCCCGGGGAACCGCTGATCACTGTGGCACCTGCGCCCAGTGGGCCGCTCAGGTGAATGCGGTAATTGCTGTTGGCCTGTTGCCAGGTCAGGTTGGCGCTGCCGTTTTCCTTCGGTGAGCGAACGCCGAGCTTGCCCTGGGCTTCCCAGCGCTGCAGTGACGTGGCGGACTGAGCTTGAGAGGTCTGTGCCGGCGGTTGTTCTGGTTGCGGCTTCTGTGAACTGCAGCCCACCACGCCCAGAAGCAGCAGTGCCGCAGTGAGTTGCAGCGCGCGTTGCGCGCTGCGATAGGGGAGAGAGAAAGACGATAGGGAGAGAACTTCAGCTTTCCGTGACATGCTGTTCCAGTCTTTGTTGGTCTTGTAGCCGCTGCATCGCAGCGGGAATGAGTTTGCTCTCTGGGTTTTTCTGCAACCCCTGCTCCCATACCTGCATCGCCTGTTGGCGTTCACCCAGTGCCCAGAGTGCCTCGCCGAGGTGGGCCGCGATTTCGTGATCCGGCATCAGCCCCAGGGCTTTTTGCAGATATTCCACAGCCAGGCTGTGATTGCCTAAACGATGGTGCGCCCAGCCCATGCTGTCGATGATGGCAGGGTCATCCGGGCTGAGCTCCAGAGCCTTGGTGATCAGCACCAGGGCTTCGTTTAGGCGATCATCGTAAGAAAGCAGTTTGTATCCCAGCGTGTTCAGCAGGTTCGCATTATCCGGATCGCGGGACAACAGTTTGCGCAAACCCAGCTCAAAATTTGCCATATCCCCCAGCTGATCGCTGGTCATTGCGTGGGCATAAATCAGGCGCTTGCTGTCACTGTTGGCCTCGATTGCACTGGCCAGCAGTGTTTGCGCTTCTTTCAGATAGCCGTGCTTTGTCAGAAGTTCAGTTTGCAATAAATAAAACTGTTCATGCTGGTCGGCGTGGCGGTGGCGCAGTTCTTCAAACCATTTGTGCGCTTCGTCAAGCTCGCCGTTGGCAGCCAGCAACGCGGTGCCGCGGGTAATGGCCTGCACGTAATCGCTGCCCGGTCGCACGTTGTGGTAATGGGTTACTGCCTGGCGGACATCGCCCTGCTGCTCTGCGATACCGGCAAGGTAAAAATGTGCGGCTGACTCATGCTCTTCCATCGCCAGCAGTTTTTCCAGCATGGCTTTAGCACTGTCGAATTGTTTGGTTTCGTACTGGATGAGTGCCAGGGACAGAATCAGGTTGCCGTCGTTGGGGCGTTGTTTTACCAGCTCGGCAAATTGCTGCTGTGCCATGTCCAGGTCTTCGCGAATCAGCAGGCGCGCATACTGCAGGCGCAAGCGGCTTTCCTTTGGGTACAGGGCGACGAGGTTTTCCAGCAGCTTGCGCGCTTCCTTTTCACGCCCCATGTCGATCAGGATATGGGATTCGAGCAGTGGGGCATCTAGAAGCGCGGGATCCTTTTCCTGTACCTGGCGCGTCAGTGTCAGTGCCTCAGCATGTTTGTTGTTGGCACGCAGTAGCATGGCGAGCGCCAGGGATACTTCATGGTTGTGGGGGTATTTCCCCGAAAGGCGGCGGAATTCCGGCAGGACTTTGGCGGCGAGTTCCTCGTTGTCCACTGCCGTGGCCGCGACTGATTGCAGCGGGGCATCGCCGCCCAGGTCCAGTGCCAGCTCGGCATGCCGCATGGCGCTCTCAAATTCACCGGCAAGGGTCAGTTCCGCGGTAGCGGCCAGTTGGGCATCGGGGTTCTCCGGCTCCAGCTCTACCCACAGTTGTGCAGAGCGCAATGCAGCGCGGCGGGCGTTCAGGAAGCGGGCGATGCGGGTGGCGCGAGCGGCCACGCCGGCATCCTTGGTGCGCTCGGCCTGAAAGTAATAATTGGCCAGTGCCAGATCATACTGCTCGCGGTTGCCGGCGACTTCGGCCACCAGCAGGGTATAGAAGGTTTCGATCGGGAAGGGTTTGGCCTTTTCTTTGTCCCGGGCGTCAGCGACCTCTTCGCGGTTGCCGGCTTGCCGGTCTGCGGGGGCTTGAGGCTGGGTGGTCGATGTTGTCTGCGGGTCGACACTGCCTGGCTCTCCTTGTTCGGTCGTTGCTTGGTACGGCGGAGGCAGGGGGGCCGTCGGCTCTCCCGCGGCAAATTGGGGCTGCTGGGTGCAGGCGCTGAGAATGGCCGCCGAGATGGCGGTGACGAGCAGGCCCTGGCGCTGGCCCCGGGTCGCGGGAGGCAGATCTTTGGCGGGCTTGAGGATCCTGCGTTGCAGGTGGGCGGTCTGTGGCCCCGCGCCGGTGAATATCATGGAGGCTGCCATGGAGACCGACTTGGAGAGTGCAAAGAAAAGCTGCATAGAAACGTGTCCGTACGTTCGCGCCCTGAATCCGGCCCGGAGTAGGGGCTGGCCGGCCAAATGACAGAGGTGATACCTCACACAGCGGGGTTAGCCACTGGTGTCATCCGAATTGGTTGGGGGCGCCTGTTGGCGTATTTTTCCGGGTTATCGCCGTATAATTCTAGTTCTGAATTCCGGCGCCGTTGGCACCCGAGCAGTTTCAGCGGCAAAGTCAGCACCTATTTAATCCTTGTGCATAAACTGCCTTAAGGGTGTGCCGGACAAGGGGCTGTGGATGGTCCGGGCTGCGCGGTTGCGGCGACACGGACAGGTTCCGGTCATCGCCAGGCTATCAGGGGCATAGGCTGCTTCCTCTTGCATGGCGTGCGGCAGCCCCGGACAATGTGCAGCCTTTTACCCCGGGGAGCCCTGTGGCTTCCCGGAAAAACGACCAATGACGACGAGTATCTATGCCAATCCTCGCCCTGGGAATCAATCACGATAGCGCGCCCGTCGCCGTGCGCGAGCGGGTGGCGTTCGCCCCGGAAGTGATGCCCAGCGCGCTGGCGGAGGCGCGGGCGGCGCTGGACTGCCCGGAACTGGCGATTCTTTCTACCTGTAACCGAACCGAGATTTACGGTGAGGTGACTGCTGAGTCGGTTCTGGCCTGGATCTCGAACTATCACAAGGTGCCACTGGAGCAGCTGACCGGCTGCCATTATCAGTTCACCGATGAGTCGGCGGTGCGGCACATGATGCGCGTGGCCTGCGGTTTGGACTCACTGGTACTCGGCGAGCCGCAGATCCTCGGGCAGATGAAGTCCGCCTATGCGGTGGCGCGGGAGTCCGGCAGCGTGGGTTCTACCCTGCACAATGTGTTTCAGCAGGTGTTTTCGGTGGCCAAGAAAGTGCGCACCGAGACAGCGATTGGCGAAAACCCGGTATCCGTGGCGTTTGCCGCGGTTTCCCTGGCATCGCGTATCTTTACCGACCTGGGCCAGCAGACGGCGCTGCTCATCGGTGCCGGCGAGACCATCGAACTGGTGGCCCGGCACTTGCTGGATAAAGGCGTCAAACAGTTAATCGTCGCCAACCGCACCCTCAATCGCGCCCAATCGCTGGCGCAGGATTTTGGCGCCGAGGCGATACTGCTGGCGGATATTCCCGACTACCTGCCGCGGGCGGATATTGTGATCAGCTCCACTGCCAGTCAGTTGCCGATTCTCGGCAAAGGCGCGGTGGAGAGTGCCCTCAAGCAGCGCCGCCACCGCCCCATGTTTATGGTGGATATCGCGGTGCCGCGGGATATCGAGTCCCAGGTGGGCAAGCTGGACGACGTCTATCTCTACACCGTGGATGACCTGCGGGGGGTGATCGACGAGGGCAAGCGCCTGCGGGAAAAGGCCGCCGAAGCGGCAGATGAAATTGTCGATGCCGCCGCGCGGATTTTTATGCGCGAGCACCGCAGTCTGCAGGCGGTGGATTCCATTCGCAGCTATCGCCAGCAGGCCCAGTCGGTCAGTAAAGACGAACTGGAGAAGGCTCTGGTGCAGCTGCGCACCGGTGGCGATCCGGAGCAGTTGCTGGAGCAGCTGGCCCGCTCGCTCACCAACAAATTGATTCACGCGCCCACCGTGGCCCTGCGGCAAGCGACCGCCGAGGGCGACCTTGAGCGTCTGCGCATCGCGCGGGAAATTATTGGCCTGGCGCCAGATGCGTCGGCCCCGGAAACCGATTTGCCGGCGAATACGCCGGATAAGAAGAAACTCAAGTAAATGAAAGATTCGGTACAACACAAACTCGACAACTTGGTGGAGCGCCACGAGGAGGTCTCCGCGCTGTTGGGGGATGCGGAGATCATCAGCGATCAGGAGCAGTTCCGCGAACTGTCGCGGGAGTATTCCGAGCTGGAAGAAGTGGTCAAATGCTACAGCCGCTATAAAACCCTGCAGGAAGACATGGCCGCCGCCCGCGAGATGCTCGAAGAGAGCGACGCGGAAATGCGTGAAATGGCCCAGGAAGAGCTGCGCGAGGCCCAGGCGCAACTGGAGCCGCTGGAAAACGAGTTGCAGACTCTGTTGTTGCCGCGGGATCCCAATGACCGCAAAAACGTCTACCTGGAAATCCGTGCTGGCACCGGCGGTGATGAGGCGGCAATTTTCTCCGGCGACCTGTTCCGCATGTATTCCCGCTATGGCGAGAAGCAGGGCTGGCGCATCGAGGTGATCAGTGAAAACCCCGGTGAGCACGGTGGCTACAAGGAGATCATCACCCGTGTGGCGGGGGATGATGTTTATGCGCGGCTCAAATTCGAATCCGGTGCCCACCGGGTGCAGCGGGTGCCGGAAACCGAATCCCAGGGGCGTATTCACACGTCGGCCTGTACTGTAGCGGTGATGCCAGAGCCCGATGAGCGCGATGCGATTGAGATCAATAAAGCAGACCTGCGTACCGATACCTATCGCGCCTCCGGCGCCGGCGGCCAGCACGTCAACAAAACCGACTCGGCGGTGCGCCTGACCCATATTCCCACCGGTATTGTGGTGGAGTGCCAGGACGAGCGCTCCCAGCACAAGAACCGCGCCAAGGCCATGGCCCTGCTGCAGGCCAAGCTGAACAGCGCCCAGGAGTCCGCCGCCGCCCAGGAAATCTCCGACGCGCGCAGAAACCTGGTGGGCAGCGGCGACCGCTCCGAGCGTATCCGCACCTACAACTTCCCCCAGGGCCGGGTGACCGACCACCGAATCGGCCTGACCCTGTACAAGCTGGATGAGGTGATGCAGGGCGCGCTGGAGGAAGTCATCGACCCCCTGCGCACCGAATACCAGGCGGATCAGCTGGCGGCGTTGGGGCAGCACTGAGCCCATGGCCACGGTGAAGGAAAACCTGCTGCGGGCGACGGAACTGGCACAAAGCGACAGCCCGCGCCTGGACCTGGAGGTGCTCCTGTGTCACCTGCTAGGCAAGAGTCGCGCCTGGCTGTACACCTGGCCGGAGCATCCACTGGATGATACGCAGCAGGCCGCATTCGACCGCCTGTTTCAACGTCGCCTCGCCGGTGAACCGGTGGCGCACCTGACCGGTTCCCGGGAATTCTGGTCACTGCCGCTCAAGGTCAATCGCGCTACTCTGATCCCGCGCCCGGATACCGAGGTGCTGGTGGAGACCGTATTGGCGCTCTGCCCAGAAGACAATCTATCGCTGCTGGACCTCGGTACCGGCACCGGTGCCATTGCACTGGCGCTGGCCAGTGAGAAGCCCGGCTGGCAGATTCTGGCTCTGGACAAAATGCCCGCTGCGGTAGCGCTGGCGGAAGAAAATCGCCAGCAGTTGGGCTTTGCCAATGTGCGGCTGCTACAGAGTGACTGGTTTGCAGCGCTGGCGGACGAGCGTTTCGATGTGATTGTCAGCAATCCTCCCTATATCGACCCCCAAGACCCCCACCTGCGTGAAGGTGATGTGCGTTTTGAGCCGCTGTCTGCACTGGTGGCGGAAGAGGCCGGGCTGGCGGATATCCGCCAGATCGCCGCGGACGCGCGCGGTTTTTTCCGGGGTACCGGCCTACTGCTGGTGGAGCACGGGTGGGATCAGGGTAAGGCGGCGCGCCGGATTTTTTCCGATGCGGGCTACACCGATGTAGAAACCCGGCTTGACTATGCCGGGCGGGAACGTATCACCCTCGGCCGATATCACAGCTCGTCGTAACCGGTCCTTGCACAGATAGGGCCAACAAAAAGTCGTCGCAAGAGGGAAGCTATGCACGATCACGCCCATCACCGCGCTCACCATCACGGTGGCGGAAACCATCTCAAACCCTTGGTGTGGGGCCTTGTCATTACCCTGGCATTTGCTGTGGTGGAAGCCATCGGCGGCTGGATTTCCGGCTCACTGGCCCTGCTGGGCGATGCCGGCCACATGGTGACCGATTCATTTTCCCTGGCTCTCGGCGCCGTTGCCGCACTACTTGCGCAGAAGCCGGCCAGCCGGGAAATGTCGTTTGGCTGGGGGCGCGCGGAAGTACTCGCGGCCATCTTCAATGCCGTGTTCATGCTGTTGATTGTTATCGGCATCGCGATTGCGGCATTCCATCGCCTGCGCGATCCGCAGCCGGTGCAGGGCGGTATGGTGATGCTCATTGCATCCATCGGCCTGCTGGTAAATGTGGCGGTAGCCTGGGTGCTGCACCGGGGGGAGCAGACCCTGAATATCCGCGGTGCGCTGTTGCATGTGATGGGGGATCTGCTGGGTTCTGTGGCGGCGCTGATTGCCGGCGCGGTGATTTACTTCACCGGCTGGACACCGATAGATCCGTTGCTGTCGGTGCTGATCTGTGTGCTGATTCTGTTCTCGAGCTTGAGGCTACTGCGGGATGCCGTCGATGTATTGATGGAGCGGGTGCCCAGAGAGTTGAGTCTGCCGGTGGTGGGCGAAGCCATGGCGGCCGTTGACGGCGTGCGCTCGGTGCACGACCTGCATATCTGGCGCCTGGACAGCAGTATGATTTCGCTATCGGCACACATCGTTGTTGATGATTTGTCCGCTTGGCCCCAGGTGTTAGAACGATTGCGGAAAACGCTTATTCAGCGTTTTGATATTGATCATATTACGTTACAGCCTGAACCGATCCGGTTGGTGTCGATTCGAGAGCCCCTGTAAAGGGGACTCGCAACCTGCTGATCTTCTTGTGTCGGCAGACGGTCGATTTTACTCCTGTAAATTGCTCCCTCCCGCACGCAGGTTTTTCTTCAGGAACCTCTCCAGCTCGGGCGATGGCTTTGTAACACCGCCGCCGAAATGTCTGTGCGCTGCCGCTTCAATTAACCACCCCAGCGCTTCTGCATTTATGCGCTCGCCAGGGCTGTGTCCCGACTCCGGATCGATCAGTAACGTGGGCGTGAAATCGGCATTCGCTTCCGCCATGTAGCGTACATTGCTCTCCACCGCGACGCGGTCGTCCTTCGCGCCCGCCCAGAGATACACCGGCGTCGAGAGGTTTTTTGCATGCATCAATGGCGAATCGCGATGCATCTGCTCGTGCCACGATTCGTCGCCATAGGGGACGCCGTATTTGGGGAAAAGCACCTCGAGTGGTGGGCCGTCTGCGGACAAGGCACTGCCGCCCTCAATGGCAATATCTTCCATTGTCCAGGCCATATCCACCGGCGCCGCGCTCGGTACCGCAAACGCGAAACGCTTGGGGTGATGTGTCACTGCCATCAGGCTGGCATAGCCGCCGAAGGAGTGGCCGACAACCGCCTGTCGCTTTGCGTTGCCGATACCGTTTGCGATCAAGTGATCGAGGCCGGTGATAATGTCATCCAGCACACCATGTTTGCCAAAATCACCACCTGCTGCTTTCACGTAATTCACACCGTAACCGATTGAGGCGCGGAAATTGGGTTTGAAAACGATATAGCCGCGATTGGTCAGCAACTGTGCGCCGATATCGTTTTCGCCAAAGGAGCGGCTGTAAGGACCTCCGTGAATCATTGCGATCAGTGGTGCTTCGTTTAGTGGTATCCCTTTCGGCAGGTAGACATATCCGTGCAGCAACATGCCATCCCTGCCACGCCATTGCACTGGCAGCGAGTTGCTCATCTGTTCCGGTGTGACAGCGCTTTGACTTTCCTGCTCAAAAAGTGGGGTCAGCAATTGTTCTGTGACATCGTAGAGAAAATATCGATGATAAAGCTGGTTTGCCTTGATCGCCTGAATAAACCATCGACTACCATCGCTGGCCGGTTTGATATCGAGATTCGCGTCTTGCAAATCCGGGGGCAGTTTTGTCTTTACGATGTCGAGTTTTGAATCTGTTTCGGCAAGGCGTCCATGCCATTGGACGCGATCGGGACGGTAGGCGATCGCCAGCCAGTCCAGTCCGTCGGGCTGCATGACAACGGACACGGCATCCGCTATGCGGCGCGGATCCTGATGCAGTATCTCCCACTTCTTCAAGCGGGTATCGAATCGCTGTAGCACCGCCCGATCTTCGCCGTTGTGCGCCAGTGCCCAGACGGACTCATTTGCTGCCCCGGCGAAGGCATAGGAAATCGGGTGGCAGCGCTCCGGTAGTGGGCAGCGCATCAGTTCTTGTTTGGTGCCCTTTTCCTGCTTCCAGATTACGGTGTCGAACGCGTCACCGTCATATCCGGCGATATAGCGCAAGCTTCCGTCGGCATTGAGCAGGGCGCTTTGCAGGGCCTTGCGCGATTCATAAACAACCTGGGTTTTCCCGTCTGCGTCAATTGTCAGGTAGCGGTGCAGCCACTTGCCGTTGTCGGCGATTTTTTCGCTCAGTACGGCAAATGCTGGTGCATACCGGTCCACCGTCCAGAGTGCTTGCTGGCGTGCATCATCGAACCGGAATATCCGGCGGCTGGTCTTGGTGCCGATATCGAATACACCAATGCCTTGTTCATCTGCTACCCAGATACGTGCGCCGTCACCAGACCAATAAACCGCGACCTGGTCGCTGTTCGGCAAGATGCGCCGTGACTTGCCACTCTCGATTTCCCGCAGCCAGAGTTCAATCCGTTGCTCCGTATCGCGTCGGAAGGTCAACCAGCGCCCATCCGGCGACATGGACAGATCCCGCACTCTGGCAGGTTGCATGAAGGCATCGCGGGAAATATGCGGCGCAGCTTGTGAATTTTCGGCAATGTGTTTTGCTGTTTGTAGCGCCTGATCGGTATTTCCTTCAGTCGCCTGTGTGGGGCAGGTAACGGCAAGCGACAGCAGAAATACACAACATGCTCGCGCGTAAGCCGTCATATACGCGCTTCCCTTTGTTTTACTTTCTTTGGCCCTACATTCCTTGGCCCTACTTCCCTTGGCTCTAGTAGAAGCAGGCTGAGTAAGGCGGGTAGCCCGATAAGCGCACAATTGGCTAGCCACACGCGGCGGCGACCGACTGGCATACGCGTGCCGCGGATCCACCACCAGGCAGCGCCGGTTGATAGCAGAATGAGTACTAGTGCCGCGTACAGCGCCGGGGCGCGCGGGAATATAGTTACCGTCATCGGCCAAGTCAGCCCCTTATCGAGTGCCATTTCTGGCAAGGTGCGGACCAAATCCATCACCGGCGATACCCACCAGTAAGTGCGCTGGAGTACAGGGAAATCCGGGTTGATTTCCCTCTCGCCGACCACACGCCCGTTGCCGTCGGCATCGACGAAGAGCACCTGTTGCCAGGGAGACGCAGTGGCATTGAACTGGCTGAACCCGATCTGTCGCATGCCGTTGCCATAGACAAACGATACCAGCCAACCATCCATGAGTTCCGCGAGGGTGACGGATTCCAGGTTTTGCGAGCCGCGTGGTAATTCAATCGCCCAGTCCGACAACAGTGGCTTGATATTCGCAGCGGCGCGGTGATCTTCACGCAGCACGATCAGGCGCTGGTTTGTCAGGATCAGCATGCGGTCAAACGCGCGTTGGGGCATAGCAGTGAACCGTTCGTTCTCGCTCATCTGCAGCGCGAGTCGCTGTTCCACTGTCTGGGTATCATCGTCAATGCCGTAGAGGGTGTGCGGCGTAAGCAGATCTCCCTCGTCTGTCGCCACAGGTACGGCGAAGAAAGGTGTGGTCTCATTTGCACCACCGCGTCCGAATACGCCCTTTGTGGTTCCGCTTTCTGGGTCGCGACCGATGAACAGCATTTCGTCGTGGCTGAATGTCCAATCGATCTTTCTTTCCTTGTCGTACCAGCCGGTGGGAAGTTGGAAATTGCTGAGTTGCTGGTGCAGCGGGAAGCGCTTTAGCCAGGGGCCGAACCGCGTGGGCTCGAGCAGCGGCAATTGCGTTTGCCACGAGGAAGCGCGCGGATCTTCACTGTTGACCAGCCCCAGCGCAATTTCCTCATGGGGTTCGGAGCGTTCTGTTTCGATCAGCCCACCTTTCGGCGGATAGTCAGTATTTAGCGGGTCGACGCCGAGAAGTATGCCGCCGGTGACAAACAGGAAGCGGAAGATCACGGCACAGAACAGAAAAAGTCCCAGCTGCAGTGGCAACGCCGTGGCAAGCAGAGTTGCAATGCCCTGAATTGGCGCTTCGCGATTCGCGCGGAAACTGCGCAGTGTGATGTAACCAAGCCACACCAGTGTCAGCATCACTGGCACCAGTAATGCGATTGTCGAAACGAGATGCAGGCTCAGTACAAGTGGAGCAAAGAATATGGCGATAGCCGCACGGCTACGGCTGACACACGCATGCGCGCCCGCCATCCAGGCCATCATGGTGAAACCGAGCAGGTGCGCGATCAACAGGTAATGCCGCAGGTCGACCACTCGGGTCGTCATGACGTCGGTACCGATGACCAGCGCCAGCATGGGCAGGGAAATGGCGACGATGAGTAGTGTCAGTGCCGATAGCGCCAGAGCGCCAAAAATGCGCGCAGGCGCAAGTGGACGATGCATCAGCCAGGTCCACTGACTTGGTTTGCGATAGCTGCCAACCTGGGCAATCGCGAGCACTAAACCTACGCTCATAAAAATAAAGAGCAGCGGCAGTGCTTCGAGGAAGGACATCTGCAGCAGATTGGTGACGCGGTTCAGGAAGATCAGTAGCAGCAGATTTACTATCGCAGCGGCTAGCGCCAGCCAGCGGAAACGGCGAAGCTCCGAGAGGTAGAGATCTTTCACAGGGCGATCTCCTTAGTACTGTGTTTTTCTGTCTCGGTGGGCAAGGGGCGTGCGTGATTACGGGTGAGGAAGGCATTCACTGCGCGATCCAGATCCACAGCTCCCTGCCATACGCTGCGGGCGCCCTTGTCTTTCAAATGCTGGCCAAAGCTTTCGTCCCGGTCCAGCACAATAAAATGAAACAGCCCGTCGATACGCTGCACTTGCAGCACGCCGGGCAAGTATTCTGCACCGGAAGACAGGAAGGGGAATTCGGCAACCCATAGCGAGACGCGCTCACAAAACTCATCCGGCGGGGACATATGCACCAGCTCGCCGCGTTCCAATACGATCAGATTGTCCGCTAACCGCTCAATCTCCTCCATTTGATGTGAGCAATAGATAATACTGCTGCCGGTATCCTCCACTGACGACAGCACGGCTTCGAGAAAGGCGCGCTTGGCGACAACATCGAGCCCGAGCGTTGGTTCATCGAGGATCAGCAACTCCGGGGATTGGGCCATCGCTATCGCGAGATTTACCCCGGCGCGTTCGCCGCGCGACAGCTCGCGAATACGCTGGGCGTCATCGACACTGAAGTGGCCAACGATATTGCGGTAACGTGCCTCGTTCCACTGTGGATAGAGTCTGCGCTGCATTGCGACCACTTCGTTGATGCGCAGCCAGGAGGGGAGACTGTGTTCCTCGTTGACAAAACCGATACGGGCGCGGTCGCATTCCCGCAACGCGCCACAATTACGTCCAAGGATTTCTGCGCTGCCACTGGTTTGTGACTGGAAGCCTAGCAGGATGCGAAACAGTGATGACTTGCCCGCGCCATTTGCCCCTACGATCGCGTGGATACGCCCCGGTGGAATTTGCAAACTGAGATTCTTCAGTGCGAGCTTGTTTCCATAGCGAAGTGAGAGGTCTTTCGTTTCGATGACGAATGTCGATGTGACCGCTGGCTCGGATATGCCTTGTCGGACGATTTTCAGTTCGAGAGAGGACATCTTGTGCTCCATGCGTCACGCGCGACGTTTGCTATGTGTCTGACCGAGTACCGGTTTTAGTTCAGCATCCATACGGTCAAGGATTTCGCGCTTGGTGTAATTCAGGCCGACGACCTCAGCCACGAAGCTGTCGATGGCGATCCCGAGACGGCGCTCACGCTCGTCATCGGACAGTTGTTGTCGCGGTGCGGCGACGAAGAGGCCAAGGCCCTGGCGGGAATCCAGCCAGCCCTGGTTGCTGAGTTCGCTGTAGGCTTTGGCGATGGTGTTCGGGTTTACGGTGAGCTGTTTTGCCAGACCTCGCACACTCGGCAACTGGGCACCTACGGGTAACTCGCCACTCGCGATCTGGAGGCGGATAGCATCGATAATCTGCCGGCTGATCGGTCGCGGATCCGCAGCGCTGAGCTGCAACATCAATGGGACAGTTCGGGACATGGTGGCACCTGTTTCTGTATTATCTGTGCTGTGTGTTGTAGTACAGTTGGGTCGAGATTAGGTGTGCGAAGCTGGGTTGTCAATACTTTGGGCTGGGCTGGGCTGGGCTGGGCTGGGCTGGGCTGGGCTGGGCTGGGCTGGGCTGGGCTGGGCTGGGCTGGGCTGGGGCAACCTGATGGGGCTAATGGGGAATTGGATGCCCTGGGGATGGTGGGTGGAGTGAGGCGCGGGTCAGGTACCCCGTTCCCCCATCCATGGGGATGTTCCGCGAGGCCCCTCTCGCGGAGGGGCTGATGGGCTTGTCAAAACGAAAAGGCGCTGAATTGGTCAGTCCTCCTCGCTCTCCTCATCGTGATCGGTAGCCGGCTGGGTTTCATCCAGAGACTCGGCCGCCGGTGTATCGGCTGACGTTGCCGCATCCTGCGGTGCCGGCGTTTCTTTACTGGCTGGTGCAGCGGCGTCATTAAGTGGCTCTGCTTCAGCAGTCACTTCCTCCGGTGCCGGGATCTGTTCTTCCGGTGCCTGAATGCCGATGTGGTAAGCGGCAAACCCCGGTTGTACTACCTGGTTCATGGCCATACCGAGAATGCGCCCGTTGTACTGGGAGCGGATCTCCTTGCGCACATTGGTGATCGGGTTGGTGACGGTACCCAGCAGGTCGCCCTTGCTGACAAATTCTCCCAGCTGCACCTTGCTGAAAATGATGCCGCCGGTGGTGGCGCGCTGCCAGGTGGAGTTGTAGTAGACCGGTTCCGGCTCGCCCCAGAGACGGAACTTGTTGACCATACCCAACTGGTTGAGCAGGGTGCGGATACCCTTGACGCTGTGGCTGACCGAGAGTTCGTCCAGCACCATGGGTGCGCCGGCTTCCAGGGTGACGGTGGGGATACCTGCGTCAACGGCGGCGCGGCGCAGGGTGCCACTGGCACCGTCGCTGTGCAGGACCACGGTGGAGCCGAAACCTTTGGTGAGCTTCACCACCTTGGGATCGCTGAGGTCGCCGCGCAGCTGAGGCAGGTTGGTGCGATAAAAAGACCCGGTGTGCAGGTCGACGATGGCGTTGCAGTGCACCACCACTTCGTCAAAAAACGAACGTGCAATGCGTGAGGCCGAGGAGCCGTTTTTATCGCCCGGAAAGTGCCGGTTGAGGTCGCGGCGGTCGGTCAGGTAGCGGGAGCTGCGGTGAAATCCCTGCATATTCACAATGGGGACCCCGATCACTACGCCCTTGAGGGTTTCCGGGTTCAGGTTGTACATCACCCGGCGCACGGTTTCGATACCGTTCAATTCATCGCCGTGAATGGCCGCGGTAATGCACAGGGTCGGGCCTGTTTCGGCGCCATTCACCACCAGCACCGGTGTGGCACTGTACACGCCCTCGAAGTGCTGGCTGGGTGACCAGGGCAGGCGGGTAGAGGTGGCCGGTGGCACTTCCGCACCGAGTATCTGCAGTGCCCGGCCCACGGGTGCTGCCGGCTGTTCCTCTGGGGTGGGCTGCGGTTCGGCAGGTTCCTGCGGCGGCGAATCCGTGGTGGGCTCGTCTGCCGGCTCCGCTTGTGGCGGTGTCACCAGCTCCTGTTCGGAAACCGGCTTGTCCAGCTCAATACTTTTTGCCTGCGGCATCGCCGGCTTGTCCTGGGTATCGGAATCCGTTGCGGCGTCGGTGGTCAGCTGCTTTTGCTGGGTTGGCGTCGTTTCTGCGTCGCTCTGAGGTTGGGGCTGTTCCGCGGTGGGTTGTGCACTCTCCTGCGGCGCTCCGAATTCGTCGGATTCTTCCGCAATCAGGTGGGCGGAAACACTGCTGAGGCTCAGCAGCAGGGAAAGGCTCAGAGAGCGACAACGCATGAAATACTCCGTTGACGGTTAAAAAGGCGCATTAACAGATGTAGTAACAACTGGCGCCGAAGATGCAGAGGTCAGGTTGGTGAGAGCGCGAGTATAGCCAATCGGTTCCCGGCGAATTGCGCGATATTTGGCGATTTTCGCAATCAGCCTGTGGCCGGTTTCACAGCCAGGGCCCGGAAGCTGGTGCGTTTCAGGCGCAACAGTAGCAACACCGCGGCAGTGCCGAGGCCGATACAGATGCCGGTCCAGTATCCGTAGACCCCCCAGTACTGCTCTCCCAGCCAGTAAGCGCTGGCCAGGCCTACCAGCCAGTAGGAAAACAGCTGCAGGTACATGGGTACCCGGGTGTCCTTGTAGCCTCGCAGCGCTCCCCAGGCCATGGCCTGGGTGACATCCACCAGTTGGAAAGCGGCAGCGAGCAACAACAGGTTACTGGCGATGGCAATAATGTCCGGGTTTGCGGTGTAAGCGAGTACCAACAGATCCCGCAGGGCGATCAGTGCTATGCCCGTGAACAGGGCGTATACAAAGCCACTACTGACCCCCACGATGCTGACAAAGCGTGCGCGTTTCGGTCTCTTCTGGCCGAGTACCTGCGCCGTGCGAATGCTGACGGCCTGTGCCAGCGCCAGTGCAACCAGGTAAAAGGTGGAGCCGATACTCAGGCCAATCTGGTGGGCGGCGACAATGGTGGCGCCGTAGGATGCCAGCAGCAGGGTCAGGCTGGCGAAAAAGGTAACCTCACTGGCGGCGCCGATGCAGATGGGCATACCTACCGCCAGCAGGTGCCGCAGAGTAGGCCAGTGCGGTGGCGGTGGCAGCAGCTTGAGATCCAGGGCGTGGTACGCGGGATCACGCCCCGCATGCCAGTAAAGGGCGATGGCAATACACCAGCACACCAGGCTGGTGGCCCAGCCGCAACCGGCACCGCCCATGGCCGGAATCGGCCCCCAGCCAAATACGAACAGCAGGTCCAGCGGGATATTGAGCGCCGCCGCAGCGAGATAAATCCGCATCACCGGTCGTACCTGGCCCATTCCCTCGCAGTAACCCCGCAGTGCACTGCCGAAGGCGAAGGGCAGGGTGCCGGTCGCCAGTGCCAGTAAATACTGGACCATCACCTTGCGCACCGGTTCTTCGGTTTGCACCCACTGACTCCACAGCGGGGCTGCCAGCAGGGCCGCCGCGACGAGCAAGCCGCCGACCAGTGCAATCCATACCGACTGACTCATCTGCTGTGCACAGCCCTGTTCGTCACGGGCACCGCGCAGGTTGGCCACTACCGGTGATATCGCCGCCAGCATACCGATCAGGGTCACCGCACACACCGCCCAGATGCTGGAGCCGAGGGCCAGCCCCGCCAGATTGATCTCGCCGGACTGGCCGGCGACGATGGTGTCGGTAACGCCCATGCTCACCACCGCCAGGTTGCTGACCACCAGTGGGCCGCCGAGATTGGCAAGGTGGCGCAGCTCGGTGGCTGTGGCGCGTCGGTAGAGTCTTGGCATGGGGGGACTACGGCTGGCTAAACTGTTGGGAGCTGACTTGGCGCTGAGGTTTACTCGCCCGGATCGCACTCGCCAGGACTGTAAGAATCCTGGGTTGGCTCCGACCAGTTCACTATGGCAAATCAGCCCGGCATACGGGGGAGCGAATTATGGATGGCAGCAACAGCGGGTTCAATCGGATTTACCGGCGTTTTCTGAATCTACTGCGGCCGCTGGAGGGTTTGGGGCCCTTGGGGTTGCGTCTGTTCCTGGGGCCTATCTTTATCTTGGCCGGTTTCAACAAGCTGGGCAGTATCGAGGATGTCGCCGCCTGGTTTGGCAATCCGGACTGGGGCCTGGGACTGCCGGCACCGGTATTGTTGGCCTGGCTGGCGGCGTTGACGGAATTTCTCGGCGGTATCGCCCTGGTGCTGGGTTTGGGGGTACGTCTCGCGGTAATTCCGCTGATGTTCACCATGGCGGTGGCGGCAGTGACAGCCCACTGGCAGTACGGTTGGCACGCACTGCCGGAGCAAACACTGATGATGCCCTGGGAGTGGCGCAAGGATCTGATCGAAGAGGCGCTGGTGCGCAAAGAAAAGGCGGTGGAGCTGCTCAAGGAGCACGGAAACTATGCGTGGCTGACCGAGGCCGGCAACTTTACCGTGCTGAAAAACGGTATCGAGTTTGCGGCCACTTACTTCCTCATGTTGCTGGCGCTGCTGTTCACTGGCGGCGGACGATTTGTAAGCCTGGATTACTGGGTTGCCCGGCGGCGGGGGCTGCTGGAAAGCTGAGCCGGGTTGCTGTTCGCTATTGCGACCCTTAACCGGGCTCAAAAACGGGCTCAAAGGCGCTATAGCTTTATCTATGCATATAGATGGTATACTCGCTGAATATTTGATCATTAAGCGAGTATTCCGTTGATAGGTAAGTTCTTCCGCCGTTCGTCCGACAAGCCTCAAGCGCCCTCAGAACCCAAGGCCACCAGCTCCAAGCCTGATCGCGAAGTGTCTTCTGAGTCCCGAGAAGAGGGTAAGTCTGGCGGCGGTCGCCGGCGCAACCAGCGCCGCAGCGGTGAAAATACCCGCTCTCGTAAGCCGGCCCCTGCCCCGGCCAAGCCCTGGAGCCTGGACGAGTTTCAGGTGGAGCCCCAGGAAGGCAAGGTGCGTTTCCACGATCTGGATCTGCCCCTGCCGCTGATGCACGCCATCTCTGATCTGGGATACCAGTACTGTTCGCCAATCCAGGGCAAGTCTCTTCCGGAAACCCTCAACGGTCACGACCTGGTCGGTAAAGCCCAGACCGGCACCGGCAAGACCGCCGCCTTCCTGATCACTGTCATCGACGACCTGCTCAAGCACCCCTTTGACGGGGAGCGCTATGCCGGTGAAGCCCGCGCCCTGATCATTGCGCCGACGCGGGAGCTGGTGATGCAGATTGCCGACGACGCCAAAAACCTGTGTAAGCACACGGATCTGGAAATTCATACGCTGGTTGGCGGTATGGATTACCAAAAGCAGCAGAAGGCGCTGAACGAGCGCCTGGTGGACATTCTCGTCGCCACCCCCGGTCGCCTGCTGGATTTCGTCAGCAACCGCGATTGCTTCCTGGACCAGACGGAAATCCTGGTGATCGACGAAGCGGACCGCATGCTGGATATGGGCTTTATCCCCCAGGTGCGCCGCATCGTGCGCCAGACCCCGCGCAAGACACACCGCCAGACCATGTTCTTCTCTGCCACCTTCACCCCGGAAGTGGACGACCTGGTAGAGCAGTGGACCACCGACCCCATCATTGTGGAAATCGAGCCGGAGCGCGTGGCGACCGATACGGTTACCCAGCACGTATACCTGGTGTCGGGCGAGGAAAAATACCCGCTGCTGTACAACATCGTGCGTCAGGACGATGTGGAGAGTCTGATTGTCTTCGCCAACCGCCGCGACCAGTGTCGCCGGCTGCACGAAAACCTGATGGCCCACGGGATCAATGCTGGCCTGTTGTCGGGCGAAGTCGCCCAGAACAAGCGTGTACGCACCCTGGAAGATTTCAAAACCGGCAAATCCAAGGTGCTGGTTGCCACTGACGTGGCGGGCCGTGGTATTCATATCGATGGCATCAGCCACGTGGTGAACTACACCCTGCCGGAAGAGCCGGAAGATTACGTGCACCGGATTGGCCGTACTGGCCGCGCCGGCAAGAGCGGCACTTCCATCAGTTTTGCTTGTGAAGACGATGCCATGCGCCTGGAGCCCATCGAGCAATTGCTGGGTAACAAGCTGAAATGCGAGGTTCCGCCGGAAGAATTGCTGGAGCAACCGCCGAAAGTGCATGTGAAGCGCAATTATCCCGATCGGGATGAGCGCGGTGGCCGCGGTGGCAATCGCAGCGGTGGCGGCAATCGCCGTGGCGGCGGTGGTCGCCCCCGTCGATAAATTGCACTGAGTCGTACGATCAAAATTCGGTTCGTACGGTTAAAACAAAAAACGCGGGGAAATCCCGCGTTTTTTGTGTCTGTAAGGTTTATTGATCCGGGCCCTCAATGCCCTTGGGCCATTTCTTTTTTGCCGTTGCCGGTGGTGTTTCTACCGGGATACTTTTTTCATTTGTCCCTTTCCCGTTTGGCCCTTTTCCATTTGGTCCTTTGCCGGGGTCACCATCGGCCCAGATTCTCTCGACCCAAAGTGCGGTACCGCCAGCCACTGCTGCGGGCATCACAAAGATATTCAGTACCGGCACCATCTTCGCCAGCATTACGCTGCCGCCGAAACCGAGGGTGGTGAGCTTCTTGCGCATCAGCACACGTTTCAGTTCGCCAAACGAGCGCTGGTGGTTGTCCAGCGGATAATCCACATACTGGATGGCCATGCACCAGGCGCCCCAGAGGGCGGTGAGTATTGCAGGAATGAACACGGTCCAGCTGGTGAGCAGGGCGATGATGAAGATCACTATGCCCCAGCCGATGAAATACATCAGTTTGCGCAGCTCGCGCCCAAGGGTGCGGAATACCATGCTGTGCAGTGCTTCCGGGGGCGGAGGGTGTCCGGTGAGCAGCTCTTCCACCTTTTCGGCGAGAAGGCCGTTAAAGGGGGCCGCGATGATGTTGGTGATGATGCCGAACAGGTAGCCATACACCATGAAGAACAGCAGCACCACGGCAATCGCAATCAGCCAGGCCAGCCACTGGAACATACTGGCTGCCCAGTCCGCTCCTTTGGCCAGTATCGCGCGCCACCAGGACATATTGGAGGTGTCGACGGGGGTATCGGAAAGCAGGCTGCCAATATAGCGGCCGAGATCGTCGAACTGGCTGATCATCATGGCGCCCAGTGCGATAAACAGCACGAGGTTGATCAGCAGCGGAATGATGATGAATGGGCGCAGCTCCTTCCGGGTGAGCAGCTGCGCCCCCCGGACCAGTGCATTGACGCCGTGTACCGGGTTGGAGGTCATGGTGTTACTCGGCCCCGGCTGCGCGCAGGATATCGGCGTAGTCTTCACCTTGCGCGTGTTCGCCAATGCGCGCCAGCAATGTCTGGCCTTCCGGGCTCTGGCTGTTCAGGTCCAGGCCCTGCTCCTTGAACAGGCGCACAAAGGTCGCAAAATTCTCCGCTTTCATACCGCGGTAGGCGCGCTCCAGCAGGTAAAAGTCGCGGTTGAAACCCTCTGGTGCATCCCCCTCCAGAAATCCGGCGATACGCGCATCGTCGAACACTTCACCGAGAACTTTCTGCTTGTCTTTTTTCAGGCTCATTATTACTTCCTTCTGTCATTTGAGGCCGGAAACGGCCAGCGCGGGATCACCGCTCAGGAAGCGGGGTTCCCGGCGTTGGCGGCTGGACTGTTCGTAATTGTATGCGGCGCGGATTAGCCTGTCTTCCTGGTTGGCGCTGGCAAAAAATGAAATGCCCACCGGCAGGTGACGCACGAACCCCATGGGGACGGTGATATGGGGGTAACCCGCAACGGCAGCAGGCGTGGTGGCCGAGCCGGTAAAGTGATCGCCGTTGATGTGATCGATTTTCCATGCCGGACTTACAGTCGGCGCGATCAGCAGATCGACCTTGTGTTGCGCCATGGTGGCGTCGATGCCTTGCTCTCCGGCCAGCTTTTTCAGCTGTGCCGCGTTTGCGGCAAACTCTTTTTCCTCGCGGCCTGCCGATGCCTGCGCCATCTCAAAAATTTCCTGGCCGAAGTAAGGTAATTCCGCTGTAGCATTTTCCTTGTTGGCGGCAATCAGTGAATCCAGGTCTTTGTATTTTGTTGTCGCTGTCGCCAGGTAATCCTTCAGTGCATCCTTGAAGTCCCATGCGAGCATTTCAAATTCAAGCTCGTGGATTTCCGGGAGGGTAGTGATATTGGCGTTGTCGACAATCGTAGCGCCCTGTTCGCGCATGACCGCCAGTGCCAGTTCGAAAGCGGCATCGGTTTGCGGGCTGTAGCCCATCAAATTTCTGACTACACCGATACGCATGCCCTGCAGGCCCTGAGGCTGCAGGGCGTCGGCAAATTTGGTGGCGTTGTCGAAGCTGTCGGGGTCGCGATCGTCCTTACCGGTCATGGCATCGAGCAGCAGTACTGCGCCGGTCACCGTGGTGGCCATGGGCCCGGCGGTATCCTGGTGGGCAGAAATGGGGATGATCCCGGAGCGGCTGATCAGGCCAAGGGTCGGCTTGATACCGACAATGCCATTCACCGCCGCGGGGCAGGTGACAGAGCCGTCTGTCTCGGTGCCGACCGCCAGGGGCACCATGCCTGCCGCGACTGCAATCGCAGATCCGGAACTGGAGCCGCAGGGGGAGCGACTCAGGTCGTAGGGGTTGCGTGCCTGGCCGCCGGTGCCACTCCAGCCGCTGGAGGACTTGGTAGAGCGGAAGTTGGCCCATTCACTGAGGTTGGCTTTGCCGAGTATGAGCGCGCCATTCTTTTTCAGCTGTTCCACCAGAAAGGCATCGTGACTGGGGATATTGTCTTTGAGCAGTATTGAGCCCGCGGTATTGGGCAGCCCGTCGCTGGTGTCGATATTGTCTTTGAGGAGAACGGGAATACCGTGCAGGGGGCCGAGGATCTGGCCATCCCGGCGGAGTTTGTCGAGGCGTTGGGCCTCGCTCATGGCAGAGGGGCTCAGCTCAATTACGGCATGCAGCTGCGCATTCAGTTGCTGAACCTGTTGGCGATAGCGATTGACCAGTAACTCCGAGCTTGTGGAGCCTTGCTCGAGGGCCGCGCGAATTTGCGAGGTGGTTGCATATTCTCCCTGTGCCCGGAGGCCGGTGGCCGCGAGAGAGAGGTAGATCGGAAGTAACGCGGTAGCCAGGTGTTTTATTGTTTTCATAGGGCTCTTCCTGCTGTGACAGTGTTATTAGGTATGTAATTAGAAAGTTCCCGAAAATAACCCGGGATGGATACCTCTTGCAGTGCTGCAAGCCCCGGGCCACTCCGGGACTTGCAGGTTTTTCATATCCGTTACAGTAAGGCGTCCAGCTTTTGCTTGAGGATCTGGTTGATCATCTGCGGATTTGCCTGTCCCTTGGAGGCCTTCATAATCTGGCCAACGAAGAAGCCCATCATTTTCGGGCGCTTGTCCGGATCGGCATTGCGGTAGTTCTCAACCTGCGCACCGGATGCGGCAATCACATCGTCCACCAGCTTTTCGATGGCACCAGTGTCGGAAACCTGTTTCAGTCCCTTGGCTTCAATTACCGTATCCGCATCGCCGTCACCATTCGCCATTGCCTCGAACACCTGCTTGGCGATTTTGGAGGAGATGGTGTTGTCCTTGATACGGGCAATAAGGCCGGCCAGGTGCTCCGCGGATACCGGGGAATCCGCAATGGATTTTTCTTCCCGGTTCAATAGTGCCGCCAGCTCGCCCATCACCCAGTTGGCCGCCAGTTTCGGTTCCCCGGACCTGGCTGCTACCAGTTCAAAATAATCCGCGGTGGCACGCTCCTGGGTCAGCTGATCCGCATCGTAAGCGGAGAGGCCGTATTCGCTTTCAAAGCGCGCGCACTTGGCATCCGGCAGTTCGGGAAGCTCACTGCGCACCTGTTCGATGTATTCATCGGAGAGTACCACCGGTAACAGGTCCGGGCAGGGGAAGTAGCGGTAATCGTTGGCCACTTCCTTGCTGCGCATGGAGCGGGTTTCGTTTTTGTCGGAGTCGTACAAGCGGGTTTCCTGCACCACTTTGCCACCGTCTTCGATCAGGTCGATCTGGCGCTGGGCCTCGACCTTGATCGCCTTCTCGATAAAGCGGAAGGAGTTGATGTTCTTGATTTCGGCACGGGTGCCGAGCTTTTCCTCGCCTTTCAAGCGCACGGATACGTTGGCATCGCAGCGCAGGGAGCCCTGGGACATGTCGCCGTCAGAAATACCCAGATAGGTGACGATACTGTGGATCTTTTTCAGGTAGGCCACAGCTTCGGCGGCGCTGCGCATATCCGGCTCGGAGACGATTTCAATCAGCGGAGTACCGGCGCGGTTGAGGTCGATGCCGGACATACCGTGGAAATCTTCATGCAAGGATTTTCCAGCGTCTTCCTCAAGATGTGCGTGGTGCAAACGCACGATCTTGCTGCTGCCATCTTCCAGGTGAATTTCGATTTCGCCAGCGCCCACAATGGGTTTTTCCAGTTGGGTGGTCTGGTAGCCCTTGGGCAGATCCGGGTAGAAATAATTCTTGCGCTCGAATACCGAGCGTTTGCCGATTTCGGCGTTCATGGCGAGACCAAACATCACCGCGTAGCGGAACGCCTCTTCATTGGGTACCGGCAGGGTGCCGGGCATGGCGAGGTCAATCGCGCAGGCCTGGGTGTTCGGCTCGGCACCGAATGCGGTACTGGCGCCGGAGAAAATCTTTGATTGGGTGGAGAGCTGTACGTGTACTTCCAGCCCGATGACTACTTCCCATTCCACGTCGTGTCTCCTTATTTCCGCAATTCCGCTGCCGGGGCTGTTTTTTGATGCCAGTCGCTGTTCTGCTGGAACTGGTGCGCCACATTCAGCATGCGCGCTTCATCCAGGTAGTTGCCGGTGATCTGCAGGCCGACGGGCAGACCGTGGGCAAAACCGCAGGGCAGGGACATGCCGGGCAGGCCTGCCAGGTTGGTGGCAATGGTGTAGATATCTTCCAGGTACATGGCCACCGGATCGGCATTTTTTTCGCCCAGCTTGAAGGCGGGGTTGGGCGCGGTGGGGCCCATGATCACGTCTACCTTGCTGAAGGCGTCGACGAAATCTTGCTTGATCAGGCGGCGCACCTGCTGGGCCTTGTTGTAGTAGGCGTCGTAGTAACCGGCGGACAGGGCATAACTGCCCACCAGAATCCGGCGTTTTACTTCCTCGCCGAATCCCTCGCCGCGGGAGCGCATATACAGGTCGCGCAGGTCTGCGGGGTTCTCACAGCGGTAGCCGTAGCGCACACCGTCAAAGCGCGACAGGTTGGCGGAAGCCTCCGCCGGTGCGATGACGTAATAAGCGGGCACAGCCAGATGCGTGTGGGGCAGGCTGATCTCTACCAGCTGGGCACCGAGCTTTTCGTATTCTTTCAGCGCTTCCTGCACCCGTACGCCGACTTCGCTATCGAGACCTTCACCGAAATACTCTTTGGGCACGCCGATCTTGAGGCCGGCAATGGTGTCGTTCAGGTTGGCGGTGTAATCCTGCTGCGGGCGGTCGAGACAAGTGGAGTCTTTTTTGTCTGCACTGGCCATGACTGACAGCATCAGTGCCACGTCTTCCGCGGTGCGGGCAATAGGGCCGCCCTGGTCGAGACTGGAGGCAAAGGCAATCATACCCCAGCGGGACACCCGGCCGTAGGTGGGCTTTAGACCGGTAGTGCCGGTGAGCGCGGCCGGCTGGCGGATAGAACCGCCGGTATCCGTGGCGGTAGTGCCCGGCACCAGCTGCGCGGCAACCGCGGCCGCGGAACCGCCGGACGAGCCGCCCGGCACCCGCTCCAGATCCCAGGGGTTCTTGACCGCGCCGTAAAAACTGGATTCGTTGGAAGAGCCCATGGCGAACTCGTCCATATTGGTTTTGCCCAGGCTCACCGCGCCGGCCTGCTGGAAGTTATCCACAACAGTGGCGTCGTAGGGGGGCACGAAGTTGTCGAGCATCTTGGAGCCGCAACTGGTGCGTACGCCACTGGTGCAGAAGATGTCTTTGTGGGCGATGGGCACACCGCACAGGGCCGGGGCGTCACCCTGGGCCAGGCGGGCATCGGCAGCGGCGGCATCGCGCAGGGCCTGCTCACCGGTGACGGTAATAAAACTGTTGTAGTGGCCGTCCAGCTGCTGGATGCGTTCCAGCAGGTGACTGGTAATCTCGACACTGGAGAATTGCTTGTCGCGCAGACCGCGGATGATCTCGGCGATGGTCAACTGATGCATGGGAAATCCGGTTTCTTGTCTATTCTGTATTCGCTTGCGGGTGGCCGGTTGGTCGGGGACCTGATCAGTCGATGACCTTGGGCACCAGATAGAGACCTGCCTCGGACTGGGGGGCGAGGGCGATGAATTCTTCGCGACGATTGGGCTCGGTGACCTGGTCCCTGCGCAGTACCTGGACTTCGTCCAGGGGGTGGGCCATGGGCTCGACGCCATCGGTATTGACGGCCTGGAGCTGGTCCACCAGCTGCAGCACGTCGCCCAGGCGGCTGCTGACTTCGTCTATGGTTTCTTCGGAGATGGCGATGCGGGCCAGCTCGGCCAGTTTTTCTACGGTTTGCGCGTCCACGGCCATGGGGTAGAGACTCCAGCTTCTCATTGGCTAAATTGTGGCCAGGCCCGAAATCTGGGGCCGGCAGGGAAAAAGAAGGAGCGCAAATTTACCATAACTATGGGGGAATCTCTTTATGCTTATTATTCAGCCTTGCCCTCAACCCCCGCCGTTGTTAGAGTTTGCCGATTCTGGCCAGAGCTCTGAGACATCTGGCTTATTTGACGAAGATCGGACAAAAACGCTGTCCGGAACACAGAATTATTTGCGCGGACTAATTACCCTGTAACGCTTCCCTCAACCGGGGGCGCTGGCAGGGGGCCCGGTCAGCGCTATGCGGCACCTGAACCCGATTCCACTTCAGGTGTTGTACTTCAAGATTAAGGTAACCGAATTCCATGTTTAAACGTTTGCGGGGCATGTTCTCCAGTGATCTCTCTATCGACCTGGGTACTGCCAACACGCTGATCTACGTGCGCGATCGCGGCGTAGTCCTCGACGAACCCTCTGTTGTAGCCATTCGCCACTATAACGGCACCAAAATCGTGGAAGCGGTCGGTGTAGAAGCCAAGCGTATGCTGGGCCGTACCCCGGGTAACATCACCGCCATCCGCCCGATGAAAGACGGGGTTATTGCCGACTTCCAGGTGACCGAAAAAATGCTGCAGCACTTCATCAAGAAAGTGCATGAAAACAGCTGGATGCGCCCCAGCCCTCGCGTGCTGGTGTGTGTGCCCTGCCAGTCCACCGAAGTGGAGCGCCGCGCAATCCGCGAGTCTGCCCTCGGTGCCGGTGCCCGTGAGGTGTGGCTGATCGAAGAGCCCATGGCTGCGGCCATCGGCGCGGGTATCAAGGTAGAAGAAGCCAGCGGTTCCATGGTGGTGGACATCGGCGGTGGTACCACCGAGATCGCCATCATCTCCCTGAACGGTGTGGTCTATTCCGACTCCGTGCGTATTGGCGGTGACCGCTTTGATGAGGCCATCGTCAATTATGTACGCCGCAACTACGGCAGCGTCATTGGTGATGCCACCGCCGAGCGGATCAAGGAAGAGATCGGCTGTGCCTATGCCGGCAGTGAAGTGCGCGAAATCGACGTGCGCGGTCGCAACCTGGCGGAAGGGGTGCCGCGCAGCTTCACCCTGAACAGTGATGAGATTCTGGAAGCGCTGCAGGAGCCGCTGTCCGGCATCGTGCAGGCGGTGAAAAGTGCGCTGGAGCAATCTCCCCCCGAGCTGGCTTCCGATATCGCCGAGCGCGGTATGGTGCTGACCGGTGGTGGTGCGTTGCTGCGGGACCTGGATCGCCTGCTGATGGAAGAGTCCGGCCTGCCGGTGATCGTTGCCGACGACCCGCTGACCTGTGTTGCCCGCGGCGGTGGCCAGGCGCTGGATATGATGGACAAGAGCCGCCTGTATCTGGTTTCCAACTGATATCGAGCGCAAAGCGGCGGCACAGGACCGGGTGCCGCCGAATCTATACACGCAGGGACTTGCGTGCACGAACAATAAAACACCGTCTTTGACCTGTTAATGGGGAGCTGCCCATTAAGCCGCTATTTACCCGAGGCCCGTCTCCGGAATCCCGCATCATCGTGCTGGGACTGGTGGCGGCTGCGCTGATCGTTATCAATCTCTACACCGATTGGCTGGATCCGGTGCGCGAGCGCCTTTCCAGTCTCGCCGCGCCTTTCTACTGGATCACCGGTACGCCCTCCCGAGTCGGGGACTGGGCGGAGGAAACGCTGCGTACCCGGGAAGAGTTGGAAGAGGAAAACGGCCGCCTCAAGCACCAGGTCATGCTGCTGGAGCAGCAGACCCAGCTGCTGGCGGCGGTACGTGCGGAAAATACCCAGCTGAAAGAGCTGATGAACTCGGCCGAGAGTGTCGACCAGCGGGTGCTGGTGGCCCAGGTCATCGGCGTTTCCCCCGATCCCCTCGAGCATGTGTTGATCATCGACAAAGGCCGCAGCGATGGCATCCGCCAGGGCGCAGCCATCATGGATGCCAGCGGCTTGCTGGGCCAGGTGATCGAAGCCGGCGATTTCTCTAGCCGGGTGCTGTTGATCACCGACGCCAACCATGCGCTGCCAGTACAGGTACTGCGCAACAGCGTGCGCGCCGTGGCCGAAGGTACCGGTGATCTTTACCGCCTCAAGCTCCGCCATCTGGCGAATACCAGCGATATCCGCGAGGGTGACCTGCTGCTCAGCTCCGGCCTCGGCGGGCGCTTCCCCGCCGGTTACCCGGTGGGCGAGGTTATCTCGGTGAAGCGGGATCCCGGTCGCGCCTTCGCAGATGTGGATGTGCAGCCGCGGGGGCTGATGAACCGCAGTCGCTTTGTGCTGGCGGTCATCGACAGTCAGGACTGAAGACCATGGATGCCCACAATCGCTGGTTTATCCTGCTCACAATTTTCGTTGCCCTGCTGTTGGCGGTCATGCCTTTGCCGACCAACTGGTTGTGGTTTCGCCCGGCGTTCTGTGCGTTGCTGGTGATTTTCTGGACGACCCGTATGCCTCAGGAGCTGGGGGTGGGCTTTGCCTGGATGGTGGGTCTGGTAGAGGATCTGGTGACCGGGTCCACGCTCGGGGCCCATGCCCTGGCGCTGGGGGTACTGGCTTACTTCAGCCTGCTGACCTATAGACGCACCCGCGCATTCAACCCCGCCCAGCAGCTGATGTGGGTGTTTGTGCTGGTGGGAATCAATCAATTGTTGGGCAACTGGGTGCATAGCCTCGCGGGCAAGACGGTACCGGGCCTCACCTTTTTGTGGCCGGCGCTGACCACCGCGTTGCTGTGGCCGTTGGTAACCCCCTGGTTGCATTTGATGACATCGCGCCTGCAGGTACGTTAGCAATTCCCAGCTCCTGCATTGGCGCCGGGCGCCACCGGGATTAACCTGCCATTAATGCAGTGCGACTAGAATGCGCCTGCCTGGGCCCGAATCACAGGGCAAAAAACTGTAAAGACCAGCGGTCAGTGCGGTTAATTTTCGAGCGCTACCGCTATAATCTGGCCCAATGCCGATTCCGTGTCGGCCGTTTGCAGAACATTCAGACCATTAATAACCATAAGTAGTGTCCGTGCCAGACTTTGAACCCCGAGTGCCGCCATCCGATGCGCGGCCACAACGCCTTATTCTGGCCTCCGCGTCACCGCGGCGGGCGGCGTTGTTGATGCAGATTGGGGTGCCTTTTTCCACCGCAGCGACGGATATTGTGGAAACTCGGTCGCCCGGGGAAAGCCCAAGAGATTATGTTCTGCGACTGGCAGAGGAGAAGTCGCGCGCGGGCCTGGCGCTGGCCGGTATCGAGGGTGACCGCAACAGTAACCTTTGGTCCCTGGGGGCGGATACCCTGGGTGTTGCTGGTGGCGAGATACTGGAAAAACCCCGGGATTTCACCGATTTTGCCCGCATGATGCGCCTGATGTCTGGAACTGAACACTCGGTGCTCACCGCAATCTGCCTCTCCGGTGCCGAGGCCAGCTACCGCAAAGTGGTGGAAACCCGAGTGCGGTTCCGCGCGCTGGACCGGCGCCTGATCGAGGGCTACTGGAATACCGGCGAGCCCGCCGATAAAGCCGGCGGCTATGGGATTCAGGGCATGGGCGCGCTGTTGGTGGAGTCCATCTCCGGCAGTTACAGCAATGTGGTCGGCTTGCCCCTGGAGGCGCTGGCCGGATTTCTGGAGCAGGCGGGTATCGAGTTCTGGCAGTTTGACAAGCGGTCAGACGCAGGGATGATTTAGGAGTTACGGCCCCATGAGCGAAGAATTACTCATCAATGTGGCGCCGATGGAAACCCGCGTGGCGCTGGTGGAAAACGGCGTACTGCAGGAAGTCTATCTGGAGCGCACCGCCCGCCGCGGTATCGTCGGCAATATATACAAGGGCAAAGTGGTGCGCGTGCTGCCGGGGATGCAGGCGGCGTTTGTGGATATCGGCCTGGAGCGCGCCGGATTTATCCACGCCTCGGATATTGCCCCATTGGACAAAGACGGCATGGAGTCCCGCGAGGGCGAAGTGGCGGATATTCGCGCCCTGGTGCGTGAGGGCCAGTCCCTGGTGGTGCAGGTGGTGAAAGACCCGATTTCCAGCAAGGGCGCGCGGCTGACCACGCACCTGTCGGTGTCGGCTCGCTATCTCGTGTATATGCCGCAGACCCGGCACATCGGTATTTCCAACCGCATCGAGGATGAAGGCGAGCGCGAGCGACTGCGCGCGCTGGTGGATCTGGCATCCGCCAAACTGGAAGAAGAGGGCCACAGCGGCGACGGTGGCTTTATCCTGCGCACTGTGGCGGAAGGGGTAAGCGAAGAAGAGCTGCTGCGGGATATTCCCTTCCTGTACAAACTCTGGAAAGAGCTGGAGCAGCGGGTCAAGGCCGAAAAAGAACCCGCCATCATTTATGAAGACCTGCCGCTGTTTATGCGCGCCCTGCGCGACCTGGCGCGGCCCCACACGGAAAAAATCCGCATCGACTCCCGCGAGGCCCACGCCCGCGCGGCCAAGTTCTCCAGTAAGTACGCCCCGGAAATTGCCCCGCGTATCGAACACTACCCCGGCGAACGGCCGCTGTTCGACCTCTACGGGGTGGAAGAGGAAATCCGCAAGGCCCTGCAGAACAAAGTCACCCTCAAGTCCGGCGGTTACCTGATCGTTGAGCAGACCGAGGCCATGAGCACCATCGATGTGAACACCGGTGCATTTGTGGGACACCGCAATCTGGAAGAGACCATCTTCAAGACCAACCTGGAAGCGGCCACTGCCATCGCCCGCCAACTGCGCCTGCGCAATCTGGGTGGCATCATCATTATCGACTTTATCGATATGCAGGACCCGGAGCATCAGCGCCAGGTGTTGCGCACCCTGGAGAAATCCCTGGAGCGGGACCACGCGAAAAACAGTATCACCGGAGTATCCGAGCTGGGCCTGGTGGAAATGACCCGCAAGCGCACTCGTGAATCCCTCGGTCAGATACTCTGTGAGCCCTGTTCCGTGTGCGCGGGTCGCGGCACCCTGAAAACCGCAGAAACCGTGTGTTACGAGATTTTCCGCGAGATCATTCGCGAGGCCCGCGCCTACGACAGTGACAAGATTATGGTACTGGCCAGCCAGGTGGTGATTGACCTGCTGTTGGACGAAGAGTCTGCCAATGTGGCGGACCTGGAAGAATTTATCCGCCGCCCCATCCAGTTTCAGGTGGAGCCCATTTACAACCAGGAGCAGTACGACATTGTACTGGTGTGACTTGCTACCAACCGGCACCGCCGCGCGCTTACCGCAGGCCTTGGGGGGATGCTCCTGATGCTGTGGCTGCGCTGGTTTGCCCGCAAGTTCTGGTTGCTGGTGGTCGCGATCGTGATCTCCCTCGCGATCCTGGTGCAGACCGGGCGCATTTTGTCGCCCCAAGTCGGCAAATACAGCCCTGAAATTGGCCACTGGCTGTCCGCACGCCTGGGCGCTCCGGTTTCCCTCGAGCATATCTCCCTGCGTTGGCAGGCGCTGGAAGTGGCGCTGCAGATCGATGGGCTCAACATCGGTGCCGAGAGTCAGGTCAAATTGCAGCGGGGCCTGTTTCACCTGGATCTGCTGGCGAGTCTCTGGAACCGCGAGCTGATCTGGAAAAACCTAGAGGTGGATGGCTTTTCCGCACATCTCGAGCAGCGCGCCGAAGGTGGTTGGCAAGTGCATGGATTCCCGCTGACGGCCAGGCCGGAAGGGGAGCCGAGTTCGGCCGCGGCGACACGCCTTGGGGATCCCGCGCGGATATTTCAGCTGGGCCCGAAAGTTCTGGTGCGGGATGCCCACATCGGCCTGACCCTGACCGATGGCCAGTCTGCGAACCTGGATCTGCCGGAAATCTTATTGGAAAACAGCGGCAGCTTTCACCGCCTGGTGGCGAAGGCATTCGTGAGCGGTGCCATGGAAAGCCTGCACACTGGTGAAGAGAGCCTGCGTCTGGTGCTGGAAGGGCGCGGCAATCCGCGCCGCGCCGAGGATTTTTCCCTGCGCGGTTATGTGCAGCTGAACGAGTTGCTGGTCGACGCCGATCTGGTCAACCTTCTGTACCAGTTATCCCCACTGCCCGAGAAATTTTACTGGCCGGGCCGCAAGCTGGCCGGGGGGCGACTGTGGCTCAACTCGGATGCCAAGTCGGGCTACAGTCTGCGCGGGGATCTGAGTCTCGCCCAGGTAGCGGCCCCTGACACGGTACCGGGATCGGAATCTGCGCAGGAATCGGCGCCGGGATCCGCGGGTGCCCTGGAAACCCTGAACGCGCTGTCCAGTAATCTCTCCGGGCGCTGGCGGCCGGGTCAGTCGTGGGAACTGGTATTGCAGCAGCTGGGGCTCAATTGGCAGCAGCTGGAAGTGCCTGACATCAATTTACAGGCCAGTGGCGACCAGTCAGGTAATCTGCAGCTGGCGGTGGATCAAATCGAACTGCAAGCCTGGCACCGGGTACTGCGGGTGCTGGAGCTCATTCCCGAAAAGGCCGACGAGTGGCTGCGGGCGCTGGAGCCCAGCGGCGACTTGCAGAACGTGCGTCTTTCACGCATCGATGGTGAGGTCTCGGTGGCGGCCAACCTGCATCAGGTCAGTGCCGGTGCCCACCGCGGTGCGCCAGCAGTTTCCGGCGTTAACGGCTTCCTTTCTCTCAATGGCCAGGGTGGCTGGGTAGAGCTGGACAGTCACGACGGCTTCAGCGCCCACTTCCCCTTACTCTATGACGCTCCCTTTGCCTTCGCGGCGGCCCGGGGCACCGTTGCCTGGGATATCGATCGCGATCACAACACGGTGTCTGTGTATTCCGGACCTCTGATGCTGGATGCGGCTTCGGGCAAGGCTGCGAACGCCGTAGCGGCCGCTGGCGGCGGCTCGTCTCTCTCTGGCGGAGCCTCTTCTCCTTCGGGCGGAGCCTTTCGTGGCCAGTTCCTGCTGCAGATCCCGCTGGTGCCACACTCCCGCGCGGCAGACTTCACTCTCGCCCTGGGCTTGCGCAATGTGACGGTAACGGACCAGCGCAATCTGGTGCCCACGGTGGTGAGCAGTGATCTGCGCAAGTGGCTGAATGAGAGCGTTGGCCGCAACAACGACGGACAGATTCCCAGTGCCGGGTTTGTCTACCGGGGTTACAGCTACAAAGATGGTGACGACAAGGACTTGCTGGCGCTGGGACAGCACGACAATCGCCAGACGGTTCAGCTACAGGCGGATATCGCCAATAGCAGCCTTAAATATGCCGCCGGCTGGCCCGCCGCGGAAAATGTTCAGGGGCATCTGGGGATCAATGACCGGAATGTTTTGGTGGTGGCGCCCAAAGCACGCCTGTGGCATGTGGATGGGGCCAATGTAGCGGTGCGGGTTTCCCCGGAGGCGGAAGGCTCAAGGCTCGATGTGCGTGCACAGCTGGCGGGGCCGGCTGCGGATGGACTGAAGCTGCTGCGGGATTCGCCACTGCGCGACAAGCTGGGTAGCGCCTTTGATCACTGGGCGCTGGACGGGAACATGCAAGGCAGCCTTCATATCACGCAGCCCTTGGGTGGCGCGCGTTTTGAACCCAGCCAGCAGGTGGATCTGGCGCTCTCCGGCGCGAGGCTGTCACTGCAGAATCTGCGGCTGGACATAGACCAGCTGAATGGCAATGTGCGCTATCACAGTATCGACGGTCTCAAAGGTTCGAACTTCCGCGGGCAATTGTGGGGGCAGCCGCTGCGCGCAACCATTCAGCACCTGGGGGCAGGGGAGGAGCGTGATACCCAGGTGGTGATACACGGTAAGGCGGAAACCGCGAGTATTGGCGAGTGGAGCCAGCGACCGGAATTGCAGTGGCTGGATGGCGCGCTGGACTATACCGCCCGTATTACCATTCCCGCTCAAGCCAAAGAGAAACCCTACGCGGCGGTGCTGGAGCTGTCCTCAGACCTGGAACAGGTGGCGGTCAACCTGCCAGAGCCCCTGAAAAAGCCCGCCGGTGACAAGTCCCGCTTTGTGATGCGGGTGCCGATTGGCGAGCAGGGCAATCTCTACCACCTCAGTTATGGTGAGCATTTGCAGGGGCAAATCTGGCAGGTAGATGGGCAATTGGAGCGCGCGGCCATTGCGCTCAACGCCGAAGCGAAACTGCCGGAGTCACCCGGAATATCCATTATCGGCGACCTGCCGCGGGTGGAATTGCAGCCGTGGAAGCAGGCGCTGGCGATCTACACCGATGCGAAAAACCCCCAATCCGCCGCCGCTGCTCAGAAGGTTGCGGCCGATCAGACGCCTGACGCTGAGGGGGCTGGTCTGTCCCAGCAGCCGGAGGAGGGTGGCGAGCCCGTCCTGCCGATTTCCCTGGACCTGAGTACCGACCTGCTGCAGGTTTCCGAGTCCACCCGTATTGAAAATATCCATGTGCGCGGTCGCGGGCTGGGTGGGGACTGGCAGTTGGCGTTTGATAGCGAAACCGCCGCCGGTGAACTCGCCGGCGCGCTCAACTCCACCACACCACTGAAACTGTCACTGGATCACTTGCGCCTGCCGGCCCTCCGCAAGGGAAGCGAAGGCGATGCCGCAGTCGCAGAAACCTCTGGTGAAACCGCCGATGCCGCCGCGCAAACGCCCGCTGTAGATCGTTGGTCGGGCTTCGATTTCGCCAGTCTGCCACCGGTGGATTTCAGCACTGAGGGCCTGTGGCTGGGGGATGAGTCCATGGGCCCCTGGTCCTTTCAGCTGCGACCTTCGGCGGAGCGTCTGGTGATCAGCGAGATTCGCGGCGCCATGCGCGGTATTCAGATCGAGGGGCGTGGCGAAGGAGAGAATCGTCTCGGTGCGCAGCTGATGTGGATGCGCGATGCGCAGGGGCGGGAGTCGTCCCAGTTTATCGGTCGCCTGCGTGGTGAAGACCTGGGGCAGGTACTGGAAGCCTGGGGCCAGGAGGCGGCGATGCAAAGCCGCAGCGCCATATTTGACACCGCTCTGCGCTGGGATGGGTCGCCGGCAATGGTCAACGCCAATGGCCTGTCGGGGGAGATCGGTATTGATATCCGCAACGGCAGCTTCCTGCGCGCCGAAGATAACGCGGGTACATCACTCTTGCGGCTGCTCTCACTGTTCAATTTCGACACCTGGGCGCGGCGCCTGCGGTTAGATTTTTCCGACCTGGTACAGAGCGGTCTGACCTTCGACCGGGTGCACGGTGAAGTGTACTTTGAGGGTGATGGTGAGCTGTTGATTGCAGTACCCATTCAGGTTGAGGGGCCCACCAGCGAATTGCAGATGGCCGGGCGGGTCAATCTGCAGCGCGAAGACCTGAACCTGACACTGGTGGCCACATTGCCTGTGGGCAACAACCTGGCGTTTGTGGCGGCACTGGCCGGTGGCCTGCCGGCGGCGGCCGGGGTCTATCTGATCAGTAAAGTGTTCAAAAAACAGGTGGATCGGGTGGCGAGTGTCAGCTATCGGATCAACGGTGAATGGTCGGACCCGAAGGTGCGCTTTGACAAACTGTTCGATGATGGCGCTGCCGGGCGCGAGGGGCAGAACGCGGTCGCTACCTCAAAGGCGCGCAGCGAGCTCGAGATAACACATCCGCAGCCGATTGCGCCGAAAACAGCGGACTCTGCGCGGGCCAAGGAACCTGTGCCTTCTGGCAGCAAGTTCAGCGGTGGTGTCGATGCGCGCCGGGGCGAGGGTGCGGTTACTGAGAACGCTGCGCCGCGGGATTGGGGCGCCGGCTGACCGGGGCAGGCTCGCCGTTGCGCCGCAGTGGCAAGGTGACCGGAAATGCCGCGCTTGTCAGCTTTTGGCGAAAAAATGCCCGTCAGTAGTTGCAAAAACCGAACAATTATTCGATATTTGCGTTTCTCATCACGATTCGCATAACCACTCTCGCTGCGGAGAGTCGGGAAAAATAATAAACACGCTATCAGAGGTGCGTCGCCAATGTCTGAGGTGGTCTCTTTGGCCGGGATTCCCGTTAATCGTTACACGCTTTTTCGTCTCTTCAAGTACACCGTTTACTTCCTGCTGACTTATAACGTCTACGCCTTCTTCCTGGAAAATCATGCGGCGGCGGGCACGGTATTCGCCGATGGTGTCAGCATCGGAAAAATCATCGAAGCCTACAATGACTCCATCGATACCCTGGCCTGGGTGCTGCTGCTGTTGGTGTTTGAGCTGGAAACCTGGGTGTTGTCCGATGAAAAGCTCAAGGGATCTACCAAGTGGCTGCTGAACGGTATTTCCGTTTTCTGTTATGTGTTTATCGTCTACTCCTTCTACGGCTATGTGTCGGAGATGGTGTCCCTGACCCATCTGCTGCCGGTGACGGAAAGCGCCTGCGATCTGGTGGCGAGCGGTGGCTGGTCGATGGTGTTGGAGCAGGATGATTATGTGGCGCTGACCGCGGCCAATTGCGGTTCGCTGGCGGATGCCCATCTTTTGCGTCTGGCGGATGCGCAGATTGTGGGTGATGCGGCGGTGTGGCGTGAGATTCAGTGGCTGGCGTGGGTGGATGTGATCAATGCCGGCGCCTGGCTGCTGGTGGTGGCGATTCTGGCCTTTGATGTCTGGCTGCAGCTGCGTCACCAGTTGTCCGATTCCATTATGCGTTATTCCCAGGTGATCAAGGGGCTGTTGTATTTCACCTTGCTGCTGTGCGCCATTTACTGGGGTATTAATGGCAGCTTCCTGGATTTCTGGGATGCGTTCCTGTGGCTGGTGGCCTTCTTCTTTATCGAAATGAACCTGTTTGAGTGGCAGGCTGAGACCAGCGCTGAGTAATTTAAAGCTTAAGTGGTGGCGGTATCGCTGCCGGGTGTGCTCTTGTGCGACACGCCGTATACCCATCCATGGGGGCTCGGCTGCGGCCGTCCTGGCCGCAGACGGTCGCACAAGAGCACACCCGACATCGATACCTTCACTTCTGAGATTGGCGCTTCAAATAGATCCCAGAAGCTCTGCGATTAGTCCTTACGGCTGGTGACTTCTAACAGGTGATAACCAAACTGGGTTTTCACCGGGCCGTGCACCTTGTTCAACTCATCGTTGAATACGACCTTGTCGAATTCCGGCACCATCTGACCCTGGCTGAATTCACCCAGATCACCGCCGCTGCGGCCGGAAGGGCACTTGGAAAACTGCTGGGCAATTTTGCCAAAGTCGGCACCATCTTCGATCTGCTTTTTCAGATCCAGGCATTGGGCTTCGGTTTCTACCAGAATGTGGCGGGCTGTTGCTCTAGGCACGGGATTCTCCCTTATCTATAAAAATGAAATTTCCTGATGAGTGGGCAAGCTTAGCGGCAGCGCCACAGGATTTCTTTAAAAACTTTCTGGCTCAATTATTGGCCCGATAGTGCTGCAAACGTATTGCACTTGTTTACGTCGCCGGTGGTGAAGCCCTGTCGGAACCAGTAGGCGCGCTGTTCGGCGCTGCCGTGGGTGAAGGCGTCGGGGGAGACGGCGCGGCCGGAGCGTCTTTGCAGGTGGTCGTCACCGACTGCGGCGGCGGCGCGCAGGCCTTCCTCTATGTCGCCGGGTTCCAGCATGTTGCGATCCCGGTGGGCGTAAAATGCCCAGACACCGGCGTAGCAGTCCGCCTGTAATTCCAGCATTACCGACAGCCGGTTCGCGGTGACTTTGTCCGCCTGCATCCGCGCCTGCTGCACTTTGGCCGATATGCCCATCTGATTCTGCACATGGTGCCCCACCTCGTGGGCGATCACATAGGCGAAGGCGAAGTCCCCCGGCGCGCCGAGTTTTTTCAGTTCGTTCAGGAAGTTCAGGTCCAGGTAGACCTTGGCGTCTCCGGGGCAATAGAAGGGCCCCACGGCAGCGGAGCTGAGGCCGCAGGCAGAGCGCACGGCATCGTTATAAAGTACCAGCTTGGGCGCAACATACTGGCCTCCAGCCTGCTGGAACAGTTTCCCCCAGGTGTCTTCGGTATCGGCCAGCACAACCGATACAAACTGTGCGACCTCGTCATCGGCGCCCTGGGTGCCGGGCGCGGTCTGTGAATCCGGACCCAGGCTCGGGGACTCGGTGCTTTGCATACCACTGAAGAGGTTGCCGCCGAAATAGTAGAGCGCCCCGAGGGCCAGCAGGATTAACCAGCCCCGCTTGCTGCGCAGTAGCAAAGGGGCCAGGGCGAGCAAATTGCCAAGACCTCCAAGACCACCACCGCCACCGGGGGAGGGCTCTCCACGGCGATCTTCCACATTCGAACTTCTGCGACCCTGACGCCAGCGCATGGTGATACCTCTCGATGCAGTCCGCATGTCTTTCGCTTTGAGCATTGCTTTGAGCATAGAACAGCTGGCGCGATTTTTTGTTTAATTGTCGGGAGATTATCCTTACTTCAGCGGCACCGATGGTATCTTTGTCGCGTCCATGGACCTCAACAGGGTGCTTATTTTGTCGTTGATCCCACTGTTTCCGCTCAATATGGCGCTGTTTCCCGGCGTGACACTGCCGCTGCGTATCTTTGAGCAACGCTACCTGCGGCTGGTAACCGAATCCATGAAGGCGGATACCGGTTTTGGTGTTGCGCTGATTCGCAGCGGCCGTGAGGTGGGTCCGGCGGAGGTGTGGCCGCTGGGGCTCTATGTGCGGATTGTGGACTGGAGCCAGGGTGAGGAAGGGCTGCTGCATATTGATGTGGCGGGAGAGTCCCGGTTCCGGGTTCTGGAGTCCTTTCCCGAAGACGACGGCCTGTTGATGGCGGAGGTGGAGTGGCTGCCGGATGAAGAGTCGCACCCGGTGCCGGAAAGCTGTGACGGCTTGCTGGCGGTGCTGACCGAGCTGAAGCAGCATGCCGCTTCCCTGGCGCTAAAGTTTGCCCCGGTGGAATCTGCTGAGGCACTGTCCTGGCAGCTGGCGCAACTGTTGCCGCTGGAGGATGCGGCGAGGGTCGAGTTGCTGGCCAGCCAGGATCCTCTGGAGCGGCTGGCACATATCGCCGCCAATCTGGATCGCTGGGCCAGGCAGTAACCCTTCACACCAAATGATCCAGGCGCAAAAGCCGCGCCTTTTAACAAGATTACAATAACAATTCGGGGAATCTATGGACGGATTTGTCCTCCTGGGGCTGCTGCTGATCCTGACGGTGATTGTCGGGTCCCTGCTGGGAATTGTTGCCTTTGTCGAAGTGAAAAGCCTGCGCCAGGAGTTGAGCCGATTGCGCAAGGCTGTAGACGCAACGCCCAGTGTCGGTGCATCCGAAGCGGTAAAAGAGCAGCCGCCGCCCGTACAACCACCTGCGCCATCGTCGGAAGTGCCGGGCACTAACTCGACGGGCACTAATTCGACGGGCACTAATTCGACGGTAACTAGCGCAACGGAAATATTCGCCTCTCCCAAGGTTCAGGCCGGGCGCGCTCATACCCATATTCCTACTCCTGCTCCTACCAGTTCTGCATTGCGCAAACAGCGAACCCGCAAAGAGCTTCAACCGCAACCACGCAAGCACTCGTTATTCCTTTCCCGGCTGCAGGAAAACTGGATGGTCTGGCTGGGGGGCGCCTGTGTGGCGCTGGCGGGCGTTTTTCTCGCGCGCTACGGCATAGAGCAGGGATTGTTGGGCCCCAAAGTGCGGGTAGCCCTGGGGTTGGCGACAGCGCTGGCGTTGTACCTGGCCTCCGAATATTTACGCCGCAGAACCGGGGCCAGCCATCCCACTTTTGCGGCGCTGGCGGGTGGTGGCGCGATTACTGCCTTTGCCGCGATTCTGTCTGCGCTCCACCTGTATCACCTGTTTGAACCGGGGTTGGCCTTCGGTCTGTTGGCGGTGGTGGCGTTGGTCACCATGTGGCTGGCGCGACTGCACGGGCCTGTGCTCGCGGCCATCGGGATGCTCGGTGCCTACTCGGTGCCCGCACTGGTTTCCAGCGGTGGCGGCAATGTGCTGGGGGCCATGCTCTATGCCCTGATCATTACCGCCTCGGTACTGCTGTTGTTGCGCCGCGTGTACCGCACCTGGCTGTGGCTGGGCCTGATGCTGGGCGCTCTGGCGTGGTGGCTGATTTCCCTGGCCGGGCATCAGGCCGATGGGTGGCGCGGGCCCTATCTGGCGGTGCTGGCGTATTTGTTACTGTCACTGGTGCCGGGGGACTGGCTGTTGCTCGGAAAGCCAGGCTGGAGCAGGGGAAGCGTCACATTGGGTGTCGAGAGGGCCGCAAGTTCATCGGCACCGGCCGTCGCCATAGTGCCGTTATTGCTGCCCAGCTTGCTGGTGGTGATTGCCGCGCAGTGCCTGTCGATACTGCGCGAGGGCGCACAGGTCGGGGCGCTGACAACCGCACTGTGGGTCTGGAGTCCGCTGGTGGTAGTGATACTGCTGGCCGCACGGGGGCGCGCGAATTTCGCGCTGCTTTCCTGGGGTTTGTTGCTGGGGCAGTTGGCGGCATGGTTGGCCGTGCGCCTGCATTTGGACGGCGGTAATGAGATCCGGCTCTCGCCCTGGCAGGCTGCGGACCAGGGGTCATTTTTGTTGTACCTCGGGGGAACCGCGCTGCTGTTTTCCGCTGGGGCCTTGGCGCACTTCCGTGCCGGCCTGGCCCGCTACTGGTGGGCGTCCCTGGCCGTGATGGCGCCGCTGCTCTCTCTGTTACTCGGGTACCTGCTGGCGGCGGAATACCTGCCGCGCTACTGGTGGTGCCTGTATGCAGCAGTGCTCGGAGCCGTTTTTGCCTATCTGGGAAGCCTCGGGGCGGCCAGGGCCTGGCCCAAGGCGATGGTGGTCTGGCTGTTTGTCGCCGGTCACTTCGGATACAGCCTGGCGGTCTGTCTGTGGCTGGAGCAGGCCAGCCTGACCCTGGCACTCGCGCTGCAGGCGGTTTCCCTGGCCTGGATTATCCGTCGTTTTCAGGTACCTGCACTGGGCTGGTTGTTGAAAGGCGTTTTGCTGCTGGTGGTGGTGCGGCTCACGTTCAACCCCTGGCTTCTGTCCTATGGCGAGGGTAGCCACTGGTCACTCTGGACCTACGGTGGTTCCGCGCTCTGCGCCTGGCTGGCGGCGGTGATGTTGAGGTCCTGCAATGAGCCGCGGGGAAGCAGTGGTCCACTGGCTAACCTGGCCAATTGGGCCGAGGCGGCATTTTTACATTTGCTGGTACTGGCGCTGTGGGCGGAGTGCCGTTATTGGCTCTACGGCGGCAATGCCTTTGCGGCGGAATTCAGTTTTACCGAAGCGGTGGTCAACATCTGGCTGTTTGCCGGCTTGGGGTTGGTCTACTACAGAAAAAGCCTGCTAGGGGGCAGTTTTGCCCGCTGGTATGACGGTTACGCGCGGCTGCTGATGCTGGCCTCTCTCGCCTGTTATCTGCGCATTCTGTTTGCCGTGGCCGACAGCCAGGCCTGGGCCTGGCAGGCCATTGGCGAGCGTCCGGTATTCAACCTGTTATTACCGGCCTTTGCCGGACCGGCGCTGTTGGCCCTGCTGGTTCGCCGCTTTTACCTGCCGACCTGTCGGAAGTTTGCCACTCTGCTGTCCGCGCTGGCGGCATTTGTCTGGGTGTCGCTGGAGATACGCCATCTGTGGCAGGGGGATATTCGCCTGAATACCGGGACCTCTACCGGGGAGCTGTACACCTATTCCGCGATATGGCTGTTGTTGGCGGTGGCTGCCATTCTGCTCGGCAGCTGGCGAGGCTGGCGCAACTGCTACCAAGGCGGAATGGCGGTTCTGGCACTGGTGATCGTGAAGCTGTTCCTGGTGGATATGTCCGGTCTCGAGGGGTTGCTGCGGGTGGCCTCGTTTATGGGGCTGGGGCTGGCGTTGCTGGGAATTGCCTACTTGCACCAGAAGCTGAGTGTTGCGCGCGATGCGTTTGACCGGGGAGATTGACTGGAAAGCGTGGTCGGCGACTTTGATTGCGGGCCCTGACCAGCGACTTTGACCGGGGCGGGCCTCAAGTAAGCGGTATTCGCGTTCTATGGGCAATTTTGTGTCCGGGTTACGGTATACTTCGCGACCCGAAATTTCGGGCCGACGTATACGTTCGTTGTGAGAGGCCAATCAAGGAGAGCCGCCGTGAACACTATCAGCGCCAATGAAGCCAGTCAGGATGCCGCCGACGCCACTAGTCAGATGATGCAGGCCATGGGCCGCGCCGCCCGCGCTGCTGCCCGCCTGATGGCCCGCGCTGATACCGGAACAAAAAATGCCGCCCTCAAAGCGATCGCCGCCGAACTGGATGCCCAGCGACCGCAGCTGGCGGCGGCCAACGCCAAAGACATGCAGAATGGCCGCGACAATGGTTTGGACGCCGCACTGCTGGATCGTCTGGAACTGACCGACGGGCGTATTGACGGCATGATCGAAGGGCTGAACCAGATCGCGGAACTGCCGGACCCGGTGGGCGAGGTCAGCGACCTCAAATACCGCCCCAGTGGTATTCAGGTGGGCAAAATGCGTGTGCCTCTCGGAGTGGTGGGGATCATTTACGAATCCCGCCCCAACGTGACCATCGACGCCGCCAGTCTGTGCCTCAAATCGGGCAACGCGACCATATTGCGCGGAGGCAGTGAGGCGCTGCACTCCAACGGCGCTATTGCTGCCTGTATTGCCGCCGGCCTGAAACAGGCCGGACTGCCGGAAACCGCGGTGCAGGTCGTGGCCACCACCGATCGCGCTGCCGTGGGTGCGTTGATCTCCATGCCCGAATACGTGGACGTGATCGTCCCCCGGGGTGGCAAGGGCCTAATCGAGCGCATCAGCCGCGAAGCGCGGGTGCCGGTGATTAAGCACCTGGACGGTATCTGCCACGTATACCTGGACGACCGCGCCGACCCGCAGAAGGCATTTGATATCGCGTTGAATGCCAAAACCCATCGCTACGGCGTGTGCAATGCGATGGAAACCTTGCTGGTCGCCGAGGCAGTTGCGGCGGAATTCCTGCCAAAACTGGCGGCGGCCTACCAGGAAAAGGGTGTAGAGCTGCGCGGTTGCGAGCAGACCCGGGCCATACTTCCCAATGTATTGCCGGCGACAGAGGCGGACTGGGCAACTGAATACCTGGCGCCGGTGCTGGCGATTCGCGTGGTGGCGGATATGGACGCGGCGATGGATCACATTGCCCAGTACAGCTCCGGCCATACCGAATCGATTGTGACCGAAGACTACAGTCGCGCCCGTCGTTTTCTGGCGGAGGTGGACTCCGCTTCGGTGATGGTCAATGCCTCCACCCGCTTTGCCGACGGCTTTGAATACGGCCTGGGTGCGGAAATTGGCATCAGCACCGACAAAATCCACGCCCGCGGGCCTGTGGGGCTGGAGGGACTGACTTCGCAGAAGTGGATTGTGTTCGGGGACGGGCATATTCGCCATTAAGCGGCCACCGGTAGCGGCGCCGCCACCGATTGAATGAGTGGCACTAACCAGCAGGGAATGAAGTGGCAGCACAACGGAAAACCATCGCCCTGTTCGGCGGCACTTTCAATCCGGTGCACTTTGGCCACCTGCGTATGGCGCTGGAGCTGAAAGAGCTTCTGGACTTCGATGAAATGCGCCTGCTGCCCTCGCACCAGCCGGCACACCGGGAAACCCCCGGCATCAGCAGTGCCGCGCGCCGGGATATGTTGGCGCTGGCGATCGAAGGCTGCCCGGAACTGACCTTGGACGAGCGCGAGCTGAACCGGGAGGGGCCCACCTACACCGTGGATACCCTGGAAGAGCTGCGCGCAGAGTTGGGCGAGGAAGTGTCCATCAGCTTCTGTATGGGGTTGGATTCCCTTCTCAGCTTGCCCAGCTGGCATCGGTGGGAGCAGCTGACAAAACTGGGCCACCTGGTGGTGGTGACCCGCCCCGGGTGGCAGATTCCCAGAGATGGCGAAGTGGCCGAGCTACTGGCGTCACACCGGGGTGAATTACAACATTTGCGGCAGGAAGCCGCGGGCAGGATCCTGGTGCGGGAGCAGACACTGTTGCCGATTTCCGCCACTGGCATCCGCAGCCTGATCGAGCGTGGCCGTTCACCGCAGTTTCTGCTGCCGGAGCGGGTACTCAACTACATTCAAACTCATCAGCTCTACAAGAGCGAACAATAGGGGCCAAGGCTCCCACGTACAGGTGTTATGACTGATATCAAAGCAATTGCCGTAAACGCACTGGAAGACCTCAAAGGGAAAGACATTGTCACCCTGGATGTCTCCGAACTGAGCGATGTGATGGACACCCTGATCATCTGCACCGGCACCTCCAATCGCCAGGTCAAATCCCTGGCCAACAATGTGGTCGAAGACGGTAAAGAAGCCGGCGTTCGCCCCATCGGTGTCGAAGGCATGGAGCAGGGCGAGTGGGTGCTGGTGGACTACGGTGATGTGGTTATCCACGTAATGCAGGCGGAAACCCGCGGTTTCTACGACCTGGAAAAGCTGTGGTCCATGACCCCCAATACCCGCAAAGATGCGGACGGCAGCGACCCCCACCAGGACTGATCGCCCGCGATGAAAGTCAGGATTCTCGCTGCCGGCGGCAAAATGCCCGCCTGGGTGCAAGAAGGCTACAACGAGTACGCCAAACGCCTGCCCCGGGAACTCACCCTGGAAATGGTGGAAATTCCCCTGGGCAACCGCGGCCAGAAGAACTCCGCCGCCCTGGTGGAGAAGGCGCGCCAGAAAGAGGGCGAGGCCATGCTGGCGGCCCTCGGGCCCCGGGACCACGTGGTCGCATTGGAGGTGAAGGGCAAGTCCTGGAGCACCGAGCATCTGTCGCGGGAACTGGCGGACTGGCAGATGTCCGGGGACAACGTCAGCTTGCTGATCGGCGGCCCGGATGGCCTGTCGCAAGAATGCCTGGCGCGCGCGAATCAGAAGTGGTCGCTGTCCGCCCTGACCATGCCACATCCGCTGGTACGGGTGCTGTTGGCGGAACAGTTGTACCGCGCCTGGACTTTGCTGGCCGGTCACCCATACCACAAGTAATCTTGAGTAGCCCCCAATTGGATTGAACTCGTGTGCCGACCTGGCGTCTGATCAGGTTTGGCGTCTTCTTCTTTGTGCGGGCTGTGCGTGCGTCTGCGCGGAAGACTCCGCAGGCGCGATAAACTTGTGTACACTTCGTGGTCATTTTTGCGCCACTGCCAATCCATAACGACCCATAACGACTGTTCGTACCGACCACCATGTCAGAAAACCTGCGCTTCAAAGATCACCACACAGAGCAGCGACTGTTCCGCAATCGCATGCTGGTGGCGATTGTCGGCGTCGCCGTGCTGCTGGGAGTGCTGGTGGCGCGCCTGTACAACCTGCAGGTGGTCAATTACGAGAGCTACCGCACCCAGTCGGACCAGAACCGTATCCAGATGCGGCCGGTGCCGCCCACGCGCGGCCTGATCTACGACCGCAACGGCGAGTTGCTGGCGGACAACCGTCCCAGTTACACCCTCTCTATCGTCCGCGAAAGGGTCAAAGACCTGGACGCCACCCTGGAACTCCTCGGCCAGCTGGTACGTCTGGATGACAGCGATGTGGAGAAGTTCAAACGCCGTCTGCCGCGCCGCCGCCCGTTCGAACCAGTGCCGCTGCGCTATCGCCTGAGCGAAGACGAAATTGCCCGCATCAGCGTCAACGAATTCCACCTGTTGGGGGTGTCGGTCGAGGCCGAGTTGGTGCGCTATTACCCCGAGAGCGAGCTGTTTGCCCACAGTGTGGGCTACGTGGGACGCATCAACGAGCGCGAACTGACCGCCTTTACCGAGGAAGATGTGAGCCGCTACCGCGGTACCCAGAGTATCGGCAAGGTGGGCCTGGAGCGCTCCTATGAAGACCTGCTGCTCGGCGAAGTAGGATATGAAAATGTGGAAACCAACGCCCGCGGCCGTGTGTTGCGGGTGCTGGAGCGCCACGACCCCAAACCCGGTGCGGAACTGACCCTGCACCTGGATACCCGCCTGCAGCAGGTAGCAACCGACGCCCTGGGCGAGAATCGCGGCGCGGTAGTGGCTATCGACGTCAAGACCGGCGGTGTGCTGGCGTTTGTGAGTCAGCCTTCCTTTGACCCCAACCTGTTCGTTACCGGTATCAGTTTCAAGGACTACAGCGCCTTGCGGGATTCTCTCGATGTGCCCCTGTTCAACCGTGTGGTGCAAGGGCAATACCCACCGGGATCGACCCTGAAGCCGATGATGGGGCTCGGTGGCCTGGCGGCCGGTGTGATTACTGCGGAGACCAAAGTGGCGGACCCGGGCCACTTCAAGTTGCCCAATGACAGCCGTATTTATCGGGACTGGAAGCGCTGGGGCCACGGCAAACATGTGGACCTGATTCAGGGGCTGGCGCAAAGCTGCGACGTCTATTTCTGGGATATGGCGTCGCGCTGGAATATCGATGGCATGCATGACGTCGCCACCCGCTTCGGCCTGGGGGAGAAAACCGGTATCGACCTGCCGCGGGAATACCCGGGGATTTTCCCGTCGCGAGATTGGAAGCGCGGTGCCCGCGGTGCCCCCTGGTTCCCAGGTGACAGCCTTAACGCTGTGTTGGGTCAGGGCTTTGTATTGGCGACCCCGCTTCAGCTGGCGGTGATGACCGCTACCATTGCCAACCGCGGTACTCACTATCGCCCTCAAATGGTGATGGCGGTCGACGGTGTCGAGCAACCACCGGAAGTCCTGCACCACGTGGATGCCCGCCCGGAATACTGGGACCTGGTATTCAAGGGGATGGAAGCGGTGGTTTACAGCGCCCATGGCACTGGCAAGAAAGCCGGCGCCGATCTGGACTTCAAGGTGGCCGGAAAGTCCGGTACCGCCCAGGTCGTCGGTATTGCCCAGGGCGAAAAATACGATTCCGAAGCGCTCAAGGAGCGCCACCGGGACCACGCGTTGTTTGTCGCTTTTGCGCCGGTGGATGACCCGCAGATTGCGGTATCGGTGCTGGTGGAAAACGGCGAGGGCGGTGGCCGGGTAGCGGCGCCGGTCGCGCGTGAGGTGTTCTTCGACTGGATGTCGCGCAAGCTGGAAGATACCGCGGCGCTCGAGCCTGATATGTCATCCGCGCCGCTCCACTGGCGACCGCCCATGGCGCAACCGCAGTCAATGCTTCCTATGCCCCAACTTCAGGAGATCCGCGTCCGTGGCTAGTCGCGACTATATGCACCGGTTGCCAGATGCCGGCAGTAGCCTGCGTCGCCCCGAGAGCTTTTCCCGTCGCTGGCATATCGATATGCCGCTGCTGCTCCTGCTACTGGTGTTGGCGGGTGTGGGCCTGGTGGTACTGTACAGCGCTTCCGGTGAAGAGATTCACTATGTGAAGCGCCAGGCGGTGTTTATGGGCCTGGCGTTTACCGGAATGTTGATTGCTGCGCAGATTCCGCTGGAATTCTATCGTCGTTGGTCGCCCTGGTTTTACCTGGGCGGCTGCTGCCTGCTGGTGGCGGTGCTCTTTTTTGGGGTTGGGGCCAAGGGCGCACAGCGCTGGCTGCAGATCGGCGGATTTCGCTTTCAACCCTCAGAGGTGTTGAAGCTGGCGGTGCCCATTGCGGTGGCAGCCTATCTCCACAAGCGCAGCCTGCCGCCATCTTTCCTGACCATTGCGGGGGCCCTGCTTATCATTGCGGTTCCGGCGGCGTTGATCGTGCGCCAGCCGGATCTGGGAACTTCTATTCTGATTGCTGCGTCCGGTATCTTCGCGCTCTATCTCTCCGGCCTCAGCTGGAAAATGATCGGCAGCGCGGGATTGCTGGGACTGATGGCGGCCTGGCCCATGTGGATCTGGGGATTGCGGGATTATCAGCGCCAGCGGATTCTCACCCTGTTCAACCCGGATGCTGATCGACTCGGTGCCGGTTGGAATATCTTCCAGTCCAAGGCGGCGATCGGCTCCGGTGGTTGGGCGGGCAAGGGCTACATGCAAGGCACTCAGTCCCAGCTGGATTTTCTGCCAGAGAGCCATACGGATTTCATCATCGCGGTACTGGCCGAAGAGTGGGGGATGCGCGGTGCCCTGATCCTGCTGGCCCTGTATCTGTTGATCATTGCCAGAGGCATCTATATTAGTTTCATGGCCCAGCACGTGTTCGGCCGCCTGTTGGCGGGCAGTATCACGCTCACCTTCTTTGTTTACGTGTTTGTGAATATCGGTATGGTGACCGGCCTGTTGCCAGTGGTGGGAGTACCGCTTCCGCTGGTGAGTCATGGTGGTACTTCGGTAATAACTCTGATGGCCGGGTTTGGCATTCTCATGGCTATCAGCACGGAAAGGCGCAGAGTACTTTTTTGACCCGCCGTTTGACGGGATGTGGCCCGGGTCAGTTTTAACCGGGCCATATTCAGGTAGGCTTCACTTTTTCTCGTGTAAGGTGCCACTTTTTGGCGCGTTTGCAGTCACAGCATCAGTTCGATTTTAATAACGGAAAAAGTAGTCGGAAGTACTTGTATGAAAACAGGAGCGGTTGTTTTGAAGTGGACCACAGGATTGCTGGCAGGCTTGGGGCTGGTGCTCAGTGCCTGCGCCCAGGAGCAGGGGCATGGGGACAATGTCCAGGCCAAGGCCTTTGTGGATTACATGGTGGCCGAACACAACTTCAATCGCGACGACCTGCAAACCCTGATGCAGGAAGCCAAGCGCAAGGACTCGATCCTCAAAGCGATCAAACGCCCGGCAGAAAAAGCCAAACCCTGGCACGAGTACCGCAAGATATTTCTGACCAATACCCGCATTCGCGGTGGTGTGGAGTTCTGGGATAAAAACGCCGAGGCACTGAAGGCCGCGGAAGAAAAATACGGCGTACCGCCGGAAATGATTGTTGCCATCATCGGCGTGGAAACCCGCTACGGCGGCAATATGGGCAGCTATCGGGTACTGGATGCCCTGGCCACCCTGTCGTTCAATTATCCGCGCCGCTCCAAGTTCTTCACCAAGGAACTGGAAAACTACCTGCTGATGACCCGGGATGAAAAACTGGACCCGAAAGAACTGAAGGGCTCCTACGCCGGTGCCATGGGCTTCGGTCAATTCATGCCATCGAGCTACCGAAATTATGCGGTGGACTTCAATGGTGATGGCCGGGTGGATATCTGGACGGACACCGAAGACGCCATCGGCAGTGTCGCTAACTATTTTGTACAGCACGGCTGGAAGCCCGGGGAGCCCGTAACGGTGATTACCCAGCCGCTCCCCAATGCGGATATGACCATCGTCAACGATGACCTGAAACCCAAGTGGACGGTGGGTGAACTGGAAGCCAAGGGTTTCCCCACTACCGCCCAGGTCACCAAAGACATGCCGGCCAACGTATTTTCACTGGATACCCAGGATGGCGACCAGTTCTGGATCGGGCTGAATAATTTCTACACCATTACCCGGTATAACCACAGCCGCCTGTATGCCATGGCGGTGTATGAGTTGGGGCAGGAGATTATCAAGGCGCGCGGTGGCCGTTCCTGATAGGTGTTTGTTCGCTGTTTGTTGGTTTTAAATAATCTGTTTCAAGGCCGATGGTTGAACGGACAATCGGCGGAATAATGCAATATCCATAGCCGGGGACCGATGCAGTACCCGGCGGTTGATTCGCCAGCGGATGGTGGCGGGGCAACATAAAAACCATAAATCGCGGTTGCGGGCTGCTGTTTTGCCTGTTCCGGGGGAAGCTTATGAAAAATATCACGGCGGCCGAGGGGCCTCGGTCGGGTTTACTTGCTGGTTTCCAGTCTGGCGTTAGCGTCGGCGTAAAAGTTGTCGCAACCTGTGCACTGGCTTTGCTCTCAGCCTGTAATACCACGCCACTGCAAACCCCCGATAAACCCCGCGCAGGCTCGGAAGATGTCCCGTTCGACCAGGTGCGCGATAGCGGCCCGGCAGTACCTGTGGATATGTTGGCCACGCCGGAAGTGACCCCGGTGCGTGAACCCATCGGGGTGGCCGGCAACAAGTCCCCCTATGTGGTAAATGGGGTGAAATACAGAGTGCTGAAGGGCGTGGATGGCTACCGGGAGCGCGGGCACGCGTCCTGGTACGGCACCAAATTCCATGGTCGCAAGACCGCCAATGGCGAGGTCTACAATATGTACGCCATGTCGGCGGCGCATAAAACCCTGCCTCTACCCAGCTATGCCAAGGTGACCAACCTGGACAATGGCCGCAGTATCATTGTGCGGGTTAATGACCGCGGACCTTTTGTGCCGGGACGGATCATTGACCTCAGTTACACTGCCGCACAGAAACTCGGCTACATCGACAAGGGCGTTGCCCGGGTAGAAGTCGAAGCCCTGGATCCCGCCAGCCTTCCCAGTGCCAGCGAAACCCTGGCGGTGGAAAAAGACGCTGCTGCGCGTAAAGGGTTACCGCAGGACGCCAGCTTCAAACTGCCGGAAAATACCTTCCTACAGGTGGGGGCCTATAGCTCCGCCAGTCAGGCAGATGACATTCGCGGGCAGCTGGCCGCCGCATTCGGCTATCCTGTATCCGTCAGCCCGGTGCAGCGTGACGGACAAATGCTCTACCGGGTGCGTATTGGACCCATCGCCCAGCAGCGGGCACTGGCCGCATTACGGGAGTCCGTAGAGCAGCAATCTTTTGGTCAACCCCAGGTGGTGGTTGATTGATTGACCGCGATAATCGCCGTTGACTGAACCGTCGCGGTGATTGTTGGTCTATCGCAGCGCATACCCCGGCTGGAGCCGGGTTTTGACACTTTTTGTACGCAAGGAATAAAGAGATACCCATGTTCAAACGCTTATTTGCCTGTCTGCTCCTGATTGTCGGCACCAGCAGTGTGGCCCAGGCCGATAAACCGCTGATTCCCGCACCGCCCCAGTTGGCGGCAACGGCCTACCTGCTGATTGACGCCCACACCGGACAGGTGCTGGTGGAACACGACGCCGACAAGCAGATTCCCCCGGCGAGCCTCACCAAGATGATGACCAGCTATATCGTGTCTGAAGAGCTGGAAAAGGGCGCCATCAAAGAACAGGACATGGTGAATATTTCGGAAAAGGCCTGGCGTAAAGGCGGTTCCAAAATGTTCGTCAAAGTGGGCGACAAGGTACCGGTGATCGACCTGCTGCGCGGTGTCATCGTGCAGTCCGGCAACGACGCCAGCATTGCGTTGGCGGAATTCGTTTCCGGCAGTGAAGAGGTCTTCGCCGAGGTAATGAACCAGCAGGCGCAACTGCTGGGAATGGACGACACCCACTTTATGAATGCCACTGGTTGGCCCGCAGAAGGCCACGTCACTACGGCCCGCGACCTGGGTAAACTGGCGCGCGCACTGATCAACGATCACCCGGATCACTACGCGCTCTACTCGGAAAAATACTTCCGCTTTAACGGTATCAACCAGCCAAACCGCAACCGCCTGCTGTGGCGCGATCCTGCGGTTGACGGTATCAAAACCGGCCATACCGAAGAGGCCGGGTTCTGCCTGGTAGCCTCCGCGGTCAAGCGCGGTATGCGCCTGATTTCCGTGGTGGTGGGTACCGATAGCGACGAAAAACGCGCTGCCGAAACCCAGAAGCTGCTGGCCTACGGCTTCCGCTACTACCAGACCCACAAAGTGTATGGCAGCAACGACGTGCTGCAGACCGAGCGGGTTTGGGGTGGCAAAGTGGACTCCGTGGGTGTTGCGGTCAAAAACGACGTGTTTGTGACCATTCCGCGCGGTGGTGAAGAGAGCATCAAGGCCGACCTGATCGTCGACGGTGAGCTCAAGGCCCCGCTGGCCAAGGGACAGCAGGTAGGCAAGGTGATTGTGACCCTGGATGGTGAAACCGTCGCCGATGTTGCCGCGGTAGTGGCCGAGGATGTTGAGGAAGCCGGCTTCTTCAAGCGCCTGTGGGACTCCATCAAGCGCTTCGTGATGGGCTTCTTCCAGTAAAAGTTGCTGTCATTGACGGTCTCAGCCCGGCTGGCTTCGCCGCCGGGCCCTTCTTAAAGCAGTTTCGCCTGCAATCTTTCCTCCCTGTCCAGTCCCCGACTCGCACTGTATAATCGCCGCCCGGCCGCGTTTCCCGCAGGGATCCGTCCCCGCGTCTTCACTTCTGACCTGCGGCCAAGTGAGTGTGGTATGACCCAGGATTCAGAGCAGCAGCCTCCGAAAATCGAATTTCCCTGTGAAGACTATATGGTCAAGGTGTTGCGAAACGCCGACGAGCAGTTGCACCAGCTTGTTCTGGAAGTGATGCGCCGCCATGCGCCGGATCTGGACGAGAGCAAGATGAAGCACAAGCCCAGCCGCAATGGCAAGTTTACCTCTGTGACCTTCTTCATCGTTGCAACCGGAGAGCCGCAACTGCAGGCGCTGACCGAAGAACTTGTCGCCCTTGACGGCGTACATATGGTGATTTGATGGCCGTACAAGATCTGGCCATCTGCAATCTGGGCCGGCGCGATTACGAAAGCGTATGGCGTGCCATGGCCCACTACACCGATACCCGCGGCAACGACGCCGTGGATCAGATCTGGTGCGTTGAACACCCCCCCGTATTTACCCAGGGCCAGGCCGGCAAAGCCGAGCACCTGCTGAATACCGGCGATATCCCGGTAGTGCAGGTGGATCGCGGTGGTCAGGTGACCTACCACGGCCCCGGCCAGCTGGTGGTTTACCCGCTGCTGGACCTGCGCCGCCGCAAAGTCGGAGTACGGGACCTGGTAACCGCGCTGGAAGAGGCCACCGTCGATATGCTGGCGGAATTCGGGATTGCCGCCGCGCCGCGCGCGGATGCGCCCGGTGTTTACCTCACGGATGGTCCCCGTGCCGGCAACAAGATTGCCTCCATTGGCCTGCGGGTGCGCCGCGGCTGCAGCTTCCACGGTATCGCCATCAACATCGATATGGATCTGGGCCCCTTTCTGCGGATCAATCCCTGTGGATATGCGGGCATGCAGATGGTGCAGATGACCGAAGTGATCCAGCCTGCGCCGGAATGGCAAAAAGTGGCTGAGATTTTTGTAGCCGCATTGCAGCGCAGACTGCAATTACCGGCAGCCGACTGGCAGCCGGTGGACGAGAATTTATTTTTGGTGGCGGGGATTGAGCCCGATACCGAATCAGGAATGAGCAATGTCTGAACGTTTTGATACCGACAAGCCGGAAATCATCGCTACCTCTGCAGTACCCGAAACTGCCGTGCCGGAAATCAGCCCGGTAAAACGCACCCGCCGCCTGCAGCAGGGCGAAAAGCTGCGCGACGGCGACAAGGTAGAGCGTATCCCGGTGAAGGTGATCGCCAGTGACCAGACCCTGCGCAAACCCGAGTGGATTCGGGTAAAGGTGCCTTCGGTCAAAGCGTCCAAAGAAGTGGAGCGCATTAAAAGCATTCTGCGCTCGCAGAAACTTGCCACCGTGTGTGAAGAAGCCAGCTGTCCCAACCTGGGTGAGTGTTTCAGTGGCGGTACCGCCACCTTCATGATCATGGGCGAGATCTGTACCCGTCGCTGTCCCTTCTGCGATGTGGGCCACGGCAAGCCAAACCCGCTGGATCCGAATGAACCGCAGCAACTGGCGGAAGCGATTGCCGCCATGAGCCTGCGCTACGTGGTGATCACCTCGGTGGACCGCGACGACCTGCGCGACGGCGGTGCCCAGCACTTTGCCGACTGCATCAAACAGTCTCGCGCACTGTCGCCGAACCTGCAGGTGGAAATCCTGACCCCGGACTTCCGCGGCCGCATGGATATCGCGCTGGATATTCTTGAAGTGGATGCCCCGGACGTGTTCAACCACAACCTGGAAACCGTGCCGCGCCTGTACCGCGAGTCCCGCCCCGGCGCCAATTACAAGTGGTCCCTGAAACTGCTGCAGGAATATAAAAAGCGCCGCCCCGACGTACTCACCAAGTCCGGCCTGATGGTGGGCCTTGGCGAGACCAAGGAAGAGATTTTCGAAGTACTGGACGACATGCGCGAACACGATATCGACATGCTCACCATCGGCCAGTACCTGCAGCCGAGCAAGGAGCACCTGCCGGTGCAGCGTTACGTGCACCCGGATGAGTTTGAAGAGTACCGGGTTTACGCCGAGCAGATCGGCTTCAAACACGCGGCCTGTGGTCCGATGGTGCGTTCGTCCTATCACGCGGATAAGCAGGCTCATGGGGAAGAGGTAAAGTAAGCGCCGATTGTTACCGCCAGTGCCTTGGGCGAGTGTATGGTCATCGAAAATGTTGCGGTTAACTTGCGCGCAGAAGAGGTGGTTCCGGCTCCTGCGGTGGCAATGTCTGAGCGGAGGAGCCGTTAAAAGTCCACTCAATATCAACTTTGCTCCCACTTCTCACTAGCCGTGAAAGTGGGACGCGACAGCGCAAAGTGGCACCAACCGGTGCAGATTCACCGTGATAGTCTGCCGTGATGTTCTTTATGTCTCCGCCAAATTTGTATATGGCGGGGATTGGATGGCCTGGTTTGGTACGTCTCAATCCTATGGAGAGACCGGGGGGAAGCCGCTAGAAAGTACGCACATGGCGATCGTGTCCCCAGTCTCCCGTAGATCGTTACTCCATTTCGACCAGCCATTCATACGATGATGAAACAGGCACAATAACTATCATAAGAGGTGAACTATGGCCGGGACCCAGGCGCCAGTGACCAATATTCCGATTGAGACGTCCACCAGCAGCGAGGGTGGCAATTTCCGTTTCGCGCTGACAGCACTCACGGTGCTGTTTTTTATGTGGGGCTTTTTGACCTGCCTCAACGATATCCTGATTCCCCACCTGAAAGCGGTCTTCAATCTCAGTTACACCCAGGCGATGCTGATCCAGTTCTGCTTCTTCGGTGCCTATGCCACAGTTTCCCTGCCTGCCGGGGCGCTGGTTAAGCGTATCGGCTACCAGAAGGGCATCGTGGGCGGTCTCGCGGTAGCGGCACTTGGTTGCCTGCTGTTTTACCCGGCAGCCGAAAGTCACTCATACCCTGTATTCCTCGGCGCACTGTTTGTGCTCGCCTCGGGTATCACCCTGCTGCAGGTATCTGCCAACCCGTATGTGACCGCTCTCGGCGATCCGGCCACCGCATCCAGTCGCCTCACCATGACCCAGGCATTTAATTCCCTGGGTACCACCGTTGCCCCCTTCTTTGGCGGCGTACTGATTCTCTCTGCTGCTACCGTTGGTGCGGATGCGCTAAGCGCGGATGCGGAAGCGGATGCGGTGAAAGTCCCTTACCTGATGCTGGCTGGCGTGCTGGCGGCTCTGGCCGTGATTTTCAGCCGGCTAAAGCTGCCGCAGATTGACATGCAGGCTGACAAGGCCGTGGCGGAAGAGGGGAGCTCTGTCTGGTCCCACCGTCATCTGGTGCTGGGTGCCGTGGGTATTTTTGTGTACGTGGGCGCGGAAGTTTCCATCGGCAGCTTTCTTGTGAACTTCCTCGGTCTCGACAGTGTTGCGGCAATGGAAGAGGCGAAAGCGGCACACTATATCGCCTACTATTGGGGTGGTGCGATGATCGGCCGCTTTATTGGTGCGGCGGTGATGCAAAAGGTATCGCCGGGGCTGGTGTTGGCGTTCAACGCGGTCGCAGCGATTTTGCTGGTGTTTGCCGCCATTCTGGGTTCGGGTGCAGCCGCTATGTGGGCGATTCTGCTGGTGGGGCTGTTCAACTCCATCATGTTCCCCACCATCTTCAGTCTTGCGCTTCAGGGCCTCGGCAAACAAGCCGGTCAGGCTTCCGGTGTTCTGTGCCTGGCCATCGTCGGGGGAGCGATAGTACCGCTGATCCAGGGGGTTGTGGCCGATAGCGCGGGTCTGCAGATCTCTTTCTTGGTGCCAGTGGTGTGCTATGCCTACATCGCTTACTACGGGCTCAAGGGATCAAAGGTCGCCGACTGACCGGGCATCCTGCAAAACTGACGTTCGATAAAAAGGGAGGGAAGCCAAGGCTTCCCTCCCTTTTTTTGTGAATGTGAGTTTGCTCAGTGTGCGTAGGTCAGGCAATTCACGGTGTTTCCGCTGTACCCCAGTTCAATCTGATCCGCGCCGCACTCGAAGTCTTCATTGTGACAGCAGGCTGTGACCTTGCAGGCACCCACGCCGGCGTGGCGCTCGCGCTTGGTGTGATGGCTGTTATTGAAGTAGGTATCGCAGTCTGGCTGGTCACCATCGCCGATGGTGATGGCGCGGGCGTGACAGGCAGAATCGGTGTTGTAGGCACAGCTGGTGGCGGCACAGCTGGAAACTTCGGGCATGTCGGTGGCGATGATCATGGCGTGGTTCTCGTCAATTATTGTCTGGCGGCTCATGGTGTTGCCGGCAGTGGTCTTGCGGTAAATACGAGGAGCAAACTCCCGCAATAAGCCTAGTTGAGCACCTCTCACTGTCAAATCGATGGCGGAAAAATATTCCAGATGCCGTTCAAATTTATTTTGTTGGACTTCCGTCTAAATTGACCTGACTCAAGCGCCACTTTCCACAAGGGACAAGAATCCAACCGGTGAATGCTTGCCACCCCCTGACTCACGAGGCCGGATGGGTGTTGCAGCGGAGCTTGATGGAAAATGGAAAGAGGTAACCGAGCCATGAGCCACAACAAGCTGACGACTTCCGCCGGCGCACCCATTGCCGACGACAACAACAGCATTTCTGCCGGTGAGCGCGGCTCGCTCACGTTTGATAACTTCCGCATGTTTGAAAAACTGGCGCACTTCAACCGCGAGCGCATCCCCGAAAGAGTGGTTCACGCCCGTGGAACCGGCGCCTACGGTACCTTTCGTTTGAACAAAGACCTCAGCGACTGGACCATTGCCGATTTTCTGCAGAAACCCGGTACTGATACCGAGGTATTCGTGCGTTTTTCTACGGTGGGCGGCGGTCAGGACTCCAGCGATTACGCCCGCGATCCCCGGGGCTTTGCGGTGAAGTTTTACACCAAAGAGGGCAACTTCGATCTGGTGGGGAACAATACCCCGGTGTTCTTTTTGAATGACCCGTCCAAGTTTCCGGATTTTATTCACTCCCAGAAAAAGAATCCGCGCACCAATCTTCCCGACCCTGCGGCGAGCTTCGAGTACTGGGCGAATCACCCTCAGTCGCTGCACCAGATGACTATCCTGATGTCCGATCGTGGTATTCCGTTGAGTTACCGGCATATGCACGGTTTCGGTTCACATACCCTCAGTTTCTGGAACAAACGCGGTGAACGCTTCTGGGTGAAGTGGCACCTGAAAACCCAGCAGGGCATCAAGAATGTGCGCAGTGAAGAGGCGGGTAATTATCCGGCCTTTGGTGCACAGCAGGATCTGGTGGAATCCATTGATCAGGGCGACTATCCCAGGTGGCGAGTCCAGTTGCAGATTCTCTCCGAGGAACAGGCGAAAAAACTGTCGGTAAACCCGTTTGACCTCACCAAGGTGTGGCCACACAGCGAGGCGCCGCTGGTCGACATCGGCATGCTGGAGCTGAGCCGCAATGTGGAAAACTATTTTGCCGAGACCGAGCAGGTTGCTTTTGCTCCCAGCAATCTGGTGCCGGGTATCGGCGCCTCGCCGGACAAGATGCTGCAGGCGCGGCTGTTTGCCTATCAGGATGCACACCGCTACCGGGTGGGTGCCAACGTGAATACTATCCCGGTCAATGCCCCGCGCTGTCCGGTGCACCACTACCAGCGCGACGGTGCTTTTGCCGGTATGTGTCCGCTGGGTGGCGCGGCATCGAATCAGGATCGCAGTGTGAATTTTTACCCCAACGATCGCATCCATCAGGGCGCGCCTGCACCGGTACCGGAGGTGGCCGAACCGCCGATGCCACTGGAGCACGATGCCTGGATCAAGCCCTACAGCCAGGATGGGGAGGATTACCACACCCAGGCCGGGGACTTGTTCCGCCTGATGAGCGATGACCAGAAACAGCAGCTGGTGGACAATATTGCCGGCGGTCTGCGCCAGGCCAACGCATCTGTCCAGACACGCATGTTGGCGCAGTTCAACAAGGCCGATCCGCTCTACGCGGAGATGGTGAATTTCGCACTATCTGAATCGACATAGCCAGTGGGTAAACATGGCCAGCGGGTAAACATGGCCGGTGAGAAAAACTGACGCAGGAAAATGCGGTGGAGAGACCTGCCGCATTTTTTTTGCGAGGCGCTTTCGACGTTTATCCAATTGCCCCCGGCTGTCGCCATCGGTTATACAGGGTCATCGGATCCGGTGCGCGAGGAATTCATGATCGGCAAACCCCTGTTGCTGCTTTTTGCCCTGCTGTATGTGGTGCTGCTGTTTGTGGTTGCCTGGCGTGCGGGCCGGCACACGCAGTGGATGCAGCATTTTCGCCCCATCATTTACGGCCTGACCCTGGCGGTGTACTGCAGCTCCTGGACCTTCTTCGGCGCGGTGGGGCAATCGGTCAGCAACACCTGGAGCTACCTGCCGATCTACCTGGGACCCATCTTGCTGTTCCTGTTTGCCGGTGGTTTCCTGCAGAAACTGGTGCAGGTGGGTGAGCGCCAGAAGGTCACCTCCATCGCCGATTTTATCGGCTCCCGTTATGGCAAAAGCCGAGGGCTCTCCGCGCTGGTGACGCTACTGGCCATTGTGGGCAGTTTGCCGTACATCGCGCTGCAGTTGCGGGCCGTGACCATGGGGTGGGACGTCATTGGTGGTAGCGCGGATGGCGACAGCTTGGTCGATCTCGATACCGCGCTGGCCACCGCCCTGTTGATGGGGCTGTTTGCCATTCTGTTTGGTACCCGTCACCTGGAGGGCCGCGAGCGCAATGTGGGGGTGGTCGCTGCCATCGCACTGGAATCGCTGGTGAAGCTTTTTGCCTTTGCGGCGGTCGCGGTACTGGCGCTGTGGCTGCTGATCACCGGCGGCAGCGGCCTGCCGGAAGTGCAGTGGCAGCCGCGGTTACAGTGGCTGGCACCGGATATCAATTTTGTCACCCAGACTCTGCTGGCGATGGCGGCGATCATCTGCCTGCCGCGCCAGTTCCATATGGCGGTGGTGGAATACCGCAGCCCGGAAGACCTGCACACTGCGCGCTGGTTGCTGCCGGCCTATCTGGTGCTTTTTTCGGTGTTGATTCTCCCTATTTCCCTCGCCGGCCAGCCGCTGGTGGCAGCGGGGCTGAGTGCGCGAGACAGCCTGGTACTGACACTGCCGCTACAGGGCGGCCACAACACCCTGACCATGCTCGCCTATATCGGTGGCTTCTCCGCGGCCACGGGCATGGTCATTGTTGCGGTGCTGACGTTGGCGGTGATGGTTTCCAACGAACTGGTAGCGCCGGTGTGGCTGTACCTGAGCCGTTTTACCCGGCTCACCGCGGTGTCCCTCGGTAATCACCTGCGCCTGATCCGCCGTCTCAGTATTCTGCTTTTGATGCTGATGAGCTGGGGGGTGCACCACGCCATTTCCGGCACCGAGGCGCTGGCATCCATCGGTCTGTTGTCCTTTGCGGCGGCTGCGCAACTGGCGCCGGCCTTGATTGCCGCACTTTACTGGCCAGGTGCGCACCGGCGCGGCGTCTGGGCGGGGCTGATCGCCGGCTATGGCCTGTGGCTGTTTTGCCTTGTTGTGCCCGCCATGTACCCGGAGGCGGAGTTGCTCCAGCGAGGATTGTTCGGGGTTGAATCATTGCGCCCGCAGCAGCTGTTCGGTGTCGGCGGGCTGGATCCGCTCAGCCACGGTGTCTTCTGGAGCCTGCTGGGGAACATTGTATTGCTGGTTGGCGTGTCGCTCTGGTGTCGCCAGGACGACAACGACCGGCGCCAGGCACAGGCTTTCGTAACACCGGAACAGGGAGGAGAACCGGCTCCGGATCTGGTGCCAAGCGGCATCCGCATGGGGCAGGTACGCAGCCTGTTACAACCCTTTGTGGGACCGGCGCGGCTGGAAGAAATCTGGAATGATTTTGAACTGCGTAGCCAGCAGCGCCTGCTGCCGGATGATGCCGCCTCACGTTTTGTGATTGCCGATGCCGAACGCATTCTCGCTGGCATCGTCGGCTCTGCCGCGGCGAATCAGGTAATGGGGCTGCTCTACAGCAACCGCCCGCTGAAGCTGGAGGATATCGCGCGGCTGGTGGATAGCACCTCGCAGCGTTTGCGCTTCAGTCAGGAACTGCTGCAGACCACGGTGGAAACCATCAGCCAGGGCATCAGCGTGGTGGATGCGGAGCTGAGGCTGGTGGCCTGGAACCGCCAGTATCTCGAGCTGTTCGATTACCCCGAGCGGTTGCTGTATATCGGCTGCCCGGTGGCGTCGCTCTATCGCCACAATGCCGAGCGCGGCCTCTATGGTGACAGGGAGGATCCCGAGGCGCTGGAGGGGCATATCGAGCGGCGCCTGGACCTGCTGCGCCATGGCAGTGCCCACCGCTTCGAGCGCCGATTGCCCAGCGGTGCCATTGTGGAAGTACGTGGAACCCCGATGCCCGGGGGCGGCTTCGTCACCACCTTTACCGACATCAGCGAATATCGCGCGGCGGTGGATGCCCTGGAAGAAACCCGCCGCAGTCTGGAGGATCGGGTGCAGCAGCGCACCGCGGAACTCTCCGACAGCAACCGCGCGCTGCAGCAGGAGAATCGCCGTCGCGCTGAAGCGGAAGTAAAAATCCGTGAACTGCACGCGGCCAAAACCCGCTTCCTCGCTCACACCAGCCACGACCTGTTGCAGCCGATCAATGCTGCACGCCTGTTTATCGCCTCCTTGCAAAACAAGGCCGCCGCGGGCAGCTGGCGGGAAATGGGCGACGATATTCACTACATCGACAGCGCACTCACTTCGGCGGAACAGTTGATCGGCGCACTGCGGGAAATCAGCCGGCTGGATGCCGGTAACCTGACGCCGAAACGGGACCACTTTCCCCTGCGCCAGTTGCTCGACGGACTCAATGCCGAATTCTCTGCGCTCGCCAGTGAACGTGGCCTGGCACTGAGGTATGTGCCCACGGACGCCTGGGTCATCAGCGATCGCCACCTGCTGCGACGGATACTGCAGAACTTCCTCAGCAATGCCTTGCACTACACGGCGCGCGGCCGCGTGCTATTGGGTGTGCGCCGGCGCACCGACAGTAACGGCCAGCCGCAGCTGGAGATTCAGGTGTGGGATACCGGCCCCGGTATTGCTGATAGCGCAAAAGAGGAAATCTTCGATGAGTTTGTGCGTCTCGGCAGCAGTGAGCGCAGCGCAGACAAGGGGCTGGGACTCGGTCTCGCCATCGCCCGCCGCAGTGCGGATCTGCTGGGGCACCAGCTGGGGCTGGCATCCATTCCCGGGTGTGGCTCCATGTTCAGTATCCGCCTGCCCCTCGGTAAAGCCCGCGAAACGCCGGCGGAAGCCGCCAGTGTCGCCGAGGTAGCGAATGTGTCGGCGGTACCGGTGTTGTGCATCGACAATGAGCGGCAGATTCTGCGCGGTATGGAGAGTTTGCTCAGTGGCTGGGGCTGCCGGGTGGTCACCGCGGTGTCACTGGACGAGGCGCTGGCGCGCTGGCAACTGCGCAGTCCACCGGCGCTGGTGATCGTGGATTATCACCTGGACCGGGATGCCACCGGCATCGATGCGCTGGAGGCCTTGTGTGCGCACTGGCAGAGCGACTTACCAGGCATTGTGGTCAGCGCCGATACGTCGGAAGAAATTCGCAGTGCGGCGACCGAGCACGGCTGGTTTTATTTACCCAAACCGGTGAAGCCGGCGGTGTTACGCAATCTGGTGCGGCGTCTGGCGCGCACGGCTAAAAGCAATATCAGTTGACCTGGTTACTTTTGGAGGCGGGTTTCTGGGGCGGCGAAAATTGCCCCGGAGCCTCCACATCGAGACTGCTGAGCGCCAGTACCGCTTGCGTGCGCGAATTGACGTCCAGCTTGCGAAACAGTGCGGTGAGGTGCGCTTTCACGGTGGCCTCGGTGACCTGCATTTCATAGGCGATCTGCTTGTTCAGCAGCCCTTCTGCCAGCATGGTGGCGACGCGAAATTGCTGCGGGGTCAGTGTGGCAATGACATCCACCACCTCGTTGTCGTCTGCCGTGCCAGCCGATTCATAGCGCTCGGCTACCGCTGGTGGTAACCAGATCTCACCTTCCAGGCTTTGTTCTAAGGCTTCTGCTATTTGGTCTACGGGCGCCGACTTGGGCAAAAAGCCGCAGGCCCCGTAGTCGATGGCGCGGCACATGATTTCCGGTTTTTCATTGGCCGAAACCACCATCACCGGCAGTTGTGGATACTGGCCGCTGAGGAAAATAAGCCCACTGAAACCGTGGGCACCGGGCATATGCAGGTCCAGCAGTAGCAGGTCGCAGTGGGGGTGGTCTGCCACGCACTGCTGCAGACTCTGCATATCGCAGGCTTCAAAAATGACCGCGCCGGGAAAGGTCTGCTGGATCGACAGGCGCAGGGCATTGCGGAACAGGGGGTGGTCGTCCGCAATAATGAATTGTCGGGCAGGTTGCCCGCTGTCGGTGTGATCGTTCATCGCTATGCATCCCTAGGCGGTGGGACTTTTCTCGGTAATACCTCAGTAGTACCTCAGTAATACCTCGGTAACACCCGTGCTCCCAGATAGCTTGCCAAAAGAGCACAGGTGAAAAAGTGTACCGGGAAAATCCCACCGATTCCTGTTGTTATTTTTTATCGGGGTCTGCTGCCGATCGTGCGGGGTCGCTTGATTAACTGGTCACCGCTGCGCGGTTGGCCACCAGGTTGTCCACCACGCCCGGATCGGCAAGGGTGGAAGTGTCGCCCAACTGGTCGCATTCGTCCGCCGCCACTTTGCGCAGGATACGGCGCATGATCTTGCCGGAACGGGTTTTCGGCAGGCCGGGTGCCCACTGGATCACGTCCGGGGTGGCGATGGGGCCAATCTCGGAGCGCAGCCAGTTGCGCAGGGTTATGCGCATTTCTTCACTGGGTTCGATACCGCTGTTCAGGGTTACGTAAATATAGATGCCCTGGCCCTTGATGTCGTGTGGGTACCCCACCACCGCGGCTTCGGCCACGGCCTCGTGGGCGACCAGTGCGCTTTCCAGTTCCGCGGTGCCCATGCGGTGGCCGGACACATTCAGTACGTCATCCACACGGCCGGTGATCCAGTAGTAACCGTCTTCGTCGCGGCGCGCGCCGTCGCCGGTGAAATACATGTTTTCAAACGTACTGAAATAGGTATCGGCAAAGCGCTGGTGGTCGCCAAATACGGTGCGCATTTGCCCGGGCCAGCTGCCCAGTAACACCAGATTGCCTTCGGTTGCGCCGTCGAGAATATTTCCCTCGTTATCCACCAGTGCCGGTTGCACGCCGAAGAAGGGGCGGGTGGCGGATCCGGGCTTGAGTGCGGTGGCGCCGGGCAGGGGGGTGAGCATGGCGCCGCCGGTTTCCGTCTGCCACCAGGTATCCACAATCGGGCACTGGCCGCGTCCGAAGGTGCGGTGATACCACTTCCAGGCTTCTGGGTTAATCGGTTCGCCCACGGTGCCCAACAGGCGCAGGCTTTCCAGGCTGGCACCCGCGACGGCTTTGTTGCCTTCCGCCATCAGCGCGCGAATGGCCGTGGGGGCAATGTAGAGAATATTGATCTGGTGATCGTCGATGATCTGTGCCACCCGGGTAACGTCCGGGTAGTGGGGTACACCTTCGTACATCACGGTGGTGGCGCCGTTCGCCAGCGGCCCGTAGAGGATGTAACTGTGGCCCGTGATCCAGCCGATATCCGCAGCGCACCAGTAGCGCTCGCCGCGGCGGTAATCAAACACGTATTCGTGGGTGAGCGCGGCATAGGTGATGTAACCGCCACTGGTGTGCAGTACGCCCTTGGGTTTGCCGGTGGAGCCCGAGGTATAGAGGATAAACAGCGGGTCTTCTGCACTCATTACTTCTGCCGGGCAGTCGTCGCTTTGCGCGGCGATCAGTTCGCCATAGTCGCGGTCTACGGCCGGGTTCCAGTCGGTGGCATCGTCGGTACTGTTTTGGAGATAGTTGAATACCACCACATTTTCTACGGTGGTTTCCTTGCACAGGGCTACCGCCTTGTCGACATTCTGTTTCAGCAGCACCGAGCGACCGCCGCGGCGGCCGGCATTGGCGGTAACCAGGATGCGGGACTGGCCGTCGTCCATACGCCCGGCCAGCGCTTCCGGGGAGAAGCCGGCGAACACGACCGAGTGCACGGCACCAATACGGGCGCAAGCGAGCATTGCCACGGCGGCCTCCGGCACCATCGGCATGTAGATGGTCACGACATCGCCTTTGGTTACGCCAAGACTTTTCAGGCCATTGGCAAAGCGGCACACGTCCCGGTGCAGTTCCCGGTAGCTGATCTCGCGCGCGGTGCCCGGCTCATCGCCTACCCACAGGATGGCGGTGTCGTCACCGTGCTTCTCCAGATGTCGGTCGAGGCAGTTGGCAGCGACGTTCAGCTTGCCATCGGCAAACCAGCGGATATGCAGGTCGTCCTTGGCAAAGGAGGTGTCCTTGACCTGGGTAAAAGGCTGGATCCAGTCGATGCGCTGGGCCTGCTCGCGCCAGAAGCCGTCTGGGTCCTGAATCGAGCGGTTGTACAGTTCGAAATAGCGGTCTTCGTCCAGCAGGGAGTTGGCGGCGTAGCTTTCGGGTACCAAATAGGTTTCTTGTTGGCTGGTCACGGTCAGGCCTCTCATCAGTGCAGATTCTTATGCGGTGCATTCTGGCACCGGGGCCGCGGCAGGTCGTATTAGACAAAAGTCGAAAGGCAGCTAAAGAGAGGGGCAGTTACTATCGCTGTGTACCAGTTGCGCACCTAGACATTGGTCGAACCCGACCGCCAATTTAGACCAATGGTTAATACCCGAGTGCGCCGTGAAGTTGTTTGCTTGGAGTTGCTTATTCCCCTCTTCGATAACAAGAGTCAAAGACAACGGTAAGGACAACGGCTATGTCAGTAAAAATAATAAAAAGCAAACTGGCCGGCGCGGTGGCGCTGGCAGCGATGGTGAATGGACTGCCCGCACTGGCGGCCCAGTCAGACGAATTGGCATCGTCAGAAATGACCGCCGCCCAGCTGCAGCAGCGTATTACCGAACTGCAGGCGCAGGTGGATCAACTGGCCGCAACCCAGGCGTCCAGCGATAAGCCAGTGGTGGAAAACCCGGAACCACCCAAGACCACGACCTTCGGCAATACCGATATCCAGATCGGCGGTTATATCAAACTGGACAGTATCTTCAGCGATTACTCCGACGGCAGCGCGGCAACCGCCGGCATCGGCGAGGATTTCCTGGTGCCCTCCACGATTCCCATCGGCGGTGAAGGCGGGGATATGCACTACAACGCCCATGCAAAATCCACCCGCCTGTTCTTCAAATCCTCTACTGAGCTGGGTGCCGGCAGTGTGAATACTCATCTCGAGATTGACGCCATGGCGGGTGCCCAGGGGGATGAGCGCATCAGTAACTCTTACGCCCAGCGCCTGCGCCATGCGTATATTGACTGGAATATCGATGGTGAGCGCTCGCTGCTGGCGGGGCAGGCCTGGTCTACCTTTTTTAACGTGGGCACGCTGCCGGAAGGCCTGGATTTTGTCGGCCCTGTCGGCACCGTATTCGAGCGTCAGCCGCAGATCCGCTATACCCAGGGGTTAGGCAGCGGCAAGGTACAGATCGCTGCAGAAAACCCGGCAACGACCCTGTACAACGGTACGGAAAATCCTTACGACGATAACTCTCGCCCCGACCTGATCCTGCGTTACGACAACAGCATCGGCGACCTCAATTATTCCATTGCTTCGATGAGCCGCGAACTGGCCTACGACCACACCGATGGCAGCAATGAATCGGAACAGGGCTACGCAATCAGCCTGGCCGGCAAGTGGCAACTGGGGCGCGACGACCTGCGCTTTATGTACAGCTATGGCAATGCGCTGGGGCGCTACCTGGGCCTGAACAGTTATCGCGGCGGCATTATTGACCCGGTCGACGGGGATATCGAACTGATCGACCAGCACGGTGGCTATGTGGCCCTGCGGCACTTCTGGAGTGACGAGTGGCGCAGCAACCTGGTGCTCTCCGCGACGGCCGCGGATAACCCCGATATCGTTTCCGATATGACGCCTTCTTCCTACCAGAGCCTGCACCTGAACCTGATGTATTCACCGGTGCCGAAGATGACCCTTGGAGGCGAGTATATTTTTGCCAGCAAGGAAGTGGAAAACCTGAGCGGCTTACTGGCAGATGACAGCGGAGAGCTCCAGCGACTGCAGTTTTCCGTCAAATATGTATTCTGATGTTTTCGGGAGCGCCTTGCTCACGGCACAGATGATTTCGATCTCAACCAGCGAACAATAATAGTGGAGTAACGACGATGAGTTTCGAGAATAAACAGAAGGCCAGTGATTACTGGCGAGAGAATCTCAAGCTGATGTTCAGCTTGCTGGTGGTTTGGTTTGTGGTGTCCTTTGGTTGCGGCATCTTATTAGTGGATGAGCTGAACCAGATTCGTATTGGCGGTTTCAAGCTCGGCTTCTGGTTTGCCCAGCAGGGTGCCATTTATATGTTCCTCGCGCTGATTTTTGTCTACGTCTACAAGATGAATCAGCTGGATCGCAAATACGGTGTCTACGAGGATGACGAGCCCGCAGCGCAGGCCGACGCTTCCGACGCGCAGCCTGAAGCACAACAACTGCAGGGAGGTCACTGAGCCATGGACGTACAGAGCCTTACTTTCCTGATTGTCGGTGCGACATTCGTTCTCTATATCGGTATCGCGCTTTGGGCCCGTGCCGGTTCCACCACTGATTTCTATGTGGCCGGTGGCGGCGTGCACCCGGTGGCCAATGGCATGGCGACGGCGGCGGACTGGATGTCGGCGGCCTCGTTTATTTCCATGGCCGGCCTGATTTCCTTTATGGGGTACGACGGCGCGGTGTATCTGCTGGGCTGGACCGGTGGCTATGTGCTGCTGGCACTCTGTCTGGCTCCTTACCTGCGCAAATTCGGCAAATTTACCGTGCCGGACTTTATCGGTGATCGCTACTATTCCCAGGCCGCGCGCACCGTCGCGGTGATCTGTGCGATCTTCGTGTGCTTCACCTATGTGGCCGGGCAGATGCGCGGTGTGGGTGTGGTCTTCTCCCGCTTCCTGGAAGTGGATATTGCCACCGGTGTGGTCATCGGTATGGGTGTGGTGTTCTTCTACGCGGTCCTCGGCGGTATGAAGGGGATTACCTATACCCAGGTAGCCCAGTACTGCGTACTGATTTTCGCCTACATGGTGCCGGCAATTTTCATCTCCATCATGATGACCGGCCATGTACTGCCGCAGACCGGCTTCGGCGGCATGCTGTCGGACGGTACCTATTTACTGGATAAACTCGATGGCCTCTCGGCGGAACTCGGATTCGCGGAATACACCTCGGGCACCAAAAGTACCATTGATGTATTTTTCATTACCGCCGCGCTGATGGTGGGTACCGCTGGTCTGCCGCATGTGATTGTGCGCTTCTTCACCGTGCCGAAAGTACGCGATGCACGTAAATCTGCTGGCTGGGCACTGCTGTTTATCGCACTGCTCTATACCACGGCGCCGGCCATCGCCTCCTTCGCGCGGGTGAACATGATCGATACCATCAACGGCGCCGACGGCCAGGGCACCGCCCACGCGGAAGCACCGAGCTGGATCAGTAACTGGGAAGAAACCGGTCTGATCAAATGGGAAGACAAGAATGCCGACGGCAAAATGTTCTACTCCGGTGACGAGCGCAATGAGATGAGTGTCGATCGCGACATCATGGTGCTGGCGAATCCGGAAATTGCCAACTTGCCGGCCTGGGTGATCGCACTGGTTGCTGCCGGCGGTGTCGCCGCTGCACTGTCCACCTCGGCGGGTCTGTTGCTGGTGATTTCCACTTCTATATCCCACGACCTGCTCAAGCGGAATCTGATGCCGAATATCAGTGAGAAGAAGGAACTGCTCTACGCGCGTTCCGCGGCAGCGGTGGCCATCTGTATCGCCGGTTATCTCGGGATCAATCCACCAGGCTTTGTGGCGCAGGTGGTGGCCTTCGCCTTCGGGCTAGCGGCGTCGTCCTTCTTCCCGGCCATCATCATGGGGATCTTCTCCAAACGGATGAACAAGGAAGGCGCCATTGCCGGTATGGTCTCCGGTATCCTGTTTACCGCGGCTTATATCTGCTACTTCAAGTTCATCAATCCGGCGGCGAATACCCCGGACAACTGGTGGTTCGGTATCTCGCCGGAGGGCATCGGTACCCTGGGTATGCTGCTGAACTTTGCGGTGGCCATTGCGGTGGCTAAAGTGACCCGCGAAGCGCCGGAAGATGTTCAGGAAATGGTGGAGAGCATTCGCTTCCCACAGGGCGCCGGTTCTGCCAGTGCGCACTAGTGCGGATTAAGAAGGATCCGTAGAAAACAAAAAAAGCGAGCTTCGGCTCGCTTTTTTTGTTTTGAGGTGTGGGCCTTACTTCGCTTGGGTCCAGCCCATCAGCAGAAGTTCTTCATCGTCACCGGGCAGGGTGATGTTGCCCTCTCTGGTCAGCCCGAGGTTTTCCAGCAATTGGATAGAAGCGCGATTGTCCGGAGAGGCGATGGCGACAATCCGGCGCAGCCCCAGTTGTTGTTTGCCCCAGGCCATGACTGCACTGGCGGCTTCCAGTGCATAACCTTTGCCGCGGTATTCGGGGAAAAAGGCAAAGCCGATATCCACATCATCAAGTCCCTGCCTGCGCAAAAGTCCGCACTGCCCGACGGGGGTGCCATCTTTCAGTTCGACGCGGTACATGCCAAGGCCATGTTGCCGGTACATGGTGATGGGCCCCTGAACCAGGTAATGGCGGGCTTGCTCCACCGTGCGCACACCGCGGTCGCCGATATAGCGATGGAAGTCCGGGTCGTTGACCAGGGCAAGGGTAAAGCGCGCATCTTCGTCGCTGTCGGTCAGTTCGCGCAATTGCAGGCGTTCGGTCGTTAACAGGTACATACAGTGTTTTTTTACCAATAAAAACGCCCACCGAAGTGGGCGCGATAAAAGGTCGGCCCTGAAAAAATCAGAAGCGGTAGGTTACGTTGAGTGAACCCTGCTCTGAGCTCGGACGGGCCGTCAGGTTGGCGCTTACCGCAATGGCATCGGCTGCCTGCCAGCGCAGTCCCAGTAGTGCGCCGGCACCATCTTCAAACAGTCCGGTGTCCTTACTGGCGTAACTGGGCATGGCGTTCATGTTACCGGTCATGGACTTGACGCCCACTTCCAGCGAATCGTTTTCGGTACCGGTGGTGTCTTCATACCAGACTTGTCCATAGGCACTCACCTTGCCCCAGGCTTTGTCGGCGAAGGCACCGAGTCGCATGGTGGTGTAGCGGCGCTCCTGGCTGCCGAAATTCATCCCGAAGGGGTCCATCTGCTCGCCGTTGGCGCCGGTGTAGGTAAAGCCGTCCATTGCGTCTTCACCGTAGCCGTCGACTTCCGCGGTGACTTTGGTAACCCCGGCAAAAGGACCGAAGCGGGAGTCGCCAGCAGAAATATTGAGACCACCGGTCAGGTCCAGGGTAGTGTTTTCGCCGCTGGTGGCTGCTTCCAGGGTGCCATTGAACTGGTTGCCCAACTGCAGCTGGCGGCCGATGCGGTCGTAGTCTACATCGGTCATGGTCACGCTGGCGTCCACAAAAAACTCATTGTGATGGAAGCGGCTGTACAGGCTGTAGTTGGTGGAAGTGGAGTCGACGTTACTCTGGCTGTTATCCAGGGACAGGTCGGAGCGGCTGACGGCGAAACCCAGCTGCACATTGTCGCGCAGTGCATAGCCGGCACCGATCAGACTGCCGCTGGCGTCGCCACTGGCGGTTGGCGCGAGGCTGTTGTCATAGTCGCTGTTGCCGAACACACCGCTGACAAAGACACCGGTTTCCGCCGTGCGATAGCGGCTGCCAATGAAACTCTCCTCCAACGTACTGACGTGGCTGCGAGACGCCTGCAGGCCCATATCCGGCAACTGGCCGGCAACCTGCGCGGCATTGACTACCGCGGTGTAGTAGTCCGCCAGTACAGCCTGTGCTGCCTGGGTGGGGTGTACCGCATCGTTGAATACCAGCTTGCTGGCATCCGGGGCGCTGCCGTTTTTACCGTAGACCGGATGCTCGATACAGCTGCCGCCGTCATAGCACAGGGTGCTTTGGTCAAATTCTGTGGAGAAGCCCATGGCCGCAGCATTCTCCAGGGTGACCTTGAGAATGCCCTCCATATCCACCATCAGCACGCCGTCGATATCGCGGGCGTCTGTCAGCAGGGTGTTGTTGAACAGAGTGACGGCGCCGCTGGCCTGGGCGAGGGTGCTGTCAATGGCGGCAGCCAATTGCGCGTCCGCTTGCTCCTGGGTCATCAGTCCTGCGGTTACCGCATCGGCCAGTTGCGCGGCCTCCGGGCTGGCGGCTACCGCCTGGCTCACGGCGGCGTACATACCGGGGGTACTGCTGATGTCCGGCACATTGGAAACCAGGATGTAATTCGCACCTGCATTTGAAAGTGCTTCGGCACCGTCCGCGAGCATGCTGGCGGCGAGGCCGGCCTGGGCGCCAAACTGTTCGGCGGTAATGGTGCCACTGAGCGCTGCGGTAAATCCGGCCAGCAGGTCGTTGCCGCCGCCGTTTACCCAGTACAGTGCCTGGCCATCGGCGCGACCACTATTCGTTTCCAGGTAGCCGAGTCCGAGGGGGTGCGGATTACCGGTGCTGCCGGAATCGGCAACGATGGCGGCGGGCGCCGCGTCGATTTGCGCCTGCAGCCCGTCTGCCTGGGCAGTGAGTTGTGCAGCAGTGGTCGCATCACCTTGTGCTTCTGCCTGGGCGGCACCTGCACGCAGTTGTGCTACTGCATCTGGCCCCTGGAGCAGCAGGCCCAACAGGGTCAGGTCGGCATACAGGCCGGTGGACGTTTCGCGGGTGGGATCTGGCAACAGGGCACTGGCAAAGTTGTGGGCGTTGGGATTCAGGGTAAGGCCCTGTTCATCCAGGTATTGCAGGTAGCCGTGGGTGCCGAGAATGTTCAGCAGTACATCCGCCGCACGGTGTCCGCCTACGGCCCAACCGCCGCCCACATTGGGCAGCGCCGCGCGCACCTGTGCCTGCGCGGACGCCAGCAGTTGTTCTTCACTCAGCGTCGGGTCAACCTCGGGAAGACAAAGGTACATGCCGGCACAGGAGGGGGCTACCGGGCCCAAGCCCAGGTTCTGGGACATCAGACTGATGGCTGCCTGTTTGCTGTCGCCACTGGTGAATACACCGGCGTTACCGACATCCGTAAGGCTGTCACCGAAGGCGATCACTTGTGAGAAGGGGGAGTCGTCAGCAGAGGCCTGGGCAAAGGTGCTCAGGCCGGAGGTCAGGGAAGCAACCGCTATGGCGGCCGCCAGGCTGCGCTTGGCGTTGGGCATGTCTATCTCCTTACATCGCGATGCACAGTGTTATGGATTGGCCGTTGAACGGCTTTTGGCCTGTGCTTGCGTCGTTATTTTTATGTGGTGTAAGTCCGGTTAATACCGGAACCTGTCCGATATTAACCGAGCCAAACGTGGGATTGGAAGATCTGTCGAAACTAATTTCGTCTGATTGGTCACGAACTGGTTTGGCGTGTATTTACGAAACACCAGGCCAGTTCTGGCGCCTGAATTTGCGTTTGAAGTGCCGCCTTATCGCAAGGTATGCAGAAACTGCAGGTGGCGCTCGTATTGCGACACCATATCGGTCAGCAGTTGGTCCTTGGTCCAGCCCATCACGTCGTAATCCTGGCCGCCCTCGTAGAGGTGGACTTCCGCGCGGAAATACTTGTCCGGCGAGCCATCGTCGTAGCTGTCGTCCAGCTCCTGTTCCGGATTGCTGGCATCGGGCTTGATGGTGGCTTTGGGGTGCAGGCCATAAATGAAACTGACCTCTTCACCCTGGAGTACTTCAATCTGCACCGACGCGTTTTCACTTTCCGAGATTGTCGCCTCGTAGCCATTCTTGCGTATTTCCGCAGCGAACTCCTCCAGTGCCGGTCTACCGGTATCGCGGATGAATTCGTGTACCTCTGACAGTGATGGCAGTTGCAGTGCGTTTTTCAGGCGCCGTTGCCAGACCACCGGATTGCGGGCACTGATCGGCGCGACGATGGCGCTCTGGGTAATGCGTTTGACCGTATCGGTGCGCAGCGCGGTGATCAGTCCATACATAGCCACCAGCAGAATCGCGGAGAATGGCAGGGCGCTGGCGATGACCGCGGTCTGCAGGGAGCCGAGCCCGCCCGCCAGCAGCAGCGCAATGGCAACCACACCAATAAGAAAGCACCAGAATATCCGTTGCCACAGCGGGGTATCGTCGCGGCCATGGGATGACAGCATGTTGACCACCAGTGCTCCGGAATCGGCAGAGGTGACGAAGAACACAATCACCATGATCACTGCCACGAACGAAAATACCGAGGAGAAAGGAAACTGCTCCAGGAACTGGAAGAGGGCAACAGACTGGTCTTGCGCGACTATCTCCCCGAGCTCGGTAAGTCCCTCATTCAGAATCATATGAATGGCAGAATTCCCAAAAAAGGTCATCCACAGCATGGTCAGGATCGCCGGTACCATCATTGCCCCGACAACAAACTCGCGAATGGTGCGGCCGCGGGAAATGCGCGCGATAAACAGTCCGACAAAGGGAGACCAGGACATCCACCAACCCCAGTAGAGGATGGTCCAACCACCGAGCCAATCCGTAGGTTGGTAGGCAAACAGGTTGAATGTCTTGCTGACGATTTCAGACAGATAGCTGCCGAAGTTCTGCACAAAAGCCTGCAACAGGTATACGGTACTGCCCAGCAGCAGCACCATCACCAGCATGATCCCGGCCAAGGTCATATTGATTTGCGACAGTCGCTTGATACCGGCATCCAGGCCCATCACGACCGATATGGTGGCGAGAATGGTGGTGACAATAATCAGGGCTACCTGGACACCGGCGCCCACCGGTAGTCCGAATAAATGATTGAGCCCGGAGTTGATCTGCAACACCCCGTAGCCCAGGGTTGTGGCGACGCCGCATACGGTACCGACAATGGCAAACACATCAACGGCGTGGCCGATGGGACCATAGATGCGGTCGCCGATCATGGGGTAGAGTGCCGAACGCAAAGTAAGCGGCAGTTTATGGCGGTAACTGAAATAGGCGAGGATCAGGGCGACGATGGCGTAGATGGCCCAGGCGTGAAACCCCCAGTGGAAAAAGGTAATCACCATGGCTTCGCGGGCGGCCGCCACGGTACCTGTTTCACCCACCGGGGGCTCCAGATAGTGCATGACCGGCTCGGCGACGCCAAAAAAAAGCAGGCCTATGCCCATACCGGCGGAAAACAGCATGGCAAACCAGGAGACAAAATCGTACTCGGGTTCCGCATGCTCTGGTCCCATCTTGATCGCACCGAAGCTGGAAAATGCGATCATGATGGTGCCGACCAGAATGATCGCGACCACCAGCACGTAGTACCAGCTCATGTGTACCACGACCCAGGATTGCAGTGCCTTGAAAGTGGCGGTGGCATGCTCGGGTGCAATCACCGCATAAGCCACCATCAGCAGCAGCACGGTGGTAGCCGCGTAAAATACTGGCGGGTTATAGTGGGCTTGGTCCAAATTGTTTGGTTTTTCCATCCGCAGGATTCCCAGGAGTTGCCGAGGGGCGCAGGTTTAGTTCGCCGCTCACATGATTTCCGACCAGCAATTTTGACGCCGTACAGTTTGAGCATAGTTGATGGACAAGGTTAGGCTTTGCGCGAATATCCAGAGAGTTTTTCATGTTGATTATTTCTAACCAGATTCAAATTCCCGAAAGCGAAGTAGAGATCAGCGCGGTGCGGGCGCAGGGGGCGGGTGGGCAGAATGTCAACAAAGTGTCTTCGGCCATTCACCTGCGTTTTGATATCGGCAATTCGAGCCTGCCGGAAGAGATCAAACAGCGTCTGCTAAATTTACGCGACCAGCGAGTGTCCTCCGACGGCATAGTGGTCATCAAGGCGCAGCGTTTCCGCACTCAGGAAAAGAACAAGGCCGATGCCCTGGAACGTTTGAGCCTACTGATCGAAGGCGTTTTGAAAACGCCGAAAAAGCGTTTGCCTACAAAGCCTACCAAGGGTTCCAAAGAACGCCGGTTGCAGCACAAGTCGCGGCGCGGACAGATAAAAAATTTGCGCGGAAAAGTGTCGGATCACTGAGCTGCGTATTTCCGAGCATAAGTTTCCAGTAGAAAAAAATCAGTAGGCGCCGATTAGCGTCGCAGACAGGAGAACCAATGACACATCGTTACAGCGCAGAATCCCTCAAGCAATTTGCCAGTGATCTTTTCGCCACTACGGGTTTGGCTCCGGAACGAGCAGATGTCATGGCAGAAACCTTTCTGCAGGCTGACCTGATGGGCTTTACGACCCATGGCCTGCATCGGGTTGCCAGTAATCTCAGCTGGCTGGAGCAGGGGGCTTCCCGCCTGACCGGTGAACCCCATGTGCTCGCCGACCGGGGTAACTGTTTTAACTGGGATGCGGATTTTCTTCCCGGCCCCTGGGTAGTGAACAAGGCGCTCGACCAGGCCCTGGAGCGTGTCGGCGAGTATGGCGTGGTTACCGGGACTATTCGCCGCAGCCAACACATCGCCTGTCTGGCGGCCTATCTGCCAAAAATTGTAGAGCGCAATTGCGTTGCCATCCTGACCTGTTCCACCCCCGCAGAGCGAACCGTATCTCCTCAGGGCTGTAAGACCCCCCTGTTTTCGGCCAACCCCATTGCCTTTTGTGCGCCGGCCGCTGACTACCCATTATTGTTTGATATCAGCATGTCGGTGACCGCGGGGGGCTATGTGGCCCGCGCCGAGCGGGAAGGGAAAAAACTGCCCAACCAGTATTTGAAGGACCGCGATGGCAAGCTGTCGGATGACCCGGCGGCGTTTAACCAGGGCGGCAGCATATTGCCGGTGGGTGGTGCGGATCACGGTTACAAGGGCGCGGCGCTGTCGGCCATGCTTGAGATACTTTCCATGGGGCTCGGAGGTTATGGCCGCGCGGATGCAGTGGCAGATGACGATGAGGCAAACTCTGTTTTCCTGCAGGTTATAGATCCCGCCGCTTTTGGCAGCTCGCACAATTTCCTGCGACAGGTGGCCGCACTGACTCAGCTGTGGGAAGCTTGTGATACGGATGATGGTGCCGCGCCAAGGGTGCCCGGCCAGCGCGCCTGGCAATTGCGCAGCGAGCAGCTGGCGAATGGGGTCAATCTCTACCCGACCATCGTTGAAGATCTGCAGTCTTTGGCGCAACGTTACGGTATTTCGATGCCGGCAGTCTCTGGTTGAACCAGCTGAACTTGTATTGCTGCTATGACACCACTGATATTGGGTGTGAATGTCCTTGCGTCAAAGGCGCTGTGGATAAATAACAATAATTACTGAGGACTTATCGTGTATCGGTCAATCTATTCGCTGCTTTTCGTACTCACTGGTGGTCTGGTTACTTTTGCAAATAGTCTTGCTTTTGCAACGCCTTCCAGCACTGCGGGAGAGACGGTCCAATGGCAACGGGCGGAACTGAGTAAACCGGCATCGCTGCGCGGTAGCGCTGTTGGCCCCGGGAGTCTCTGGGTCAGTGGTACCGACAACACGGTATTCAAATCGGTGGATGGTGGGCAAAGCTGGCAGGATGTTTCAGTCAAGGATTTACCCGCAACGGATTTTCGGGATATCCAGTTGTTTGACGATGACACTGCGATTGTTATGGGCGTGGGGAGTGGCAGTGACTCGCGCCTGTATCTGACCGAGGATGGCGGTAGCAGTTGGCAATTGTTGTATGAAAACCCGGATGAAACCGGATTTTTCGATTCCATTGCCTTTTGGGATCGCAACCACGGCCTGTTACTGGGGGACCCGGTCGACGGCTTTTATGTGGTCAGGATAACGAAAGATGGCGGTCGCAGCTGGACCCGGGTTGGCGAGAACAAGATTCCTGCAATATTGCCCAAAGAGGCCGCCTTCGCGGCCAGTGGCAATACCCTGATCAGCGGGGCGGGGGGCAAGGCCTGGTTTACCACCGGTGGTTTCGCGGCGTCGGTGTATAGCAGTGAAGATTTCGGCCAGAGCTGGCAGCGCAGCCCGGTGCCGCTGCATCAGAAAACCCAGACATCCGGCGGTTACGCACTGGCGCTGAACACACAGGGGCGTGTTTTTGTGCTGGGCGGCGACTACCAGGACAGACCCGGCCGCTACAACAACCTGGTGCAGTTATCCAACGGCGAGTGGCAAGTCGCGGATAATGGACAGCGCGGTTTGCGTACCGCTATGGCCTGCATTGACAGCCTGTGTGTCGCCAGCGGCAAGACCGCCAGCGATATTTCTTTTGACGCTGGAAACAGCTGGCAGGCTTTAGCGGGAGCGGGCTTTTACACCCTGGCGGCAGGTAACAATCTGATTCTTGGTGCCGGCGCTGACGGGAGTGTAGGAATTTTGCGAATCCCGGCTGTAAATTGATACCGCGAGTAAGCATTGCAAAATCGGGGCGGCTTCTTCTACGTCAATTTCAACGAACAGGCGCGAATTAGGTCTACATTAGGGGAGTTGTCACAAAAACGACAGAGATCACCCTAGCCGGAGAATAACCCCGATGACCGAGCTGCTGCGCATGTCCGCCCTGGAGTTACTGCAAGGTTACCAAGACAAGCAATTCTCCCCGGTCGATGCCGCCCAGGCCATGCTCCGACAGATAGAGCGCTGTAACCCGGTGGTGAATGCCTTCAACCTGGTGGACGCCGAAACCACCCTGAATCTGGCCCGGGATTCCGAACAGCGCTACCAGCAGGGGAATACCAAAGGCCTACTGGACGGCGTTCCCGTTGCCATTAAAGACGTTTTCCTGACACCCCAGTGGCCCACCATCAAAGGGTCGAAAACCATTGATCCCAAATCCACCCTGGGCAAGGAAGCGCCCAGCGTCGCGGCACTCAATCGCAACGGCGCCGTTCCACTGGGGAAAACCACCACGCCGGAATTTGGCTGGAAGGGGGTAACCGACAACCCGGTCGATGGCGTCACCTGTAATCCCTGGAATCCCGAGAAAACCGCCGGAGGCTCCAGTGGCGGTAGTGCGGCTGCGGTTCCCCTGGGAATGGGCCCACTGGCGCTGGGTACCGATGCCGGTGGTTCCATCCGTATACCCGCGGGCTTCAGTGGTCTGGTGGGGTTAAAGCCGAGCTTCGGTGAAGTACCTCACTGGCCGGCGAGCCCCTTTGGCACCCTGGCACATGCAGGCCCCATGACCTGGACGGTACCGGACTGCGCACTGTTAATGAATGTACTGGCGGAAGCGGACAGTCGGGATACCAACGCCATACCGCGGCGCAATATCGATTATCTGTCGGCGCTGAACGGTGAACCCGAGGATCTGTTACGCGGTGTGCACATCGCCTTCAGTGCAACACTCGGTTATGTGCAGGTAGATCGCGAAGTAGAGGAAAGCGTGCGCGCGGCGGCAAAACTGCTACAGTCCCTCGGAGCGGAAGTGACCGAGGTGGCCCCGGGATTTGACGACCCGCTGGCGGCCTTCGGACACCTGTTTTACGGCGGCGCCGCCAACGCGCTCCGTGACATCGGCAAAAAGCAGCGCAGTCTGATGGATCCGCAACTGGTAGCCGTGTCTGAGAAGGCAGCGCAACTTTCCATGCTGGACTATCTCGAGGCTGTCAATGAACGCGCGGGACTCTGCGAACGCATGGCGGCATTCCACAAAAAATACGATTTACTGCTGACCCCTACACTGCCGATCACCGCGTTCAAGGCCGGGCGGGAAGTGCCGGAAGACTGGCCCAGCACCCGCTGGCCGTCGTGGACGCCGTTTACCTATCCCTTCAATATGACCGGGCAACCGGCGATCTCGGTTCCCTGCGGTTTCGATGGTGCGGGCCTGCCGATCGGACTGCAGTTGGTTGCCGCACGTTTTAACGATACGGCTGTATTGCAGGCGGCTCACGCCTATCAACTGGCTGCGCCGCTTACCGACAAACGCCCGGCGCTGTTTGATGAACATGTTGAACAGGGTGCAGCGACGGGGGCGAGCCTGTGAGCCGGTTGGATTTTGATTTTTACGAGTCGGAAGACCCGGTCTGGAACCCCGCGCTACTGACCATCCCCGTACCAGGCATTCGTAAAATGGTGAATATGGCGGCCTCCATGGAAGATGTAATTCATCTTTCCATCGGGCAACCGGACGCGCCTACACCGCCCCATGTCGTCAATGCGGCCGTGGATGCGCTGCACGCAGGGCAGACCGGATACACTATGGATGCAGGGCTGCCGGAATTACTCGATGCACTGGCGGAGTATTACAGCGAACGTTCCGGGCGCAGTATTACGCCGGAAAATATCCTGATCACCACCGGCGCCACCGAGGCTATTTACCTGGCATTGACGGCGGTATCGGCACCGGGGCGAGAATTTATCGTGCCTGACCCTTCATTTATGTTGTATGCACCGCTAATTCGTATGAATGGCGGGGAAGTGAAATACATTCCCACCCGTGCGGAAAACAATCACCAGCTGGACCCCCAGGAAGTGATTGATGCGATCGACAGCAACACCCATGCAATTATTCTGAACTCCCCCAGCAATCCGACCGGTACTGTCTACCCGCGGGAAACGGTGGAAACCATCGTGCAAGAGGCCGCTTACCGGGGTATCTATGTCATCAGCGACGAGGTTTACGATCATCTGATTTACGATGATCTCGGCTACAGCAATTACGCCAGTGTGCTTTCCTGCTGTTCTGACCTGGATCACGTCATGGTGATGAGCAGTTTTTCCAAAACCTTCAGTATGGCGGGTATGCGCATCGGCTGGCTGATTGCCAGTCAGGGCGCCATTCGCAAATTGCGCCGCTACCATATGTTTACCACCACCGTTGCCAATACCCCCTGCCAGTGGGCAGGCGTGGCTGCGCTCAAGGGCGATCGCGGTTTTGTGGCCGATACGGTGGAGACCTACAAAAAACGCCGCAATCGCCTGGTGGAACTCGTCGATCAGACACCCTACCTGGAAGGCTATGTGCCGGACGGTGCCTTCTACATGTTTCCGGCGTTGCCGGAAGGGGTGAATGGCAACAATGTCGCCCTGCGCCTGTTGCGTGAAACCGGCGTCTGTACCATCGCCGGTGACACCTTCGGTGAAAGCAGCCGCAATGCACTGCGCTTCAGTTACGCCACCTCCATCGAAAATATCGAGCGGGCATTTGAGCGGATTATTCCGTGGATGAAGAAACAGGATTTCGGCTGAGCAAAGGTGGGTTTTGATACCACGGGTGGCATCTTGTTTGATCCGTTTGTACTGGTTAAGAACACCAGCGGAAAAGCACTATTGAGTAATGGCGAATTAAACGGTTTTATTTTCGGTTATGACGAAGCTGCGAGCGAAGCCTCTGTGGCGTGGTGCCAAACCAGTCCCGGCATACGCGATTTAGTGCAGATTGTTCCGAATAACCAAGAAGACCGGCAATCTGGCTAAGCTTCATGTGCGGCTCCTGTAAATAAACCCGAGCGAGCTTCCTTCTTTCTTCAGTGAGTAGCTGCTCAAATGTCGTATTCTCTTTTGCGAGCTTTCTTTGCAGGGTGCGTTTGTGCATGGACAGGGATGAAGCGACGGTATCGTTATTGCACTGGCCGGTTGGCAACAGGCTGCGGATCAGCCGTGTGACATCTTCAGTAATGGTATTCGCATCGGGGAGCTTTTGTGAATTCAGGTAGTGTTCGGCCAGTTGCCACGTCTGGTGGTCGACGCTCGACAGGGGGATGGAGTATGTCGACGTGGGCAAGTAAAAGCCGCACCAGTTTTGCTGGAAATGTGCCGGACATTTGAAGACATCGCGGTATATCCGGGAATCGCCCAGCTGATGGTGCATAAAAAAAACACCGAGCGGGACAAAGTCCTTTCCACAAAGGAGTTTCATGACTTGCATGGCGTTTGACATGCCAAGTTCATACGCCTGGATACTGCTGCCCAGTTCTTTCTCATTAATGTGGTAGCTTAACTTGATGACTTGCCCGAGTTCAGTCTCTTCCAGGGTTTGCGAGAGTGACAGGGCCGAGCAATGCAGGGGGAGGTAGCGGGCGATACTGTCGACCGCGCTACCCACGGTGGCAGAACTGCGGCCGATGACCGAGATAGGCCCAAGGATATCCATCCCCTGGTACTCCGCGAGTCGGAGGCCGAATTCCGGGAAGTGCAATGCTTCCGCAGTATCCTCAAATAGCGCCATCATATCCTTGAAGATCAGAAAGGATTCATCGTCCCTTTCTTCCTCTGCCGCTATGCGATACCGGCGCAGTAGTGGCAGTGGATCACCGCCACGAATTCTGACCAGTTCGTCATATCCCCGCAGGTTCGTCGCCCGAATAAGACTGCTCATAAGATACCGCCGCTGGTATTTGTACTGCGCCGGTGGCGCAGCTGGCACCGATAGGATCGCGATGAGCGCGGCTTGTCGCGATTCGTCAAAAATATGTCGCGATTCGTCAATAATGTCAAATGGAAATGGATAAATATTGTTCTCTTCAGGTCATCAATAGATATAAAAAGAGGCCAATATGTCAGCGATGCACAATGAGATCATTATCATCGGCGCCGGACTCTCCGGCATTGGTACTGCCTGCCACGTAGCGGCAGCCTATCCCGATAAAAGTATTTGCATTCTCGAGCGCCGGGAAAATATGGGCGGCACCTGGGATTTGTTTCGATATCCCGGTATCCGTTCCGACTCGGATATGGCGAGTTTCGGATTTGACTTCAACCCCTGGTATTCCGACAAGGTTCTGGCCAAAGGTGGGGATATTCGCAATTACGTTGTGGAAACGGCGCGCCAATTCGGCCTATACGACAAGGTGCGCTACGGCCTGAAAATTGTCAGTGCCGACTGGTCTGATGCCAAACAGCTCTGGACCCTGACGGCACTGCATGAAGCTTCCGGAGAAACGAAAACCTTTACCTGTAATTTCCTGGTGAATTGCGCCGGCTATTACAATTTCGATCAGGGCTATCGTCCGCGCTTTGAGGGCGAGGAATCCTTCAAGGGCGACATTGTGCACCCGCAACACTGGCCGGAAAACTTCGACTACACCGGCAAGAAAGTCGTGGTCATCGGTAGTGGCGCTACGGCGATCACGGTAGTACCGGCAATGGCGGAGAAGGCCGCCAAAGTCACGATGCTGCAGCGTTCGCCGAGCTACATAATGGCGGTGCCGGATACGGATACCCTGTCTGTTTTTCTGAATAAATTCCTGCCCAAGCGCTGGGTGTTCAAAATGACGCGTATGCGCAATGTGCTGCTGCAACGCGGACTGTTTCTGGCATGCCAGCGCTGGCCCAATGCGATGCGTAAATTGCTGCTGTCACAGGTACGCAAGCGGGTGGGGCCGGACTTTGATATGCGGCACTTTTCTCCCAATTACAAACCCTGGGAGCAGCGTTTGTGTGCGGCACCGGACGGGGATTTTTTCGAGGTGCTGCGCTCGGGTAAAGCCGATATCGCCACCGATCAAATCGACCATTTTTCTGAAAATGGCATAGTGTTGAAGTCTGGCGCGCATCTTGAAGCCGATGTGATCGTGACGGCCACAGGCCTGGACGTACAGCTGATGGGTGATCTGCAGGTGAAGCTGAACGGCAAGCCGGTGGATCTGCCGCAAAAGATGACCTACAAGGGCATACTGATTGAAAATATCCCCAACTACCTGTGGATTTTCGGTTACACCAATGCTCCCTGGACCCTGAAGAGCGATATCGGCGGCCGCTATTTCTGTCGCCTTCTGTCGCACATGCACAAGGGCGGTTTCGCTGTAGCGCGGCCAGTGGATACGGAAAATAACGCAACCGGCACTGGTATGCTGGACGCATTCTCTCCGGGGTATATCAGCCGCGCCAAAGATCGCATGCCGCGACAGGGCCGCGATGGTCCCTGGAAACTCACCATGCACTACGGCAAGGACAAGAAAATGTTGACCGAGGATGCGGTAGACGATGGCGTGCTGCAGTTCGAAGCCGCCGCAGAAAATGTTCCGGCCCCGAAAGGTGAACTCAGCGCGGTTGCCTGAGTCCGGTTGTGGAAATTTTGCTTTGAATACTGAGCACTCCAAGCCACCGGTACTGCTGATCCACGGCATGTGGGCCACTTCGGCCGTCATGCAGGAAGTCAAGGCGGCGTTCGAGGAAAAAGGCTATGCCGTCGAGGCGTTGACCTTGCCATTTCACCAGCCGAAATCGACTTACGATAAGGCGGGCAAGGCGCGCCTTGCCCGCGCAAGCTTGCAGGACTATGTGGATTTCATCGTCGCCCGCATCCGCGCATTGGAGGTGGCGCCAATTCTGGTAGGGCACTCCATGGGCGCGCTGCTGGCACAGTTGGTGGCGGCACGGGTTGCCTGTCATCGATTGGTGCTGCTGTCGTCGGCAGCACCTGGCGGTATCAATGGCTGGAGCTGGTCCATGATCCGGACCCTTGGGCGCAACCTGTTGCTGTTCCCACTGTGGCGGCGTGTTACGCAGTTGCGCGCGGCGAATATTCGCTACGGTGTTGCCAATTCCCAGAGTGCGGCAACCCAGCAGCAGATACTGGATCTGGCTACTTATGAGTCGGGTATGGCAACCTTTCAGATTGGTGTTGGTGGACTGTTCCGCGGCGGCTTTTCCCGGGTCGACACTGATGCGGTGCGCTGTCCGGTACTGGTTATTGGCGGCAGTGACGATCGTATTACGCCGTTCAAAATCCAGCAGCGGATTGCGGCCATGTATGGCGATCGGGCACAGTTGATCAAAATCCCCGGCGCCTGCCATTGGACAGTGGGAGGCTCCTATTTCCCGAAAATTCGTGCGGCCATGTTTCGCTGGCTGGATACCTGAACACAGACCCTGCCTGCATTTTTAAGCGAACTGCGCGCGGGTATATTCCACCACCGCCTGCTGGTCGCCGCGGAACACGATGCGCTCGCTCTTCTTTGCCAGTTGATACTGATACATGGGGTCGTAGTAATCTTGCAGCAGGGCAATGATCCACTCCCGGTGGTAGTCGACGCTGCCATTCTCGATTTGTTGCGCTAGCGCCTGCTGCATGCAGCTGTCGAGTGACTGGTAGCGCGCACCACCGAGCCGCTTGGCAATGTTCGCCAGATTCTGGCGCAGAGCGCTGGCGAACATTTCCCGCCCGTTTTCTTCCCCTTGCTCGGCGACAAACTCGGCGCAGAGATCAATCACATAATCCCGCAAAATCCGCTCCACCCGGTTGGCCTGTGTGTCTTCGAGAAAAATCACCGGAGATTGCTGCATTTCCTGATGGAGATTAAATGGAACCGAGCATCGCCCGATCAGGCGGCTTTCATCTTCCAGCACAAACTGTTGCTGGCCGAGGGCGCGGCGCTTGAGCAGGTCGATAGCCAGGGCGTTTTCAAAGGCAATTTGTGGCGGCTGCGGCGTGGCTCTTTTGCCAAAGCTGGAGCCACGGTGGTTGGCGTGGCCTTCTAGGTCGATGGCGTTGTCCAGTTGTGCGAGCACTTCCGTTTTACCGGTGCCGGTCATACCGCCCACCAGCGTAAAGCGACAGTCGCGCACGGCGCTCTCGATCTCCTCGATCAGGAAGCTGCGCATGGCTTTGTAGCCACCGCTAATCCGTGGAAAGGGCAGGCCGGCTTCATCCAGCCACTGCTGACTGATCTGGGAGCGCAGGCCCCCGCGGAAGCAGAACAGGTAGCCCTCGGGATGGCGGCGGGCGAACTCTGCCCAGGCGGCGACCCGGGCTTCTTTGATCTTGCCGCCCACCAGTTGGTGGCCGAGGGCAATGGCAGCCTGCTGGCCCTGCTGTTTGTAACAGGTGCCGACTTTCTGGCGCTCGCTATCGGTCATCAGTGGCAGGTTCACCGCAGTGGGGAAGGAACCTTTGTTGAATTCCACCGGGGCGCGGGTATCGATCAGGGGCAAGTCGTTCAGGAATATTTCCCGAAAATCGGCACTGTCGGCGCGCTTCACGGAATTGCTACTCATACCACTAGCACCGCAGGTGCGTCACTGGCACTGCGCGTTTCCAGTACGCCGATTGGGGAGAGCGCCAGGCCGCTGTCGCTGGCAGCGGAGAGAAATTCCTGTTCGCTGGCCGGCTCGACCGCAACCAGTAAACCGCCACTGGTCTGAGGGTCTGCGAGTAGTAACTTTTGGCCTTCATCGGCCAGCTGAACCCGGTGGCCGTAACTCTCGAAGTTGCGTCCGGTCCCGCCGGGAATACACCCCAGCTCAAGATAGTGTTCGATACCGGGGAGCCGGGGTACGGCAGCGTAATCAAGGCGGGCGCTCAGTCCACTGCCGTCGGCCATCTCGACCAGGTGCCCGAGCAGGCCGAAGCCGGTGACGTCGGTCATGGCTTTGACTCCCTCAATACGGGCGAACTGGCTGCCCGGGCGATTGAGGGTACACATCAGGTCGCGGGCCACGCCGATGTCGGCATCTTGCAGCTTGCCCTGCTTTTCAGCGGTGGTGAGCACGCCGATCCCCAGGGGTTTGGTCAGGTAGAGTTTACAGCCGGCGGTGGCGGTATCGTTGCGCTTGAGGCGGCGCTTTTCCACCACCCCGGTTACCGCGAGGCCAAAAATGGGTTCGGGCGCATCGATCGAGTGGCCCCCGGCCAGCGGAATGCCCGCGGTATCGCACACGGCACGGCCGCCGCGAATGACCTCACGGGCGACCTCCGGCGGCAGCACATTGACGGGCCAGCCGAGTATGGCGATGGCCATCAGCGGGTCTGCGCCCATGGCGTAAATGTCGCTGATGGCATTGGTGGCCGCAATGCGGCCGAAGTCGAAGGGGTCGTCGACGATGGGCATAAAGAAATCGGTGGTGGATACCACGCCGCGCTCCTCGTCGAGGGCGTAGACCGCGGCATCGTCACGGCTGCTATTGCCCACCCAAAGCCTGGGATCGGCGACCTGCGAGCCGCTGCCAGCGAGAATCCGGTCGAGCACCGCGGGGGATATCTTGCAGCCGCAGCCGGCACCGTGGCTGTACTGGGTCAGGCGAATAGGCTGTGCGGCGCTGCTGGTCATGGCTGTCTCACTGGGCAGGTTAGAGAATGCCGCTCATGTTATCAGCGGATGGCATTGCTTTCGTCAAATAGACAAACAATTAACCGCAGGATTTTGTTTCCGGTCAGAAAAGTCCTGTATCTTGGGGCGCTTGCAACCTGAGAAACACCCACAGGAGATACATCGATGATTCGCCAACTAATGATCGGCCTGCTAACTGCGATTGTGAGTAGCGGGCTCTCTGCACAGGACGTTCGGCTTCCGGAGAAATTGCCGGAGTTGGCGGCAACGCCGGCCGAGTCCCTTGGGATCGGGGAAGCGGGGCTTGAAGTGGGCAGCCGGCCAGCGGATTTTTCGGTGTCCACCCACAAGGGCGATCAGGTATCCCTCAATGGCTTGGTGAAAGACAAGGCACCGATTCTGGTGGTGTTTTACCGCGGTGGCTGGTGCCCCTACTGCAATGTGCAAATTCGTCAGCTGGCAGAGGCCTGGCCGGAGTTTGAAAAGCGCGGGGTGACACCGGTGCTGATCAGTGCCGACAAGCCGGATGCCAGTGCCCTGGCCAAGGCGACGTATGAGATTCCCTTCCCGGTGCTTTCCGATCCGGATCTCAAGGCGCATGAAGCCTTTGATGTGGTGGTGCAGATTGACGATGCCACCGCGGAGAAATACAAGGGTTACGGCATTGACCTGGAAGCCTGGTCGGGACGTGGTCACCACAAGATTGCGGCGCCGGGAATTTTCCTGCTGGACAAAACCGGTACCGTGCGGTGGGCCCACGTGTCCAAGGATTACAAGACACGCCCCAGCGTAGCGCAGTTGTTAGCGGTACTGGATCAGCAGCAATAGTGTTTCGGTGATCAGCCCAGCCGGGTTCTAGCCTGTCTGGTTGAGCTTGCCTGCGGGCTTGACCTGGCGAGCCAGAACTTCGGCGGTTTTCGCCAGGTTGTAGTCCATGATCAATTGCGGCTCGTCGGTAAAAACGCCATCCGCTTTCATCGCGGCAACCAGGCTCAGGTCATGGGGATAGTTGACGGTAAACACGTAGCTTTTGAGCCCGCGCCTGTGCCCATCGGCAATGATTTCCGGGCACACGAAATCCAGGCTGAGGTGTAACGAGTAGGCTTGCAGTGGCTCGGCACAGGCGGCGAGATCCAGCGGCACGCCGTCGATCAGCACGCCCCTGCGCACCTGGGGAATCAGCTTGAGGCACTCGTAAACCTGGCGGTGGTCAAAGGACGAAATGATGTACTGCTCGTAGCTGGCACCGTCGTCGCGAATATAGGACTCCAGTTCTTTTGCCACCAGCGCCGCACAGTTGGGCCCTTTCAGTTCGATATTGAGCTGCACGTTATTGCCGATCAGCTCCAGTACCTCGCGCAGGGTCGGTACCTGCTCGCCACCGGGCAGTAGCATCTTGCGCAGGGCCGCCGGGGCCATTTCCGTGAGCAGTTCCTGGCCCGCCAGTAACCTGCCCAGTCGACGGTCGTGCTTGACGATCAGCTCGCCGCCGACATTCCACACATCAATTTCCACACCGTCTATATCAAATTCCAGTGCGTGGGTGATGGCCTGCAGGGTGTTTTCCGTGGCGCGTTTGGGATAGCCACGGTGCGCGAAGCAGAACAGGGTGTTGGCGGTGTGCATTTCGACGTCCACGGTTGCGGAGGCCTCCCAAGGGTGTACCAAAAGTATGACCGCGAGGTGACAGCGAAACAAAGAATCCGTCGGAATTTTTATACAAATTCCGGCGGGAGCGCTGTCTCGATATAACGGTAGGAAAGGTTGTCCCGCTGGTTGCTCTCATCAGAGACCAATTCAGGGAGGGAATGGCCGCGCAGCGGGGTTATCGCCGCGGCTCAGTCTCCGGCAAGTGCGCGGTAGCTGCCGCGGTGGAAGACCAGGGGTTCCCCACCACTGGCGGAAAATTCCAGTACTTCGCCCAGCAGAATGGTGTGATCGCCGCCGTCAATATTCTGTGCCCGGCGGCAGTGGAACATTGCCGCACAGTCATCCAGTTGCGGTACATTGCCGGGCCCGGCGTGCCACTTTACCTGGCCGAACTTGTCGGCACCGCGACCGGCAAACAGGTTGGACACGTGTTGCTGGTCGCCCTTCAATATATGCACCACAAAGCGCTCGCCCTCGGTAAAGGCGGCGTAGCTGAGGGAGGCGCGGTCGATACTCCAGAGGATCAGGGCCGGATCCAGGGAAACGGAGTTGAAGCTGTTGACGGTCATACCCACCGGCTGGCCCTTGGCGTCCAATGTGGTAATCACGGTTACACCGGTAGCGAAGTGTCCCAGGGTGTCTCGCAGGGCACGGCTGCGCTCGGCAGGCGTCTGTCCGGCGTTTCCGGATACATCGGTGCTGCTGTCGGTGTTACTGGTGAGGCCAGAGTTGGAATTGCTGGATGCCGTCATACTTCGATCAAGATTTGTTCAAATTTTGTGCGGGCGGCCATTCTACGGGAAAAGTGACCGCTCTGCGTGATTTTCTTTATAGACCGCCGGGTAAGCCTCAATCCATCAGCGGCGCGCAGCGGCGACTCAGGCTGTCGCGCTCGGCAATGGCGCTGCCGGTGAGGGCAAAGCCCAGCAGCTGGCCTGCGTCGTCGAGAAACTCTGCCTTGACGCCGGAATCCGCTGCGGTGACCTGCCATTCTCCCCTGGAGCCGGGGCGAGGAGGACAGACGACGGTGGGGCGCAGGGTGGTTTTCACGGCCACCGGCAGGCACCCGTACTGAACCTGGGTCGGTTTGTCGCAGAGTGTCAGCGCCAGTGCGCGGGCACTCTGGGTGAGGGGGGCGACGAAGTAGAGGCTGTGGCCATCGACTTCGGCACAGTCGCCCAGGGCGTAGATATGCGGGTCGCTGGTCTGCAGGTGCCTGTCGGTGACAATGCCGCGGTTGACGGCGAGGCCGGCAGCGGTAGCGAGCCCGACATTGGGGGTGAGGCCCAGTGCGGCCAACGCGATATCCGCTTCAACGGTCGCGCCATTATCCAGGGTGGCGCGAATACCGCCACTGGTGTGTTCGAGGGTGGCAACACCGGCGCCCAGCTGAAAACGTGCGCCAGCCTGCTCCAGAGACTGCTGGATATCGCGGCCGGCGGCTTCCGGCAGCAGGCTAGCCAGGGGCCAGGGCTGCAGGTCGACCAGATCTACCTGGAAGCCCGCCTGGGTCAGGTCGTTGGCAAATTCGCAGCCAATCAGGCCGGCGCCGATCAGCAGTACCCGCTTGCGGTTGGCGAGGGCGGTGCGGAAACGGCGGTAATCGCTCAGGCTGTTGACGCGGAACAGACGCGAAAGCCCATCGCCCTCCATCGGCGGCAGCGGGGTACAGCTGGCGCCGGTGGCCATTACCAGGCGACGGTAGCGCAGCGCGCTGCGGATGCCCCCGCTGTCGGATACCAGGGTTAACAGGCGGGCTTCCCGGTCCAGATTGGTGACGTGGGTGTGTACCAGTATTTCCGCATTGAGTTCCCGGGCCATGTCTTCCGCACTGGCGGTGGCCAGTTGCTGTGGCGTTTTGCCGTGGGCGAGGGAGGCAGACAACAGGGGCTTGGAATAAAAAGTGCCGTCGTCGCCGCTGATGATCACCAGGGGCGTGCGCTGATCCAGCTTGCGGAATTCTTTGGCCAGGTGGTAGCCGGCGAGTCCACTGCCGATGATGACCAGGGGATCACCGTCGTCCAGCGTTACCGCTGCGGCTTCCGGGGCGGGCTCAGCCTGCGGCTCGCTCACCAGCACCATATCGAAATCTTCTTTGCCAACACCGCACTCGGGACAGGTCCAGTCGTCGGGAATGTCTTCCCAGCGGGTACCGGGCGCTATGCCTTCCTCGGGGGCGCCTTTGGCTTCGTCGTAAACCCAACCGCAAACCATGCATTCCCAGATGCGGCTGGCCGGTGCGCTGGCCGCGGGCACTTTGCCGCCTGCAGGCGTTTGCGACTCGGCAGAAGTCGGCGCGAAAGCAGCATCGGTGCCGGCAGCCTGGGCGCCGGGAGCGTTGCCCACAATCGCGAGCATGGAAAATTCGTCTTTGGTGGCGCCGCATTCCGGGCACACCCAGTCGTCGGGGATATCTTCCCAGCGGGTGCCCGGGGGGATGCCGTCGTCTGCGGAGCCTTTGGCTTCATCGTAAATCCAGCCACAGATCTGGCATTCCCAAACGCGAAAGTCGGACATGGATACCCCTGAAAACAGCGTCATTCTTGAAGGCGGCCCAGCAGGCCGGCGATATTGCGGGAGTGGAGTGTAGGGAAAAACGGGCGGAAAGTTAACTTGCGTTGACTGCTATTGATGGAGGTGTCTGATGGAGGTACTTGGTTGAAGCACCGCGCTGCATGCGCAGCGGCGCCGGGCGGGGGCATGCACCACCGGGCCCGGTGGTGCATTACTGGTGCATTGCTGATGAGGTGGCGGCAGTGCCCGGGGAGTTTGTCGGTGTTTCAGCCTTTGCCGCGCTGCGCGATGTTGGTGAGGGCGCCGTGATAGATGTCGCTGATCTGTGCGGTGTTTTCCACAGTGATCTGCAGGTCGTTTACCAGGCCGTTGGAAAGCCCGTAAACCCAGCCGTGTACCGAGAGTTCCTGGCCTCTTTCCCAGGCGTCCCGCACCGGTGTGGTCTGGCAAACATGGATGACCTGCTCAAGCACATTGAGCTCGCACAACAGGTCCACCCGGTCTTCTTCGGGGAAGAGTTCGATCAGGGTGTGATGTTTGTCGCGCACATCTTTGATATGGCGCAGCCAGCTCTCGATCAGTCCCAGGCGTGTGTCTTCCAGTGCCGCGCGCACACCACCGCACCCGTAGTGTCCGACCACCATGATGTGTTTGACCTTGAGCGCCTCAACGGCGTATTGCACAACGGACAGGCAGTTCAGGTCAGAGGGGACCACCACATTGGCTACATTGCGGTGTACAAAGAGTTCACCGGGGAGCAGGTCGACGATCTGGTTGGCGGGGACGCGGCTGTCCGCGCAGCCAATCCACAGGTATTCAGGGGACTGTTGCTCGGAGAGCTTGAGGAAAAAGTCGGGTTTTTCCCGGCGGGTGGCTTCGGACCACTCGCGGTTTTTCTGAATAAGGTCTTGAAGCTTTGACAAGGCAATCATTCCGTCGGTTTGCATTGACTGTGCAGGATAGCGCTTTTGGTAAACAGCGCCAATCAGTAACCGCACATTGATGGGGATTTGGGAGCCGGAGATTGGGCTGAAGACCGGATTAACGCTGGCTGGCCTCCTGAAATCCAGCGGTGCATCTGATACCCTGCGGCGATGGAATAAAAGCCATTTTGCATTTTCACTTTAGGCCGATTCACACATCGGCTTATTTATCAGGGACAGGCCTTATGGGGCTTCGCAATAACGTTCTTCGCCGCCCGCGTCGTTTCAACAAGCACAAGGCAACCATTGTGCGCCGGCACAAAAAAGTACGCTGGTTGGCGGCGCAGCGCGCCAGGGTGCGCAACTATCGTCGTTTTTTTCGTATCCAGAGCGAGTTGGGAGTGAAGGCGGATGAAGAGCGGCGAGACTCCAATCGCCCATCAACCGGGCAATAGCACAGGCTGGCAAACGTAGAGGTAATTGATTGATGAATGATTCACAGGCAGTGGCATCTGGCCCGATCGAAGCGCTCAGTATTGTGATTGCAGACTATCAGGATCCACAGCACCGCGCGGATCTGCTGGCTTTGTTGCAGGAGTATGCGCTCGACCCCTGTGGCGGTGGCGAGCCGTTGCCGGAGATTTGCCAGCGCGAACTGCTGGATCGTCTGGCCGCCTTTCCGGGAGCCTTCTCCATTCTGGCTTACCGCGATGGACAGGCGCTGGGACTGGTGAACTGTTTTATGGGGTTTTCCACCTTTATGTGCAAACCGCTGGTGAACATTCACGATGTGACGGTAAGCGAGGCCGCGCGGGGATTGGGTGTCTGTACCCTGATGTTCGAAAAAGTGGTGGAAGTGGCCCGGGAACGGGATTGCTGCAAGATTACCCTGGAAGTACTGGAGAAAAATCACCCGGCGCGAGCCGCGTATCGCAAGTGCGGTTTCAAGCCTTACGCGCTGGATGAGGAGTATGGGCAGGCGGAGTTCTGGCAGCGCTACCTGTAACTGATCCCGCCCGCTGCTGAAAGGCTGTAAGCCATGCACCTTTCAGCAGTGCCTGCCCTTACCTTAGGCCTTGTAGGTCCTGGTAATTGAGACTGCAGTTCATCGATTCAGCAGGCCTTTCACGGCATTCGGCAGATCCGCCGGCAACAGAATGTTTTTGGCATTGGCGGAAGTGGAGAGTTCTTCCAGGGCGTTGATATAGCGCTCACCCAGCAGGTACATCACCGGCATTTCCTTGTCGCCAATGGCCTGCGTCACCCGCTCAATCGCCTCGCGGCTGGCGTCCGCCAGTACCACCTGGGCCTTGGCATCCCGCTTGGAGGCTTCCAGGCGGCCGTCGGCTTCCAGAATTGCCGCCTGCTTTTCCCCTTCCGCACGGGTCACGGTGGCGCGGCGCTGGCGTTCGGCGGCGGCCTGTTCTTCCATCGCTTTCTGCATGGTGACGGACGGATTGATGTCCTGAATTTCCACCGTCTTCAGGTTGATGCCCCAGTCGGCGATGTCATCGGAAATTGCTTCTTTCAGCTTGGCCTTGATCAGGTCCCGGGATGACAGGGCCGAGTCCAGCGACATTTCACCCACTATGGAACGCAGCGCGGTTTGCACCAGGTTCTGGATGGCAATCTCGTAGTCCTCGACGCCGTACACGGCCTTTTCTGGCGAGACGATATTGATGTAGGCCACGGCGTTGGCAATGATGGTGGCGTTGTCTTCGGTGATCACTTCCTGTGATGGAATATCCAGCACAATATCTTTGGTCGTGATCTTGTAAGGCACCTGGTCCACGTAGGGAATGATCACATTCATTCCCGGGTTCAGGGTGCTGTGGTATTTACCCAGGCGCTGAACAATATGTTTGGACCCCTGGGGCACGATGCGCACGCCCATGCCGATGGTGATGATAACCAGTATCACCAGAGCCACTACGACGGATAAACCTTCCATGAATTCCCCCAATCTATTTGTGTGTTCTTACGTGTATGTTTGAGCCATGCCGCGAACCAGCGGCAACGCCATGTTCGCGATTATTCATTTATAACCAGGAATCAATGCGGGCTGACCACCAGGGTATTACCGGAAATATTGATGACCTTTACCCGCTCACCGATACCTACCTCACTGGTGCTCATAAACTGCCATTCATCTTCTCCCAGGATCGGCGCCGGGAAGCGCAGGCGACCGCGGGATTTGCCAATGTTGGAATCGATCACCGAGCCAACCTGCCCGGTGAGGGCTTCCATGGCCATGCCGGAGGTGGTTCTGTCTTTCCAGTTGGGCCGAATGAACTTCAGCCACAGAAATACCAGGGCAATGGAAAGGCCGGCCCAGAGCAGCAGCTGCAGGGTAATGGGCATATCGACCATCACCAGCAGTGCGCCCATAAACAGCGCGGCCAGGCCGAACCAGAACAGAATAAAACCGGATACAAAAATTTCCGCGGTAACCAGCAACAGTCCCAGTACCAGCCAGTGCCAGTAGGCGATATGGGTATTGAGCCACTCGAGCATGATGGCTTTCCTCCTTGAGCAACATGAAGCAATAAACCGGCTGATTATGCCTCAAACTGGAAGGCGGCGTGCGAGCCATAAAGTTACCCCTATTCGTTGTCGCTTTACCGAGGGCGTAATGGGCGTTGCAGACGGGACAGGTTCACTCACAAAAAATTCCCCGAAACGTCACAAATTCGCAGCAAAGCTGCACGCTTGTGCAATACTTTTTCAGGCGAGAGCGCAGACAAGAGCGCAGTAGTTATGCATCAAATTTGTGCATTTGCACCACTCACAGCATCAAGAGAAATCACGGACGAAGATCTTATGCGATTGACTGCTAACCTGGCCCAGGGCCGCTACCAATACAGTTGCGATGGCCGCGCCATGCCTGTGCAGGATGACTGGCAGCTGGGCCGCGATGAGCAGGGCCGGCAACTACTGATCAGTCGTCGCCTGGTGGGCGACCAGGGGCACGGCATTGAAGTGCGTGCGCTGATGGATGCCGGGTTGGTAACCGAGTGCCGCGTCTTGTGGAAAGACGAGGTGGACGAGGTGAATGCCCACTATCGTCTGGCGCCGCCGCCGGGCGAGGCGCCGCAGTTGGGTAACCCGATCGAAGCCGAGTGGACCGGCCCCAATGGACTCCAGCAAAGCGTGCTGCAAGGCCAGAATCGCCTGCTGTTTCCGCTGATGCGGATCTTTATGGGGCCGCTGTTGATGCGGCTGTGCGATATGGAATTTGGCTGTGAGGTGGTGGCGCCGGATATCGTCGATCCGTCACAGCGCGGCAAATTGCTGGCGCCGCGGGTCAGCCACCGCCGTGCCGCGATTGTCGCTGGCGACGCCAATATCCAGGGGGTACACGACCTGGGGCCGGATGTCAGCGTCTTCTCTTACCAGGGGGATGAGGCAGAGCGCGATGCCCACTGCTATGTGGACCAGCGCGGCCTGTTGGTTGGTTACGACTGGCCGAGCAGTACCGGTCGCCTGTGGCAGGTGCGTCTGCGGGATCTGGAATGGGCGCCTGGACTCAAGGCCCTGTGCTGATGTCTTGTGGGACCTTGTGGCGGAGCTAAGCGCTCGGGCCAGATAGCCTGACCCGCCGCACACTTTCAGTCTGTAATCCATGTAAACTGGCGCCCTGAACCGATTCAGGAGCGCCCGTTTTGTTTGTATCCCGCCGCTTTTCACGACACCCATTTCTACACTCACTCCGACACTCGTTCGCGATTGCCTTTTTCGCCATCAGTGCCCCTGTGTTCGCTCAGAGCGAGGTCGCGGAAGACGCCGAGTCCCCGGTCGACACCTACGAAGAAATTGAGATTTTGCAGACCGACGATTCCCTGCAAAGTGAGGAAAAGCGCCAGCAAAACTGTTTGCGTGAACAGCTGCTGACAGCGCCGGCCAATATTACCCTGGAAGAGATGCGAATCCGCTGTCAGCTGTCGGTGATCCGCGATGATCGCCGGGTAGAGGAAACACCGGTGTTTGCCACGGTACCGGATGTCGACACTGGTACCTCCAACGGTGTGCAGGTGAGCAAGCGCGCCCAGGCCATTCGCGATGCCTCGCAGAACCCCTTCACCCTGGCATCCCATAAAACCAACTATCTGCTGCCGATTACCTATAACCCCAAACCCAACAAGGGTGGACTGGAAGATTACGACTTTGACGACGAGCTGGACCTGGATTCCATCGAGGTACAGTTTCAGCTCTCGGTGCAGGTTCCGGTGTGGCGGGGGTTTCTGGGCAAGGCATCGTTCATGAGCTTTGCCTATACCAACCGCTCCTTCTGGCAAGCCTACAACTCGGATGATTCTGCGCCGTTTCGCGAGACCAATCACGAGCCGGAGCTGATCATGACCTGGCTGAATGACTGGACCATATTCGGCTTCCAGAATGTCGCCAACCAGATTGCGTTCAACCACCAGTCCAACGGGCGCAGTGAGCCCCTGTCGCGCAGCTGGAACCGAATCTACACCAATTTCGCGTTTGAAAAAGACGACCTGTATTTCACGTTCAAGCCCTGGTACCGGATTCCGGAGAGCCGCGAAGAGGATGACAACCCCGACCTGGAGTTCTATCTGGGCCATTTTGAATTTGTCGGTGGGATGCAGCGGGGCGACCACAATGTATCCATTATGGTGCGCAATAACCTGCGCTCGGATAACAAGGGCGCCGGTGAGCTGCGCTGGAGCTTCCCAATGGGGAGCCGGGTGCGGGGCTATGTCAAATATTTCAATGGCTACGGTGAGAGCCTGATCGACTACGATGAATCGGTACAGACTCTGGGGATCGGTATTGAACTGGCCAGAGGCACTGGTTCCTGAGTGCCCCGGTTCCTGAGTGCTGAGATCGGTACAGTAACGGACATTACGCGGGGGATAAGATCCAGGGATGGGATTTGACGATACCTACAAACTCAGCGCCCATGCGGTGATTACCAACGATGCCGATGAAGTGCTGCAGTTGCGCGCTACTTACGCGGACAAAACCTGGGGGCTGCCCGGGGGAGCGCTCGACCTCGGTGAAACCATACACGAGGCGCTGCAGCGCGAATGCCGGGAAGAGTTGGGGCGCGAAGTCGTCATCGACTACCTGAGTGGCGTCTATTACCACCGTGTGTATAACTCTCACGTGTTTATATTTCGAGCGCACTTCAAAGGCCACGGCGATATTGCACTATCGTCCGAGCATTCGGCTTACGAATTCTTTTCCCTCAATGACCTCTCACCGGTACAGCGGGTGCGAGTGCTGCACTGTTTGCACTTTAACGGGGAAGTTCAGAGCGCAAAATTCTAAAGTGATCACATTTTGTGATCATAGATTTTGCCCGGCGCCAGTTTCCCGGCAATAATCGCCAAATCCCTTTTACATCCGGTAAACGTCGCCTGCCTCATTTAGTATCTGCCTTCTATGCTGAAAGATAAGAAGAAACATTATGGGTATGGAACAAACGATGCCTGACCTGGGCAACTTGAGTGAGCAGCGCCAGCCGCTGGAATGTCGCGTAGCACTGGTCAGTAATGACCGGGACCTCAGCAGTAACTGGGTCAGCGCACTCAACACGACCGCAGCGCAGCATGAAAACCCCTACGGCCTGCGATTCGAGTCGGTGACCACGGTGGCGCTGGAGAAGCTCCTGCGCGAAGAAGACCGCCTGCAGGCCCTGATTATCGATGCCGGCTGCAGCCCGGATGAACTCAAGGACGCGGAAGTACTGGCAGATCGGATGCACGATCTGCGCGCGCAGCTGAACGTTTTTCTGGTGGCGCAGGATTCTTTCCTGAATGACCAGGGCGGTGCTCCCGCTTCGGTGCGCAAGCGGTTTGACGAGCTGTTCGACCGTCGCGAAGGCAATTTCAACCATATGTTCCGACTGGTGCAGGCGTTTATTGCCCGTCGCGCCTCCACCCCCTTTGCCGATACCCTGAAAGAATATGTTTTTTCCGCCCGTGATGCCTGGCACACCCCCGGCCATTCCGGCGGCGACAGCCTGCGCAACAGTCCCTGGGTAGGGGACTTCTACCGGTTTATGGGCGAACACGTATTCAATACCGATCTGTCGGTATCGGTGCAGGTACTGGATAGTTTGCTGGAGCCCCATTCGGTCATTCAGGAAGCGCAGGACCTGGCGGCCCAGGCGTTTGGTGCCGAACACACCTTCTTCCTTACCAACGGTACCTCCACCGCCAACAAGGTGGTGATCCAGCAGATTCTCGGTGGCGGCGGCAAGATTATTGTCGACCAGGCCTGTCACAAATCCGTGCACCACGCCATAGTGATGAACCGCGTCGAGCCGGTGTACCTGAAATCCACCCTGCATCCGCAGTTCGGCATCTACGGCCCGGTGTGCCGGGCCGATATTGAGCAGGCACTGGATGCGCACCCGGATGCGGGGCTGCTGGTTATTACCTCCTGCACCTACGATGGCTTGCGCTACGATCTCAAACCGATCATCGACTATGCCCACGAGCGCGGCGTCAAGGTACTGATCGATGAGGCCTGGTACGCCCACGGTTACTTTCACACCGAACTGCGGCCAACCGCCCTGGAGTGCGGTGCGGATTACGTCACCCAGAGTACCCACAAAATGCTGTCCGCATTCTCCCAGGCCAGCATGATCCATGTGCAGGATCCGGACTTCGACGAATTCCGCTTCCGTGAAAACCTGAACATGTACGCCTCGACCAGCCCGCAGTATTCGATGATTGCGAGTCTCGATGTGGCGCGCAAACAGATGGTGATGGAAGGCTACGGTCGCCTGCGTCACTGCCTGCAGATGGTGGAAACCCTGCGCCGGGAAGTGGACGCTACCGGGGTGTTCCGCGCCCTGACCCGCGAGGACCTGATTCCCGCGCCGCTTGCCAATGACAACATTCGCCTGGACCCCACCAAGGTCACCATCGATGTCACCGCCAGCGGCTATTCCGGCAAGGAAATACAGGTAAAACTGTTCGACCAGTTCGGTATTCAGGTGGAGAAAACCACCTATAACACCGTCACGGTGCTGGTTACTCTCGGCAGTACCGAAAGCAAATTGCTGCGTCTGGTGCACGCCCTCAAGCAGCTGGCACGGCAGCCGCGCAAGCGCAGTCATGCCGGTACCGCGCGCCAGTTGCCGGAATTTACCCATCTCAACTGCCTGCCGGCCGATGCCTACTTTGCGGAAACGGAAGAGCTTCCGCTGATGGACAATGGCGTTGCCGCGGAAAAGAAACTGGTGGGGCGCACCTGCGCGGATGAAATCGTTCCCTATCCGCCGGGCATTCCGGTGCTGGTACCCGGACAGCAGATTTCCGCACAAATCGTCCAGTTCCTGCAGCAGCTGTTGCAGGGGCAGAATGCGACCGAAATACACGGCCTGATTTTCCGCTCTGATGAGCCGATGTTGCGGGTGGTGTGTAACGAGGATAAGGCCAGTGCCAAATCCGCTAATGCCGGTGGCAAAAAGAAAGCCTGATTGCATGGATGGCCGCAAGGGCAGGGAAGCCTATGCCGAATCACACTAGTCTGACACCTAACAGCCTTCCACCCAACAGCCTCGCCCCCAATACAATTTTACTTGCCGGTGCCAGCGGTGGTATCGGCAGTGCGCTGTTGGGCGAGCTGGAAAAAGAATACCCACAAGCCACGATTCTCACCATCAGTCGCCGTGATCTGGCGACGGATACCGGTAATCACTCCCACCTGACGGCGTCCCTGGCCGATCCAAAATCTGTCGGTAAGGTAACGGAATGGTTGCGTCAGAAGCCGTTGCCAAACTGGGTGATCAATTGCTGTGGTACCTTGCATTGGCTGAGCCACGGGCAGAGTCACGGTAAGAGTCACGCCCCGGAAAAAAGCCTCGGCCAGTGCACCGACGATGCGCTACTGCAAAGTGTGGCGACCAATGTACTGACGCACCTGCACCTGGCCCAGGGGTTTGCGCCCCTGATCCAGCGCCGCGAGCCATTGACCTGGGTTTCCCTGTCGGCAGAAGTGGGCAGTATTGAAGACAACCGGCTTGGCGGTTGGTATAGCTATCGCATGAGCAAGGCCGCGCTGAACATGCTGGTGCGTAACCTCGCGATTGAATGGGCGCGCAAAGTTGATCACTGCCGGGTAGTCGCGGTGCACCCGGGCACTACCGATACGCCGCTGTCCCAGCCTTTCCAGGAAAATATTCCCGCCGGAAAACTCTACTCGCCCGCTCAGACCGCAGGCCGCATGGTTTCTGTCATTCGCGGCTTGCGCGAGGAGGATCACGGCAAATTACTTTTCTGGGACGGTACCCCTATCCCCTGGTAGCGCGGTGATGGCAGGACGGTGGTTGTTCGATTCTGCTGCGTCCATCCTTGAATAGGTTGCCGCTTCCCTCGGGGTAAACCCGAATTCCCTCTTGAAGGCCGTGGCAAAGTTTGCGGCATTTCGGTATCCCGCCAAAGCGGCGGCTTGCTGCACGTTGAGTGACTGAGACTGCAGGGCCTGCAAAGCCCGCTGCATACGCCGCTGGCGGATAAACTCCATCACACTGACGCCTTCCCGCTTCCGGAACAATCGCTGCAAGCCGCTGACACTGATCCCCGCTGCGCGCGCTATCTGGCCTACGTTCACTGACTTCTCCAGGTTTTCCTGAATGATGTTGCGCGCACGCTGCAAGCACTGTAATTCCCGCGATGATGTATCTGACCTCGGAGCTGCTGTTGTCTGCAGGTTAGCGGGCGCTGAGCTTGTCGTGGATGTGCTGGCCAGAAGTTCGATGACTTTGGCTTCCAGCAATAATGGGTTACATGGTTCCGAAGCACGCAGTAAGCGGATGATTTCGTTAATTAATTGAAATTGTGGCTGGGTAAGACGTTGCGCACGGAAACGTAGGTCCTCTTGCCGGAGTCCGGTCCTTTGTTCCTCACAACTTTCGCCCAGGTGTGCAACACGGCTTCGCAGCCAGTGCTCGGCAATACTGATGGAAAGATAGCGCACCTGCTGCGGACACCTGGAAATGCGCTGGATGGTCTGGTGTGATCCGGCGCGAATACTCAACAGTTGCTGCTGCTCTTTGCCGGCGACAGGGTTGGAAAACAGGTGCCGATATCGGCCGACCCGAATCTCTATCTCCCCCTGCAAAAAGATGACCAAGGAAATCCCCATCGCCAGCCCGGCGGTCGCGGTGTAGGCAAACTCTTCGCGGCTGTCGCCGTAACGCAAGTGCAGGCCGTCCCCCAGCGCCTGCTGGTGAAAGTGTCCCCGCATGAAAACACTCGGTCGGGCATATCCGGTTTCAGAGAGCTGCAAGCGCACACCCGGACGACGGATAAAGTCATCGACCTTGACCACTTGATTGGCGCGCTGGGCGAATCCGGTTTGTGTCCCGGGTAACGGGGCGGAACGGGTTTTTTCTATCGTAACGGTCATGAGCTGCTGGCGTTGAAGGCAATCTGAACAATCTGAAAAGGTGTGCTGTTGCCCACTATCGGGTGTTTGGTTGTCTCGCAAATGATTCGGGTTGTTGCGCAAAGGTTTCGCCGTTGAAAGGGCACCCCCTCGTCATTAACATCCGCCGGCAATTAAATCGCGAATGATAATGCTTATCAACTGCGAAGTGCTTGACCCGGCATTCCGGGTGTTTTTTGTTCAATTGGGGGACTTATGAACGAACGCCGATCTGTACCAGCCTGCCTGCTGGCAGCTTCTTCACTGCTGGCTCTCGCGGTGGCCGACGCCAATGCGCAATCACAGTCCGAGAAAGCGTCGGATCTGGAGGAAGTGGTGGTCACCGCGACCGGCCTGTCCACCGCGACCTCCACCGCCAAGACCGGTATCCCGATCATGGAGTCTCCCCAGACCATCTCGGTGATCAGCCGTGAGGAAATTGACCTGCGCGCGGCCTCGACCGTCGCCGACGCCCTGTCATACACCGCCGGCGTGCAGCCGGAGCCCTCCGGCATCGACAGCCGTACCGATGAAATCTCCGTGCGCGGATTCGGTGCCGGCGGCTTCTCCTCCAACAACAATTTCGTCGATGGCCTGCGGCTGCCGGCCGGTGGCCAGTGGACCCGCTTCGGTTTCGATACCTTCGGCCTGCAACAGCTGGAGGTACTCAAGGGCCCGTCCAGTGTGCTCTACGGTCAGGCTGCTCCCGGTGGCATGGTGAACATGGTCTCCAAGCGCGCGGGTGCAGAAGCCCGCCAGGAGTTACTCGTTCAGGGGCAGGGGTATACCGACCTGGGTAACTTCTCCGGTCGAATTGCCGGCGACTTCGGCGCGCCCCTGAATCAGGAGGGCACCCTCCACGGCCGTATCGTCACCGTCGCCGAAGACGGCGATAGCCAGGTGGATGATGTCTCCAAGAGTCGTTATTACGTATCCCCGAGCGTAACCTGGACCCCGAGCGACGCAACAAGCTGGACCTTCCTCACCCAGTACCAGCGCGATGAGGGCGGAGCCACTTTCCAGTTCCTGCCGGCGCTGGGCACCCTGACGCCCTCCAATGGCCAGTACATCGACAACGATGCCAATATCGGCGAAGTAGATTGGAACACCTTTGACCGCGACCAGCTTCTGGTCGGCTCCTTCCTCGAGCACCATATCAACGACAACCTGACGCTGCGCAACAACGCGCGCTATACCCACATCGATACGCTCTACCGGGTGACCGTGTTGTCCGGTGATACCGTCGCCGACTGCGCCGCTACCGCTTACGGTGAACAGTGTATCGACGGCCAGACCATTGGTCGCCGTGCGGTGCAGGGCGACGGTGAGTCCGATGGCTATGCCATCGATACCCAGTTGGAGGGTCGCTTCGACAGCGGCAACCTGAGTCATACCCTGCTGGGCGGATTGGATTATTTCCATACCGAGTGGGAACACTACCGCGACCTGGTGAGCCTGCCGGATGCCCCTCGAGGCCAGGTAGATCCGCTGTGGGATATTTTCACTCCCGAGTATCGCGGCGCCGGTGATTATGTGGAAAACCTGGGGCCCCAGATTTATGGCGCTTCTATCAGTAAGCAAACGGGTTTCTATCTGCAAGACCAGATCAGTGCGGGGAATCTGCGTTTCAATGTCGGTGGCCGGTACGACCGCGCGGACGACGAGAGTGAAGATCTTCAGATAGGCGAAACCTTCTCTACCAAGGCCGATGAGTTTACCTGGCGCACCGGTGCGGTTTACCTGTTCGACAATGGTGTGGCGCCTTACGTCAGTTATTCCGAGTCCTTCCTGCCGCAAGTGGTCGATCCTTCACAGACCCTGGGTGGTGTGCTGTTTGAGCCAACCACCGGTGATCAGGTGGAAGCCGGCGTTCGCTACCAGAGTGGCAGCAATGTTTACCTGAGCTTCGGTGGTTTCGAGATCACCCAGCAGAACGTTTCCACGTCCGACCCCAATGGTGAACTGTGTGGTCGCCGTGTCTGCCAGGTGCAGGCCGGTGAGGCACAGGTGCGCGGCCTGGAGCTGGAAGGGAGAGCTTCCCTGGCAACCGGAACCACGTTGATTGCTTCAGCGTCTCGCCTGGATGCGGAAATTACCAAGTCCAACGACCCGATTGTGGGTAACGCCATGACGCAGGTGCCGGATGTGTTGGCATCCCTGTTTGTGGATCACCGCATTGAGCAGGGTGCATTGGCTGGCCTGGGCTTTGGTGCGGGTATGCGCTACACCGGCGAAAGCTACGGCGATACCAATAACGCAATCAAGATCGACGGCTACACCCTGTTCGATCTGCTGGCGCGCTACGACTTTGGCGTAGCGCGTCCAGAACTGAATGGTGTTTCGGTATCCCTGAATGCGCGCAACCTGAACGATGAGCGTTACCTGGTGACCTGTACCACCACCCAGTCCTGTTTCTACGGGCAGGGGCGTGTGGTAACCGCGCGCCTGCAATACAGCTGGTAAGTGTTAACACCCTCAGTAATTACCAGGGCCCGCAATGCGGGCCCTCTGTCGTTTATATCTGGATGAACGCGGAGTAAGTCCTTTGACTGCACTACTTCTGATTTCCGCCGCAGTGCTTATTGCGCTGGGCTCCACACTGATCTATCTGGCGAGCGCCAACCAGCGGCTGTTTTCTGCCGCGCTGCCCACGCGTGTGCTGGCGTGGGTAGGGCTTCTGCTATTGGTATTGGCGCTATTCCTGCTGCTGCAGTATTCCGGCCCTGGATCGGCGGTATTTATTCTGGTGACCGGGGTCATGTTTGTCTGGACTATTCCGCCAATGGTCATTGCCTATCTGAAACATAAAACGGAGGAGCAGTCGTGAGTAAAAGATTACCGAAAGCACAACAGCTCTCCAGCAGCAATTGGTTTGGCAAAGCCAGTGCCGGCGCAATTGCCGGTTATTTTCTCGCGATTGCCATTTGCGGCCTGTTTTCCCAATTTGGCCCGCTCGAAGTGGGCTTTTTCTCCGCGCAGGCGCAGATCACCATGTGGCTAGTGTCTCCGATTTGGGCCCTGATTCTGAGCTTTTGCTTCCTGTTTCAGAACGGCTTGCGTGCCTGGGCGTGGCTGGGCGGTGCCAATGTCGTGCTGTGGGGCTTTCTTCTTATCAGCAGATTTGTAGTCGGGTAATGCGGATCAAAGGGCAAATATCATGAAAATACGCAGTGACATCATCCGTATGTATCGCGATATCCACAGTTGGGTGGGGATTGCCTGTGGCCTCGCGTTGTTTATCGCGTTTTACGCCGGCGCCATCACCATGTTTGAGGCACCGTTAAATCGCTGGGCAACCGAGCCGAAAGTCTTTAGCGAACACACGCCGCTGGAACAAACGCCGGCACTGGTGGAAAAGGTGCTGGCGGAGTACCCGAAAGCGGCGGGACGCTATGAGCTGACCCTGGACGCCGGGCTGGCGGAAAGACCCGCGCGCCTGAGCTGGAGCACGGCGCCCCGCGGTGGCGGCACCACGTATTATGCGGAGCTGGCAGAAGACGGATCTCTGCTGGTACACAGCCAAGGGCCATCGGCGGTGGGGCAATTGGTGGATAATCTTCATCAGCAGGTGGGCATTTTACTGGACCACGATATGGTCATGCCCCTCGCGGGAATAGTGTCTCTGCTGTACTTCATTGCACTGGTTTCCGGTGTGATTGTATTGCTGCCGACCCTGGTGAAGGATCTGTTTATCCTGCGTATCGGCAAAAATCTGAAACGCATGTGGCTGGATTTACACAATGCACTGGGTCTGTTCAGCCTGCCGTTTCATATCATCATGGCGCTCACCGCGGTGGTATTTGCCTTTCACGACCAGTTCTATGGCACCCAGTGGGCGCTACTGGAAAAGAACGGCAAGCCCGAAGCGCATGAGGAGTCCCATGCGCACTTGGTACCACTGACACCACACCAGTTGGTCGCGCGCCTCAAAGGGCAGTCGCCGGAATTTACGCCACTGTTTATGCAGTTCCACTATGAAGAAGAGCACGGTCTGGAGCTGCTGGTTGCGGGCAGCAACCCTCGTCACGGTTCTCGCACTCCCCACTACGGTATGGTCGCCGTAGATCCGTACACCGGTGAAAAGACCATGACCGGCTATATGCCCGGTGAGCAGGATGGCTGGTTTGCGACACTGACCAGTTTCTTTTCCCTGCACTTTGGAAACTTTGGTGGTAACCCTGTGCGCTGGGGGTATTTCCTGCTCGGGCTGGCAGGTGCGGTGCTGTTTTATACCGGCAACCTGCTGTGGATTGAGTCCCACCGCAAGAAGCGTCGCAAGGGCTATGAACACCTTGACGTGAAACAGACCCGTGCGTCTAAAGTGCTAGGTGCACTGACCGTAGGGATCTCATTGGGATGTGTAGCCGGTATTTCGGCTTCCATTGCTGCGGCAAAGGTCCTGCCGCTCTTCTCGGATACTGTCGCTGCCTGGCACACCGGCATTTACTACGCCGTGTTTTTCCTGGCGTGCGCCTGGGCTTTCTATCGTGGCGCGGCAAACGGTGCAGTGGATCTGTTGTATGTATCCGCACTGGCCACACTGATGATTCCCGTCGTCAGTTTGCTGTCTGCAATGTTGCCCGGTTTCGGCTGGAACCACGGCGGCAGTAGTTATCTGATTGATGCCGTGGCGGCTGTTGGCGCTGGATGCTATTTCTATCTTGCGCGCAAAACCCTGCGGCGTATTCACCGGGCGCCGGAGTACAGTATCTGGTATGTGGGTGAAGAGCCGCGGTCAGAAGAGAGCGTCACGGTTCAGGCGCGTGGCGCGGTATAAATAGAAGCCCGATAAATCAATCCGGTAAATCAATTCGGTAAATCAATCCGGTGAATGAGATGGTGCAAGGCCGCGTAACATCTGGTGAAGCCAGTGCGTTGCGCGGCCTTTTCTTTTCCAGTGGCAAATCCGCCGGAATGAATCAGGGGTTCATCAAGCCCGGCCAGGTGTTGCCATTAATCGCGCGCGGATAACCACTGTCTACCTGGTCGCCACTAATGCTGTAGCGCAGATAGCGCTGGTTGCTAAGGAAAATGTAGGCACGGCTACTATTCCACTGGTGGGCGGCGGTAATATCCATCGCGTAATCCGCCATTCCTGGCCAGGTACTGTTGTTGATGGGCTTGGGGTAACCGCCATCGAGGCTGTCATTATTCATGTCGTAGCGCAGGTAGCTGCCGTCCGCGAGGAAAAAGTATACCTTGCTGTTGGGCCACTTCAGTGCCGCACGAATTTGGGTAGCATAGGGGGCTAGTCCCGGCCAGCTGCTGTTGTTGACATCTTTCGGGTAGCCGGAATCGACACTGTCGCTGTTCAGGTCGTACCGCAGATAGCGCCCATCGGCGAGGAAAAAGTAACCCTTGCTACTGGACGCCTTGAACGCGGCAACGATCTGGCTCGCGTAACTCCCGAGTCCGGGCCAGGTGTTGTCACTAACTTCCAGCGGGTAACCGCTATCGGCACTGTCGCTGGTCTTGTTGTAGCGTACATACTGGCTGTCATCACGGAAGTAATAGGCGCGGCTGACATTCCAGTCCAGTGCGGCGGTAATATCCAGGCGGGAGCGACGTATCGCCACCGGGGTTTGATCCTGTACCAGTACATAATCCGCAGTGCCATGGAAATCGCTCAGGTCCTGCCAGGCGCGGCTCAGCGCATCCACACTATCCACCAACACACCGTTGCGGTACACGCTGACCTGCCCTGGACTTTGTGCGTACCACTCTGCTGTGCTGCTGTTTCCCGGAAGTAACTTGCGTACACCAGTAGTACCGATCATCGGTGTGCCATCCAGCATCCAGTTGCTATCCAGCGTAATACCCAAGTGGCGAAGAACGGTAGGCGCGATAGCGGTCTGTGCCGAGTGCCCGTAAATGCCGTTGAAATCTGTATTGCTGATATCGGTTACTTTCTCACTGTGCTCCAGGTTGAGCATCTGGTTACTGGCGATAAAGATCGTTTTTTCATTGCTGGTCTGCGCACCGTGATTGCAGCCAAGGGTGTCGCGACCGTGGTCGGTGGTTACCAGTACCAGCCAGTTTTCTCCCAGGGCATTGCGCGCATCCACTGCATCCAGTAGCTGGCCGAGTCGGGCATCACTGTCGGTAATGCTATTGTTGTAGGCACTACCAAAGCAGTAACTGTGGCCGGCATGATCGGGCTCATCAAGGTGCAGGAAGAGGAAGTCCGCGATACCACTATTGATCCGGGCAACCGCCTGCGCGGTAACTTGATCGTCGGAGAGGCCGCTTTGTATCAGATCGGCATTGCTGAGGTCCTGGGTAAAGAATTGCGTATTGATGGGGCTCCAGTTGACGATACTGCCTACCCAGTGATTGCTGTCTGCCTCTTTGATGCGCTTGAACAAACTGGGGAAAGCACTGTTTGCCAGACCGGAGCTGTTCGAAGTGACCTGGTGCTTGTTGGCCCAGACCCCCGTCAAAATCGTCGACCAGCCGGGTCCACTGTAGGTAGATTGCTGGCTTTCCGCACCATCAATACCACCGGTATATGCCTGTTCGACGTAGAGTCGATCGAAGTTGGGTGTGTTCAGGGTCTGCAGCTTCTCAAACTGGACGCCATCAATGCCAACAAGCAATACCTTGCGTTCGCCTTGGGCGAATGTATTTGTGCTGAGCATCGTCGCGAAAAGCGCGAGGCCGCACAGAGATAGTCGATTCATAACATCTCCTCGGGAAATTTAGTGAGTAGTTGGCCTGAAGTTCTGGTCTAGACCAGTATTGAGGTTAACTTGATGTCGTGAATCCGCGGTGAAGCTGCTGTGAAGGGATGGTGACGGAATTGTTGTATGAGGGGAGGAGGTGCCAACCGGTGTGTACTGGTTGGCAGTCTGGGTCTATACGTAATAAAAATAGAAATCGGTAGGGCGAAGTTATTCAGTAACCACGAGAAAGGAAGGGGAACTGAGCTGTGAAAAAATCAGCGGGTAGTGACTTCCATTTCAATGGCATGGGGTAGCCAGTGCTCGACATTGTAGTCAATCAGTTGGTCGTTCTGATCGTAGCGGAGACGCAGTATCTTTAGTCCCAGTGCGCCAGTATGGATGCTCAGGGGGGCTGCGTATTCTTCTTCCAGGTGCCCCATCTGAATATTGCAGAACTCACGGCTGACGCTAACGGAAAATCGAGACTTCAGTACGGCAGTGACGGATCCGGACAGATCAGACTCGTCAAGCTGTGGGTAACTTTCCAATGGCATATAGCTGTCTTCCACCATCACCGCTCGGCCATCCAGGTAGCGCACCCGACGAAGCGCGTAAAAACGCGTGCTTTTCTCGAGCCCGAAGGCCTGATAGATATCCTTGCGCTGCTGCTGTTTGCGCAATTGCAAAACCTGGGTTGACGGTAAAAACCCCTGTTGCTCTGCGATCTGGTTGAAGTCGACCTTGTGTGCCGGTCTCATCACAAACCGTTGTGGCGCGACGAACCAACCTCTGCGGTTCTGGCGATAGATCAGGCCTTCGCCTTCCAGTCGATTCAGTCCATCCCGCAAGGTAATTCGGGTAAGTCTCAGATGCTCCGCAAGCTCCCTTTCAGAGGGCAACTTGTCGTTCGCTGCAAGGCGGTTGCTGTTGATCAGTCCGCTGATATGCGTCTTGATGTCGTCGTAAGCAAGGGACACGGGTACAGCACTCAAAGGTTATCAATGGATATCGTGATCCCTATCCTAACCCAACGCCGTAGTGGCGTCAGGTTGGGAAAGGACGAGATCAGATGAAAGGAAGAGGGCACCGTAGCGGCGTGCCGTTACGGTGTTTCTCCCAGTGCGAGGCGGCGATTGATGTCCACCAGCACCGGTTCCAGCTGCGACACATCGTCGATCAGGTAGTGGGCACCGCAGGACTCCAGCGAGCGATAGGCGCGAGCCTTCTGTGCAGACTGCTCGGGCTTGCTCAGTGACTGCCACTGCGATTGGGAGTAACCAAGCGCATTACCGCTGCAGACGACGGCAATGGTCCACATTCCGGCATTCAGGCCCTCGGCGATACCGGGCTCGGTGTCATCGACTTTGACGCAGCTTCTCACCGAGGGGATTCGCAGGTCGATAACGGTCTTGAGCGCAGCGGCAGGGCCCGGTCGGGCACCGGGCGCCTCGTCGGCAGCCACAACCGAGTCTGGATTCAAACCCTGGTTTGCAGCCGCTACCAGCATACCCTCGATCATATGACGGCTGTAACCGGTGGTGGTGCCGATTTTCAGGCCGCGTTCGCGGGCAATATCAAATGCACGTCGGGCACCGGGTACGATTTCACAATGCTGGTCAATGGCTGCCTGTTGTACGGGGCCCAGGTTGGCATAGAGCTGAGCCACGTCGTCCTCGGTGGGAAGCTGGCCATTGGCAGAAAGCCAGGCATCGCGGATACGCGGAATCTGCATCAGGCGGCGGATATGCTCCTGCTTTTCGGTTCCCATGGGCGCGCGGGTCTCGGCTTCGGTAATTTCGATACCGGCGTTCGCAAACACTTGCATGAAGGCACTGAGTGGCGCGCGGGAGCCGAAATCAACCAGGGTGCCGGCCCAGTCAAAAATGATCGCTTGGAGTGAATGTGACATATTTTAGTCCTGCATTTTTACTGCGTGAATTCGAAAATAGATATGGAAGTTGGTGACATTTTTGAAGCTGCTTAAAGTTCTTCCTGGCAAAGGGAAAGCCAGTATTCCATCCCGGGAATCTCCAGTTTCTGTTGCTTGCCGCCTTCATCCCAGCGGCGCAACTGAATGGCTTCGCGGGCATAAGGCGACTGGAGAAACTCTCCCCGCGCCACTGCACACATTGCTCCTCCCTGAATATTCAGGCTGTTTTCGCTGGTTCGGCTGAGCTTGTCCTGGTATTCCGCTTCAGCTCCTGCCAGATACCGCTTGGCCTCAACGTGCTTCGCAACAGGCTGGTAAACCGCTGCCGAGAATCCCAGTTCGCGCAGCAGTTGGGCTCCGATGCGATCATGATCCGGGTGACCTTCCGCACCGGTGCCGGGGATATTGGCATCCAGCGCCTGTAGATGCCCGATATCGTGGAGAAAGGCCGCACAGATCAGAGACCGCTCGCTACCCTGCAGCTGCGCTAGCGTCGCGCACTGGCGAGCGTGTTCCTGTTGGCTGCAGTACTCTCCGAGAGTGAGGCTTCCAAAGCGAGCAAACAATTTCCGCAGGGTATTAATGGCGTGTTCGCTTTTTCTGAGCCGGTCAGGTGACAGAGTGTGCATGCAAGGCCTCTAACCCTTCTAACGCGCCGCCACGAAGTATCTGTTGGACAGCGTCCCGCATGAGGGCGGGGCCTGTCGTCATACCTTTCCCTCCGATGCCGGTAGCCAAGTGGATGTTGTCGGAAATGGAGCGCAATAGCACTTTGTTGGCACTCATATCCTGGCTGTAATAGCCGTTCCAGCTGCGACTGATTCGCCAGTGTGGCAAGGCGAAAATATTCTTGGCTTCGTCCAGCATCAGCTGGTTGATATCTTCACGTACTTCGTAATCGATGGAGTGAACGTCCCGACTGTCGAAATATTCGTGGGAGTCACCAACGATGATGCTGCCGTCTTCCGACTGTCGGAAAAGCATGTGAATACCCAGCTGTGCGCATCGTGGATCGACAGTAGATTGCGGTAAATTTTGAAAACTCGGGCAGCTTTGGAAGGCTTCGTATCGCCGAATCGTAAGACCTGTCAGGAGGTTGCCCGGGAGGCGGGTGCCGGGGTAGGGCTCGGTGCGTAACATCTGCAACTTGCACAGTTTCATATCTGGGGTTTGGGTAACCTGTGGATAAAGTTGCGACAGCTGATGCCCACAGCAAATCAATACCCTGTCCGCTAAATATTTTTCGTTGCCACTGGTGATGATCTCCGTACCGCCTGCCGTCTCCTTGATTTCGCGAACCAGGGTTACGTTTTTTAAGGTCAGGGAGGGATTGGCACTCAGCAACGACCACAATCGCGGCATCAACTGGCCACTTTCAGCACTCATTTCTTCCGGGTAGTAGAGACCGCCGTGACAATAATCTGCTCGCAGCCCTGGAAACCTTTCCTGGCATTGTGCGGGTGTTAACAGCTTTGATGGGTACCCCTGTGCCCGGTTGATTAAATACATTTCCTCGAGGAGGGTCGCTTCTTCAGCGGTAGAGGCAATATAAGTTGAACCCTGCTGCCAGATTGCACCTTCGACCAGGGGCTGAAGCTTTTTATAAATGGCCAGTGAACGAATCCCCAGGTCACGCCATTTCCCCAGCGCCATGCCCGAAGCCACCAGTTGACCAAAATTGCGCACGGTGGCACCGCGTGCGGTTTGACCCGCTTCAATCAACAGAACCTTTTTACCTGCCTCTAAGGCCTCCAGCGCCGCAAAGCTACCGAGTACACCTGCGCCGACAATGGCAATGTCAAATTTCATAAGCAAAACTTCGATGTTGTCAGTGTTGTAAATGTTGTAAATGAACGAAATCAATTATGTTCCCGCAATGCGAACGCCGGGCCCTTCGCGCAAAGTCAGCTGTCGTGTGGGGTTTAGCCTGCGGAAATACATCAGAGAGAACAGGATCAGCCCCATACAGGTAAAGCCAACGGCATAACTGAACTGCAACGTAAACGGCAGCCACTCCAGATCCGGTTGCGCGAAGGTTTTATAGAGAAGAACCAGAATGCTGCCGGCGTAACCCGAGGCATCGGCGAGATAGATCAGGAATCCGGCGTTCGCAAGTGAGCGGGTGCTGGCTACCAGCCGTTCAAACAAAAGGCAATTGAACGGAATGAATCCCATATACAAGCCGGTGTTGACGGCGATCATCCAGGCGGCGCCGCTCATCAGTTGCCGTTCGAATGTGAATGTCGCCAGTACACAAATCAGACCACCGGCTGCTACCACCAGCTGGTTACATACCAATGCCAGGTAATTGTTGCGAATAAACATGAGTAGCCAGAGGCTGCCCAGTACAACCAGCGTGACGGGCAAGGTACTGGTCAGGAAGATTTCTGGTGCTTCGCCATAGCCCAATGTTATCCACAGTTCTGCAGCGAAATTGTCGGTGAAATCCCGGAAAGCGGTAAGGAATACGTAGACCGCAATCAATGCGGTAAGTCCAAACCCTGTTTCATTTAGCAAGGCACCGCGCATGGCAGCGTTCATTGGCGGACGGGGCTTACGGGCCGCCATGTCCCTTTCACTGGGCGCCGGTGTTTTTGCCAGCAGCCATACAGAAACGACGAGCGGAGGAATAAACAGCGCACCGGCAAGCGCTGGCATCCATATCTCTGCTACGCCCCAGTTCAGCATCAAATAGGCAGCGACCGCTTTTACTGCACCGGAAGAGACAATCAAGGCGGCACAAAGAATCGCTCCCAGGGCTTCGGTAACTCTTCGCCCCTCGAGATAGCTGAAGACCAGCCCCCACACCATCCCCAGCGGAATACCGTTCAAAAACAGCATGGCCACATTAAATGGCGCGGGTACCAGTGCGAACCCGATCAGAGCCAGATGGCTCGCCAGTACCAGGGCAACCAGCATTTTCGCCCTGCGTTGTGGCTGCATTTCAGAGATGATTTTAATGCCGGCAAACTTGGACAGGGCATAGCCGAGTACCTGCGCGATGATCAGCGCGGTCTTGTAGTCCATCGCAAACTGCCAACCTTCAATATCGCTATACGTCGCCGCGCTGAATGGTTTGCGAAAGGCGTACATACAGAAGTAGGTCGAAAAGGCGGCAAACCCCGAAAAAGCGATCAGCGCCAGGGTACTGAGCCTTTCTCTCAAGGCCGGTTGAGCGGAGCGGACGATATCTGTGAGCGACACCAGTGAATTCCCCGTTGCATTTTGAAATCTGGTCTAGACCAAATATTAGAGGCGGAAAGTTTCAGTTTGGTGACCGACATGTGACGCTCTTCGGTGGGCTCTTCGGTGGGCTCTTTGTTGCGGAACGGCTTTGTAACCAAAATTAATACTCCTGTTACAAAAGCGTCACAGGTCGCTATTAGGATTCTGGTCTAGTCCAGATTTGGGCGGGCAATGAATACACAAATGACCAGATCTTTTTACTGATAACACAGGGGGCAGACGATGAATCGTCTTAAGCTATTGCCAGCAGCCATTGCACTGGCTGTTACGCAGGGTGTGTACGCACAGGAAAGCACCAGTGAATCTGATGCGCTGAAAATGGAAGCAGCTGGTGAAAGCCAGACTGGCAACATCGAAGAGATTGTTGTGCTCGGCAACATGTTTGATACCGAGTTGCGCGCGCTTGGTCTGCAGCGCGCATCAGATCGTATTGTAAACATCGTATCCGCCGATGGCATTGGCAAGCTCCCTGACCGCAACGCCGCGGAAGCCGTTCAGCGTGTTTCTGGCGTTTCTATCGAACGTGATCAGGGCGAGGGGCGTTTCGTGGCTGTCCGCGGTCTGCCTTCCGAGTGGAGTTCTGCCAGCCTCAATGGCCACCGCTTACCGTCCGCGGAAGAAGAGACAACCTCCCGGGCAACGGCATTCGACTTTTTTCCTTCCGAGCTGATTGAACGTATTGAGGTGACCAAAGCGGTTACTGCAGATCAGGAAGGGGATGCCATCGGCGGTAATGTCAATTTTATTACCCGCACCGCTCCGGATGAGCGCACGCTGCAGGTGTCTGTAGGTGGTGGTATTGCCGATAAAGCCGACGGCGACATCAAGTCGATGAACCTGCTGTACGGCGATCGTTCCGAAGATGAAAAATTTGGTTACCTGATTAATGTGACCGGCTGGAGCCGGGATTGGGCTACCGATAACTTCGAGCCGCGTCGCGATGGCAATGGTATCTACCGGCTGGAACTGCGGGACTATATCGGTAACCGTGAAACCTTGGGGATGAACCTGGGAGCCGAATACAACTTCAGCGATGACGATCGCGTTTTCGTGCGCGGTCTGTACGGCACCCTTTCTGACGAAGAGACTCACTACAAGCATCGACTGCGCTTCGACAAAGATCGCGTGGAACTCCAGCATATTCACAACGAACTGATCACCGAAATGAAAGGTGTTGAGTTCGGTGGTGAGCACGACCTGAGTGAAACCGCAAAAGTCGATTGGAGCCTGGCCAGCTACGACAACGAGTTCCGTTACGGCAATATTCCAAATGGCAAAGATCGTTCCTATTTTGTGATGCGCTTCGACCAGAAGGAAGTCGGCTACGAAGGGCTGGCGGAAGACGGTCTGGTGTATAACGAAATCGACGGCGGTAATGATCCCGCGAATGCGATTTCTACCCATCTGCCCGATGGTTTTGTTATGGATCCGGCACAGGCTGCACTGTCCTGGGTGGAGTTGTACAAGGTTTACGTCAACGAAAAAGATAAAATCGTTGCGTCTGTAGATTTCACCAGTGCGCTTTCCAGCGAGCTGGAGCTGAAATTGGGGATGAAATACCGCGACAAGGAGCGTGTATCCATTTTCGCTGACGAGTTCTACGAGTGGACCGGTGACAACCCGGTGTACCTGTCTGACTTCGCGCTTTCGAACCAGCCCGGGCGCAATGACTACCTGTCTGACATTAATGTCGATTACGCATCCCAGTTCTCTCAGGTTGCGTCTATGTCGGACCTGGAGCGTTTCTGGAATGAGAATCGCGAACAGTTTGCACTTGTGGAGGATGAATCTGCATTGGTCAGCAACGGTGCTGCGTTGGGTCGTAACTTCGACCTCGCCGAGCAGCACCTCTCCGGTTACGGTATGGCCACCTACCAGTTGAACGACCGCACCACGATCGTCGCAGGCTTGCGCCTGACCCAGACCACTACCGAAGTGGATAGTCAGGTATATGTGGAAGACGAAAACGGGGAAGGTCGCCTGGAGCCATTTAATGGCGAAAAAGACTACCTGTCGGTATTGCCGTCCGCACACCTGAAATATGCACTGAATGATGACAGCAATCTGCGTCTGGCCGTGACCCGGACCTTCGCGCGCCCGAACTTTGGCGACCTGAACCCGGGTGGTTACTACGCCGAACACGACAACGAGTTCCTGGGAGGCAACGCCGAGCTGGAGCCCACTTACTCCTGGAACCTGGATGCCATCTACGAGCACTATTTTGGTGACGCCGGTGTGGCTTCGGCCGGGTTCTTCTATAAAGACATTACCGACCCGATTTTCGAATCCGTGCAGGAAGGTAGCTACAACGGTAACACCGGTGTGGATATCTACCGCCCGGAAAATGGTGATGACGCCTGGCTGCGTGGATTCGAATTTAACCTGGTGCGCAAGCTGGACTTTCTCCCCGGCCCACTGGCCAACCTGGGTGTGTCTGCGAACGTGACTGTGATGGATTCCGAAATGACCATCCCGGGTCGTGACGAAGCGGTACCCATTGCCCGTCAGGCAGACCTGTTGCACAACTTCTCTGTTTACTACGACGATGGCGATTTCTCACTGCGCCTGGCTCAGAACCACAAGGACGAGTACGTGGAAGAGCACGGTGGTAATGCGGATGAAGATCAGTTCTACGGCAAATACACCAGTCTGGATTTGAGTGCGAACTACACCGTCAATGATCGACTTGTCATCTTTGCAGAAGCGATCAACCTGACGGATGAACCGCTGACCTATTACATTGGCAGTGAAGATCGACCGAAGCAGGTGGAGTACTACGGTGCGCGCGGTCAGTTCGGCGTGCGCTATAGCTTTTACTGATTGTCGTAGTTGTTCATGCGCTTGAGTCAGAAATTAGAAGAGGCGCCCGCAGGCGCCTCGACTTCTTTTACTGGTTTGCCAGCACCATCACCGGGTGCTTTGCCTGCATTGGCACCTGGCTGGCCGGGTCGATCACCTGGCCGTCACGGCGTAGCTCCCAGTGTAAATGGGGGCCAGTGGCTTTGCCGGTACTGCCTACCAGGCCAAGGATTTGCCCCTGCTCGACGACATCGCCTTTGTTCACCAGGCGTTTGTCGAGATGGGCGTAGAGGGTTTCCAGGCCATCCCCGTGGTCGATGATCACCACTTCACCACGAGCGCCTTTGGTGCCTGAGAAAGTGACCACGCCTGAGCCCGGTACCTGTATCTGGGTACCCCTGGGCGCCGCCAGGTCTATCCCTTTGTGCAGGCGTTTCTCCTTATATTTTGCGTCTTTGATGGGCCAGGGCCTCATACCAAACCCCGAGGTGACCTTGGCCTCTGGCAGCGGGTTTATGAAGGCCTCCAGGGCTTTGCCGGCCTGCGCCAGCTGGGGTTGCAACCCCAGAACCAACAGACCACTGGCCAGGGTCAGAGACCACAGGGTGCCATTTGAGCGCTTGCCGGCGCCGGGTTTGCCGTTCAGAATGTTACGGATTCTCAAGGTGAAGCTCCTTTGGTTTTGCGTTGAGAAGGCCGCGACGGGATTATTGCCGTGAGCTGTCGCGGTGTGGCGAAGGGTCTTCAGCATTGCGTCTGCATAGGCCCTTCGCCCGTTTTGGTTTTCTTTTCTGAGTACCTCTTCATCACAGCCCTGCTCCAGGGCGTCCAGCGTCCGTTTTGCCAGTTTCTTTAGCGGCCAGTTGAACCAGAGCAGGGCCGTCATCCACTGCAGTGCCAGTACTGCCATCGGATCGCGCCGCGCCAGGTGCGTCAGCTCATGACCCACTACCAGTCGGATTTGTGCCAGTGACAGCTCGTCGAGTGCCCATTGGCTGAGTACCAGGGTGGGAGTTGGAAAGCTGCAGGCAAAGGGGGAAACCCGCGCGTCCACCAGCACCAGTTTCAGCCCGTCTGGCGGGTTCCGTACCCCCAGGTGTTGCGCGAGTTCCCCATTGACGGGTAGCGGCTTGCCCTGGCGCAGCAGCCTGGCGAGCCGTCGCTGGCCGAGCAGCAAACGCCCGAGATGGATAGTCGCCCCCAGGGCCCAGATTGCCCCCCACGCGACTAACCACCCCTGCCAGAAGAAAGTCTTGTGATCCTGACCTGCAGCGAGCGCGGTGGCCTCATTGCTGTCCTGAGGCAGGTTTGCAACCGCGGGCAGGCTCAGTTCGATAGTGGCGGGGTGGTGCATGGTGGGCAGGAAACCCAGGCAAAAGCTGGCAAAGGTGAGTACCGCTGCGGCCAGCCAGGGTTCGCGCCAGTTATTTAGCCAGTGCAGGTGACGGGCCAGCAATACCAACAGGCCTAGCATTAAGGCGCCAATGGCAAGGCTGATGGCGCTGGACAGGGCGAGTTGCGCGAGCCATTCAATCATCTGCTGAGCCCTCTGTTGCTCCCTCTGCTGTTCCGTCATCTTTGTTTTCCCTGGCCAACAGCAATTCCAGTTCCTTAAGCTCGACCTCGCTCAGCAAGTCGCTGCCCGCGAAAAAAGAGGCGGGTACCGGCCCCTTGATTTCCAGTACGCGCTCGGCGAAATCCCGTGCATAGGCCGCCAGCGTTTCCACTTTATCCGCTTCGGCCTCGAACACTTTCAGTCCGTGGACTTCAAAGGCGTGCAGTAAACCTTTGTCCTGCATGCGATCCAGGGTTTTGCGGGTGGATGAGTAGGACCAGCCCAGTTGCTCTTCAATGCGCAGGTGAATTTCGCGGGCGCTTAAGGGCGACTGCTGCCAGAGCGCCTTGAGGATGGCGAGCTCCGTTGCTGAGGGCTGTGGCTTCATTGGGGAATGCCTTGTTCGGGGGCTTGTGACGTGTGGGGTTAGTATGCGACAAGTGTCGCATGTGCGCAACATGGGTTTTGGGCAACACGGTTTTGCGCACCAAGGGTTTTGCACAAAATGGGTTTCAGGAAGGCAGTGCCGGAGATTTCAGGGCGCCTTAATTGGCACCCTGAACATGAAAAGTAGATATTGGGTGTGACTCAGCTGACCAGCGGATTGCCGCGTTCGATTATGGTCGTGACATCCACGCCAACGGGCAGGGTACCGGTGTTGCCGACGCCTTGCGTGCCGAGTCGCGACGCGATAAAAGCCTCCGCCACTGCGCTGTTGCGACTTTGCATCAGCAGGTTTGCCTGCATCGTCAGTGCCAGCTGATCTACCAGGTGACGGGCCCGATACTCGATGTGATGCCTATCGGCGAGCTGGTTTTTCAGCTGGGCAAGGGCTCTGTCGTAACGCAGATCGTTGCCCTTACTTTCATCCAACACGTCATACCAGTTGATGAGAACCTCTGGGGTTTTCGCCAATGCGCGCAGCACGTCCAGCGCCTGGATATTACCGGAGCCCTCCCAGATCGCATTGATGGGGGCGTCGCGGTAGAGGCGGGCGGTAATGAAATCTTCGATCACGCCGTTGCCGCCGAGACACTCCATTGCTTCATAGGCGTGATGGGGGGTGCGCTTACAGATCCAGTATTTCCCGACCGCGGTGCCGAGACGCATCAGCAGCTTTTGCTGCTCGTCGTCCAGATGGTCCATCGCCTGGGCCATGCGCATGGTCATGGCGATGGAGCCTTCCACTTCCAATTGCAGGTCCGCCAGTACGTTCTGCATCAGTGACTGGTCGATCAGGGATTTGCCAAAAGCGCTGCGCTGGGATGCGTGGTAAATCGCCTGTACTACTGCCTGCCGCTGGCCGCCGCTGGACCCGATCATGCAGTCGAAGCGGGTGGCGGAAACCATTTCAATGATGGCCGGTACTCCGCGTCCTTCCTCTCCCACCAGCCAACCCAGCGCGCCGCGCAATTCGATTTCCGACGAGGCGTTGGAGACGTTGCCGGCTTTGTTTTTCAGCCGCTGTACCTGAATCGGATTTTTGCTGCCGTCCGGGCACCAGCGGGGCACCAGAAAACAACTCAGCCCTGCCTCCGTCTGGGCCAAAACCAGAAAGGCGTCGCACATGGGCGCCGAGGTAAACCATTTGTGGCCCACCAGTGCGTAGCTGCCGTCACCCTGTGGCGTGGCAGTGGTGGTGTTGGCGCGGACATCGGAACCGCCCTGTTTTTCGGTCATGCCCATGCCGATAGTGACCGTAGCTTTTTCCGTGTGTGGGCGGTTGCTGGGGTCGTAGCCGCGGTCGGTAATTTTCGGCAGCCACTCTTTTGCCAGCTCGGGGCTGAGCTTGATAGACGGAACGGAAGCAAAGGTCATAGTCACCGGACAGCCGTGGCCGGATTCCACCTGGCTGTGCAGATAGTATTTGGCGGCGCGCACCACGTGGGCCCCGGGCTTTGGATCAGTCCACGGCGAGGAGTGCAGTCCCTCGCTCAGCGCCAGCTGCATCAGCTGGTGGTAAGCGGGGTGGTAGTTCACCTGGTCGATGCGATTGCCCACCCGGTCGTGGGAATCAAACTCCGGCTTGTGGGCATTGGCCTGAAAGCCGCGCTCGATCCACTCCGGGCGTCCACAGATTTCGCCGTAGCGCTGCAGGTCATCTTCCGCCCAGTGCCCGCCCGTGTTGAGCACGGCATCGCGCAGGGCGTTGTCGCCCGCATACAGGTTGTGACCGGACAGCGGTTTGGGTTGGTTGAAAACCGAGTGGGTGCTGGCGAGATCGGAGGTTGTGGACTTGGATGACATGGCATTTCTCACTTTTTTCTTGGGTCACTCCGGAGCACTTTGGGGGTGCTGGCAATATCTTACGTCTGCCGGCGGATTCTGAAGTTAATCCTAGTGCCATTGTCTTTTCAGTGACTTGCCTTTTTGTGACCCCGGTCTTTGCCGGGGCGCTCAAAGGGACCCCGAGTCGGATAAAACAGTACGAGCGCTGCAAAATCTTTTTTTGACAGCGTTGTTACACGTTGTGACCAAGCAGTACTATTCGGCTGCTGTAACGGGAGCGGTGAACAGAAAGGGATTGGAAAGGGATTGGAAAGGAGGCGAAGGTGTATCGGAGACAGTTCATCAGCGGTGTCGCAGGCTGCCTGTTGTTGCGGGGCGCCACCGGGTTCGCGGGCATGCCCGCGCGAGAACCTTTGCGCTGGCACAGCGGCGTGCCCCTGCCGCTGGCAATGCAGGAAATATATCCGGCAGTTTATCGCGGGGAGATATACGTGGGCGGCGGGCTGGGCCTGGCCGATCCGGGGTACGGAGTGATGGGGAGTCTGGCGCCAATGCGACAAGTCTTTCGCTTCGCGTCTGCGCGAAAAGAATGGGAGGCGATTCCGCAGCTACCCGTTGCGCGCCACCACCTCGGTCTGGTCGCCGATGGTGAATACCTCTATGGCATCGGTGGCTTTGCCGCAGACAAGCAGGACCCCTGGCAGTTTTCGGATGTTGTCGTTCGCTGGCGTGCCGGTGAGGAGGGTTGGCAAGAGGGGCCTAAATTGCCGGTTCCTCAGGCGGAATCCTGTTATGCCTGCAGTGATGGTGCGTTGCACGTCATTGCTGGCCGCACGCCGGAAGGAGATACCGGGCGCCACTGGTCGCTGAGCGGTGCCCACTGGGAAGAGGCTGCCCCTTTGCCGCTAGGGCGCAATTCCGCGGCCAGCGTGGTATTCGATGGGCATATCTATGTCATGGGTGGGCGCCTTTACGATCGCGCACACCAGAATCAGACGCAGGTGGATCGGTATGATCCTGCCGCGGATAGATGGGAGCCGGTGCGGCCTTTGCCTGTCGCCACAGCGGGAACGGCAGCGGCGGTTCTGAATGGTGAAATTTACCTGTTTGGTGGAGAAGCCCGGGAGGCACTCGACGCGGACAGTGAACGCTGGATTACTTACCGGGAGGTGTGGTGTTACAGCCCGCGCGCCGATGAATGGCGCCGAGCTGGTGTTATGCCCACCGGGCGCCACGGTATGGGCGCGGTGGCAAAAGAGAGCGACATTTATTTATTGGGGGGCGCACTGGGCGCCGGAATTGATCGAACACAAAGCCGGGTCGACATTTTGTCGGCCTGATTCAATTGCATTCACTGGAGGAAATATGCCGTTACATCGCATGGTTTGGCTACTGGGCCTGTTGCTGTCACTTGGAGGTTGCGGAACGGATACTGGCGGGAGTGACGTCAGTAATAAACCTGGGAATGCCGCCACGGCACCGGCGATCAGTCCCGGTGAACTTGCCGTTATCGGTTATTACACCGGAGATGGAACAGACCTGGCTCGCTACGACTTCAACAAGTTGACCCATGTCATCTACAGCTTTGTTTACCTGGATGGCAATCAGGTTTCCTTTGTGAACGGCGACGATAAAGGGACACAGGAAGGGCAAAACGAAAAGGAAGCCTACACTCGCCTTCTTGCTTTAAAGGCGCAGTATCCGCACCTGAATGTGTTGATTGCACTGGGTGGCTGGGGTGGCTGTGAGCACTGTTCCGACGTTTTTTCTTCCGAGGAAAACCGCATTGCGTTCGCCGACTCTGTAAACACGTTGTTGAAGGACGTGGGTGGTGATGGTATCGATCTGGACTGGGAGTACCCCGCTATTGAAGGGCACCCCGGACACCCCTACAAAGCGGAAGATCGCGAGCACTTCACCGCGCTGGTGAAAACGCTTCGGGAAACATTGGGGCAGGATTATCTGCTGAGTGTGGCCGCGGGCGGCTTTGATGCGTTTCTGCAAAAGTCACTGGATTGGCAGGCGGTCACGCCGCTGGTCAACAACATCAATGTAATGAGTTACGACCTGGTCAACGGGTTCAGTACTACCACCGGGCACCACACGCCGATTTACTCCACCGACTCGCAAAAGCAGTCCACCGACAATGCGGTGCAATTTCTGTTGGATGCCGGTGTGCCCGCGCAAAAAATCGTGATTGGCGCCGCATTTTATTCCCGGGTGTGGGAAGGTGTCGCTCCAGATAAAGACGGTCGCTACCAGAGCGGCAAGCACGTGCCGGGATTGAAGTATGCGGAACTGGAGCAGGACTACACCACAGAGCGTGGTTATCAGGTTGCCTGGGATGAGGACGCACAAGCGGCGTTTGCCTACCACGCCGGGGAGCAGCGCTACGCGACCTTTGATAACCCACATTCGGTTGCGCTAAAAACCCGCTATGCGAAAGAGCATCAGCTCGGCGGCGTTATGTTCTGGGAATTACCGGGAGACACCGACGACGGCGATCTGGTGAACGCCATCTTTCAGGAAAAATCGCGCTAAACAATTGAGCTAAACAATCGAGCGCAAGTTGGGGCGGGTCAGATACTGCGTTTACCGGAAAGATTGAGCGTCAGTTCCAGCAGGCCCGCCCAGGGATCCATTTCTTTACCGCCTTTGATGGCATTGTCCACAGCGCGGGCGCGCAGCAGGAAATTTTCCAGCTGGCGAGGGTGTAGCCGCTGGCAGGCGGCCTGAATCAGAGGTTGGCGCTTCTGAATACGCACCAGCCGATTGAGTGGTTGCCCCTCGTCGAGCTTCTGCTGGGTTTCCAGCAGTGTGCGAATCTCCCGGGCGATGGCCCAGAGCACGACCGGTGCTTCCACCCCTTCGGCGCGCAGCCCTTGCAGGGTTTTCACCGCGCCGGCGGCGTCCGCGGCCAGAGCTTTGTCGATCAGGCCGAAAACGTCGTAGCGTGCCGAGCTGGCGACGGCGTTGTTCATGGTGTCGGCACTGATGACATTGTCTTGCGCCAGCAGCTTCAGCTTTTCGATTTCCTGGCTGGCGGCCAGCAGGTTGCCTTCGACCCGTTCGGCGAGTATCTGGATAGCTTCGGGTTCGGCGTCGAGGCCGGCGGCGCGCAGTCGCTGGTGAATCCAGCGTGGCATTTCTGCGGCATCTACCGGCCAGATCTGAATCAGTACGCCTTTGGCGTCCAGCGCTTTGACCCATTTGCTGTTGAGCTGGGCGCGATCCAGTTTTGGCAATACCAGGAGCAGTAGTGTCTCCTCGTTTGCCATATCGGCAAATTCTTGCAGGGCTTTGCTGCCTTTATCGCCGGGTTTTCCACCGGGCAGTCGCAGTTCAATGATTTTTTTGTCGGCAAACAGGGAGAGGCTGCCTGCGGCGGAGAGCAGTAGCCCCCAGTCGAAGTTGGCTTCGCCGTGGAGCAGGTCGCGTTCAATGAAGCCGTGATGACGGGCCGTATCGCGGATGCTGTCGCAGCACTCCTGGACCAATAGCGGTTCGTCCCCGGTTACGACGTAAATGGGGGCGAGACCCTGGCGAAGGCTCTGCGGGAGTTGTCTGGGGTTGATGCGCGCCATAGTGCTTTGTTGCCGTTCAGGGGGCGATGGGGCTGTCGCTGACCGGTGTGCTGATTTCAATTCGGCGCAGGCGGTCGATGATACGGCTGATGAGTTCGCGGCGCATTTCTTCCCGCTGCAGGCGTTCTTCTTCGCCTTTACTGGCGACTTCGTCTTCGTCCCACTGGAGGATGCGGTAGACGTCGGCCTGGGCGTTGGTGAGGAGGTATTTGCCGTTGCGGTCGCGCACGCTGTATTCGGCGCTGGTGATGAGTTCGTATTCGGAGGCGCGGCCTTTGGCGTCTACGGAGACGGTGCGCTTTTGCTCGATTTCTTTGTGTACGGTAAGGACGAAGTCGGCTTCGGTGGCGTCTTCGGCAAGCGGCAGGCCGCTGGTTTGCAGCAGGCGGGTGATGCTTTCACTCAGGTCGCTGCGCGGGTTTTCGGTGGTGATATAGAGTTTGCTGCCCGGCGGGAAGTTTTTCGGTGCGCCGCGGAGTTGCCAGCCGCAGGCGGCGGTGACGATGGTCATGGTAATTACCAGGGTGCGGAGCATTGCAGTATTCATAAACTTCCGAATTATTTTGTGGCCCGGAGGTGGGTGTTCTTATGCTGGTGCTGTGGCAGCCAGGCACCGGGTAAGGGTTTTTGAAACCGCTGTGAATACGTCCATGTACGCTGCGTCAGCGACATCCCTGTCGCTGACGCTTTCAAAAACCCTTACCCGGCACCCGGCTTTCGCATCAGGTTTTTATGCTTTGTAAGCGGCTGTCGTTTTAATTAGCGACGATGTTGACCAGCTTTCCTGGTACCACAATTACCTTACGTACGGTTTTACTTTCGGTAAATTTCAGTACGTTTTCGTCCGCCAGCGCCATTTTTTCCAGCGTTTCCTTGTCGGCGTCTGCCGGCGCTTCGAGTTTTGCGCGCAGTTTGCCGTTTACCTGAACCACCAGAGTGATACTGGAGCGCACCAGCGCTTTTTCATCGACTTGCGGCCACTGGGCATCGACCAGCTCGCCAGAGTTGCCCAGCGCATTCCACAGTTCGTGGCTGATGTGCGGGGTAACCGGGGCCAGCAGCATGACGGCGGCCTGCAGGGCTTCGCGTTCTACCGCGAGGCCGTTGGCGGAGTCGCGCTCAGCAACCTTGCCCACTTCGTTCAGCAGTTCCATTACCGCGGCGACGGCGGTGTTGAAGGTCTGGCGGCGGCCGTAGTCGTCGCTGACTTTCTGGATGGTTTCGTGGGTTTTGCGGCGCAGCTGTTGTTGCTTGTCGGACAGCGCGTTGGTATCGATTGCCGCGCTGCCATCGCCAGCTTCGATATGGCCGTGGACGGTTTTCCACAGTTTGCGCAGGAAGCGGCTGGCGCCTTCCACGCCGGAGTCGTGCCACTCGAGGGTTTGCTCGGGGGGCGCGGCGAACATGGTGAACAGGCGGACGGTGTCGGCACCGTATTCCTGAACCGCTGCGTGGGGGTCGATGCCGTTGTTTTTGGACTTGGACATTTTCACCACGCCGCCGGCGATGACTTCTTCGCCGGTGGCGCGCTCGATGGCTTTGATCGGCTTGCCTTTGTCATCGCGCTCTACGTCGACAGCAGTAGGGGCGATCCAGGTTTTGTGGCCGTCGACTTCTTTGTAGAAGGATTCGGCCAATACCATGCCCTGGCACAGCAGGCGCTTGAAGGGCTCGTCGCTCTTTACCAGGCCTTCGTCGCGCATCAGTTTGTGGAAGAAGCGTGCGTACAGCAGGTGCAGGATGGCGTGTTCGATGCCGCCCACATACTGGTCCACCGGCAGCCAGTAGTTGGCGCGGTCCGGGTCGAGCATGCCTTCTTCGAAGTCGGGGCAGGTGTAGCGGGCGTAGTACCAGCTGGACTCCATGAAGGTGTCGAAGGTGTCGGTTTCGCGCTCGACCGCTTCGCCATTGTACTCGTCTTTGCACCATTCCGGATCGGCCTTGATCGGGGAGGTGACGCCGTCCAGCTCCACGTCTTCCGGCAGCAGGATCGGCAGTTTCTCGGCCGGGACCGGGATCTCGCTGCCGTCGGCCAGGTTGAACATGGGGATGGGTGCGCCCCAGTAGCGCTGGCGGGACACACCCCAGTCGCGCAGGCGGTAGTTGGTGGTCACGCGGCCCTTTCCGGCAGCTTCCAGGCCGTCGGCGATGGCATTGAAGGCGGCTTCAAAGTCGAGGCCGTCAAAACCGCCGGAATTCACCAGGTTGCCTTTTTCGGTGAAGGCTTCTTTGTCCAGGTCGATAGATTCGTCGCCAGCGGGCGCGACTACCTGCTTGATCGGCAGGTCGTATTTCTTGGCAAATTCCCAGTCGCGCTGGTCGTGCGCGGGGACCGCCATCACGGCGCCGCTGCCGTAATCCATCAGCACGTAGTTGGCGACCCACACCGGCACTTCTTCGCCGGTGAGCGGGTGGATGGCCTTGAGGCCGGTGTCCATGCCTTTCTTGTCCATGGTGGCCATATCGGCCTCAGACATGGATTGCTTTTTGCACTCGGCAATAAAGGCTTTCAGTTCGGGCTTGCTCTCGGCCAGCTCCAGCGCGATCGGGTGCTCGGCAGCGAGCGACACGTAGGTCACGCCCATCAGGGTGTCCGGACGGGTGGTGTAGACATCGAAGTGGTCGACGCCGGCAATGGTCTTCGGCAGCGCGAAGGCCAGCTCGACGCCCTTGGACTTGCCAATCCAGTTGCGCTGCATGGTGCGCACCTGCTCCGGCCAGTCGGGCAGCTGGTCCAGGTCTTTGAGCAGTTCTTCGGCGTAGTCGGTGATCTTGATAAACCACTGGGCCAGCTCGCGGCGTTCCACGGTGGTACCACAGCGCCAGCAGCAGCCGTCTTCCACCTGCTCGTTGGCCAGCACGGTGGCGTCGTGGGGGCACCAGTTCACCGCGGAATTCTTTTTGTACACCAGGCCTTTCTTGTACAGGCGGGTGAAGAACCACTGCTCCCAGCGGTAGTAGGAGGGCTGGCAGGTGGCCAGCTCGCGGGACCAGTCGAAACCGAAGCCGAGGGCCTTCAGCTGGCCCTTCATGTAGTCGATATTGGAGTAGGTCCACTTGGCCGGTGCGGTCTTGTTTTGGATCGCGGCGTTCTCCGCCGGCAGGCCGAAGGCGTCCCAGCCCATGGGATGCAGGACGTTTTTGCCCTGCATGCGCTGGTAGCGGGAGATCACGTCGGTGATGGTGTAGTTACGCACATGCCCCATATGCAGTTTGCCGCTGGGGTAGGGGAACATGGATAGGCAGTAGAACTTGTCGCGGCTGGGGTCTTCCTTTACCTCGAAGCTCTTCTGCTCGGCCCAATGGCCCTGGGCGGCGGCTTCGACTGCGGAGGGGTTGTACTGCTCTTCCATCTGTGGGGAACCTATACTCTGTGACTCGATCTATTGGGATATTCTGACCGGGTGCCTGATACCCGGCCGGAAAACGGCGAATTATAGGAGGGATAGGGTGAGTAAGAAACCTAAAGCGGCCGGGAAGGCCGAGAATCCCGGTCTGCCAGATGAAGATGGGCGCCTTTCTACCGAGGTGCGCCGGGACCTTGAGAAGCTGGTTGAAGGTGAGCTGGCGGTCGAAGATCTCACGGCCAGCAAGGCCGCGTTTTTGAAAGCCTGGCTGAAAGACGACCTGCATCGGGCGGAAGACTATGTTGATGAGCTGGGCTATGAGCTACGGGTACTGGAAGAGCGCACCGGTGACTGGTTGCTGGATGCCGCCGACCCCACCAAGACCGCCTGGCCCTGTGTCATGCGCTGTATCAAGCGCGGCGAGCCCTGGGCATTGGCAGGGGAGACTGTGGGTAGCGGCGAAGAGCTGCAATGCCTGGGGTGCGGATACCGGGCTCTGCCGGAGGCGGGTAGCCAGATTACGCCCTGCCATCGCTGTGGTTACGGGTGTTTTCGGCAGATTACCGGGGGATTGTCCGCGGAGTGAATGCCAATACCTGCTAACACGCATTTGCTCCTGGTGAGTATTTTCGCAATACCTTATCCGCGCTCTCTGAATCGAACACTGTATAAATAACGACTTGCACAAGATGGAACTGCAAACCGCTTTGGCTACTCTGATCATGCCCCCTTTTGCGCCACTCGCCGGGCTATTGCTGGCGCTGGTGCTCTGGTTTTTCCCCTCCTCGAGCCCGGTCGCAAAATTGTCACTGCCGCTGGCTATTCTCTGCTTCGCCACTTTATGGGTGTGCGCTACCCCGGCCTTTTCGGGGTGGCTGGGGCAGCGTCTGGTAGACCGGCAGCTGGAGACGCCTAACGTTGAACCGGGAGCCGTGGTGATTCTCGGTGGCGGCCGCTACCGGGATGAGGCTCGTGGCTCTGAGAGGCTGTCCGCAACCAGTCTGGAGCGGGTGGCCTGGGCGGTGGCTGAGTCCCCGGAGGCACTGCCAATACTGGTGTCCGGTGGGCGGGTCTACGCCGGAGAGAAAGCGCCCGAGTCCGACCTGATGGCCGGCGCTCTGGAGAAGCTGTTCAATCGCTCGGTGACTTGGCGCGAGAATTGCAGCCGAACAACGGCGGAAAATGCCTCCAACTCTGCGGCACTCCTGCACGATTCCGGGGTCGAAACTGTGCTTCTGGTAACGCACTGGTGGCATATGCCCCGGGCCGCCGAGAGCTTTGCCCGCGCAGGTATTCAGGTTCGCCCCCTGCCGGTTGGCAGCCCGGGCGAGCTGGTGCCACGCGCAGAGAGTGGTTTGTTGCGCTGGCTGCCCAACGCGGCGGCGCTGCTGCGTACCCAGGTGTACTGGCGTGAACTGGTGGGTGATCAGTGGTACCGCTGGCGTCCAATGCCTGAGCGCCGCAGTTGTTGAAAGTGGAATCTGGTTGAAGTTGACTGATTTGGTACTGTCGTTCCGGATCGGTGCTTGATGCAGCTTCTAGATAAAACTAGTATGGGCGCCCTTGTCCGACGGTTTCTAGTGAAACCTTTCAGGGCAAATGCAGAGCGCTCGCTGCACATAACAACATAAGAAAAAATCGAGGTAATGTTCAGATGAAGGGTATTCCATCATCCCTGTCGCCGATTCAGTTGCATAATCGCTTGAACCGCCCTGTATGGATTGGTTTCAAGATGACCCGGCGCGGCAAGCGCCAGCTGGTGCTCTTGTCCACGGGTACCGAGGGTGGCGCTCAGCTGAGCAAGAACTTTGAAACCTTTGTGGGACAGATTGTCCGCGAATTCAAAATCGACCCGGCGCAGACGGATTTCGTGGAGCTGCGCCAGGAAAAAGGCCAGAGCGATATTGGTGAGAATGGTGCCGGTGAGAGTGGTGCGGTAGCCCACAGCTGGTACCGTTGGCACGCGCACTGGGTTGGCTCTGCCCCCATGGAGTGCCGGGCTGACCCGGTCACCTCGGACAGCGCCTGCAGCTATCTTGAGGAAGCGCTGCTGCGCAGTACCGCCGCCGCCTGATACTGCTCATCCCGCATACTCTCCTGAGCCCGCAACTGCGGGCTCAGCGCGTTCTGGAGGACGCCTGGGCGTTGCCATTTTCATGGTTGGGGCCGAGGAGGTCGGCCAGGGCTTTTTCCAGGGTGGGATATTGAAAGCTGTAGCCACTGTCCAGTGCCGTGCGCGGTTCCATTCTCTGGCTGGCCAGTAGCAGCTCTTCGGCCATTTCCCCAAAAATCAGCTTCAGTACCCAGGCAGGCATGCGCATCAGGCTGGGGCGGTGAAGTTGTTTGGCCAGCAGGCGGGAAAAGCTGTTGTTGGTCACGGGCTCGGGGGCACAGGCATTGAACGGGGTACACAGCTGCCGGTCGATGGCGTGCAGCATCAGGCCGACGATATCGTCCTCGTGAATCCAGCTCATCCACTGTTCGCCACAGCTCATGGGGCCACCTACGCCCAGGCGGAAGGCGGGCAACATCTCCACCAGGGCACCGCCGCGGGTCGACAGCACTATGGCGGTGCGCATGATACCGACGCAGACACCGGACTGTTGCAGAGGAAGGGTGGCGGCCTCCCAGTCACGGCAGAGGTCTGCGGCAAAGCCGCCGCCCGGGCCGCTGGATTCTTTCAGAAGGTCGCCGCCGCGATCCCCGTAATAGCCCACGGCAGAGCCAGAGAGTACATACCTGGGGCGTTCGGGGCGGGACAGAATCCACTGCACCAGTCGCTCGCTAGTCTCCAGGCGCGACCGGCGAATTTCCTGTTTGTTGTTACTGTTCCAGCGTTTGGAGATGGTTTCCCCGGCGAGATTGATGACCACATCAACCGGCTCCTCGACCTGCTGCAGGTCGCGCACCCCGCGGGCCGATTCGCCGCAGAGTTGGTGAACCTTGTCCGGGCTGCGGCTGAGAACCGTCAGGGTGTTACCCCGCGCCAGCCACTTCGCACAAAATAGACGGCCTATCAATCCAGTGCCGCCAGTGATTAAGCAATGCATAAATCAGGCATCCGTGCCGCACATCGATCTGTCTGTGCATGGAAAATCTTGTCGCCGGTCGTGGTTGAAAGCTCGCAGCCGTCAATCGCTGTTCGGTACCGGCTGCCGGCAATCCCGCCGGCTGTATGTTCGGTGCATCAACCCCCGCGAATTGATCGCGTCAATGTGACAGCCAGGCTGTCATCTTCGGGTGAATATCTCTGGATGATAGCAGCCGCTAACATACTTGGTGCACATTGCCAGTAATAAACGGCGGCGCGAGTGGAAGCGGGCGGCAGCAGGGGGGAATGCGCGTCTCGGTAGCCGAAATGCTGGCGGGGAGGGTATTTTTGCAGTGCAGTCTGGGAAATGGCGAACTGGTTAGTCCGCCATTTCCCGGGCAAATACGGCCTCGGTGTTGGCTGCGGGGCGCCGCTGCAACAGTGCAGCGGCAATCAGCATCAGTGTGGCCAGTGCGACCAGGCCCCAGACACCAATGAGCATAAATGGCGTGGTGCCATAGCGGGCCTCTACCGTGCCGGTGAGGGTGGCTTGCTCAAATTGCGGTAGCTGTTTCGTGATGCTGCCATCGGGCGCAACGATGGCGGTAACGCCGGTATTGGTACCCCGTACCAGGTAGCGGCGGGTTTCCAGCGCGCGCATCTGTGCCATCTGCATGTGCTGCAGGGGGCCGATGGACTTGCCAAACCAGGCATCGTTACTGAGGGTGAGCAACACTTCGGCGTCGCCAGCGCTCTGGGCGACCAGTTGCGGGTAGACGATTTCATAGCAGATCAGCGGGGCCCAGCTGAGAGAGCCCGCGATCAGCGGTACCTGCCCTTCAGGTCCGGGTCGAATGAAGGAAGTTGGCAGGTTGAAGAATTCGATGGTGCCGCGAATCCAGTCCTCCAGGGGCACATACTCACCAAATGGCACCAGGTGGCGCTTGTGGTAGAGCTGTTCGCTCTGGCCGAATACGGCAGCGGAGTTGTGCACGACCCGGCGGTGATCCCGCTCGGTATCGTAGAGGATGCCGGTAATCAGGTCGGTTTCTGATTGCTGCGCACTGTTCTGCAGTGCGGACATCAGGTTCGGCGCCTGGTGGTACAGCAGCGGCAGTGCCGCCTCAGGCCAGATCACCACGTCGACATTTTGCTGGTGCAGGGTTTCGGTAGCAGTCTGGTAGCGCTTGATCGTTTCGCCGCGAAATTCTGGCAGCCACTTTTTATCCTGCGGGATATTCGCCTGTACCAGGCCAACAGTCAGGGTTTTGTCGCCCGTACTGGTCCATTCCAGCTTGCTCAAAACCAGTCCCAGGGGCCAGATCAGCAGTGCGGCCGCGCACAGGGCAATGGCATTGGCAGACTTCCAGGGGGCTCGTTTGTCGAATCGAAAGGCGCGCCGTGCGACCAGCGCAAATACTGCAGCGCTGAACGCCAGCAGCAGGCCAATGCCGTAAACACTCAGGACCGGAGCCCAGCCGGCAAGCCAGGTGTGGATATGTCCGTAACCGGCAAACAACCAGGGAAAGCCGGTAAACATCCAGGTGCGGCACCACTCACTCACAAACCAGAGAGCGGCAAAAGCCAGCGCGAAGGAGGTCGGCTGCGCGCGGAAGCGGGAAAGAGCGGCGAACGGCAGTGCGAAGACCACCGCAAGAATACCGACAAAGGCTGCGGTAAGGAAAACGCCCAGCACCGCCGAGGAGCCGCCAAAATCCGTGATGGAAACATACACCCAGGAGCCGCCAGTGCCATAGAGCCCCGCGCCGTAGCACAGCGCCAGCCAGTAGCAGGTTTTGCTACTCAGTGGGGCTTGGTTGCGGGTGGGGGCGAGTAACCAGGCGAAGAGCCCAACAGACAGCAGGCTGCACCACCAATAATTGAACGGTGCAAACGAGAGGGTCAGCAGGCCGCCCGCAATCAGGGCGGCCAGTAAGGTCAGGTATTTGGACATCAGCCGTCTTCTTCAGCGGGCCTGTCAAATCGACTTACACGCAGCAGGTGGATCTGCCGGTTGTCGGCGTAGAGTACGCGGAATTTGAAATCGCCGAGTTTGGTCATTTCATCGCGTCCGGGCAGGTGACCGAAGGACTGCATGATCAGACCACCAATGGTGTCGAATTCCTCGTCGCTGAACTCACACTCGAAGTACTCATTGAAGTCTTCGATGGGGGTGAGCGCCTTGACCACGTAATCGTTGTCGCTCACTTTGCGGATAAAGCTGTCCGCTTCTTCCTCATCGGTCTCGTCTTCGATTTCACCGACGATTTCTTCGAGAATGTCTTCAATGGTCACCACACCGGAGACGCCACCATACTCGTCGATTACGACAGCCATGTGATAGCGATTCTCGCGGAATTCACGCAGCAGGATGTTAAGGCGTTTGCTCTCGGGAATAATCGTGGCCGGGCGGATGATATCTTCCAGGCGAAACTGATCCACGCCTTTCAATACCAGTGGCAGCAGGTCTTTTGCCAGCAGGATGCCGCGGATATCGTCAATACTCTCGCCCACCACCGGGAAGCGGGAGTGGCCGGATTCGATGATCTTGGGCAGGAATTCTTTGGGGTTGTCATTGATGCTGACCACCACCATTTGCGAGCGCGGAATCATGATCTCGCGCACTTGTTGGCTGGATACGTCCAGCGCGCCCTCGATGATGGACAGGGCTTCCGCGTCTACCACTTTGTTTTCGGCGGCGTCCTTGATGATGTCCAGCAGCTCATCGCGAGACCTGGGCTCTGAAGAAAAAGCGCCCAGTATTTTCTCCAACCAGTTTTTCTCCCCCGATCGAGGGCGGTTGGAGGAGGAGCTACTTGGGGGTTCGTCGGTGGTCATGGATGTGGCCATACTCCGCGTTACTCGTCGGTTCCGTCTGAAAAATTGTCTGCCGGCACCGCTTGTACCGACGCATCATTGTGTGCAGATACCGGCGCATAGGGGTCGTTAAATCCCAGCTGGGCCAGTATACGGGTTTCGAGGTTTTCCATGATCTCGGCTTCATCGTCCTCGATATGGTCGTAACCCAAAAGATGTAGTGTGCCATGGACGGTCATGTGCGCCCAGTGTGCCGCAAGTGCTTTGTGCTGTTGTTCCGCTTCGCGGGCGACTACGGGAGCGCAGATTACCAGGTCACCCAGCAGCGGCAGTTCCAGCTCCTCGATCAATTCTGCAGGCAGGTCTGACGGGAACGAAAGCACATTGGTGGGTTTGTCTTTGCCGCGATACTGACTGTTTAGTGTCTGGCTCTCGTCTTCATCGACGATGCGCACGGTCATTTCGGCTTGGTCGTGGCGGTGGCCCAGCGCGGCGGTTGCCCAGCGCGTGAGCTCTTCGTCACTCGGCAACCCCGGTTGCTTGGAAGCCCGCTGCACATCGAGAAAGAGTTCAGCGGGCGGGAGCGACGTGGGCTCGGTTTGATTGGTGTTCATGGTGGTCGCGGCCTCAGGCCGCGTCTTCTCCGGCCGCTTTGAGTGCGGCTGCTTTGCGGGCTGCGCGCTCAGCTTCCTCTTTTGCTTCCACTTCCGCTTCGTGCACGCCGTAGGCTTCCACAATGCGCTGTACCAGCGGGTGGCGAACCACGTCTTTGGCACCGAAATGGGTGAAGCTGATGCCGTTGACCTTGTCCAGTACCTCGATGGCATGGCGCAGGCCGGATGCCTGGCCGCGGGGCAGGTCGATCTGGCTGGGGTCACCGGTAATCACGGCGGTAGAACCGAACCCGATACGGGTCAGGAACATTTTCATCTGTTCGCGGGTGGTGTTCTGGCTCTCGTCGAGAATTACAAAGGCGTTGTTCAGGGTACGGCCGCGCATATAGGCCAGCGGAGCCACTTCGATCACGTTGCGCTCGATAAGCTTGCCCACGGTCTCGAAGCCCAGCATTTCATACAGGGCGTCATACAGGGGGCGCAGATAGGGGTCGACCTTCTGGCTGAGGTCGCCGGGCAGGAAGCCCAGCTTCTCGCCGGCTTCCACCGCCGGGCGCACCAGCAGAATCCGCTCGACGGAGTCTTTAAGCAGGGCTTCTACAGCGCAGGCAACGGCGAGGTAGGTTTTACCGGTACCGGCAGGGCCTATGCCGAAGTTGATATCGTTGGTCTGAACCGCGCGCACATATTTGCGCTGGTTGATCCCTCGCGGGCGCACGGAGCATTTCTTGGTGCGGATCAACACGACCTGATCGTCTTCACCTTCTTCGATCTGCTGTCTGCCGCTGATCAGCTCTTCGATCCCGGATTCCTGCAGGGCGAGGTGGATCTGTTCCGGAGTGACTTCGTCATTGGCTCCGGCTTCCTGATACAGGTTACTCAGTATCTCGCCGGCGGCGCGGGCCGATTTGGCATCGCCATAGAAGGCAAACTGATTGCCGCGATTGCGGATTTCGATATCCAATCGCTGTTCTATCTGGCGCAGGTGTTGATCGAATTGGCCACAGAGGTTGGCCAGGCGGCGAGCGTCGTTGGGCTCGAGGGTGATGCTGTGAGCGAGGGCTTGTGTATCCAAATTGGTTTCCGTGCACCTTTTGTCTTTGGGTTCTGACTGTAGGTTATACCCATTTCGCCAATATGGGAAAGGCTGGTTTGTGACGAATGGGTTCTAACCAGTCTCAGGGCTTATAACAGGGGAGTATGACGGTTTGTGGATACTGACTTTCCAGACGTCCACTGAGCCTGCTTGCAGGCAATGGTTGTTACTCTGTAGCGGATATTGTGGCGGCCCTGCTGCCGGAATTTGTTTCCGGGACACGCTACAAGCACGTCCATGTGCGCTCGGGCGCGGCCATCCATGGCCGCGCACGGTCCCGGAAACGAATCCCGGCATCAGCGCCTTCGATTCTTAGTCCAGTGGCCCATCTAACTCGGAAGCTACCAAGGTGCCGCGCAGCGAGTTCGGCAGGGCTTCTTCAATCAGCACATCGGCAAACTTGCCAATCAGCTCCAGCTGGCCACAGCGGAAGTTGACCACTCGGTTGTTTTCGGTCCGGCCCTGAAGCTGTCCCGGGTCTTTCTTGGAGACGCCGCTGACCAGAACGCGCTCTACGTTACCCACCATGCGACGGGCGATTTCCGCGGCCTGCTGGTTGATGCGGTGTTGCAGCAGTTGCAGGCGCTGCTTTTTCAGCTCTTCGGGTGTATCGTCCGGCAGGTCGGCCGCAGGGGTGCCGGGGCGTGCGGAATAGATGAAGCTGAACGAGATATCGAAACCCACGTCCTGGATCAGCTTCATGGTGGCTTCGAAGTCACGCTCGGTTTCGCCGGGGAAGCCCACAATAAAGTCGGACGACAGGCAGATGTCCGGGCGGATTGCTTTCAGGCGACGGATCTTGGATTTGTACTCCAGCGCAGTATGGCCGCGTTTCATTGCCATCAGAATGCGGTCGGAGCCACTCTGAACTGGCAGGTGCAGGTGGTTCACCAGTTCCGGCACTTCGGCGTAAACGTCTATCAGGGCATCGGAAAACTCGACCGGGTGCGAGGTGGTGTAGCGGATGCGGTCGATGCCGTCGATGGCGGCTACGTAGGTAATCAGCTCGGCGAAGTCCACCAGCTGGCCATCGTCGCCTTCTGCACGGTAGGCGTTGACGTTCTGGCCCAGCAGGTTTACCTCGCGCACTCCCTGGTCGGCCAGGTGCGCCACTTCTTCCAGCACATCGGCCACCGGGCGGCTAACTTCTTCACCGCGGGTGTAGGGCACTACGCAAAAGGTGCAGTATTTGGAGCAGCCTTCCATGATCGATACGAAGGCGCTGGCGCCGTCGGCCTCGGGCTGAGGCAGGCGGTCGAATTTTTCGATTTCCGGGAAGGAGACATCCACGACGATAGCGCCGCTTTTCTGCTTCTTGGTTTCCATCATTTCCGGCAGGCGGTGCAGGGTCTGGGGGCCGAATACCAGGTCAACGTAGGGCGCGCGCTTGGCGATGGCCTCACCTTCCTGGCTGGCGACGCAGCCGCCCACACCAATCACCAGATCGGGATTTTTTTCTTTCAGGTGCTTCCAGCGGCCCAGTTGATGGAATAATTTTTCCTGCGCCTTCTCGCGGATAGAACAGGTGTTTACCAGCAGTACATCGGCTTCTTCGGGATCATCGGTGGGCACCATCTGGTGGGATTCACCCAGCAGGTCCCGCATGCGCGCAGAATCGTATTCATTCATCTGGCAGCCGTGGGTCTTGATGAAGAGCTTTTTCACCGGTTTTTCGGAAAGATCGGAAGACATAGCGCGCCTGGTTAAAAACTAGCCAAATTAAAAGGTGGGGCATTATACCGGCCACTCTGCGGGCTGCATAGACGGGGGGCTGAGAGAGTGCTAACCTTCCGCGCTTTTTCGGGCCCAGCCCTCCCGCACACTAGAATTGGCGGGGCTTCTGATTTACCGAGCGTTTACTTCGACCTCCCTCCACTGAGCGATCTATGGCCAACCCAATCTACAAAGTCATTTTCCACAACCAGAACCAGGTGTTCGAACTCTATGCCCGCGCTATCTACCAGAGCGAGATGTACGGCTTTATCGAGGTGGAGGAGTTCGTGTTTGGGGAAAAAGCCCAGCTGGTGGTAGATCCCAGTGAAGAGAAGCTGAAAACCGAATTTGCTTCTGTAAAGCGCTCGTATATTCCGCTGCACAGCATCGTGCGGATCGACGAAGTCGAGAAAGAGGGCGTCGGCAAGGTGCACGAGGTCAAGGGCGACAAAATTGCCCAGTTTCCTTTCCCTGCGCCCATGCGTCACCCGAGTGACAGCGAGTAAGCCGCGACAGTTTGTCCGACCCATCCCAAAAACGGGCCCTTTGAGGGCCCGTTTTTTTTTGCGAAAAATCGCGCTAGCGAAACGGATATCACCGGGCGCTTTCGTTGTAGGCCCGGAAATTCCGCTCACTGACTGTGTGAATGGCCGCGGCGTTTTTCCTCTGCTGCGGAGTGCTTTTTCAGCAGGTCATCCCGTTTACTGTCCCGCGGAGCACCGCGGGCACCGCTGTCCACCAGGCCGTTAAGCCAGTTCTGGTACTCGGCCTCATAATTGCTTTCCCAGCTGTTGAGATAGGCGGTATAGCTGGTGTAATCGTTGTTCTTGAGCGCGTTCGTCATCGCAATGACTTCATCGTAGTGATGCTCGAACAGGAAGCGAATAGCGAGGTAACTCCAGCGGTACACCTGGTCTGTTTTGTCGCGGTAGGTGGTATCGAATACGGACGCAAGGCTGGGTTTGCGGTGGCGCGGTTTGTGATTACGTGCGACTTCGATGGCCTCTGGGTTGCTATTGCCGAGGGACAGATATTCTGCGAGCCCTTCGGACCACCACACCATATTACCCGGGTAGTGATTGAAACCGCCGTACGCGATAAATCGGCCATCCAGGTAGTGCACGTATTCGTGCTCCAGGTTCCAGATTGCAAATTCAGGCCTCAGCCAGGAGGCCTCGTGGGCATAAAAACTGGCCTGGTTACCCGGGGTGGATGGGGTGCCCTCAATATAGATACCACCGTTATTGGTGTTGATGCCAAATAGCGCATACCCGTAGCTGTCGTACTGACTGTAATCATCAAACACAACGACACGCAGATCGGTGTTGTAGTCGTCTGGCACCGGGACCAGATTGGTCTGCAGGCGCTGGTGGAAGAGCGCTTCTCCAGCGGAAAGGTCTGCGCAGGTTGCATTTAGCTGGCTTGCGCTCATGTCCTGCGCGCGGATTTTTAACGTACTACTGCAGCTGTGCTGGATGGGGAGAACCTGATCAATATCTGCGGCGGTTGTTGTCGCTGAAATCGCGGCCAGGGTAGCGGCGGCTATCCATGCAAATGACCGGGTGAAATTGCTCGGTCGGGTTTGGGACGTGATGTCTTGAGTAAGCGTCATGGAAGGTTCCTGTTGTTATTGTTCACTTCTAGCGTGCATTCGTTATGGATTCTTTTGATCCCAATGGATGCTTCCGCGAAATACCGGCGATAGATTTATTTGTTATTGGGTGCGAAAGCAATTTAGAGCTTATGCTCAATTTGACTTTGGGTTCAATATCTATTTTCTTGTTTGGCGCGTTATTCAGCGCCTGATTTTTCCGGGATGTCTGGACGCGGAGTTATGACAGGAAATGTCTGTAAAGTTGGCGTGAAAACTTACTGATTGGTAACGCTTTGTCGCATTGGCGACACAGGGGCGCGCTGAGGGCTATTCTGAAAGTAAGGGTTTTTCCGCTTTGGCGCCTTGCTTAACTTGGCCGTCTAATGCTGGCCCAGGCGCGATTAACAGACGTGAACAGGAGCGTTCACCAAAATTCGCGCCTGTAGCCGGTCGCGCTGGCCGCGCTAGCCGCGCTAGAAAGTGGAATACACGAAAAACCTAAAATGTAGTGGAAGTTTTTAGGTGACCTCATGACCTCAATACCGGCAACCAAGGCCGCCATTTCCGCCCTGAAAGTTGAGCAGCGCGTTGAGCGTGATGTGAAAGCGGGCATCCCGGAAATCGATCGCCGCAGTCATACGGAAAGTGAAGAGAGCCTGCGTTCCTACGTGGTGCGGGAAATCATTGGCCGGGTACATGAAAACCGGCAGGCCGAGCTGGATGCGCAGGTGGAGGCGCGCAGCGAAGTAGAGATCCGGCAGCTGTGCCAGGAGCTCAAAAACACCGACGCCTTCGTCGAGAAAAAAATCGGCAGCCGGGTAGCGAACCTGGTCAGTGGGCTCAAGCGCCGCGCACAGGAACTGTCAGCCCTGCGGATGGATCTGGAAATTTTCAAACACCGCAACGGACTTACCCGGGAGGCGATCTACCGGGAATCGAAAATCCTCCACTATTCAGTAATCTTCTTTATCGTCATTCTGGAAACGTTTCTGAATGCTTTTTTCCTGTCCAAAGGCAGCGACCTCGGGTTGGTCGGTGGCTTTTTCCAGGCATTTATCATCACGCTGGTCAATCTGGGGATTGCCGCTTTTATGGCCTTCGCACTGCGCAACTGCTTTCATTCGAACTACATCAGGAAAGTCGGTGCCTTGGCCCTGTTCCTCACCCTGCTGACCACAGGCGTTACCTTTGTACTGGGGGTTGGCCACTACCGCGAGGCCCTGGAACTGGATGCTTTTACCGCTTCGCAACTGGCTATGGCCAGTCTGTGGGAGAAGCCCCTCGGGATTCAGGATTTCAATTCGTGGATCATGGTGGTGGTGAGTGGAATCGCCCTGATATTGCTGACCACCAAATTTTTTGTGGTGGAGGATCGCTACCCCGGGTATACCGCAATCACTCGCCGGGTGCGGGGTATGCAGGACGCCTGGGCCGCGGCCTACGAAGATGCGATCGACAACGTCAATGAGTTGGCGGAAGAAGTGCAGGATGAACTGGCCGAGCGAGAGAGGACGATTCGTGCACAGTTCATCCAGTTTAAGGCCAGTATCGAGCGCAGTGAGGAGATTCACCGCAATTACCAGGAAGACATCATTAAGGCTCAGGGGTTACTGGATGAATTGATCCGCTACTACCAGTCTTATTCCGCGCGGATGATGAATCGTCGCGCTGCCTACTTCGGTGAACTGTTGCGCTTTGAGTTGGACAAGATCCCGCAGTTGAACACCACAGGGCTGGAGCAGCACAAGCGCGACCTGGTGGCTTTTGAGCTGTTGGTCGAGGAGCTGGACGAGGAATACAGCGCGGCAATCACCACCGTGAATGAGCGCTGTGAAAAGGTACAGGCCTCCTTTGCGGCACTGGTTGACCGCCTGGAACTGGAACACGGGCTGCGGAGGGCCTGATGGCGAAGCGTGCAGTGAGAGGGACCAGGCAATCCCGACGAGGCGGCCTCGCGCTGTCCGCGGAAGATAAAAAGGGCGTTGTGCTCTTTGCCTGCGGATGCCTGATCTTGCTGGCGTTGGGCGCATTTGCCTTGCAGGTCATTCGCTCGCCGGAGCGGGATTACGACAAAGTGACCCTGTGTAACCCGAGCCTGCCAAGGTTTGCCCAGCACCTGGTCGTGATCGATGCATCAGACACTCTGTCCGTGCACCAGGCGCACTTTCTCAAAACCTATCTTGCCGACTTATTGGACGCCGCCGCGGTTAATGATCGCTTTTCGATCTTTGTTCTGGACGACCACTACAATGGCCTCTCGGAACCGGTAGTGGATTTATGTAAGCCGCACTCGGGCAAGGATGTCAGTGCGCTGACGGCCAACCAGCAGTTTGTGCAGGCGTTGTACCGGGAACGTTTCGAGAGGCCCCTGGATAGCGCCATCGCCCAGGCCGTGTCTGCCGGCGAGCAGCCGGTTTCCCCGATCTATGAAGCCCTTTCGGATGTGGCGGCGCTGAACCACTTTGACCCCTCGGCGGAAAACGTCCACCTCACCATTGTCAGCGACATGATCCAGAACTCCCGAGCCGGCTCTGTGTTCAAGCGCGGCTCGGCAGCCATCGATCAGTTGCCGTTGATTGACCTGCGGCGGGCCACTACCCGCGTCTACTGGCTGGACCGGGAGAAGTACCAGCGCTACCAGACGGCGGAACTCCAGGCGAGCTGGCAGGACTACCTCGGCAGCGTTTCCCGGTTGGAACAAATACAACGAGTCCGTAACTAGCGGCCGGATTAGAATCTGATTCCCCGAAATGGCGACTTGCGTCGCTCCTTTCCCTTTTATGGCCAACTTGCAATAGAAGCTTCAAGAAACGGCCGCCGATTTGTAAGAAAACTCAAGCAAAGTTTCCGGTAACAGAGTTGTCTAAACCAGACATGGGACTTGCCAATGAGTAATCGATATCGCGCCCTGTGGATCTCCGATGTGCACCTGGGCAGCCGGGACAGTGAACCGCAGCGGCTGGCGGACTTCCTGGCCCAGAACTCGGCAGATACGGTGTACCTGGTGGGCGACATCTTCGATATGAAAGCCCTGTCCCAGGGCAAGGGCAGCTGGTGCCAGGCGTCGACACTGCTACTCGGTATGCTGTCGGAAATCAGTAGTCACACGCCGGAAGTCATCTATGTGCCCGGCAATCACGACGCGCCCATGCGCAGCTGGGCCGGCAAGCGCCTTGGTAATATCCGTGTCGAGCGGGAATGGACCCACACTACCGCAGACGGCAAGCGCTACTGGGTTACCCACGGCGATCAGTTCGAGCATCACATCCAGATCAACCCTGTCAGTTATCACATCGGTGATCAGAGCTATTACCTGATGCTGCGCTTTAATCGCTGGATCAATTACTGGCGCAGCCGCTTTGACCTGCCCTGGTGGTCGCTGGCCAATCACGTCAAGAATCGCGTCAATGCCGCGCGCCGCATGATGAACAAGTTCGAGGACGTGGCCATCCGCGAAACCGGTCGCCGCGGATTCGATGGCGTGATTTGCGGCCATATCCATCGCGCTGGGATTCGCCACAGCGCCACACAGCAGCAGGCAGTGACCTACGCCAACTGCGGTGACTGGGTCGACTCCATGACCGCGGTGGTGGAAGACAAAAATGGTGCCCTGGATATTTTGCACTGGCACCGCACACCCAAAATTGCCCGTATCATGACAGAGGCGGTCGCCGCATGATTCAGCTTGAAAACCTGTTACAGAAAAACCCCTGGTACAGTGCCGCACCGTCGAGCCCGACACGACGCCTGGTGTCTGCCACGGTAAAGAAAATCTGCTGTGAACAGCAGTTACAGCAGTTTGGTCGCGACTACCCCCATCTCGGTGGGCTGGACTTTATCCGCCAGGTCTTCCGATCCTTCGATTTTCACTATGACATCAACCCCGCGGAACTGGAGCGCATCCCGGCCCAGGGCCCGCTGGTGATCATTTCCAACCACCCGTTGGGCAGCCTGGACGGTCTGGCCCTGATCGATATGGTGGCGCGGGTGCGCAAGGATGTGAAAGCGGTTGCCAGCCAGCTGCTGTGGAATATCGAGCCTCTGCGCAGTTACCTGTTGCCGGTGGACAACTTTAACGGCCGCACGCGTCGCAGCGATGTGGAGGGAATTTACCAGCACTTGCATTGTGGCGGTGCCATCATTGTTTTTCCTGCTGGCGAGGTTTCGCGTCTTACGCCACAAGGGGTGCGCGATGGTCGCTGGAACCCGGGTTTTATCCGCTTCGCGGAAAAGACCGGGGCGCCGATTCTGCCGGTGCAGGTGCGCGGGCGGAATTCCCTCTGGTGGTATGGCCTCTCGATGGTGAATAAGCCACTGTCGACCCTGTGGTTGGTCAGGGAAATGTTCAAGCAGGTGCGCCGCGGCATCGATATTCGCATCGGCACACCGGTAACGCCGGAACACTACCGCAACTGGCCGATGGCGCCGCGTGCCCAGGCCAAACTGTGGAAAAAGCAGGTGTACCGCCTGCACAAGAATCCGCAAAGCCTCGCGCCCGAGCCCATCGCCTGTGCTGAGGTTGCTACAGAAGTGGCGGCAGTGTTGAGCCACTGCGAGACGTTGGTGGAGCAGGGCGAGTTCGCCGTCAAGCTGTATCACCAGCAGGCCGACTGCCCGGTAATGCGCGAGCTGTCACGCCTTCGGGAAATTGCCTTTCGCGCTGTGGGTGAAGGTACCGGCAACAGTCGCGACTGGGATGCCTTTGATGCCTACTACGACCACCTGCTGCTGTGGGACAAGGACCGCCAGCAACTGGCGGGCGCCTACCGACTGGTTAATACCGATGGCCTGAGTGCGGACAAGATATACAGCACCACGCTATTCAACTACTCGGGCTCTCCGGAACAATGTCTGCCGGGCTCTGCGGAGCTGGGCCGCAGTTTCCTGTTGCCGGAATACTGGCGCAGCCGCGGGCTGGATTTGCTCTGGTGTGGTATCGGGCAGTGGATTCAGCGCAATAATCGCCGTTACCTGTTTGGCCCCGTATCCATGCCGGGCAATTTCTCCCGCCGTGCCAAATCCGCCATAGTGCGCTATTTCCTGCATCACTTCGCGGCAGAAAAATCCATGGGCAATGCCCGCTTGCCATTTGTGGAGGCGAGGGATGACCTGCCCGAACTGACTGGCGATGCTCACCAGGACATGCTGCAACTGAAACAGATTTTGAAAGAAGACGGGGTAGTGCTGCCGCCACTTTTCAAAAAATACACCTCGGTAACCGTCCCCGGCGGCACCAGCTTCCACGCCTTTAACATCGATCCGGACTTCTGTGATTCGGTGGATGGGCTGGTGGTGGTTGACCTGGAAAAGATGGATCCGAAGTTTGCCAGGCGCTACCTGGCACGTGGTTAGTGCAATTGGATAGAGCGCCAGCTCACCATAAGGCCGACATTCCCGACTTCATGCGCGTTAAGGTATTCCATACTTTTTTGCCAGGCGATCGATGTCTTCCTGTGATCGCCGGGTTTTGGTGCACTTGATGTTGAAGCGCTGAGTGTCATTGCTGTCGATATCTCCTGGCAGCAATTTCTTTTCTTTCTAGCAATGATTTCCTTTCTGAAAAAAACATCCTGCTATCGGTGGTGACCTCCATATCGGGAGGTTCAAATTTCCGTACTCTTGCACGCTCATGCATGCGTTATCTGGTGAGTTCCCGGTGGCGCCTCATGGTTTATGCCGGCGCAGGAAGTGTCGGCCGGTGAGTGGATTGGGCATCGCTTTCCTTATGCGCCCAGATGGTTCTGTTACGCTTGTAGTTTCCGTTCAGGCTTTCGCACCCGGAATAAACATCATGCTCAAGTGGTGGTCGAAAGAATTAATTGCCTGTCTGCTTGCTGTAGTGGCGCAGCTCATCTCTATTAGTATCTCTGCCCAGGAAAGCGAATCCGCAGAGCGGAAGCCGCATATTGCGCAGCTTTCTATCAATGGGCCAATAGGACCTGCAACAACGGATTACCTGACCCGTACCAGTGACAAGGCGCGGGAGCTGGGCGCACAACTCATTATCATCAATATGGATACGCCGGGCGGCCTCGATGCGGCCACTCGGGACATCATTCAGCACATTCTCGCTTCCGATGTTCCCTACGTTACCTATGTCACCCCCGCAGGTGCCCGCGCGGCCAGTGCCGGTACCTATATTCTTTACGCCAGTCATGTGGCCGCGATGACAACGTCCACCACCCTGGGCGCAGCGACACCAGTACAGATCGGCGGAGTGCCGGGGCAGCAGGAACCGCAGAAAGAGCCTGACAGGACAGCTGACAACTCACCGGAAAAACAACCGGAGACGAAGTCGGACAAAGCGCCGGAAGACACCGGTCAGACGGGCTCCGCGGAAAAAGCGAGCGCGCCGGAGTCAGAAGGTCAGGGCGGTACCGCCATGGAGCGCAAGGTCATCAACGATTCGGTTGCCTATATCCGGGGGTTGGCCAATCGCCACAAGCGCAATGCGGACTGGGCAGAAAAAGCGGTGCGTGACGCGGCCACTCTGACGGCGAAAGAGGCGCTGGCGGAAAATGTCGTGGATGTGGTTGCAGACAACCAGCAACAACTGCTGGCACAGCTTGCCGGCCGAGAAGTGGTCATGAGCTCTGGCAAGCAGCGCATCGCCGCAGAAACGACGACGCTTCCGGTAGTGACTTACGCGCCGGACTGGCGCAACGAAATACTGTCTCTGATTACCAACCCTCAGGTGGCCTACATACTGCTGTTGATCGGGATTTACGGACTGATTTTTGAAGGCTACAGCCCGGGTGCCATAGTGCCGGGTGTAGTCGGGGTCATTTGTCTGTTGCTGGCTTTCTATGCGCTGCAGGTATTGCCAATTAACTATGCAGGTTTGGCTCTGATTATCGTGGGGGCGCTGCTGATTGCGGCGGAACTCTTTGTGCCCAGTTTTGGCGCCCTGGGTATTGGTGGGGTCATTGCGCTGATCATTGGCTCGGTAATGCTGATCGACAGTGATGTGCCAGGCATGCAGGTCTCCAGGGGTTTGATAGGTGCTATCGGCGGTATCAGCGCACTTGCGTTACTCGGTGTGCTGTACGCAGTAGGGCGCAGTTTGCGCAAGCCTAAAATTGCAGCCAACCAGGCGATGGTGGGGCGCACCGCGGTAGTCACCGAAGTAGAGCCGGAGTTGTTGGTGAAAATTGGTGGTGAAATATGGCGTGCTCGCTGCGACAACTTGTTGGTCGAAGGGCAGTTGACGACGGTGGTGGCGGAGCACGGGTTGCTGTTGCAGGTTGCACCCGAATAGGGAATAGATGGGAGGCTAGGGATGATTAGCTACTTCGGAACGTTATTGGCGCTAGCGGTTGTATTGTTGGTGATGTATGCGATTCGTATCTTGCGAGAGTACGAGCGCGCAGTGGTGTTTTTCCTCGGGCGTTTTCAGTCGGTGAAGGGGCCTGGCCTGATTATCATCATTCCCATTATCCAGACCATGGAGCGGGTGGATCTGCGGGTGGTGGTAATGGATGTGCCGACCCAGGATGTGATCAGCCGCGACAATGTGTCGGTGAAGGTCAATGCGGTGGTGTATTACCGCGTGATCGATCCCGAGTCGGCGATCATCAATGTGGAGAACTATCACGAGGCGGTGAGCCAGCTGTCACAGACCACGCTGCGCTCTGTACTGGGCAAGCACGAGCTGGATGAAATGCTCTCGGAGCGTGACAAGCTCAACGTGGATATCCAGAAAATACTCGACGAGCAGACGGATGCCTGGGGCGTGAAGGTCACCAATGTGGAGATCAAGCACATCGATCTGGACGAGAGCATGATCCGGGCAATCGCCCAGCAGGCGGAGGCAGAGCGGTCGCGGCGGGCCAAGGTGATTCACGCCGAAGGTGAGGCGCAAGCGGCGCTTAAGTTGACGGAGGCTGCTGATCAGCTATCCAAAAACCAGAATGCGATGACGTTGCGCTATATGCAGACGTTGATTGATATTGCCGGCGAGAAAAACTCAACCATTGTATTCCCGCTGCCGATGGATTTGATTAAGCCGCTTCTTGATCAGGGGGCAAAGCGCAGTGGTTCCGTTAGCTAATTGAGTGGCGGCGGAGCACCGCCACTGGACTGCCTAACTTAATGCCAATAAATCTGAAGTTACTTGAGAAGTAGCTTCAGAAGATGGGCCGTAGAACTATCCCAATCCTCCGGAATCTCCCCCTCAATGGCCGCATGCACGCCATTACCAAGTACCTTGCCTAACTCCACACCCCACTGATCAAACGGATTGATATCCAGCAGGCAACCGAAGGTAAATACCTTGTGCTCATAGAGCGCGAGCAGGCTACCCAGGTGGAAGGGGTCCAGCTTTTCCACAACCAGGGTGTTGCTCGGCCGGTTGCCGGGTACCACTTTATGGGGCGCCAGTTGATGAACCTCTTTGTGGGTATGGCCGGAAGCCTCTAGCTCTTTGCGTGCTTCCGTCAGGGACTTACCCTTGAGCAGCGCCTGACTCTGGCTGAGACAGCAGGACAGCAGCCACTGGTGCTGTTCTTTCAGCCCAGAGGTCGGTTCCTTGATAGCAACGAAGTCCGCCGGAATCATATCCGTGCCCTGGTGTAGCAGCTGGTGGAAGGAGTGCTGGCCATTGCTGCCTTCAGCCCCCCAGATGACCGAGCCGCTGGGGTAGGGCAGGTGTTCGCCACCGCGGGTTACGCTCTTGCCCAGGCTCTCCATGTCCAGCTGTTGTAGCCATGCCGGGAACTTGGCCAGGCGCTGGGCGTAGGGCAGTACGGCGAGGCTGCCGGCGCCCCAGCACTGGCGGTACCAGAAATGGATCAGTGCCATCAGTACCGGCAGGTTTTCCGCAAACTCCGCTTCGGCAAAGTGGGTGTCCATGGCGTTGGCGCCTTTCAGCAAGTCGCTGTAAGCCTCCAAGCCGCAGGCCAGTGCAATCGGCAGGCCGATGGCTGACCAGAGGGAGTAGCGGCCGCCCACCCAGTCCCACATGGGGAAAATGTTCTGTGCAGCAATGCCGAAATCCTGGGCAGCGACAATGTTGCTGCTCACGGCAACGAAATGCTTTTCCAGGTCGGATTCTGCACAGCCCGCGTCGAGTACCCATTGGCGCGCGGAAAGTGCGTTCTGGCGGGTTTCCAGGGTGGAGAAGGACTTGGATGCGACAATGAACAACGTTTCGTCAGCGGGCAGGCCAGCCAGGGTGTCGCTCAGGTCCGCGCCGTCGATGTTCGCGACAAAATGCACCGTGAGGGTCTGGGTGTGCCAGGGGCGCAGTGCTTCGCAGACCATGCGCGGGCCCAGGTCAGAGCCGCCGATACCAATGTTCACTACATGGCGGATACCCCTGCCGGAGAAACCGGTCCAGGCACCGCTGTGTACGCGCTTAACAAACTGTTCCATTTGCGCACGGCAATCGGCTACGGCCTGCTCGTGCTCGCTCCGGGGTTCTCCCTGAAAGCGCAGTGCGGTGTGTAGCGCAGGGCGGTGCTCGGTATTGTTGATATTGGTTCCGGACAGTAGCGCATCGATACGCTGCCTTAATTGCGCCGTGTCGGTGTACGCCAGCAGCTGTTGCAGGGTGTCTGCGCTGAGCAGGTTTTTGCTGTAGTCCAGGTAGATGCCCGCAGCGGCCGCGCTGAACTCCTGGGCGCGTTTCGGGTTGGCAGAGAACAGCTCTCGGAGCGACCAGCGCTGCTGATCTTTGTGCTGTTGCAGGCTGGCGATGGCGGCGGAAAGAGGCAGAGCATCCATGGTTAATTATTCTTCACTGTCTGGGGAAAAGAGTGGTAACGGAAAGACGCAAATATTAGCGACAAATCCGCACTGCGGCCAGCGTGTGGCCTGGGTGGATGTGTCGCGTAAACGAAGCACAATAAAACAGCAAGGGAATACTGTGGTTGCACCCGAATGGCGCGGTTACTGGTAAGTGTGGATGGAAAAACAGCCGGAGAAACGGGTGTTTTCAGGCAGTTTTGGGGTCGATAAATCGGTGGGAAAATTGGTGGGTAAGTCGGACGGCACGCCCTTCAAGGCGTTGAGCGGGAGTTGTCGCCAGCATCACAAATGGATGTGGCAGAAATGCAAAATGCCGCTCCTAGAAGCGGCATTTGCATGAACCTGCTATGAACGTGATTATTTAACCACTTTCATACAGCGAACATTATCGGATGCCATCCAGCAATCCGCGTCCGCAGGACAGGCCATGGAAGTCGGAATTTGTTCTGACCCCGGAGGGCAGGCGGCCGGCATCGGAGCCGGTGCACAACAACCTGCGAGGACCAGTGCACATATAATTCCGGTTAAGTACTTGGCTGGAGTGAAATTCATCCCCTAACTCCTTTCCGTTGATGTTAGTCAATAGCATAGACAATAAAACGTCACCTGTTTGGTGTGCTTTGTAAAAATATTTTCTACAAACATACCGCCCAATGGAGTGTAATAGGCACGCGGTTAAAATAGCCGCCACAGGTGAATTCAGGATAAAACCGCCGCCAGTTTGTCACGCTCATCGGCCCTTATTTAAAGGGTTTTCCGCCAAATTGCGGTCTGATGTGTTGCGGAGCGGAGAATAATTTTTTTCAGCCGGGTGAAATAAATTTTATTTTCTTCTGGTGAATTGGTTTTTTGAATGGATCGGCGCCAGAAAAGCGAAAATTTATTTCCGTTGCGCGCAAAACAAGTGAATGAATTACGCGCATATTTTTTGTTGGCTGTGGAATCAGGGTAGATCAGCGGGCGTAGCCGTGCGGGTACGGTGGCGCCAGATCTCTCCTGTTGGTGAGGCGAAGGCAATGGCTAACCGCGCAAGGCTTAGGAGCTGCCACCCGGGTGCAGGAAATTACCGAAGGCTTTGGCGACGGGTTCCGGCCTTTCCGGGTTGCGTAATACCCCAAGCAGGACATTGCGCAGCTGCGGTAAAAACAGCAGGTCGGTGAGTAGCAGGTTGAAGGTTTCCTGAGGCTGGCTGCTGCTGAGCCGCTCCAGCCACAGCTGGGCGATCTCCGGTACCAGAAGGTCGTCACAGCACCGGCTGCCGATGGCGGCGAGTATTTCCCCCTCAGTAGCGGCTTCTGACTGCAGTAACCGAAGGAGAAATTGCTGGCGCATGCCCTTGGCGGGGCTGTGTGATAGGCCGCGCACGACCGCCGTTATCAGGTTGATATCGGGCTGGTCGCTGGCCAGCGACTGTTCCGCGCGGCGGATCAGCGGCTCGGCCAGGGGGTGATCAATGGCTTCACTCTCCAGGCACTGGCAGAGGGGAATCAATACCGGTGTGGCAAACCGCGGCAGGGTGTTTGCCAGGTTTGCCTGCTCGTCCTTCCAGCGCATCGCCAGATCCGCAATACCCTGGACTGCCAGCTGTTCCCAGGGGAAGGCTGCGGGATCCTTGGCGTAGGCTTTGGCGGCCGGGTAGTGATCGCTGGCTGGTCGCTTCAGGAAGCGGGCGGATTTTGCGTGGAACACCGCGCGCCTTTCGGGGGGCGGGGCGAACATCAGGCCACTATCGTCCAGTGCCCGCTGCAATTGCTTGCCCGGGTCCCGGCTCTGGTCTTTATCCGGTTGCGCTGCGGCCGCTGGCTGCAGTGCTTGCTGTAGCTGCTTGAGAAACCGGTCGCGGATCGGAAGTAGCAGCTTGCCCTGCTCGTCCAGTGGCAGGCGTAAAAACCACACGATTGGCTCGGCGCTTGCCTCTTGCTGCTTTTTCTCTTCCTGCTTCGCGTTCTCTTCCTGCTTCGCAGTCACTGGCCAGAGCAGCAGTCCACACCAGGCCTGGCGCAGGTAGGGGCTGGGCCAGGGGGCAGTGCCGGCTTCAAATGCATCACTGTCTTTTTTACTGATGGGCGTTACCCGCCGCCCCAGGTCAAACCAGCGCAGATTGAAGTCGGCGGCGGCAATGAATTCGGAAAGGGTGCTGGGGGGTAGGGGAGATGAAGTCATCTGGCTCACGGTGATAGGTCTGAAATCGTAAAAATGGCGGCGGGTAGCGAAGGTATTAACGGGTATAAGCAGGGATGTTGTTGCTGGCAAGCGAAAGGCGCCGGGTTGGTCACTGGCGCCTTTCGCAGAAGAGGTGAGCCGGGTTAGCTTGCGCGGGTCTCTTCCATCGCAGGCTCGGCCTCAGGCAGAACCTCCTGTTTGCCCAGGGGCATCTGCTTGAAGTGCAGCCAGCCATAGGCGATGGCCAGCAGCGGGCAGATGATGTTGAACAGGGCGAAAGGCGCGTAGGTAAAGGTGGCGATGCCCAGGGTGGCGCTCATATAGGCACCACAGGTATTCCAGGGGATAAGCACCGAGGTAATGGTGCCGGAGTCTTCCAGGGTTCGGGACAGGTTGAGGCCGTGCAGCCCTTTGCCCTCAAAGGCTTCGCGGAACATGCGCCCGGGAATGATGATGGCCATGTACTGGTCGCCGGCGGCGGCGTTCATGCCGAAGCAGGTCAATACGGTGGAGGTAATCAGGCCGCCGACCGAGTGTACGCCAGAGAGCGCCCAGTTAACGATGCGCTCGAGGAATCCCGCCCGCTCCATCACGCCACCGAAGGCCATGGCGGAGATGATCAGCCAGATGGTATTGAGCATGCTGCTCATGCCGCCTTTGGACAGCAGCGATGCGACCGCTTCGTTGCTGGAGGTGGATTTATAACCATCGAACAGGCTGTGCCAGGCGCCTTTCAACAGGCTCAGCGGGCCTTCACCACCGGCCAGCTGGCGAGTGGCATTGGGCTCGAAAATGATGGCGATCAGGCAACCAACCAGGGCGCCGATGATGAGCGTCGGGTAGGCCGGGATCTTCTTCCAGGCCATGAATAGCAGCAGTGCCAGCGGCAGCATGCTGACGATGGAGATGCGGAATTCTTCCTGGAGGGCGCCCAGCAGCTTCTGGATATCATCCGCGGAAGCGTGCCCAGTATTTGAGGAGAGACCAATGACAGCGAAGATCACCAGGGCGATGGTGAATGCCGGAATGGTGGTCCACAGCATATGACGGATATGCAGGAAGAGGTCGTTGGAGGTCACTGCGGCCGCCACGTTGGTGGTGTCGGACAGCGGGGACATCTTGTCACCAAAATAGGCGCCGGAAATGACCGCGCCTGCGGTAATCGCGGGGTTCAGCCCCAGGGCTGCGGCGATGCCCATCAGGGCCACACCCAGGGTGCCCGCCGTGGTCCAGCTGGAGCCGATACTGAGGCCGACCACGGCGCAGATGATACAGCTGGCGGCGTAGAACCACTGGGGTGACAGCATCTGTACCCCGTAGTAGATCATCGACGGCACCGTGCCAGCGAGAATCCAGCTTCCAATTAGCGCGCCCACCGCCAGCAGAATCAGGATGGCGCCAAACACCAGGCTCATGCCATGCAGCATTCCCCCTTCCATTTCTTTCCAGGTAAAGCCGTTTTTCATACCCATCAGGGCAGCGACACCGGCACACAGGAGCAGGGCGATCTGGTTGGGGCCGTAAGAGGAATCGGCGCCGTAGAAAAAGACGGACAGGGAGAGCAGGGCAATAAGAACAAGCAGGGGGATCAGAGCATCCAGCAGGCTGGGTTTGCGGTGGTCACTGCCGCGTGTATTGCTGTTCGCGGGCGTGCTGGAACTGGTCTGGCTCAAGGTGTTCTCCTGCGTTTTTGGCAGCCCCGCTTGTGGCCGGTCCGCCGGGTCAGTTTCTTGTTATCTAGCGCACAAAGCGCCCTATTCTCGGGGGAGGCCCGGCAGAAGTCTATAGCCGTGCCCCAGCGGCGTATGTCAGTCGCGCCGCGGCGGTGCACATTCGGCGGGCGCCCCGTGCTTCCGGTGTGTGGAAATCACACGCCGTGGAATTACCGGCCAGTCTGCCGCAAGACTGGCAGTTCTTCCTAGCATCCGGTATGTTCTGCGCCGTTTCGCCGGCTATACCCTGTGGGGACCTTTAGCTGGGCCACAATAAGAATTGGCCAGAGCGCAGCGTCCGCAGAGTTCGCGCGCTGAAGTTGGCAGGTAGCAATATCCCATGAATGCGAGAAATTTGGATCCCAGTCTTTTTGAAGATATCCGCCCTTACCGGGACGATGAGGTGCGCCCGGCGCTCCGCCGCCTGGTAGACGATCCGGAGATGTCCCGGGTGGTGGCACACTTCCTGTTGCCCGGTATGGCGAGCAAGCTCGAGCGCCCGCTGGCCTGGCTGGTGCGCCAGTTTGTCCGTTTTGAATTCCGCAAGGCCAACAATGTGCGTGGGGTTCAGGATGTTATTGCCCGCTATCTGGACAAGGCGGTCAATCGCACCAGCTGCGGACTCAGCATATCCGGGCTGGATACCCTGCCGAAAAATCGCGCCTGCCTGTTTGTGAGCAATCACCGGGATATCGCCATGGATCCCGCACTGGCCATCCTCGCCATGTACAAAGAAGGGCACGAGACCTCGCGCATCGCCATCGGCGACAACCTGCTGTCCAAGCAATTCGCCAGCGATATCATGAAGCTCAACAAATGCTTTGTGGTGAAGCGCAGTTCCGGCAGCCGCCGCGAGAAGCTGACGGCGGCCACCACCCTGTCCAACTATATCCATCACTCCATCGTCAACGACAACGAGCATGTGTGGATTGCCCAGCGTGCCGGCCGCGCCAAAGACGGCCGCGACCGCACCAACCCGGCGCTGGCGGCGATGTTCGGTATGGCAAAGCCCAAGGAGCAGCCGTTTGCAGATTTCTGGCGCGAGTTGCACATAGTGCCGCTGTCCATTTCCTACGAGTGGGACCCTTGCGACCGCTACAAGGCGCGGGAGCTGTACATCACCGAGCACCAGGACGAGTACCAGAAAGAGGCGCACGAAGACCTGGGCAGTATTGCCAAGGGCGTCGTGGGGCAGAAGGGGCATATTCATGCGGCCTTCGGTACCCCGATCGAAAATGACTTCAACGATGTGACCGCACTGGCGGAAGAGATTGATCGCCAGATCATTGGCAATTACGTGCTGCACCCCACCAATCTCATCGCTTACCAGATGATTTATGGTGAGGCCCCGGCGCTCCCGGTGGGCTACCCGGCCAAGCCGTGGCACCCGGATGAGCACCAGGAGATTCGCGAAAAGTTCGAAGCACGCATGGCGGCGATCGACGAGCGCTGGCGCGACAAGGCGATTCAGGCCTATGCCAATCCGGTGGTGTCCCGCCTGGCGTTCGAGTCCTGATACCCGGTCTCGGTGCAATGTCAGCGGGTTTTGCCATTGGCTAAACCCTGAGCAAGCGTGGATAATGCCCGGCTGATTTAACCCCAATGTATTTTCAGCCGGTCCCCAGTGCTCAGCGATAAAGACAAAGAATCCATCCAAACCGCCTATCGTCAGTTTCTCAACGGTCGCGAACTGAAAGCCCGTTACGGGCAGAAACTGATGATTGCCTCGATCGCCCGCGCCCTGGGCGGTATCCAGCGCAATGGCGCCGGTGAGCGGGATCACGGCAAGACCGATGGCCAGCACATTTGCGTGGTCGAGGCCGGCACCGGTACCGGTAAGACCGTCTCCTACCTGCTGGCCGCGATCCCGATGGCCATCGCCCACGACAAGACGCTAGTGGTTTCCACGGCCACGGTCGCGCTTCAGGAGCAGATCATCTACAAGGATCTGCCCGAACTCATCCGCCATTCCGGTCTCAAGTTTGAAGTCTCCCTGGCCAAGGGCCGCGGCCGCTACCTGTGCCTGTCGAAACTCGACCAGCTGCTGACCGAGCTGACCTCCAGTGGCGTCGGTGCTTCCCTGGCACTCTACGAAGACGAAAAGCCGCAGGTCGATGAGGTGGGGATCAAGCTGTACCGGGAAATGGCTGATCAGCTCTCCACCGGCAGCTGGGATGGCGACCGCGACAACTGGAAAGACACCATCGAGTCGGAAGACTGGAGCCGCGTCACCACCGATCACCGTCAGTGCAGTGGCCGCCGCTGCCCCCATGTCAGCAGCTGTAGTTTCTTCCGCGCCCGCGAAAGCCTCGGTAAAAGCCGGGTGATTGTTGCCAATCACGATCTGCTGCTGGCGGATTTGGCCCTGGGTGGCGGCGCGATTCTGCCGCCGCCGGAAGACACTATCTATGTCCTCGATGAGGCGCATCACCTGCCGGACAAGGCCCTGAACCACTTTGCCCACCACAGCCGCGTCGGTGCCACTACCGGCTGGCTGGACCAGGCGAACAAGAACCTGAGCCAGTTGCTGGGTGAAATCGGTGATGGCAGTGAACTGGATCGAGCGGGTGAAGACTTGCCCGCGCTGTTCACTTCCGCCAAACAGAAACTGGAAATGGCCTGGCCGCTATTGGAAGATCTGTGTGACTTCGAAGAGGAGCGCGGCCGCTCTGGTGCCAATGGCCCCGGGCGCAGTGCCCGTCACCGCTTTGAGGGTGGCGTGGTGCCGGAGTCCCTGATGCAGCTGGCCGATCAGCTGCGAGAAGACTTCGATGAAATGGAAGCCCTGCTCAGCAAGATGGTGCAGGTGGCCCAGCGCATGATGGAAGACGCCCACAGCCCCGTACCTATTGTCGACCTGGAGCGCTGGTACCCGGTACTCGGCAGCTGGCACGGACGCGCCGAGGCCAACCTGGAGCTCTGGGCCAATTATTCGAGAGTGGATGAGGGTTCCGTACCCCAGGCGCGCTGGGTAACACTGGTGGACTGGGGTGGCTCTTTTGATTTCGAGGTATGCAGTTCTCCCATCCTCGCGGGCAAAACACTGGAGTACAGCCTGTGGCGTCGCTGCTACGGTGCCGTGTTGACCTCCGCTACCCTGACCGCCCTGGGACGCTTCGACCGGCTGAAAATGCGCGCCGGCACCCCGGACAACGCCAGTTATGAAGTCGTGCCCAGCCCGTTTGATTTTTCCCGTGCGGAATTGCGTGTCCCCAGGGATGCGGTAGAGGCGAATAACGCAGACCTGCACACGGACGCGGTGATTGAAGCGCTGCCGGGGCTGCTCGATACCTCGACGGAATCGTCCGGTGGCAATGGCGCGCTGGTGCTGTTTGCATCGCGTCGGCAGATGGAAACCGTCTACGAATCCCTGCCGGGCACCTGGCGCAATCGCATCCTGATGCAGGGGCAGCAGTCCCGGCAGCAGCTGCTCGACAGCCACAAAAAAAGTATCGATAGCGGCGGCCACAGTGTGCTCTTTGGCCTCGCCAGTTTTGCTGAAGGCCTGGATTTACCAGGTAATTACTGCAGTCATGTGGTGATTGCCAAGCTGCCCTTTGCGGTGCCGGATGATCCCATCGAAGCGGCGCTGGCGGAGTGGATCGAAGCCAAAGGCGGCAACCCCTTTATGCAGATCACCGTCCCTGATGCTGCCCTCAAACTGGTACAGGCCTGCGGTCGCCTGCTGCGCACCGAGTCGGACAGTGGCACCATCACCTTGCTGGACCGACGGATTGTTACCAAGCGCTATGGTCGTGCCATGCTGGATTCGCTGCCGCCATTCCGGCGCGCAATTAACTGAGCGTCCCATTAACTGAACTAATTTGAATCAATGAAGTCGATTTACCCCGATATTGCCACCCTGTTACTGGAGCTGGAAGCGGAGCTGCGTACGCTCAATCTATGGGATGAAGAGTGGCCTTCGCCAGAAGCCCTGGCCAGCACCCAACCCTTTTGCGTGGATACCCTGACATTGCCCCAGTGGTTGCAGTTTGTCTTTTTGCCGCGCATGAGCCATCTGGTGGAGTTCGAGCAACCACTGCCGCAGAAATGCGGTGTGGCGCCCATGGCAGAGGAGTTTTTCCGCGGTGGCGAGCTGCCGGTGGCCGCGCTGGTGCGCAAGCTGTCCGAGATCGACGAGCGCCTGGAGCAGGGCGAGGGCTGAGTCGTCGAGTTGGACGATTGGGGTGGTCAATTGGCGGCGCAAATAGTGCCGGAAACGGCCAGTGGAATCACTGCTGGGCCGGATGTCGCTTGATTCGTTGTGACCAATTGGTACCATCTCGTCTTGATTTGCGCCGGAGACTATCCTACATCGGCGGTATTTGGGTGCCGATGGTTACTCCATGCCTCTTGAGAGCTTGAGAGTCCACCCTGGCTCCGGTGCAGCCTGACGGCGGATGAGGTACTATCCGGGCTTCGCAAAAATCGGGCGACATGGACGGCCCGACCCCCATACCGCCAGGAATACACAAAAAAACATCGCACAGGGCCGGCTTTTCCGCCCCTTAAGGTAGTAATAAACAGATGCGGTTTTTGCCTTTAGTTTGCTCTTTACTGGTTGCGCAGCTGCTTGCCGGTTGCCAGAACCTGCCAGATATCGGTGCCGGAACCCCGGCAACGGATGAATCCCCGACCCTGACAACCGCCGATTTCGATCCGAGTCTCTGCCCAGCGGCGGAAACCGTGGTGTGCGCTGAGCCCGAAGTCAAAGTAGTAGAGCGGGTGATTGAGCGCAATTTCGAAAAAGTGGTGGAAGTGCCGGTTGCCAAAGACAAGCTGGTGTTGGGTTCGGAAGAGCTGTTTACCGTGGAGCCGGGCGGCGTGCGCCTGCGCGCACTGGTGGATACCGGCGCAGCGACTTGTTCGCTGAGTGTGCTGGATCTCACGCCATTCGAGCGCGATGGCAGCGAGTGGGTACGTTTTAAACTGGGCGACGGCAGTGATGTCGAACCCGTCAATGTCGAGCTGCCCATCAAGCGCCATGTGCGGGTTGCCCGCCCGGGTTTCGATCGCCAGCGTCGTCCCATTGTCGATATGAGCCTCACCGTGGGTGAGGTGACCCATATGGTCGAGGTCAACCTGATCGAGCGCGGGGAGTTTGAGTTTCCACTGCTGGTGGGGCGCAACTTCCTGAAAGACGCCGCAGTAGTGGATGTCAGCCGCAAACAGGTACAGGGTAAGCCGCAATTGCCTGCCTTTAGCAAATAATTCCAGTACTAAAGCCCCAAAATGTGTGCCGGGCACTGGCAGATCCGCCAGTTACCGGCAAGAATAAGCAGCCACAAGCTGTACACAACAACTAAGCGGGGAATGGCGAATGTCGCCACGGGCTCAGGTCTATATTCTCGCCGCGCTGCTCGCATTGATGGGCGCCGGCCTCACCATCTATAAACATTTTGAACTGGGCTTCCCTCTGTTGCCCGGTGAATACCGCACCGTCTGGACCATCGAAGCCAAAGTGGGCTTTACCGCGGACGGCGGTCCTGTCAAAGCGGCGCTCACCTTGCCGCGCGCTCAGCGCAATATGGAAGTGCTGGGGGAAACCTTCAGTTCATCCGGTTACGGGTTCAATATCATTCGTGCCGATGACGAATATCGTGCGGTCTGGGCCAAGCGTCACGCGGCGGGGTCGCAATCCCTGTTTTATCAGTTGGACGTGCACCAGACTCCCGGCGCGGCACTGGAGCAGCCCCTCGATCTGAGTACGGAAGTCACCAAGCCCTTGCTCGGTGCCCGTGAGCAGGAAGCGGTGCGCCAGGCGATTTTCTCGCTGGTGGAAACCGCACGTGAGCGCTCCTCCGATATTCGCACCTTCACCTCCGAATTGCTGATTGCCCTGGGTGACAATCGCAATCAGGACCGCAACCTGATCTTCGGCTATTACCGCGATCAGTCCTTTGTGGATGTGTCGCTGCTGGTGCTGGCGGCCGCGGATATTCCCGCGCACCGGATTCGCGGGCTTTACCTGGAAGACGACCGGCGCCGACTGGACCCGGAAGACCTGCTGGAAATTTATGACGGCAAGCGCTGGGTGGTATTCGAGCCGCTGAGCGGTTCTCCGGGAGTGCCGAAAAACTTCTTTATCTGGCAGCGCGGCGGTAAAAGCCTGCTGGATGTGGAAGGTGGGCGCAATTCCAAGGTCACCTTCTCCGTAATCTCCAACGATGTGCCGGCCCGCGATGTGGCCATGCTCAGTACCAGCCAGGAGAAAGAAGCCCTGGTGGACTTCTCCATTTACAGTTTGCCTATCGAGCAGCAGAGCATCTTCAAGCTGATCCTGCTGGTGCCGGTGGGTGCCCTGGTGGTGGTTCTGTTGCGGGTCTTTGTGGGCTTGCGTACTTCCGGTACCTTTATGCCGGTACTGCTGGCCATTGCCTTTATTGAAACCCAGCTGCTCACCGGCCTGTCCATTTTTGTGCTGATCCTAATTCTGGGGCTGTGGGTGCGCTTCTATTTAAGCCGGCTCAACCTGCTCCTTGTGGCGAGGATCGCCGCCGTGGTGGTGACGGTGGTGATATTGATGGGCGCCATCAGCGTGGTCAGCTACAAGCTGGGTATCGAGCAGGCGCTGACGGTGACTTTCTTCCCGATGATCATTCTCGCCTGGACCATCGAGCGCATGTCCATCGTGTGGGAAGAGGATGGCCCCTACGAAGTGGTGGTGCAGGCCGGTGGCAGCCTGCTGGTGGCGGTGCTCGCCTGGTGGGTAATGACTAACCGCTTTATCGAGCACTGGACCTTCAACTTCCCGGAATTGCTGCTGGTACTGCTGGGGGTAATTCTGATCATCGGCAACTACACCGGTTTCCGCCTTGGTGAACTGGCGCGCTTCCGCCAGCTGGTGCGCTAATGCAGTTGCCGTCCTTTTTCCGCGGCGGGCTGGTCTCGCCATTCCAGTTGCGCAAAATTGGTGTGTTGGGCATGAATGCGCGTAACGTGCGCTATATCGCACGTTACAACGACCGGGACAAATACCCGATTGTCGATGACAAACTCAACACCAAGCGCCAGGCCAAGCGTTTCCGCATTCCGGTGCCGGAGCTGATTGCGGCCTTTGAAACCCAGCCCAGCCGCACCCGGGTTATGCAGGTGATCGAGCCGTTGGAAAAGTTCGTGATCAAGCCGGCGCGCGGCTCTGGCGGCAAGGGTATTCTGGTTATTGTCGGGCGCGATGGCGACGATTACCTCAAGCCCTCGGGAAACAAGGTGACGGCACTGGATATCCAGCGCCATGTCAGTAATGTGCACAGTGGTCTCTACAGCCTCGGTGGCAAGCCCGACCGGGTTATGATCGAAGCACTGGTAGATTTCGATCCGATTTTTGACAAGTATTCCTTTGAAGGCGTGCCCGATATCCGCGTGATTGTATTTCGCGGTTTTCCGGTGATGGCCATGCTGCGATGCTCCACGCACGACTCCGATGGCAAGGCGAATCTGCACCAGGGTGCAGTGGGGGTGGGGATTGACCTCGCCACTGGCAAAGCCTCCCATGCGGTGCAGCGCGGTATCCGGGTGGATATTCATCCGGATACCCAAATGCCGTTTTCCGATCTTGAGGTGCCGGGCTGGGCGGAACTGGTGCGCCTGGCGGCCAGCTGCTATGAAATGACCGGCCTCGGTTACCTCGGCTGCGACATAGTTCTCGACCGCAAGCGCGGCCCTCTGTTACTGGAGGCCAATGCCCGTCCGGGTCTTGCGATCCAGATTGCCAATGGCATCGGCTTGCGCACTCGCCTTGAGCATATTGAATCGATGGAAATGGAGCAGCTGGAGAAAAACGTGGAAGAGCGGGTGGCTTACTCCATGGACTATTTTGCCGCACCTGGCTCGATGTAAATCGTTTTAAGGTAACCAAAACAAAAATGGCGAACCGTTTCCGGTTCGCCATTTTTTTACCCGTAAATCGTGAGACTTACAGGTTTTTCAGAGATTCCAGCTGCTGCTCGAAACGGGCTCGGGCGCTTTCCATTTCCGCCAGTTTGGCCTTCTCTTTGTCCACAACTTCTTGCGGGGCCTTGTCGACAAATTTGGGGTTGTTGAGCTTACCGGATACGCGGCCCAGCTCTTTACCCAGTTTGTCGATCTCCTTCTGCAGACGCGCGCTTTCCGCTTCTACGTCGATCAGGCCTGCCATCGGCACCAGCAGTTCCAGCTCGCCGACCAGGGAGGTGGAGGAGGCTGGCGCATCGGCACCTTTTTCCAGCCAGTCGATGGACTCCAGGCTCGCCAGTTTGGTGAGCAGGCTGCGGGTCTGGTTCAGCAGGTCCTGGTCCTGCTCGGAACCGTTGCGCAGGATCAGTGGGATTTTCTTCGCCGGGGAAATATTCATTTCACCGCGAATATTACGCACGCCTTCGATGACGCCTTTCAGCCAGGCAATCGCCGCTTCGGCATTGTCGTCGATGCGGTGCTGGTTGGCTTCCGGGTAGGGCTGCAACATGATGGTGTCGCCGCTCGCGCCGGCGAGACCTTTCACGCGCTGCCAGATCTCTTCAGTGATGTACGGCATCAGTGGGTGTGCCAGGCGCAGAATGGTTTCCAGCACGCGGATCAGGGTACGGCGGGTGCCTTTCTTCACCGCATCCGAGGCGTTATCGTCCCACAGCACCGGCTTGGACAGTTCCAGATACCAGCTGCAGTACTCGCCCCACACAAAGTCGTACAGTGCCTGGGAGGCCAGGTCGAATCGATAACTATCGATGGCTTCCTTCACGGTCAGCTCGGTGCGCTGCAGCAGGGAAATGATCCAGCGATCGGCGATGCTCAGCTCAAAATCTTCGCTGCCATCCTGGCCGCAATCGTGACCGTCGCAGTTCTGTAGCACGTAGCGGGAGGCGTTCCAGATCTTGTTGCAGAAGTTACGGAAGCCTTCAATACGACCCACATCGAACTTGATGTCGCGACCGGTGGAGGCCAGCGAGTAGTAGGTGTAGCGCAGGGCATCGGTGCCGTAGGCGGCGAGGCCTTCCGGGAATTCCTTGCGGGTCTGCTTTTCGATCTTCTCGCGCAGGTGCGGCACCATCATGCCAGAGGTGCGTTTGGCCACCAGGCTCTCGAGGTCGATACCGTCGATCAGGTCGATAGGGTCCAGCACATTGCCCTTGGACTTGGACATCTTCTGGCCCTGTCCGTCGCGTACCAGGCCGTGTACGTAGACGGTTTTGAACGGCACTTCTTTCTTGAAGTAGAGGGTCAGCATCATCATGCGTGCGACCCAGAAGAAGATGATGTCGAAGCCGGTGACCAGTACTGAGGTCGGGTGGAAGGCCGCCAGCTCCGGAGTTTCTTCCGGCCAGCCCAGCGTGCCGAAAGTCCACAGGCCGGAGGAGAACCAGGTGTCGAGCACGTCGTCGTCCTGGCGCAATTCGATATCGCCCAGGTTGTGCTTCTTGCGTACTTCTTCCTCGCTGCGGCCGACGTAGACCTTGCCGTCGTTGTCGTACCAGGCGGGGATGCGGTGGCCCCACCACAACTGGCGGGAGATACACCAGTCCTGAATGTCGCGCATCCAGGAGAAGTACATGTTCTCGTAGTTTTTCGGCACGAATTCGACGCGGCCGTCTTCCACCACCTTGATGGCTTCGTCCGCCAGCGGTTGAGTTTTCACGTACCACTGATCGGTGAGCCACGGCTCGATCACGACACCACTGCGGTCACCGCGGGGTACTTTCAACGTGTGCGGGTCGATTTTTTCCAGTAGGCCGAGATCATCCAGGTCGTCGACAATCTGCTTGCGCGCAGCAAAGCGCTCCATGCCGCGGTATTTCTCTGGCACGTTGTCGTTCAGGTTGGCGTCTGCATCGAGGATGTTGATTATCTCGAGGTTGTGGCGCTGGCCCATTTCATAGTCGTTGAAGTCGTGGGCTGGGGTGATCTTCACGCAGCCGGTACCGAACTCCAGGTCGACATAGTCGTCGGCGATGATCGGGATCTCGCGGTCGGTGAGCGGCAGTTTGATGGTCTTGCCGATCAGGTGCTTATAGCGTTCGTCTTCTGGATGCACCGCCACGGCGGTGTCGCCGAGCATGGTTTCCGGGCGGGTGGTGGCAACCACGAGATGGCCGGAGCCGTCAGACAGTGGGTAGCGGAAGTGCCACAGGTGGCCCTGTTCTTCCTCGTTCAGTACTTCCAGGTCGGAAATCGCGGTGTGCAGTTTCGGGTCCCAGTTCACCAGGCGCTTGCCGCGGTAGATCAGGTCGTCTTCGTAAAGGCGGATAAAGACTTCCTGCACCGCCTTGTAGAAGCCGTCGTCCATGGTGAAGCGCTCACGGGACCAGTCCGGGCTGGCGCCGAGGCGACGCAGCTGGCGGGTGATGTTGCCGCCGGACTCTTCCTTCCACTCCCACACTTTCTCGATGAACTTATCGCGACCCAGTTCGTGACGGTTCTTGCCTTCCGCGCTCAACAGACGCTCTACCACCATCTGGGTGGCGATACCGGCGTGGTCGGTACCCACTTGCCACAGGGTGTTGTCGCCCTTCATGCGGTGGTAGCGGATCAAGGCATCCATGATGGATTCCTGGAAACCGTGGCCCATGTGCAGGCTGCCGGTGACGTTCGGCGGCGGGATCATGATGCAGTAGGGATCGGCGGCGGTATCGCCGGAGGGCTTGAAGTAGCCGTTGTCTTCCCAGGTTTTGTACCACTGTTGTTCGATGGCGTTGGGCTGGTATGTCTTGTCCATGCGCGGGGGAATGCCTTGCTTTGAATCGCTTTGCCGCCCGGGGCCGGATCAATGGTCACACCGGGGCGATGAAATGTAAGGATGAGTATAAAAGGGTGAGTATATAAAAAGGGGCGGAATTATACCGCCGGGGCGGGGTAGGGCAAAAGGCTGCCCAGCGTCGGATGGCAGCCCCGAGCCCGGATACGGGCTACTCGGGCGCTTCCTGTGGGTAAATTTCGTCCACCAGCGCCGTGATATTGGCCCGAAGCTGTTGTTCTAACTCGGCCATTTGTTCCGCCACCAGTTGTTCGATCAGGCGTTCCCGTTCACTTGGCGTCGGCTGCTTTTGTTCCTGTTCCTGTTCCTGTTCCGGCGCCGCAGCGGGTTCCTGGGCGATAGCCGCTGGCTCCGGGGAGGGGGCTGCTGGTTCGACCTCGGGACGCGGAATCCGGCCGCCCGTCAGGCGTGCGCGGATATGTGGGGGCAGGAACGGGTTTTCGGTCATTACCGGCACTTTGTGTTGGCTGGTTTTTTTAATCGGTGCTTCTTTTGCCGGTTCTTCTGCTACCGGCCCCTCTTTTACCGGTGCATCTGGTGCCCCTTTGGAAGTTTCGCGTGGCGCAGCAGATATTTGAGGCTCTATTACCCGGTCTTTCGGGCGTTGTTCTTTGGAATCCTCTTTGGAGCTCTCCTTGAGGGGAGCTTGTTGCTGCACGATCTCCTGCACACTTGGCTCCTCGCCTTGAGGGCCCTCGAACAGGCTGGGCTGAAACTCTTCGCGAGGCTCCTGTCGCTGTGCACTTAACTCTATTGGCTCCCTATCGGCCTCGATACGGACTTCCGCTGCTGGCGACTCCGGCGAGACGGTCTCAATCTGCGGTGCCGGTGTTTCGGGCTTGCGCGGCAGGTTCTGTAGCGGGCGCAGCAGTTCCAGGTCGGCGTCGCTCAGTTGCGAGGTCATCTCCTCGATCGGTTCTTCGTCGACCGGGCTGAACAGGATAGGCAGGTCGGCTTCCTGCAGCGGGCGCGGCGGTGCCAGTGGTGCGCGGTGTGATGGGGATGGGTGGCTACTTGCGCTGGCTGAGGGCTGATCGCTGCTGCCGGGGGAGGGTGTTGCAACCTGGTCGAGCAGGGGGATATCGGCTTCCATGTCACTGCCGAGCAGTTCCCTCAGGGAGTTGAGCTCGTTGAGCAACTCGTGGGAGGGCTGGCCGCGGTGGTGTTTTCTATTTTTCTTTCGACCGGACATGGTTGGCGTTTGCTGTGCGCTTTAGTTGGGAATTTTATGGGATTGTAACGGAAAGTTTCCTTGGCCGTCTGTGGGCCCCGTATCACCTTGTATCCCGCATGGCTGCTGGCCTTTGGTCTGCAAATGGGTATACACTTGGGTCTACATTTAAACAATCACACGGTGTATTACGTGCCACAATACCTGAAGCAGAAGCGGGGTCTCTGGTTGTTTCAGAGGCGAGTTCCCAAGGAGCTGCGTCATCTATACGGCGGCAAAGCCATGTTAACCAAAAGCCTCGGCACAAGCGATGTCTCAGTCGCCAAAACGATGGCCGCACGTATGGTTGCTGACATGGATGAGGCTCTGCGTCAGACCCGTTCCCAGCGTCCCCGTGATAAGTACCTTCACTTTCTGGCTGAACTTGAGCAGCGGGACACTCCCGATCTGAGCGAAAGGGAGGGCATGAACTTGTACGCCGAGATTGTAGAACGCGGTGGTTTGCCTGCTCTGGACGCGATTGCGACAAGACATGCTGGCTATGATGGCTCTCGCTACGGCGTCACGTTGATGGATTGTATCGAGCTATCTCAGAATCGCGCCAAATTGAAAGGTGCGACACAGAAGGTGATCGGCAACCGCAAACTCCATGCGAAGCAGTTTCTTGAACACCTGGGTCTGGTGGATATCCAGCTGGCCGAGATTAAACGGTCCCAGGTCAATGGATGGGTGGAGGCTATGGCTCTCGCCGGAGGTGCGAAGGGCACCATACAGCTGAAGGTGGGAACTCTTAAGACAATCTTCGATGATGCTGTAGACAAGCATGACGATTTGGTAACGGCTAACCCGTTTGCAAAGGTGGGTATTTTCGGGAAGGCGAAGCGGGGGAAAATACCGTTCAAGGACAAAGAACTGAGAGCGTTGTTGGCTGTTGATGACGACTACTTCACCCGCGCGTTGGCCTTCAGCGGTATGCGTGGGGGTGAACTGTGTGCTCTCCGTGGGACGGATATTAAGACCGACGAGGACACCGGCATCATGTACTTTGACATCACGAAGTCGAAGACTGAGGCGGGTGTGCGGCGTATACCTGTGCATCCCTTATTGGCTGAGTGGGCATCAGATAAAGCTGGAGACCCCGGCTTGTTGTATCAAGGCAAGATCAAGCCGGACAAGCCACAGCGTTCTACTGAGTTCATGAATAGGCGTAAAGATCGGGCTGGTATCCAGAGCGAGGCAACAACGCACTCTCTACGGGGGTTGTTTGCTACTGGTCTTGAGCAAGCCAATGTCCGCTCCGAGACCATTAAGCGCTTGATGGGGCATGTACAACAAGACCTTGCTTTCAGTGATTACTCTAAAGGATTGACCCTGATTGAGCTGAAGGAGGCGGTGGAGCAGCTTAGCACCGTAGGTTGCTACCGGGCTCTCACGGGGGTGGTTTAGCCGTGGATACTGTTTCGCGCAAGAAGCGAAGCGAGGTGATGGGGCGGGTCAAGGGCAAGGATACCCGACCAGAGATGGTGGTAAGACGGATGCTTCACGGCTTGGGATACCGATATCGACTGCATGCCCCGGAGCTTCCTGGTAGGCCTGACATTGTCTTCAGGCAGCGCAAGAAGGTGATCTTCGTTCATGGTTGCTTCTGGCATCGACATGACAACTGTAAGCTGGCCCGTATACCCAAAAGTCGAGTTGAATTTTGGACACAAAAGCTTACCCAGAATAAAGAGCGTGATCAGCGTAACCTTCAAGACCTCGTCAATAACGGCTGGAAAGTACTGATTATCTGGGAGTGTGAGCTCACAGACATTGTCGCGTTGAAGGCGAGGGTTCAGCAGTTCTTGGATTGATGCGGTAACGTGGGTGACACTATCAGGGGGTGATTACTTGCCCTGATTTATATGTCCTGTCTTCCTTGTATACGATTACGTATCCTGGGAGATTGGTGATTTGCCATTCATTTCCGAGAGCCTGTGCCGCCGCTTTTAGGTACGAGTCAACTGAGTCTCGGGGAAGTGGTGATGAAATTTTTGCATCTTCAAGGTCCTTGTGGGGCCTCTTTCCACTCTTTAGGAATCGAATTGTGTAGGGGGCTTGGTCTTTCAGCTGTTGTAGAAGGCTCGCAACAGAGATTTCACTATCATCTGTTGTAATCTCAAGCTCCAGAGACAAGTCTGCCGGGTACATGGCGTCGAAATGCTCATCTTTTACTTTCGATGTGTCCCGTTCTCTCCCTGGGTCGTTTGAGCCAAACCCGCTATGCTGCCAAGCTGGTCGGTGGCCTTTGTCCTTGTAGTACTTTATCAGCATTCCTTCGAGGTCTACTGCGGTGAAGACGTACAGTCGGATGGCCTTATATTTTACATCTTCGGGTGTCAGGTTTAGTCGACCTTTCACCTTGGTCGAATGTCGCTGTAATCTCTTTCGCAGCCCTGCATCTGAGTCGGTTTTCCCGATATACACCAGTTCTCCGTCCTTGAATAACTGGTACACCCCTTGTTCTTCTTGAACTGGTTTCAGGCCGTCTTCTGTAAGATCGCCAACCTGCATGTCCTCAAATACTGCGACCAACTCCTCCAGCAACTTCTGCGGAAGATTGAATTCAAGGTCTTCATAACATGTACGGTCGGACATAGTTACCCTCCAATTGAACAAGAGGATAACTATGCCACGATAAACGCTTAGCGCAAAACAGCGGCTACAGACTGGGCAACTACCTGAGCAAGTTTTACTGGTACGGCGTTCCCCAACTGTCGCATTGTCTCACTCCATGCGCCGTGAAAGACGTAATTGTCGGGAAAGGTCTGTATTCTCGCCGCCTCTCTAACCGTGAAATAACGAACGGAACCGTCGTCCTTCACGAGCATGTTCTCTCCGCCTGGGACACCATGTGCGCCAGCCTTGAGGGTCTTCGAGGGCTCGTCATAAGGACTGCCCGTATGCCCCTTGTACGATCTTGCCCCTGGGTTGAATACATGATTCGGTATCTCGAATAGACCGGGGCTACTTTTTTCTGGGTTCGGCAAGTCGCTGATCGCATCGCGAACAGTCACCCATGGTTGCCTACCAGGAGCATGTTTTTTCGCTGCCTCCAATCTCTGCAGTCGAGCCTCAATATTTGGTGGTGCCTGGGGGCGCTTCGACTTCGGAATCTTGTGTCTTTTCCAGTATTCCCCCGTTATCCACTTAGAGTGCAGGAGACCGTACTCGGAATGGGTGGGTTCAGGAAATGACCACTCTACCTTCAGGTCGGAACGAAACCCTACGATGAACACCCGTTCACGCTTTTGTGGTATGCCGTAGTCCGCAGCGTTAAGAAGCCGGAAACATACGTTGTACGTTGGGCGCTGTTTTCCTGAACTGTGCAGGGCCTCCAGTCGTCCCAAATGGTCTTCCCAAGATTCCTTTGCTCGCTTCGGCTTGTCAGGGTAGCTCAGCTGCAAGTAAATGTACTCGAAGTAGCTTGCGAAGCTCTGGCGTAGCAACCCCTTCACATTTTCAAAGATGAATGCCTTGGGCATGGCACGGTTCACAGCCCTAACGGCGACAGGGAACATGTCGCGCTCATCAAGGTTTCCCTTGTGTTTACCTCCGAGAGAGAACGGCTGACATGGCGGTCCCCCTGAGATGATCTCCACGTCGTCTACAAACGGAGTCAAATCGAAGTCTCGAGCGTCGCCGTCGAACAGGACGAAGTCCTCGCCGTGCGAATCATAGTGATGACGGTTCTCTCTGATGGTTTGACAGGCGTCCTTGTCCCACTCCACTACTGCCGAATGCTGAAAACCTGCATTGGCCATCCCCATTGCCAGTCCGCCCGCTCCCGCGAAAAGCTCGATACTGCTCATTGTCCACTACCCAATATGTGTTCCACAGGTCTTATCAATTGTCTTTCCCGTTGCATGGCTGCGCTCCTGATGGGGTGCTCCCTCGGGCTTTCTTTGGCTTCACATCGATACCTTCGATCACGCCTCTGAAGTCAATTTCTTTCTCGGCCATCTCCCCCATCAAGGTTGCGATGATCGCCAAGTGAGAGGGCACGTCAGGACGTTGGGCGTAATTCGAGATTGAGTTCCGATTCATACCTACGAGCTCGCTGAACTCGGTGACTGACAGCCCCGCTTTGCCAAGCTGACGCGTGAATTCTTTGTACGTCATAGGTTGATGGTATCGATGTTGAACTTATGGTCACATATTTTAGTGTGCATATCAAATATTTTAATGTGATTTATTTGCTTTGGCTGCCTGTGAGATTGCTTGATGTTGAGTGGAGCCAGCCGCGCAGTATAAGCGGATGATTTCAGCAAGAAAATTTCTGTGGGCACTCGATCGGTTCGGTCTCCCTGTTTCCCCCCGTGGCCCCCCCCTGTCGCCGTTAACAACTTACCGAAGTTTTCCCATGCCTGAGGCTTTTGCTTCGACGATGGGCGACTGCCCTGGCGATCATGCTCGTTCACCATACTGTACATTTTTGAATGCTACTCTTGACCCGTTCAATTACCGTTCATTATGATTGTGTTCATCAAACCTTTAGACGTTGGTATACGGAGATAATAACAATGACTGGACAGCGAATCGGCTACGCTCGGGTATCGACAGTTGGACAGAAGCTGGATGTTCAACTCGACGCTCTCAAAGACTGCGATCGCATCTATCAAGAGAAAGCATCGGGTGCCACTGCAGAACGCTCTCAGCTGAAGGAGATGCTTCGGTATGTGCGGGAGGGTGATGTGGTAGTAGCGACCAAGCTCGACCGTTTGGGCCGTTCAGTGGCCGACCTGGCGAACATCGCGAAGCAGCTGGAGGCCGATGGGGTTGGTCTGGTCATCCTTGATCAGGGCATCGACACCACCACTGCCGCAGGGAAGATGATGTTTCATATGATCGCCGCCGTTGCCGAGTTTGAACTGGCCCTTCGATACGAGCGACAGATGGAGGGGATCGCCAAAGCCAAAGAGAGTGGGGTGCAGTTCGGACGCAAACCTACTATTGATGCTGGCCGAGTCATCGAGCTTCGGGAGCAGGGGTTTAGCATGGGGAAAATCGCTGACCAAGTGGGGTGTAGTAAGGGTGCAGTCCACAAGATACTCGCTGCTGCTGTTCAGGCAGAGGTAACTGACTGATATCTGGAGCGAGTTACCTATGTAGTTATCATCAGTAGTTAACATCACCAGACAACAGCTACAGGCGGGCATACAGCCTACCAGAGCCAACTGAGAGACTGCTCAAAGAGGCGGGAGGCGAGCGGCGGGATATAGAAATGATTTAACAGTGAGTATGTGATTGATGAGTCTTCCTTCGGCCCCGCCACGTTACGAGTTCAATGAGAAGTGGTCCATTGAGTTGGATCGAAGGCTTACCAGTGCTGCTGGAGATTTGCCGTCAGACGAGCCCGAGCGGCTGTACACCTTTCATCCGCGTCTTGACGTGGGGCTGCAGGGACAGCAGGTCGACGATTTTATCCATTCCCTCTATCCGGATTTGATACGGCGGCAGAAAGCAACGCATCCGCCAGCTGTGCGCTGTGCTTTGTTCGCTATTGCTTGCTGTCGCTCGTACGAGAATGTCGGCTTTCTTCAAAAAACTACCACCACGTCCACGGCTGCCCCGAAGCGTTATGCACAGGCACCCTTTAAGCCTCCGTTGTTCGCCAAGATACTGAAAGAGCTGGCTGACAGGGGATATCTGGTCCGGCACAAGGGGTTTAAGACTGACCGGTTCCCCGAAGGCTTGACGACCCTCTGGTTGCCAACGGATAGCGGTAGGCGGCTGGTCAGGGATGTTACTCCCGGTGCATGCGTTTCCTTCTTGAGCGAGGGCAGGGAACTCGTCGTCCTGAAAAGCGAGGACAAGGTCGAAGTAGACTACGAGGACACGGACACTACCCGTGATATCCGGGCTCAGCTGGCACGTACAAATGCTGCGAGGGTGAAGTGCAGCTGGCGGTATCGCGCCATTGATCTGGACGATTCTGATGAGCACCGCAAAGCGAGCAACTATGACGATGAGGCGCTGGCGGCACTGAACGCCAACATCTCAGTTTACGAGAACGATTGGACGAACCTCGGAGCGGTTGATCTGGAGTGCAGACGTATCTTCAACGGCTCGTTTACGGCTGGGGGACGGTATTACTGCCCAGCACAGAACCTCCGCAAGATCGAGCGGGAGACGCTTGAGATCGACGGTAAGTCCACCATTGAGCTGGATTTCAAGAGCCACCAAGCTCGCATCCTGTATCACCTGAAGAGCTTGGACAGCCCCGAGGATTGCTATGACCTACCCGGTCGGCCTCGTGCGGTGTGGAAACATATCGGACAGCTCGCGATGAGTTGTAAAAGCCGTGGCGAGGCACTGAACAACCTCCGACGCAAGTACGAGATCGAGACCGATGAAGCGGAGGAGATGCTTGCCGCGTATCAAGATCGTCATCGCGATGTCGCAGACATCATGTTCCGGGCGAAGTGGGCAGAGCTGCAATACGCAGACAGCGAACTGACGCGCAGTATTCTTGACGGTGCCCTTGAGCAGGGTATTCCGGTCTTGCCGGTACATGACAGCTACATCACGTCTACGGAGCATGGGTCAGCCTTGGGCGAGTTGATGAGGCGTTGCTATCACGATGCTTTCGGTTACGAGGCTCGCATAGGCGGCTTCGACCACGAGTACACGCGTCAGCTCGTCAGTGAACTGGAGGGTCAGAACAAGAACCGATGAAGCAGTGTGAAGCACCAGGCTGTCAGCAGGCCGTTCTGGTCGATCCCAAGGGCGTCCAGCGGAGTCGGTACTGCCAGCGTCACAACACGCATAACAAGCGCCACGGCCATCCCACACGAAAGCAGCCGAGCCTCAAGTCCGACGCCAATATCCGTTTGTCCTTCCTTGCGGGGCAGCGTTGGGCGAGGCGTAACGACATCTCCAAGCTCATCGAGTGGTTTACCCACGAGATGCACGGAGCTGGCAGGTACACATTCAGCGAGCACCGCCACAAGCGCGAATACAAACCGCAGGAACTGTGGGCATTCCATCTGCAGCACCTTGTCAAAGGCTCTGTAACTGCCCCAGACCTTGCTATTAGGTTGGTTGGACTGAGCTGGGCGTGTGCATCAAATCCAGGGAGCTTTCACGGAGAGGACTTCACGCACATCTTCTTCGTGAAGCGTCTGCTGGGGTTGAAGCCCCTGCCCAGACACAACAAGGATGCGTACAGCGGCGAGACGCAGCCTTACGGGCCACTATCACTGTCGTTTGTGCGGTGGCTTGGCCCGCGTCTTGAGGCCGTTGGAGCGCAGGCTATCAGTGGGCACTTTGAGGAGCTTGTCGATACCGAGCGCCAGAGCCTGAAGCAGTCGATCAGCAACAAGACAGCGCAGCGGCAACTGGCTGCTGAAGCGAGTGCCCGTGCTCGGGCAAGGTATACGAAAAAGTTGGAGTCAGAGCGACGGCTGATGTGGGATATGAGTACTGGGCGATACTACTGGCAATATCCCGATGGACGGCTTGAACCCTGTTGAATTGCTAACCTGATCTATTGCTTCCGCAGTTGGTAGATACGAATCGGTTCGAGTTCCCCTGTATTCCAGATATGCGCCGGTCCTTTTCGCACTCCCAAGTATCAACTGGGTCTTGTCTATTCCAAGCGTTGAACAGTCGCACTTGGCTTTGGGACAGTGATAGTCCATAGGTTTCGGCCATGTAGAGGTAAGTTCTTGCGATATCACCTTTTCGATTTGCCGGCGGTTGCACCGCACGCTGCTTGAAGTCCACTCTGAACTCGACGTTCCCGTACTGCCCGAAATCATCTCCCAGCTCCGTGAAGCGGTAGTTTGACCGATCACCATTAAGTTCTCCTATCGCCGGTACGAGATTGTGCATGTCGGCCTCGGCCATGCGGAATATCTCGTCATTCCGGCTGCAGTTCTTCCTCCCACCGGTTTGCCAGCACTGTCTCTGATGACCGATGACCCAAGCAGGAACCACGTGCTCCCACTCAATACGGCTTCCCCTGTTAGCGTTCTTGCGAGGTTGATATCCGCAAGTAGCCCAGTCGGGCACAAGCTTCTTTCCCTGGCGGTGGTAGGTGCACCCAGAATAGAAGGCGATTTGCTCAGCTTGTTCCCGATATACCGTCGATGAGAGGACACGCTTCGCTTGGGAGAATGTAGTGATGGAGTTTCGATCACTCTTGAGTGAGACAGTCTCCACTGAAGGGGTGAGGGCGTTTGTGGGGCGGTGGCAATGGTACTCACCGCGCTTGCGGTCGTTATGACACCCTTCGGCATTAAGGCCCCCGCCATGAGGGAAGGCTAAGGCTGGGATGAGGAAGAGCGAGGCGGCAAGGATAGAGCGCATATACGTTCCGTTGTCGGTTTATTCTGCTGTTGGATATTGTGCCAAAAAACGGTCAGTTTTGCCTGAATCAGAGTCTTGACCCGAGCTCTTAGCTTGCCCAGAATGCTGTACATGAATACAGTGGTTTCGCCTCCCGTACCTTTCCTGCTTATCGCCGTCTCAGCTGGCTTTCCCTCGCCAGCAGCTGCCTATTCAGCTAAGCCCTTGGTCTTGGATGACTGGCTCTGGCCGACACGTTCAGCTTGCCAGTTGGCCCCTTGGGGCAGTGATGGACGTACATACCTCATGTTGGACTTGGCCATGCGACCCGTAGCTGGAGACCAGCTCTGGATTGCGGACATGGATGAATTGCTGGATTGGCCTTGTGAGGAAGCCTCTGAGCCCGGTATGGGCGTCGTGGTTGCCGCTACTATCCGTCTGTATCGTCGTCGGCCTGACCCCGGCCCCAAGCCTAAATCTGTGCACGACTGGTTAATCCGTCGTCCTTTTGCGACTTATCTCGTTAAAGCTGAAGGCTGCTCTATGACTGATCATGGGTTACACCATGGAAGTCTGCTGGTGGTGGACCGCAGCTGCGAGCTCCACGATGGTGATATCGTCATCGCAGGTTGTGCCGACGGCTTCCTGGTTAAGCAGTACCGAACAAAACCTGGCCGACTGGTGGCTGGGAATGCTGCATATCCCGATATCATTCTGGAGAGAGCTCCACAGTACGATCTGGATGGAGTAGTGATCGCCAGTCTCACTCGACGCAGAGGGGCTTGATGAAGCGCTGGGACTTACAGGCCGATCAGATCGCTCTTGTCGATGTAAATAACTTCTATGTGTCCTCCGAGAGAGCCTTCGACCCAAGCCTCCGACACAAGCCTGTCGCCGTCTATTCCAACAACGATGGCTGTGTGATCGCTCGGTGCGCTGACGTTAAAGCAATGGGCGTGAAGATGGGTGTCCCTGTGTTCGAGGTGAGGCAGTTGTTCCGTGAGCGAGGAGTGGTTGCTCGAAGCAGTAACTACACCCTTTACCATGACATGTCCTGCCGATTCGTTTCGTCGCTGGAGCAGTTCTGCCCTGACGTCGAGCAGTACAGTATTGATGAGAGCTTCCTACACTTCCACGGCTTTGGTGAGCGGCTGGCATCGCATAGCCAGCGGCTGGTAGCTGCCGTGCGCCAGTGGACCTCAATGCCATGCTGTGCCGGCGTCGCCCCTACGAGAACGTTGGCGAAGGCCGCGAATCATTTTGCGAAGACGCTGGGTGTGCCTGGAGGAGTGTTACAGATCGGTAGTGAGTATCATCGACAACAACTTTTGATGCAGTTGCCAGTCGGTGAAGTCTGGGGTGTTGGTCGGCGATTGTCTAAGCGACTCGGGGCGATGGGCATCAGGACTGCTTGGGAGCTTTCTAAGGCGCATCTGCCGACCATGCGAAAGGCATTCGGTGTAACTCTTGAGCGAACTGTAAGGGAATTGCAGGGGATATCTTGCATAGAGCTTGCGCCGATGGACCAAGCCAAGAACGAGATCGTATCTGGTCGTACATTTGGCAAGTTGCTACATGACTTCGATGCTTTGATGGCCGCTGTGGCTAACCATGTCTTACTCGCCAGTGAAAAACTCAGAGCTCAGCAGGGCGTGGCGGGGAGGTTGGTTGTGTGCATTCAGAGACGAAAGCCGGGAGGAGAGTGGCGGGAGATATCTACACACACTGAGTTGCGACCGGCGACGAATTCTCCTCCAGTACTTACGGCAGCTGCTCGAGGATGTCTTGGAGATATGTTCGATGATAGCTACGAGTATCGGCGGGCATCGATTATGTTGTCGTCACTGGAGGTTGATTCGGAAGTGCAGAATGACCTGTTCTCGAGCTCTCGTCGCGGGGACGACGGAGTACTGTCTGAGTGCCTTGCTTCGATCAATGAGCGGTTTGGTAGGGGGAAGGCTGTTCTCGGCAGTGCTCGTTTGTCGTCAGATTGGGAGATGCAGCGGGCATTTCTCTCACAAGCTTTTACTTCGGATTTTGGGGCGTTGCCAGTTGCTCGCGCATAAGCTGCTCTTGTCGGGAGGCTCTGCCCAATATCGTAGTGTCCCGGGTCTACAAATGTGTCTACATTTGGGTCTTCGATATCTCCTAACTTGTTGATTTTTCTATGTTAATTTATCTTGTGCGATTGTAACGGATATCCCCTGTCGCGAAAGTGACTGTATCGCGTTCTGGAGCGGGCGAGGGAGTCCGGGTGCTGGCAGACGATTTCCGCGAGGCGGTCGAACTGGCTGAACCAGGTGGGTATGTCGGCACAGAGGTTGATGAGCAGGCCGTGGTGTTGGCCGGGGTCTTCGCCGCTGTTGATTTCGATGGCGGCCTGCTGGTCGGCGTTTTGCGGAGCGTGGGGCAGGAAGCTGTCTTCCCGGAAGTCCCACAGCAGATCGTCGAATTTTTGTGCCTGTTCGGGCGTATCCACGGCAATCAGTACCCGCAGGCCGTTGCGGAAGGCTTTCTCGGCAAGGCGGCAGGCGAAGTTGTCGATTTCTTCCGGGTTTTCTGAAGGGAGGACGTAGAAGTCTATTCGGGTCATCAGTTCATTAGTTTGTGGTTTCGAGGTGACATATTTTCTGCGAAGGCGGAGTTGCCGGGGGCGGTTTGCGAGACCGTCTGCGGCCAGGACGGCCGCAGCCGAGCCCCCATGGATGGGTTTACGGCGTGTCTCGCAAACCGCCCCCGGCAGCTTCGCCGCCACGGTCCCGGTTCGGTGCTTTGAATCTAGTCCGGTGGCGCCCCTACAGCCGGTGGCCGTTCGCCGGACACGCCGTGAACCCATCCATGGGGGCTCTTCCGCGAGGTCCCTCTCGCGGAAGGTCCTGCGAACGGCCACCGACTGCAGGGGCTTCGCATCGGGTAATCTACTTCGTAGATGAAGTGGTTATTTTTTGTTCAGAATGTATTGCAGCAGCAGCGGTACCGGGCGTCCGGTTGCACCTTTGGCGGCGCCGGACTTCCACGCACTGCCAGCGATATCCAGGTGCGCCCAGTTGTAGTCTTCGGCGAAGCGCGCCAGGAAGCAGGCGGCGGTGACGGAGCCGGCTTCGCGGCCGCCGATATTCTGTAGGTCGGCGAAGTTGGAGTTCAGCATCGGCTGGTACTCATCCCACAGCGGCATGCGCCAGGCGCGGTCGCCGGTGGTTTCGCCAGCACTGATCAGTTCTTCCGCCAGCTTGTCCTGGTTGGCGTAAAGGCCAGTGGCGTGGTGGCCGAGGGCGATTACGCAGGCGCCGGTGAGGGTGGCGATGTCGATGACCACGCTGGGCTTGAACTTGCCGGCCCAGGTGAGGGCATCGCAGAGCACCAGGCGGCCTTCGGCGTCGGTATTCAGGATCTCGATGGTCTTGCCAGACATGGAGGTGACGATGTCGCCTGGCTTACTGGCGCGGCCGCTGGGCATGTTTTCCGCTGCGGCAACTACGCCGACAACGTTTACCGGTGCGTTCATCTCCACCAGGGCATTCATCACTCCGAATACACTGGCGGCGCCACACATGTCGAATTTCATTTCATCCATCTGCATACCGGGCTTGAGGCTGATGCCGCCGGTATCGAAGGTAATGCCCTTGCCCACGAGGACGATGGGCTTCTGGCCCGCTTTGCCGCCCTTGTAGTTCATGGCGATCATTGCCGCCGGCTCATCACTGCCCTTGGCGACGCTCATAAAGGCGCCCATGCCGAGAGATTCCATTTTTTTGTTGTCGAGCACGGTAGTGGTCAGCTTGGTATGTTTTTTCGCCAGCGCCTTGGCTTCTGCCACCAGATAGCTCGGGGTACAGATATTGCCAGGGAGGTTGCCGAGTTCACGGGCAACGTTGCTGCCGAGGCCCTGGGCGCTGCCGATATCGACGCCCTTCTGCACTTCTTTCAGCTGCTTCTTGTCGCTGGCATGCACAGTGAATTTCGCCAGCGGGTAGGGCTTGGCTTCACTGAGGCATCGGGTGAATTTGTAGGCGGCGAGACCGGCGGCCAGTGCCAGTTGGTTGGCCTGCCAGTTGGCGTCGGCATCGCTGACGGAAACTTCGGCAAGGTAGCTGGTGGCTTCTTTCTGGGCGGTTACGGCTTTGGCGCTGGCATCGGCGAGTTTGCGGAACTCCGCCTTGCTGATCGGGGTTTTGCCAGAGCGCACCAGCAGGGCGCGCTCGGCGCCGCCTTCCAGAAGCGGCACCATCAGGGTGCTGCCCGCCGCGCTGCCGAGGTCGCCGCGCTTGAGCAATTTGGCCAGGCTGCCGTTGCTCGCCTTGTCGAGGGCATTGCCGCTGTCGGTAAAGCGGTTTTTGTTGTCGACGGCGATGATGGCGCAGGCAGTGCGCTGTTTGCTGATGTCGGTGACCTTGGCGGTAAACTGCATGTAATGGTTCCTTGATGTTCTTTTAGCGATGCTCTTATAGCGAGTAAGCCCCGGCGGCTGATTGTTCACCGCAGTCGACACTGGGCTGTGTCGCTTCGGTAGTGCTTTGGTGCTGCCGTTGTGGTTCTGCCGTTTCGGCTTCCCGACCCCGGACCCTTGAGCAAAACTGCGTTTGGGGAGGGGGAGTATTGAATATCCGAGTACTAAAATGGGCAATACTCAGGGTAGACAATTCCCAGTGCAGGCAAAACGGGGCGATCAAATTGGCCTGAAGGATTACAGGCCGAGACATCGCCGGGCTTTTTGGTGATAATGCGCCGCACAAGTTTAACCCGAGAAGGATCGGATTGCTTGATTGGGTGTCTTATCCTGACACCGCCCGATGGCAATATTCGGGATCTCGATTTTCATCCGCCATTTCTACCTATAGCAATCTGGGAAGCTGGCCGTTCTGTGATTATTTTCCGCTACCTCTGCCGCGAACTGCTGGGAGCAACCCTGGCTGTCAGTGCTGTGCTGTTGCTAATGGTGATGAGCGGCCGCTTTGTGAAGTATCTTGCCGAGGCAGCGGCGGGCGACCTCTCGGCGGGCATCCTGTTTGCGCTGATGGGTTACCGCTTGCCGGGGTTCCTCGAGCTGGTGATTCCCCTTGGTTTTTTTGTCGGTGTTTTGCTGGCCTACGGGCGCCTGTACATCGAAAGTGAAATGACGGTGTTGCACGCCTGTGGTTTCAGTGAGCGTCAGCTGTTGCGCTATACCCTGATACCGGCGTTGCTGGTCGCCGCGTTTGTAGCGGCGATGAGCCTGTACCTGACCCCCACCGGTATCGAGCGCACTTCCCACCTGCTGACCGCAGACAAGACCCGTAACGAGTTCGATCACCTGGTGCCGAAGAAATTTGTGTCCACCAAGGGCGACCGGGCGGTGTATTACGCCGACGGGCTGAGCGACGACAAGTCCATGATGCACAATGTGTTTCTGGCGGAGCTGGGAAATTCCCGTGGCGAGACGGAGACCGACCACCAGATTGTTACCGTAGCCCGGGAAGGGGTACAGCAGATCGACCCGGAAACGGGCCTGCGTTACCTTGTATTGCGCGACGGTTATCGCTACGAAGGTGTTCCCGGACAGAGTGACTACCGGCAGATGGCCTTTTCCAGCTACGAGGTGCTGCTTGACGTTCCACGCCTGCGCACCAAGGCCAGTGAGCAGCTGCAGTCCATGTCCACCGCGGAACTGTGGCGGAGTGAAGACCCGCGCGAACGGGTGAACCTGCACTGGCGCCTTTCTCTGCCAGTACTGGTCCTCGTCGTTGCGATTCTGGCGGTTCCTCTCAGCCGCACCAATCCTCGCCAGGGGCGCTACGCCAAGATGATTCCCGCAGTACTGCTTTACATCGTTTACCTGGTGGCATTGCAAGGGGTGCGCGGCGCCATTGAAGACGGCAAAATCGAACAGGCCTGGGCTATTTGGCTGGTGCACCCGCCGTTCCTGATTCTGGGGCTGCTTTTGCTGGGTGGCCGCGATAAAAAGCCGCGCAAGAGGACTAAGACGCCGACTTCCGGTCGTGGAAATGGTAGTGGAAATGGAGGTGCTACCGATGTCGCTGCTTGATCGGTATATCGCGCGCACCGTCACTCTGGCAATCCTCGCCGTGCTACTGGTGATCCTGGGGCTGGATATCATCTTCGCTGTTGTCGATGAGCTCGGCGATTTGGGGGGCGACTACAAGCTCTCCAATTTGCTCGAATATGTGATGTGGACCTTGCCCGATCGGGTGTACAACCAGCTGGGCTTTTCGGCGCTGGTGGGTTGCATGGTCGGACTGGGAACCCTGGCGGGTACCAGTGAGCTGACGGTGATGCGAGCCTCCGGTATCTCCATTGCGCGCATTGCCTGGGCGGTGATGAAGCCGGTGTTAGCGCTGATTGTTGCGGGAATGCTGTTGGCGGAGCTGGTGATACCGGTGACAAACCAGACCGCTGAAAGCCGCAAGGCAATTGCGCAGGGCGAGCTGGAAAACTCAGGGTTGGAGCAGGGGCTCTGGTTTTTTGAGGACGGAGAGTTTGTGCACTTCAATGCCGCACTGCCCGGCGGTACTCTGTTTGGGATAACCCGGTATCGATTTGATGAGAACCGCCAGCTACAGCAGGTGGAGTTCTCCGAACGCGCGCACTTCAGTGACGGTCGGTGGGAGTTACAGAACAGCCGCCAGACCCGGTTAACCCCGGAGCGGGCGACTAGCAGCCAAGCCGAGCGCTCACAGTGGAACTCCGATATGTCGCCGGACCTGTTTTCTCTGGTGGTACCGGTGCCGTCCGACCTGTCGCCGCGCAACCTTTGGTCTTATGGCCGCTTCCTCGACCGCAAGGGCGAAGATTCGGCACGTTACTGGCTGGCGTTCTGGAAGAAGGTATTGCAGCCGTTGACCATTGCCGGTCTGGTGATGATGGCGCTGTCGTTTATTTTCGGCCCCCTGCGCGAGGTGACGACCGGATTGCGGGTGTTTACTGGAGTGATCGTGGGGATCGTATTCCAGACGATGCAGGATATGCTCGGGCCGTCTTCCATGGTGTTCGGTTTCCCGCCCTTTGTCGCGGTAATCGTGCCTATCCTTGCCAGCTTCCTGCTTGGCTGGCTGCTGTTGAAGCGGGCGCGTTAAGCGCCGCCCGCTTCAAACATCCCTTTAATGGTCGCCTTCAGAGCTTTTTAGCTTTCTTTTTCTTCGGCAGCTGCCTTACTTCCGAGTCTGAAGCGAGATCGTGCCAGCTGGCGCGGTCGGCGCGCAAATACCCCCAAAAGAATCCCAGCCCCAGGCAAGCCAATGACACCGGGCCCACCAGGGCGCGTATAAAGCACTGGTACCAGCTCAATTGCACACCGTTACGGTTTGCCACCATCAGTCGCCAGGCGCGCATACCAATGGTCTGCCCGGCAACCCGCCAGGACCAGAAAAAATAGCCAGCGGTCACCAGAAGAAGCCCCAGCTGATACAGGGGGCCGCCAACACAGGGGGTGTAGTCGATATGCTCGGGTTGGCATTGCAGGCCGCCAAAGGTAGAGACCAGCAACATGGCGAGAAAGCCATACACCATCCAGAGCCCGGCAATGATCAGCGCGTCATAGATGAGAGACAGTAGCCGTGGCAAGACGCCGGCGTAGGGGAGATGATCGAACTGCTTGGGGGTGTTAACTGTGTCGGACACGGGAATCTCCGCCGTTGAAAATGGCGGAGATTCTAGCAAATCTGGGGAGGGGGCTGCGCGACTATGGTTTGCAGAGATTTGCAGAGGTTTGCAGACTGCTGCGAAAAGTACGGCGAAAAGAGATTACCGCGCGCCCAGGGGCTCAGAATTCGTATTCGAAGGAGATCTTGAACTTGTCATCCGACAGGCGGACATCGTAGTCCAGGGCGCTGCTAAAGCTCCCCTGGCTGTTGGTGTAACGCAGCAGGGGGTGCTGTTTGCTGCGCTTGTGTTGCGCCATGTAGGTTTTGAATCCCATTTTCAGGATTTCATTCACCGCGCGACCGCCGGTCACATTCTCTGAGCTTTCGGGTCTGGTGTGCAGCTCCAGCCACTGGTGGTTCAGCCGGCGCTGGATCATTCCCATCGAGTTATTGCGCAGGTTTTCTGCTGAGTCGTACAGGGCCTGGTTGTCCATGCCGAAGGCGCTATCGATGAAAAACGCGTTGTCGGCCTGGAGGTTGAGGGCACTGGTGGAATCCGGGATGAAAAGATCGTCGGCGCATACCAGGGAGGAGAGGGGGAGCAGCAATATGCCAAACACGACCGGAAGCTTACCAGTCAGGCAGTTACTGAAACGGAACCGAAGACTACAAACTTCCATTTTTCCACCCCGGGGCATTTTTACTTGGCTCATGTGGTTACTGAACAACCACTGAATTTATTATGGCTCACCGCGCTTAAAGCGTTATATCTCACAAATCGTGCCATTTATCCAATCCGGGTTGCGAATGCGGGCGATTTGTCAGTCATATCTGTGCGGGGCCCGCCATTGCTGGGTGTTTAGAGTTTTGCCCATTTTCCGGGGCCTGCGGAGAGGTTTCCGCCAATGTTTTTTAAGATCAAAACCCTTAGTTAATCAAATTTCTTATAAAAACTTAGTCTATTGACCTGTAATCCAGATCGGGGAAGTGGGCCGCCAGCCTGTGCGCGGAGGAAATTTATTGTGACTACGGCTTAAGTTTTGGTCGCGATTCGCGGTCGGGGTCCTTGGAGGCCTGCAGGGAAATTCCGGGTATAGGGTGACTCTACGGGCTGTATTATTGACAGCGTTGTCTTTTTCGCTATGGTGGTGATCTCCCCGTCGCTGGATACGGGGGTGAAAGCATAAGAAACCAAAACATTCATAAAGCATCCATTAATAGAGAAGATCCATGAAACGGCTTCCCTTCTTTGCCAGCCTGGCACTGTCGGCTTTCATTGCCTCCTGCGCTGATTCCGAGTCCCCAAACAAGACTTCCTCCATCGACGCTTCGGTGGCTGCGCGCATTGCGGCCAATTTCGATGTCACTCAGGAAGTTCTTACCAACTTCCAGGGGGCCGATGAGGCACTGCGTGCCGAGTGTAAGAAGGTGGGTGGCAGCGCTGCAGCCTGTTTTACCTATCGCATCAGCCTGATCAACAAAGGCCCGGCGGTGGCTGCCGGGGAGCGGGACTGGACACTCTATTTCCACTCGGTGCGCCGTTCGCTGGCACTGTTGAACAGTGATGCTTTCACCCTGGAACGGGTCAATGGCGACCTGCACCGGCTGGTTCCCACCGAGAAGTTTGATGGTATTGCCGCCGGGGAGACTCTGGAGCTGGATTTGCTGGCTGAGAGCTGGGTGCAATTCGAGTCGGACTTCCAGCCGCGCCTGTTTGTGGTTGGCGCCGACGGCGAGGCCCAGGTTATCGCCTCGACGGATACTGACGACCTGAAAGACATAGTGCTGCCGATCAATAAGAACAGTCCGGATAACTGGAAACGGGCTGCGGATGACGGCAACACGCTGGCTACCGCTGCCAGCCGTTACCAGCAGTTTACCGCCGATGCGGAAATGCTTGCCAAAACCTCCACAGTGGGTGACTCGGAAGCGTGGCGTGGCCGGATTATTCCCAAGCCGGCGTCGGTTGCACTCCCGGAAGGGGCTGCAGTGCACCTCGAACACGGCATATCGCTGGTGGCAGAGGGGGTGGATGAGAACACGATCGAAGCTCTGAACCAGCGCCTGGCGCAGCTCGAGTTGCTGCCGCAGGGCGACGCGGCCTATCCGTTGCAGCTGGCGGTGGTGCCCGACGCGTTTAACGACAAACCTGCAGGCGCCTACCGCCTTGAGGTAGGACCGGAGGGTGCCCAAGTTACTGCGGCAGAAGCCAGCGGTGCCTTCTATGGCGTACAGTCCCTGCTGGCCCTGGTGGACCTCCGCAGCAACAGCCTGCCCCAGGCGTTGGTGGAAGATGCGCCACGTTTCCCCCACCGCGGGTTTTTCCTCGACGTGGGCCGCAACTTCCACAGCAAGGACGTGGTGCTGAAGCTGCTGGATCAGATGGCGGCCTACAAACTCAACCGGTTCCATTTCCATCTCTCGGACGACGAGGGCTGGCGCCTGGAAATCCCCGGGCTGCCGGAACTGACCGATATCGGCAGCCAGCGCTGCTTTGATCTGGAAGAAAATCGCTGTCTGTTGCCGCAATTGGGTTCTGGCCCCAAGGCGGATAATTTCGGTAGTGGTTACTTCAGCGTCGACGACTATGTGGAAATCTTGCGCTACGCCGCCGCGCGACACATTGAAGTGGTGCCGGAATTCGATATGCCCGCCCACGCCCGCTCTGCGGTGGTGGCCATGGAAGCGCGCTATCGCAAGCTGAAGGATTCTGATCCGGCTGCCGCGGAGGCTTACCGCCTGATCGATCCGCAGGACGATACCCAGTATCTGTCGGTACAGTTCTACGACGACAGCTATATCAACCCCTGTGTAGATTCGACCTACCACTTTGTTGGCAAGCTGATCCGCGAAGTAAAAGCCATGCACGATACCGCCGGCCACCCGCTGAAAAGCTGGCACTTTGGCGGTGACGAGGCGGTGAACATTCTCGCTTCGGATTCGTTCGAGGTGGGCCCCGGCCAGAATCCGGAGAAAGGGGATGTGGTTGCGGACAAACGCAACAAGCCGTGGACCAATTCACCCCAGTGCCAGAAGCTGATTGCCGATGGCGAGGTGAAATCCATTGATGAACTGGGTGAACTCTACGCCAAGCGCGTGAGCCAGATGGTGGCCGATGCCGGTATTCCCACCATGGCGGCCTGGAACGATGGGGTGAAGAAAATTGAAAGCGCCGAGGAAGAGCTGGCCACCGAGCACAACTATGTGAACTCCTGGGCGCCACTTTTCTGGGGTGGTGGTGACGAGAGTGCGCATTTCGCGGAAACCGGGTTTGACCTGGTGCAGTCCCACTCGGACTACCTCTACTTCGATATGCCGCAGGAAGTGGATCCGAAAGAGCGTGGCTATTACTGGGCGTCCCGCTACACCGATACCCGCAAGACCTTCAGCTACGCGCCGTTGAATACCGCGCAGTTGGCTGAGGTTTACCCGAACCGCGATGGCAAAAGCTGGACCGCTACCTCACCGGAGGCAGAGTTCGCCGGCAGTGTGCGCGGTATCCAGGGACAGCTGTGGAGTGAGGTGGTGCGCACTGATGAAGCGGTGGAGTATCAGGTGTTCCCGCGCCTGCTGGCATTGGCGGAGCGCGCCTGGCATCAGGCCTCCTGGGAGCTGCCGCTCAAGGCGGGGCAGACATTCTCCGGGGAAACCACCTTCGTCGACCAGCACGCGCTGGCTCGCGATTGGTTGGACTTCTCCGCTGCCCTGGGCAACAAAGAGTTGTTGAAACTGGATCGCGCTGGCATTGGCTACCGGGTACCGGTGCCAGGTGCGGTAGCGCAAAGTGAAGGTATCCAGACCGCGCTGCCTTACCCTGGGCTGCAGCTGGAGTATTTTGATGGTGCGCAGTGGGCACCCTTCACCGACGACGTCGCGCCGGAATCCGTTGTGTCACTGCGAGCTCGCAGCGCCGATGGCCAGCGCGCCGGTCGCGCAGTGGAAATCGCGCCGGCCGGAGTATTGGGCGCCAGATAATCGGCTGATGGACGAAGGGGCGGTTACGCCGCCCCTTATTTGTTTTTCCCCGCCAAATCCCTCTTCTTTCCCATCCTTACCGACTGCATTATTTCTCATTTACCGCTTTCCTCTCCGCCGTTCCCATCACTTCAGCGGAATCGCCGCGCCATGCGGGTCTACAATAGCTGGGTCAATCACTAACACATAAATTAAAGAAGTGAAGCGCATGGCTAGAAGCATGGTATTCGACTATGTGATCGTCGGCGGGGGTTCTGCGGGGTGTGTACTCGCTAACCGTCTGAGTGAAGACGAGCAAAACCGGGTTTGCCTTTTGGAATCCGGCCCATCTGATCACAACCTCCTGATTCAGATGCCTGCGGGTATCGGTTATCTGGTTCCGGGCAAACGCTTCAACCTGCATCACTACACCGAACCGCAAGCCCAGCTGTGCAATCGCCGCCTGTTCTGGCCGCGGGGCCGTGTGCTGGGTGGTAGTAGCGCCATCAATGCCATGATCTATACCCGGGGCAACCCGGGGGATTACGACGCCTGGGAGCAGGCCGGCAATCCCGGTTGGGGTTGGTCAGACATGCTGCCCTATTTCCTGTTGGCGGAGGGAAATCAGCGTGGCAGTGATGCTTATCACAGCGGCTATGGCCCGCTGGCGATTTCTGATCTCAAGTGGAAATCGACGGCGGGGCGGGCCTTTGTGCGCGCGGCCCAGGACGCAGGCCACCGCCTGAACAATGACTTTAACGGCTACCAGCAAAACGGCGTGGGTTTCTATCAGGTGACCCAGAAGCGCGGTCGCCGATGCTCGTCCGCCACCGCTTACCTGTACCCGGTAAAAAACCGCCCTAACCTGAGTATCTATACCCGCTGCCAGGTGGCGGGCCTGGAATTCAAGGGCGACAGAGTGTGCGCGGTAACCCTGTTGAACGGTCGCCGTATCGTGGCCAATAAAGAAGTGATTTTGTGCGCGGGAGCGATTCAATCCCCGCAACTGTTGATGCTTTCCGGGATTGGGCCCGAGGATGAACTGAAAAAGCTGGGTATCCTTCCCCAGTGCCACCTGCCCGGGGTCGGGCAGAACCTGCAGGATCATCTGGATATTACCCAGGTGGTGGAGACCAATGGCTGTGTCGGTTTCAATAACGGGTTCTGGCCCAAATTGAAAACCGCCATGCACCTGCCGGAGTACCTGTTGCTCAACCGGGGTATGCTCACCAACAATATTGCCGAGGCCGGAGGATTTGCCAGCTCGAGTAAGGCCGGGGAGCATCCGGATATTCAGTTTCATCTGAGTGCGGCGCCGCTGTTCAGTCACGGGCAGGATAAAAGGCCGGGTAATGGATATTCCCTGCACGCTTGTGCGCTCAGGCCCCTGAGTCGGGGGCATATTCGACTTGCCTCTCGCGACCCCAGCGCAGCGCCGCTGATTCAGCCTAATTACCTGGAGGCAGCGGACGATCTTCAGGTGATGGTGGAAGCCTTCGAAATGGCCCGGGAAATCATTGCGCAGTCAGAGTTGCAAACACTGCACAAGCGCTGGTGGAACCCCGGCGAATGTTTGACACAGCGGGATGCTATCGCCAATTTTATTCGTCAGCAGGCCGAGTCGATCTATCACCCCGTGGGTACCTGCAAAATGGGCGCAGATGAAAACGCGGTTGTCGATCACGAGTTGCGCGTGCGTGGTGTTGATGGACTGAGGGTGGTGGATGCCTCCATAATGCCGACCCTCATCAGTGGCAATACCAATGCGCCGGTTATTGCCATCGCCGAAAAAGCCGCAGAAATGATTTTGAAAAAAACGGCGGCTCACAGACAACAGGAAATCAGCGAAAACGCATGATCTGGCAATGCCCCCATTGCAAACAGTCCCTTGAATTGCACAACAGAAGCTGGCGTTGTGCCAGTGGCCACAGTTTTGACTGTGCAAAAGAAGGCTACGTAAACCTGCTGCCGGTGCAGCAGAAGCGCAGCCGTGAGCCGGGTGATTCCGCGGAAATGCTCAATGCTCGCCGCAACTTTCTGGAGGCGGGACATTACCAGCCACTGGCGGAAGCCATTGGTGCCCTGCTGGCGAACCTGGGAAATAGTCACGCGGTATTGTTGGATGTGGGCTGTGGTGAAGGCTATTACAGTCGCGCTCTTCAAGCCTATGGTTGGCGTCAACAGCAGATCTGCGGGATCGATATTGCCAAGGCTGGCGTGCGTCTGGCATCAAAAAAGCAGAAAGCTGCACATTTTGCCGTGGCCAGCAGTTACCACCTGCCAGTGGCCGATGGCAGTGTCGATGCCATTTTGCGCGTCTTCGCACCAGGCCCTGTCGAAGAGCTGGTGCGCGTACTGAAACCGGGTGGCGTGTTGCTGGATGTCTCTCCTGGTCCAGAGCACCTCTGGAGCCTTAAAAGCCGACTGTATGAAAGCCCCCAGCTGCACGAGGCGCCGGCGCCGCTGGCAGGCCTGGATCCGGATGTGGAATTGCGCTGCGGCTTTCCGCTGAAAATCGCCGGGCAGCCGCTGATCAAGGATTTTCTTTCAATGACGCCGTTTGCCTGGAAAGGGCGCAGTGAGGCACGCGAGTCTTTGGAACAGCTGGATCGACTGATACTGGAAGCCGATTTTCTGTTGCGCCGCTTGCGTAAACCCAGTGAATAATGTGTGCCAAGCGGAACACGGGATCAAAGCAGTAACTTCAATCGAGCAGGAAGGTTAACCTTGGCCACACCACGGGATTTTATGTACATGCAAAGGGCACTGGAGCTGGCGTCGCAGGCCGCTGCGCTGGGAGAAGTGCCGGTAGGTGCTGTGGTGGTGTTGGACGGGGAGATCATTGGTGAGGGTTTCAATCAGCCGATTACGGCGTCCGACCCCAGTGCCCACGCAGAGGTCGTTGCCCTGCGCGCAGCAGCCAGTCATCAGGAAAATTACCGCCTGCCCGGTGCCACACTGTATGTCACCATTGAGCCCTGCACCATGTGTTTCGGAACCCTGATTCACGCGCGTATTGCGCGCCTGGTTTACGGCGCGGCCGAACCCCGTGCGGGGGTAGTGGCGAGCCAGCTGCAGTTGCCCGAGAAAACATTTTTCAACCACCGGGTACAGGTTGAAGGTGGCGTTCTGCAGGAGCAAGCGGGTACTCTGGTCAAGGAATTCTTTCAAAAGCGTCGCTGATATGCTGCTTGCCTTCCTGATTAATGCCGCTCTGGTGTCGTTTGCCGTCGTGATCCATCACGAGGTGCTCAACAGCCTGTTTTTTCTCGGCCACAAACTCAAGCTGCGCCGCAATTTTGGTGTGCTGATTGGTGTTTTCGGTGCACTGGTGGGACATGTGCTGGAGATCTGGATGTTCGCGGTGGGTTACTACTTTATGTACAACTCGCCATTTTTTGGCACGCTCACCGGCAACTTCAACGGCACGCTGATCGATTGTGTGTACTTCTCCTTCACTACCTATACATCGCTGGGTTTTGGTGATGTAGAGCCTCATGGCGAGCTGCGTTTCACTGCGGGCCTGGAGGCGCTGACTGGATTGGTGTTGATTACCTGGACGGCGTCCTTCCTCTTTTTGAAAATGCAGCGGTACTGGAAGCGCTACGAGGAACAGGGCTGAAGATCCGCCGCCCCTCTTCGCTAGCGCTTCCTCCGTGGTCCGTTTATGCCTGAATTGTTGTTGTCGGAATCGCTGCAATCGTCTGCTGCACCAGGTCGCGTAATTGCGCGGTCGCCATCTCGTCGACCAGTTTCCCGTGCTCATCAAAGATGTTCATCGAGCTGGGCACTGCCAGCATGGTAGGGCTTATCCAGGTACCCAGTGGCTGCAGTATGTCCCGCAGGTGATTGAGGCCACGCATGCCGCCAAGGCCGCCGGGTGAGGTGGCGAACAGCGCCGCGCGGCGGCCGGCGAAGAGCTCTGCGCGCGCAAACTGCCCGTCCGGGCGGGAAACCCAGTCGATCATGTTTTTCAGTACGGCCGTTACCGAGCCATTGTATTCCGGGCTTGCGATCAGCAGGCCATCGGCCGTCGCAAACAGGTCTTTTAATGCCCGTGCATTGTCCGGGATACCGGCCGCTTCCAGGTCCTCGTCAAACAGGGGTAGGGGATAGTCACGCAAATTGACTTCAACCACTTCCGCACCCGCATCACGGGCCAGCTGTGCGGCACTGGCAGCCAGTTGGCGGTTGTAGGAGTCTTTGCGCAGGCTACCGGCAAGCGCCAGCAGACGCGGTTTGCGTTGGTCGTTGGTTACGTCGGTGGTTGCAGTGCTCATGGGGAACCCTCTTTATCTGGTTCCGGGCCCGCCTGCTAAAGGGCTGGACGCCGGGGATTACTTCAATGGCAGGGATTCTGGCCGATTCGCGGAAGAACATAAATGCACTGTGCGCAATGCTACTGTGCGTATTTGCACAGAAGGTGTTATTCGTCTAGCCTGCCTGAGATCAGTGGGGAGCCCGAATAGCGACCACGGAACGGAAATCAGGCACCATCCGAGGAATTGGCGTGGCGGTTAAAGACTGGAACAACCTGCACTATGCGCTGGCGGTGGCCCGGGCGGGTACCCTGTCGGGAGCGGCGTTGGAGCTGGAGGTATCGCACACCACGGTACTCAGGCGCATCGACACTCTGGAAAAGGCGCTGAAAACCCGCCTTTTCCACCGTCATGCCCGCGGTTACATTCCCACGGAAGCCGGCCGCATGCTGATGAGTGCCGCGGAAAACATGCAGGATCAGCTGGATCAATTGGTCGGTCGGGTACAGGGGGTGGACGAGGAACTCCGCGGAACTCTCATCATTACCACGGTCAATAACCTTATTCCGCAGCTGATGCCAATCGTGCGCGGATTTCAGCAGCGCTATCCACAGGTGCGTCTGCAGATAGTGGCTGATCGGCGCCACCTGCGCTTGGAGCACGGTGAGGCGCATATAGGCATTCGCCCTGGCGCCCGCCCCACGGCACCAGATTATGTGGTGCAGTTGGGCGCCAGCCTGCAGCATAGTCTCTACGCGTCGAAAGACTATGTGCGGGAATGTGGACCGCTGGAAAGCCTCGAAAACATTGAGGGGCACCGGTTTGCCAGTGCCATCGAAGAAATGGCCTTTGTGCCATTTATCGATTGGATAGCGCGTAGTGTGCCCGACGAACAGGTAGTGTTCCGCTGCAATGAGTTCGGGCCCTTTGCAGATGCGGCTTTGCAAGGTGTGGGGCTGGCGCCTTTGCATTGCTGGGGCGCCGCCAGCAATCCAGGGTTGCTCCAGATGCTGCCGCCACCGGAGTCCTGGCGGATAGACCTGTGGCTGATTACGCACCGGGATATGCACCGGACACGCAAGGTGCAGCTGTTTTTGCAGTGGATCAAGCAGGAACTGTCGAAGCTGCCTCCGGAAATTGCACTGGTGCCCTGAGCCCTGGGCTTTCAGGCGCTAGACTCGCTACACAAACAGACAACTCAATCTCAGGATAAGGCTTACCGTGATTCAATCATTTTCTCGTCAAACGCTACCTCTGTTGCTGCTCATGTTGCTGTTCTCTCTCCTCGCCCTTACCGCCTGCGACAACCGGCAGTCCCCGGCGGAAAAGCGTGAATCGACGGCATCGGCGCAGCCCACGGCGAATGGCCAGCAAGCTGCGCCCGCGGAGGGCCTGCATAGCCTGGATATGGATCAGCTGGCGCAAGACTATGTGCGACTTGTGCTGACCCTGGGCAATCACGACAGAAGTTACGTGGATGCCTACTATGGGCCCGCCGAGTGGAAAGATGCAGCGGTGCAGGATCCTGCGACGGCGGCAGAATTGGCCAGCCGCGCGGAACAGTTACTGGCGCGCCTGCCGCAACAGGTAAAGCCGGCATCGGACCTGGAAACCCTGCGTGCCCACTACCTCAAAACCCAGTTGCGGGCGGTGGTTTACCATGCGCATCACCTGGCTGATGCCAGCTTCCGCGACTTTGACCGCGAGGCACTGGCGCTATACGACACGGCACCACCGATACAAGAGTACAGTGAATTTGAGCCGGTACTGGCGGAGTTGGAACAGCTGTTGCCAGGGGAGGAGCCACTGTACCTGCGGGTGAAAGCCTTTCAGGATCAATTCGAAATTCCCGCCGATAAAATGGCCGCGGTTTTTGACGCAGCCATCAAAGGTTGCCGGGAAAGAACCAAAGCCCATGTGCAGTTGCCCGCCAATGAAAACTTCGTGCTGGAGTATGTCCAGGACAAACCCTGGAGCGGTTACAACTGGTATCAGGGTAATGCCCAGAGCCTGATCCAGATCAACACCGAGCTCCCCATCCATATTGACCGCGCGATTGATCTCGGCTGCCACGAAGGTTACCCGGGGCATCACACCTACAACGCTTTGCTGGAACAAACCCTGGTGAAAGACCAGGGGTGGGTGGAATACAGTGTTTACCCATTGTTCAGTCCGCAGTCGCTGATCGCAGAGGGCAGTGCAAACTACGGTATTGATCTCGCCTTCCCGGGAGAAAAGCGGCTGGCGTTTGAAAAAGAAGTGCTCTATCCCCTGGCGGGTCTGGATCCCCAGCAGGCAGAAAAGTATGACCAGGTACTGGCGCTGAAAGGCAAACTCAGTTTTGCCGAAAATGTGGTCGCCCGCCAGTATATCAATGGCGACATTGACCGCGAAAAAGCCGTAGAACACTTTCAGCAATACGCCGTGATGAGCCCCGAAAAGGCCCGGCAGCGAGTGCGCTTTGTGGATACCTACGGTGCCTATGTGATCAATTACAACTGGGGCAAGCAGTTGGTGAAAGAGTACGTGGAGCAGGGCGAGGATTCAGAAGACGCACACTGGCAACGCTTTTCCAAACTGCTGTCTTCACCGCGTCTGCCGTCGTCACTGAACTGGTAATCTTTTGCGTGTGGGGCAAAGCCATGTGTCCGACAAAGTTTTTCGTGGTGCTACTGGCGATGCTGCCAGCCTTGATGACACCCGGCGTGAATTGGGCCGAGGAAACTGGTAACGGGCCCTCGCCGCTGATCAAGAACGCGGAGAGCTGCTGGAGCGACGACTACGCCAGTTATGCCGAGTGGACGTCACTGATGGCAAGCAGAATTGCCGCGCGCAATTTACCAGAGAAAAAAGCCGAAAAAGCACTGGCAGGATTTCAGCGCACTTTTCCGGAAAAGACGTACGAATATTTCCGCACAAGGATTCGCTGCGAACATTTCACTTACTCCGTCGATGGTATCGATGTTCTTGGCTACCTGATCCGACCTGCGAATACTCAGGGCAGGTTACCGGTTGTGGTCTACAACCGCGGCGGCAATGGCGACTTTGGCGCCGTTACCTTTACCAGCATGATGCGCAACCTGTTTCCGCTCGCGGATCAGGGGTTTATCGTCATCGGCAGCCAGTATCGCGGTACCTTCGCCAAGGCGGGGGCAGCAGATGTGAGAGCGGCGAGGGATGAGTTTGGGGGCAGCGATATCCATGATGTTCGCCAGTTGTTCGACCTTATCCCCGATATTCAGGGCGCCGATGTAGAAAGAGTCGGTATGTGGGGACACAGTCGCGGTGGAATTCAGACCTTCATGACCGCGCGAACCGGCGTACCCGCCAGGGCACTGGTCGTGGCTGCGGGCGTCGCGGACCTGGCCGCAGGATTGGAAGAGCGCCCGGATATGGAAACAGTATTCCGCAACAGAATACCCGGGTACGACGACGATAAAGTGGCAGCGCTGCAGCGTCGCTCGGTACTCTACTGGGCGGAATCTCTCAACCGGGAGGTCCCGATCCTGCTGATACACGGCAGCGCAGATGATCGGGTTTCCGTTGAGCAGTCCCGCAAGCTGGATCAGCGCCTGGAAACCCTGGGATTCAAACACCGCCTGGTGGAGTTCGAGGGCGACGGCCATAGCTTCAACAAAAATCGCCAGGCCTATATCCAGGCAGTGGCAGACTGGTTTCATCAACATTTAGCCCCATGAACTATTCCAGCGCGCGCAGCTATTTGCTTACTCGTCCCGAAACCGTTGAGGACTTCCCCTTCGGTCCCGATGTGGCGGTGTTCAAAATCAAGGGAAAAATGTTCGCTACCCTGGCAACTCAGGATGGTTTGGCTCGCACCAACCTGAAGTGTGACCCCGATGAAGCCCAGGCCCTGCGGGATATATTTTCCGGGGTTTTACCCGGTTACCACATGAACAAGAAACACTGGAACACAGTGCTGCTGGATGGCAGTGTGCCGGATCATGAAATCGAGCGGATGATGGACCGGTCTTACGGCCTGGTCGTCAAAGGCCTGCGCAAAATTGAGCGGCAGGCGCTTGAACTCTCGTACGGGAAGGAAGATATTTATCGGTAAGGTCAGTCCGGCAAGGTCAGTCCGGTGAGATTAGTCGGACAAGGCCAGTATGTTTTTCCCCTGAATATAGGCGAGCGCGCGTAATACCTGCTCCTGTAAACTCTGGCTGGCAGTTGCGAGATTTTCGACAAACTGTGCTTCCGACGTGCCGGGGCCGTCCAGCAGGTTGGTAATCGATTTGATGGCCACAAATGGGGTGCCTTTCAACATGCACACCCAGGCTACAGCCGCGGCTTCCATTTCCTTGGCGACGGCGCCAAACGTCTCAATCACGTCAATATCCCGCGGATGCTTCTGTAGCGAGCTGCCAGAAGACACAATGCCGGTGGGCAGGCCCAAGTCGGCTGCCATGCGCCGCACATTCAACGCGGGGTAGTGCCCGATAGAAGATTGATCAAATCCTGGAAGGGGCACCACGCGATCATGGAATACAAAGCGATCATCGCTCAGGTACACAGTGCCGATTTCTGCCCCTCTTGCGGCAAAGCCGCCGGCAGTGCCGGCACTGATCACCAGGTCGGGCGAGAAACAGTCTATGGTGGTGTAGCTCATCAAGGTGGCCGCGACCGGGCCGATGTTCTCCACCTGGAAGCGCGGGTCCTGGCCACTCACGGTAAGCGACAATTGCAGATCCCCCGCCGAGCCAGAATAGGTGACAAACGGCAGGTCACCATCGTGTAGCGCCGAATCCCTGGCAAGGCCGAGTGCGGCGATGACAGGGGCGGCCTCTTCCTCCATGGCGAACAGCAGGGAAACTTTGTGAATGGGATTGGACATGGTCAGTTCCGGGCGAGAGGTTGTGGGCATAGGGTTGTGGGCATGGAGTTGCGGGTTCTGGCGGCAGTTTACCTTTTACCCTCGGCGCCAGGCGATTTTCGAGCCGTCGGGCTGCGATCGGCGCTGAATCCGGTATCATAGCGCGCTAAATTTGCCCGATCACTGGCCGCCATGGCCAAATGTGGCGGTGCAGGCAAAGTTGCCCAATTCAGGAGTTAAAGTGGAAGAATTCATTGTTGACGTAACCGCCCAGAACGCCCAGCAGGTGCTGATCGAGGAATCCATGAAGCGCCCGGTGGTGGTGGATGTGTGGGCGGATTGGTGTGAGCCCTGCAAGCAGCTGATGCCGGTTCTGGAAAAGCTCGCCAATGAATACGCCGGCCAGTTCCTGCTGGCAAAACTGAATGCGGATACCGAGCAGGCGCTCGCCGGCCAGCTGGGCGTACGTAGCCTGCCGACGGTTATGTTGCTGAAAGACGGCCAGCCGGTGGACGGTTTTGCCGGCGCCCAGCCGGAAAAGCAGATCCGCGAGATGCTGGACAAGTACCTGCCCAAGTCCTGGGACCTACAGCTGCAGCAGGCGCAGAAACTGATTGGCGAAGACCAACTGGACGAGGCGCTGCCGCTGTTGCGTCAGGCCTACGGGGATTCCGGTGAGCGCGCGGATATCGCCAAGCAGTACGCGGCGGTGCTGTTGGAAAAGAATCGCGCAAAGGATGCCGAAGAGGTACTGGGCAAGATTCTGATGGCGGATCAGGATGCCGATTACCAGCAGCTGATGGCGCAGCTGGAGCTGAAACTGCAGGCGGCCGACTCCCCGGAAATCAAGGCGCTGCAACAGGCGCTGGCGGAAAACCCGGACGACCAGGAGTCAGCCTACAAACTGGCGGTACAGCTGAGCCAGGCCGATCGTCACGAAGAGGCGTTGGAGATTTTGCTGGGTCTGCTGCGCAAAGATATGGGTTTTGCCGAAGGTGCTGCCAAGCAGGCCTACCTCGATATCGTCAAGGCACTGGGCGCCGGTGACCCGGTCGCCACCACCTACCAGCGCAAGCTGATGACCCTGTTATTTTGAAGTTCGTGATCTGACGATGTACAAACTTTGCGTCTATATTCCCGAGTCGCACCTGGAGCCGGTCAAGCAGGCATTGTTCGCTGCCGGCGCTGGGCGAATCGGCGACTACGACAGTTGCTGTTGGCAGGTGTTGGGGATGGGTCAGTTCCGCCCGCTGGACGGCAGTCAGCCGTTTATCGGGCAGACGGGGCAGGTGGAGCAGGTTGCGGAATACCGGGTGGAAACCGTGTGTGCCGACGAGGTGGTGGACGCGGTCCTCGCCGCCATGCGCAGCGCCCACCCCTACGAAGAACCCGCCTTCGACCTGTGGCGGCTGGATGATCGCTGCGCTTAGGGATCCTTTCCCGTGTAATTCAGATCAGAGCTTCCGCTCGATCACTCCTCGGTGCAGGCCATAAACGCCTTTCTCCCGATCGCTGAAATAGTGCTTCAGTGTCTGGGTCATTACCGGAAAGGCCATCTCCTCCCAGGGGATGTCTTTCTCGTCAAATAGCTCCACTTCCAGAGACTCCGGGCCGGGGCCGAAATTGGTGTCGGTGAGTTCGCCGCGATAGATCAGGTATACCTGATTGATATGCGGGATGTCGAAGACCGAAAACAGCTCGTCGACGCGGATATTGGCCCGCGCTTCTTCCCAGGATTCCCGCAGGGCACCCTGTTCACTGCTTTCCCCATTTTCCATAAAGCCCGCCGGCAGGGTCCAGAGCCCGTGGCGCGGCTCAATGGCACGCTTGCACAGCAGCACCTGGTCGCCCAGATAAGGCAATACACCGACGATTACCCGTGGATTGACATAGTGAATGGCGCCGCAATCCCGGCACAGATGGCGGGGGCGGTCATCCCCGGCGGGGATCTCGAATACGACGGAGTGGCCACAGTGGCTGCAAAATTTCATGGCGCAAGTATACCCGCGGAAGGGGTGAGCGCCAGTCTGCCTTCTATAGTGTTAGAGAGAATTTTTAGCTGTTGGCGATGGTTGGTTTTCCATGGCGCGTTTTGTTGTTTTCTTCTTGCTTACCCTGGTGGTGCTCGGTTGCTCGAAAAAAGAGGAACAGCCGGCACCCAAGGCGCCACCGGTGGAAGTCCTGGCAGTGCGTGCGCACCAGGTTGTGCCCCGCTATGAATATGTGGGGCGGGTGGAAGCAACCGACGAATACCGAGTACGCCCGCGGGTAGAGGGTTACATAGAGAGCCGAAATTTTGTCGAGGGGCAGATGGTGCAGCAGGGCGAATTGCTCTATGTCATCGACCCCAGGCCGTTCGTGGCCGCGCTGGAGAATCAGCGCGCGAACCTGTCCCAAGCGCGTTCAGCACTCGCTATCGCGGAACGCAATTTCCACCGGGGTCAAGAGCTGGTGCGCACCGGCGCCATCAGCAAGGTGCAGATGGATGAACTCACCGGCAACTACGAGTCTGCGCAATCTCAGATGGAGGCGATGCAGGCGAATGTGGAAACGGCCGAACTCAATCTGGGATTCACCGAAATCCGCGCGCCCTTGATGGGCATCATTGGCCGCAGCCAGTTTACCGACGGCTCATTGGTAGGTCCCAATTCGGAGCCGCTGACGACCATCGTGCGCATGGATCCGATCCTGGTCAATTTCGAGGTGCCTGAACACCGGCTATTTGTAGTGCAGGAAGAGGCGGAGCGGCGCCGTCAGCAGGGGATTGCTCAAGAACGTCGGGATGTGCGGATTAAACAGCCCAATGGTGAGATGTACCCGTATCCGGGATTGCTGATATTTGTGGATAACCAGATCGATCCCAACACCGGCTCTGCGCTGGTGCGTGCGCGCTTCCCCAACCCCGAGCAACTGTTGATTCAGGGGCAATTCGTGCGGGTGGAAATCAGTGTGTTTTCTGGCAAGGAAGGGATCAAGCCTTTGATTCCCCAGGCAGCGGTACAGGAGGATATGCAGGGGCGCTTTGTTTACGTGGTCGATGACCAGGACATCGCGCACAAGCGCTATCTGGAGTTGGGCCAGCGGGAAGGGGAGTTGTGGGCAGTAACCGAGGGGCTCAAGGCCGGTGAACGACTCATCGTAAACGGCCTGCAACGGGTGAATGCTGGAAAACCGGTTACCCCGCAAAATACCCAATTAAATCCGTACAAGGGATTAAAAACGGTAGAGCCGCCCAGTACCGCAAGCCCGGTAATGCCATTACGCGAAGGCGAAGTAACGGAACAGGAGCGCAGAAAATCCGGTGCTTCTGACACGGATGTGCAGCGGGATCGGGAAGATCCGACACGGGAAAGGGAGCCGGATGCGTATTTTGACGGCAAGTAGTTCTCGGCATATCGCACCGTTGTTTCGGATGGCCTGATAATGATCAGTGCCACGTTTATCCGTCGCCCGCGTTTCGCGCTGGTCATCTCGATCCTGATCAGTCTCGCCGGGATTTTATGCCTGCCACTTTTGCCTATCGCGCAGTTTCCGGATATCAGTCCGCCCACGGTGCAAGTAAGTGCCTCCTTTCCGGGGGCCAGTGCCGAAGTAATGCGGGACAGTGTGGCCATCCCCATCGAATCGCAGATCAATGGTGTGGAGGGGATGCAGTATATGTCCTCTACCAGTAGCAGCGATGGCACTTACAGCCTGACAGTGACCTTCGAGAGCGGCTATGACGGAGATGTCGCCCAGGTAAATGTGCAAAATCGCGTGCAGCAGGCGACGCCGAGCCTACCGGAAGAGGTGACTCGCAGCGGTGTAACCGTAGAAAAAAGATCCAATACCATTCTTCTGGTGGTGAACCTGCTATCGCCAGAGGGCAAGTTCGATAACCTGTTCCTGGCCAACTATGGCGAAATCTTTATTCGCGATGAGCTGGCGCGAGTGGACGGTGTCAGTGACGTGCAGATCCTGGGTGCCCAGGATTACTCCATGCGGCTGTGGCTGAATCCGGACAAGATGGCAGCGCTGGATGTGACGGCGAGCGATGTGATTGCTGCGGTGCGTGCGCAAAACCTGCAGGTGGCTGCGGGCAGTATTGGTGCGCCGCCAATCCAGAAAGAACAGCAGTTCCAGTACACCATCATTGCGCGCGGGCGTTTGGAAAGCGCGGAAGAATTTTCCAAGATCAGCATTCGTTCGAATGCCGATGGCGCCATTGTGCGCTTGAGTGATATCGCTCGAATCGAACTCGGTAGCCTGAGCTACAGCGCGTTCGGTGAGCTGGACAACAAGCCCTCGGCTGTAATCGCGGTGTACCAGCTGCCGGATGCCAATGCGCTGAGCGTTGCGCAGGCCATCGAGGCAAAGATGGATATTCTCTCCCAGCGTTTCCCTGTGGGGCTGAAATCGGAAATTCTTTACGACACCACCGATTTCGTGATTGCCTCAATCAAGGAGGTGGTGGAGACGCTGGTGATCGCCCTGTTGCTGGTGATCGTCGTGGTGTTTGTGTTTCTACAAGATTGGCGTGCAACGCTGATTCCCGCGGTGGCGATACCGGTGTCGCTAATCGGCACCTTTGCGGTGATGTATGCGGCGGGTATGACGATCAATACCGTTACCCTATTCGCATTGATTCTTGCCATTGGTGTTGTGGTGGATGATGCCATTATCGTGGTGGAGAACACCCAGCGATTACTGGGCGAAGGGCTGACGCCGAAAGAGGCGGCAATGCAGTCCATGCGCGAGGTGACGGGCCCGGTAGTTGCCACCACCGCGGTATTGTTTGCGGTTTTTGTGCCGGTCATGCTAATGCCTGGTCTGACAGGGCAGATGTATCAGCAATTTGCCCTTACCATTTCCATTTCTGTATTTATTTCGAGTGTCAACGCCCTGACTCTGAGTCCGGCACTCAGCGCATTGCTGTTGCGCCCCACCGAAGGCGAGGGGGAGCACGGGGAGAAATTGACGGGAGTGTTCGGGTTCTTTAACCGTTTCCTGCGCAGTGCGACAAAAATGTATGTGGGCATCGTGCGTTTCTGTGTTCTGCGACCGATCATCGGGCTGGCGACGATCGTGGGTGTGGGTGTGCTGTGTGCCTGGCTGTTTAGCGCGGTGCCGACAGGATTTATCCCGGATGAGGACCAGGGCTTTTTCATGATGAACGTGCAGCTGCCTGACGGGGCGTCGCTGCAGCGAACGGTCAATGTCGTGCAGGGGTTGAGTGACAACATCGGTAAACTGGATGGTGTGGCACACGTGATGGCGGTACCGGGTTTCAGCCTGTTGTCCAACAGTGTGACTTCCAATACCGCATTTATGATCGTGATCCTTAAGTCGTGGGATGAGCGCACGTCGCCGGAATTGAACCAGTTTGCGATTCTCGGCAAAGTGCAGCAGATGGGGGCCGGGGTTCCCGAGGCCCAGGTTCAGGCGTTTCCGGTGCCGGCGCTACCGGGTCTTGGCACTATCGGTGGTTTTGAGTTTGTGCTGCAGGACCTGCAAGGACGGGATGTCCAGGAGCTTGCAGCCGTGCTCTATGCGCTTCTCGGTGAGGCGAACCAGCGCCCGGAAATTGGCCGTGCTTTCACCACCTATCAGGCGGCCACGCCCCAGCTGCAATTAGAGGTAGACAAAGACAAGGCGCACATACTGGGGCTGCAGCTATCCGATGTGTACCTGACACTGCAGACCTACCTCGGCGGTTTCTACGTTAACGACTTTAACCGTTTCGGCAAAATGTTTCGGGTGATGGCGCAGGCCGATGCGCCATTTCGTGATGATGAGCAGGACCTAAACGGCTTCTTCGTGCGCGCCAACAGCGGTGGGCTGGTACCGGTCAGCTCGGTAACCGAGGTGTTGCCGATCGTCGGGCCGCAGACGGTGAATCGCTACAACATGTACAACAGTATCAGCGTCAACGGTGTGCCCGCGCCTGGCCACTCCAGCGGTGAGGCCATGGGGGCGATGGAGGCTCTGGGGGCGCAGCTGCCCCAGGGCTACAGCTATGAGTGGACCGGTTCCAGCCTGGAGGAGATTAGCGCGGGCAACCTGGCGCCGATTCTGTTCTCCCTCGCCGTGTTGTTCGCCTACCTGTTTCTCGTGGCCCAGTACGAGAGCTGGTCCATTCCCATCGCGGTACTGCTCGCGATCCCCATTGCCATTGCCGGCGGTTTACTGGCGTGCTGGCTGGTGGGGCACGACAGCAACCTCTATACCCAGATTGGCCTGGTGCTACTAATCGCCATGTCCGCGAAGACGGCGATTCTTATGGTGGAATTTGCCATGTTGCAGCGGGATCAGGGGAAATCAGTAGAAGAGGCTGCGCTGGAGGCTACACGCCTGCGGTTTCGCGCTGTGCTGATGACGGCGATGTCATTCATCTTGGGGATCTTTCCACTGGTCATCGCTTCAGGCGCTGGCGCAGCCAGCCGCGTATCTCTTGGGCTGGCAGTGTTTGGTGGCATGGTTGCTGCAAGTATCTTTTCAACTTTCCTCGTCCCTATTTACTACGGCCTGGTACAAGGCGTGCGGGAGAAGCTGAAAGGCGGGCACCAGCCCAAGGATGTCGGTGCGGACGACGTAATGACTTAAGCAGCAACTCGGTCAGAGGCTTATGCCATGACGTTCAATGCGCTTGGTCCGGTTAATCACTGTACTGGTCAATTCATTCCGCAGCGGTATAGTGTTAGAAAGAGTGGCAGCGGTATTAGAAGCACACAATGCTGGATATTATTGAACGCAAGTTTTCTGCAGTGAACGACGAGCTGCGGGTGCGGGTGCCAAAAGGCCCGAACCTGCACGGCCACGCTGCCGTATTGCTGGCACTGACCGATGAGCCCGACCCACAGGTCATCCTGACCTTGCGCTCCCAACAGTTATCCAGCCACTCCGGCGAAGTATCCCTGCCCGGTGGTCGCTGGGACGATACCGATCCTTCCCTCGAATACACCGCACTGCGGGAGACTCACGAGGAAATAGGCCTGCCTGCGGATCAGGTAAGGGTTCTTGGCCCCTTGTGGACGCGCAGTACCCGCTGGCAGGTAGAAGTAACCCCCTGGCTTGGCATAGTGCCTGCCGATGCGACACTTACCCCAAATCCCGGCGAGCTGGACGCCATCTTCCGTGTACCCCTTTCATGGTTTTTTGATGATCCACGGATTCGCACTGACCGTATCACCATCGACCAGCGGCGTATCTACCTGCCGGCCTACGAGTACCAGGGCTACGAAATCTGGGGCTTTACGGCCGGTGTGTTGACGGAATTCCTGGTGCGGGTGCTGGACGTTCCCATCGGGCGCCGGGATGACGTTCCGGTCAGGGCGCTGAGCTAAGTTGCCGCCCAATCAGGAGTCGATGGTCGGTTATACTGCGCGCCTGTTTTGCCGAGATTGACCATGCCCAGACCCAAGTCCGCCGTCGCTCTGGAAGATGTCCACTGGAGCGCCCTCAAAACCCTGTTTCCCTATCTACTGGAATTCAAGCGCCCGGTGCTGCTGGCATTACTGTGCCTCATTGGCGCCAAGGCGGCCAGTGTGGGGCTGCCGTTCCTGCTTAAACATATTGTCGATGACCTGGATCGGGCCGGCGGTGCGGCTGCTGCCATTGCACTGCCGCTCGGTCTACTGCTGGCCTACGGCTTTGTGCGCTTTTCCTCGGTGCTGTTTGGCGAACTGCGAGACACCATTTTCGGTCGCGTCACCGAGCGCGGCCCAGCGCCGGGTAGGGTTGGAAGTCTTCCAGCACCTGCACCGCCTGGACCTGGACTATCACCTTAACCGCCGCACCGGCGGCCTGTCGCGGGATATTGAACGGGGTAATTCCGGCATCGGGTTTCTGATGCGCTTTATGGTGTTCAACATAGTGCCCACCCTGGTGGAAATCCTGATGGTGGTGGGCTTGTTGTGGTGGAATTACAGCGCCAGTTTTGCCCTGCTAGTGCTGGGGGCGGTGGCGGCCTATATCGGTTTTTCCGTAGTCGCCACCGAGTGGCGCACCCGCTTTGTGCGGGAGCTGAACCAGGCGGAATCCCAAAGCAGCAGCCGCGCGGTCGATAGCCTGCTGAATTACGAAACCGTCAAATATTTCGGCAACGAGCGGCATGAAGCCAGTCACTACGACAGGGAGCTGGCGGTATGGGAGCAGGCCCGGCGCAAGAGCCGCCTGTCGCTGTTCGGGCTGAACGCGGGCCAGGCCCTGATTATCGCGGCCGCCATGTGCGGTGCCATGGTGATGGCGGCGGTCAATGTCACCAGAGGCACTATGACCATTGGTGACTTTGTGCTGATCAACGCCATCATGATGCAGATCTTCATTCCGCTGAATTTCCTGGGTTTTGTTTATCGGGAAATGAAGGGTGCACTGGCCAATATCGAAAAAATGTTTTCGATTCTCGACGTCAAACCGAAGATCGAGGACCGTGAAAATGCAGCCGAGCTTGCGGTCGAGCGCGGTGCCATCGAGTTTCGCGACGTGCATTTCGGCTACGGCCCGGATCGGGAAATCCTGAAAGGCGTCAGCTTTACCGTGGCGCCGCGGCAGAAGGTGGCCATCGTAGGTGCCAGTGGGGCGGGCAAGTCTACCCTGTTCAAGCTGCTGTTTCGCTTTTACGACGTCGACACTGGCAGCATCGTGGTGGATGGCCAGGATATCCGTGAAGTGAGCCAGGACTCCTTGCGCAGCACCATCGGGGTAGTGCCGCAAGATACGGTGTTGTTCAACCAATCGATCCTGGAAAATGTGCGCTACGGCCGTGTCGGCGCCAGTGATGACGAGGTTATGGAAGCCATCCGTCACGCCCAGCTGGATGACTTTATTGCCCAGTTGCCGGAAGGCGCGGATACCATGGTTGGTGAGCGCGGCCTGAAACTTTCTGGCGGCGAGAAGCAGCGGGTAGCCATTGCCCGGGCCCTGCTAAAGCACCCGCCGATCATGGTGTTTGACGAGGCCACGTCCAGCCTGGATAGCCACTCGGAGCAGGGGATACTGCGGGCGTTGCAGGAAATTTCCCGGGAGCAGACCACCCTGGTGATCGCTCACCGATTATCCACCGTGGTGGATGCAGATCTGATCCTGGTAATGGATCAGGGCAGAATTGTGGAGCAGGGGGACCACCGTGCGCTGGTTTCAGCCGATGGTCACTATGCGGCACTGTGGCGTATGCAGCAGCGGGAGCGGTCCCTGGATTCCGAAACCGCTGCGCCCTAGGGCTTCCCGATAAGAGATTTCGGCAAGTAGGCATTCATCCCGCTAGCCATGTGTGCTATTGCCGTCTTTTCCACACGCGTGGCGTGAATTGTTTTTTCCTGCGCAGTTGGCGCCACGTAATTTCCTTTCCTTGCCCATAATTGCAGTCGAATATGCGGCCCACCGGGCTCTGCGCCGGGGACAGCTGGACATCTTTTGGGACCACATTTAATGTGGCTCCCAAGCCCCCGGGCGTTACTCCAATAAAACAACAGGCAGGAACCTGAATGAAAGCTGCAATCTTTGCCGCCTCCGCACTGGCACTCGCGGTTATGGCTGGCTGCTCCAGTGACGATAAAACCGCCAACAAAATGACCACCGAAACCGAGTCCGCGGCACCCGCGGAATCCTCCGCCCAAGCCGTAAAACCGGAAGCTGCGCAGCCGGCGACTGGACCTCAGGCGGGAGGCATCGCGCAAGGGGTGGATCCGTCCCGGTTCAATATTTATGCACCGGTGGAGCTGAATGCGGATCTCTCTTCCCTGTCTGACAAGCAACGCCAGATGATTGGCCTGCTGATCGACGCCAGCAAAATCATGGATCAACTGTTCTGGCAGCAATCTTACGGCCCGGCGCAGGAATTGCTGAGCGGCATCGACGACAGCGCTGCGCGTAAATTCGCCGACATCAATTATGGTCCCTGGGATCGCCTGAACGACAACAAACCGTTTATCGAGGGCTACAGCGACAAACCCCTGGGGGCTGAGTTCTACCCGGAAGATATGACCAAGAAAGAGTTTGAGGCCTGGCAGCAACCGGGTAAGGAAGGTCAGTACTCTCTGGTGCGCCGCGATAGCGATGGCAAACTGAAACTGGTGTCTTATTCCGAAGCCTACAAAACTGAGCTGGAAAAGGCTGCCGCACTGCTGCGCGAGGCATCCGAGCTGGCCGAGGATGCCGAATTCGCCAACTACCTGAAGTTGCGCGCCGATGCGCTGGTCAGCGATCAGTTCCGCGACAGTGACATGGCCTGGATGGACATGAAGAACAATCGCATCGACGTGGTGATCGGCCCCATCGAAAACTATGAAGATCAGCTCTTCGCCTACCGTACCGCCTACGAGTCCTATGTACTGCTGAAAGACATGGCCTGGAGTGAAAAACTGGCCAAGTTCGCCGCCTTCCTGCCGGAGCTACAGCGCGGCCTACCGGTGGATGACAAGTACAAAGCGGAGACTCCTGGAACCGATTCCGACCTGAATGCCTACGACGTGCTCTACTACGCGGGGCATAGCAACGCGGGCTCCAAGACCATCGCCATCAACTTGCCAAACGACGAAGAAGTTCAGCTGAAAAAAGGCACCCGTCGCCTACAGCTGAAAAATGCCATGCGCGCCAAGTTTGACCAGATCATGCTGCCGATTAGCGGTGTGTTGATCGCGGAAGACCAGCGCAAGCACATTACCTTCGACGCTTTCTTCGCCAATACCATGTTCCACGAAGTGGCCCACGGCCTTGGCATCAAGAAAACCGTCACCGACGGCAGCAATGTGCGCCAGGCACTGAAAGAAACCTCTTCCGCGCTGGAAGAAGGCAAGGCAGACATTCTTGGCCTCTACATGATCACCAAACTGCACGAGAAAGGTGAGCTGGAAGAGGGGGAGCTGATGGACAACTACGTCACCTTCCTCGCCGGCATATTCCGCAGCGTACGCTTTGGTGCCGCCAGCGCCCACGGCAAGGCCAACATGATGCGCTTTAACTTCTTTAAAAATGAAGGCGCCTTCACCCGTGATGAAGCAACCGGTCAGTACAGTGTCGACTTCGAGAAAATGCAGGCGGCCATGACCAAGCTGTCCAATCTGATCCTGACCGTGCAGGGCGACGGTAACTATGCCAAAGCCAAGGAGTTGCTGGACGGTATGGGCGTAATCAGCTCTGAGCTGCAGGCCGACCTGGATCGCCTGGCGGAGGCGAACATCCCTGTGGATGTGACCTTCATTCAGGGAAAGGAAGTACTGGGAATCAAGTAACCCGCAAAAAAAGGCCCGCGATCGCGGGCCTTTTTTTTCTCCTCTATATAATTACCCGCCCACGAAGAACTGTTCACTACTTATTGGAGCGGTCGAGAGGACTGATCACATTATCTTTGTGCTTGCCCACCACGTGGGTATAAATCATGGTGGTATTCACATCACTGTGGCCTAACAGCTCTTGAATATTCCGAATACTGGTTCCCGCCATAAGTAGATTGGTTGCAAATGAATGGCGGAACGTATGACAGCTGGCCAGTTTGGGAATACCTGCTTGCCTGATTGCTCTGCGCACCGCGCGACGTATCTGTTGTTCGCGCATGTGGTGCCGGCGTACCACCCGGGTAATCGGGCACAACGCCCGATCTGGTGCCGGAAATAAAAATAGCCACTCAGTACCGGGCTCCCGGTTAGTGACTGATTGTCTTCCCGGGACATAGATAGCACCGAAACCCTCCTCAAGGTCACGGCGATGTAGCGCGATGGCCAGATCCACTTGAGACTTTAACGAACCAATTAACGACTCAGGTAACAGGGTATTACGCCACTTATCCCCTTTGGATTCACGGACAATCAACGATCGCCGCTCAAAATCCAGGTCGCGCACTCGAAGTCGCGCGCCTCCATAACGCGCAACCCGGAGCCATACATCAAGGATGCCGCGAGCAACGTCGGGCCGGTCATCAATGACAAGACCTTTGTCGCCTCCGCATGGCTGAATACCTCAGGTAACCTCCGCCCTTTTAAGGCACGCTGAAACTGAAGTGTATCCATATCCAGCTGCAAAAACTGCCGGTAGAGGAATACCACAGCGTTCAACGCCACTTTCTGAGTACTCACCGACACCGAACGATCGCAGACCAGATGCGATAGCCATTGGTCGATGTGCCTTGTCGTCAAGTCTTCGGGCCTTTGCATACCGTGATACCGGATAAAGTCCCGAATCCATCGGCAGTAGCTATCTTCCGTCCGATAAGCCAGTCTTTTGGCGCGCATAAATGCTCGCAAGCGATCCATAAAGCGCACCGGCGGGTTTGGAATAGGGCGAGGCAAGTCTTCCATCAGCACTTCCTTTGCTGGTTATCTATACAGTATTTTGCACAGTTCTTGAGTTTTGCCAATTACAAGTGATTACACTGCCCCATAACTAGTGGATTGATTGTGAACTTTTAATTTATCCTTATTTTTCAAAAGGTTAGGTGGTGTCCGAAATATTGGGATAGTGGGCAGGTCGATCAATTACTCCTGGGGTGTGATTAGGAGGAATCGTCGGAAATCTTGACGCTTCAAGGGCTCCGGGGCATTCTTGCGTCAAAGAATTCAAAAGATATGAGGCAGAGGGGAATCGCGCACTTCGCCTACTAATTAACTGTTATGTGCAAGAAACAGTTTCGGAGTGAAGTGAAAAATTTAATAAGGTTCTACATTGCCGAAAACTCACTATTGATAGGGTTTGCTGTAGTAGCAGTTGTAGTTTCTCTGCTTGTATATTCTGGAATACCCGCGTCGAAAACCTCATACACATGGGCTGTCGCAATAGAAAATTTCTATGTAGGATCTGACCTTGGTAATCGTTCGATGTTGAGGGTTAAGTTAAACGATGGAAGATTGGCCGACGTAAATGTATCTTCTGCGGGGCAAGTGAAAGTAGGTGAACAAATCTGCCTGTCAAAGAATAAAACTAAGTTGGGCGCAGAGACTCTTCGCATTGTCCCTCCAGGGAAATGCACATAACAATGCGCAGCAAAGGGACGGCTTACTTTATGCACGTTTTGCGCAGTCGCTTCGCTCCTATTTTCGCGCAAAACGCGCATAAAGTAAGCCGCCCCTGTGCGCGGCGTTAGAAGTTGAAGTTATGACCGGTGAGTACGAAATAGTAGAGTGCTTTGAGATTACAGGTCGGGGAGTGGCTGTGATCCTCGACGATATCTCAGATCGTCCTGTCGGTAAGCCTCTCGGGGTTAAGGTTCTTAAACCTGATGGTGATTATGTCGAAACGGTGGCCTTTAAAGAGTGGCTTCTCAGGCGAATGCCAACTCCTATCGAAAAAGGAGCATATATTTTAATGGGGCTACATAAAGAGGATATTCCATCGGGTTCAAGACTAAGGTTCGTACAGTAATTCAATCTAAATAAGTTTTATAAGCTTTAGGAGGTTCAGTGCGGAGTTACTTTTTCGCTTTGATGATGATTTCTTCAGTATGTTTCGCTGGGGAAAAAAGCAAAATTGCTATGGAATCTGGAAAGGTCGCATCGGATTGTGCTAGTTATAATAAACTCAGAGCTTCGGAGCGTATTCTTGAAACTTCCATAAATAAGCTTGTTTCAAGTGAGTACCTGGAATGTTCTCTCACGCGTGGGGTCGAACAAACGTCTAACGTAGATAATTTTATTGAATTAATAATGAATAGTGTACGCATTCGTCAATTTCCTTTGTCTTTAGGGCCGCAAATCAACCGGAAGACATTGCTTAAGGATAAATTTGATTATAACGGAAAGTTTTCCCTTGAGTATGAAAACGGCCAGCATCATATTCGTATTTCTTACAAGGGGAAAATTTCGGAAGGTCGCCACCTATTTTGGGTTACAGATGAAATCTTAGACGCAGCGTATCGAGCTTATTATCCAGCAGTTGTGGTGAGTTCTCATAATGGTTTTGTTGTAGAGCCCTACTACGGAGGAGGCTTCTAACAATGCGCTGCAGACCGACGGCCAACTTTGTGCACTTTATGCGCAGTCGCTGCGCTCCCATTATCGCGCATAAAGCGCCCAAAATTGTCCGCGGCTGAGCGCGGCGTTAGGCACCTAGGAGAGAAAATTGGCAATTTTTATAGAAACTGTTTCTCTTGATGAATTAAAAGAGCGATTTTCTCTATTCCTATATAAGATTTTTGCACCAAAGATATTCAAAGCATTGATGAGAGGCGACGACGAGAAAGTTCTTTCTCTTGCCACAGAAAAGACCTTAAAAAATGCTAGAGGCCCGTTCGGCCAAACGGTACTGGTTTTTTGTATACAATCAAAGAAGTCTGAACTCGCATGTGCATTAATACAAAAGGGTGGCTCATTTCAAGGAGATGGATCTTTAATTAATGCTGCTATGGCTGGTGATCAAGCAGTCATTGACATGCTTCTTAACAATGGCATGGATCCAAATGATACTTCTGGTAACTCTGAGTACCATCAAGGTCATACCGCGTTAATGTGGGCAACAAATAGGCACTATTTCGGAATTATGCAGTCATTGCTAAAAGCTGGCGTAGATGTAAATGCAATCTCTTCAGATAATACAACCGCGGCAATGTACACCAGCGATGCTAATGATAAAGACTTACAAGCATTAAAAATCCTTTTAGAGTATCGCCCAAATGTAACTATCAAAGATTGGAGAGGTAGAGATCTACTACAAGAAGCCCTCGATAGGAAAAACTGTAGTGGTAAGCCTGAAATGTACGAACTTCTAATAAGTAACTACCCAAATCTGAGGGGCGTAAATGCCTAACAAACAGCGGCAGAGCGACAGCCAACTCTACGCGCCTTTTGTGTTACTCGCTGGCGCTCAAACATTAACACAAAAGGTGCTCCACATTGGCTGCGCCTGCGCTGGGCGTTAGTGTTTTTTACAGCGGTGGCATTTTGAGCTTTGGCTTTCGGAAAGTCTGGTGCAACAAACGGTGGTACCGGCACCTGGTGTAGCCAGATTTGGCAACGTGAAATCGTGGCTCCACTATT